>NZ_CP031598.1:1361293-2722586 GCF_008728195.1 Roseovarius indicus
GCGCCGATGAGCTTCTTCAACGTCTTCTCGCAGGATCCGCCGCTGGTGATCCTGGGGATACAGGTCAAGCCCGACGGCGCGCCGAAGGACACGATCACCAACATCCGCCGCAGCCGGGAATTCGTGGTGAACATGTGCGACATGGCCATTGCCCAGCAGATGGTGGATTGCGGTATCAACTTTCCGCAGAGCGTCGATGAGCTCGAGGTGACGGGCCTGTCGCTTGCCCCTTCGCGGCAGATTCAGCCGGGGTGGGTGGCTGAGGCGCCCTGTGCGATGGAGTGCCGGGTAGCGCAGATTCTCGAATATCCCCGGCGGTCGATTGTGCTGGGCGAGGTGGTTCAGATGCACGTGCGCGACGAATGTCTCGACGAGAACGGCCGCTACGTGCGCCCCGACAAGTACCAGCCCATCGCCCGGCTTCACGCCGACAATTACATCGTCTCGGACGACCAATTCGAGCTGTTGCCCACGGCCGCGCTGCAAAGCGCCCGCACTGCATGATGACCGAACAGGAAGATGGTGAAATGAGTAAAGCGCTGTTGTTGCAAAATGTCCGGCCCTGGGGGGCGGAGGCCACCGATATGCTGATCCGCGACGGGCGGATCGCCAGGATCGCCCAAGGGCAGGCGGCCGACGGTGCCGACACCGAAGACGGGGCAGGGGCCATCCTCCTGCCCGGGTTGGTCGAGGCGCATACCCATCTCGACAAGTCCCTCTGGGGCATGGGCTGGCGCCCGCATCAGGCCGGCCCGCGGCTGATCGACAAGATCGATACCGAGCGGCGCCTCAAGACCCAGTGGAACATCGACCCCCACCGCCAGTCGATGCGTCAGGCGCTTCTCTCGCTGTCCCATGGCTCGACCGCGATCCGCAGCCACGTGGATATCGACACCGAGATCGGCCTCGCCGGGTTCGAGGGCGTGGCGCAGACCCGCGATACCCTCAAGGGGCAGGTCGACATCGAGATCGTCGCCTTCCCGCAATCGGGCATGATGAGCCGCCCCGGCACCGCCGAGCTGATGGAAACCGCGCTCGCGAACGGCGCCGAAGTGGTCGGCGGGCTCGACCCCTGCGGCATCGACCGCGACCCCAAGGGTCAGCTCGACGCCGTCTTCGCGCTGGCCGAGAAACACGGCAAGCCGATCGACATCCACCTGCACGAACCCGATGAGCTGGGCGCGTTTTCGATGGAGATGATCCTCGACCGGATCCGCGCCCACGGCATGCAGGGGCAGGTCACGATCAGCCACGCCTTCTGTCTCGGCATGGCTGATCGTGCCCGCGCCCACGGGCTGATGGAGCGGCTGGCCGAGGAGAAGGTTTTCATCGCCACCGTCGCCACGCCATCGCGGCCCGTGCCGCCAGCGGCGGAGTTGCGTGAGCGCGGTATCACCCTCTGCGCGGGCTCCGACGGCATCCGCGACACGTGGGGGCCCTATGGCAATGCCGACATGCTGGAACGTGCCATGCTGCTGGGATTGCGCAACAATTTCCGCACCGACCCGGATGTCGAACATGCGCTCTGGTGCTGCTCCTATGGCGGGGCCGAGGTGATGGGGCTCGAGGGTTACGGCCTGACCGAAGGCAGCGCCGCCGATCTCGTGCTGGTCGATGCCGAGGCCGTGGCGCATGCCGTCGTCGCCCACCCGCCGCGCCGGCTGGTGCTCAAGGGCGGCGCCGTGGTGGCCCGCGACGGCCAGACCCTGACCGAGGCCCCGTGATGCCGGCACAGGAACAAGGCACCACGCTGATGACGGCCCGCTGGGTCGTCGGCCACGAAGACGGGCGGCACGTGCTGTTCGAGAACGGCGAAGTGGCGTTCGAGAACGGGCGGATTACCTTTGTCGGGCATGGTTTCCCCGGCGAGGCCGCCCGGCGGATCGACTGCGGCGATGCGGTGCTCGGCCCCGGCTTCATCGATCTCGACGCGCTGTCCGATCTCGACACCACCGTGCTTGGCTTCGACAATCAGCCGGCTTGGAAGAAAGGCCGGGTCTGGCCCGCAAGCTATATGCGCGCCGGCCCGCGAGAGATGTACACGCCCGAGGATCTGGCCTGGCAGAAGCGCTATGCTTTTACACGCCTGATCCGAAACGGAATTACCACGGCGTTGCCCATCGCCTCCCTATTCTACCGCGAATGGGGAGAGACGCCCGAAGAGTTTGCCGCTGCGGCCGACGCGGCAGAGGAGCTTGGGCTGCGGGTCTACCTGGGGCCAGCCTATCGGACCGGGAACACTTTCGTCACCGATGATGGAGAGATCGATTTCCATTTCGACGAGGCCCGTGGGCTCGATGGTCTGAAGGCGGCGGAAGCCTTTTGCCGCGATCATGAAGGCCGGGCCGGCGGGCTGATCCGCACCATGCTTGCCCCTGACCGGATCGAGACCTGCACCGAGGAATTGCTGCGCCGGACAGCTGCTGCCTCTGCCGACTTGGGCGTGCCCGTGCGGCTGCATTGCTGTCAGTCGGTCTTCGAATATGAAAGCGTGTTGCGTATGCACGGGAAAAGCCCGCCGGAATGGCTGTTGAGCCTCGGTTTCCTGTCGGAGCGCAGCATCCTGCCGCACCTGACCGTCATCTCGGGGCGCAACGGTATCACCCACGACGGGCCTGACCTTCAGATCCTCGCCGACTCGGGGGCCAGTCTGGCCCATTGCCCGCTGGTGATGGCGCGGGGCGGGCTGGCGCTTGATGACTTCGCCACCTACCGCGAAGCAGGCCTGACCATCGGTATGGGCACGGATACGCACCCGCCTGACATGATTTTGAACATGCAGGCGGGGCTGCTGATGGGCCGGCTGAGCGCGGGTCGCCCGCAGGCGGTGCGTTCAGAGGACATGTACGACGCGGCGACGCTTGGCGGGGCCAAGGCGCTGGGCCGGTCCGATCTTGGCCGGCTGGAGCCGGGCGCCTGTGCCGATATCACCGTGATCGGGCTGGACGACCCGGCGATGGGGCAGGTGATCGACCCGATCCAGACGCTGATGCTCAACGGCTCGGGCCGCGACGTGCGTACCGTGGTGATTGACGGGCGCGTGGTGATGCGCGACGGGGTGATCCCGGGGGTGGACGAGGCGGCGATGCAGGTGCAGGCGCAGGCCCAGTTCGACGGGCTTGTCCGGCAATACCCCGACCGGACGCATGGGCATCCGCCGTTATCCGATATTTTCTCGTCAAGTTACCCGCTTCGGAGGGCTGCCTCATGACCGACCTGCTGATCCGCAATGTGACCGCCGTGACCGTGGATGCGGGGCGCCGGGTGATCGAGAATGCCGCCATTGCCGTGCGTGGGGACCGGATCGTTTACGTCGGGTCTGATGCCGATCTTCCGGCTGAGTTTGAGGCGGCGAGGAAGGTGATCGACGGGCACGGAATGGCGGCGATGCCGGGGTTGATCGACAGCCATTCCCATGCGGGGCACGGGCTTGTCCGCTCGCTCGGGGCGGGCAATACCGAGGTCTGGTTTCAGGCGTGCGAGGAGATTTACGCGCGCGGCTCGACGGTGGATTTCTGGCGCGCCGAGGCGGAACTGGCGCAGCTGGAACGGCTGATGGCGGGCGTGACGACCAACCTGACCTTGCTGGGGGGCGGGGCCGATATCTATCGCACGGACGACCCGGTTTATGGCGATGCGCATTGTGCGGCGACCACGGCTTCGGGGCTTCGTACCGTGCTGGCCGTGGGGCCGGGGCGACCGCCTTTTCCCAAGCCATACAAGGCGTTGCAGAACGGCGAGGCACAGGATGTACGCCTGAGCTTCGCGCGGCAGATGGAGGTGAGCGAGGACCTGATCCGCCGGCATGATGGCGTGCTGGACAAGCGCACCGGCATCGCGCTGATCATGCCGGTTTACCACGCGCATCACATGGAGGACGCCGCTGATGCGAAGGCGATCCGCGAGATGTCTGAGGTCGTGGCCGACATGCGGGCGCGGCACGGGGTGCTCTACACGCAGGACGGCCATCGCGACGGGACCATCGCGCTGGCGCAGGGGCTTGGCACGCTGGGGCCTTTCGCGCTGTTGTCGCATAGCGTCGACCTGACCGACGCGGATTTCGCGGCGCTGCGGAAGACGGGGGCCAGTATCGTTCACAACCCGACGGCGATCATGTCGATCTATGGTCGCTGCCCGGCGCCGGAGCTGATCGACGCGGGGGTTCGGGTCGTGCTGGGCTCGGATGCCGGGGCGCCGGACCGGGGGTTCGACATGTTCCGGCACATGAAGCAGGCGATGCTGTATCACCGCCGTCACTTCGCCGATCCGGCATATATGCCGCCCGGCAAGGTGCTGGAAATGGCGACGATCGACGCGGCCGACGCGCTTGGGCTGGGCGACGAGCTGGGCTCGATCGAGACTGGAAAGAAAGCCGACATCATATTGATAGATATGAAAAAACCGCATCTCTCCCCGGTCAACATGCCGCTGACCCGGATCACTCATTTCGCCACCGCGGCGGATGTGGATACCGTGCTGGTCGACGGGCGTGTGGTGATGGAGGGGCGGCAGGTGAGGACGCTGGAGCCGGGGGCGGTGATGGAGGCCGCCGGGGTGGAGCTGGCGAAGGCGCTGGAGCGCACAGGGCTGACGGCGCTGACGGAGGAGCCTGCGGGCATGTGGGGGGCGACGCGGTTTGCCGGGGGGGAGGCGGGCTCATGAAAATCCACGTGGTGAACCCCAATTCGACCGCCGCGATGACCCGCACGATTGCCGAGACGGCGCGGGCGGTGGCGCGGGCCGGAACGACGATCACGGCCAGCAACCCGGCGCATGGGCCGGCGAGCATTCAGGGCTATTACGACGTGGCCGCCTGCATGCCGGGGCTGTTGGAGGAAGCAGGCCGGCACCGGGATGCGGATGCGGTCATCGTGGCCTGTTTCGACGATACCGGCGTCGATGCCTTGCGGGCGATGCTGGATGTTCCGGTCATCGGAATAGGCGAGGCCGCCTATCATGCGGCAAGCCTGATTTCCACGCGATTCTCGGTGGTTACGACCTTGCCGCGCTCGGTTCCGGGGCTGGAGGCGAACCTTGTGCGCTATGGCTTGATGGCGCGCTGTGGCTCGGTGCGGGCGAGCCGTGTGCCGGTTCTCGACCTGGAGAAACCGGGGGGAGAGGCCGAGCGGCTGATCGCCGCGGAGGTGCGGCTTGCGGTCGAGGAGGACATGGCGGAATGCATCGTGCTGGGCTGTGCGGGGATGGCGGAGATGCGGGCGCGTCTGGCGGAGGCGTTCGGCATTCCGGTCATCGACGGGATCGGCTGCGCGGTGGGGTTCGTCGAGACGCTGGTGGCCGCGGGGCTGAGCACGTCGAAGGCGGGGGGCTATGCCTCGCCGTTCGTGGCGGAGATGGCGTGAGATTTTCCGGTTAACGAGGCGGTTTCGGGCATTTGGGCGCGAATCAGGGTTAATGCCCTGATTTTGCGTGAAAACCGCATGTCGGTATCGCGTCGGTATAACGTCGGTATTACGTCGGTGTTTTTTCCCGACGCGAGGCGGGTTAACGCACCGCGCGGGCGGTGCGCCGGGCCCGTTCAGGCCGGGGCGGTTGCCGGCGGGGTTTCGGCGGGCGCCGGGCTGTCGGGAAAGGACAGCTCGCCGTTCCAGGCCGGAACGGTGATTTCCTGACCGGCGCGCGAGACCTTGACGCCCAAGGTGAGCAGGAAGCTCTTGGCCTCGATCCCGTCGGCGTCGGGAGACAGGCGGCCCGTGGAGCGGGCCAGCGACAGGACCCCCGCGACGATGGCCGAGGCGGCGGAGGTGCCGCCGAAGCGGCAGAAATAGGAGCCGAATTCGCGCAGGCCGATTTCCGGCTCGTCGCCCAGGAACGGGCCGCCAGCATAGCCGTAGATGCCCGGCACGTCGGTGCTGATGATGTCGAAGGCGGAGAATTTCTCGTTCGAGGCAGCCGAGGCATGGGCGGGCAAGGTCTGATCTGCGCGGTGCGGATCGAGGCGGATTTCGCCCCGGTCGTAGGTTTCGCCGTCATCGCTTGGCCCGCAGAGCGTGACGTGGCGGGTGTCGGAATAGCTGCTGCCGACACCCTTGGCGTTGATCGCGCCGACCGAGATGATGCCGTTATGTTCGGAGGCGAGGTTGGCGGGGTAGATGCCGTGCTCCTCGTTGCTGTTGCCGGCGGCGCAGACGATGGGGCGCTGATGCGAGACCTGCACCAGAAGCGTGGCGAGTTCTTCCCACATCTCGAGCTCGGCCGGGGTGATGGCGGTGGGGGCCACGAGGTCGCGCAGGGCATGGTCGCTGATCATCCGGTTGAGCTCGGGCACGGTGCGGCTGGGGTCGGAGATGGTGCGGGGGATCAGGACGACATCGGCGTCGATCAGCTCGGCATAGAGCAGGGCGAGGATGAGCTGCTCGGGGTCGGGATTGTAGTTGGTCGAGATCGGGACGATCTCGCAATGCGGGTCGACGCCGGCATAGGGCAGGGGGACGTTGTCGTGACCGGGGACGGGGCTTGGGTAGCCGTCGGCGGCGCGGGCGATGGCGGGCCGGGCGCCGACAAGGCCGCAGATGGCCGTGCCGTGAGAAGAGAAGTCGGCCCCCGTCATCGGCTGGATGCCGTCGAGCCAGGCGGTGCCGTCATGCGACAGCCGGTCGACCATCTCGGCCAGCAGCTCGGAGGCGCGGGGCAGGCCATCGACGACGGGCGTGCCGGCGTTGAGGTCGAGGGCGCCGATCCTGGCGGTACCGTCGCGATAGGGGAAGGCGCCGAGGCGTGTCGAGAAGAGGTCGAGCGCGAGGTCGCGGTTGATGGCGGGGCGCAGGTTGGGGTGGTCGGCCGCGACGGAAGTGTCGATCACCGCCACGCGGGTGGGGCGCGGGGCGTCGGGTGCGACCTGCCAGCCGTTGGGCGCGTGATCGGGCGTCAGGATGCCGAGGGCCACGAGATGCCAGAGCGCGTCGTAATCGGGGTGTGTTTCGGGTTTGGTCATGGTCTCAGATCCATTCCTGGTAGGCGGCGAGCATCTGCTTGCGGAGGACTTTTTCGAGCACCGGCGCGATCATCCGGGCGAGTTCGTAGCCGGCGCGGGAGTCGGAGGCGTAGTGCACCCCGGCCCATTCGCGGTTCTCGGCGATCCGCCGGGCGCTGTGGAAAAGCTCGGCGCTGCCCGGGTGTTCGGGAAGCATGCGCGAGAAGATGAAGGCGATCGAGAAGGACTGGAACGAATGGTTGCTTGGATAGGAGGCGTGCGCGGGGTTGGGCAGGCAGGGCCTGAGCCTCGGTTCGGCCTGGTTCGGGCGCAGGAGGCTGAACCGGTCCTTGAAGCGCAGGCCGATCTCGTCGGTGAGGGCGAGCACGGTGAGGAAAAGCGCGACCGTGGCGCCGTAGCCGCCGTATTCCTCGATGCCGAGGGGGCGGAGGTAGCCTGAGAGCTCGAGGCTGGCTTCGCGGAAGATCTCGTCGCGGCGGGTGGCGGCCTCGGACTGGGTGCGCAGGTGCTGCTTGACCAGAAGGTCGATGCATTCGTGGCGCAGCTGTTCCATCGTGGGGGGCGGTTGCAGGGGCAGGCCATCCCATTCACCGAGGATCTCGTAGAGCGCCTGCCGTTCTTCCCAGGGCTCGAGGATGCCGAGGCCGCCATCGGTGTCGAGGTTGCCGGCGTCGCGGTTGCGGTTGCGATTCCTGTTGCGATTGCGGTTTCGGTTCCGATTGCGGTTCCGGTTCCTGTTGCGGTTCCGGTTCAGTGCCAGAAGGCTGCCAAGGGCGCCGCCCGCGCCGGCCGCGGGGCCGCCGGCGGCGGCCGGGTCGGCCTGTGGCGCATCGGCCCGGCCTTCGAGGGCCAGCCCTGCGGCGGTTACCACGAGCCGGTGCCGCTGAAGCAGCCCGGCGGTGTTCAGTTCCTGATCATAATCCACAAACATTCAGCCCCCTGAGTATCTGGTCTTCGGTTTCCCGGTGCAGGACGCGGAACCGCTTGCGGCGGATCTCCGGGTCGCTGAAATCCGGATCTTCGATGAGCAACCGGTCGTAGATGCCGCGCGCCTCTTCCGGGCGGTTCTGCAGGCCGTAGGTTGCGGTGAGGTATCGCATCGCCGCCGAGAAGCGCGGCTGGCGGGTGAGGGCGGCGCGGCCGGAGGTGACGGCCTGGCCCAGCTCGCCCTTGAGCATGGCGGTCATGCAGAGCGTGGTGTCGAAGCCGAAGCGCAGCGGGCTGTACGCGCCCAGCCGGACGGCGCGGCGGGCGGCGTCATAGGCGGCGTCGATCTCGCCGGTGTAGAGCTTGTGGAGCGCGTAGTGATCCCAGACGAAGGCCTGGGTGGGGTTCAGCTCGACCGCCCTGTTCAGCAGGGTGGCGGCGGCCGCGTGATCGCCGAAGCCGTAGCCCAGCACGTGGCCGAGGCTGGCGAGCGTGATGCTGTTGAAGGGGTTGCCCTGGAGCACCTCGCGGACGAGGGCGCGGGTTTCCTCGGCCTCGCCCGAGGCGAGCTGGCCGACGTTTTCGCCCAGCTTGAAGGAGAGGCCGTAGCATTTCAGGGCCGGGTAGATCGGGTCGGGGGAGATGTCCTGGGCCGCGTCGAGGAGGGTCTGGGCGTTGTCGAGCGCGTTGTCGTCGAGGCGGAACATGAGGTTGAGGGCGGTGTAGGCCACCTGTTGCGGCGGGGGCGGCTGGCCGCCGGGGGTGCCGCGGCGTTCGAAGAGGAACCGGGCGAGGCGGTCGACATTCTGCGAGATGAAGCCGTGCATGAGGCCGAAATCGTCCTCGATCACGTCGCGGCGCTGGGCCTGGATGGACTGGGACCATTCGAGGATCATGTTGGGCGCGCGGTAGAGGAAGAAGGTGAAGGTCATCGCCTCGCCGATCTGGAGCGTGCGCAGGCGGACGTAATATTCGACCTCGACGGCGCCGGTGAGCGTGTCGCTGGGCAAGGTGGCGTTGCGGAAGTCGTAGATGTTGACGGGTTCGAGCTCCTTGAGGTTGCGGGCGATGCCCTCGAGGATGAAATCGGCCAGGTACATGGTGCTGTCGTCGCAGCCGTGCTGGATGCTGGGCAGGTAGCCGATGCAGAGTTTCGAGGGGTTGGGGGGCGCCATGCGTTGCAGCAAGGGCTGCGGATCCGGCCGGGCGGGCAGGGCCAGGCCCGAGGCGGGGGTGCGGGGCGAGGTTTCCGCCATCCGGGTGAGCTTGTCGGTCCAGAGGGTGCGCTCCGTGCGGAGCCAGTCCTCGAATTCCTCGTCGGCGATATCCATGCCTTCGAGAAGCTGGGTGTCGGGGTTGAGCGCCAGTTTGCCGTAGAGGCCGGGGGTGTCGTCGAGCGCCCAGGCATCGACCCAGAGCGTGTCGGCCCGCAGGCTGATGGTCTTGCTGTCGATGACGAGGATATCGTCGATCAGTTCGCCCAGGTCGCGTTTCAGCTCGAAGACGGTCTGGCGGAGGTTGGTGGCGGCGCGTTTCTGGTTGCTGCCGCTCCAGAGCCGGTCGCGGAGCCAGACGCGGGTGCGTTCGTTGCGGGGGGCCAGCGCCAGCAGGGCGAGAAGGCCCTGCGCCTTCTGGCCCTTGGGCGTGATGCGGCCGAACCGGGTGTCGGTAAGCGCGAAGGGCCCGAGGAGGTACATGCGCAGCCGCGGCGGCCGGTCGTTCGCGGCCTGCGATGCGTCGATGTCCTGGACCAGTGTCACGGAACGACCCTTTCGTCGGTCTGAGAATCGGAGTGCGACACAACTTGAGCACGAAATAATGGCAAAACCGGGAAACCGACCGTAGACCTTTGAAACCGCTGCCGAACTCACTCGCAGTCACTCCTGTTCAACTGCGAATCATCCTTGGTAATCTGGCGTTATGGGAGCGTTAGGCGCGGCGCCTGCCGGGCGTTATGCGCCGGTTTTCCGTCTGTTGGCCCGCGGACACCCCCACACCAAGAAGCTGAAACCCTTTCACTTTTACACCCGTATGGCGTGTATCGGTGCGTCGGTAAATGCCTAACCTTTCCCTAACGTCAATTTCGGCAGGTTTGTACTCAGCCGGGCGGTCGGATGGCCGCAAACCACGCGGCCCCGGCGCGACGGCACATTTGAAACCTCATCAGGAGAAGACCCATGGCTGATACCAAAGTTGCCGCTCTCGAAGCGAAAATCGCAGAACTCGAAGGCCGCATTCGCGGCGTGAACCCTTCGGTGATCGACAAGATCGGCTCGCTGGCGAATTTCAGCGCCGGCAGCTGCACGAACGAGTGCACCGCCGCCTGTACCATCGGCTGCACCAAGGGCTGCACCGGGACCTGTGTCACGCAGGAACCCGAGCTCGATGTCGAGGTGGCCACCACGGTCGTGGACCAGGGCGAGGTCGCGCGCGGCGTGAACCTCTTCAACAGCCTCGCGAAGCGGTAAGCCCCGGCGGCCCGGCCCGGCGGCGGTGCCGTCGGGCCTATCCCGCGGAGATTTCCTGTCACCCTCAACCGAACGGGGACGTCCCATGAAAAAGATACATCTGCTCGAAATGCAGCTGACCAATCTCGAACTGCAGATCCGCAACCTTCAGCTTGTGCAGGGCCTCGTTTCGGAAGCCCGCACCCATGGCTGCACCGGGGGTTGCACCGGAAGCTGCCCCGACCCGACAGGCGATTGCACCTATGGCTGCACCAACGGCTGCACCAATGGCTGTACCGACGGGTGCAATGACGAGGTGGGCGGGGTGTTCGGCCCCGATGACCTTGTCGGCGATCCGGGCGATCCGGGCGGGCCGCAGGGGCCGGGCAAGTCGTAAGCCGGACCAATCACAGGGAGAGAACAGATGCTGACCGAAACCGGGGCGGCGCTGCCGCCGCAGGAGACACACGATAGCGCCGCGCGCCTGGCGCGCGAGGCACTGCACCTTTTCGCCGCGACGCCCCAGTCGCGGGACATGCCGTGGGACCCGGGGCCCATGGTGCTGGCCGATCATGCCAGGCTTGAGGCGGGCCAGCTCGAGACGACCAGCGCGGCCTGGTTGGAGCGGATACCGGCGCCTCCCGGCCCGTTTTCCGTCTTCGCCGGTCACGCGGGCCTGGTCATGGGGCTTTGGCATCTCTCCCGTGCCGGGCTGCCTGACCAGGCCGTTATGAAACGAACACATGCCCGGTTGCGCGACGAGCTGCTTCTGGCGAGCCGCCGGGCCGGCTGGGCCCGGCCGGTCAGGGACTGGTACGATTACGACCTGGTGACGGGGCCGGCGGGGCTGTTGCTGTCGATGCTGCCCGACGGGGCGGTCGAGGCGGAGCAACTGGCGCCGGTGGTGGCGCATTTGGTGGGTCTGCTGGAGGCGGAGGACCTTGCCGGGCTGCGGCCGGACGGGTGCGGGGCGGATGCGCAAAGGCGGTGGAACCTTGGCCGGGTGAACCTTGGGCTGGCCCACGGGGTGCCCGGGGTGATTGCGGCGCTGAGCGGGTATATCCGGCGTTATGCGCCGGAGGATGAGCGGGTTTACATGGCGCTGGAGCGGGCGACCGGGTGGCTGATCGCGCAGGCGCATCGTGACCGGCGGGGGCTGACGACATGGGCGCCCGGTTCTGAGGCCGGGTTGCCGGACCCGGCCCCGGCGAGCCATCGCGAGGCGTGGTGCTATGGCGCGCCGGCGAATGCCTGGGTGATCTGGGAGGCGGGGGATGTGCTGGACCGCCCGGCGTTCCGGAGCTTTGCGCTGGAAACCTTCCATGCCTATGCCAGCCGGTTCGACCCGGCCTTTCACCTGGATCGGGACCCGCTGGAACGGCTGGCCATCTGTCATGGGGCGGCGGGGATCATGCTGATCGCCGATGCCTTCGTGCGGCATGCGGGGTTTGCCCCGGCCGAGGCGTTGCGCGGGGCGACGCGGGAGCTTGTCGAGCCCCGGCTGGGCGATGTGCCGGCGATGATGGTCGCCAACCCCACCATGCTGAGCGGGGCGAGCGGCATCCTGTCGGCGATTTTCACCATTCAAGGAGGGCGGCGCGACTGGCTGTCGGCGCTGGGATTGAGATGACACATCAGATGACGAATTTCCTGTGCGATCCGCGGGACGAGCCCGTGCTGTCGCTGAAGAACGAAACGCTGGCGTTGAACCATATCGCGACGCTGATGGGGGCCGAGGCCGAAAGGGCCGTGCTGAACGGTGCGCCGGACGAGGCGCGGCTGGCGCTGGCGCGCTGCGTGTTCCGCGAGGCCGGGATGGCGGCGGTGGCGCAGTTCTACGAGAACGACGGCTGGGTTCAGCTTGGGCTGAGCCCCTGCCCGGGGATGCGAGCGGCGCTGTACCGGGAGGTTGAAAAGCTGCCGGCGCGGCTGCGTGGGCGGTTCCAGGTGCGGGCGGCGTTCTTCATGCACAAGCCGCCGGGGCTTCGGCTTCGGGTGCAGGCGGCGCTGACGGATGCCGGGGCGCTGGGCTTCGAGATGGCGGACGCGGCCAGGGGCTGGCGCGAGGCGGGTCTCGTTTCGGATGTGCGGGAGGAGATCTACGAGCCGGAGACCACTCTCTTTGGCGGGGCGGGGTCGATGCGGCATGTGCACGGGCTGTTCTCGGAGGATAGCGGGTTCTGGCTGGCGCATCACGCCAGGCCCGAGCAGGGGGAGCGGACGCTGGAGGTGGCGCTGATCCTGTTGCGGTACGTGTTCTCGGGGCTGGGCGTGGTCGACTGGGAGGATATCGACGTCTGGGAGAAGGTGCGGTCGCGCACCGGGCGGGCGTTTCCGGCGGGGTTCGACGCGGATGGCAGTGCGCTGGGCGAGGTCGGGGCGACGATCCTGCGGCTGTGGTCGGAGCCGGGCGGGGTGTTGCGCGCGCTCGATGCGCGGACGCGGGCGCGGACGGAACGGGCCGGGGCGCGGCTGGTGAAGCTGGCGGCGGACTGGAAGGCCGAGTGTTTCGATGCGGGGCGGGCCGGGACCGGGGTGCGGTCGGCCGCGGCGCTTTACACGATCTTCTTTTTCAACCGCGCGGGGCTGCCGCTGGAGCGGCAGATCATCGTGGCGGAAACGCTGGCCAGCCGACAGGTGATGGAATGAAGGATATGCATGTTGTGTCTGACACGGCCGTGGCGACCTGCGTGATGATGCGGGTTTGTGCGGTGCCGCTGGAGCTGTACCGGGAGGCGGTGCCGCCCGATCTGCATGGGCTGTTGCTGGAGCACGAGGCGTGCCGGGCCGGGCTGGAGAGGGCGGCGGAGGCGGCGGTTGCGGCGCTTGATGACGTGGTCAATGCCGGTGGCTGGAGCCGGGAGGAGACCAAGAAGCTGGGCACGCTGCGCCGGCGGGTGGCGCGGCGGGCGCCGCCGCAGCCGGTGGATGGCGAGACGCTGGGCTGGCTGGCGGAGCGGGCTGCGCCGCTGGCGGCGGAGATCGAGGGGGTGTTCGGGGCGCTGGCGAGGCGCGACGGGCTGCTGGACGAGATCGCGGCAAGGTTGGAGGCGGGGGCCGAGGCGGTGCTGCCGGAGGTCTGGGCGCGGATCGCGGGGGCGCCGGCGCTGGCGGCGCTGGTGAGGGAACATGATGCGGCGTTCTTCGGGCTGTGTTCGGAGGGGGCGGAGGAGGCCGGGTTCTGGAGCGGCAAGCGGGGGCGGCACCGGGCGAAGTATCTCAAGACGATCCTGCAAAGGGGGACGTTCCGGACGGTGCCGCGCGGGTGGTACACTTATGCAGGGTTTGCGGCTGTTCAGGGTGGCCCGACGGGCCCGCTGGTCGTAGCCGCGCGAAAGGCGGCAAGCCATGCGGTGAACTTCCATGACCTGCGGCGGCGGGCGAGCGAGGATTGGGCGGAGGGGGACGACGTGCCGCTGATGCTGTCGCCGCTCAACTGGCGGGACGGGGAGCGGATAGGCTTTTGCGTCTCGGGCTGGGCGAACCCGGCGAAGGTGTCGGAGATCAGCCTGCGGCGCAGCGATTTCCTGGGGCGCGTGCTGGAGGCGATGGAAGGGCACGTGCTGTCGGCGAAGGAGATTGCCGGGCGGATGGATGGTGCCGTGACGCCGGAAGAGACGGAGATCCTGCCGGCGTTCCTGGCTCATCTGCTGGAGAAGGGGGTGGTGCAGGCCTGTCCGCAGGCCGGGCAGAGCTTGAGCGGGTGGGCCGCGCCGGGGCGGCTTTCGGCGCCAGCGCATATCCGGGCTCGGCCGCATAGTTTCACGGATGTCTATACCGGGATCGAGGGGGCGGTGAGTGCTGACCAGCTTGAACGGGTGCAGGCGGGAATGGCGGATGTGGCGCGGCTGTCGGCCTTGATCGAGGGCGATCGGGCCGGGCAGGCGGGGCCGGGGGATGCGCGGGCTGCGAGCGGGAGCGTGCCGCTTTTGTCGGTGGTCCGGGCGCGGCTTCTGAAGGAGGAGCGCGCAGGTGGCGCGCCGGTGCCGAGCGGTGGGACGCCTGCGGCGTTCCGGGCCTGCGACTGGCCGTTGCCGTCGTCGAGGCAGGGCGCCTATGCGCGGCTGCACGGGCATATCGGGTCGCGCCTTGGCGGGGCGGGGCCAATCACGCTGCCGGGGGCGTTGCTGGAGGGCGGCGGTGCGGCGCCGGTCTGGCCGAGGGACGCGATGGTCAGGCTGGCCGGGCCGGCGGCCGGGTTCTGTGGGGTCTTCGACGAAAGCTTCGTCGCCGGGTCGATGGATGCGCGGTTTCTTTGGGCGGCGGAGCGGCTGGGCCATGACCTGCCGCAGAAGGCGTTTTACGAGGAGTTCCTGACGGCCCTTCAGGGCGATCATGGCATCCGGTTCGTCGAGCTGCTGTTTCCGCCGCTTTCCCTGGGGGCCGCCAACGCGGTGATCCGGCCGCGTTACCTGGACCGCTGGACGGGCGACCCGGATTGCGGAAGCTACTTTCAGTCGGAGACGGCGGGCATGGAGTTCCTGTCGCTCGAGCGGTTCGGCATCGAGCGGACGGCGCGGGGGCAGCGGCTGACCTGCGACGGGGAACGGATTTTCGCGATGTACCACGCGACCCGGCTGCCGCTGCCGCCCTGGGACGTTCTGACCAACCAGATGCTGAACGCGGCGCCGCCATTCATGCGGGTGTCGTCGCGGCGGTTGCACCGGGTGCTGGATGCATTTCCGGAGGCGGCGTCGGCGCCGCCCGTTCAGACGGAAAGCGGGCTGGTGGTGTCCTGTGCGCAGTGGCGGTTGCGGCCGGAGGAGCATTGGGCGCCGGAAGACGGGCTGCTGGACAAGATGCGCGGGCTGGCGCGGCTGAGGCGGGACCGGGGCGTGCCGCGTTTCGTGTTCCTGTCGCCGGGGCCGGGGCTGCGGCCGGAGGTGTGTGATCTGGATGACCCGCTGAGCCCGCGGAAGATCGAGGAGGTGGCCGAGACCGCGCCGGACCTGCTGGCGATCGCGATGACGCCGGACGAGACGACGAGCCTTGTGAAGAGCGCGCTGGGCACGCATGCGGCCTGTGCGCTGGTCCGGTATCCGCTGGGGCGGGGGCCGGGTGCGTTGGCGGAAGGGGCGGCGGCGGAGCTGAAGTGGTGAAGATGCGCCGGGCTGGTCAGGCTTCCTTCGCCTCGGCCTCGGCCAGGAATTTCAGCGAGATCTCGGCGGCCTTGGCGACATGGGCCTGCGCGGCCTTCTTGGCGCGCTCGGGGTCGCGGGCTTCGAGGGCTTCGAGCAGTTCGCCGAGTTCCTCGATGGATTTGTCGAGCCGGCCGCCGGCCTTCAGCGAGGTGGCGCGCAGCAGGAGGATGCGGGAATTGAGGAAGTTCAGGCTGGGCCCGAGGGCCTTGTTGCCGGAGCCTTCGATCAGTTTCTCGTAGAAACGGTTCTTGGCGGCGACGCGGACGACCGGGTCGCTCGAGCCGGAGATGGCCTTGAGCCCTTCATAGGCTTCGCGCAGGGCCTGCAGGTCGTCTTCGGTGGCGCGTTCGGCGAAGATGGCGGCGGCGAGCCCTTCGAGTTCGGAGCGGACCATGTAGATGTCGCGGGCCATCGAGGATTCGATCTTGGCGACGACCGGGCCGCGATGCGGGACGACGTCGATCAGACCCTCGGATTCGAGCTGACGGAGCGCTTCGCGGATCAGGGTGCGGCTGACGCCGACCATTTCGCACAGGCGGCGTTCGAGAAGCCGTTCGCCGGGCGAGAAGCGCCCCGCGACGATGGCGTTGCGGATGGCTTCGATCACCTGAATCCGCAGGGGCGCGGCAACGCGTTCCACCCGGAATTCCGTATTCGGATCGGCTGATTTACCTGTCGTCACGATGGCAGCCTTACGTTTCTGACCTGACAGAGCATAGGCAATCTCTGCGTAGACGGGAACCCCTGCAACCCACAGGGGATCCCGCTTTTTTCAAGACGTTGCACGACGTCGGGTCAGGAGCCTTCGCGGCCGAGCGCTTCGCGGATCTGCTCGACATAGGCCTGGCCGTCGACACCGATTTCCTCGGCGCGGTCGTACCAGCCTTCGAAGGCCGCGGCCGAGTATTGCTCGGAGCTGACTTCTTCCTGAAGCTCTTTCGGGGCGACCCAGAGTTCGGAGCCGAGTTCGGCGAATTTCTCTTTGGCCGTGTCGATGTAGGTCTGGTAGGTGCCGAAGGCTTCTTCCTCGAGCTCGGCCATCGCCTGGCTGATCTGGCCGCGCACGTCTTCGGGCAGTTCGGCCCAGGTGTCGGCGTTCACGAGGATGACCCAGCCGGTGATCGGCGAGATTGCCCAGTCCTGCACGTGGGGTGCGACGCGGGGCAGTTCCATCGCGGCGCCGACGCACATGGAGGTGAAGACGCCGTCGATGACGCCGCGCTCGAGTGCCGGGGTGACTTCGGAGGTGGGCATCGGGATCGGCTTGGCGCCGAGCGAGCTCATCAGGGCGGCGCTTTGCGGGTTGTGGATCCGGATGCGCTTGCCTTCGAAATCGGCGACCTCGTGGATCGGTTCCTTGGAGAAGAGGGCGGTCGGGCACCAGGCGCCGTCGGCCAGCATCTCGGCGTTCCAGTTCTCTTTCCAGATGTTCTTGACGTCTTCGCGCCAGAACGCCTCGCGCACCTCGACATAGTCGTCGATGCCGTTGATGAGGCCGGGCAGGTTGAAGATGCCCATGCGCGGATCTTCGGCGGAGATGTAGGTGTGCAGAGCGGCGGACATCGGCACGCGGCCGTCGCGGACGGCGCCGGCGACTTGATTCGAGGCGACGAGAGAGTCGCTCACGGTGATTTGAACGCGGCCGTCGGTGGCTTCGTCGATTCGCTCTGGAATGCCCTGGGTGAGTGCGGTGTAGACGTCACCGGGCGACACGATGACAGCCATCGTGAAGTCGAATTCTGGTTCCTGTGCAACGGCTTGGCCAGCCGTGAGGGACAGGCCCAGGGCCGCTGCGCCCATCACGCCGCGCGCCGTGGATTTAAGTGAAATGGTCATTGAGTTCCTCCCAAAAAGTGGAATTTCGCCGCGATCGAAAGGATCCGGAATCGTGCGATCGTGGTAGGAGCATACGATAATACAAAATGTTGCTTGTCAACCTTCGCCCTGATACGGTTCAAGCCAAGGGAGCGGCGTGGGAGCGCGTCGACGGCTACGGAGGATGAGGAATCTCATGAGCAACGACACTACGCTGAGCGTCCCGCAGGGGGGCTCCGACGGTAACCTGTTCATTGCGTCGGTTCGGGGTCTGACACAGCTTGCAGGTCTTCTGGCGGCGATGACGCTTCTGTTCATGACGCTGATCGTTTTTTACGAGGTCGTCATGCGGTCGGTGTTCAACGCGCCGACCAGCTGGGTCGCCGAGATCAGCGTGTATTCCTTTGTTGCCATGGTGTTTTTCGGGATGGGCGTGGCCCAGACGAAGGGCGCGCATATCCGGGTGGAAGTGCTGCTCGATTCCGTCAAGGACGAGACCCGCACGCTGCTGATGCTGCTGGGGGACTGGCTGCTGCTGGTGCTGGTGGCGCTGAGCGGCTGGGAGATGTTCTGTTTCACGGTGTCGGAATTCATCAACGGCACGCGCGACTGGGGGCTTCTGGCGACGCCGCAGTGGATTCCCGAAACGCCTGTCGTGATCGGTTATGCGCTGTTCTTCTTCTCGATTCTACAGACGGCGTTCGATGAGCGCGCCCCGAAGACCGAGGCGCGGATCTGGGCGGCGCCGGCGATCGTGCTGGCGGCGATCGGGGCGCTTGCGCTGATCGGGCGGCGGGACTGGTTCCCGTTCGACTGGCTGCCGGTGGATATGGCGACGCTGGTCATCACGGCCGCGATCCTGCTGATTGCCGCCCTGTGGAGCGGGGCGCGGATTGCCGGCATCCTTCTCGGGCTGCTGGTGGTGATGGCGGTGCTCTTTTCCTATGCGCAGGACGCCTCGCTTGTGTTCACCGGCGTGCTGATGACGGTCTCGCTGCTTGGCCTTCTGCTGCTTGGGGTTCCGGTCGGTGGCACGCTTGGGATGGTCGGGCTGATGGGGCTGGCCTTCACGCTGAACAACCCGCAGCTGCCGATCCTGGCGGACCGGTCCTGGACGAGCATCAACTCGTTCACGCTGACCGCCGTGCCGGCCTTCGTGCTGATGGGCACGCTGCTGGTGCATAGCGGGGTCACGGTGCGGCTGTTCGACATGCTGGTCTGCTGGTTCGGGCGGGCGCGCGGCGGGCTGGGCCATGCCGCGATCGGGTCGTCGGCGATCTTCGCGGCGGTGTCGGGGTCGAGCCTGGCGACGGCGGCGACGCTGGGCCGGGTGGCCGCGCCGGAGCTCAATTCACGCGGTTACAGCCGGCGCCTGACCTATGGTGTGGTCGCGGCCGGCTCGACGCTGGGTATCCTTGTGCCGCCGAGCATCGCGATGATCATCTACGGCAACACGGTCGGCGCGCCGATCACCGTGCTGTTCGTTGCGGGCGTTGTGCCCGGTCTGGTGCTGGCCTGTCTTTTCGCGCTGACCATCTTGATCTGGTCCTACCTGTCGAAAGAGGCGGTGCCGGAGGGCGAGCGGTATTCCATGGGCGAGAAGTTCCGGTCGACGCTGGGCGTTCTGCCGTTCCTCGTGCTGATCGCGGCGGTGCTGGGGTCGCTCTATTTCGGGATCGCCACGCCCACGGAAGCCGGGGCTGTCGGGGCGGTCGCCGCCTTTGCGATCTGTGTTGCGGCCGGGCGGGCCGCGCCGATGGATATCTATCACGCGCTGACCGACACGGTGAAAGTGACCGCCTTCATCATGCTGATCGTGGTGGGCGCGTCGATCTTTTCCTGGGTGTTCGATTTCCTGCGGCTGCCGCGCGAGCTGGTCAGCACGGTGACGGAGGCCGAGTTGCAGCCGTGGCTGGTGATGCTGCTGCTGGCGGTGTTCTACCTGCTGATGGGCACGCTGATCGAGTCGATCTCGATGATGCTGATGACGCTGTCGGTGACCTTCCCGATCGTCGTGGCGCTGGGCTTCGACCCGATCTGGTTCGGCGTGGTGCTGGTGCTGCTGGTCGAGATCGGCCTGATCACACCACCGGTCGGCATCGTGCTGTTTATCCTGCGAGGGCTGGGAGACGTGTCGCTCAGGGATATTACGCTGGGCGTCATTCCCTTCATCCTGGTGATGCTGTCGATGCTGGTGCTGCTCTACTTCTTCCCTGACATCGTGCTCTGGCTGCCAGAGCAGATGGAAGGCTGACATTAAAATAACCACTACCAAGGAGTTATCGGAATGAGCCTCAAGCTTGGCTTTGTCGGAATCGGTCGTATGGGCAAACCCATGGCCGGACATCTACTGGACGCGGGCTATGACCTGACCGTGTTCGACCCGAACAAATCGGCCGTCGAGGCGCTGGTCGCCAAGGGGGCCAAGGCCGCGGAAAGCCCCAAGGCCGTGGGCGACGAAGCGGAACTGATCCTGATGTCGCTGCCGACGCCGGATGTCGTGACCGAGGCCGCGACCGGGGCCGAGGGGATTTCGAAAGGGTCGAAGGCGCGGGCGGTGATCGACCTGTCGACGACCGGCCCGACCGCGGCAAGGGCGCTGGCAGAGGGGCTGAAGGCCGACGGGCTTGGCTGTGTCGACTCGCCGGTGAGCGGCGGTGTGGCCGGGGCCGAGAAGGGCAGCCTGACGCTGATGACGGCCTGTACCGACGAGCTTTTCGCCGAGGTCGAGCCGATCCTGAAGCTCTTTGGCAAGGTGACCCATGTGGGGCAGGAAGCCGGGCAGGCGCAGCTGATCAAGGTGATCAACAACCTGATGTCGGTGACGGCGCTGGCGATTGCGTCGGAAGGTATCGTGCTGGCCGAAAAGGCGGGCGTTTCGGGTGAGACGCTGATGAACGTGGTCAACCAGGGCAGCGGGCGGTCGAATGCCAGCGAAGACAAGATCCCGAAATACGTGCTGAGCCGGAAATTCGATTTCGGCTTTGCGCTGGGGCTGTCGGCGAAGGACGTTCGGCTGTGCATCGCGGAAAGCGAGGCGCTTGGCGTGCCGATGATCGTGGGCAGCGCGGCGAAGATGCTGATGGGCATCGCGCATACGCAGCAGGGGCCCGACGCGGACCTGACCGAGCTGATCAAGTCGGTCGAGCGGCTGGCCAACGTGGAGCAGGCCTCTTGACCGAGGTCACCCGGGCGCTTGCAGAGTTTGCCGCGACGGCCGAGGTGCCCGAGCCTGTTCGGGAGGAAGCCAAGCGCTCGATCCTGAACGGGCTGGCCACCGGGATTGCCGGTGCGGAGGATGACGCGGTGCGCATCGCGCAGGCGACGCTCGACCGGCTGGAGCCGGGCCAGGGCGTGGGCCTGATTGCGCGCGACCAGGAGGCGGGGCCGCTGACGGCGGCCTTCCTGAACGCGATGGCGATCAACGTGCATGATTTCGATGACACGCATCCCGGCACGATTCTGCATTCGACGGCGCCGGTGCTGCCGGTGCTGCTGTCGCTGGCGGCGCAGCAGACGGTGAGCGGGCGGGCGTTTCTGGAGGCCTATGCGGTGGGCGTCGAGGTGGAATGCCGGGTCGCCAACGCGGTGTCGCCGGGGCATTACCGGCGGGGCTGGCATATCACCGGCACCTGCGGGGTGTTCGGGGCGGCGGCCGCGGCGGGGCGTATCCTCGGGCTGACGGCCGGGCAGATGGTGGATGCGTTCGGGTCGGCCTCGGCGCAATCGTCGGGGCTGGTGGAAACGCTGGGCTACATGGCGAAAAGCGTGGGTGTCGGCGGGGCCGCGCGCGGCGGGCTGCTGGCGGCCTGGCTGGCGAAGGACGGGCTTTCGGGCCCGGCGGCGCCGCTGGAAGGGCCGCGGGGGTTTCTGCGGGTGACGTCTGATGCGCCGGATTTCGAGCAGGCGATGCCGCTCATTGGTGGCAAGTGGGAACTGATGCGGATCACCTATAAGCCTTACCCCTGTGGCGTGGTGCTGAACCCGGTGATCGAGGCGGCGCTGACGCTGGGCGGGGGCAAGAGCCACGCGCCGGGCGAGATTGCGTCGGTGACGGTGACGGGGCACCCGCTGCTGGCCGAGCGGGCCGACCGGCCCTCGCCGGAAAGCGGGCGGACGGCGCAGGTGAGTGCGCAGCATGCGGTTGCGGCCTGTTTTGGCCGGGCGGCGGCCGGGTTGCCGGAGTTTTCCGACGCGGCCGTGGCGGATGCGGCGCTGACAGAGCTGCGGGCGAAGGTCGTGGTGGTGCAGGACGAGAGCTATCCGGTGGGCGCGGCCCGCGTGGACGTGGCGCTGGCGGATGGCGGGACGCGCACGGAGACGGTGGACGTGGCCGAGGGCGACCTCGGGCGGCCGCTGTCGACGGAGCGGTTGCAGCAGAAGCTGGCGGACCTTGTGGCGCTGGGCGGGTCGGGGTGCGACCCGGTGGCGATTGCCGAGGCGGTGCTGGGGCTTGACCGGGCCGACGATGCCGCGCCGATCTTGCGGCTCGTCCGCCCGGGCTGAGCGTGTTCAGGTGGCGGGCGCGCGATCGCCCGCCGTCACACCGCCGTCGATGGTGAAGGCCTGTCCGTTGACCATCGCGGATTCCTCGGCGCAGAGATAGACGGCCATCTGGGCCACCTCGTCGGCGGTGATCATCCGGCCGGTGGGCTGGTATTTCGAGAGCGCCTCGAACCGTTCTTCGACCTCGTCGGGGTAGTATTCCGTGAGGTAGGAGCGGATGAAGGGTGTCTCGACCCGGGCCGCGCAGATGCAGTTGGCGCGGATGCCTTTTGCCACGTAATCGACGGCGACCGAGCGGGTCATCATCACGATGGCCGCCTTGGAGGCGCCGTAGGCGAAGCGTTCGTACATGGCGTGCACCCCGGCGAGCGAGGCCATGTTGAGGATGGTGCCGCCGCCGCGGGCGATCATGCCGGGCATGAATCCCTGCATCATCATCATCGTGCCGCGCATGTTCACCCGGTAGACGAGATCGAGATCCTCGGGCGAGGCGTCGAGCAGGGCGCCGATGCGGATGGCGGCGGCGTTGTTGACGAGCACGTTGATGGGGAGGTTTTCGGCCTCGAGGCTGTCGTTGAGCGCCGCGATGGCGGTGGGGTCGGTGATGTCGAGCGCGCGCAGGTGGAGGGTGTCGGTCTTCGCGTCCGCGAACTTGGTTTCGAGGGCGGCGAGGTCGAGATCGGTGGCGATGACCTGCGCGCCCTGCGAGAGGAAGAGCTTGGTCAGGGCCGATCCGATACCGCCGGCGGCGCCGGTCACGAGGCATGTCTTGCCGTTCAGTCGCATGGAATGGTCTCCTTTCACGCCACGGACCAGCCGCCGTCGATCGGCAGGTCGGCCCCGTTGATGTCTGCGGCCGCATCGCTGCACAGGAAGGTGGCGGCGGCGCCGACGGCCGCGAGGTCGACGAAGCGGCCGTTGGGGTTGCGGGTGGCGAGGTAGGTCTGCTTCGCCTCGTCCAGAGTGATGCCGGCGTCGCGCGCCTGTCCGGCGATGCGGTCCTCGATCGGTTCGGAGAGGACGGTGCCGGGGGAGATGGCGTTGCAGGTGATGCCGGTCTGGGCCAGTTCCAGCGCGAGGGCGCGGGTCATGCCGATAAGTCCGGCCTTGGTGGTGACGTAGTCGATGCGGTTGGCGGCGCCCTTGGTGCCGTAGATCGACGCGACGTTGAGAATGCGGCCCCAGCCCTGTTGTTTCATCGCCGGCACGCAGAGGCGGGCGAAGTTGAAGGCGGCGGTCAGGTTGACCGCGAGGGAGGCATCCCATTCGTCGGGGTCGCAGTCTTCGACCGGCTTGAAGTGGCGCAGGACGGCGTTGTTGACCACGATGTCGACGGGGGCGCGGGCGGAGGCGCGGTCGACAAGGGTTTCGGTTTCCGAGCGGGAGCGCAGGTCGGCGGGGTCGTAGGTGACGGTGCTGCCTGTCTCTTCTGCCAGCGAGGTGGCGACGGCGTCGCCGTCTTCCTGGCTGAGGATGCCGGTCAGTGTGACGGCGGCGCCGGATGCCGCGAGAGCGCGTGCGATGGCGAGGCCGAGGCCGCTGGTGGCGCCGGTGACGAGGGCGTGGTGTTGGGTCATGCCGGCCCTCCGGAAACGGGGTGGGGGCGGGGCGCCACGTCGAGCCGGACGGCGATGCCGTCGAGCGCGTCGGTGACGGGCGGGTAGAGGCTCATGACGAGGGGGTCGTGGCCGGGGATGACGTGATCGGCGCTGTCGGCGAGGTCGAGGGCGGACTTGTAGCCCTTCAGCAGTTCGTCGACGCGGTAGACGAAGGGGAAGGGGCGCGCCTTGAGGAAGTTCTCGTAAAGGTGCGAGGCGTCGGAGGCGATGACGACCCAGCCCCGTTTTGTCCAGACCCGGGCCATTTGCAGCCCGGCGGAATGGCCGCCGACATGGTGCAGCGAGAGGCCCGGCACGATTTCGCGGTACCCGTCGTGGAAGACCGCGCGGTCGGCGTAGACCAGCCGGACCATTCCCACCACGTCTTCGACATCGAACGGGTGGCGCAGGAAGCTGTCGCACATGCAGCGGCCGGTGGCGAAGGCCATCTCGCTGTCTTGCAGGTGGAAGCGGGCCTTGGGGAAATCGTCGAGCCCGCCGGCGTGGTCGAAATGCAGGTGGCTGAGGATGACCTCGTCGACCTGGGCCGCGTCGATGCCGAGCTCGGCCAGGCCCTGGGCGGGCGTGCGCAGCAAGGTGCGGCCGCGTTCCTTGGAGGCGCGGGCGTTGAAGCCGGTGTCGATCACGAAGCAGCGGTCGGAGCGCTTGGCGACCCAGACGAAGTAATCGAGGGGCGAGCTGGCCTCGTGCAGGTCGTCGCCGCCGATGAAATTGTCGGCCCCCGTGCGGCCCTCGTGGCGGCCGTACTTGATTGCGAAAAGTTCAAATGGTTCCAAGGCTCGCTCCCTTCCTCCGTCTTGCGGGCGGATGCTATCGCAGAGCGGAAAGATGAGCAATGATGATAAGACCGTAATACAATCGTTGACGCCATCGGGCAATGCGATGTAATTTCGTCATACAGCCCGACAAAATGGAAGGAGAGCATATGACCATGCGGCCAGAGTTTGAGACCGAGCAGTTCCAGAAGGGGCTGGAAGTGCGAAAAGAGGTGGTTGGCGAGGAGTATGTCGAACGCTCTTTGAATGCGGCGACCGATTTTACCGCCCCGCTGCAGAAGCTGGTGACGGAATATTGCTGGGGGGATGTGTGGACGCGGCCCGGCCTCGACCGGCGGGCGCGCTCGATTCTGAATCTCGGGATGCTGATGGCGCTGAACCGGAAGGATGAGCTGAAGCTGCACGTGCGCGGGGCGCTGAACAACGGGATGACCCGCGAGGAAGTGGGCGAGGCGGTGCTTCAGGCCGGGATCTATTGCGGTGTGCCGGCGGCGCTGGATTCGATGCGCGTGGTGGTCGAGACGTTCAAGTCTATCGACGAAGAGAGTTCCGAGGGCTGAACGCCCCGCTGTCAAGGAGGATGACGATGAAGATAGGTTTCGTGGGGCTTGGTGCGATGGGGCTTCCCATGGCGATGAACCTGGTCAAGGGAGGGCATGACGTCACCGGGTTCGACCTGTCGGCGGATGCGCTGGCGGAGCTTGAAAAGGCGGGCGGCACGGCCGGGGCATCGGGCGCGGCGGCAGCCGAGGGCGCCGACCTGGTGGTGACGATGCTGCCGAAGGCGGAGCATGTCGAGGCGGCGATCTTTGGCGAGACCGGCATTCTCGAGGGTGCGGGCGCCGAGACGGTGCTGGTCAACATGTCGACCATCCTGCCCGAGGAGACCGATGCGATCAGTGCCCGGCTTGCGGGGCGCATGGCGATGGTCGATGCGCCGGTGGGCCGGTCGGCGCTGGAAGCCAAGCGCGGGGCGCTGCTGATCCTGGCGAGCGGGTCGGAGGCCGACAAGGAAAAGGCGCGGCCGGCGTTCGAATGCATGGGCAACGAGACGATCGACTGCGGCGCGATCGGCAATGGCTCGCGGGTGAAGATCATCAACAACTTCATGGGCGTGTCGCTCAATGCGCTGACGGCGGAGGCGCTGACGCTGGCCGAGGCATCGGGGCTGGATATCCGGCTGGCGCTGGACGTGATGCGGGGCACCATCGCCGGGATCGGGCATATGAAGGTGACCTATCCGAACAAGGTTCTGAAGGGCGATCTGCTGGCCGGTTTCCCGTCGGACCTGGCGCACAAGGACCTTGGGCTGGCGATCCGGCTGGCGGAGAGCACCAACGTGCCGACCTATATGGGGGCGGCGGCGTTGCAGACCTATTCGATCGTCCGGGCCGAGGGCCGGGGGCGGCAGGATTACACCGCCGTCTACCCGACGTTGCGCGGTCTGGCGGGGCTGCCCGAGGCGATCCCCTATGACGCGAGCGGCGACGAAGAGTACGACCCGTTCAAGAAGGACTGAACGCTCGGCAGGAGTGTTGAGACGGCGCCGTCAGGTACTGGCGGCGCCGTTTTGCGTGTGGGGCGATCTGGTGGCGGTGATAGTGGGGATGCGGGGTACGGATTTAGCGGAAGCCCGATGCGAGAAGAGCGGTTTCCGGTTCTTGCTCTCCCGCCGTGAGTTCTGAATTGTCGAACACTACCACTAGTGGTACGCACGGGTCATGTCGGCAAGAGACCACTACATGGAGAAGGTCGAGCAGGCCAGGCACGGGGCCGTGCCGGGCGGCGCGACGCCTGTGGCGTTCTGGACGCATCACCCCGTGGCGGATCAGCGGGCCGAGACGCTTGCCGACGCGACCTGTGCCTTCCAGGACCGGTTCGGGTGTGACCTTGTCAAGATCACCCCGGCGTCGAGTTTCCAGCTGCGCGACCTGGGCCAGACCGACAGTTGGAACAACGACCCCATCGGGCGGCGGGATTTCGGGCCGCCTATTTTGCGGCAGGCAGAGGATTTTGACCGCCTTGCCGAGAGCATGGCACGCGAGACGCACCTGTCGGAGCATCTGCAGGCGGCACGGATGATCCGGGCGCGGGTGCCGGGGCATATTCCGGTCCTGCAAACGGTGTTCGACCCGCTGTTCCAGCTTCGCGTGCTGGCGGGCGACCATTGGCCGGCGCATTGCCGCGAGTGCCCTGAAAAGATCGCCCCCGCGCTGGAGGCGCTGACGGCGCGGACACGGCGCACGATCGAGCGGTTCATGGAAGCCGGGGTCGACGGGATCTTCCTGGCCGTTCAGCATGCCGGACAGGAGACGGACCGGGAGGCGAGCTTTTTCGAGATCGGTTTGCCGGAGACCCTGTCCTGCCTGTCGACGACCGGCCGGGACAGTCTGAATTTCGTGCATCTGCACGGCAACGGGATACCCGCCGACCTGCTGGATGCCTATCCGGAGACGACCGTTCACTTTTCCTTCGACGCCAACCCGGCGCTGGACGAGGGGCGGCGGGCGCGGGCCGATGCGTTGCTGGCCGGGGGCATGAGCCCGTCGCGGCTGGCGGTGATGGAGGGCGACGAGGTGGCCCGCGAGACAAGGCGCTTGATCGGGCGCATGGAGGGCCGGAACTTCACGCTGGGCGCCGGGTGCGCCTTGGTGCAGGCGACGCCGGAGCGCAATGTCATGGCCGCGATCTCGGCCGCGCGGGGATATGTGCAATGAACGTGCGCGAGGTTCTCGTTCCGCCGCTGTCGATGGCGGATCTGGAGCATCCCTTGCCGAGCCGGTTCGCGCAGGTGGCCGGGGCCTGTGCCGACCGGCCAGCGATCATCGACGACAGCCGCACCGTGACCTATGCCGAGCTTCAGGACCTGGCCGGCCGCTACGGGGCTTTCATCTCGCGGCATGTGGCGCCGGGAGAGCCGGTGGCGCTGTGCATGCGGACGAACCGGCACGTGGTGGCGGCGATGCTGGGGGCCCTGATGGCGGGGCGGCCTTACGTGCCGCTCGATCCGGCCTATCCGGCGGATCACTTGGCGCGCGTGGTGCGGCACAGCGGCGCCGGGCTTGTCATCGGTCACGTGGCCGAGGATTTGGCGGCGCTGGCCGGGGTCGAGGGGTCGGCGGTGGAGAGCGTGACGTCGATGGATGTGCTGGAGGCGTCCGGCGCGGGCCGGTTCGAGGCCCGCCCGGAGGCTGCCGCCTACGTGATCTATACCTCCGGCTCGACCGGGGCGCCGAAGGGGGTCTGGCAGGATCAGCGGGGGCTGCTGCACGATATCCTGCAGTATTCGCAGGTGGTGCAGCCCGGCCATGCGGACCGCCACAGCCTTTTGTATTCGCCCTGCGTGAACGGGGCCCTGCGTGACATCTACGGCTCTGTGCTGAACGGGGCGACGCTTTGCATGTCGGACCTGCGGCGCGAGGGGCTGAGGGCCGTTCTGCGGAGCCTGACCGATCGGCGGGTGACCCTTCTGCACGCGATGCCGCCGGTGCTGCGCAGCCTGGCCCGCGTGGCCGATGGGCCGATCTGCCCGGAGGCGCGGGTTTTCTACACGGCCGGCGACCGTTTTCTGACGCAGGATCTTCTGGCGGCGCGCGCGAGCCTGCCGGAGGCGTGCGAGATCTATACCGGCATCGGCTCGACCGAATGCGCGACGCTTTACCGGCACTGGATCGTGCCACGGAATTTCGTGCCGGAGGGGGAACTGGTGCCCGTCGGTTTTCCGGTCGAGGATCGGGAGATGCGGCTGGTCGACGAGGCCGGGCAGGGGATGGCGGACGGTGAGATCGGGCAGATCCGCGTTTGCAGCCCGTATATCGCGCGGGGGTACTGGAAGGACGAGGCGCTGACGCGGGAGACGTTCCGGCCCGATCCGGGACGGCCGGGATGGCGGTGTTTCCAGCCCGGCGATCTTGGCCGTGAGCGCCCGGACGGATTGCTGGAGTTTCTCGGGCGAGCCGACCGGCAGATCAAGATCCGGGGGTACCGGATCGAGCCGGCGGAGACCGAGGCGGCCCTGCGCCGGATCGGTGGCGTGGCGGAGGCGGCGATCGTTCCCGAGGAGCGGCTGGGCAAGACCAGCCTGATCGGTTTTGTCGAGCCCGTGGAGGGCGCCGCGCTGGACGGGGCGGCGTTGCGGGATGCGCTGGCGCAGGCGCTTCCGCCGCAGTTGCTGCCGAGCCGGGTCATCGTGCTGAACGCGTTGCCGCGGCTTGGCAATCTCAAGCTCGACGTCAAGGCGATGCGGACGATGCTGACCGACGAGGGGCGTGCGCCGGCGGGGGCGGCTGAGCTGCCCGACGGGTACATGGCCCTTTGGGAGAAGGTGTTCAAACGGCCGGTCGATGCCGATATGGCGCTTGAGGCGCTGTCGGCGGATTCGCTCGAGCTGCTGGAGCTCGAGCTGTTGCTGGAACGGGATCTGAAGGTGTCGGTGAGGGATGCCATCGGGCCGGAGGCGACCCCGCGCACCGTTTGGGCGCAGGCCGTTCCGGCGCCGGAGCGGCGCCTGACCCGATACGGGGCGATCGATGACAGGCTGAATGCGCTGGCGTCGCTGATGGCACGGTCGAACGGCATCGCGCTGGACCCGGACGGGCTGGTGCGGCTTCACAATCACGGTGGCAGCCGCATGCCGCTGATGTGGTGTTTCAACCAGGTGAGGGAGGCCAATGCGCTGGCCGCGGCGCTTGGGCCGGACCAGCCGTTGATCGCCATGCGGTCGCTGGCCGGGCTTTACACCGGCGACCGGCCGCCGCCGCACGAGGAGCGGCAGGTGGCCGAGCATTATGTCGGGATCGTCCTGGGGCGTGATCTGCCGCAGCGGGTGGTGGTGGGCGGCAATTGCCAGGCCGCGCCGCTTGCGTTCTACATGGCCAATGCGCTGGCACTGTCGGGGCATGGGGCGGCGTCGCTCGTGCTGCTCGAGAAGCTGCTGCCGGTGCCCTATGCCGGGCGCGCGCTGATCCTGTTCGGGCGCGACAGCCGGCTGCACAACCCGTCTTTCCAGTTCGCCGAGCCCACCGCTGCGTGGGACCGGTACCTGAGCCGCGGGCAGACCGCCCTGGTCGACGGGTCGCACGGGAAGTTCTTCGACCGGCCGAATGTCGTCTCGCTTGCCGGGGCGTTGCGGGCCGAGATCGACCGGGCCGGCGAGGTTGGCTGGCTGCCGGAAAGCGCGCGTCGGGTCGTTCTGAAGGTTGCGGGGGCGCCGGACGGGCGGACGGTCGTGCATGTCGGTAACCCGAACGAGGTCGATCTTGTCGAGGGCGCTCGGAGCCGGATCGGGATTGCGATACATGCGCTGGGCCCGGAGGAGGCCGATGCCCGGCCGGCCCGCGTGCCGGACCTTACCGTGCCCCTGCCACGGCGTGTCGCGGCCGGGGAGAGCGCCGATTTCGAGGTGGCTTTGCCGCCGGACAGGCATGGGACGGGCCGCTATGTCGTCAGCCTTTGCGAGGAAGGCGTGGGCTGGTTCGCGTTGCTTGAGGGGTCGGCGCCGATCTTGGGGTGACCCGGTAGCGGGGCCGGCGCGACCGGTTGCCGCGTGGCGCCGGACGCAGCAAGACGCTTTAAGTGTTCGTCGAAAAATAATAGAATACTTAAATATACGCAATTGGGACGGTTTGCTGATGACACAAGCGCGCAGGCGGGGCCGGTCTAGGAAGGACTCGGCGGATCTGAGGGCGGCCATACTCGGGGCCGCGACGGAGGAGTTTTCGGCAAAGGGGTTCGACGGGGCGCGCGTGGGGGCGATCGCGGAGTCCGCGGGCGTCAACATCAACCTCGTCTACCACTATTTCGGCAACAAGGAGAGCCTGTTCATTTCGGTGATGGAGGCGACCTATCGGACCATCCGGACCCACCATAACGACATGAACCTTCGGGCGCTCGACCCGGAAAGGGCGATGTCGGACCTGGTGCGGTCGACCTTCGACCTGTTTAGCCAGAACCACCATATAATAGGGCTTCTGAACTCGGAAAACATGCACGAGGCCCGGCATATCGCGCAGTCTGACGAGATCAGGAACCTGTATAATCCTCTGCTGGAATTCATCAGCGACACGCTGGAGCGCGGCGTGGAAAAGGGGGTGTTCCGGAGCGGTGTCGACCCGATCGAGCTGTTCATCACGATCAACTCGGTCAGTTACTTTCACCTGTCGAACCAGCACACGCTGGGCTTCATTCTGCACCGCGATCTGTGCAGCCCCGAAAGCCTTGACGCGCGCAAGGCGCATGCGGTGGACGTGGTGCTTTCGTTTCTCAAGAACACCGGGTGATTTAAGCGTGAGCTTAAAAAAGTTTGACAGGAATCGCGACCCTCATTAAGCATTTACTTAATTAAGGAGGAGGGAAGCATGTCATCTGGCTATGGGTTCGGCGATCTGCCGGAGAGCATCGAAGACGAGGAGGCGCTGGAGGAGTTGCTGTCTCGTCCGCCGCAATGGCTTTGCGACAAGCTCGGCTCGCTGGAGGGCGACATCGCCGTTCTGGGCGTGGGCGGCAAGGTCGGGCCGACGCTGGCGCGCATGGCGAAGCGGGCCGTGCCGGACAAGAAGGTCTTCGGGGTGGCCCGGTTCTCGGACCATGAGGTGCGTGACCGGCTGGACAGCTGGGGCGTCGAAACCGTGGCCTGTGACCTGCTTGACCGCGCGGCGGTGGCCGAGCTGCCGAAGGCCGCGAACGTCATCTACATGGCGGGCAAGAAGTTCGGGACGGATGACGACCCGTCTTTCGCGTGGGCGATGAACACGCATGTTCCGGCGACGGTTGCCGAGGCGTTTCGCGAAAGCCGGATCGTCGCCTTCTCGACGCTGTGCGTCTATCCGTTCGCCCCGGTGGCGGAGGGCGGTTTCAGCGAAGAGGTCGAGCCGGGGCCGACGGGCGATTACGCGACGAGCTGTGTCGGGCGGGAGCGGATGTTCAGCTATTTCTCGCGCAAGTACGACACGCCCGGGCGGCTGGCGCGGCTGAACTATGCCATCGACATGCGCTATGGCGTTCTGCACGACATTGCGGGCTGGGTGCGCGACGGCAAGCCGATCCCGATCGGGACCGGTTATGCGTCGGTCATCTGGCAGGGCGATGCGATTGCCCAGATCCTTGGCGCGCTGGCCCATACCACGGTGCCCACGAGCCCGCTGAATGTCGGCGGGCCGGAGCATATGAGCGTCGTCATGGCGGCGCGCGCGTTCGGGGAGCGGTTCGGCAAGGAGCCGGTCTTCGAGGGCGAGGTGCAACCGGATGGCTGGTACAACAACACGCTCGCGGCGCAGCGCCTGTTCGGCTATCCGTCGGTTCCGCTTGCGGTGATGATCGACTGGGTCGCCGACTGGATGCTTCGGGATATGCCGAGCCACGACAAACCCACCCATTACGAGGAGCGCCGGGGGGCTTTCTGAGCGGTCCGGTGGAGGAAACGGCGCGTTCGCCCGGGGCGCGCCAGGATAAGACATAATCCCGGGCATTTCGATCTAGGGAGGACGAACAATGAAACCGCAATCGCGACTGGGAATAACCCTGTCGATCGTGTCGGCCGGCATTCTGAGTGCCGGTGCCGCCGCAGCGCAGGACAAGGTCAGCTTCATTCTCAATTGGGTGACGGCCGGCGAGCATGCCGCCGTCTATTATGCCGATCATGCCGGCTGGTTCGAGGAGGCCGGTCTGGATGTGAGCATCGAGCAGGGCAAGGGTTCTGCCGTGGCCGCGCAGCGCGTGGGTGTCGGCGCGGCGGAGATGGGCATCGCCGATCTTGGCACGTCGATGGTGGCGCGGGGCGCCGGGGCGGATATCGTTGCCGTCATGAACATCTATGCCAACTCGCCCTACCAGATGTACTGGCTGGCGGAGTCGGGCATGGAGGATCTGGACGATTTCCCGGGCCACAAGTTCGGCAACCCGCCGGGCGATGCCGCGCGTGCGATGTGGCCGGCGCTGGCCGGGGCGAACGACATGTCGCCGGATGACATCACCTGGGTCAATATCGCGCCCAACGCGAAGGTCAGCGCGCTGGCCTCGGGGGCGATCGACGGGACGACCTTCTTTGCCAACTATCACCACGTGATGGCCAATGCCTTTGGTGACGACCTGCGCTGGTTCGCGTGGTCGGAGAAGGGCGTGAACCCCTATGGCAACTCGATCATCGCGAATGGCGAGTTCCTCGAGGAAAACCGCGATGTGGTCGGGCGCATGGTGGAAGTCCTTCAGCGCTCGCACCGGTATTGTGTCGAGAATGGCGAGGAATGCGTGGGGGTGCTTTCGGACTATGCCAGCGGCATCACCGTCGAGAACGAACAGGCCAACTGGGACGTGACGACCCGGCTGATGTCGGACGAGTTCTCGACCACGAAGGGCCTTGGCTATTTCGATCCCGGCCGGATCGCTTCGGATTACGAGCTGGTCAGCAAGTATTTCGACATCGCGAGCCCGTTCGATCCGGAGACGATCTATACCAACGAGTTCATCGACCCCGAGATCACCATGATCGAAATCGGGAATTAACGCACCTGACCGGCCAGCGGGCCAGGTTCTGACGGCCCGCACCCGACCGAAAGATGAGCGTGATGAAGTCTATTCTCGAATCCGCAGCCGCGAGGCTGGGCCGTGGTCCCGTGGGGCCCATCCTGGTGCATCTCGTCGTGATTGCGATCTGGCAGATCGCCGCCGATTTCGGCGGTCTGCCCCGATATTTCCTGCCTTCGCCCACCGAAACGCTGGCCACGCTGTTCGAGCCGCGCAACCGGTGGGCGGAGAATACCCTGGTCACCACGATCGAGATCTTCGGCGGTTTCCTGATCGCCGTGGTCGTGGGCGTGGCGATCGCGCTGTTCTTCAGCTGGAGCCGGCTGTTGCTTGCGCTGTTCATGCCGCTGCTGGTGTCGCTGAACATGATCCCGAAGGTCGCGCTGGGCCCGCTGATCATCGTCTGGTTCGGTTATGGCATCGGCACGAACATGGCGATTGCCTTTGCGATCTGCTTCTTTCCCATCGTCATCACCACGGCGCGGGGCCTGAGCGAGATCGAGCCGGAGATGCTGTACCTGGCGCGGACCGTGAATGCCTCGAAATGGCAGATCTTCCGGAAAATCCAGTTTCCCGGTGCGTTGCCCTATATCTTTTCCGGCATGAAGGTGTCGGCCGTTCTGGCGGTGGCCGGGGCGATCGTGGGCGAGTTCATCGGGTCGGAGAAGGGGCTCGGCTACCTGATGCTTCAGGTGCAGATCAATCTCGACACCGCGACGATGTTCATGTCGGTTCTGATGATCACGCTGATCGGGGTCGTGCTTTACGGTGCGGTCGCCTTTCTCGAGTGGCTTCTCGTCAAACGCGGAGGCAATGCGTGATGCAAAAACCGTTCATTCATATCTCGGGCCTGAGCAAGGTTTACAACAAAGGGAAGGCCAACGAGTACCCGGCGCTTTCCGATGTCAGCCTTGACGTGAAGGAGGGGGATCTTGTCTCGATCGTCGGCCCGTCGGGCTGTGGGAAATCCACCCTGATCATGATCATCGCCGGTCTGCTGGAGGCCACGGAGGGCACGCTGGAAATCGGCGGCGGCGACGGGGGGTTCGACGTCAACCGGCATGTCGGCATCGTCTTCCAGCAATCGCTGCTGCTGAAGTGGCGCACCGTGCTCGACAACGTGCTGCTGCCGGCCGAGTTCCTGGGCCTGCCCATGCGAGAGGCGCGGGACAGGGCGCGCGACCTGCTGGCGCTGGTCGGATTGCAGGGGCAGGAGGACAAGTACCCAAAGCAGCTTTCGGGCGGTCAGCAACAGCGCGTCTCGATCGCGCGGTCGCTGGTGCATGACCCGAAGCTGGTTCTGATGGACGAGCCGTTCGGCGCGCTGGATGCGCTGACGCGGGAGCACATGAACCTCGAACTGCTGCGCATCTGGGAGCAGAGCGGCAAGACGATCCTGTTCGTAACGCACGGGATCAGCGAGGCGGTGTTCCTTGGCTCGAAGATCGCGGTGATGACCTCGGGCCCGGCGCGGCTGGCCAAGGAAATCGACGTGCAGCTGCCCTATCCCCGCCGGCTCGACATGAAGACACACGAGGATTTCGGCGCCTATGCGCGCGAGGTCTACGGCTTGCTTGGCATGGAGTGAAGGACGATGACCAGAGTGACGGATGCAACCGGCCTGATGGCGTTCTGGGCGGATATCGAGCCCGGTTACGTGTTGCGGTACCAAGAGTGGCACAATTGCGAGCACGTGCCGGAGCGGGTGTCGATCCCCGGTTTCCTGCGGGGGCGCCGGTACCGGGCGGAGGACGGGACGCCGCATTTCCTGATGATTTACGAGACCGAGGCGCCGGAGGTGCTGTCGTCGGACGCCTATCTTGCGGCGCTCAATGCCCCGACCGACTGGACGCGCGAGGCGCTGACGTATTTCCGCAACCCGACGCGGAATATCTATCGCCGGGTCGAGGCGGCGGGCCGGGAGCTTCGGTTCTGCGCGCCGTGGCTGATTTCGCTGCAGTTCAACCGGGACGAGGCGCCGGGCGGGGCGGACGTGGCGCCCTGGCTTGCGGCCATGGCCGAGGCGCCGGGGATCGGGCGGGTGCAGCTTTGGGCCGTGGACGAGGCGGTATCGGGCATCCAGACATCGGAACGGAAGATCTACGGAGGCGGTCCGGGGGAGCAGAAATACCTGCTTCTAGTGGAGGCCGAGGCGCCGCACCCGTCGGCGAGCGAGGCGCTTGCGGCTGCTGACGCCGCGGCGCCCGCCATGGGCGCGCGGAAGAACGAGGTTCCGGGGCGGTTCTGGCTTGAGATCGCGCATGAAGACAAGACGGCAGGGAAGGACGAGGCATGAAGCTTTTCAGGTTTGGCGAACGGGGCAGGGAAGAGCCGGGGATCTTGGCCGCGGATGGCACGCTGCGCAGCCTGGTTGGCGTGATCCCGGATATCGACGGGGCGGCCCTGTCGCCGGAGGCGCTGGAGGTGTTGCGCGGCACGGATACGGCGGCGCTGCCGCCCGTGCCGGAGGGCGCGCGCATCGGCCCCTGCGTGGGCGGCGTGGGCAAGCTGATCGGGATCGGGCTCAATTACTCCGATCATGCCGAGGAATCGGGCCTGCCGATCCCGAAGGAGCCGATCGTTTTCCTGAAGGCCAACACGTCGATTGCCGGCCCCTATGACGAGGTGGTTCTGCCGCCCGATGCGAAGAAGGCGGATTGGGAGGTCGAGCTGGCCTTTGTGATCGGCACGCGCGCCAAGCATGTGGCCGAGGCGGACGCGATGGCGCATGTCGCGGGCTATTGCATCGTCAACGATATCTCGGAACGTGCCTGGCAGGCCGAGCGGGAGGGGCAGTGGACCAAGGGCAAGAGCTATGACGGCTTTGCGCCGATGGGCCCGTGGCTGGTGACGGCGGACGAGATTGCCGACCCGGGGAATTTGCGCATGACCTGTGACGTGTCGGGCGACCGGCGGCAGGATGGCAGCACCAGCACGATGATCTTCGGCGTTGCGACGCTGGTCAGCTATCTGAGCCAGTTCATGACACTGGAGCCGGGCGATGTGGTGACCACCGGCACGCCGCCGGGCGTGGGGCTGGGGATGCGGCCGCAGGTCTGGCTGAAGGATGGTGACGTGATGCGGCTGGAGGTTGCCGGGCTCGGACACCAGGAACAGGCGGTGCGGGTCGCGGCCCCATGACAGCGGGCGCTGGCGAGGGGGCGAGCGACGAGGGGGATTACGATTTCATCGTCGTCGGGGCCGGGTCTGCGGGCTGCGTGCTTGCGAACCGGCTGTCGCGCGATCCGAAGCGCCGCGTGCTGCTGTTGGAGGCCGGCGGAAGCGACAACCATTTCTGGGTTCACGTGCCGGTCGGGTATCTTTACGCCATGGGGAACCCGCGGCTTGACTGGTGCCTGAAGACCGAGCCGGAGCCCGGCCTGAACGGGCGGGCGCTGAACTATCCGCGGGGCCGGGTGCTGGGCGGCTGTTCCTCGATCAACGGCATGATCTACATGCGCGGGCAGGCACGGGATTACGATGGCTGGCGCCAGATGGGCAATACCGGGTGGGGCTGGGACGATGTCCTTCCGTATTTCAGGCGGTCCGAGCGCCATTACAGGGGGGAAAGCGCCACGCATGGCGGCGACGGCGAGATGCGGGTCGAGCGGCAGCGGCTGAACTGGCCGATCCTTGACGCGGTGATCGATGCCGCGCGCGAGCTGGGCATCGCGCCGACGGAGGATTTCAATTCCGGTGACAACGAGGGCGCGGGCTATTTCGAGGTGACCCAGAAGGGCGGGGTGCGGTGGAACGCGCGGAAGGCGTTTCTCGACCCTGTGCGGCGACGGCCCAACCTGCGGATCGTGACCGGGGCCGAGGTGACGGGGCTGGCTTTCGAGGGTGGGCGCGCGACCGGCGTTTCGTTTCGTCATCGGGGCCGGAAATGTCATGCGCGGGCCGGGGCCGAGATCGTTCTGGCGGCGGGCGCCATCGGCTCGCCCAAGATCCTGCAGCTTTCGGGCGTCGGGCCGGGCGATGTGCTGCACCGGCATGGGATCGATGTCAGGCATGAGCTGCCCGGGGTCGGGGAGAACCTGCAGGATCATCTTCAGATCCGGACGGTGTTTCGGATCAAGGGCGCACGGACGCTGAACGATCTTTATGCCGCGCCGCTGGGAAAGCTGCGGATCGCGGCGGACTACGCGTTGCGCCGGTCGGGGCCGATGTCGATGGCGCCCAGCCAGCTGGGGATTTTCACCCGGTCGGGCCCGGAGCACGAGACGGCCAATATCGAGTATCACGTGCAGCCGCTGTCGCTCGACAGGTTCGGCGAGCCGTTGCACCGTTTCCCGGCGCTGACCGTGTCGGTCTGCAACCTGAGGCCGGAGAGCCGTGGCACCTGTCATATCACCAGCCCCGACCCCGCTGCGCCGCCTGCGATCCGGCCGAATTACCTGAGCACGGAAGGCGACCGGCAGGTGGCGATACAGTCGATCCGGCATGCGCGGCGCCTGATGCAGACGGCGGTGATGCGGGCCCATGCGCCCGAGGAGCATCTTCCCGGTGCGCATCTGGACAGCGATGCGGAGCTTGCGCGGGCGGCGGGGGATATCTCGACCACCATCTTTCATCCGGTGTCGACCTGCCGGATGGGGACGGACCAGGGGGCCGTCGTATCGCCGGAGCTGACGGTGAATGGCGTTGGGGGGCTGAGTGTCGCCGATGCGTCGGTGATGCCGGCGATCACCTCGGGCAATACCCATGCGCCCGTGACCATGATCGCCGAGAAGGCGGCCGACATGATCCTTCGGCGGGCGGCCGGATGACAGGCCGGGACGACGGGCGCGGCGCCCCTGGGGGTGATGCCGATTGGCTGGTGATCTGTGCGGCGATCCTTGCCGGGGTCGTGACGGCCATGCAGATCGGCAAGGCCAGCGCGGCATTGCCGGCCCTGCGGGAGGGTTTCGGGGTCGGGCTTGCCGACGCCTCGCTTTACTTTTCGCTGTTCAGCCTTGGCGCGGCGTTGTTGAGCACGGGGGTGGGCATGGTCGTGCTGCGCATCCGGCCGTTGCGGGCCGGGTTGACGGGGCTTGTGCTGATCGGTTGCGGGAGCCTTGCCGGGGGGATGGCCGAGGGCTGGGCCGGGCTGCTGGCGGCCAGGGTCGTCGAGGCGCTTGGCCTGCCCTTGGTGGTGTGTGCGATGCCGGCGCTGATCCAGTCGTGCAGTTCGGGGCGGCAGAGGGTGCTGGCGATGGGGTTCTGGGCGGCGTGGCTGCCGCTTGGGCTGGCCTCGGCGATGGTCATTCCGGTGCCGTGGGAGGCCGAGGGAGCGTGGCGGCAGTTGTTCATGATCTGCGGCGTGCTGCCGCTCGTTTCGGCGGGTTATCTTCTGGTCATCTCGCCGCGTGTCAGGACGCATACCAGCCGCGAGATCCGGCAGGCCGCCGCGGGCTGGCCGGACGCGGCGACGGTGGCGGCGGCGGTGCTGTTCGCCCTTTTCCAGGGGTCCTACCTGACGGTGCAGGGGTTTTTTCCGACCATCGCGCTGGACGCCTGGTCGCTTGACATGACGCAGGCGGCGCGGCTTGGCGGGCTGTCGGCGCTGTTCGTCATCATCGGGAACGTGGCGGCCTCGTTCCTGCTGTCGGGGCAGGTTTCGGCGGCCAAGCTTCTTGTCGTGTCGTTCGCGGTGATGGGGGTGTGTGCGCTGGCGTTCTTCTTCGAGCCGCTGCCGCTTTCGGTGAGGCTGGGGGCGGTGCTGATCTTCATCACGCTGGCCGGGGTTCCGCCTGCCGTGATCTGGGGGCTCGTGCCGCAGTTGGCGGCGCGGTCGGGGGCAGGGGCGGCGATAACCGCCGGGGCCGTGTACCAGGGCGCGGGCACCGGGCAGCTGGTGGGCCCGCTTGCGGCGGGCACCGCGGTGGATGCGATGGGAAACTGGAGCGGCGGCGCGCTGGTGACGACCGCCTGTTCGGTGGTGGCGATCGTCATCACGGTGCGGTTCGTCGGCGGGCTATCGGAGAGGCCGGCGTGACGCACGCGGTTCGGGCGGGCGGTTGCGGCCGGGCTCAGCTGTCGAGCCACCTTTCGAGGTTGGCCGAGACGAAGGCGTCGTCGGACAGGTCGGGGTGATCGCGCAGGACCCGGTCGATCCGCTGGCGCTGACCGGGGCCGAGGCTTTCTTCGGGATCGAGGCACCAGAGCCCTTCCAGCAGCCCCTGCCGGCGCAGAACCTCGTGGCAGCCGGCGATGCAGCCGGCGAAGTCGTTCTCCACGTCGAAGAAGGCCGCGTTGCAGTCGGTCACCCGACTGTCGAGTGCCAGCAGGTCGGGCGGGACGGCACCGGCTTCGGCGGCCTGCCGGCAGGTGTGGTAGAGCGCGACGGCGTTTTTCGTCCAGACGGACCAGTGCCCGAGCAGGCCGCCCTTGAAGCGGACTGTCACCGGGGCGCCCTCGCGCATGACCTGGAAGGGGAGGAGCAGGTCGAGCACGATATGGTCGTCATTGCCGGTGTAGAGCGTGATGCGGTCTTCGGCGCCCGCCTCGACGAGGCCGCGGATGACATCGAGGGTTCGGTAGCGGTTGAACGGGGCGATCTTGATGGCGATGACGTTGGGCAAGGCGCAGAAGCGCGCCCAGAATTCCGCGTCGAGATGCGCGCCGCCCACGGCGGGCTGAAGGTAGAAACCTATGAGCGGGATCTGGGCCGCGACCTCGGCGCAATGCGCGATCATGTCGTCGGCCGGGCGGGTGGACAGGGCGGCGAGGCTCAGCAGGCCGGCGTCGTAGCCGAGTGAGCGGGCGGTTTTCGCCTCGGAGGTCGCCTGTGCCGTGTCACCCGCCAGCCCCGCGACCATCGCGAGGGACCGGTCGGTCCACTGGCGTGCCGTGTCGGCGGCGATTTTCAGCACGCGGTCGTAAAGCCCCGCCTGCCGGATCTGGAACTGGGTGGTGTGCACGCCCACGGCCAGGCCGCCGGCGCCCGCGTCGATGTAATAGCGCGACAGGGCACGCTGCCGGCGTTCATCGAGGGTGCGATCGGCGGTCAGCGCGAGTGGATGCGCCGGAATGGCAGTGCCCTGTCGCAGAAGCGTCAGGCCGGGTGTTTCTGTGGCTGTCATCATCCGTACTCCGGCCCTGCGGTTGCGAACAGTCTGTCGGGCGCGCCGAAGGGCGCGCGCCGTTCGAAAGCCATGCGTGCGAAGCGGCGCTGAACGGCGAAGCCCCGTGCCGCGAGCCACGCGCCGATCTTCTGCCACCCCTGTGGCACGTCGATGAAGAGGGGCGCGTCGCCAAGGGGCAGTTGACTGATCAGGTGGATGGCGCCGTCTTCCGAGGTCGAGACGACCGGCCCGGCCTGCCAGGCGCGACGGCCGCGGCGGAGGAGGGCGAAGCCGGTGTCGGCGGTGCTGATCGCGATCGTGTCGGGCCTTGAGAGAAACGCGCGCAGGAGCGCCGGGCGTGCGGCGCCGAAGGCCTGTGCGTCGAGGTGCGCGATGGCCTGTGCGTCGGTGGCGGGCCCGGGCCGCAGTGCCGGCATTGATCCCTCGCCGTCGCGTTGCCAGCGGTCGTAGCGGAACTGGGGCACGAACCCCTGTTTTTCATAGACCGGCTGCCCCTGTTCGGTGGCGTCGAGCACGGGGACGAGGCCGCGCGCCCGCAGATCGTCGGCGCAGATCCGGACGAGCGCGCTTGCCAGCCCGCGCCGGCGCATGGCGGGCGTCACGATGACCATGCTGACAAAGCCGAACGGGCCGTCATAGGGCAGGGCCGCGCTCGTGGCGACCAAGCGGCCGGAGCGATCCCTCAGGCCGATGGTCAGCCCCTCCTGGATGAAGTGCGTCCAGTCTGCGGCAAGCTGGTTCCAGCCCACGTCGCGGGACAGGGCCAGGGCATCCTGTTCGTCGCCCGGGGACAGCCGGACCTGGTGCAGCCCGTCAAAATCCGCCATCGCGGACCTCGTACTTGGTGGGCTTGTTGAGGCTTGGCATGTCGCGCATGACCCAGTCTGCCACCCAGTCGAGCATCACGCTGACGGGGACGGTCGGATAGCCGAAGAGCCGGGCCGCCTCGGCGCTGTTGGAGAGCCACGCGCTGCCGGGCTCTGTGCCGGTCAGGCGGGGGGTGATGCCCATGCGCTGGCACAGTTCCTCGAGAAGCCAGCGGACCGAAAGGGTTTCGGGGCCGCTGACGTTGATGGGGCTTGTGGGCGTGGTGCAGTGCCGGAGGGAGCGGAGGGCCTGGGCGTTGGCGTCGCCCTGCCAGATCACGTTGACATGGCCCATCGGCGACAGGTCGATCGTCTGGCCCGCCTTGAGGCGGGTGGCGAGATCGTGCAGGACGCCGTAGCGCAGGTCGATGGCGTAGTTCAGGCGGAAGAGCCGCCCGGGCGCGCCGTGCAGGCCCGAGAAATGCTCGAAGATGCGTTCGCGCCCGAGGCAGGATTGCGCGTATTCGCCGCGTGGGCCGGGCGGGGTGTCTTCGGTGGCGCCCTGGTGAAGCACGTCGATCAGCGGATAGACGTTGCCGGTCGAGAAGGCGATGATGCGCGAGGCGTGGAAGGCGGATGCGACAAGGGCCGGGCAGTAGGTGTTCATGGCCCATGTGAGGGGCTGGTTGCCGCTGGCGCCGAACTTCATGCCCGCCATGAAGATCACGTTTTCCAGTTTCGGCAGGTTCTGGACCTGTTGCGGGTCGAGAAGATCGGCCTGGATCGTTTCTATGCCGCAATCTTCCATCTGTCGCCGCGACTGCGGGTCGGAAAACCGGGCCACGCCGACGATACGCTTGTCGGGGGCCGCGTTGCGGGCAAGCCGGGCCAGCGTGGGGCCCATCTTGCCGGCGGCGCCGAGGATGATGATGTCGCCCTCGACGGCTTTCATGTCTTCGATCAGGGCCGCGTCGGGGCGCGACAGGAAATCGTCGAGCTCTTCCGTGCTTCCGAAACGCGCGGGCAGGGTGCGCAATCCGTCGGTCTCTTTCTTCAGCATTCGCTACCTCCCGATCGGCGCGCCGTCAGAGCGGCGGCGTATCAATATATAACTATTTGGTTGAAAGCTAGAGAAACGATGTCTTCATGGCAAGTGAAAACGTTCACCTGGAGAGTTGGGGAGGGGCGGGTGCCGGGTGCGATCAGGCCCGGAGGCCGTTGATCGTGAGGGTGACGATGTGTTCGCGGTAGGCCGCGATCGTTTCCGTGCGGTCGAGTTCCCTGCCGAAGATGGCCGAGAGCGTGGCCGCGTTCGCGAAGTAGAAGAACGTCATGCCGGAGATGGAGATATAGAGCTCGAGCGGGTCGACCCCCTTGCGGAACACGCCTTCCTCGACGCCGCGTTCGAGAATTTCGGAGACGAGTTTCAGGATCGGCGAATTGGTGTTCTTGGCGAATTCGGAATTCTTGATGTGCTCGGCGCCATGGGTGTTCTCGTCGGACAGCAGGCGAATGAATTCGCGGTTCGAGGCGAAATAGTCGAGCGAGAACTCGATCAGGCGTTTCATAGCGGTTTCAGGGGGAAGTGCGCTCAGGTCGAGCTCGGTTTCGCGCTTCCGGATCTCGGCATAGGTGGCTTCGAGGGCGGCGCGGTAAAGCTCTTCCTTGCCGCCGAAATAGTAGTAGACGAGTTGCTTGTTCGCCTTGGCGCGGTCGGCGATCCGGTCGATGCGCCCGCCTCGGAGGCCGTGTTCGGCAAACTCTATCTGCGCCGATGCAAGGATCGACGCGCGGGTGGCTTCGGGGTTGCGGCGATGCCGGCCCTGGGCTTTGGAAAGTATGTTGTTGGATAACGACAAGATCTTCTCGCACCTGTTCAATCGACGTTCTCAAGACCAGATGGCGCAGCGTAATGCCAGCGCTTTCTGGCCTTCCGGTGAATGGATGGATCGCGAGCCTGAGCCTGCGTGCCGGTCGTGCTGCCGGCAATTTGAGCATGGTCGCCGGGCGAAGTCAATTTTATAACTAAATAGTTGGTTGCAATTGACAGGAAACAGTATCTCGCTCATTTTTGACTCGAATCGAGGTCGTGCGCCCGTTCGTGCGACCGTGGGCCGACAGGATCGGGCGGGAAGGGAACAGCGCGTGCTTCATTCCGGAGAGCTTGCATCGTCTTCGCAGGAGGTGCCGACATCGGAACGTGTCCGGAGCGCGGCATTGGTCGTCGTGGACATGCAGAACGACTTCGTTCGGCAGGGCGCTCCGTTGGAGGTGCCGACGTCGCGGGCAACCATCCCTGTCATCTCGGGCCTCGTCGACACGTTTCATGCGCGAGACCTGCCGGTCATTTTCACCCGTTTCGTTTCGGGTCCGGAGCCGGGGCTCATGTGGCTCTGGTCGCCGGAATGCCGGCCGGACACGAAATGCTGCTGGCCCGGGCGTCTGCGGAGCTACGATGACGCGGACGGCGCGCTGGACTGTGCCGCGGTTGTCGACGAGCTGCGCCCGGAGGCCGGGGATATCGTGATCGACAAGCGGGGCTATGGCGCGTTTCACGGGACCGACCTTTCGGCGAGGCTGCGGTATCTGAACGTCTCGTCGCTGGTGGTGACCGGTACGGTGACGCAGATCTGCGTGGAGGAAACCGCGCGGGAGGCGTTTCACCACGGGTTCAGAACCACGATGGTTTCCGACGGGGTTTCCTCCTATGCGCCGGACCTGCATGCCGCGACGCTGAAGAATTTCGCGCTGAAGTTCGGCTGGGTGGCCGGGGCGGAGGAGGTGGCGTCATGGCTGTAGGCGCCGCGCGCCTTCGGTACGATGCCGGCCAGTCCGGCATCTGGGTCATTCTGGCGGCGGGCTTCGGCTTTGCGCTGCTGTTCCTGCCCGATTTCCGCACCTTCGAGAACCTCGCCAATATTCTGCGCCAGTCCGCGGCGCTGGGGTTGATCGCTGTCGGGCAGACCTTCGTCGTCCTTCTGGGGATGGTCGATCTCAGTGTCGGCATGACGGCGGGGCTGGTCGTCGTGCTGTCGTGCTGGGCGCTGGATATCTATCCGGCCCTCACCGTGCCGGTCGCGCTTGCCATGATCCTGGTGGGTGTGTCGATCGGTGCCCTGAACGGGGCGCTGGTGCGGTGGCTGAGGCTGCATCCGCTGATCCTGACCTTCGGCATGCTGTCGGTTCTGCAGGGGCTGATCTTTACCTTCACCGACCGGAGCGTCGGGCGTGCCTCTGACCCGCTGAAGGAACTGGCGAACGGTTCGCTGTTCGGGGTGCCGCTGTCGGCGATCCTGCTGGTGGGGCTGGTGCTGGTGACGCAGGCGGTTCTGTCGCGCACGCGCTTCGGATTTCACCTGCTGGCCGCGGGGGGCAACGCGGACAGTGCGCGGAAGGCCGGGATCAATGCGGGCGGGCTTCAGGTGGCCGCCTTTGCCATCGCCGGAGGGTTCGCGGCGGTGGGAGGGCTGGTGCTGGCCGGTCGCCTGGGGACCGGCTATCCGCTGGCGGGTGTGGGGCTGGAGCTCGATTCCATCGTGGCTGTCGTGCTTGGCGGTGCCGCGCTGAGCGGCGGGCGGGGGAGTGTCGTCAATACGCTCGCGGGGGTTCTGGCGCTGACGCTGGTGTCGAACCTGCTCAACCTGTTCGGCATCTCGGCCTTTGTCCAGATGTTCGCCAAGGGGGCGATCGTGGTGGCGGCCATCCTCGTCAACCAGCCGAGGGAGACCGCACGGTGATGGCGATGACCCCAAGCCGCGACGGCGTGCTGCGCTTCCTGTCATCTTATGCCATCCTTGCCGTGCTGGCGGCCGTGTTCCTGCTGGCCGTGCTGATCTCTGACGCGTTCCTGCAGCCGAAATACCTTTTCAACGTGATCCGCCAGATCGCCCCGGTGGGCATCGCGGCGGTCGGTGTGACCTTCGTGATGATCCTTGGCGGGGTCGACCTGTCGATCGGGGCGATCATTTCACTGTGCGCGGTGGTCGGCGCCGTGCTGATGGACGGGCAGGCGGCGAACCTGCCGATGGCCATCGCCCTGACCTGCGGTATCGGCGCCCTGGCAGGTGCGTTCAACGGCGTGGTTCTTGCGTTTTCGCGGGTGTCGCCGTTCATCCTGACGCTTGCCACAGGTATCGCCATACTCGGGATCACGCAGATCTTCTCGGGCGGTACGGCACGGGGCATCGTTTCGCCGGGGTTTCGGGAATTCTTCAACTATCGCATCGACGGCGTCGTTCCGGTTCTGTCGCTTGCGTTCCTGGCGGCGGTTCTGGTTGGCGTGGTGATCCAGAAGCGGACGCTGTTCGGGCAATACGTGTTCCTGACCGGGTCGAACCGCCGGGCGGCGCTGCTTGGGGGGATCCCGGACCGCGGGGTCATCATCGCGGCCTACGCGCTTTCGGGCCTGTTCGGGGCGCTGGGCGGGCTGGCGCTGCTGGCGCGGTCGGGTGTTTCCAGCACGCTTTCGGGGCAGGGGCTCGAATTTCAGATCCTGGCCGCCGTCGTGCTGGGCGGGACGACCTTCGAAGGCGGGCGCGGCGGGGTCATCGGAACGCTGGCCGGGGTGCTGGTGCTGGTGATCGCCTTCAACATCGTGAACATCAGCGGGCTGCCCTACCACCTTCAGATGGTGGTCATGGGGCTCATCATCATCGCGGCCTCCGCCATTTACGGCCAGATCAATGCCCGATCATGACGACAACAATGAAGACCCAATACGGAGAGGTGGACCAAGAATGAAACTCACGAGACGACTGCTCATGACAACCGCCGCGGCCCTTGCCGCGATCAGCCTTGCCGGTCCGACGTTTGCGGACAAGCAGACCGAGGAACGGCAGGCCGCCGCGGCGAAGGAGGCCGTGGATACGTCGAAATTCGCCAAGGAGGGCCCCTACAAGATCGGGGTGTCGGCGGGGTACCTGTCGAATTCCTGGGTGGTGTTCGCCCTGCAGCATATCCACTGGGAGGCGTCGAAGCATGACGAGATCGAGGAAGTCATCGTCACCGACGCGGCCTTCAACCCGACCAAGCAGATTTCGGATATCGAGGATCTGCTGCGCCAGGATATCGACCTTCTGATCTATTGGCCGGTCGACGATGCCGCCATCGCGAGCGTTCTGGAACGGGCGGTTGCCGAAGGGACGCCGACGGTTCAGGCGGGCGGCGGGTTCACCGACAATGCCGGGACCGTCTCGAACGCGTATATCAGCCAATGGCGGCTGGGGGAGATGGTGGCCCGCAGCCTGATGGACGACCTTGGCGGCGAGGGCAAGATCATCGCCATGCTGCCGATTGCGGGCACGACGGCCGCCGTCGATCAGCTCGATGCGCTGAACACGGTGCTTGAGGAATATCCCGACGTGGAACTGCTGAGCGCGGAATACGGCGACTGGAACCGCGCGAAGGCCAAGCAGATCACCGAGAACCTGCTTCAGCGCTTCCCGCAGATTGACGGTGTCTTTTCGCCGGCCGGCCAGATGTCGATCGGCGTGGCCGAGGCGTTCGATGAGGCGGGACGGCTGGACGAGGTGACCATGTCGCCCGGCGATGAATACAATGGCTGGCTGAAATGGGTTGCAGAAAACAATCAGGGTGGCGCCGTCACCTTCCCGACCCGCGCGGGGCAGGAAGCGGTGAAGATCGGCCTGTCGATCCTGAAGGGCGAGGACGTCACCCGCGGCACGGCGGTTGAATCCGAATACATCGCGCCCGAGGATATCGGCGATTATGTCGATGCGGATGCGCCGGATGACTGGTGGTCCACCGAGTTGCCGGACGAGTTCCTGCCGAAGCAATGACGGTGATGGCTGCGCCCGACCTTCTGGAAACCCGTGATCTGAGCAAGCAGTATCCGGGGAACACCGCGCTGGACGGGGTGTGTTTTTCGGCAAGGGCGGGCGAAGTGCACGCGATTGTCGGCGCCAATGGCGCCGGCAAGTCGACCCTGATGAACATCCTGTCGGGCGCCACCCGGCCCAGCGGCGGCACGGTTTGCCTGTCGGGACAGGATCGGGCCTTTGCAAGCCCGGCCGACGCGCTGTCGGCCGGGGTGGCCTGTGTTTACCAGGAGCTCAGCCTGGTCACCCAGCTTGATGTGGCCCGTAACGTCTTTCTTGGCCGGGAGCCGCGCACCCGCTGGGGCGCCGTGGATATCCCGCGGCTTTACGAGCAGACCACTGCGCTGCTCGCGCGGTTCGGCCTGAAGGTGAGCGCCCGGGCGAAGGCCGAGGCGCTGAGCGTCGCCGATCAGCAGCTTGTCGAACTGGCGCGCGCGCTTTCGATGGAGCCGCGTGTGCTTATCCTCGACGAGCCGACCGCGGTGCTTTCGATGGCCGAAAAGAGGAACCTTTTCGATATCATCCGGCGTCTGCGCGACGACGGGATCCTAGTGATCTATGTCTCGCATTTCCTGGGTGAGGTGATCGAGATTGCCGATAGGGTGACTGTTGTGCGTGACGGCCGGCTTGTCGGCATGCACGATGCCAGGGGCATGAGCGTCGAGGGCCTGGCCGACCTCATCACCGGCGAGGCCGGGATGAAGACGCCCGAGGCCGGGCCGGCGCCGGTCTCGGCCGATGCAAGGACGCTCGACATCACGGTCGAGCAGGGCGGGCGCCGCATCGAGCTTGGCCTCCGTTCCGGGGAGATCGTCGGGATCGCGGGGCTGGGCGGGTCTGGGCGGACGGCCTTTGCCCGGACGCTGGCCGGCGCCGGGCGGCGCCGGGCGCGTATCCGGCTGACGGACGGAGATATGACTGTCAGTTACACCAACGTGGCACAGGCGATCGCGCGCGGGGTTGTCTACCTGACCGAAGACCGCAAGAGCGCCGGGCTGTTCCCCAGCCTGAGCGTCACCGACAACGCGACGGCCGCGGCACTTGGCAGCTTTTCCAAGCTGGGCTTTCGCAGCCCGCGAAGGGAGCGCGCGGCCGCGTCGGAGTTCATGGAGCGGTTGAAGGTGGTGGCCGCCAGCCCCCGGATGCCGGTTACCGAACTGAGTGGCGGCAACCAGCAGAAGGTGATGCTGGCGCGTGCGCTGCTGACGCGGCCACGGCTGCTGATCGTCGATGAGCCGACGCGCGGGGTGGATATTGCCGCCAAGGGCCAGATCCACCGCATCCTGCGCGACCTTGCGCGGGACGGGGTGGCCATCATCGTGGTGTCTTCGGAGAACGAAGAGCTGTTGAGCCTGACCGACAGGCTGTTGCTGATGAAGAATGGCACGCTTGCCGGCGAGCTTCAGACCGCCGATACAGATGAGACGCAGTTGCTGGTCGCGATTTCCGGCGGCCCGCGGAACGGAGAATCCGAATGACCGACAAGACAGTTTCTGCCCCTGCGCCGTTGCAGGTTTCCGTGGCCCAGATGCATTGCGTTCCGGGGGATGTGGAGGCCAACCTTGGCATTACCGCCCACCTGGTGGCATTGGCCGCGCAGGAGGGCGCGGGGCTGGTGGTGCTGCCGGAGATGGCGACCACGGGGTATTTCATCAGCGACCGGTTGGATGAGTTGGCCGAGGAGGAGGACGGGCCGGTCTCTTCCCGGTTGGGCGAGATCGCCAAGCGCCACGGGGTGTACCTTGTGGTCGGCGCGCCGATACGGGCGGAGGGGGCATATTATGATGCCCAGTTGATGTTCTCGCCCGATGGCACGCGGATCGCGACCTATCGCAAGGCGCATCTTTTCTCTGCCGAGCGCGAGTGGTTCTCGGCCGGGGACGCGCCGATGGTCGTCGAGACCCCTGTCGGCCGCATCGGCATGACGGTGTGTTATGACCTGATCTTTCCCGAATACGTGAGAAAGCTGGTCGATATGGGGGCCGATCTTGTCATCAACAGCACGAACTGGATCACGGATGGTTTTCAGCGCCACAGGTGGGGCTGGGATGCGCCGACGGTGACGGCGCTTGCGCAGACGCGGGCGTTGGAAAACGGGGTGTGGCTGGCGATGTCCTGCTGTGTCGGGCCGGAATGGCAGTTCGACTCGATCGGTCATTCCTGCATCGTGGCGCCGTCTGGCAAGGTTGTGGCGTCGCTTGGCCGGTCTGTAGGGGCGGCAAGCCACGAGGTCGTGTTCGAGGACGAGGATCTGGACCGGTGGCGGGCCATCGCCACGTATCGTGCCGATAGACGGCCGGAGCTGTACTGAGCCTGGCCGGGGCTGACAGGGCAATGTTTCATGGGCCTGACCGGCGCGGAAGGTGTTGCCAGCCGCTTTCGTGCTGATTTGCGATTGGGCGGCCCGGGGATGGCCCGGGCCGCCCTGGCCCCTTACGAGACCTGGTAGACGTCGTCGACGAAGCTGCCGTCGCCGACCGGCGAAATCTGGAAGCCGGCGACATTGGAGCTTGTGGCCGAGAGGAGCGCGGTGAAGTAGGGGATGATCGTCCCTGCGTTCTGGTTCACCATTTCCTGGGCATCGAAATAGAGCTGGCGGCGCTTGTCCTCGTCAAGTTCCGAGCGTGCGTCGAGCAGAAGCTGATCGAGCATCGGATCCTTGTAGTGCGAGCCGTTATAGACCGCTTCGGAGTGGTAGGCCGAGGTGAGCATCTGGTCTTCCGTCGGGCGACCGAACCAGCCACCGGCGAAGAAAGGTCTTTGATTCCAGACGTTTGCCCAGTAGCCGTTGTCGGGCACCCGATCGATGGCGAGGTTGATGCCGGCCGCCTTGAGCTGTTGCTGATAGAGCTCGGCGACTTCGAGGCCGCTGGTATAGAACAGCATCGGGGCCATGGCGAGCGCCGGAACGTCGCCGGAGATCCCGGCCTTGTCGAAGTGGTACTTTGCCTTGTCCGGGTCATAGGCCGTCTGGGGCAGGTCGGCGGCATGGTACCGGAAGAAGCTGGGGATCGGGTGGTCGTTGCCGATATCGCCGACGCCGAAGAACACCTTGTCCATCAGGTCCTGACGGTTCAGGCCGTATTTGAGGGCGAGCACGAGATCCTTGTTGGTGAACGGGTCGTTGTCGACCTGGGCCACGATCTCGGAGAACGCTGCGGCGGGGCGCTGGTGAATGCTGAAGCCGGCCATTTCGAGCAGGCGGGCGATTTTCGACGGCACTTGCAGCGCAAGGTCGATCTCGCCGGTCTGCAAGGCGCTGGTCCGGGCGCTGGCGTCGTTGATCGCGTAGAACTCGATCGTCTCGTAATGGGCGACGTCATCGCGCCAGTAGCGCGGGTTTCTCTTGAGCAAGGCGCGGTTGCCGGGCTCGTAGGCTTCGATGGTGTACGGCCCGAGGCCGAGGCCTTCGTCGGTCGGTGCGCCCTCGGGCTGCATCAGAAGGTGGTAGTCGGTCAGGACGTACAGCCAGTCGGCGTTTGCCGCCTTCAGCTTGAAGGTGACCTCGGTTGGGGAGGTCGCCTCCATGCTCTCGATCTGCGAGAGGTTGGATTGCAGGCCCGAGGCCATGCCTTCCTGCCGGTGCCGGTTGATCGTCCAGACGGCATCGGAGGCGGTGAAGGATTTTCCGTTCGGGAATTCCAGGCCCTGGCGGATCTTCACGATCCAGGTTTTCGCGTCGGGTGTCACGTCGTGACCTTCCGCCGCATCGGGGACAAGCTCCATGTTGCCGTCGACGCGGAACAGGGGGCGGCCCCACATGTAACCGAGCGTCATGGGATAGTTGCCGGCATAGGTGGTGGGGTCGAGGCTGTCGCCCGTGGAAGACCCGCCGGACGCGACCTTGAGCGTTCCGCCTTTCTTCGGCGTTTCCGCGAATGCCCCTCCGAATATCGATGTATTCAGCGCTGCGGCGCCAACGAGCGATCCTCCCGTCCGCAGCAAGCTTCGGCGTGAAATGGTCATTTGGTCTTCTCCCTGTTTTGATCGGTTACAAACCGGTTGGTTTAATACGAAATATTATAAGATGAGTCTAAACCTGACAAGAAAATCTTTGGAAATGCACGGTATGAGAGGCTTATTAAACCGATAGGTCTGTTTGGCGGCTTCGTATCCGCGGGCCCGGGTGCCGAAGTGCCGGTTCCGACGAGGAAAAACCGAATCTTTGGCTGTCGCGACGTGAAGCTGCCGAATCTGTGTGCATGTCGGTTTGCCGGTCTTGCATTGTCGTGCGGGTGGCTTGACACTCCTGTACGGATCGGCCAACATACTAACTAGTTTGTTTCTTTTTCGATGCATCGAGTGGAGACATGTAACATATCGTGCCTGTCGGGTTCACGGTGTTTCGCAGCGGGCAGGGTGCCCCGTTGGAATTTGAAGAATGGGAATTGTCATGGCCCCTAGAAACTCTTCCAAGAACCTCATTCTGGACAAGGCTTATGAGCTTGTGATGGTGAATGGGTATGCCGGCACGTCGATCGACATGATCCTGCAGGCGACCGGCCTTACCAAGGGGGCGTTCTTTTACCATTTCAAGTCGAAGACCGATCTCGGGATGGAGCTGGCCCGGCGCTATGTGAACCAGGACAGCAGCAAGTTCTACCGGATCATCCAGGCCGTCGACAAGCAGATGGACGACCCGCTGGAACGCAACCTTGTCTTCATCGAGCGCCTGGCTGAATGGTACGAAGAGCAGACAAACATGCCGGGCTGTCTTTTCGCCTCGTTCAGCTATTACAAGGTGTCCGATGAAACCGCGCTGTTCATGAAGAAGGCGCAACGGAAATGGCGCAAGTTCTACTCGCAGAGATACGAAGAGATCATGCAGCAGTATCCGCCACGCATCCCGGTCAGGAGCGAGGACCTTGCCGATCATTTCATGGGGACGGTCGAGGGTGGTTTCGTGCTGAGCCGCATCTATCAGCAGCCCGAGCACGTCGCCATGCAGCTGCGGCAGTTCAAGAATTACGTGCAGCTTATCTTCGAACCGGAGGCCGGACAGGCCGCCACGGGGTGAGGCGGCCCGACCGGTATTGTTGGAGCCCGGCCTGACGGGGCGGGCGTGTCAGGCCGCGTTGTCTTCGAACATGGAGGCGCCGCGCTTCTCGACGACCTCGTCCAGCCAGCCGAGCCGCATTTCCGGCACCGAGGCCAGGAGCTTTTCGGTGTAGGGATGGTGCGGCGGGCTGTAGACCTCTTCGACCGTGCCTTCATCCACCACTTCGCCCTTGAACATGACGAGAACCCGGTTGGCGGTGCGGCGCACCAGGCCAAGGTCGTGAGTGATGAAGAGGATGCCGAGGCCGACCTCGTTCTGGATGCGCGCAAGAAGGGCGAGCAGTTCCTCGGCGACCAGCGAGTCGAGCGCGCTGGTGACCTCGTCGCAGACAAGGACATCGGGTTTGGCCGCGAGCGCGCGCGCCACGCAGACCCGCTGCTTCTGACCGCCCGACAGGTCGCGGGGCAGGCGGTTCGCGAAATCCTCGGGAAGGTCGACCATGCGCAGGAGCTCGGCCACCTCGGCATCGACATTCGCCGAGGCTCCGCCGTTGAAATGCCGCACGGCGCGCCCGATGATCTTGCCGATCTTGTGCCGCGGATTGAGGGCCATGTCGGGCATCTGGTAGACCAGTTGCATCTTCTTCAACTGATCCTTCGACCGTTTTGAATAGGCCAGCGGGATCGCATCGCCGTTGAGCTTCACGGATCCTTTGTCGATCTGCACGAGGCCGCAGATGGCGCGGGCCAGGCTGCTTTTGCCGCTGCCGGATTCGCCGACCAGCGCCACCGTCTCGCCGCGCTTGATGTCGAAGGTCACGTTTTCCACGACCTTGAGCAACGAGCGGTAGCTGGCGGTGAGATTGTCGACTTCCAGCACCTTCGCGGTTTCACTTTTGACCGGGGGAAGGAAGGGTTTCTCGGTATCGCTGGCGCGGACGGCGAGCAGGTCCTTGGTGTACTGCTCGCGCGGGTGATACATGATCTGCTCGGCGGTGCCCACTTCGACGCATTGGCCGTTGCGCAGCACCATGATCCGGTCGGCCACCTGGGCCACGACGGCAAGGTCGTGGGAAATGTAGAGGGCCGCGGCGTTGTGGTTGTGGATGAGCTTGCGCAGGGTCATCAGCACTTCGATCTGGGTGGTCACGTCGAGCGCCGTTGTCGGTTCGTCGAGCACCAGAACGGAGGGGTTGCAGGTGACTGCCATGGCGGCCATCGCCCGCTGCAGCTGGCCGCCCGACACCTGGTGCGGGTACTTGTCGCCGAAGTGCTTGGGCGAGGGGAGGTTGAGTTCCTCGAAAAGTTCGACCGACCGTTTGTCGGCGCCGGCCCAGTTCTCGAGGTTGTGGCGCACCGCGGTTTCGCCGGCCTGCCGTTTCAGGCGCAGGGCCGGGTTGAAGGAGGCTGCCGCGCTCTGGGCGATGTAGGCCACCGAGCGGCCGCGGATATCGCGGACATGGTCGGGGCCGGCGGTGCGAAGGTCGGTGCCGTCGAAGTCGATCCGGCCGCCGGAGATGCGGCAGCCGGGGCGGCTGTAGCACAGGGCCGACAGGCCGATCGTCGTCTTGCCGGCGCCGGATTCGCCGATCAGGCCGAGAACCTCGCCGCGTTGCAGCTCGAAGCTGACGCCCTTGACCAGCTGCTTGTTCTTGCCGGTGGCCGGGTCACGCTCGAGATCGCTTTCGATCACGAGGTCTTCGACCTTGAGTATCGGATCGTTTACCATTCCTCACCCTTTCTTTGTCCGAAGGACAGCACCCAGTCGACCACCAGGCTGACGCCCACCGCCAGCAGCGCCAGGGCGCCGGCCGGATAGAGGGCCGCGAAGCCGCCGAAGCCGATGACCAGCACGTTTTCCCGCACCAGCGAGCCCCAGTCGGCCAGCGGAGGCTGGACACCGAAGCCGAGAAAGCTGAGCGACGAAATGAACAGCAGGCTGTACGAGACCCGGAGGCCGAATTCGGCCACCAGCGCGGGCAGCGCGTTGGGGGCGACTTCCTGGAAGATGATCCAGCGCAGGGGCTCGCCGCGAAGGCGAGCCACCTCGACGTATTCGAGGGCCGTGATGTCCATCGCCACGGCCCGCGCGATGCGGAACACCCGCGGCGCGCTCAGGATGCCGATCGCGGCAATCAGGGCAAAGATGCCGTTGAAGACCGTCAGCAGGGCAAGCGCGAAAACCAGCGTCGGAATGGCGAGGAAGACATCCATCACCCGCGAGATGATGCCGTCGACGAAGGAGGACGACATGGCCGCGATAAAGCCCAGCGTGCAGCCGATCAGGTAGGAGAGGATCGAGGCTGCGAGCGCCGTGCCGATGGTGACCGGCGTGCCGTAGATGATCCTCGACAGCATATCACGCCCGAGGTTGTCGAAGCCCAGCCAGTGGCCCCATTCCGGCGGCCCCCAGACTGGCCCGAGCGTCTCGGTCGCGTCGTAAGGCGAGATGATCGGCGCAAAGAAGGCCAGGATGGCGTAGATGCCGATGATCGTGAGGCCAATAAATGCCTGTGGCGTCACCGGTTCGCCGAATAGGTGAAGTTTCTTCATTTCGGGTACCGTAGCCTTGGGTTGACGAGGATCGCGAACAGGTCGGCGAGGAAGTTGAGGCCGACGAAGAACGAGGCGAAGATCATGCTGCAGGCCTGGACGACCGGCACGTCACGCCGCGAGACGGCGTCGACCATGTAGCGGCCCATGCCAGGGTAGACGAACACCACCTCGAGCACGACCGTTCCCACGATCAGGATCGCGAAGGAGAGCGCCACGATGTTGGCCAGCGGGCCAAGGCCGTTGGGCAGGGCGTGCTGCATGACGATCCGCCATGTCGGAAGGCCTTTCAGAACGGCCATCTCGATGTAGGGGCGCGACAGGATGTCGGCGATCGTCGCCCGTGTCAGCCGCAGGATGTAGGCGAAGTTGATGACGACGAGCGTCAGGACCGGCAGCGCCATGCGGTGGAGCCGTTCGGCCAGTTCCATGTCGGCGTTGACGTTCGACACCGAGGGGAAGATGCCCAGCTGAACGGAGAACACCGCGATGAACACGTAGGCGATGAAGAAGTCGGGCAGTGACACCGAGATCACGCTGGTGGTGTTCACGACCCTGTTGATCAGGTGCTTGGGCCGGATCGCCGCGAAGACCCCCAACAGGATCCCCGGGATGGCGGCCAGCAGCACCGCGGCGCCGGCAAGCGCGACGGTGTTGCCGAGGCGCAAGGCGATTTCCTGGTTGATGGAGGAGGCGTTGCCGAAAGCGTTGGCCGCCAGCGAGCTGCCAAAGTCGCCCCGCACGAAGTTCCAGAGCCATTCGAAGTAGCGGATGTGGGCGGGCTCGTTCAGGCCGAGGTTATCACGGATGGCGGCCAGCCCCTCGGGGGTGGCGTTGGTTCCGAGGATGATCTGCGCGATATCGCCCGGAAGCACCTCGGTGCCTGCGAAGATGACGATTGAAACGCCGAGCAGCGTGACAATGGAAATCAGTAACCTGCTGATGATCAGTCGTAACATCTGCCGCCTCCGCGGTCCGGTGCAATCTCGGGCGTCATGTCATTCGGTCCTTTGCCTTGTGCGACGGGTGGGCTGTACCGCCGGTGGCCGTTTCGGCCTGTCCCGGCGCCAGGGGCGCCGGCCGGTCGATCAGCTGTCTGCGGGCTCGGGCCGTACGGCGGTCACCTCGATCTGAACCCGGCAGTCGCCGGCGAGGCTGGCCGACACCGTGCCGCGGCTCGGGAAGGGGCCCGGGGCGAAATAGTCGCGGTAGGCGTGGATGAATTCGAATCGGTAGGCTTCGTCCGAGACCCAGCAGCTTGTCTTTGCCACGTCTTTCAGGCTCAGTCCTGCTTCGGCCAGGGTGTCTTCGATTCTCTGCAGGCAGATCCGGGTCTCGTTCTCGATCGTGTCCGCCTCGGGAACGCGCCGCATGGTGGCGCCGTCGATGGCGAGGCCCGCGGCATAGACGAAATGCTCGGTCGCAACCCCGCGGGACACACCCGCGTCGTTGTTCGGGTGGATATGTGTAATCGCGTCTGTCATGGTCCCGTGCTCCTTTTTCATACCAACTAGTTTGTAATCTGCATCCCGCCGTTGCTTCGAGTCAAGCTGGCGGGTGTTTTCCGGGCAAAGTTTCTGTCGCCTGCTGGCTGCTTCCGTGGCCTTTCGTCGCCGGCCATGCCGGCCGGGTTTCAGGCCGTCCCGGCGCGCTCGCCCGGGTGAAGCCAGTCGCCCTTGGTCGAGGTGCCGCTGTAGATGGTGAAGTTCTGGCTTGCGTGCTCCTCGGCGTAGCGGGTCAGCAGCCGCGCCTCGTAGGGCCCAAGCCTGTCATAGGGAATTTCGTCGACCTGGAATGTCTTTAGCCGGTCGGTTTCGGGGGTGTTGCTGGCGGTGCCGCGGTAATAGACGCTGAACCCGTCGGCGTTATCCTCTTCCCACACCGCGAAGACGAACTCGATGCCGAACTCGATGCCCAGTGACATGAGGTGACCGTAAAGCCCATCCTTGGCCTCGGGCGTACCGAGCTTCGGCGCGCTCGGCAGTTTGAGCATCCCGTCGCGGCCCGTCTCTTCTAGGATCACGCCGCCGGGGCCTTCCAGGATCACCCCGAAATTCCCGCCGTGCTTCGGGTAGCCGGCAATCTGTTTTTCCAGCTCGAACAGCACGTAATTGCCGCGGAAATAGGCCAGCGGGCTTTGCGTGCCGTAGCCGTAATCCTCGACCCGGCCCACGAGGATCTCGTGGTCGCCGGCGTCGAAACGGTCATGCATCGCGCATTCGAACCAGGACAGCGAGTCCGGGATCACCGGGCTGCCAAGCGCGCCGGTTTCGCAGGCGATCCCCTCGAAACGGTCGATGCCGCTGGTGGCGAATTGCTGCGACACGTCGCGTTGCGCCTCGGCCAGCACGTTGATGCAGAAATGATCGGCCTTCTGGAACTTCGAGAAGTTCGACGAGGTCTTGCCGATGCAGACCAGGACAAGCGGCGGATCGAGCGACACCGAGCAGAAGGAATTGGCCGTGAAGCCGCACCGTTCGCCATCGATCTCGGTGGTGACCACGGTCACGCCTGTCACAAAGCCACCAAGCGCATTGCGAAGATCTCTTACGGATTTCTCTGGGCCGGTGGACGGCCGGCTTTTGTCTTCGGGCATGGCAGGTTTTCCTCTTTTTCCGAATATGTGAGTGCTGGGGAAAGGGGATGATCGCAACGCGGCAGCCATGACTCCTGCGCGCAGGCCATCGGTCACGCCTTCTATCGGGCGCCGTACCAACGGGGCAGGGGCGGCCACCCGGCCATCATGGCCGGGCGTACATCTTACTCGGCGTTTACAAGGGCTTCCCGGGCTGCGGGCAACACCTCGTTGCCCATCATTTCCAGGGATCGCTGACTGTCTTCACTGGTGATGGCCGCATCTGCGTCGCCTCCGAACAGCCAGTGCCGGATGCCGAATTCCTTCGACATCTCGACGATCTTGTTGGTCACCGTTTCCGGGGAGCCGACGAACAGGTGCCCGCGATCGAAGAGCAGGTCGAAGGCGCTCATGTTCTGGAACTTGGGGTCGTTCTCGTCTTCGCCCTCGTCGAGGAACACGCCAAGGCCGCGCACCTTGGTGTAGACTTCGAGCCGCTTCTCGGCGATGGGCTTATAGATCCGGCGGGCTTCTTCATCCGTGGGTGCCACGAATACCTTGCGGGCAAGCGCGCAGTTGGCGCCGAGCGGCGGCAGAACGCCTGTCACGCCGCGGCGTGCCTCCTGGTAGGCCTCGAGCAGTTTCATCAGCTTGCGGCCGTTGGGGAAGAGCGTGATCCCGCCAAGCCCGGCCTCGGCCGCGTTGACGAAGCCCTCGATGGTTTCCGAGGTTGCCCACATCGGCGGTGTCGGCTCCTGCAGGGGGCGGGGCACGAGCATCATCTTGTTCCAGTTGCCGTCGCTGTCGGTCACCCCGTCGAGCGTGGGCGTTTCCGGGTTCGGATGATACTTGATGCCGGGTTTCGGGAACTGGTGGCGTTCGCCGTCCCAGTCGAATTTCTCCTGCGTCCAGGCCCGTTTGATGATCTCGAGGTTCTCGGCGAAGATCGCCTTGCTGACCTCGGGCTTGGTGCGGTCGGCGTCGGGGTTGATGTTCACGATCTCGAACGGAATGATGCCGCGCGAGAAGCCGACTTCGAGGCGGCCGTTGCTGAAGTGATCGAGCATTGCCAGGTCTTCGGCCAGGCGCAGCGGGTGCCATGTGGTCAGGGTGACCGCGCCCATGCAAAGCCGCAGCGTCTTGGTGCGCGCGGCGAGGTCGGTTGCCAGCATGACCGGGTTGGGGCAGGCATCGGTGCTGTAGACGTCGAAGTGATGCTCGCCGAACCAGGCCCCGTCGAAGCCCAGCCGTTCGAGATCCTGCACCCGGCGCCGCGTCTCGTTCAGAAGCTGCGGCCAGCTTTTGGTGCCGTTGATGTTGGACAGGGTGACGAGCATGTCGAACCGCAGTTCGTCGGGCCCCGGCACCACCAGATTATCGGCCCCGCCTTTACCTTCAAGATCGTCCTTCAAGGCCTCACCTCCTGTTCGTTCGCGCTTCCTTGGGTCTTGGTCCGACGATAAGTGGCCTTCATCAGCGCTGTCAATGAAAAGAAGCAGACCAGTTGGTATAAACCTACTAAACAGTCTGTAAAATTGACCTGGGATTGCTTGAACAAACCAAATGGTATGCTGTATTCTTGGGTGCAGGACGCAAAATCGGAAGGAAACCCGCGCCAATGGCCGATGCATTTTTTAGAAACAGGACGATCGATACGAGATACCGAATCGAAGGGGAGGGGCCCGTGGTGACGTTCATCCACGGAATCGGCTCGAATCTCGACGCCTGGGATTCCGTGCTCGAGCATTTCGGCCCCGGCTACCGGATCCTGCGCTACGATCTGCGCGGTTTCGGCCAGTCGACGCGAATCAAGGGGCGCTACGAGATCGGCGCTTTTGTCGAAGACCTGATGAACCTGCTTCACCACCTGGAGATCGAGCGATGCCATCTTGTGGGGTTCTCGCTCGGCGGCCTAATCGCCCAGGCGGCGGCGCTGATGTATCCCGATACGTTCGACCGCCTTGTGCTGGCTTCGACGCTCGGGGCGATCGATGAGGATGACCAGGCTTTTCTCGATGACCGGTATGCCCAGCTTCTCAAGGGGGATCCGGGCTGGGAGAAGGCCATCGCGAACTACTTCTCTCCGGAATTCCTTGCTGCGAATCCGGGCCATATCGAAAAGCTGAAGGCGGATCGTGCGAAGAACGATCCCGAGATTTTTGCCATGGCTTACAGGATCATCGCCGAAAGCGATTTTGCGCCTTACCTGCACCAGATTCGCTCGAAAACACTGGTCTTTACAGGGGAGCACGATCGCGCAAGTCCGCGCATGGCGCATGCCATGGCGGCGGAGATTCCCGATGCGGAGGCGAAGGTGCTGGAAGGGCTGCGGCACAATCTACTGGTCGAGGACCCTCGGCTGATGGCGGCGACGATTCGCGACTTTCTCGACGGTTGAGCCAGGTCATCTGCTTGGAAATGGAAAAAGCGCAGAGCTGGGGCTCTGCGCTTTCATTTTGGTTGGGGTTGCCTTGCGGGCGTATCGCTCAGGCGCCGGTGTTGACGGCCACGGCGTCGAGCTGAACCCGACAGCCGCTGGGCAGCCCGGTCACGAAGGTGCAGCGCGCGGGGTAGGGGCCCGGTGCGAGCATCTTGTTGTAGGTTCCCCAGAAATCCGCGCGGTACGAATCCTCGGCGAGGAAGGAGTTGCACTTGGCCAGATCGTTCAGCGTGAGGCCGGCCTTTTCCAGTGCGGCCTCGAGCTTTTCCACGCAGATGCGCGTCTCGTCGGCCACCGAAAGGCCCTCGGGCAGCTTGCCCGTTGTGCTGTCCGCCGCGTTGACGACGAAAAAGGCGTAATCCTTCGTGACGGAGCCGAGCGTCCTGTCGCTGTCTTCGTGTTTCAGCCTGATCATGTGTCGCTTCCTTACTAAACTGACTGGTCTGTTTTTTAGCGTAGAGAGTAAAGACTGTTCGGTCAACGGCGGAATTCACGCAAGGGGTGGGGCTGAGAGCGGTGCGTTTTTGTCAGGTTTTATTTATTATAAACAGATGCATGCGGGGTGCATGGATCGCTTGCGCCAACGCTTGCCGGCTCTGGCTTCAAGAAAATTGGTGAGTTTTTTCTTAATCTTGTTGCATTGCGCGCCTATCGACCTCTAAGTTACAAACCAGTTGGTTTTCAAAATTCGGAGCGAGACAAGATGGTGAAGCAGATCTTCCCAAACGCGACGCAGCACCTGATCGGTGGAGAGTGGCAAGACGGCGCCGGCGACAAGGAGATCACGATCGTGGATCCCGCCACCGGCAAGACCCTCGAGACGATGCGCGAAGCGTCGATCGACCAGGTCGATGCCGCCGTCGCCGCCGCGGCCAAGGCCCTGCCGGAATGGTCGTCATGGTCGATCAACCGCCGGGCGGACCTGCTGCTCAAGGTCCGGTCGAAGATCGAGGCGAATATCGACGACCTTGCCATGGTTCTCAGCATCGACAACGGCAAGACGATTCCCGAGGCGAAGGGTGAAATCACCCGGGCCTGCGAGGCAATCGCCAACGCGGCGAGCGCGCCGATGATCTATCACAGCGAGGCCGGCAACATTGCCCCGGGTCTCGACGCCCGCCGGAACCGCTATCCCATCGGGGTGTGCGTGGCGGTGACCCCGTTCAACTTCGCTGTCATGAACCCCTCGATGTTCTCTGCGTGGTCGCTTGTCTGCGGCAACACCCTGGTGATCAAGCCTTCGGAACAGACGCCGATGGCGTCGAACTTCCTTGTCTCGCTGTTCAAGGAGGCGGGCGTGCCCGATGGTGTTCTGAACATCGTGCACGGGTTTGCCGAGGTCGGACAGCGGCTGGTTGCCAGCCCCGAGGTTGCCGGCATCTCGTGCATCACCTCGACCCCTGTTGCCCGGGCGATCTATGAAACCGGTACCGCGCAGGGCAAGCGGGTTCAGGCCAATGGCGGGGGCAAGAACCCCTATGTGGTGCTGTCCGACGCCGATATCGACCGTGCGGCAGACGGCATTTCCGATGCCGCGTTCGGCATGGCCGGGCAGCGCTGTCTTGCCGCCAGCCGTTGCATCGTGATGGAGGACGTGTTCGACGAGTTCGTTGAGAAGATCACCGAACGCGGCAAGGCCTTCGTTCTGGGCGACGGCCGCAATCCGAAGGCCACGATGGGGCCGCTCATCAATGCCAAGAGCCGTGACCGGGTCGCCAAGGCGATCGAGGATGCGGCCGAGGCGGGCGCGACGGTTGTTCTCGATGGCCGCGATCACCCGGTTGAGGGCGATGACACGGCCGAAGGTTTCTTCGTCGGGCCGACCGTGATCACGGGCCTGTCGCACAAGCACCCTGTCGATGCGCAGGAGACCTTTGGTCCCTTCCTGGTGATCCACAAGGTTTCGAGCCTCGAGGAGGCGCTCGAGATCGCGAACGACACCGAGTTCGGCAATGCGGCGGCTGTGTATACGTCGAGCGGCAAGACCGCGCAGGAATTCGAGCTTGGCTGCAACTCGGGCAATATCGGCATCAATACCTTCCCTGCGCCGCCGATGAATTTCACCATGGGCGGCATGGGCACCTCGTTCTTCGGGGATATCCACGTCTGCGGGGATGGTGCGATGCATTTCTATACCGACCACAAGGTCGTCGTGACCCGGTGGTGAATCGGAACGCGCCGGGCCCTTGCGGGGCCCGGCGCAGCCAACCAATATCTACATGAAAGGCATATCGCATGATCGAGTACCGGGCTCCCAACGCGGAATGGACGAAGAATTACGGGCTGTCGACGGCGGCGCTGACTGGCCGCTACATGTTCAACGGCGCCATGGCGCTGGACGTGGACAAGCTGAAGCGCCTCGATGAGGCCGACACCGTCGCCAACGAGGTCATCTTCTGCCTCAACAAGCTGAAAACCACGATCGGCAACGAGGGGTTCGGGCCCGAGAGCATCGTGAAGCTGACCATGTACCTGAGCGACATGGCCTACCAGGACGAGGCCGAGACGGCGCTTGTCGAGTTTTTCGGTGCCGCGGATCAACCGCTCTATATTACCATCGGCGCAGGTCTTGCCGCGGATTGCCGGGTGGAGATCGAAGCCGTGACCGAGGCGCGCACGGCCTGACTGTGCTACGCGCCGGCCGGGTCGCAGCCAGTCTGCCCCGGCCGGCCCCATGATTGACCTGCAAGGAGCCGTCACATGACAGATGCACCGGCATGGATCATCTCCGCCGCAGCCCGCGACGCCGCGCCGGGACTGGCCGACTATTCCACGCGCGTCGTCGGTGACAGTGTCTGGGCTCGCCCCGGGCTGAGCCGGCGTGACAAGAGCCTCGTCACCGCCGTCGTGCTGGTCTGCGTCAACCGGCCGGCCGATTTCGGGGCGTTCGCGCCCGTCGCGCTGGATAGTGGCGTCACGCCGCGAGAGTTGAGCGAGATCGTCACCCATCTCGCCTTCTACTGTGGCTGGCCTTATGCCAACGCGGCGGCCACGGCACTTGCGGCGGCCTATCGCGAGCGCGGGATCGATGCCTCGGAGATCGTTTCGCTTGGCGCGCCGAAGATCGAACCCGACGCCGAGGCCGAAAAGGCCCGGCAGGAGGGGCTTGCCCTGGCCGTCGCGCCGGTGTCGCAATCGCTGGTCGACTACACCGAGGACGTGCTGTTTTCGGATCTCTGGCTTCGGCCGGACCTTGCCCCGAGAGACCGGTGCCTCGTGACGGTTTCGGCGCTGGTCACGTTGGGGCAGCCGGAGCAGCTGGGCTACCATGCGCCGCGGGCGCTTGATCATGGCGTCACCGAAGCGGAGCTGGGCGATGTCCTGACCCATCTTGCCTTCTATGCCGGGTGGCCGAGGGCCATGTCGGCGGCGGGGGTGATCAAGCGGGTGATCGAGGACCGGAAGGGCTGATCGCCGGGGTGGCGGACCATTGGGCGCTTCGGGGACGGTTTAGCGCTCCGGACCGACCTCCATGGTCAGCAGGACCGAGGCGAGGCATTTGCCGTGTGCGTCTTGCGCCAGTGAACGGGTTACGCCGCCGGACAAGGCGTTCCGGATGACGAAATTCAGAGCATACAATTGCGGCAACTCGTACCGGGTGATGTTGTCTGCCGGAAAGGTGGCGAAATGCGCCGCTACGCGTTCCGGTGTTACGTAGTTGCGCAGCATCTGGAAATCCTTCGGGTCGTAGGCGATCAGGGAGATGTTCGAGGTGTCGCCCTTGTCGCCCGTGCGGGCATGCGCAATGTCATGCAGTTTCATTCTGCACCTCCATCATTTCGACGTGCGTGGTGACCTGCGATGCGGGTAGCAGCGTGGAGGCGATTGCCAGGCATACGCGAACGCCCTTGGTCACCCCGCCGCCGCCGGCGGGGCCGGCGAGGTAAAGCCCCTCGACCTCTTCCCCGATCATGCGAGCGGTTTCGGCGTCTGAACAACGGGCCGCATAGCGCATGCGAACTTCGGTGGGCTGGCTGGTGGCGGTGGCGGCGGGCCAGACCGAGTTGACGCCAATCAACTCGCCGCGCTGTTCCATAAGGCTGTCCGTGTAGGGGGTCAGCCGCTCGCGCATGAGCGAAATGGCCATGTTGCCCCGGGCCAGGCAATTAGCGCCGGCATATGAAATCTGGCCCTCGCCGATCCAGCCGTCGAGATATCCGACCGACACCTTGAGGAACCCCGTGGCGGAGGCACCATCTGCCCCAGACATGGCGATGCTGTCAGGGCCGATCTCGTTGAAGCACACGCCAGAAAAATCCGCCACGACGTCTGGCTGAAGGTAGCGGGCCGGATCGTGGATTTCGTAGAGCAATTGCTCGGTGCACGAGGCCACGGAAATGCGCCCGCCGGTGCCGGGCAGTTTCGACAGAACCGCGGTGCCATCCGCCGAGACCTCGGCGAAGGGATAGCCGACCTGAGCGAGGCCGGTGACGTCCTTCTTGCCGGGGTCGGCGAAATAGCCGCCGGTGACCTGTGCGGCACATTCCAGCATGTGGCCGACCAGCGTGCCGCGGCCGAGGCGCGTGACATCATCGGGGGCCCAGCCGAATTCGTGCATCAGGGGGGCCAGAAACAGCGTGGGGTCCGACGCGCGGCCGCAGATTACCACGTCGGCGCCTGCGCTCAGCGCCTCGATCAGGCCTGTCACGCCGATATAGGCGTTGGCCGAAACGAGCCGGTCGCCCAGTTCGGCGGCGGGCGCCCGGGTTTCATCGAGCACGCTGCGGCCGATGATGCCGGTCACGTCATCGCCTGTGACCGCCGCGACCTTGAGGCCGGTGAGCCCCAGGTCGCGGGCGATGGCGATGGTGCGTTCCGCCGCCGCAAGGGGATTGGCGGCGCCCATGTTGCTGACGATGCGTGTGCCGTTTCGCGCGCAGATGGGGAGGATCGCGCGCATCCGGCGTTCCAGGTTGGGGTCGTAGCCGCCCGAGGGATCGGCAATGCGCGCCTGCTGGGACAGGGCAATCGTGCGCTCGCCCAGACATTCGAAGACGAGGAAGTCGAGCTCGCCACGCTCGGCCAGATCCACTGCCGGTTCTATACGGTCTCCCTGAAATCCGGCGCCGGTGCCGATACGGATCGTTTTCATGCAATGACCTTTCTCTGCGGTCTGCCCGCGACATAGGCGCCGCCCAGCAGGATGAGGGCGGCAAAGGGTGTGACCGGATGCGGGTAGAGCGCCAGGCCGATGACAAGGATGTAGATCGTCACGTTGACCGCCTTGTGCGCGAAAAGGCGCATGCCGGTCAGCAGGGCCGGCACCGCGATCACGAGGGCGAGGCCCGACGAGACCGCTTCCATGATATCGACGGGCCCGCCGCCGAGCAGCATGCCGGGATAGAGCAGGAGCAGGAACGGCACGATATAGGTGACCGCGCCGAGGCGGACGGCCTCTCCGGCGGCGGGCAGCCAGTTGGTGCCGGCAATGCCTGCACCGACGAAGACCGCAACGCAGACCGGCGGCGTGATGACGGAGATCGTCGCGAAGTAGAACACGAAGAGGTGTGCGGCCAGCGGCTCTACCCCCACTGCCGTCATCGCCGGGGCCAGGACGGCCGCGACGAGCACATAGGCTGCCGTCGTCGGCAGGCCCATGCCCATGATGAGGCAGACCGCGCCGACGATGAGCGCCACGAGAACGACGCGGTCGCCCGCGACGGACACGATCAGCGAGGACAGGGTGACGCCGATGCCGGTGAGATTGATCATGGACACGAGCACCTGCGCGCCCGCGAGCAGGACGCCGATGATGACCATGCCCTTGCCCGCATCCTCGAGGCCATTGAGCAGCTTGCCCAGCATGTCGCGGAAGGGGAGGCGGCCGATCTCGGTCGCGACGAAGGCGATGAGCAGCCCCACGATGCCGTAGAAGGCCGAGGTTGCGATCGACCGGCCGAGGTAGATACCGATCCCGAGCCCCGAGAGGGCCGCCAGGATCGGCGCCACCCGGCGCGGGGCAAGGATATGCGGCCACGCCGGCATCTCATGCTCGGGCACGATGGCGAGGCCCCGGCGCAGCGCGACGAAATGCACGGTCACGAAGACGGACACATAAAAGAGAATGGCGGGCAGGACGGCGCCGACGATGATGGTCCAGTAAGATACGCCAAGGATCTCGGCCATCACGAAAGCGGCCGCGCCCATGATCGGCGGGGCGATCTGGCCGCCGGTGGAGGCCACTGCCTCGACGGCCGCCGCGAAGGGGCGTGGATAGCCGAGGCGGGTCATCATCGGGATGGTGAAGTTGCCGGTCGTGGCCACGTTGGCCACCGCCGATCCCGAGATCATACCGAAGAGGCCGCTGGCAATGGTGGATATCTTGGCCGCGCCGCCGGGCTGTCGCCCACCCAGCCGCATCGCGAGGTCCATGAAGGCCTGCCCGCCGCCCGTGTGCAGGAGCAATGCGCCGAAGAGGACGAAGGCGGATACCACGGTCGCCGCAACGCCGGTGAGCATGCCCCAGATGCCCAGATCGCTGAGGAAGATCGTTTCGGTGATGAAGGCCGGATCGAAGCCGCGGTGCCGCAGGGGGCCGGGGAGAATGTTTCCGAAGGCCGCATAGGCGATGCCCAGTAGGACGAGGAGCGGAAAGATCGGCCCCACGGTGCGCCGCCCGAGTTCCAGCACGGCGAGTACCACGCCGGCTGTCAGCGCCATGTCCAGCGTCGTGGCCCAGGGCATTTCCGTCATGATGCGGTCGTAGTTCACGACAACGTAGGCGCATGCGCTTGCGGTGGCGGCCATCAGCGTCAGGTCGATGGCCAGACCAACCGGCCGCCATGTCTTGCCCTTTCCGAGAGGATAGAGGGCAAAACCGAGTGCCGTGACCAGCGCGAGGAAAAGCGCGCGCTGGATAAGCCCCTCGAATGGGCCGGTTGCGGCGGTATATAGAACGAAGAGACCAACGGCGAGCGCCAGTCCCTTCTGTATGCGTTCCGCGGTCATGGCCGTAGGTTACTCGGCCGGTTTCAGTTTTTCGGGCAGTTCAATCCCTTGTTCCTCGAACCAGCGCGCGGCGCCGGGGTGCAGGGGAATGGTGCCATACTGAAGCGTGACGTCGGCAAGGTTCATGCCCTTCAGGCTCGACATGGCGTTGGCCTGGGCTTCCTTGTCTTCCATGATCACCTTGACGACCTGATAGACCACGTCCTCATCCATCGTGGAGGGCGCGGCGACGCCGACGCCGAAGCTCCACGCCGTGTAGGCGGGAAGCCCGTCGGCGGCGCCTTCCGGGACGTCGACGACTGAGATGTCGGGCATCTCGGAACGCAAGGTCTCGGCCTGGTCATCGGTCAGCCCGAGGATCGAGATATCGGTCGAGGTGGCGATATCCATGGTCGACCCGTCGAGCTTGTTGCCCGCGCCAGACTTCACGTATCCGGCGACGCGGTTGTCCTTGATCATCCCCACGATATCGGTGGTCGAGCCGCGAACGAAATCCGCGCTCAGGCCCAGTGTCTCGAAGACGGCTTCTGTCGTGGCTTCCGTGGCGGAGCCCCTCATGCCCGGGTTGAAGCGGACCTCTTTCAGGTCTTCGAGGCTGTCGACGTCGGCATCTGCGCGGACGACCACGTTCTGGGGCGCGCCGGTGTATACCCAGAGCAGGGTAAGATCCTGCGCGTTGCCCTCGAACTCGTTCGTGCCTTCGGCGGCGTGGCGCTGGACATTGGTGGTCACGGTGCCGAAATCCACCTGGCCGCGGGCCATGCGGCGGACGTTGTCCATCGTGCCGCCGGTTTCGACGACGGAGGCGCGAAGCCCTTCGGCGTTTTCATTGATCAGCTGACCGACAGCCACGAAATAGGCGTAGTGACTGGACGAGGCCGAAACCGAGCCGATGAGCAGGTCGGTTTCCTGAGCCGCCAGCGGACCGGCAAGCAGCGTCGAGCCCAGAAAAGCATAGGCAAAGTGTTTCATATTTTCCTCCCTAGATACGCAGCGATACGTACACAGCCACGAGGATGGCGCAGAATCTCTGTTGCGAGAATTGCGATACTGGCGATAATTGTTGCATGAATCGCAATATACCCTCGCTGACGGATTTTCGGATCGTGGTCACGCTGAAGGAGGCCGGCTCTTTCCGGGCGGCAGCCGAGACGTTGGGCATGTCGACCTCGGCGCTGTCCCGGCAGCTTGCGGCGCTGGAACTGCGGCTGGGATCGCGGCTCTTCGATCGCGACACGCGCAATGTCACGCCGACGGCATCGGGCCTTGCCTTTGCCCGGTCGGCGGAACGCATGATCCACACGGCCGAAGACGTCATGACCGAGTTCGATGCCTACCTTTCGGTCAGCCACGGGCAGCTGACCATCGCCGGGCTGCCTTCGGTGACGGCCGGGCTGTTGCCCGGCTTGTTGTCGAGTTTTTCCAGGGCACATCCGGATCTCGACCTGCATATCATCGACGGGCTCTCGGGGAGTGTCGTTGACCTGGTCGAGACCGGGCAAGCCGATCTCGGGTTCACGGCCGGCACGATCTCGGCGCGGAAGCGGCTTTCCTTCAGGCCGCTGATGGACGACACGTTCGTGGCCGTCGGTGCGCCGGATGGTCCGTTGGCGGAGGACCGTGTCTACAGCATGGTCGAGCTTGTGGAGATGCCCGCCATCGCGATGGAGAAGGGTGCGAGCGTGCGGGAATTGCTGGACGGGGCGTATCAACGGTTCGACACGGCCCTGACGCCGCGGTTCGAGGTGGCGCTTCTTGCCACGGCGGGGGCGCTCGTGGCCGAGGGGCTTGGTATCTCGATCCTGCCGACGATGACGCTGCCGGTGCTGCCGATGGAACGGTTGGTCCAACGTCCGATCAGTGATTTCGGTGCGAAACGCAGGATCGGGCTGGTCTGGCAATCGGGCCGCTCGCTTTCGCCGGCTGCGGCGGCTTTCCTGGGGCATGTGCAGCGGAATCTGCCGGCGATCGCTTGATGGCGTGCAGCGGTTTCGATCTTGTTGCCGCAGGGTCGGCGTGGTGGTCCTTCAGGTGGGTTACCGCATGGTCGAAGGAAGCCAGAGCGTGATGGCCGGAAAGGCGGCGAGCAGCGCGATGATGACGAGGTGGGCCCACACGTGAGGGGCGACGCCCCGGAACAATTCACCGAGCGGCCGGCGCGTGTATCGCGCCACGACAAAGACGTTCATGCCGAGCGGCGGCGTCACCATTCCGACCTCGGCGGTGACGACCACGAGGACGCCGAACCAGACCGGATCAAAACCAAGCTGGAGGATCAGCGGCAGGATCACCGGTACCGTCAGGATCAGGATTGCGATCTGGTCCATGAAGAACCCCAGAACCAGGTAACCGAGCAGGATCACGGCAAGGATCGCCCACCGCGAGGTTTCGAGCCCGCCGACCCAGAGGGTGATGTCGTTGGTCATGCGCGTCAGGGTGAAGAAGTAGCCGAAGATATGCGCGCCGAGGATGATGAAGAGGACCATGCAGGTGGTTTGAACGGCCGATCGAAGCGCCCGCATCGCGGCGGGCAGGGTGAGCCGGCGTTCCCATGCCGCGATGAGCATCGCGCAGAAGGCGCCGATGCCTGAGGCCTCGGTCGGCGTTGCGATGCCGGAATAGATTGTGCCGGTGACGGCGAGGAAGAGAAGCAGCACCAACCCGACGCGCTTCAGGGCTCCGAACTTTTCACGCAGGGTATAGCTGCGGCCGAGCGGCGCCACAGAGGGGTCACGCCAGACGAGAAAGGCGATGGTGGCGATGATCGTGGCCGTCACGATCAGGCCGGGAATGACGCCGCCGATCAGCAGGGCACCGATCGGAATATCCGCGATGATCCCGTAGAGGATCAATGCCACCGAGGGTGGGATCAGCATGGCAAGCGTCCCCGAGATCGCGACGACGCCGCAGGCGAGTTTCGGTTCGTATCCTTCCTTGAGCATCGCGGGGATCGAAGTCGAGGCGAGCGTCGCTGCCGCCGCCGTCGATGAGCCCGAGATGGCTCCGAAGCCGGCGCCGGCGAGCGCGGTTGCCATGGCGACGCCGCCGCGCAGGCGCCCGACCCAGATTGTGGCCGCGCGAAAGAGATCGTTGGCCACGCCAGATAGGATGACGAATTCGGCCATGAGCATGAACATCGGGATGGTGATGATCTCGTAATCGTTCGCGGTCGAAAGGGGGGCGGTCTGGAGGATGCCTTGCAGCACCGGCCATCCGCCGAAGAGGTAGAGGCCAAGCGCGCCCGACACCCCCATGGCCAGGGCCACAGGAAGCCCGAAGACGAGCATGATGCAGAGAGTGGCGAGGGCGATGGCGACTGTCATTCGTCGCCCCTTGTCTGCGTGGCTGCCGTCACGGGAGGCGGGGGCAGTTCGACCTGCACGCGGCCGGTCGCCGCCGAGAGGCAGTGGAAAGCCGAGAGATAGGCGCAGCGCAGGGTCAGCACGGTGACGCCCAGCACGAGGATCGCATGCGCGATCCAGGTCGGCCACGGAATGATGGTTGCCAGCCGGTCATCGCGGATGAAGGCCAGCCAGGTTTCCTGTGCTTCGAGCCAGGCAATGAGCCCGACCAGCACGGTGCCCGCCGCGAACCCGGCCGCCTGGACCGCGTGGAGGAGCCGCATTGGCACAAGCGGTACGAAGATATCGAGGGCGATATGGCCATGCTGATGCATCGTGTCGGAGAGACCGAAGAACAGAACCGCCCCGACCAGGTAAAGGCCGATCATCTCGTAGGACCATGACAGGGGCGCGGCGAAGGCATAGCGCAGGACCACGTCGATCGTGACAATCACCATGATCGCGGCCATCGCGACGCCGGAGAGGCCGGCGAGGATGACCTCGATCCGTGCAATCCAGCGGGACACCTGGTTTGCGTGGGCTGGTTCGTGTCCCGGTGTGGTCATGTCTTTTCCTCCTGTCCGTCGCTCTTGCCGGCACGCCGGATGGTGGCCTTGAGCGGTGTCGGCGCTCGGGTGGCATGGAGATTATTGCAACCGGCTTCGGACATCGGCCTGTTCTCAGTACGACTTTGGCAGACCGAGCACGCGCTCGGCAATGTAGCAAAGAGCGAGTTGGGGCGAGACGGGGGCGATGCGCGGAATCAGGCTTTCGCGGAGGTAGCGTTCGACATGGTACTCTTTCGCGTAGCCGAAGCCGCCATGGGTCATCACCGCCTGCTGGCAGGCATTGAACCCGGCCTCGCCGGCCAGGTACTTCGCCATGTTGGCCGCGGCCCCGCACGGCAGGTCGTGGTCATATTCCCAGGCGGCCTTGAGGGTCACCAGCCACGCCGCCTCAAGTTCGGACCGGCAAACGGCCAAGGGGTGCTGGATCGCCTGGTTCTTCCCGATCGGCCTGTTGAAGACATTGCGATCGCACGCATAGGCGGTGGCCTTTGCCAGCGCGGCGAAGCCCAGCCCGATCGCCTCGGCGGCGATCAGGATCCGCTCGGGGTTCATGCCGTCGAGGATGTATCGGAAGCCTTCGCCCTCCTCCCCGATACGATCGCTTTCCGGTATCTCGAAATCCTCGAAAAACAGCTCGTTGGAATCGACGGCCTTGCGGCCCATCTTCTCGATTTCGGAGACGGTGATGCGGTTGCGGTCGATCGGCGTATAGAACATCGACAGGCCCTCGGTCGGGCGGCGGACCTCTTCCAGCGGGGTCGTGCGGGCCAGCAGGAGAATGTTGTCGGCGACCTGCGCGGTGGATATCCAGACCTTCTGCCCATTCACGACGTAGCGGTCGCCGCGCCGCTCGGCGCGCAGTTTGAGCTGGGTGGTGTTCAGCCCCGTGTTCGGCTCGGTCACGCCGAAGCAGGCCTTTTCGCGGCCTTCGGCCATCGGCCGGACCATGCGGTTCTTCTGGTCTTCCGTGCCGAAGACATCGACCGGTTTCAGCCCGAAGATGTTGATGTGCACGGAAGAGGCGCCAGACAGGCCGGCGCCGCTTTCGGCGATGGACCGCATCATGATCGCGGCCTCGGTGACCCCGAGCCCGGCGCCGCCCTGGGCCTCTGCCGTACAGATGCCCAACCAACCTTCGCGGGCCAGCGCATCGTAGAAGTCCAGCGGGAAGCCGCCCTCCCGGTCCTTTTGCAGCCAGTACTCGTCTCCGAAATCACCGCAGATCCGCTCGATCGCGTCCTTGATCGCCTGCTGCTCTTCGGTAAGTGCGAAATCCATGTGGTCAAGCCTCCTTGGGCAGGGTCAGCACGCCGGCGTCGACAAGCGCCGCGATCTCTTTCGGATCAAACCCGGCTTCGGCCAGCACGGCGGGGCCGTCGGCGCCCAGTTGCGGCGCCAGGCGCTCGGGCTTTGCGCCGGTGCGCGAAAAGGTTGTCGGGACGGCCATCTGGCGCATGGGGCCCTCGGTGGGATGGTCGACATCCTGGAAGAAGCCGGTGGCGGCAAGGTGGGGGTCTTCCAGTACCGATTTGAACGAGTGCATGGGCATGGCCGGCACGTCGGCACGGTCGAACAGGTCGAGCCATTCCCGGGTGGTGCGGGTGACCATGATGCGCCCGAGCTCGGCATAGACCTCGTCGATATGGGCCATGCGCGCGTTGAAGGAGGCGAACCGGGGATCGGCAGCGGGCATCTCGGGTTGGCCGAGTTCGCGGTAGAACCGCTCCCAATGGCCATCGTTGTAGATCAGGGCGCAGACATAGCCATCTTTCGTCTGGTACGGGCGGCGGTCGGGTGACAGGTGGCGGGAATATCCGCCTTCGTCCATCGGGGGTTCAAAGGTGAGGCCGCCCAGGTGATCCCCGAGGATCATCGAGAGCATGGTTTCGAACATCGGCACCTCGACCCGCTGGCCGTGGCCTGAGCGCGTGCGCTCGATCACCGCTGACAGGATGGCGTTCACCGCCGACATCCCGACGATGCGATCCGCGATTGCCGCGGGAACGTAGGAGGGCTGCTGACCGGCGCGGATGAAGCTGTGAGCGATACAGGCGCCACCCTGGATCAGGTCATCATAGGCGGGGCGCGCGGCGTAGGGGCCGCGCTGGTCAAAGCCCACCAGCGCCGCGTAGATCAACCGGGGATTCTGTGGCTCGAGCGCGTCCCAGCTCAACCCGAGCCGTGCCATCGCCTTGGGCCGTATATTGGTGATCAGGACGTCTGCCTTCTCGACCAGACGCATCAGGGACTCGCGCCCCGACGGGTGCTTGAGGTCAAGCGCCACGCTGCGCTTGGAGCGGTTCGTATTCATGAACAGAGGGCCCATGCCTTCGTGCCGCTTGGGGCCGATCTGCCGGATCAGGTCACCGGATGGGGCCTCGACCTTGATCACGTCGGCCCCGTAGTCGCCCAGGATCTGGGTGGCGTACGGGCCCATCAGAACCGTCGTCATGTCGAGGATTCTCAATCCGTCCAGTGGTCCCATTCCGAATGTCTCCTGCTTTTGTCCGGTCCGGATCGATGGTCAGTCGATCTCGGCCAGGACTATTTCGGCGGAGCGGAATCCTTCGACCCCGGCCGGAATGCCCGCGTAGATGCCTACCATCGTCATCGCATGGCGGATCTCTTCAGGGGTGCAGCCGTTGTTCAGCGCGCCGCGCAGATGCGCACGGAGCTCGGGCACCCGGCCGGTTGTTGCGAGCATCGTGATGACCAGTAGGCTGCAGTCGCGCGGGGTGAGAGGGCCGCCGGCCCATCCCTCGCCGAAGCAGTAGCCGTCTATCAGGTCACGATAATGCCCGTTGAAGTCGTTCCGGCCCGACGCGCGCGCTTCGTAATACTCGTCGCCCATCGTCTGCCGCAGGATCGCGCGACCCGTTTCAAGCCTGTCCGTCATATCTCTTCTCCGTTCCTGCGGCCGACTTCTGCTCCGGCCCATCCTTCGTAAAGCTTGATAACGTTGGCATAATCCTGTTGGGCGTGGCCGGCGCCCATGCCCATGGCAAGCATCTGCTGGACCAGCCTGTTGACCGGCATCGGCACGCCGAGGCGTTCCGCTTCGCCAAGGCAAAGCCTTACGTCCTTGTCCAGAAGCTCGGTCGTGAACCGCATTGGAAAGCTGCGGTCCGCTATGCATTGCGGGATCTTCACCGAGGTGGCGAAGCTTTGTCCGCTCGAGGCGTTGAGCACGTCAAGCATCGTGTCGGTGTCGAGCCCGGCCTTGGCGCCGACCACCAGCCCCTCGAACGCGGCGATGACCGAGGCGGCGCAAAGCGTATTGTTGATGACCTTCATCAACTGGCCGGCCCCCGGTGTTTCGCCGAGATAGAATACCTTGCTGCCGATCGGTTCCAGCAGGGGCGTGATCTCGTCGTAGGTTTTGCGCGGGCCCGATGTCATCAGTGTCAGTGAACCGGCCTCGGCGCCCGAGATGCCGCCACTTACCGGTGCATCGATGAGGGTGACGCCCTTCTCCCCGAGCCTGGTGGCGAGCGATTGCGTGACCGTCGGCCCGGTGGTGGAAAGATCCACGATGATGCGCACGCCAGCCTCGGCCAATCCACCGGATCCGAGCGCCACGGCTTCGACGACGGCGGGAGTGGGCAGGCTCAGGACCACGATGTCAACCTTTGCGCCAAGCTCGGCGAGGCTTGCGGCCGGTGTGGCGCCGGCTGCGGCCAGATCCTGTAGCGCGTCCGCGCTCGTGTCGCTGACCACGAGGTCGTGCCCAGCCCCGATCAAGCGCCGCGCCATGGGATTGCCCATTCGGCCCAGCCCGACGAATCCGACTTTCATTTCAGGTATTCTCCTGGGTGAAAGGCCCCTGTCAGCATGTCCGGCAGGGGCCGGTCTTTTCAGTTTGAATCGCCGTCGCTGGCAAGCGAGGCACGGAAGGCTTCCAGGACTTCGGTGCCCTTCTTGCCGCGCTCGTCCAGTTGGCTGGCCCACTCGGTGCCGACTTCGGCCATCAGGCCGGAGATTTTCTGTTGGTCCGCGTCGGAGAGAGTGACGTATTCGACGCCCGCTTCGGTGATCGTCTGCTTGTCGGCGGCGTTCAGTGCGTCCACCGCTTCGCAGCCCGACTGGATCGCGGCCTCGCTTGCGGCAGTCATCGCCTCCTGTACCTCGGGCGACAGGGTGTCCCACTTGTCTAGGGAAATCGCGTAGGTCGTCACGAAGGAGCCGAGGTTCAGGCCCTCGGTGGCATAGTCGAGCGCGGTGGCCAGATCGTAGGGCAGGATGCTGGGCGTGGGAAACAGCAAGGCGTCGATGGTGCCGCGGGTCAGCCCGTTGCGGGCTTCGGGCGCGGCCATCTGAACCGGCACACCGCCCAGTTTGACCGTTGCGATTTCCTTGGCGCCGCCGGTCGTGCGGATCTTGAGCCCCTTGAAGCTGTCAACGCCGTCGATTTCGTTTCCGCGCACGTAAAGCTGATAGGGGGGAAGCACCATGACCATCAGCACGCGCACGCCGTTGGGTTTGAACTCGATCTCGTCGAGCAGCCCGCCGGGTTGTGCCAGTTTCCAGTAGGCCCAAGTGCCTTCGCAGGCTGTCGTGAAAGCTTCGGGCAGTTCTGCCACGGAAGACATCGGAAGCTTGTCGCTGACATAGGAGGGCGCGACGTAGGCGATGTCCAGCACGCCGGACTGCGCCAGTTTCAGATGATCCTTGGCCTTGCCCAGTTGCCCGGCCTGAAAATACTCGAACGATACGCCCGGAGCGTTTTCCTCGACGCCGGCCATCCAGACCTTGACGAGATTCTCGGGCGTGTAGTGACCGACGGGGAAGGTGTCCCCGATCCGCAACGTGACCTCCTGCGCCACAGCGCCCGTCGCGGAAACTGCGATGCAGGCGGCCGCGATCCATTTTGCCGAAATGTTCATGTCAATTCCTCCTCCACTGTCACTGCGACGGGGTTCGAGCCCATCGAAGTTCGTTCATCATGTTGATGATATTTGTTCAATATGTGAATTGATAGTGAGGAGAGTCGATACTTGTCAAGCCGCTCAAGCGGTTCTTCGGCAGGGCGGGTCTGGATGGAACATGGGCGCACACGGAGAGGGGACTGGCCGCTGGGTCAGTTCAGGTATTTGAAGTTAAACATTAAAAACCGGCGGCGCCCTGTCGTTTCTTGCGCGTTCGGTTTGCCTGTTATGGTCCGGATCAGGCCCTATTCCGTGGTGGCGAGCGGTTTCAGCCCCTTGACGCTGTCGCTGAAGAAGTCGGTGCCGAGATAGGCCGGTACGCGGTCGTGCAGGAGTTTGACGTAGTCAAGCTGACGCGGTTCAAAGCGTGACAGTGGGCCCGCCACTGTGATCGCGTAGGCGCGCCCGTCGATCACGAGGGGTACGGATACCCCACCAAGGTCTTGCGAGTAATTCGATGCGCTCACGAAATAGCCCCGACGCAAGGATTGCCGGATCGAGCGCATGACCTCGTCGATGCTCATCGGGGTGCCGGGCCCGTAGCGCTCGAAGCGCACGCGGCGCAAGATACTGTCGACATGGCGTTCCGGAAGCTGGCTCAGGATCGCCTGCCCCGTGGCGGTGGCGAATAGCGGGATCTGGCCGCCGACATCGGCGAAGTAGCGTACCCTGTGCGGGGATTGGCGTACTTCGAGAAAGACGGCCTGAAGCCCGGATGGGGCGGCCAGGAAAACGGTTTCCTCGGTGTCCTCGGCCAGTTCGTCCAGCAGGCTGATGACCGCGTCGGGCAGGGGTGCGCCTGCGTTGATGGATTGGGCGACGCGAAACAGCCGGGACGTTGGGTAGTACTGGCCCTTGCCGCCGGACTCGTACAGGTAGCCGCGCGATGACATGGTCGTCAGGATGTTGAACGTGCTCGACCTGGGCCAGCCGAAATGCTGCGAGACTTCGGATATGGTCGCGGGCTTCTGGAATTCGGCGTAGAACTCCAGCAATTCCAGAACATCTTCTACGCGTCTCACCAGCATTCGCAGGTCACTTTCTCTTTCCAGTCGCCGTCGAGCTACGATGATGTAGCGGAAGGCGTGTGCATATGTAAGGCCCGCCCGGCAAGGGGTGCACAAGGTCACGCCTTCGGCGCCAACGCTGACGGGCGGGCCGCCGTTTGTCCTTGATCATAAATATATCACATATGAGCAAGTAAACCTCAATATTGTGAAGTGATGTTGGGCCGATGCTTTCGTATGGAGCGCCCGCGTGTGGAAAATATATGTAGTACAGGTGTTTATATGATGATCTGTCGCGCACTTGCCTCAGCGCCCGCTTCCATACTTGACAAAATATGGACAAATATAAACAAATATGTGTCAGATTCGGTCTGATTGGGAGGAGGACCCGTTTTGAGCGCCCGCAACAAGGTCTTTGCGATACGATATGCCAGCCGGAAGGCCGAGCGGTCGTCGTGTTTCCTTGGCGGGCCTGCCGATGATGCGCCTGTGCAAATGGACTATTTCGTCTGGGCGATCATCGGCGAGGCGCGAGCCTTCGTCGTGGATACAGGCTTTTGCGCCCCGTCCGGTGCGAAGCGGGGGCGGGTTGCGGACCGGGACCCGGTGCACGCGATCGAACGGGTCGGGTTGCAGGCTGATACCGTGACGGACGTCATCCAGACGCACCTGCACTATGACCACGCCGGTGGATTGTCGGCGTTTCCCGCAGCAAAATTTCATATGCATGCAAGGGAGCTGGAGTTCGCTGCAGGCCCCTTGATGCGGTTCGATCACCTCGCCCAGCATTACGAAAGGGCCCATGTCGACACCGCCATGTCCCTGACCCGTGCCGGACGTGTCGCAATCATGGAGGAGCGTGTCCGCACGCTTGCGCCGGGGGTCGAGCTGCACCACGTGGGCGGTCATTCCGACGGCCTGACCTGCGTGCGCGTCATGACCAAGGCCGGGTGGCTGCTGCTGGCATCGGACATCTGCCATTTCCGGGAGAACCTGACAGACCGGCGCCCGTTTCCGGTGGCGGCCAATGTCGTGGACATGCTGCGGGCCTATGAAACGGCCGAAGCCCTTGCAGACGGGGCGGATCTTATCATCCCCGGGCACGACCCGGACGTGATGGAGCGCTTTCCGGCCGCCGGCCCCAAAGAAGCGGGAATCGTTGCGCGGCTCGATGGGGGGGCCGAAGGAGACACCACTATCCAATTTCTGAAGACCAAAAAATCGGGAGGAAACGATGTTAACACGTAGAGATTTCTCGCTGGCCGCACTGGCGGCCGGGGTTGCGGCCCCCAGCCTTCTCCGGGCGGCGGAGCCGCTGAAGATCGGCTGGATCACCGTTTTGACCGGGCCAAGTTCGGCGCCGGGCCACGGCTATCAGCGCGGTATGGAATTCGCGGTGAAGAAACTGAACGAGGCGGGCGGGATCGCCGGGCGGCCCATAGAGATCGTTCTGCGGGACACGGCCGGAGACCCGGCCAAGGCCGTCAACGCGGTGACCGAACTTGGCGCGCGCACCAAGGTCGATCTGATCTGGGGGCCAAGCAGCTCTGGCGAATCCCTTGCGTCGACCGCCGTGATGCAACGGTATGGCATTCCAAACCTGATCCCGGGCTTCCTCGACGCGCTGATCACGCCGGAGACGTCGAACATCTTCCGCCTCGCGCCGAAACAGAGCCAGCTCGAACTGGCGATCACCGATTACATTGGCAATCGCCTGGGCGTGACGGATGTGGCCGTGATCAGCGACATCGCCGGGTATGGACTTGCGGCGGCGGAGGCACAGGTTACCTCGCTCGAAGCGGCGGGGGCGAATGTCGTTTACCGCGCGCAGATCGACCCGGCGCAGCCCGATGTGACGCCGGATGTATCACGCGCCATCGAAGCCGGCGCCAAGGCCCTGGTTCCGTGGACCGTGAATGCCGGGTTGATGGCGCGGCTCATGAATACACGGGCCACTCTGGGCTGGGATGCGCCAATCGTCGGTCATTCCGCGCTTGGTTCGGGCGAAGTGCAGAAGCTGCTGGACAAGCCGGAGAACTGGGAAAACGTCTACTCGGTGGGGTTCCGCAATTGCAGCTATCAGAGCGATGGCAAGCTGCCTGACTTCACGGCCGACTTCGTCGAGGAATTCAAGCAGTCCGGAGAGCTTTCCGATACGTTGCTGTTCTGGGTCGCCACCGGCCGCGATGCGGTCATGTCCTTCGCGCAGGCCGTTGAAGCTGCCGGCAGCACCGATGCCGATCAGGTCAATGCCGCCATGGTCAGCGCCAGCCCGTTCGAGGGCGCGATGGCAAACTGGCGTTTTACGGCCGACAATCACAACGGTCTTGCAGACGGCGATGTCGTTATGGTCAAGGCGAATTCCTTCAGCGACGGCGCCTTTACCCTCGCGCCCGGCTATTCGTGATCGGACAGGCCATGTGGATGTCCATTCTTGTTTCGGGGCTCGCGCTCGGATCTGTCTACGCGACGATCGGGATCAGCTACAACACCATGTTCCAGGCCTCGCGCGTGATGAGCTTCACGGCAGGGCAGGTGGGTATGCTGGGCGGCGTCCTCGGGGCTGCGTTCATGCTGCATGGCCTGCCGCCCTTCCTCAGCCTCGTGGCGACATTGCTGTGTTGCGCGGTTGTCGGGCTCATCGTCGAGTTCGTCGCCGTGCGGCCCGTGCTGGCCCGGATCGACCAGCATCTCTATGTCGTGTCGACGCTGGCCTTCGCGATCGTGATCCAGCAACTTGTCGCGATCTTGTGGAGTACGGAGCCTCAGCCCTTCCCCCGTCTTTTGGGCGAGGGAACCGGGCTGGCGGACGAAAAATACTGGTTGCCCATGGTCGCCTGTGCGTTCGTCTTCGTCGGGCTGCACCTGCTGCTGTCGTACACGCTGACCGGGCGCGCCTTTCTGGCCGTGGCCGAGGACACGTACCTGGCCCGGGCGCTGGGCCTGCCGGAGCGTGGTTTGCGAATGGCAAGTTTTGCCCTTGCCGGTGCCATCGGCGGGCTGATCGGTTTTGCCAGTGGCCAACTGCTTCTGGCGTTCTTTGCCAATGGCGCGATGCTGATCGTGTTCGGCTTCATTCCCGTGGCACTTGGCGGTTTGGGAAGCGCGACCGGGGCGTTGATTGCCGGGTTGGCGCTTGGGCTGTTGCAGCAAACGGCGAATTTCCTGGTCGGCGGGGTGTTTTCCAGCATCGTTGTCTTCTCGGTCTTCATTCTCGCCATGCTTCTGAGACCTAACGGACTGTTCGGCGACACACGCGAAAGGCTCGTCTGATGGATACGACCCGACCGGCTGCGCCGGCTTTCGCCTTCAATTCGGTGATGGCGATCGCGGGTGTTGCCGTGCTTGCGGCGCTGGTCTCGCTTCCAGTTTGGGGTGATGACTATTTCGTCGTGATTGGCACGCGCATCCTTGTCTACTGGTGTCTGATCAGCGGTCTGAACCTCGTGGTCGGGTTTGCCGGGCAACTGGCCATTGGCTATGTCGCGGTTCTGGCGGTGGGCGGGTACACGGCGAGCGCGCTGTGTTTCCATCTCGGGCTCGATCCGTTCCTGTCGATGGCGGCAGCCGCGGCCCTTTGCGCGCTGGCCGGGCTGATTGTCGGGATACCTGCGCTCCGGTTGCGAACCTTCTACTTTGCCGTGGCAACGCTCGGGGCTGCACAAATCGTGACCCAGATCGCGTTTTCATGGACCAGCGTCACGGGCGGCGGGATCGGTATTCCCGGCCCGATGTTTCCGGGGGCGCTGGGGTCGGTGAGCGGGCTGTATTACGTGTGCATGGTGGCGGCGATCCTCTGTACGTGGCTGACGACCAACCTTGCCTTCAGCCGCTACGGGAGAGAACTGGTTGCGTTGCGCGATGCGGGTGTCGCGGCTGCATCCTGCGGGCTGTCAAACCGGCGCTCGCTGGTGCCGGTGCTGATCTTCGCAGGCGCGCTTGCCGGGGTCGCGGGTACGCTTTACGCATCCGTGCAGACATACATCACCCCGGAAGCGTTCAATTTCGACCTGTCACTGCTGTTCTTCGTCGCCATCCTGGTCGGAGGGCGCGGTACAGTTCTGGGGCCGGCGCTGGCGACCGTGATCCTGACAATCCTGCCAGAGCTGTCGGTCGATCTGGCGGCGTGGTCGACACTGATCCACGCGGCGCTGTTGCTGGGCATTACCCTTCTGGTTCCCGGGGGTATCGGCGAGGGCCTGCGCAAGCTTACCGAGCCCCCGTTGCCCGAAAGCCGGGTCATCCGCATTCGGCCGGAGCTGGCGCGTGACCATGACCGCACTGAAAAGGCGCCGCTTGAGGCCAGTGAGATCAGCATCAGTTTTGGCGGGCTGAAAGCCGTGGACGCGGTGTCGCTGTCGGTGGTGCCGGGGGAAGTGCACGGATTGATCGGCCCCAATGGCAGCGGAAAGACCACGACGCTGAATGTCATCTGCGGCTTCAACACGGCCTCGGAAGGGGCCGTGCGCATCGGTTCGGACCTTCTGGCCGGCGGCGTACCGCAAGAGGCCGCGGCGAAAGGGATCGCGCGGACATTCCAGACGCCGAAGGTGGTCGGCGAGGCAACCGTGCTGCAGAACGTCCTGATCGGCGCGCAATCTCCGTCCACCGGATTTGTCAGCGCGGCGCTTGGCCTTCCTGCACAGCGACAGGACGAGCGCGCCATGCGCGAGCGCGGTATGGTCGCGTTGCGCACTGTCGGGCTGGACGCCTTTGCGGATCTGTCCTGCGAAAGGCTGCAGCACAGCGAATTGCGGTTTCTGGAAATTGCACGCGCCCTGATGATGGAACCGCGGTTTCTTTTGCTGGATGAGCCGGCGGCCGGCCTGAGCCGGGACGAGATCGAGCGGCTCGACGAGCTTATCGCCCACCTGGCCCGTGATGCCGGCATCGGTGTTCTGATGGTGGAGCATCATGCCGACCTGATCTTCAAGGTCTGTGACAGGATCACGGTGCTTAACTTTGGCGCTGTGCTCGCATCCGGTACGGCGGACGAGGTGCGCACAAACAAGGAGGTGCAGAATGCATATCTCGGCACCGGCTGATCCCGTTCTCTCGGCCAGCGGAATCGCGGCGGGATACGGCAAGATCGCCGTGCTCGAGGATGTTGCGCTTGATATCGGCACGGGCGAGGCCGTGGGTCTGGTCGGGCCCAATGGTGCCGGGAAGACCACGCTTCTGAACGTGCTTTCCGGGCTGCTGCCTCGGAGCGCGGGAGAGGTCCGGTTCGAAGGTGCCGGTCTGCCCTCGGGAGCGCCGCGCGCGACGGGCCGGGCCGGGATCGTGCAGGTGGTCGAAGGTCACAGGGTCTTTTCCAAGCTCAGCGTGCGCGACAACATCGAACTTGGGGGGTACGAGATGCAGGCCGCCGCACGACGGGCGCGGCTTGACGATGTGCTTCAGACCTTTCCCGAACTGCGCGACCGGCTTGCCGAGAAGGCTGGCGCCCTGAGTGGTGGACAGCGGCAGATGCTTTGTATCGCCCAGGGGCTGATGCGTGCCCCGAAACTTATCATGCTTGATGAGCCGTCCGCGGGGCTGGCGCCGATTCTGGTCGATCGGGTCGTGAAGCTTGTGGAGGATCTTTCGACAAGGGGCGTGTCGGTTCTCTTCGTCGATCAGCTTGTCGATCGCGTGGCGGCGACCTGTGATCGGGTGTACTTGATGCGGCAAGGGCGGATCATCGGTCAGACATCTGCGGCCGACCCGGGCTTCAAATCAAGGTTGGAAGACGTCTTCTTTTAAGGCCACGCCGGCGGACAAACCGCGTCGCACCGGCATGAACGCCGGACTGTCTTTTTGTAACTGCGAAAGGTCAGGCGGGTTCGACCGGAGGCGCGCTGCGTTTTTGTCACGAGGTCTTCCACGGCTCCGGTTTCATTCAGCGGGTGCCCATTAATCCGACATTGGCAAGTTTCGGGGCTCAGCAAGCGGTCAAAATCCGGTCAATCGGCAATTAAGGCGGATTTCTGAGCCCCAGCCCTGTCGTGAGGGGCGTGGTTCTGTAAGCTACAGTACATAGACGTCAGTGAGAAAGCTGACGGCCTGACGGCGAAGAGCGGGTGTGACAGAGCGGAAATCCGTTCCCTGCGACTCGCTACAGCAAGACCGGGGGCGCGAAGAGCGTGATGGCGCGGGACGACTTCGTTCAGCGTGTGGCCGCCCCGGAACCAAAAATCCAACTGCCCCGAAGGGGGATCGCAGTTCGTGCGTGTTACGCCCAGAAAGCGGAGCTCGCCGGGCAAAGGAGCATAGCGACTTATGAATGCACTCGCGGAAACCGCAGAGCTGAGAAACGACCTGGACCTGCCGGCGAAGGATGCGCGGCACGTGCTGCACCCCTGGGCCGATCTTCAGGCACTTGGCAGTGACCGGCCGGTTGTCATGAACAGCGCCAAGGGCGTGCGGGTGAAGGACAGCGAGGGCACGACCTATCTCGATGCGATCGGGGGCATGTGGTGCATGACCGTGGGCTACGGCTGCGAGGAGCTGGCCGATGCGATCGGGGATCAGGCGCGGCAGATGGCCTATTACACGTCGTTCGGGGATGTCTCGAACGAGCCGGCGGCGCAGCTGGCCGAAAAGCTGGCCGAGTTGTCGCCGGGCGACCTGAACCGGGTGCATTTCACGACAGGCGGGTCGACGGCGGTGGAATCCGCCGTGCGGATTGCGCATTACTATTTTGCTGCGCAGGGCAAGCCCGAGAAGCGGCACGTGTTGTCGCGGGTCAATGCCTATCACGGCGGTACATACCTGACGCAGTCCCTGTCGGGGAAGGCGGCGGACAAGACGCACTTCCATTACGAGACCGAGTTCATCCATCACCTGTCGAGCCCGGGCCATGATCCGGACCGCGACCCGCTCAGCGCCGAGGCGCGGCTGACGGAACTGCTCGACGAGATGGAAGCGGAGATCCAGAGGCTTGGGCCGGAGAACGTGGCCTGTTTCGTGGCCGAGCCGATCCTGGCGTCGGGCGGTGTTCTGACCCCGCCGAAGGGCTATCAGAAGGCGACGCTGGAGCTGTGCCGCAAGCATGGTATTCTTTACGTTTCCGACGAGGTGGTGACCGGGTTCGGGCGGCTGGGGCATTTCTTTGCCTCTGAGGCGCGGTTCGGGATCGTGCCGGACATGATCATCACGGCCAAGGGCATCACCTCGGGCTATCAGCCGCTGGGGGCGGTGCTGGTCTCGGATCGGATTGCCGAGACGATTTCTAAGGCCGCGCCGTCGGAGAAGCCGGTGTTTTCCAACGGGTTCACCTATTCCGGCCATCCCGTCGCCTGTGCGGCGGCGCTGACCAACATCAAGATCATGACGCGCGACGATATCTGCGGCCATGTCCGCGATGTCGGCCCCTATTTCATGGCGCGCCTGCGGGAGCTTCTGGATTCGCCCATCGTCTATACCGTGCGGGGCGACCACCTGATGGCCTGCGTCGAGTGCTGGACCGGGGAAGAGGCCGGCCCCAACGACAAGAACATGGCGCTGGCTGCCCGGGTCGATGCGTATTGCCAAGAGGCCGGCCTGTTGGTGCGGCCGTATGAGAACCTTTGCATCCTGTCGCCGCCGCTCGTGATTTCGCGGGACGACATCGATGAGATTGTCGGCATCATGGGCAGCGCGCTGACGCGCGCCGCCGCCGACCTGGAGGCCGGCCGGCTGTGAGGCTGGCTGCGCCCTTCTTCTACCCAATTGAGTTCAACAGGAAAGAGGACAGACTATGACCCAACCGACCACATTTCTCGATTGCCGCGGCCTTTCGGCTGCTTTGACAGTTCTGCGTATCAAGCAGACGATGATCGGTCGCGCGGATTGCGGGCTGCCGATCGACGTTCTGGTCGACGAAACCTGCTGCAATGCCGAGCGTGTCTCGGCCAGCCTCACCGGCGAAAGCACGGATGTGCAGTTGTTTTACTGCGCCGAAACCATGCCCGGCGTGATCGCGCAGGGCGAGGCTGAAGGGACTGCGCCGCGGCATGTCTGAAGCCGCAAGCGCACCGTTAGCCGAACCACGAAACACCAAAGACCGGAAGAGCGAACCGCCCGGTCCACCAGAGGCCTGGTGGGCGCGCGAAGACCTTTGCTACAAGGCGGGCCGGCTTTGCCTTGGGGATGCAGACCTTGACGCCCTGGCGGACAAGGTCGGTACGCCGGCCTATGTCTTGCGCCCACCCCGCGTTCTGCACAATGCGCGCCGGCTGAAAGCGGCGCTGGCCGGGGCAGGGGTCGATCACCGTCTTTACTATGCCATCAAGGCGAACCGCACGCCGCAACTGCTGTCATACCTGGCTGCACAGCGCGAAGTGGGGGCGGATATCTGTTCGCCCGGCGAGTTGCATCACGCGCTGGCCTGCGGGTTTCGGGAAGAGGATATCTCGTTCACGGCAACATCGCTGGCACCTGCGGATTTCGAAGCGCTGGCAAAGTTCGACCGTCTGAACATCAACCTCGACTCGCTGTCGGCGCTGGAAAGCTTCGGTCAGCTCTGCCCGGGGCGTGAGATCGGGATCCGGATCAATCCGGATCGCGGGATCGGGTATGCTGGCAACGACATGCTGCAATACAGCGGTGTAGAGGTCACCAAGTTCGGCATCTACATCGATCGCTTGCCCGAAGCGCTCGAGATCGCTGCAAAGCAAGGGTTGACCATCAAGCGGGTCCATTTCCATGCCGGATCGGGCTACCTTGACCGGGAGCTTTCGCAGCTGTCGGACGTGCTGGCGGCAAGCCGGGATTTCCTTGCACAGCTGCCAGATGCGGTCGAAGTCAATATCGGTGGGGGGCTGGGTGTGCCACACACCCCGGATGACCGACCGCTCGACCTGGAGAAATGGGCCAAGACGGTAGCGGATGCGTTCGCCGGCAGTGGGTTGAAGATCGCGGTCGAACCCGGCGATTTCCTCGTGAAGGACGCGGGCGTACTTCTGACCCGCGTGACCTATGAAGAACGGCGGCGCGAGGTCGCGTTCCTCGGTCTCGACGCCGGGTTCAACCTTGCCATGGAGCCGGCCTTCTACGGGTTGCCGTGCGAGCCCGTGCCGGCGGTGCCGAGAGATGCGAAGACGACCCGCTACACCGTGGTCGGCAACGTGAACGAGGCGTTGGACAAATGGGCGGTGGATCACGCCATGCCGGAGCCACGGCCCGGCGATGTCGTCGCCTTGATCAATGCCGGCGGTTACGCGGCGGCGATGCGGTCGGATCATTGCATGCGCGGCGAAGCAAAAGAGGTGCTGCTGCTGGATTGATGGCTGCAAGGCCTCACCTGCGCACCCGAGATACAGGCGACAACAAGGACAGGACAGTATGACCGATTTCAAAACGCCCGAGACGGTGGGCGACTCCGAAGAGCCGGTGGTCACACCGCATGCGCCGGAATTCGCATTCGACCCGACCGACCCGTGGACAGAGACATTTCAGAGAGGGTTGGAAATTGCCGGGCTGGGGGGCAAGCGGGTCTATGAAGTCGGTATCGGCACTGGGATCAACGTCGCCTTCATGCTGCAGATTTGCGAGGCGGCCTTGGTGTCGGGCAGCGACCTCGACCCGCGGCTGGCCGGTCTGGCCGAGCGCAATGTCCGGGATCTGGCGCCACGCAGGGCGGACCGGTTTCACCCGGTCGAGGGCGCGGTCAGCCTGATCGACACGCCCGAAGCGCGGGCGCAGGTTGGGCGGTCGGACGTCATCGTCGGCTGCCTGCCGCAGGTCGGCGAGCCCGACGATGTGCGGCTGCGGGCCTTTCGCACGGCGCAGAAGGCGAAGCTTGCGAAGGGGGCAGATACCCGCGACGAGGATCATATCGCGCATTATTACCCTTGGGCGGAGTTCGATTCCTATCCGTTCAACTCTGTGGGGCTTGGGCTTAACGAGGCGTTGTTGCGCCGGACCCGGGCGACTGCGCCGGCGGCAGATGTGGTGCTGAATTTCGGCGCTCGTGTCGGTTCGGCTGTTCTCTTCGAATTGTTCGAGGCGAACGGCTATGTGCCCGAGAAACTGCATTCGCAGATCGTGCTGCAACATGCGGGCACCGACATCTCGTTCTTCGTCGCGCTGGAGAATGCCCTGGCGCAGACCGGACTGGAGCGGGAGTTCACCTGCGAGTTCTACGGTGACCCTGAGGGTGCCACGCGGCTGAGCGCGACCGAAGCGCAGGCGCTTGTCGACACGGACAGCGCGGCCGAGATCTATCATGAAGTCTGTGTGATCCGTGGCCGACCCGCACTCTCGGAAAACGATCCGTCCGATAGTTGACGCCGGCGACGGTCGCAGGGGGCAAACGTTGCCGATCCTGTAAAAGATGTTGGGGTGGCACCCGGGACACCACATTCGCCTTGGATATCAAGGCGGAAGACGGAGTCGGTCGGGTGCCGCCTGAACCCGGTTGGTATGGGTATTGAACGTAATCGCCCGGGCCGGTCGTCAAGCATGACGCCATGCTGTCGCAACATGTGCGATCTTTGGGTCGTCCTTGGTGTGAAGTCGCGCCAAGCGTTCGCCAATATGGTCCGGCGCGTCGGAAACTAATGGGCCGTCCGTCAGGTGCTTGCCCTACAGCTTGTCCGGCCCCATCGAGCATTCTTCTTCCAGATAGCGGAACTCCCAATGGCTAGTTGCGCCATTTTGGCCATGTGACCGCGTTCGGGGGGGGGGGGGCGGCTGTGCGCCGTTCGCCGTGCCGGTGGCGATCAAGACATCCCCCGAATACAGTTTCCAGGTCGCACGATATGGTCCACTGAACAAATGCTGAGGGGCGACATCCACCGCGAGAGCCCAAATCACCGCTTCGGTCCTGCCTGGCTTTCGGTCCTGAAATCAATCGCTTGAATGTTTGATAAAAATATATCGTTGACGAAAGCAACGATATAGGTGATTGATGTAACTCGAGGATGGAATCGGAGGAGGACAGACGTGGTTAAGCCAGCTCAAATGTTCATTGCCGGCGAATGGTGCGATGGGCAAAACGGATCGGCGGAGGTATTGGATCCGGCGACGGGCGAGACGGTTGGGGCCGTCGCCATTTCGGGACCTTCCGATCTGGATCGTGCGCTGGAGGCCGCGGAGACAGCTTTCAAATCGTGGTCGCAGACATCCGCGTATGAGCGGTCTGCCATGTTACGCAAGGCGGCCGATCTGCTGCGTGAGCGGGCCGAAGACATCGGCCGGCTGATGGTAAGCGAACAGGGCAAGCCGTTTGCGGAAGCGAAGGGCGAAGTCATAGGCTCGGGCGATCACATTGACTGGGCGGCCGAAGAGGGGCGGCGCATGTATGGCCGGGTCATACCGGCGCGCGCCGCGAATGTTCAGCAGATCGCCTACAAGGTGCCGCTGGGGGTCGTGGCCGGGTTTTCGCCATGGAACTTCCCCGTCAGCCAGGCCGTGCGCAAGATTGCCGGCGCGCTTGGCGCGGGCTGCACGATCATCATCAAGTGCCCCGAGGAGACGCCCTATAGCTGCGCCGAGCTGGTCCGGTGTTTCGAGGATGCCGGCGTACCGAATGGGGTTGTGAACCTCGTTTATGGCGTGCCGAACGAGGTGTCGGAGTATCTCATCCCCGCCCACCCGGTGCGCATGGTGTCGTTCACCGGTTCGATCCCGGTGGGCAAGACGCTGGGCGAGATCGCCGCGCGCCACGTCAAGCGCTGTACGCTGGAACTGGGCGGGCATTCACCCTTTGTCGTGGCCGAGGATGCCAATGTCGATGCCGCCGTGAAGCTGGCGGCGACGCTGAAGTATCGCAACGCCGGTCAGGTCTGCGCCGCGCCGTCGCGCTTCTATATCCACGACGCGCATTACGAGCGGTTCGTGGACGGGTTCGTGGCCGCGTCGAAGGAGCTGAAAGTCGGGGCCGGGTTCGATGACGGTGTGCAGATGGGCCCGCTGGCCAACGCCCGGCGGCTCGATGCGATGGAGGGTTTCGTTGCGGATGCCGTCGATCGCGGGGCAAAACTGGTGACCGGCGGCCGCCGGATCGGGAACAAGGGCAATTTCTTCGAGCCGACCGTACTGACCGAGATTCCGGAGGACGCGCAGGTCATGGTCGACGAGCCGTTCGGCCCGATCGCGCCGATCCTGCCGTTTTCCTCGCTCGAGACGGCGATCGAGAAGGCGAACGCGCTGCCCTATGCGCTGGCGGCCTTCGCTTTCGGAACGTCGCAGAGCACGGTGGACCAGCTGAGCCGGGGGCTCGAGGCGGGCATGGTGTCGATCAACCATTTCGGCATCGCCAGCCCGGAGACGCCCTTCGGGGGCATGAAGGAAAGTGGCTACGGCAGCGAAGGCGGCGTCGAGGGCATGGATGCCTTTGTCACGACGAAATTCGTCAGCGCCGCGGCGTGAAGGAGACGTTGGAATGAGCCTGAAGACAAAAGCCGCGCTGTTGCTCAAGCAGGGGATCGAAGGCCCCTATGCCAACAGCCGGCCCATCGAGATTGCCGAGATCGACCTGACGCCGCCGGGCGACGAGGAGGTCCTGGTCAAGGTGACGGCCGCGGCGCTGTGCCATACCGACCTGAGCTTCGTCAGCGGGGACCGGCCCAAGGAAATGCCGATGGTTCTCGGGCACGAGGCCTGTGGCGAGGTGCTGGAGACCGGCGGCCGCGTCAGCGACCTGTCCGCCGGCGACCAGGTGATCTTTTCCTTCATGCCGCGCTGTGGCCATTGCCCGGAATGCATCGATGGGCGCCCGGTTCTGTGCGAGGAGGGGACGAAGGCCAACGGGGCGGGCACGCTTCTGTCCGGTCATCGCCGGATGCATTACAAGGGCCAGGACATCCATCATCAGGCGGGGCTTTCAGCCTTTTCCGAGATGGTCGTGGTGTCGCGTCATTCGCTGATCAAGGTGGACGATCCGGTCGAGCCGACCCATGCGGCACTGTTCGGCTGTGCCATCCTGACGGGCGGCGGGGCGGTGGCGAACTCGGCCGGTGTGGGCGTCGGGGATACGGTGGCCGTTGTCGGGCTTGGCGGTGTCGGGCTGTCCTCGGTCATGATGGCGCGGGCCTGCGGGGCGCGCGAGATCATCGGGATCGACGTGAACGAGGACAAGCTGGCCCAGGCGCGGGAGCTGGGCGCGACGGCGACCTTCAACGCGCGCGACGAAGGCTGTGTCGAGGCCGTTCTCGAGCACACCAAGGGCGGCGTTCAATACGCGCTGGAAATGGCCGGCGTGCCGTCGACGATGGAGATGGCCTATGCCATCACCCGCCGCGGCGGCACGACCGTCACCGCAAGCCTGGCCCGGAACGATACCATCTGGAACCTGCCGCCGGTGTCGCTGGTGGCCGGCGAACGCACGGTCAAGGGCAGCTATTTCGGCTCGAGCGTGCCGCCGCGCGACGTGCCGCGCTATCTCGACCTGTTTCGGCAGGGACGGTTGCCGGTCGAGAAGCTGCTTTCGGGGACTTTGAAGCTGGATCAGATCAACGAGGGCTTTGACAAGCTCGCCGCGGGGGCGGTGACGCGTCAGGTCATCACATTCGACTAACCATCCATATCTTCAATAGGGAGGAAACCATGAAGAAGGTACTGATTACGGGGCTTATCCCGATGATGGTGGCGGGCGCCGCGTCCGCACAGGAACTGACGATCGCAGGCTTCGGAGGCAAGGTGCAGGAGGATCTTGCCTCGACGTTGTGGATTCCCTCGGCGGAACAGGCCGGGATCGACCTTCGGCAGGAAAGCCATGACGGCATCGCCGGTGTGCGCGTGCAGGTTCAATCCGGAAATCCGGGTTGGGATATCGTGCACCTGGGCGCCGACAACTGCGCCGTAGGGGCGCGCGAAGGACTTTACGAACCGCTCGATTACGACGTGATCGACGCCAGCGGCATCGACGAGGCGTCGCGTGGCGACGAGTGGATTTCGATCAACTCCTACTCGGTCGTGCTGGGTTACCGCACCGATACCTATGGCGACAACCCGCCCAAAAACTGGGTCGATTTCTGGAATATCGAAGACTTCCCCGGCCGGCGCGCGCTGGGTGTCTATCCGCAGGAGATGATGGAAATCGGTATCCTCGGTTCGGGCGTGGCCAAGGAAGACGTCTATCCGCTCGACATCGACAAGGCGATCGCGTCGCTCGAGAAGATCCAGCCGAATATCGACGTCTGGTGGACGTCGGGCGCGCAGTCGGCGCAGCTCATCGCCGATGGCGAGGTTGACATGCTGGCGATCTGGGGCAGCCGGGTGACCGGGGTCATCAACAACGGTGCGCCGGTGGCCTATACCTACGAGGACGGCATTCTCGGCACGGGTTGCCTTGCCATTCTGAAGGGCTCGGACAATGTCGAGGCGGCGCAGAAGCTGATCTCGCTGGTCGTGTCGCCCGAGATGCAGGCCCGCATCCCCGAAGAGATGCCCTATTACGGACCGGCGAACCAGAAGGCGTTCGAACTGACCGAGGCGCCCGAGGACGTGGTGAAGGCGTCGAACACCGCGCCCGAGAACGCCTCGAAGCAGCTTATCCTCGACGTGGACTGGTGGGCCGAGCATGCCGCCGACGTTCAGGAAGAGTACAAGATGATGATGGTCCAGTAAGGCCCGTCGCATCTTCGGAACACTGCCCGGCACATGGTTGCCGGGCAGCCAGGGAAGGACCATGCTCCGACCCAATCAGACCCAGAAAAGGTTAAACGACATGCCCGGTCAGGTCGCAATCCGCGAAGTGAGCAAGAATTACGGGGCCTTCGTAGCGCTCGACGAAGTGAGCTTCGATATCGAGCCCGGCGAATTCATCACCCTGCTTGGACCCTCGGGGTCGGGCAAGACGACGCTTCTCAATGTGTTGGCCGGTTTCACCCGGCCGAGTAGCGGCAGCGTGCAGCTTGACGGCAAGGAATTCCTGACACTGCCGCCGCATCGCCGCGATGTTGGCATGGTCTTTCAGAGCTACGCGCTTTTCCCGCACATGACGGTGATGGAGAACGTGGCCTATCCGCTCAAGCTGAGGAAATTCGGTAAATCCGAACGGGAACGCCGGGCGACCGAGGCGCTATCCACGGTCAAGATGGACCACCTGGCCGACAGGGCGATCCAAGCGCTCTCGGGCGGTCAGCGGCAGCGGGTGGCGCTGGCGCGGGCGATGGTGTTCGAGCCCCGCATGATGCTCATGGACGAGCCGCTTTCCGCGCTCGACAAGAACCTGCGGGAGCATATGCAGATCGAGCTCAAGCGCCTGCACGGGATGCTGGGGACGACGACCGTCTACGTGACCCACGACCAGCGCGAGGCGCTGACCATGTCGGACCGGATCGCCGTGATCAACAACGGCAAACTCATGCAACTCGACACACCGAGCCAGCTTTACGATTTCCCGGCGAACCGGTTCGTGGCCGAGTTCATGGGCGAATCCTCGTTCCTGCCGGTCAAGATCTCCGATGGTACGGCACGTCTGTTCGGCAATCCGATCGTCACGCGCGAGCCGTGGAGCGGCGACCACGATGCGTGGTTGCTGATCCGGCCCGAGAAACTGGCCTGGAACGCGCCGCAACAGGGCGAGGCGAACCGTATCGAGGGCACGGCCCGCGAGGTGATCTACCAGGGCGACAGCTATCTGCTCGATATCGCGCTGCCCGAAGGTCATTCGGTGGAAGTGCGGTGCAACCCGCACACCGCCGGTATCGAGATACCGGAACCTGGCGACAAGGTTTCCTTCTGGATCAAGCGATCCAGCACGATCCTGGTTGAGGACGCAGGACAATGACCGATTACGCAATGTCCTCTTCAGGCAGCCCCGGCAAGCTGAACGCCGGGATACTGCGCCGCAAGGAAGTCATGGAGCGGTTCAGCGCGACGTCGCTGACCTTTCCCGGCCTGGTACTGATCGCGCTGGTCCTTCTGGTGCCCGTGCTGTGGCTGTTCTGGCTTTCAGCCTTCGACGCCGCTGGCGACCTGAGCTGGGCCAACTACGAGCGCATGGGCAAATCGATCTACGTGCGAACCTTCACCACGACATTCCGGATCGCCATCATCGTGACGGTGTGCTGCGCCATTCTCGGATACCCGGTCGCCTACCTCATGTCGCAGGCTGGGCGGCGGCTTTCGCTGGTGATCCTGCTGTCGGTGCTGCTGCCGTTCTGGACGTCGGTTCTGGTGCGGACCTATGCGTGGCTCGTGCTGCTTCAGCGCACGGGGCTGATCAACGGCTGGCTTCAGAACTGGGGCATCATCGACGAGCCGCTGGCGCTGGTCCACAATGAACTTGGTACGATCATCGGCATGATCCACGTGATGCTGCCCTTCATGATCCTGCCGCTCTACGCCTCGATGAAGGCGGTCGACCCCTCGCTGATGCTGGCCGCGTCCAATTGCGGCGCCACGCCGGCACAGGCGTTCCGGCAGGTCTATTTCCCGCAGACGGTTTCTGGACTCAGTTCCGGTGCGGGCCTGATCTTCGTGTTGTGCCTCGGCTTCTTCGTGACGCCCGTGCTTCTGGGTGGTGGCCGGACGTATATGTGGGCCATGCAGATCGCCGACAACATCTCGCTTTACGGCAACTGGGGGGCTGCGTCGGCGCTGGGCGTGGTGCTGGTCATCGCGACGGCGCTGGTGCTGCTGGCCGTCCAGTTCGTGCTGCGCCGGGCAGGGGGGACCAAGTGATGCTGTCGAAACCCGTCACCCGCACACAGATCACCCGCGGCCAGCGCCTCTGGCTCTACATCGTCGTGGGCCTGGTGATGATCTTCCTCGTCGTGCCCTGCCTGCTGGTTGTGCCGATGTCCTTCTCGGCTGGCGAGTACCTCGAATTCCCGCCGAAGGAGCTGAGCCTGCGCTGGTACAGGGCCTTTCTCGGCTCGCCCGAATGGCTGAACGCGCTTTGGGTTTCCGTGCGCGTCGCGGTGCCGACGATGATCATCGCGACGATCATCGGCACGGCCGCGGCATGGGGGCTGCACCGCCGCACGGACATCTTTGCCACGGGCGTGCGCGGTATCTTCATCCTGCCGATGCTGGTGCCGCTGATCCTGATCGCGGTCGGCGTGTTCTTCGTTTACGCCAAGGTCGGGCTGAACGGCACGATCGGCGGGCTCATCCTGGCCCATACGATGCTGGCGCTACCTTTCGTGCTGATCGCCGTTGGCAATGGGCTGGCCAGCTTCGACATGGCGCTGCACGAAGCCTCGCGCAGCCTTGGGGCGACGGAGCTGCGGGCGTTCCTGTCGGTCACATTGCCGCAGATCCGGATTTCGGTGATGTCCGGCGCGGTCTTCGCCTTCGTGACGTCGTTCGACGAGGTGGTGGTCGCGCTCTTCGTGTCCTCCGGCGAGAACGAGACGCTGACGCGCCGGATGTTCGCCAACATCCGCGACCAGGTCGACCCGACTGTCGCTGCCATCTCCTCGTTGCTGGTGGGCATGGTGATCGTCGGCATGATCGTCTTCCTCTTCGTCGGCCGCGACGAAACGCAGGAGCACTGAGGATGACGGGCCCGCTTGTGATCTGCGAATGTTTCGCCCGGGACGGGCTGCAGCACGAGACCGTTCAGGTCGCCACCGGCGACAAGGTCGCGCTGATCGACGCCATGACCGAGGCCGGCTTTCCGCGCATCGAGGCGACGAGTTACAGCCATCCGAAGCGCGTGCCCGGGTTCTCCGACGCGAGCGAGGTTCTCGCGGGCATCAAGCGGCGCGACGGCGTGCATTACAAGGCGACCTGTCCCAACCCGAAGGCGGTGGAACGGGCGCTGGCGGATCTGGAACAGGGCCACGGCGCGACCGAGCTGAGCTTCCTCGCCTCGGCCACGGAAAGCCATTCGCAGAGAAACCTGCGCGCGACGCGCGAGGAGCAATGGGCCCGCGTGGAAGAGATGGCGCGGCTTGCGGGCGGAAAGTTCCGCCTCGTCGGGGTGATCTCGGTGGCGCTGGGCTGTCCGTTCGAGGGCCCGGTCGACCCGGGCCGCGTGGTCGAGGACGTGGCGCGTTTCGCCGCGCTGGGCGCCGAAATTGTGACGGTGGGCGACACCGTCGGCACCGGCACGCCGACGGCGGTCAGGGCGCTGTGGGAACGGTTCGCCAGGGAGGTGCCCGAGGCGACCTGCGTCGCGCATTTCCACGACACGCGCGGCACCGGCATCGCGAACTGCCTTGCCGCGCTCGAGGGCGGGGCCACCCATTTCGACAGCGCCTTTGGCGGGGTCGGCGGGCACCCGTCGGAAATTCAGTACGGGACCGGGCGGACAGGCAATGTCGCGACCGAGGATCTGGTCTCGCTCTTCGAGGCGGAAGGCCACGAGACCGGGATCGATATGGATCGCATGATGCGGATCTCTGAAGAATGCGAGCGTGTGCTTGGCAGGCCGCTCGACAGCAAGGTGGCGCGCGCAGGGCTGTTGCCGCGCCGGGCCGCGTGACGATGGCAGGATTTCGACAAGGGAAGGGCGCATGACCGACAGATTGGTAGACCTAGAGGATCGCGACGGCGTCCGGATCATCACCATGAACCGGCCGGACAAGCTGAATGCGCTCAACACCGCGCTGACGCAGCAATTGCTGACGACGTTGGAAGACCTTGCGTCTGCCCCGTCGGTGCGCGCCGCCGTCATCCGCGGGGAAGGCCGGGGCTTCTGCGCGGGCGCCGACCTGTCGGAGTTCAAGGACCTGACGCCGGATCAGTCCGACCGCGTTCTCGCCCGGGCCGACCTGACCTGCCGGCTGCAATCGGTGGCCAGCCAGTCCCCCGTCCCGGTCGTCGCCGCGGTGCATGGTGCGACCGTCGGCGGCGGGGCCGGTATCGCACTGGGCTGCGACATGGTCGTGGCGTCGCGCGGTCTGAAACTCGGCTACCCCGAAACCAAGCACGGGATCGTGCCGGCGCTTGTGATGACCGGGTTGCAGCGTGCCCTCGGCCGGAAGGCGGCCTTCGAGATGATCTCGCTCGGCCGCCTGATCGACGCGGACGAGGCGAAGGAGCTTGGGCTGGTCAACCGCGTGGTCGATGGCGACCCGCTGCCCATGGCGATCGAGATCGCCAATGCCTGGGCCGAAATCAACCCGAAGGCCATGGCCGCCACGAAACAGCTTTTCTATCGCGTGGGCGAGCTGCCATTCGATGCGGCCATGGCCGCCGGGCGCGACACGAATGCGCTGATGCGCTCCTTCCGGACGGAGGAGCAATGAAACCGCTGGACGGAATAAAGGTCGTCGACTTCTCGCGCGTGCTGGCGGGGCCCATGGCGACGCAGATCATGGCCGATCAGGGCGCGGAGGTCATCAAGGTCGAGCGCCCCGGAACCGGGGATGAATCCCGCAGCTTCGAACCGGCCTTCGAGGGCGGCCAGAGCGCCTATTTCTGTGCCTTCAACCGCGGCAAGAAATCCGTCGCCATCGACCTTCGGTCAGAGGAGGGCCGCGAGATCGCCCTCGATCTTGCCGCCGCGGCCGATGTCATCGTCGAGAACTTCCTGCCCGGCGGGATGGAGAAGCTGGGGCTGGGCTACGAGGCCGTCAGCGCCCGCAATCCCGGCGTGGTCTATATCTCGAACACCGGGTTCGGGCAGACCGGGCCCTACAAGGATCGCAAGGGGTACGACACTGTTTTCCAAGCACTTTCCGGCGTCATCGACCTCACGGGCCATCCTGACGGGCCGCCGGCCAAGGTGGGCGTGCCCTTCGCCGACATGACCTCGGGCCTCTGGATCGTGATCGCGGCCATGACCGGGCTTCTGGGGCGGGCGACCTCGGGGCGCGGCTGCCATGTCGATCTGGCGATGATGGATGTGCAGGTGAGTCTGTTGAGCCTGCCGGCCATGTGGTGGTTCGCGCAGGGGCGCAAGCCGACGCGGACCGGGACGGAACATCTCGGCCGCGTGCCAAGCGCGGCCTTCGAATGCCGCGACAACGAATGGATTTTCATTTCCGCAAGCGACCAGCACTGGCCGGCCATCTGCGACGTGCTGGCGCTCGATGCGCCGGAGTGGATGGAGAAGAACGCGGCGCGGGTGGAGCGCCGGGAGGAGGTCATGTCGATGCTGCGGGCCGCGATCCTGCCCCATGCGCGTGCCGAGTTGGCCGATACGTTGCGCGCGGCCGGCGTTCCGGCGGGAGAGGTCAACACGGTGCCGGAAATCCTCGGCGATCCGCATACGCGGTTCCGCGGGATGGTTGCCGGGTTCGACGACCCGGACCGGGGGGAAACGCAGTGCCTCGCCACGCCGGGCCGGTTTTCGGGCTATGACCCGATCGAATTCCTCGCGCCGCCACGGCTGGGCGCGGATACCGACGCGGTGCTTCGGTCGCTGGGGGTCGGGGATGCGAGATTGAGCGAATTGAGAGACAAGGGAGTGGTCGCATGACAGGGAAGTCCGACCTTGTGAAGGTGGAACGGCGGGGGGCCGTCTGTGAGGTGATCATCGACCGGACCGACGCCCGCAACGCCGTGAACCTCGAGCTTTGTCACGCGCTGCACGAGGTCTTTTCCGGCTTCGAGATGGGCGAAGAGACCCGTGCCGTGCTGCTGCGTTCCGAGGGGCCGGTTTTTTGTGCCGGCGCCGATCTGAAAGAGCGCAACGGCCGCGACGAGGCCTGGGTGATTGCACGCCGTCAGGCCGCCTTCAAGGCGTACATGTCCATCGAAACCTGCCCGCTTCCGGTGGTCTGCGCGGTGCAGGGGCCGGTCGTGGGTTCGGGCGGCGAGATTGCCATGGCGAGCGATTTCATCGTGGCCTCGGAAAAGGCGACGTTCCTATTTCCCGAGCCGCAATGGGGCACTGTCGGGGCGACCCAGCGGCTGCAGCGCGTGATCGGGGTGTCGAGCGCGAAGGAGCTGCTTTTCACCGGTCGGAAACTGGGGGTCGAGGAGGCCCATGCGCGTGGTCTGGTGGCCCGTATCCTGCCGGCCGACGGGTTTCTTGACGCCGCCCGAGAGGTTGCCGCCAAGGTGGCCGGGGCGCCGCATCTTGCCATGCAGCTGACGAAGCGGGCCGTCGACGAGGGCGGGCAGACCGACCTCGCCTCGGGTATCGAGATCGAACTGGGGGCGATCCGGCAGGTGCTGAGCAACAGCAACTGGCGGGCGGGGATCGAACGGTTCAACAACGAGGTGGGCAATGGCTGACATGCCGTCCATTCGAGAGGGGCTGCTTTGCCCGGTCACCGCCGCCGGGGCCCTGGCGCGGGCCCGCAGCCTGGCGCCCGAGGTCGAGGCGATTGTCGCACCTGACGGCCGCCGGACATATGCCGAGCTGGCCGAGGATGTCGGGCGCCTCTGCCGGTCGCTGCATGCGCTGGGTGTGCGGCGCGGGGATCACGTGGCGCTCTGCCTCGGCAACGGGGTGCAGTTCCACGGCCTGTTCCTGGCGCTGGCCACGATCGGCGCCGTGACCGTTCCGGTCAACACGCGCCTTCGCGCCGCCGAGATCGCCTATTGCCTGCGTCAGTCGCGATCGAAGTTCCTTTTTGCAACGGACAGCCTGCTGAGCAGCGATTTCACCGCCATCCTGCGCGAGATTCTGGGAAACGACCCGCTTCCCTGCGCCGATCTGCCGGATCTGGAAACGGTCGTTCTCAACGGGACCGCCGACGCGCCATGGGCCCGAAGCTGGGCGGCGTTCGAAGGGGAAATGTCCGACGCGCCCGCCGATAGCTCGGCCGCCGACGATGTCATCCTGATCCAGTATACCTCGGGCAGCACCGGCTTCCCCAAGGGCGTCATGCTGCGTCAGCACAGCCTTCTGACGAACGGGTTCGTTTCGGCCCAGCGCATGGGACTTCGCGCCGGCGACCGGTTTCATTCGGCCCGGCCGTTCTTTCACGTCGCCGGCACGTCGCTGTCGATCATGGCGTGCCTTCAACATGCCGTGACGCTGGTAACCATGGCGCGGTTCGACGCCGCCGAGGCGCTGGACCTGATGGAAGCCGAGCGATGCACGCATTTCTCGGGCAACGACACGATGGCGCTGATGCTGCTCAATCATCCCGACCGGCCGAGCCGGAAGCTCACGCTGAAAGGCGGCTGGGTCGCCGGGTCGCAGGCCGTGCTGAAGCGAGTCGTTCGCGAACTCGGGGCCACGCAATGCGTCTCGGGCTACGGGCTGTCGGAAGCGTCGCCCAATATCGCGCAATCCTGCTGGTGGGAGCCGGAGGAGGTGAGAACGGCCGGCCTGATGCGCCCGCAGCCGGGCCTCGAAGTTCGGATCGTCGACCCGCAAACCCGAGAGGTGCTACAGGCCGGCGGGCGCGGAGAGATCCAGGTGCGCGGCTGGTCGGTGATGGAAGCTTATTTCGACATGCCGGAAAAGACAGCCGAGACGCTGAGCGATGAGGGTTGGCTGTCGACCGGCGATCTTGGTGCACTCGATGCCGAGGGGCGACTGGCGTTTCTCGGGCGGCTGAAGAACATCGTCAGGGTGGGCGGCGAGAATGTCTCGCCCGAAGAGGTCGAGGATCTGCTCCATCGCCACCCGGCGATCCGGCAGGCACAGGTCGTCGGCGTGCCCGATGCGCGCCTTGTCGAGGTCTGTGCGGCGTTCATCATTCTCAACGACGGCCACACGCTTGATGCCGACACGCTTGCCGATTGGGCGAAACAGAACATGGCCGGATTCAAGATCCCGCGGCATGTCTGGTTCGTGGACGGGTTCGAGGATATCGGCATGACGGCAAGCTCGAAGATCCAGAAAAGCAAGCTGGCCGAACATGCCCGGTCGCTCATGTCGGAGAAGGCCTGATGCGGATCGAGACGGATGTCACCCGCCTTCTTGGCATCGACCTGCCGATCCTTCAGGCCGGCATGTCATGGGCCTCGTCCTGCACGGCCCTGCCGCTTGCCGTCAGCCGCGCGGGTGGCCTTGGCGTGCTGGCCGCCGGGCCCATGTATATCGACGCGCTGGAACAGTGCATCGACGAAATCAAGGCCGGCACCGACAAGCCCTTCGCCGTCAACATGCCGCTCTATCGCAAGGGCGCGGAAGAGGTGCTGGACCTGCTCGAGGCGAAACGCATCCCCGCGATCATCGCCTCGCAGGGCGGGCCGAAGAAGTATCTCGACCGGTTCAAGGCGATCGGCACGAAATGCATTCATGTCGTCGCCGGCGAGGAGCATGCCGTCAAGGCCATGAACGCCGGGGTCGACGGTCTGGTCGTTGTCGGTGGCGAGGCGGGCGGGCATCCGCCGCCGTCTCTGGTATCGACGCTCGTTCTGGTGCGCGCGGTGTCGAAGGTCACGGGAGGGCGTATTCCGTTGATTGCGTCAGGCGGTTTCGCGGATGGGCGGGGCCTTCTGGCGGCCCTGTCTCTGGGCGCGGGGGCGGCCAATTTCGGCACGCGGTTCATGGCGACGCCCGAGGCCAATGTGTCCGACGGTTACAAGCAGGCGGTGCTGAATGCCGGGGTGTCGGATACGCGCACGGTCGGCAACGGGCTGGGGATGATCCGCGCGATCGGCAACAGGTTCACCGAGCGCATGCTTGAGCTTGAGGGGCAGGGGGCGGATATCGAGAGCCGGAAAGACGTTTTCATGGCCGCGACCCTCAAGATGGCCGCGTTCGACGGGGATGTCGAAGAGGGCAAGCTGGAGGCCGGCCAGAGCACGGGCTTGGTCGACCGGGTGATGCCGGCGGCGGAGGTCGTCGAGGAAATCGCGTCTGACTATGTCCGCGCCCTGCAAGAGCTTCCGTCGGCGGTGGGCTGATACGGCTAGAGTTCTTCGAAGAAACTCGCGGGTTCGGTGGTTTCCTCGTAGGTGTCCGTGTCGTCCTGCTTGAGTTCTTCGAGGTAACGGAACGACGAGTTGATGGCCTTGCCGAGTAGCGCCATGAGTTGCACGCGCTCCTCGTCGCTGAGACCATCCAGCATCTTTCGATTGCGAATGCGCGACTGGGTCAGGATCTGCTGTACAAGATCCGCACCCGTTTCAGTCAGCGAAAGCAGGGTGCTGCGTTTGTCGCTTGGGTGGCGTTTTCGTTGAATGTAGCCACGTTTCGACAGGTCCGCGATCAATCGGCTGGTCTGGCTCTTCTGGATGCCGGCCCGCTGGGCGAGGATGTAGAGCGGGGCATCGCCGAGAAAGTCGAGTACGGCGAGAGCGCGCCATTCCTGTACGGTCAGTTGGAAATCATCAAGCATGTAACGCGTTGCAATTCTTGATGAAACAGACGCCAGCCTTTGGAGATTGTAGGAAAACAGGTGCCGGACATCTGAGGATTCGTCACCTATTCCATCAAGGGGCGGCTGGGCCTTGGTCTCGGCGGGCGTACTTTTCATGTCGATGACGTTGTCCTTTGCGCGACGGCGGCGGAGTGCCAATGGAACACAGATTGCGTGCAATTAGTGTACTTTGTCAACTATATGGATGCAGATTGTATTATATGCGGCGAGAGTGGCGAGTGCCTTGAGTGTCGGGATCGACATCGACCTTAGGGGATATCCTGCGGGGCAAGAAGACATTAAAGATGCATGAATCAACTATATAGTAGACGCCTGTATCTGGATTGAGTATTTCCATCCCTGTCGCTTAAGGAGGACAGAATGCGCTTTGGAGATACGCTTCCACCCGAGCTGGACCATGATCCGTTCAAGGCCATCCTGACCCCGCGCCCCATCGGTTGGATCGGCAGTCGGAGCGCAGGCGGCGTGGCAAATCTTGCGCCGTATTCCTTCTTCTGCGGGGTATGCGCGAAACCGAATATGATCGGCTTCGCATCCGAAGGGTTGAAACACTCCTTTGCAAACGCGCGTGATCGTGGGTGCTTCACATTTTCGCTCGTCAGTTCCGGGCTCGTCCAGCATATGAACGTAACCTCTTCGGCTGAGGAGGAAGAGGTCGATGAATTTCAGCTGGCCGGGCTGACCAAGGCAGAGTCGGTGGAAATAGATGCGCCCTTCGTGGCAGAAGCGCCGGCGGCCCTGGAATGCGTGACGATTTCCGCGACACAATTGAAAGACCGTTTCGGGGCCCTGCTCGACCGGTACTTCCTTATCGGAGAAGTCGTTCAAACCCACATTCGCGATGAGTTCATTCGAAATCGCCGGTTCGATACCGAGGCGGCGCAGCCCGTCTCGCGCCTGGGATATTTCGACTACGCGACGGTGACCGAAACATGGGAACTGGATCGTCCCGACCCACAGATACTGTAATTTCAGATCATGATTTGCTCGCGCTCCGCCTCAAAAAAGTGTTGCCGGCACACAACATTAGCACAGTCAACATTGGCGGCAGGCTCGAACGTTAACGCTGAATTAATCCGCGGAGCGCTTTGTAGGAAGAGCAGTACACTCTAACGACAAAAATAATAAACGTCGCTCGACAGATTTGAGTGAATGACAGGCAAGGAAGGGCCAGATGGCAAACGGGCTGCAATTGGCGGCGGGCGCGAGTATTGACGCGACGCTGGCGCACGCGCGTATGCGGCTTGCGCAGCGATTGCCGGAACTGGAGCATGGGGCGTTCGAGGAGAAAAAGTCTTTATCGAATATTCCGTTCAATCGAGAGCAGGCGTATGCGCACAGGCCGCGTGGACTGGTCCCTGTGGCCGGGGTGCCCGGATTTTTCGTGGATTTTCCCAGGACCCCGACTGGTCACAACCCTGCACTTTTCGTTCCGACCGGGGCGAGCGGTTGAGCGACATGTGCGAGCAGAAAAGCATACGTTACCCGTTTGCCAGCCTGCTTGCGGCACTCGTGATTGCGCTTGTCTTGAACTGCTTCCTTGCGACGGTAGCGTCTGCACAGGAAGACGGTCAGGAAGCATCGCCGCCTCAGACACTGACGATCGGCGTCCTGGCCCTGGAGGGCGCCACGCGTGCGCTTGAGGCTTGGCAGTCTACCACTGACCTTTTGAACAGATCAGCAGCGCGGTCGAACCTGCCATACGAGTTCGCGTTGCAGCCGCATACCCATTCTTCGCTTATCGAAGCCGTTGAAAACGGCGCCATCGACCTCATGCTTACCGACCCATCCATGTTCGCCGGGTTTGAGATGGAAAACGGGGCGCGTGCGGTCTTGTCACTTGCCCGCATGTGGGAGGGCGCCGCCATTGATGTGAGCGGCGCCCTCGTATTCGTTCGCCAGTCCGAAACGGCGCGGTCGCTTTCCGACCTGGAAGGCAAGCGCGTCATGGCGGTTGCGCCGAACGATTTCGCGGGCTGGTGGCTTGCAGAACAGGAATTCCGAAAGTCCGGTCTGGAGCCGAAAGATTTTTTCTCCAACCTGCTGTTTTCCGGCGGGAACGAACGCGAAGCTGTCTATGCCGTTCAGTCCGGTCTGGTGGACGCTGGGATTGTCCGCGCCGGTCTTCTGGAACAATTGGCGGAGGCCGGTATCATTGAACTGTCCGACTATGCCCCGCTGAACTTGCGGCGATACGAGGCTTATCCGTTCTGGACAAGCACGCCGTTGTACCCCGAATGGGTTCTGTCGGCATTGGAAAGCGTGCCCGAGCCGGCGCTGGCGCATGTCATAGATACGCTGCTGGAGCTTACCCCGGACAGCCCGGAATCGGAGGCGTCCGGAGGGTATGTCTGGCAGGCGCCGCAAAACTACAAGTCGGTCCACGACCTGTTGATCTCGCTTCGGGTGCGGCCCTACGAGAATTACTTTCAGCAGGCTGCCATGCGGATCTATCGGGCCTACCGCGGCCCCATACTGGCAATTGCTGTCCTGTCGCTGCTGTCGGTCGCCTTTCTCGTCTACGAGGTTCGCCGCAATCGTCAGCTTGCCGAGGAGCAGCGAAATGTTCTGCAATCCGAAGCGCGATCAAAGAACTTCTACAGAAATGCCGTCGAAGAGCACACTGTCTTCTGCATGTTGTCCGCGACTGGTGTGATCTCACACGTGAACGAAAGGTTCACGCATATCCTGGGGCGGTCGCGCAAAGCCTTGGTGGAAACACAAGTCGCGGAATTGCTGACCGAAAAGGATCGGGCCCTGCTTCAGACCGAGATCGTCAAGGCGATGGAAGTCGGGGCACCCTGGCAAGGCGCTCTGCAATTGAGAAAAGAGGATGGCGGTTTTGCGTGGGTACAATGCACGTTCATTCCTGTCACGCGGACAACGAACGAATTGAGCGAAATTGCCCTGGTCGCGTCGGATGTCACCCAGACACGGAAAGGCGTATCCGAGGAGAGGTTCCAGAATACCCTGGAGCTCTTGCAGGACCAGGTGGTTGTCATTCGCCCAGGAACTCTTGAAATCCTGTACTGCAATGCCGCGGCGGAGCAACGGCTGATCAAGGAGCGCACGGGGGGCGACTGGAAGGGAAAGAGCGCGTCTGCGTTTGTGACGGCCAAGGATTTCAAGCACCTCGAAATGCGATGCGAGGCGATCTCGAAGGGGCCTCAAAGACGGGTGATCTGGGAAGCCGCCGGCAAAGGGGACGTCACATACGAAATCAGCCTGGAGTATTGTGAACCTGCGCAAGACGAACCGCGTATCGTTGCCATGTACCGAGACGTCACGGAGCGCAAGGTTGCGGAAAGAGCCAAGAACGAGTTCATCGCCACGGTGAGCCACGAGCTGCGCACCCCCCTTACGTCGATCAAGGGGGCTCTGGGGCTGGCATTGTCGGGGGCCGTCGGCGAAATGCCCGAAAAGGTCGGAGACCTTGTCACGCTTGCAAACACGAACTGCGAGCGACTGCGGATCATGATCAACGACATCCTTGACCTCGAGAAGCTGGAATCGAGCGAGTTGGATTTCAAGATGGAGCCATTTGACCTGGTAGAGCTTGTCCACGAGTCAGTCGATGCAAATCAACACTATGCAAACCAGTTCAAAGCGACGTTCAAAGAGAATATCGACGCGTCTGATGCGCCGTTCATGACGTTGGGAGACCGTGGCAGGCTTCGTCAGGTGATGGACAATCTGATGTCGAACGCTTCGAAGTTCTCCGAACCGGACAGCGAGATCATCGTGTCCCTGACACGGCTGAAAGACCGTGTCCGACTGTCGATCCGTGATTTTGGAAGCGGGATTCCCAAGAAGGCACAGCCGGCGATCTTCGACAAGTTTTTCCAGGTCGACAGCTCTGACACCCGGTCGAAAGGCGGAACGGGGCTGGGCTTGGCCATCGTCCGGCAGATCGTGGATCAGCATGAAGGGAGTGTCTCCTTTTTCAGTGAAGTCGGCGAAGGCACCGAGTTCTTTGTCGACCTGCCAGAGTTTGATGGGGAACGGGCCATCGCAATTCCGGCTGCGGACACAAACGAGGCGACAGGTTTTTCGCGTCTGCCCGGAGTCGTGAGCGATGAATTCGTTCCGGCGGCCGACGAAACGGTTCTAGAAGGGTTGCTTGCCGCCGTGCGGGCTAATGGTGCAACCGTCAAAACGGAAGTTGGTCATGTCAGTGTCGAGCAGATTGCCAAGGGGCGCGGAGTCGTCAGCCAGTCGGCGGTCTTCAACTGGATGCGGCCACAACAGAGAGCGTTCGTCGTGAACCTTGTAGGCGAGGGTCTGCTGGAGAACCGGGGTGTAGCGCTGGTTGACCAAACCGTGATGTCACAGGGTGAGCAAGGCCGCGCCGTGGACGTGGAAAAGACCCTTGAGCTCGTGCAGGCGTGGCTCGACGAGACCGGCAAAGCCAATCGGGAAACCGGAATGAATCCATCGTTGAAAGCCGTGGTCATCGTGCCCGATGGGAATTGGACAGGCGCCGGTATAGCCGAAGACCAACCCTTCTTTACGGATCCCAATCAGGCACTGGTTCTCCTGAAGGAAAACCCTCATGATTACGTGGTGTGGTTGGACCAATTCGAGGGAGCCGCAACGGCAACGGTCCTGCCGTTGAACGAGGGGACATTGCCGAAAGACTTCCCGTTTACGCTTGTGGTCCGGCGGCGTGATGAGCGAAATGGCGAGCTGGGAATCGTTTCTAAGTTTTCCAGCTCTGAGGGTGGTGGCAGGACACGCGCGCGGCGGCGGGTCGGCGCTTCGGGTCAGAAGAGAACCGGCGCACTATGAGGCAAGTTTGAAGAGGAAACGATATGGAAAAACTAACGAAAATCCTTCATATCGAAGACGACCCGGCAATTCTCGAGATCACGGATATCGCCCTTACAGTGATCGGTGGGTTCGAGGTCGAGCAGGCGGACTGTGGTGAGAAGGGTCTGGCTTGCATTCAGCGCTTCAAACCGGACCTGATACTTATCGATGTCCAGATGCCCGGGATGACCGGGCCGGAAACCCTTGTGGAAATCCGTAAGCTTCAGGAATTTCAGAGGATTCCCGCAATCTACATGACGGCGAAGCTTCTGGGCGTTCCGAAGGGCGAATTGGAAGGAGCCTGCAATCTTGGTGTGATACCGAAACCCTTCGACCCGACCACGCTCAGTCAACAGATCATTGCCATGTGGGAGACCCGAGAAGAGCACGCTGCCTGAAACGCGGAACCAGGCAGGGTCAGAACGGGCGGTGGCGTCTGATATAGGCCGAAATGGCGGCCTCCGACATCTGCGCTTCTTCTGTCAGATCGTTTCTTCTCTGAATGTCTTCGGCAGATTTCTCAAGAAGCGTGTCGTTGGTCTTTGCGTCGACGAAGGAGGCGCGCAGTTCCCTGGCCAGTTGCTTTGAATCCTCGGCGAGTTGGTCGAGGCGCACCTGAAGCAAGGCCTTCTGTCGCGCAACAGCTGTCAGGTAGTCCGAAAGGAACGGGTAGGTTTCTGGCGTTGCCGCGGCGACGGCTTCCTGAGAACGCGCGGTCAGATCTTCGAGGCTGGCCTGTGCTTGAGTTTCCTGGGCCCGCGTCTCGGCAATCCGTTGTCCCAACTCTTCCACTTTCCGGTCCTTGAGCCGCTGCAGAATGGCCAGTGCCCGTTGTCGTCTGTCGCTGCTCATGCGTCAGGCGGCCTCGGCAAGGTCCTGACGGGCCTCTTCCATTTCGTAGAACGTCGGCTGCAGGTTCGTCGGAATGTTGCCACGGCCGATTTCGACACAGATTTGCGGCGAATGATCGTGAAGAATGGCAACGAAAATGTCGCGGATGACTGAATAGAAAGCTCCGTCTTGTTCTTCGATCGCCGTAAGCCGGTTCGACACGGGGGCCACGAAAAGATAGGCAAGGAAGACCCCGAGGAAAGTCCCGACCAGAGCGCCGCCGATCATTGCGCCGAGCACGGCAGGTGGTTTGTCGATCGAACTCATCGTCTTGATGACGCCCAGAACGGCCGCGACGATACCGATCGCCGGAAGAGCGTCGGCAACGGTAGACAAGCTGTGCGGTGCGACAAGGACCTCGTGGTGGTGCTTTTTCAGTTTCTTGTTGATGACGTCTTCCGTGTGAAACGGATCATCGAACTGCATCGCCAACATCCGGAAGCTGTCGGTGATCAGGTCCATGGCGAAATGGTCTTTTTGTATTTTCGGATAGGCCGAAAAGATGTCGCTTTCCTTCGGGTTTTCTATGTGCTCGTCGAGCGCAAGGATACCCTGCTTGTTGTAGATGCGGGCCAGCGTGAACATCAGATTGAGCAGGTCTTTGTAGTCTTGGGAATTCCAGTTTGGCCCCTTGAGTGCCTTCACCAGGGATTTGAATGTCGCCTTGATGTTGCTGAAGGAATTTGCCGCAACGAAAGACCCCAGCGCCGCGCCTCCAATCATCATGCCTTCGAAGGGCAGGGCGTGGGTAATAATCCCCATCTCGCCGCCGGATAGAATGTAGCCACCGAAGACAAGGCCGATGACCAGCAAGAACCCGATGATAATAGTCATATTGCGAAGACACTCCGGTAATGGTTGTTCGCCATGATTGCGCAAGGATAAATTACGTCAACAATGAATAGTTGACAATATATTTCGCTAGATTATCACTTTAATAAGATTAAACGGGCTGGTGATTATGGATAAAAGATACACTGCCTTGGCAATACTTGTAGATCCGAGCGTCTTGCTGGAAGTTCACGAGAACTGGCCTTCCGAGATGCATGTCGCCGTCACTATGTTGCAGGACGGACGCTGTGACTTGATTTCATTCCGGACCGAGGAGAGGGGGCAAATTCCTGCGCGCCTCTGCAGGATGTATGGTGTCGTTCCGTCAGATTTCTGCATTGTGCCCAAGATGCCCGGCTTTCCGACGAGAGATCTCCGCACGGCGGATTTCAAGACAGTTCTGTCGCTCATCCGTGACATGCCCAGCCTTGTGGAAGCCGCCGAGGACTATTCCGCAAATTTTACCTTTGCGCTTGAGGAAGGGTTGGAGCCGGAAAAGGTTCTCGGTTTCGACAGTCCGGCGAATGTGTCGACCGCGTCAGAGATGGTCACCACTGAAGATGAGGGCGAGACATCTTATGCGGCGGAAAAAGTGCCGGGTGTTACGACCTCGGTTCCGACATTTCTGAGGCGCGAGCATAGCGTGAGCGAGAAGCCGGTGGAACGGCGCCCTGCGATGGAGCGTGCGGAGGTCGGGCAAGCCGACGCAACGGTGACTGTCCCGGAATTCCTCACGCGCAGGCGGGACATGTTGGTGAGGCCGGTCAACGACCATGCTTGCCGTAGGCGTGCTGCAGGCGAGGAAGCTGACGATACCGTTTCGATCCCGAGGTTCTCTACGCGCCGGCATAACAGGGCGATACGGTCTGTCGATACTGGCGCCATTGATCCGCCGCCGGAAACCAAGGTGAGCATCGAGGTTGCATCGGGTAACTGGCTGTTGGTACGGCCGGCCAATATCCACACGGAGCAGGTGGTGACCATCAGAGAGAAGTCGCACGTTTTTCTCAGGTCTGACCACACGGCGATAGCTATTGATATGGGCGCACTCGACCGTGAAGATATGCCCCAATGGCCCTACAATATCCGCTTGAAGGTGCCGGACCTGCCCGACGGCCTTGCAGAGCTGCCCGTAAAGCGTTCGCTACGCGGCAGCCTGACGGAGAAGAATGGGCTGCTCTTCATTACATTGTCCACTGCCAGAGGCAGCCACGTTATTGAGGTCATGTTCCGCTCTCGGAATCGCCGGCACAATAATCCGGTTCGCAACAACGTCAGCGGAGCGCGTTTCTCAAGTCTGTGAAGACGTCGTTCTCGAATGAAACGACGACGTCTGGTTCGGCTTGCGTCTTCTTGGTTGCATCGGCCGTTTTGACGGATTGTGTCTCTGACGTAGACGGATGCAACATGGTTTCGCCGGTGCCCGATGCGGCACGGTCCGACATGCCTGTGCTCTCATACTGAAGCTGGATCGTCACGCGGCGGTTGGACGGGTGATTGGGATCTTCGGGTCGCAGTGCGTCCGAGGCAGCAAGGCCCGAAACCCGAATGAAGCGATCTTCCGAGACGCCGGCGCTTTCGAAAATGCGTCGTGTCGCGTGGGCCCGGTCGCTGGACAGATCCCAGTTATCGTAGTTTGTCGCCTTGGTGAAGGGGACCGCGTCGGTATGACCCGAGATCACCATGCGGTTTTCCAGTTTTGCCAGAGAGGTGCCAAGCCGCGTCAACAGTTTCTCGGTTGCGCTCAACATTTCGGCCCGTCCGCTTGCGAACATCGGTTGGCCTTCCTGGTCGATGATCTGGATTTGAAGACCTTCTTCTGTCTCGTCGAATATCACGTGGTTCATTAGAGGCCGCAGATCAGGTGTATCCTGCATGGCCTGCATGATTTCGGCTTTGAGATTTCTGAAGTTCTCTTGCTGTTCCTCGCGAGGATTGGGAGCCTGAGCCGATGAGCTGGCCTGTCCGGTCGCATCGTCGGTGCCGGGGTGTTGCGGAACGCCGGGTTTGGCCTTCGGCATCGTATCGGCCGCGTTTCCGGCGGCCGGGTTCTCGTGCTTGCCGCGTTCAGACCCGAGGGCCTTCTGGTTGGGATCGTATGTCGGAGTCGTATCCTTGATTTCCCATTTCGCAGGCGAGGGGTCATCGAATTTCCCCAGCTCCGCGCCGCGGGCTACGATCGTTCCATTCGACGCCGTGAGCGTTCCGGGCGGGCCCAATGTGGCCCCGTCCAAAACACCGCTACCACTTGGCATGGTGGCGTTCGTGAAATACTCGGCGATCCCGCGCAGCTTCTGTTCATCTGATGACGACAGAATCCAGAGCAACAGGAAAAACGCCATCATGGCGGTCATGAAGTCCGCATAAGCCACTTTCCAGCCGCCGCCGTGGTGCCCGCTTTCTTCGGTGACCTCGATTCTGCGAATGATCTTAGCTTGCGCGTTCGCCGCCATGCCACACTGCCCTCATTGAACCGGTACTCCGGTTTCGATGGGATGCGCCCTTCTGGGCGTCACCTTTGCAGCGATAATGATGATTGAGTTCGTCCGCGCCTTGGCCGCAATGTGACCTTTTCGGGGCCCTTGGCGGCTTGTTGCCTCAAGGGTTGGAGGGCTGTCCGTATTCGGATTTTTCGCGCTCGTACTTGCCCAGGCCAATTCGCTTGGCATACATCGCTTTCCGCTCGGAATAGCTGGGCGCGACCAGGGGAAAATCATCCGAAAGCCCGAAGCGGGCCCTGTACTGATCTTCGGTCAAACCGTGTTCAGCTTTGAGATGTCGCTTGAGCATCGTAAAGCCGCGTCCACAGCACAGGCAGAATACCTTGTCCTGCTTTACGGCATTTTCAATGGGAAGGGCCGGCGCGACAGGGCTTGTCTGCTGGGCGTTGATCTCATTCGATACCGCATCGGACCCGGCGGCAAACTGACGCTCTGCCCCGAGAAGCAAGGGTGAGAGCCGTTCAGCAAGTTGCATGATCTCGTCCACGGTCGCCGCCTCTCGCGACGCAAAGGCCGCAACGATGTGCCCAAAGCTCTCGATCTGAGGGGGCGATGCTTCTGAGTCCGTTTGACGGTCGGCATCTGACATGGTGTGTTTCACCACTGAATGATTGTTGCGCATTTACACCTCAAAGGTACTGTATTCTTGCACCCAACCCCTTGTCCTTACCTGTGATATTGGGGCCGCATGGAAAATGTCAACAATAAATAGTCTTAGACTGAACAATAGGCGGATTTCTGATTTTGCTTTACTTGTTTCCGCGCGCGTCTGTTTTTTGCAATTCGGGCACATTGACCTTATTGACGGCTTCAAATGACCGATGCCGGCGGTCGGCTGGGGCCGTCTTCACGATTGCTGGTTCTCTGCGCACTGACGGCATCGAGGGTGCCTAGAAAAAGTTCGTTCAAGAACTCATCATCCTTGGTCAATTCCATCATTATTTCGACACGCCGGACCGCGGCAAAGACCGCGATGCGCTTGGCGTGGATTTCTGCGTGTTTCGACATCGTTAACCCCCAAGTTGGAAGCCTGCGGCTGCCTTCTGCAACCGTTACTGACCATGTACAGCCCAAGGTTAAAATAAAACCAATTAAAGACTGCTTACTGGTCACAACAAGAAATGTCGGCTCATGATTAACAAACAGAGTTGAAGACGCGTGCGATGTGGGGCTAAAACGACGTTAGGGTGCGCACGGAATGATTGTCGTTTGCGATTTGTCGACAACGTTCGGCTGGGGGTGGAACTGTTGGCGAAATTTCGCAAGAGCAAGCATTCGGCCTGGCCGCTCCTAATGTGAGGCTGGACGCGAAACTTGAAAAACTTCTTTGAGATTTGAAAACCCAATGTTTTCAGTCAGTTTGATCTTTGAAACCTGTGATCAACTCGCGCTGAGGTATCTTTTCGAGGGCGTATTGGGTGTTTCGTCCTTTGTAAGTGCGTCCATCGAGCGCGTAGAGGAATGCCTCGACGAGGAGGAGCTGCCGCCGCTTTGGATACTTGGCGGAGATCGGAAGCCGGCCCGCGTGCTGCAACTTGTTCGAAAAGTCAAAAAGAGAGATCCCTCTGCGGCTGTTGTTGTGCTGTCACGCGGGGGGAGTGACGACTTTGCTGCGCAGGCATTCAAGGCGGGGGCCGCAGACGTTTTGAAGGAAATAGGGTCGCTCGAGGTGTTCACCTACAGATTGCGCGCGCGTCTTGCCGGGAATGAGATATTGACCGGCCTCGACTTCGATGACGTGACCTGGGACACGGAGGATTTTGTTTCCCAGCGCGCAGGGCTTACAGCGACAGAAAGCCAGATAATGCATCTGATGATCCATCAAGATGGGCAATTGGTTACACGTGATCAAATGAGCCGGGCGATCGACAAGAAGCCGTGGAGCTACGGTGACCGCAAGTTCGACGTGCATGTCGCCAAGCTGAGAAAGAAGCTGAAGTCGCGCTTCGGAGAGAAAATCCACGTCTCTACTGTTCGATCAGCCGGATACAAGCTCTATGTGAGTTGAGCGGCGCGCCGACAGGGTCGATCCTGGCATTTGGCCGCCAAGGTCTCTTGCGGGGCTCGCCGCTGTAAATCCAGGCGGCGCCAAACAATATCGCTTCGATGTGCTCGGATAGATCCACTGCTAGGTGAGCCCCGCGGGTCAAATTTCCTGATTTTCGGACGTCGATGCTGAACAAGAAACCGGAAGGCGCAACGGAAGACGGGCATGCCTTCGGGTTCCGGCCTGAGGCAACATGGAAAAGCTCATGATGTACTGTTGGCAATAGTACAAGATTTTAATCTTTTGTTAATCATATACTTCTTTATGTTCTTGGTGCGCTGTGGTCTTCTCCTTGCAATGGAACGTTCGATTTCTGGAGGCGGAGATGACCGTCCTTTTAAGGGCAGCCGGTGCGATGCCTCTCCTGGACCAGGGTCGAGAACGGGAATTGCTTACCGACTGGCAGGAAAACGGCGCCAGGGAAGCGCTTGAGGAATTGATTGTCAGCCACGAGAGAATGGTTCTCAGCGTAGTCGCCAAGATGGGAGCCGGCATTCAGGATCGCGAGGAATTGATATCTGAAGGATATCTTGGATTGATCAAAGCCGCTAACCTTTTTGACCTTGATCGCGATGTCAGGTTTTCAACATATGCACGGTGGTGGGTGCGAAACCACGTAACGACGACGTATATGAGGCTTCGGACCATAGTTGACGGTCCGAGAGGAACCACCCGTGGGGTGGGGCCGAACCTTGCCCCGGTCACCAGCGACAACGATCTTGTTGATGAGCTGCATTGCCCGGAAAAGACCGCAGAAGAGCAGTTGATCAACAAATCGGACTCCGAGAGCGCTCGGAAGAGCATCGTCGACGCCATGCAGGAACTGTCCAGTTTCGAGCGAGAGATCATCATCGCCAGGAACCTGCAGACGCCGTCTGCGACGATTGATGTGCTTTCTGAGCGGTTTGGGGTGTCCGGTGAACGACTTCGCCAGATCGAGCGGCGCGCGATGTCTCGGCTCAAGTACGAGCTGCTTTGCCGCGGCGTTACATCGTTTCGAGTGATGTGACCCCCATGCGCGTGTTTCTTCCAGCCCCCGAAATGACAGGTCAGGAAAGCCCGGGTCGCGCCAAGGGAGCTTCGTCTTCCAATCGACCGGATGGGCAGGGGTTCGGGGCATTGCTGGAGACGCACCGACCACCAGCCTCGCTCGTGCCTGGGGGTGCCGTTGGGGCTCGCTCGGCCGAAGGCCAGCAATCGGGCAAACCGGTTCCAGGCCCGATGGTGCAGACCGAAGGGCAAGCCTCGGATTCGTCTGAAAAGACAGGGCCTACCCGTGCAGGGGCAATGGGGCAGGATTTGTTTGGGGATAACGCCGATACGCTTGAGCCTGACGCCGGTCCAGCTTGGCAAGGCATGCCGCATGCGACAGGTGGGGGAGAAGAGCTAAGCGCTGACACGCTTTCGATTGGGGCGGAAACACCGCTCGAGGCTTTGCCAGTCGAGAGCGGCGATGGTGAGGCAGTAGACGAACAGTATTTGCTTCCGACAGGGGGCGTGGATGCCAGTTTCCCGCTCGCGAGGGCAGAGGGATCAGTGGCGCCCTCAAGTTCATTTTCCGACCTGACCGAGACGATCGAAGCAATGGCGGCTTCGGGTGAGGCCTCGAGCGTCACAGGGGCCGATGCCAGCGTGATGGATCTGGCGGCGCTTGGGCTTCCCGTATCGTCCATAGAGCCAGTGGCAACCGACGCCGAGCCGGAGGTGCCGGTCATCTCGAATCTGGTCGATGTGGCCCGTGACCTGAAGACGGGAGAATGGCCCGGGGTTGCAGCGTTGGTTGCGCGACTACATGGAAACGTTATGGCCGAGGGGCCGCGCTCATATACGTTCCCCGCCTTCGTAGAGGGATTGCTGCAAACATGGCAGGGGCCGGCCGGTGCCGTTGCTGCTAATGTTCCGGTGGGCGGTACCCTTGAAATTCCATCGGGTCCGGGTGGTCTTGGTGCGCAGACGTCGGCCGGGCAGGGAACTGCCGTCGGTGCGGCTTTGGCGGCTTCGCAGGCGACAGCTGCGCAAGTTCTTTCATTTTCTGACACAGTTTCGCAAGGCAGCTTGGCCGTCGAGCCGGATAGCGAAGGGCAAGACATACGGTCAGCAACCCAAACGACGGCCATGGAAACGAGTTTTGCGATTGCTGCGAAGGTCAACCAGCCGGGTACTCAATCTACAGGGAAACCATCGCAGGCTGCATTTGAAAAGATCGAGCTTGCGATGGCATCCGCTGCCATTGAGGAACGGATGGCAAGAGCTGCGCCCGTTGATACATCGGTACTGCAAAACCTGACCGGCACCATTCGCGAGCCTTCCGAAGTGCAAGGGTCGGTTGTTCCGAACCGGTCAGAACCAGGCAACGGGTTCGCCCAGGCGATGCTGGCGCAGATCAGGAAAGTAGAGCTTTCGGAAAACCAAACGCGTATCGCGTTGCGGCCGCGCGGTTTGGGCGAGATTGAAATAGAAGTCCTGGGAGGCCGGGAGGCGACCACCAAAGTGGTCGTAAGAGTTGAAAGCCCGGCGGTGCTTTCTGCTTTGAACGAAAGCCGCGAGCTCTTGGCAAACGCCCTGCGCCTTTCAGACGGCGGTCAGCTTGAATTTCAGGACTGGCAATCCGGAGGCGGCAACCATCCGGAACGGCAGGCCGAACAAGGAATAGACCAATTGCAATCAAGCGCCGAGCCTGGCGACCCGGAACAGACTATCCTCTATTCCGGTCGTTTGAATCTTATTACGTGACGGGACGAGGACATGGACACTCTTACATCTGTTTCAAATCTGAATCGGGCGGGCACTACCTCGAACGGAGCGCAGTCTCTGAGCCAGCTAAGCGATGACTACACGCAGTTCCTGAGCTTGCTGACGGCGCAGATCAGTAACCAGGATCCCCTGTCCCCCATGGACAGCACTCAGTTCGTCGCCCAACTTGCGCAGATGTCACAGGTGGAACAGGCCGTGCAAACCAACCTGAACCTGGAAAATCTTCGCGCTGATCTTGGGGCTTATGCTGTTGCGAGCGGCAGTCAATTGATAGGGCAAACGGTCTCCGTCGCCTCGAACACTGTTATGCTCGAAGATGGACAGACCGACACCTACTATCGGCTCGGTGGCGAAGCTGCGAAGGTTACCGCGGAAATCCAAGACCCGCTCGGGCGCGTGATCCGAACGCTCAGCGGTCTGTCCGGGGAAGCGAATACTCACAATCCCCTGACCTGGGACGGGCGGGACGACTATGGAAATCCGGTGCTCAACGGTCGATATACTGTCACGATCACGGCGCTTGACGCGGAAGACAAACCTTTGCCGGGCTTGGTTTTCCGTGACGCAGAAATTAAAGAGGTGATGATCGATAGCGGGCAGATGTTCTTCGATGTCGGTGGCGACGAGATAGTGGGCCACGGCAGCATCCTTGCAATCCGCTGATGTCGTTCCGCTCTATTCTCGTAGGCTGACGGTCGACGTAAACTCGTTAATGCGCGCCGTGACGACCATTGGAAAATCCGTGTGAAGCTTCCTGACGATTTGCTCGGCGAGCGTTCTCTTGTCAGCTTGTTCCAATTCCATGTCGTCGATCCAGTGATAGTCTTCGGCTATGTCCGAGACTGCCGAAATGGTGCCATCGCGCAGTCTGGCGCGGCCAACGGCGCCATTCATTCGTTCGAACTCGGTCGCGCCCTGGATATAGACGTTCACATCGAGCACCAGGTAAAGGACTTTGTTCCGCTTGGTAACACGAAGCGTGAACTTGCCCAGGGGCATGTTGTATAGAACCGGCTGGGGATTTCCTGAAGCATCGGCGGCAGATGCCTTTGTCTGGGGCGGTGCGGGCATGATGAATGGTGCTGCCACGAAGCCGGAAACGCCGGAAAGGCCAACCAGAACCCCGACGATGATCCACCTCTTCATCCCGGTCAGTAGGGCAGGATGACTTCGAGTATATCCTCTCCGTACCGCGCCCGCTGAAGTGAAGATATTTGCCCGCGCCCACCGTAGGATATTCGGGCTTCGGCAATCTTGTCATAGCTGATCGAGTTGTCGAGATTGATGTCTACCGGCCGGACGATACCGGCAATGCGCAGCTCCCGGAGCTCGTAGTTTACCTTGACCTCCTGCCGGCCGGCGATAACGAAGTTCCCGTTCGGCAGTCTCTTGATTATGGTCGAGGCGACCCTGAGACTGATCTTCTCGTTCCGTTTGACCTGGCCTTCACTGCTGGTGCTCGAGTCTGACCGCAGGTCCACCAGATCTCCATCTGGCGTGATGAGCTGCTCTCCGAGGGCAACGGGATTGCCTGCATTCAGCGATCCGTCTCTCGATCGGCCGGTGGCGTTGCGCAACTGGGCTTCGTCGTCGATATCTATCTTGACCGTCAGCAGGTCGCCGACCGCCTTTGCCCTCTTGTCCTGAAAGAAGCTCTTGGTCTCTCTGCCCCAGAGGCTTGAGGCCTCTGCACGCACCGGTGCTGCAACTGGCTTGGGCTCCGGCATGGGAATGCTTATTCGGTTGACCTCCGGCATGGTCTCGCCGTCCAGTACCATATCTGTTGTCTGCGGATCCCTGAGCTCGCTGAGATTGGTGCATCCCGAAGTCAGCACAACCAATCCGGCAAGGGTCGCCAGGCGCAGCTTGTTTCCGGTATTCATCTTCAGAAATTCTCTCATCTTTCGACCACCACGACACCTTCCGCTCGTGCGACTGCCGTGATCGTTTTGTTCCCGGACAGGTTGACGACACGAAGCTCCTGGCCCAGATGCGCGTCGGCCAGCGACCGGCCTCTTGCGTTCAGGTGCAGTCCACCCATTCGATATTCGATCGTCACGATCTCGCCTCGTTCCACCAAGGTCGGCGCCATAACCGATTGGCGCGCGACGGGCTGGTTTGCAGGCAGCATGCGCCGCACCTCCATACCGACAAGCGCTTCCCGGTCGAGTATCGCGAACGCGCCCAACCTGGCGTAGGGCAATCTGAACATCTCGATATCGCTTTCGGAAACAAGCTCTCCGGGGAGCTTTCGTGCGATTGGAAGCGGGACGGGCACCGTGAGCGTGGCGACACCCCAGATACGAAAGATGTCCCCCGTGTCGGAAACCGCGTTGGCTATGAATTTTCCAGAGCGCTCGTCCATCCAGAATTCAGCGATGTATTCCGCTTCGGTGCGGGTTTCGTCGACCAGCTTGATGTCGTATCGACCGGATGCCGGAAAGACCCCGCTGAAATTGCCGACGGCGCGTTCCTCTATCAGTTTTGTCAGCCGTTCGGCTGTTGCGAGACCAGGTGTCACTAGGACTGCCAACAAAAGAACAGCCAGCATCCGGGCTTTTGAAGGAAAGAGCGTCATCGGGTATCCGGCCCTACTTCATCTGGTTTACGGTCATCATCATTTGATCGGCTGTTTCAACGGCCTTGGAGTTCATCTCGTAGGCGCGCTGTGCCGAGATAAGGCTGGTCACTTCCTGAATGGTGTTGACGTTCGAGTTTTCGAGATACCCTTGCTGAAGAACGCCCACTCCCTCGTCTCCCGGGTTGGACTGGATCGCCTCGCCCGAGGCGGTTGTTTCTTCCATCAGGTTGTCGCCAATCGGCTGCATGCCAGCCTCGTTGACGAAAGTCGCAATGGTCAACTGGCCAAGTTGAACGGGGTTCGGGTCATTTTCGACATAGGCCATCACAACCCCGGTCTGGCTTATTTCGACTTGCCTCGTGAGTTCGGGAACCACGATTGCCGGCTCAACTTCATATCCGGTCAACGACACGAGCTGGCCCTCGGCATTAAGCTGAAAGCTGCCATCGCGCGTGTACACTTGGGTCCCGTCGGGGCGATTCAGGATGAAATGACCGCGCCCCTCGATTGCCAGGTCCAACTGGTTCTCAGTGGAAAGTAGGCCACCTTGAGAGTTGAGCCGGATCACACCCGAGACCTGAGCCCCCAGACCGACATCGAGGCCGACCGGCCGTGACGTCCCGTCGCCCGCGGTCAGCGCGCCTTCGCGCTCGACGGATTGATACATCAGATCCTGAAACGCGGCGCGACCGCTTTTGAACCCGGTGGTGTTGGCGTTGGCGATGTTGTTGGCGATAACATCCACGTTGGTCTGTTGCGCCAGCATGCCTGTTGCGGCGATACCCAGAGCCTTCATTGATTATTCCTCCTAAGACCTGCGCCCAAGCCTTTGAATGACCTGCTTCGTCAGCTCGTCTTCTTCCGTCATGAGCTTGATCGACCCCTCGTAGGCGCGCTGAATGTCGATAAGGCGCGTCATTTCCAGCACCGGTTCCACGTTGCTGGCCTCGAGGTACCCCTGAAGTACTCTCGCCTCCTCGGCCGGTGCGAGAGCTTCGCCGCCTTCTGCGGCGTAGAGACCGCGTCCGATCGGCGCTAGAGTTTCCGCATTGGGAACATCGAAAACCCCGATCTGCCCGAGTATGTTGTTCTGCTCGTCCGTCACACTTCCGTCGGCGGCAATGGTAACGTTTGTTCCCACTTCGGCGGGCAGGGTGATCGGGCCACCGTTCACGTCGAGGATTGGACGACCTGCAGCCGTGACCATCTGTCCATCGGCGTTCAGCACGAGCTGGCCGAAGCGGCCATAAGCCGGGGCTCCGCCATCTGTTTCGAAGGCGAGCCATCCATCGCCGGAAACTGCGATGTCGAGCGGATTGTCGGTGCGAAAGACCGATCCTTGGGTTGTATCCAGGTATGTGCCGGTGCTCTGCACGAAATGAACCGTTTCGGCGCCGTTGGCCTGTCCGCCGGCTGTCGACTTAAACACCGGGTTCACGGTTTTGTATCCGGCAGTGGAGGCGTTCGCGAGGTTGTGCGAGGTCATGTTGAGGCTCTTCTCCAAGACCGTCGCGAGCGAGAGCGATACGTTGCCTGTCTGTCCCATTCGACCGTTTGACCCCGACTAAGGATGCGCAAGTTGCGGCATTAAGCAGTTGCAAGAAACACTATCTCGGATTAGAAGAATTAAATCAAGTAAAACATGAAAAACAAATACAATGGGTCTGAAGGCGCAAGTAAAAACAAGCATAATAGCATGTATTGCTTTTCTTGTCTGTGCTTTCGAGCTTCAGGCGCAATCCTCGACTGTTCCGGGGCACGACCCGCCTTCGGAGGCTTCGGTGAAAAGGCCTGGGTCCGGCTGGCAGAGCATGATGGACACACGGCGTTGGCGTGAAGAGGTTTTCCGGGATGCCTACGCCGACATAGTTGACGCGCTGAGCAACTCACATGGCGAGAGCATTCCGAGGGAAGAGTTGAATTTCGCCGAACTCATGCTTTCGCAGATGTTCCTTGTTGAGGCGGGGTCTGTGGCAGAGGCGGTAGAGCCGGCGAACGATATTCAGGCCCAGCGGAAGAAGGCTCTGCTTGACGCGGCTTCTGTGCTGATGGGGCAGCCTATTGAAGACCTCTCGCGATCGCCCCTTGCCGCTACCGACAGGCCGGACCACGGATTGTGGCTGGCACTCCACGCGATTGCCACTGAAGATGCCGACATGTTGGCGCGGTACATCGAGCCAGCATTTCAGGGGCTTTCCCGGCAGTCGCCACAGGTTGTGCAGTCGGTGTTGCCGGTCTTGACCGAGGCGGCGATAGAACTGGGGAATACCGCCTTGGCCGACAGTGCAACTGCACTCTTGAGCGAGTTGCCTGAGGTGTACGCTTCCCCCGCAGGCCATTTCCTCAGGGGGCGAAATGCGGAGTTGCAGGGAAATCTGGCTACGGCACTGAAGAGTTATCTTGAGGCGGCGAGGGGCTGGGAGCGTTATGCAGCGAGGGCGCGTATTGCGCTGGCCGACATGGCAATCCGAGATGGCGGGCGGGGAGCGCTCCTTGCGGCCCGGAATGTGCTGACCGATGGTTCGGATGCGTGGAGGGGCGACCGCTACGAATTGCAGGTCTTGATGCGCCATGCCTCGATCAGCAGGCAGCTCGGTGACGATCTTGATAGCCTGCTCCTGCTTGCGAAGGTCATGTCTCGGTTTCCGAACGAGCCGGAAATCGCATCGGCCCGACATGAAGCCGAAGCGCTTCTGGAGGCGGTTTACATGTCCGGTGCCGCTGGCGAGATCCGCCTGTCCCAATGGATGGAGGTCCATCTGCTCATCCTGCCATTTCTCGAGCACATGCCGGAATTTGCGGAATACAGCGAACTACTGGCGGACAGCGTGTTCGAACTGGGTGGCACAGTACTTGCTGCGAGCGAGTACCGTAGGACGTTGGCGTTGTTGGGTGCGGCCGCTGGCAACAAGGAGACAAGTGCACTTACACCTGACATCGTCCGGGTCAAGTTGAAGCTGATCAAGGCCCTGTCTCATGCGGGTTTGGATGATCTGGCGCTGGAGGAGGTGGACGCCATAGAGTTGTCCAACCTTGCGGACCTCCGCAATGACGTATTGGCTGCAAAGGCGGAGGTCTTGGCAAAGGTCGGTGACCGTGACCGGCTATTGACAACGCCCGTCATGAACCCCGGACCGACCCATCTTCGCGAAATCGCCTATGCGCTGTTCACCAGGCAGCGGTGGGAGGAAGCTGTCAATTTCTACAAGAGACTTCGCTCAGACTATCCCTCGGCGTTTTCCGCCCGTGATGCGAGCTACCTGCTGATCGCAGCCAACAGGATCGGTGATACTGGGACTGTCCATGATGTGACCCGGGATTTCAGAGAGTTGACTGAGTCACAGGAATGGGCGGATCTGGCCGCAAGCCTGGCCGATGCCCCAATCGAAATGAAACCGCTTGCGGCGGATAACGCAGACGCGCAGATGCTGCGCTTGCAGCAAACATTGAAAAACTTGGAAGATTCAGGACTGTAGAGAAAAAGTTCTTTTTCACTAAATGCAATCCAAGGACTAACAATAATAGTTTTTTAACTTTCCTTAAATGTTAACTTTGTATCTTTTTGTTTAACGATAATTGAAACCTTCGAGCTGAAAAGGGATGGCGGGATGAGTATTTCAAGCGCGCTGCAAACAGGTGTTAGCGGACTGCAGGCCAACTCGCGAGCCGTGGGTGGCATTTCGGAGAACATCGCGAACGCCAATACGGTAGGCTATCGGCGCGGCTTTTCGCAGATGGTCACGACGACCGCCTCGGGCGGTACCGGAACCGGAGTTTTGTCAGTCGTATCTGTCGAAAGGCTGGACATCACCAGCTCTGGCGGCCTGATATCGACCAGTTCGCCAACCGATCTCGCCATAGGCGGCAATGGCTTCTTCGTGGTGTCGATGCGACCGAACGAGACGGTGCATACCAACTACATGCTCACGCGTGCGGGGTCGTTCCTTCCGGACGCCGAAGGGAACCTGGTCAATGCAGCAGGGTATTACCTGGCCGGTTATCCCTATAACCTTGATGGGAATATCGGCACCGTCGACCGCAGCAACTTTGCCCAGATGGAAACGGTCAACATCCGCGACGTGTCTCTTTCCGCAGCGGCCACCACGGAGGTTTCCGTGTTCGGTAACCTGCCGTCCCAAAGCACTGGCCAGGCAACGCCGGGCGCGCCGTTCGCGCAGTCATCCGAGTTCTTCACAAGTCTCGGCGTCTCCCAGCGCATCGGTTTCACATGGCAGCCGACCTCGACAGAAAACCAATGGACCGTCGAAATCAGCGACCACGACGGCAATCCGCTTGGCACGCTGACAGTCGATTTCAACGATTCCGGTTCACTCGCAGGGTCGCCGGCGAGCTATTCGGCCGTGTCTAACGTCGGTACTCCGCCCAGCAGCTTTGCCTTCGATACCGCCACAGGCGTTGCGACGCTGACGCTGGACAATGGCGCCACGCCACAGGTCGTCGAGGTTAAGCTGGGCGCACCGGGCACATTCGACGGCATCACGCAATTCAGCGGGGATTTCACGCAATCCTTTGATCGGGATGGATCGAGCGTCGGCCAGTTGATCCGAACGGAAATTGAAGAAGACGGAACGTTGTACGGGGTGTTCGACAACGGGCAACGCCGCCCGTTGTACGAGATTCCCGTCGCCACGGTCGCCAACCCGCATGGGCTGATCGAACAGAAGGGCAATGCCTACGCGCTTTCCGGCGAAGCCGGCGCCTTCGTCGCGATGAAAGCGAACTCCGCGTCTGTGGGAACCATCAACTCCTTCGCCCTCGAGGCGGCCAACGTCGACATCGCGCAGGAAATGACGGACCTCATCAAGGCGCAGCGGGCGTTCTCGACCAATGCAAAGGTCGTGACCACGGTTGATGAGATGATGGACGAAACGGCAAGACTGAAGCGATAGGCTAATTCGAAAGGAAAGGGGGCCTAAATGAGCTTGACCGGCGCCTTGAATGCCGCGCGCAACGGGCTGTCTACCACCCAAACCCTTTCCCGTATTGCCGCTGAGAACGTTTCGAACGCAACGACGCCCGGCTACGCGCGGCGCAATGCGGTGCTTGTCTCAGGTGGGGCAGGGGAGGGCGGCGCCCTCGTCGGAGAAGTACGGCGCGAGATAAATGCGTCGCTCATCCGGATGTCGCGTAACGAAACCGCAAAGATGGCGCGTCAGCAGGTGATCCACGAGGGCCTGTCGAGCTACACGGCGTTTCTTGGCCAGCCGGGGGACGGGACATCTCTCGCCGAGAAATTCTCGGAATTCAGTACTTCACTCACGACTCTTGCCAACATGCCATCCTCTAACGGGGCGCAATCGGCTGCAGTGCTCGCGGCAGAAGATCTCGCGGCGTCGGTTCGTGCGGCAAGCGATCACTTGGGCAACACGAGGGCCGAAGTCGATATGGAATTGCGGTATCAGGTTTCTGATCTGAACCAGGCGCTCTACGAGTTGGCCAACCTGAACCGCCAGCGTCAGAGCTTTTCCGGCGGGACACTCGAAGCCGCCGAGTTCGATGATCGCATGGACAGCGTCGTCGATCAGATTGCCGAGACGCTCGACATCAGAACCGCGCAGACCTCCGACGGCAGGATCAGCATATACACGACTGGCGGTGTCGCCCTCGTCGAGGGAGATCTGGTTCATGATCTGACCTTCAATCCGGGCGATGGAACCTTGATGGCCGGGGAGCAGGACATCACCCCCAACAAGCCCGGGGTCTACGGCATCGAGAATGGAAGCCTTGCCGGCCTTCTGGAACTGAAGCGCGAGATCATACCTCGATTTCAGAAGCAACTGGACGAATACGCGCGAAGCCTCGTCCAGACGTTCGAGGGGGCTGACGCCTCTCTCGCACCCGGGCAGGCTGGCTTGTTCACGGATAACGGGTACGCCTACGACGCGGCCCGGCTTGACGGGCTGGCAGGTCGGTTGCGTGTCAACGAAAGCCTGCAGGTCGACACGGCAGAAGTCTGGCGTATCCGCGATGGTCTGGGCTCCACTGCGCCCGGCGACGCGGCCAATCCCAAGCAGATCATCGCGTTTCTTGACGCTCTGAAGGCACCAGCAGGTGTTTCCTCTGACACCGGAGTTTCTGCAGGCGTTACGGTCGCCGATCTGGCGGCGGAGGTCGTAACGCATCAATCGGCCGAGCGCGCCCGAGCGGAAAGCCGGTTCCACGCCGCGAGTTCGGCTGCCGAGGTGGTGAATTCGGCGCGTGAGAACAGCGCCGGGGTGAACATAGACGAAGAAATGCAGCGGCTCTTGTTGATCGAGCAAAGCTACGCGGCGAACTCTCGGATTTTGACAACGGTGGCGAACATGATCGACACATTGATTGCGGCCGTGTGAGGCGCACCATGACCTGGTCTGTCTCACGCCTTTCCTCGCTGCAACTCAATATGTTCAGCCGCCAGTTCGTCTCACGCACCACACAGGAATTGCAGACGGCCAGTCAGGAAGTTTCTTCGGGCCGGCGCGCGGATATCTTCAAGGATCTCGGATCGCGCGCGGCGTCGACTTTGAGGCTTAGAGCCAACGAGGAAGAGACGCAGACATACCTGAAGTCGAACGGCCTGCTTACCCATAAACTTGACGCCATGCTGACGTCGGTCGACGCAATCCGGGATCGGGTCGAGAGCGTGATGAACCTTGCGATGGCCAACGCGTCTCGACCCTCGAACGGGGCGTCTGCTCTGCAGGCCGAGGCCCGCGCCGCGCTTGAAAGCGTGGTTGCCATTCTCAACACCACCTATCAGAGCGACCACCTTTTTTCGGGAACGCGCTCTGATCAAAGCCCAATGACGCGCTGGTCTGAGGTCAATCCGTCCAGCGGTCTCTCGCCGCAGGATGTTATGGCGGACATCGCGGCGGCGGTACCGGCAGATGGTGCAAGTGCGCAGGCCATGTTGGACGAAATCGATCTGGTATTTGCATCTGCGGATACGGCGTCTCCGGCGCGAAACTTCGAAGGCACGTTCTATTCCGGTACGCCGGCCCTGGATGGCGCTGGCCAGCCGGCCGATCGCGTCGTCGCCCGGATCAGCGCCGGCCAGGAAATCGAATACGGCGTTCAGGCCAACGATCTCGCGTTTCGCGAGACCTTGAAGGGTTTGAGCCTTCTTGCAACCATTGATGTAAGCACCATCGAGGACGAAGCGGCCTACACCACCTGGATGAACTCCGCGATAGGGTCATTGAGCCGCGGGCAGTCGGGCACCTTGGACATTTCAGCTCGCATAGGGTTCCACCAGAAAATCATCGAAACGGAAGAAACACGTTTGACGAGCCTGTCGCTGGTTCACCAGATGCAGATCGCCGAGCTGGAAAATGTCGATCCCTATGAGGCGGTCACACGTATGACCAACTTAGAAAACCAGTTGAGGGCAAGCTACGAAGTTTCCGCTAGGTTAACCAACCTGAGCTTCCTGAACCATCTCCGGTAACGACGAGGCGGCCACGGGGTTGTCACGCCCTGATGCCACTTTCCGGTGAGGCCCCCAGCACGGAGAGCGAAACGAAGCCAGGGCCTTCAGGGGCGCTGAACTTGTAGCCCCTGCCTCTGATTGTTTCGATATATGCGCAGCCGCTTTCTGACGCTTCCGCGATCTTCTTGCGGATCTTGCAGATGTAGACATCGATTACCTTGTCGAACGGCTGATCGGCACTCATCCCGTATACAGCGTCATAGATCGAATTCTTGGAAATCACCCTGTTCGCGTTGAGCGCGAGATGCTTGAAGATAGCGTGTTCGCGTTTGGACAGCCTGATGATGCGCCCGGAAACGGTTGGGTCCCGGCCATCAAAATAGGCTGTCACTTCGCCCACAACGACATTTTCCGCCGCGTGGCCGTGGAGGCGGCGAATGACGGAGTTGATACGGGAAGCAACTTCGTTGCCCTTGATCGGACTGACAAGCACATCGTCCGCGCCGAGATCGAGCAGGGCCGCCGTATCGCGGGCATTCCGGAAGTCCCGCATCACCAGCACAGGGTTCTCGCAACCCTCTTGCCTCAGGGCAATTATCTGTTCCCGAATACACTCGGATTCCCCGATCAGAATCGCACGGCTCTCCATGCCCGGTTGCTTCAGCGGCGCTAGAAGGGTTGTGAAGAAATCGACCTCGACGAATTGCGCCTCGATGCCTGAATCGAGCAGCTCCGAAGCCAATGATGCGTGACGCTTTTCCCGCGGTTCGAATACGTAGGCGCGCATCAAAAAGATCCTGTTTTATCCTTGATTGTTCTTGAAAGTATCAAATACTTCTTTTTGCAACAAGATTTATTTTTTACTTTTGCAAGTAAAGGCCGTATATATTATCTTGTTTTCCAAGGTCGTTCCAAAAATAGGGAAAAACAGCAAGTGAGTTCTTTGAGGCCGCGGGCAGTGTACATTCAAAACCTCTATCGGCTTGTCAGCCTGGTGGCGGCTTGCTTTGTAATCGTCCTGTCGCTCGGCGAGGCGCATGCCGAGGTCCGTATCAAGGATATCGCGACATTCGAGGGTGTGCGTGAAAACCATCTTATCGGATACGGCCTTGTCGTTGGGCTGTCGGGCACGGGTGATAAGCTGACTGCCAGTCCTTTCACGCGTGAGTCCATTGAGGGCATGCTCGAAAGACTCGGGGTCGCCAATCTCGACGGAACTGTCATCAAGACCAAGAATACAGCTGCGGTCATGGTCACTGCCAAGCTGCCGCCCTTTGCGCGGCGCGGTTCGGACATCGACGTAACGGTTTCCTCGTTGGGTGATGCAAAGAGCTTACGGGGAGGGACCCTTCTGGTGACGCCACTGTCAGGTGCGGACGGTGAAGTCTATGCCGTGGCGCAGGGTGCGATCGTAACTTCGGGCTTCCTTGCCGAGGGTAACGCCTCTTCCGTTCAGGAAGGTGTTCCCACCATCGCCCGTATCGAGAACGGTGCAATCGTGGAGCGCGAGATCGATTTCCAGCTTGATCAGCTCGATAGCCTGCGCATCGCACTCAGATCTCCGGATTTCACGACGGCGGCACGCGTCAAGGACGCTGTTGGAACGGTTTTGGGGCCCGGAGCCGTTCGCGTGCTGGATCCCGGCACGATCGAGGTTCGGTTTTCGGGGAAGGGCCCGGTTCCCGAAATGGTTGCGGAACTCGAAAACGTGACGGTCCTGCCTGACAATGTAGCCCGTGTGGTGGTGGACGAGAAAACAGGGACGATCGTGATGGGCGCCAATGTCCGGATCGGGCAGGTCGCCATCAGCCAAGGGGGCTTGACTGTCCGGGTCAACGAAAACTACCGGGTCAGTCAACCCGGCCCATCCTCTATCGGTGGTTCGACGGTGGTCGTACCTCTTGAGCCGGTGACCATTGGCGGCACGACAGTTGTTGTACCGGAGACGGAAATAGACATCGACGAGAGCGAGCGACGTTTCACCATTCTCCAGGGGGATGTCAGCTTGCAGGAACTGGTCGATGGCTTGAACGCGATCGGTGTGGGCGCCCGCCAGACTATATCGATCTTGCAGGCCATCAAGGCTGTCGGGGCACTTCACGCCGATCTGGAGATTATCTGATATGAATGTAACGCCGCCTGCGACCGTGACTTTGACCGGCCAGTCCGACCATACCACGCTTCGCACCCGGCAGGAGGACGTGGCACAGGAGTTCGAGGCTGTCCTTCTGAGCAAATTCGTAGATGAAATGATGAAAACGGTTTCAGTTGGCACATTCGGCAACAAACAGCAGGCGGAAATCTGGAGATCATTTCTGTCAGATGCTGTGGCCGATCAAATCGCCCAATCCGGCGGCTTGGGACTTGAGCCCCAGATCAAGGATGCGATTGGCGCGTATCGTCAGGTGATGCAGGCGAAGTGAAAGAGCGAAGACGGTCCCTATGACAGAACAAAATGGTGAAAGTTTTCGATCCAGATTGGGAAGACGCCAGTCTTCCCGGCTTGATCCGGCGATCCCGACGGAAGAGGACAAAGAGAATATCGCTGAGTTCGCGCAGCGACTTGAGGCGGCCGTTGCGCTGTTAAAAAGGGAAATCGAAGCGATTGGCGCAGGGCAACTGGAAGCAGTGACCGAGCTATACGAGCGGAAGTCGCGCCTTCTGAAATGGATTGAGCTGCGGATGCCAGTGATTGAACCGTTCCTTGGGCACGAGACAGCGAAGGAAGCTCGGATTACCGAGAACCTTCAAGAGTTGAGGGACGTCGCCCGTGAAGATAGCGTGTTGTTGGAGCGCATGGCCGTTGCAGCAAGAACGATCGTTCGGGAAATGGACAAAGCACTGGATAGAAACAGCCTGAGCGGGATGTACGGGAAGTCTGGTCAGAAGCTGGTCGAGGAGCGAGAGCCACGCAAATCGATAAACCGGGAGTATTGACTCATTCTCGCCATAGTATTGCCACACCGCCTTTAACCTTCGTTTAACTACGCTCTCAATATTTCTGGTACCGTAAAAATACGGGCTCAGTCAGAAGACTGAAATAAATAGAGAAGAAGGAGAGCAGGAAATGTCGTCCATTCTCACCAATAACTCCGCGATGGTCGCACTGGCCACGTTGAACAACGTCAACCGTGGACTGAACGAAACCCAGAACCGCGTTTCCAGCGGCCTGGCCATTCGTTCGGGTAAGGAAAACGCGGCCTACTTCGCGATTTCTGAAACGATGTCCGCCGATAGCGGCATGTTCAAGGCCGTGAACGAGGGCCTGACATCCACCAAGAACTCCGTCGCGACAGCGCGCCTCGGCGCAGAGACCGTAAGCGATCTGGCCGAGCAGATGGTCGAACGGATCGCCTTCGCGCAAGGCAACGGTATCAACAAGGCAGACGTCCAGTCGGAACTTGAGGCGCTTGCCGGCCGCATCCAGTCCACCATCGATCAGGCCACGTTCAATGGCGACGACCTCGTCGGCGCCGCGTCGACGTCGGTTTCGGTCGTTACGGGTATCACGCGGTCCGGTGGTTCATTCGCGACCACCACGATCAGCTTCGACACCGTCAACCTTCAGTCGATCCATGACAACCTTGCCGCAATCGACGTCACCGACTCCGGCTCGACCATGGAGGCAAAGCTTCAAGCCGCTGAGGCAGAGCTGGCCTTGGCCGTGACCGCAGCGACGTCTCTTGGTGTTACGGAAAAGACGCTCGAGGGCCAGCAGATGTTCCTGGAGTCGCTGACCGATACGCTCGACAGCGGTATCAGCTCGATGGTTGACGCCAACATGGAGGAAGAGGCCGCCAGGCTTCAGGCCTACCAGGTACAGCAGCAGCTGGCCACGCAATCGCTCTCGATTGCGAACCAGGCGCCGCAGAACATTCTCAGCCTTTTCCGGTAATGTCTCGCTAGACCTTCCTGATCAGTAACGAGTGACAGCCGGGTATTGAAAGCCCTGGGTTTCGTAACAATTGGAAGGTGACTTTCGGCACTCCAAACTGGAAAGTTCCGGCCGTTGGGTTTTCCCGGCGGCCGGATCGTCGGCAGGCAAGGCAGGGTGCATACCCCGTCTGTAACGCGTTACTGCGGTAGGTCTGCCAACGGGTCGTCAGCTCCGGCTTCCAGCACCATTCGGTAAATGGCAGCAAAGCTTTCATCCTGAGAAATTTTTTCTGTCCGCGACTGTGACAGGAACTGATTGGCTTGACGAAAGAACCGAACGGCAATGTCGACTTCCTTGTCCGAGCCAATCTGATACGCCCCAACGCGGATCAAGTCTTCCATGTCGGCGTATCGCGCCAACATGCGGCGTGCGGCAAGCATCACCCGGTATTCCTCCGGCGTGTGGCAGTCGGGCAGCATCCGGGAAATCGAACGCTGAACGTTGATTGCCGGGTACCGATCCTGCTCGGCAATCTTTCTGTCCAGTACGAGGTGGCCATCCAGGATGCCGCGGATCGAGTCCGCGACAGGTTCATTCATGTCATCGCCTTCAACCAGAACGGTGTAGATGCCGGTTATGTCGCCTTCCTTTTCAGGCCCGGGCCCGGCGCGCTCGAGCAGGTGCGGGAGTTCGGAAAAGACGGTGGGGGGATAGCCGCGGGTCGTCGGGGGTTCGCCGCCGGCAAGACCGATTTCTCGCTGCGCCATGGCAAACCGGGTGACGCTGTCGATCAGAAGCAGAACCTGCCGGCCGGCGCTTCGAAAATGCTCTGCGACCGCGGTCGCCGTCCACGCAGCCTGCCGCCGCAGCAGTGGGGATTCGTCTCCGGTGGAGACGACGATTACCGATCGTGCCATGCCTTCATCACCGAGATAATCCTGAATGAATTCGCGGGCTTCGCGGCTGCGTTCGCCGACCAAGCCGATAACGACAACATCCACATCGGTGTTGCGCGCCAACATAGCAGTTAGAGTGGACTTCCCCACACCGGAGCCTGCGAAAATGCCCAACCGCTGACCGCGACACAATGGTGTGAAAACATCGATGCACGTGATGCCTGTCGAGAGCTTTTCACCCACTCTGCGCCGGTCGAATGTCTTAGGGGGCGACGATCGTGTTCCGCGCCCATGGCCAAGCCGCTTACGGCCCTGTGCACGTGAAATCGGAGCGCCCAGTGCATCTACGACTGTGCCAATCCAGCTATCGTTCGGGAAAATCTGCGTTCCGCCAGAGATCAACTCGACGCGGTCGCCCGCCGTGATCCCGTCCCAGGACCCGAATGGAAGCAGAACAAGGCCGTCGTCCTGCACTCCGACGGCCTCGGCCTCGACAGATCCGCTGCGGCCGTACACGCGGCATCGGCTCCCAATACCGGCAGCGCGCTGCAAGCCGCCCGCGAACAAGGACATGCCAATAACTGCGCGAACTTGGCCATGTATTGTTTCCGGGCAAATCCTGCTAATCTCGTCGACCAGCGCCGTAAATGTGGACATACAAGAATAAATCCCCTATTAATACATTTACTACTTGCTATACTTAGCACAGTTCTTGGGGGTGTCTATAATGAACTTCGGTCAAACCAGCTTGTTCGAACTCGCGTCTCAGCGGCTGCAATGGCTGTCGGATCGGCAAAGGGTCGTTTCTCAGAACATCGCGAACGCGGATGTATCCGGATACAGGGCCCGCAATGTGGAGAGCTTCGAGGCGTATCTTTCCCGGGCGGATGGCGCGGACAAGCTGCCTTCTGCCGAGGTGGTGAAGGCCGAAACGCAATGGGGAAGCGATATGACCGGAAACAACGTGGTTCTCGAAGACCAGATACTTCAGGCGCGCACTGCTGCCGGCGAGTATCGCATGGCGGCAGCGCTCTACCGAAAGGCACATGACATGATGCTGGCTGTGGCCGGGCGCAGGTAAGGGGACAACATGGATTCGCTCAAGTCAATATCCGCCATAGCCGCAAGCGGCATGCGCGCGCAGAGCGAGCGCCTGCGCATCGTTTCCGAAAACGTGGCGAACTCCAGTTCAACTGCAGAAGAGGCGGGGGGCGATCCATACCGCCGCAAGACGGTTTCGTTCGGCTCGACGATCGACCCGACCACGGGTGCGGCGATGGTTGAACTGAGCAAGATCGGCGAAGATACGAGTGGGTTCCGGTCGCGCTACGACCCCGCGCACCCGGCTGCGGATGAAAACGGTTACGTCAAGTTGCCGAACGTGAACCCGTTGATCGAGATGAGCAACATGCGTGAGGCGGCGCGCAGTTATGAAACCAACCTTTCAATGCTCGAGAATGCCTCGGAAATGCGCAGCCTTCTGATCGACTTGTTGAAATAGGACCAGACCATGACCGACTTTTCAGCCATAAGATCCGCGGTAAATGTCCAGTCCGCCTATGACGTGGCCAAGCAGAACAAGGCCAAAGCCCAGGATCCGGCGCAGGCAGACCAGACCAGCTTTTCCGACCTTGTCGCAAAGAGCGCGTCGAGCGCTGTTGACACCGTTCGTCAAGGGGATGCGACCGCCCTCGCAGGACTTGCCGGACAGGCCGGTTTGCAGCAGGTCGTCGAGGCGACAATGGCCATGGAAAGCACCGTCCAGGTGTCCGTGGCGCTGCGAGACAAGTTCGTCGAAGCCTACCAGGAAATCATTCGCATGCCGATCTAGTCCGGCGGCCACTCGATCGGATCAGGGCACACATGGATACCACCAGCGCACATGAAATCATTCGCCTGACGATTTCCACGATTCTTTGGGCATCTGCCCCTGTCCTTGCTGTTGCGTTGATTGTCGGCCTCGTTATCGCATTCGTGCAGGCGCTGACACAGATACAGGAAATGACCCTGACCTTCGTGCCGAAGATCGTGGCCATTTTCGTGGTGGTCATCATAACGTTGCCCTTTATTTTCTCGAGGCTCACGTTCTTGTCCAATAGGGTCTTCGACCTGATTGTCAGCGGTGGTATCTGAGGTGCGAGCAGCAGCCAGATCCGCAGGGGCACTGCTGCTCGGTATCCTTGCCGCGGGCCTACTGCCCACAAACGGCCCCAAAGCGGAACTCTGGGCAGGCTTCTACACATCCATGACAGAGAAACGCCCGGCTGCCTCGATGGCGCCGGGCAGCAAGGCGTCGGACACGGTGTGCCTGTCGGCCATTTTGGACGCCCAGAAAAGACATGGAATTCCCAACAACCTGCTTCTTGCAATCGGCCTTCAGGAGGCGGGCAGGCTTGCCAACAATGAGCTGACGGTCTGGCCCTGGACAGTCAATGCGGAAGGCGAGGGGCGGTTTTTCGCAAGTCGCGAGCACATGTTGGAGTGGGTTGAGGACAAGCGCGCTCAGGGCGTCACGTCTATCGACGTGGGATGTATGCAAATCAATCTGAAATGGCACAAAGGCGCGTTTTCCTCTCTGGAAGATGCCGCGACCCCCCGCGCGAATGTGGACTATGCAGCGCGGTTTCTGCTGTCGCTCTACCGGGACACCGGCAACTGGTGGCAAGCTGCGGGCCGCTATCACTCGGCCACGCCGCAGTTCAAGCAGAGGTATCTCGCAAAGCTGGAATCCAACCTTGCCGCGGCGACGCGCCTCTTTGACGCGCAGGCGAACGTTCCCATGCAAGTCAGAAGCGGGCCTGCCGCCGCTGACGAAACTCCAGCGCCGCCGGTTTTCTGGGGGGGCGGCAACCTGGAAGACTCCTCAGGCACGATGAGCTTCTCGATCTATTCGAAACATGCCCTCCAACCGGTCTTGCCGGGCTACAAAGAGTGGTTTTGAAACCTCAATGAACGTTCGCATTGCAAACAGCAGCCTCTCCTGGACCAGTTTCGGCGGGAACCATCGTGATATCGGCTTTGCCGTTGGCGTCATGCTTATTCTTGCGGTGCTGTTTGTACCTCTCCCGCCTTCAATTCTGGATTTTGGCCTAGCGGTTTCGCTGTCGTTGTCAGTGCTCATCCTCATGGTCGCCCTCTGGATCAGCACCCCTCTCGACTTCAACTCCTTTCCGACACTTCTTCTGGTCGTCACGATGTTGCGCTTGGCGCTCAATGTGTCCTCGACCCGCCTGATCCTGAGTGAAGGGCACAATGGTCCCGGTGCAGCCGGAAGCGTGATCGAGGGGTTTGCCCACTTCATCGTTGGAGGGGATTACGTCATCGGGATCGTGATTTTTGCCATCCTCGTGACGATTAACTTCATCGTGATTACAAAGGGTTCGACACGAATTGCAGAAGTTGCCGCGCGCTTCTCACTCGACGCCATGCCTGGCAAGCAAATGGCAATCGACGCCGATCTGAGCGCCGGTGCCATCACCGACGAGGAGGCTCGCGAGCGGCGCAAGACCCTGGAAGAGGAAAGTGCCTTTTTTGGCGCGATGGACGGCGCATCCAAATTCGTTCGGGGCGATGCCGTGGCAGGGATCATCATCACGTTCATCAACGTGGTTGGCGGGATTCTAATCGGTATTGCTAGCCATGAGCTGAGCGTGGGGCAAGCGCTCGGACGGTATACTGTCCTGACCATCGGGGATGGTCTGGTGACGCAAATTCCTGCTCTGGTCGTGTCTCTTGCCGCGGGCGTGCTGGTCACCAAGGGTGGAACGAAGGGCGCCGCGAACGAAGCCGTTCTGAGCCAGCTCAGCAACTTTCCGAAAGCCCTGTTCATGGCTGCCGGTCTGACGCTGTGCGTTGGCCTGTTGCCGGGCTTTCCACTTTCGATTTTCTTTCCGCTCGCCGCTGCGATCGCGGCGCTCGGTTACTTCGTGAACGCGGCGGAACAGAAGCGCCGCCGGGAAGCGGCCGCAGAGGAGAGCCGTGCCAAGGAGCCTGTGTTGTCGGAAAGCGAGGCGATTTCCGATCTCCTCAAGGTCGATGATCTGCGCCTCAATCTCGGTTCGGCCCTGGTCCCGCTGATCACATCCGTCGATGCGGCTCTTCCTGGGAAGGTCAAGAGCTTGCGAAACCTGTTCATCCAGGATTTCGGCTTTGTCCTGCCACCTGTGCGCATTAAGGACGATGCCGGCTTGCCGTCTCACGAGTACTCCGTCGAACTGCAGGGCGTGGAAACGGCGCGCGGCGAAGTCAGGCCATTGATGATGATGGTCATTGATCCAAGTGGCAAAGACATCACCCTTCCCGGTATCCGCACCCGAGAACCCACATTCGGGCTGAACGCTGTCTGGGTAGATGACTCGCGGGCCTCCGAGGCCGAGATGCAAGGATTGACGGTTGTCGATCCGGAAAGCGTCATCACGACCCATCTGACCGAGGTGATCAAGGAGCATATGCCGGAGATCCTGACATACGCCGCGACCCAGAAGCTCATCGACGAATTGCCAAAGGAATATCAGAAACTTCTTTCGGATTGCGGCAGCAGCACACCGCCAACCGTGGTGCTGCAGCATGTCTTGCAATCGCTCCTTGGCGAAAGGGTGTCGATTAGAAACCTGCCCCGGATCATCGAGGCCGTCGCCGAGGCGGCCTCGAACACGCAAAAGATACAAACCATTGTGGAATATGTGCGCGGAAGACTGGCCAAACAGATCTGTCAATCGCTGGCGGATATGTCCGGGTATGTTCCGGCAATCGGTCTGAGCCCTGAATGGGAGCAGGAGATCACAAACGCGATTTCAAGAACCGATGGGGAAGAGACGTTTCTGATGTCCCCGAAACGGGTTCAGGAGCTTGTCATCGCCATCCGCAAGGAAATCCAGAAACACTCGGAAAGTGATAAATGGCCGGCCCTTCTCGTTTCGCCGGCGGCGCGCCCGTACGTCCGGTCGGTTCTTGAGCGTGTAAGTCCCACGACCCCGGTCATTTCCCACAACGAGGTTCACCGCAAGGCATCTTTGCGGACGGTGGGCACCGTGGGCGGCTAAGATGGGCATCGACGACTTTGTCGCGGAACTGATTTTTGGGTATCTGGCAGTAGTCGCGCGTATCGGCGCGGCGCTGATGTTCATGCCTGCGTTCGGAGAGGCGCAGTTCCCGGTTCGTACAAGGCTGTCCTTTTCCCTGGTGCTTTGTGCCGCGCTCTATCCTGTTGTGCCTACACCTGCCGCGATGCCCGACAATACCGTGGCGATTGCCCTGCTATTGGGGTCGGAAGTTACGATCGGGCTATGGATGGGCCTTGCCGGTCGCGTGTTTTTGTCGGCCATGCAGTTTGCAGGCAACCAGATCGGGCAGGTGATCGGCTTGGCAAATGCCTTCGGGCCTTCCTTCGGCTCGTTCGAGGGGGCAACCATGGTTGCAACATTACTGCTAATCAGCACCATCACCGTGATCTTCGCGACCGACGCGCACCACATGATCCTCATTGCCCTGGTGCAGAGCTACGATGTCTTCACCCCTGGAAATGTCATCGTCGGGGATCTTGCTGAAACGATGGTTCGAGTCGGATCGCATAGCCTTTACCTGGGCACTGCCGTTGCCGCGCCTTTCTTTGTCATGGGAGTGATCTTGAACCTTGGCATGGGGCTGGCGAACCGTATGATGCCGCAACTTCCCGTCTTCTTTGTGGCCGCGTCACTGTTGATCGGGATCGGGTTTTTGATTCTGCTAGTGGCCACACCCTCCGCGATCACCTTTTTCATTGGGGATTTTGTTGAATGGCTAACTCTGTTCCAACTCTGATCCGATATGTCTGAAGAGCAGGACAAGGACACCAAGACAGAAGAGCCGACCGAGAAGCGGATCAGAGACGCGTACCGGAAAGGCGATGTGCCGGCATCACGCGAGACAGGCAATATGGTGGTCGTTCTCGCGCTTCTTGGCATCGCGGCATTCGCGCTTCCGATGCAAGTAGATAAATTGATCGGGTCGCTGGCCGTATTGATCGAAGATGCGGGGCAGGTGGTGGTCGGGAACGGACAGGTCGGCCTCAACGATCTGCAGGATGCCTCAAGCGCTGCCCTTTCAGGATTGGTCAGCGCGATCCTTCCGGTCTTCGCAATCCTCATGGCCGGAGCTCTGTTCGGAGCGCTGATACAGGGTATCACCGTAGTTTCCCCCGAACGGATCAGGCCGAAGCTGTCTAAGATTTCCCCAAAGGAAGGCTTGAAGAGACTGTTCTCTTTGCGCTCTTTCGTGGAATTCGCGAAGAACCTTGTAAAGGTCCTGGCAGTGGGCGCGCTGGCCGTCTGGGTGACGAACCGCGCGGTTCAGGATATCTGGGCCGGGCTTGGCTTTATCCCCGAGTATCTTCCCAGTTACATCGTGGCGCACGCCAAGCAGTTGTTGATTTGGACAGCCTGCCTACTGGTGCCGATAGCCGTGTTGGACATTCTCTGGCGTCGCTACGATTGGCGACGGCGTCAGATGATGACCCTCAAGGAAGTTCGTGACGAACTGAAGGAAACGGAAGGCAACCCTGAAGTCCGTGCCAGGCGGGCGAGATTGCGGCGAGAGCGTTCTCAGCAGAGGGTCGCAGTGGCCGTACCGCTTGCAAATCTCGTTCTGACCAATCCGACGCACTTCGCGGTTGCGCTGAAATACGATCCCCAAACCGATATCGCACCTGTCTGCGTGGCCAAAGGTGCGGATAACCTCGCATTTCGGATTCGCGAACTGGCATTCGAGCACGATATTCCGGTCATTGAGAACAAGCCTCTGGCACGGCTGCTGTTCGACGTCGCCGACCTCGACGAGATAGTCCCGGCCGAGCAATGGGAAGCTGTCGCTGAAATCGTCAGCTTTGTCATGGCCCTGAAAGAGCGCGGCGTCACGCGAAAGCTTCCGCCAGGTTCAGGGCTGCTGAAGCGTCCGGTCTAGGCCGACCGGTCAATCGATCCGAACGCCGCGCAGGTCCTGATCGCCAGGCAATTGGGACCGTTCCAGGATGATCTTAGACACGGCTCGTGTGCGCACGGGTGACATTTTGGCCAAGATAGGCGCGGCCACGCGCGGTTTCATCGTGCCCAACACCATGATCGTTGTCTCGATGTCCATATCGTCCATGATCCTCGCCGCATCGGCAGGCTTCATGTTCTGGTAAAAGGCGATCAGGCGCTCCAGGTCATCGGTCTTGGCTGCCTCGACTCGTGCAAGCAACTCCTCGATCGACGCTTTGAGGGCGTTCAATCCCTCCTTCTCGATATCCAGCTTTTCACGGGCCAGCGCGATTTCCGAGCGGCGCGCTTCCAACTCGCTTTCTTGAGCCTTGACCAGTTTCCGCTGCTCTTCGAGCGCAAGCATGACTTCCTCGGGTGCCTCGCAAACGTTGCCTGACTGTTTCAGCCCGGGAACGATTGGCGGCACATCCGACTCCGGGGTGGCCTCGTTTTCAGTTTCGGTGCTGCCGGCGACCAGAACGAAGGGTTCCGGACCAGTCGGGTTGAACGGCACGATGGGCAGGGATGTCGCCGCCTTGGCAAAAAGGGTCAGACCAAGTCCACCCCAGAGGAGCTTGCCTATCGAGACTTGGGGCCACTTCATCTATCAGGCCCTCCGTTCCATCCGGGTTTGTTCGAAAAAGCCGCGGACAAGATCCTTCTTGTCCGACAGGGACTGGATGCCAAGGCCGTTTTCGGGCGCCGAACGGCGCGGGTGGAACTCAGGCTCCTCTTTCAAGGGCTCGGCTTTATCCAATTCTGCCGTGGCTTTGGCCGTTGCCGCCGCGACAACACCGGAGCGCATGAGGTTGACCGAGTCTTCCGACTTGTCCACGGCCATAGCGTAGGCCTGGACGAGGGGTTCCAGCTCGTTGAGCGCGGACATGAGTTTCTTCACCTTCCGCGACACCCAGTATCCGTAAAGCGTCGTTCCGGCGAGCAACACGATAATGATGGCGTCCGTGATCCCGGCAATCATTCTACTTCTCCTTCAGGCAGTTCCAGCATCTTGGTGATTTGAACGGCTGCATGGCCGTTGTTTCTCTTTCCGGTGGTGGCTCGAAAGACCGGCGTGCCCTCGCACCGCACCAGGGCATCCGAATCTTCCGAGCCATAGATTTCCAGTACGTCGCCAGGCTTCAATCGCATCAGCCGATCAAGCGATACGCTTTGTTCGGCCAGGATGACTTCCAGGTTCAGATGCGCGCGCTCCAACTGGCCGGAAATCAGTTTCTGCCAGCCGCGGTCACCGTTGCCACCATCTCCGAAATGCACCTTCGCCAGGTTCGCGCGGATCGGTTCCAGCGTGTCGTAAGGCAGAACCACGTAGAGCGCGCCGGTACGGCCCGCCATTGCCACGGAGATCTTGAACCTCACGCAGAGGCTCGCCTGCGGTGCGATGTTGGCTGCTTCGGGGTCAGTCTCGATGTTCTCCAGTTCGAGCTCCATCGGGCCGATAACCGACATGCTGGACTGTAGCTCACGAAGAAGTATCCGGGCCAATTGTGCGCCGAACCCGCACTCTATTCCCGTATAAGCCTTCGGAACGTCCCCCAGTGCGCCTTCCGCTGTGCCGCCCAGTGACAACTCCACGAATGTCAGCGCCAATTGCGGATCGGTTATCATCATGAAGTCGCCGTCGAGCAACGACCCGCTGCACGTAGCGATCATCGGCGGCGTCGGAAGGGCGTCGATGATCTGAGCGAGCGGCATATATTCGAACTGTGCCAACGACGCTTCGCAGATGACACGAGTATGCTCGGGAAGCGCGACCGAGAGGTTTTCGACGAACCGCTCGCCGATGATCTCGAGCATTGGCAGGCGCTGGAAATTGAAGTCCGAAAGCCGAATGATCTCGTCGATCAGGTCTGCGCCATGCAATTCAGACTGAGCCGTGGTCTGCAAATTTACCTCCCTATTGCACGATCAGGTCGCTGATCAGGATTTCTTCGGGCAAGTCGCTACCGACCGCCGCTCTGGCACGCTTGAGTAATTGCGCTTTGACGCGAACGATGCCTGACATGCCCCGTACATCGGCCTCGGTCAGCCCGCGAAGGTAGGCATTGAACAGATCGCGCATGAACGGTTCCCGCTGCTTCATGATGTCAGCCGCGCCCGGGTCGGTTCGATACACGACGATCAGATTGACCTTGAGAAAAGCCTTGGTCGTTTCGCCCGTGGACGATGTGCTTGCGATGTTCGTCAGCACCTCGCCAAAGTCCAGAAGGCCGTCATCCGCCTTTTCATTCTCTGAGTCATGCGCGTCTTCGTCGCCGGTCTTGTCCTGCAGGGCTATCGCATCGCCAGCAGGATGATCCCCCTGAGCAAGCGGGTCCGTGATGCGGTTGTGGCCCGCATCGTTTGATCCGGCGTGATCTTCGTCGCCCTGAGTATGCGCGGTGTCTTCGGCATCCTGTTCTTGCCCGGGCTCGTAGCTGGCGGCGTCCTCCAGGTAGGCGATACGCGCAAGGATGAACCCGCCCCCCAAGGACGCGACGCACATCAGGGCGGCCACCATCAAAAGGCGGCGGTTCGATTTGACCTGCGCAGCGCGCGTCTGCGCAGCATCGTCCGCACTGGGTTTTGCGGGCCGCTTTGTCGGCTTCGAGGGTTTTGCTGGCTTGGCCATCGCGTCAACTAGTGTTTCCGTGCTTCCAGTAATTTGTTCTTATCTCGTAACAAGATTAGATGAAAGTTTTTCTTGATAGATCATGCAATTTTTGGTCTATCAATAACAAGAAAAGGAAGTTGCCGTGAATTCTTTCGTCGAAAACTTGCGAAATCTTGGCCGGCGTCGGCTTCTGATTTTAGGCGGCACCCTCGCGGCGTTGGTTGCGGCGCTATTGCTTGGCCTTGGTGCGGTAACCAAGCCTGACTATGCGCCGGTCTATCAGAACCTTTCGGTTTCCACATCCGGATCGGTAGAGACGACCTTGCTCGGCGCCGGTTTCCCAGTTCGCGTTTCGGACGACGGATCAAGCGTTCTGGTGCCGCGTAGCGATCTTGCACGTGCGCGAATGGTGTTGGCAGAAACCGGCGTGCCCATCGACGGTGACCCTGGCTGGGAGCTCTTCGACGATCAAAGCGGTCTGGCCATGAACTCGTTCATGCAAAGTGTGAACAAGCTTCGTGCCATGGAAGGAGAACTTGCGCGGTCAATCCAGACCCTTGATGGAGTTCAAAGCGCGCGCGTTCACCTTGTCATTCCCGAGCGTGAGCCTTTCTCGCGCGATGTTCCTGTTCCGCGGGCATCGATTATCGTTCGTCCTGTGCCGGGTCGGCCTGTCTCCCGAAAGCAGGCGATTGCGATCCGCAACCTTGTGGCATCGTCCGTGGCCGATCTCGATCTGCGGCGCGTCACGGTTCTTTCCGCGAGTGGTGAGACAATTCTCGCGGAGGGGAACGAAACGGATGGCCAGATCACGATGCAGTCGGCGAAGACTGGCATAGAAGATCGCCTGTCGCGGGAAATCCAGGATATCCTGACTGCGCGAGTGGGGGCCGGGAACGCCCGCGTTCGTGTGAACGCCGATTTGACGACGCATCGTGAAGTTGTCGTCGAGCAATCGTTTGACCCAGATCAACAGGTTGTCCGGTCAACCGAAAACAATACTGAAAGCCAGTCGGGAACCGAAGGCGGAAACGTCGGGGTTGAGAACAACATTCCGGCGGCTTTGCTCGACGGTCAGGAAGGCGCATCCACACGCCGGTCTATTTCTGGCGAGACGGTGACCTACGAGATCGGCAACACGCGCCGGGAGATCGTCAAGGAGGCCGGTGAGATCAAGCGGCTTTCCGTGGCTGTTCTGATCAACGGCATCTACTCCGTGGAAGGGTCGGATGTAACCTACTCGGAACGTACGGAGGAGGAACTCCAACGACTCGAGGGCCTGATCAAGTCTGCGGTCGGGTTCGATGAACAGCGCGGCGATTCCGTCTCCGTCGACAGCATGCGGTTCATGGACTACTCGATGGAAGTCGGTGACCCGATCACACTCTCGATGTCCCAGCAGATTTCCAGGAACATCGTTCCGATTCTTCGCGGGCTTCTGGCCCTTTTGGTTGTCGGTCTCGTCGTCATCCTGGGTGTGCGCCCTGCCTTGAAGTACCTGTCTCAGGAGCCTCAACCGGCGCTTCCGGGAAGAGATGGCAACCCGGACCTGCTTGCAGACGCCTCCGACGGATCTGCCGCCATGAACAGCGAAGACTCGCGTCTTGCTCAATCCTCGCTACCGGATGGCAGCGTTCTACCTCCCGAGCGAAAATCAGTCGATATTGCTGCACCATTCGATCCGCTCAGTGATGCAGGCCCGCACGAATACGTTGAAGCATTGGGCGTTCGGGGGAACCTGCTGAAGGCGCGGGTGGAGGGCATCCAGAAACTTGCCGATGAAAGGCCCGACCAGGTTCTCAAGGTGCTCCGGACCTGGTTGATGGCCGAGGCCGAGACATGATCGATCTGTTTCAACGCAACTTTGATCTTGATAACGACACATTGGTTTCAGGCGTTGCATCCGGGTCGAGGACAGCAACCGAACCGGACATTCCCGACAGCATGTCGATGGAAATGGTCAGCCAGCTTGTCGAGGATGCCAAGGCAAACGCTTATGCCGAGGGTTTCGCGGATGGCGAGACCGAAGCGGCGAAAGAGGCGGCACGGTCGCTTGAGGCCAGCCTGGCCTCAACGGCAGAAGAAATCCGCAAAAGCATGGAGAAACTGATCGGCCTGGAAGCCGAGTTGCGGGCGGAAGCGGAACTCGAGATCTCGGAACTGGTGCAGTCAATCTGCTCTGCAGTCTTTCCCCGGATCGTTGCGAGCCGCGCCGCTGAACTGGCTGTTACGCAAGTCATCTCAAGCCTGAAATTTTCCCAGGACAGCCCAATTCTACGGGTTCAAGTCGAACCTGCTCTCGCCGATGAGGTCGAAAGGCTTTCCTTGGGCTGGAAGACCGGCAGCAAACGAAACACGGAGCTTTCAATCGAGGCCAGCGCCGGCATGGAACCGGGGCGCGTTCGCATGGACTGGCTGGGTGGCGGGCTTGAATACGATCTTTCCGTCGCATGTGAGCGCGTAGAAAAAGCGTTTCAGACGGCCACGGATGAATTGAGAGCACAAATCGAAAGGTCCGCAGAATGCAAGACTTGAACCAGATTACTGAACCCCAGCCGAAAGAAGATGAGGCCGAGCCCCAAACCGCCACCGAAACGGAGGCGCGGCACGAGGCGACCGGCCGCAACATAGATGCGATTTTCGGCGTCAAGCTGGACGTGCGTGTTGTTCTGGGCCGTGCCAAACTTCCGATTTCGGAAATCCTGAACCTGTCCAAGGGGTCTGTCATCGAGCTGGACCGGAAGGTCGGTGACCCTGTGGACATAATGGTGAATGATCGCATGGTTGCCCGTGGGGATCTTGTGAAGGTGCGCGGCGGAATGATCGGGGTTGCGCTTAGGGAAATCGTGAAGGATTTCGTCACCGACTAGGATCGCGGTCGTGCGCTTGCCCCCTCTCATGTTTTATCGGTCGAGACATTTCGCCGGGGCCCTGGTTTTGCTGGCGCTCATTATGGTTGCGGCCGCCCCAGCGCTTGCTCAGGACAGCGGTCTTGGCAGCTTGCTCAGGGATTTGTCCAGCGACCTGTCCGGTGCGGAGCCGGGTAGCGATCAAAGCGCCGGCTTGTCCGGGCGCCTTTTGCAACTCTTTGCCCTGGTTACGGTTCTCAGCATTGCCCCGGGTTTGCTTGTCGTCGCAACCAGCTTCACGCGGTTCGTCATCGTACTGTCCATGCTCAGGCTGGCGCTTGGCCTGAACCAGACCCCCCCGAACATGGTGCTCAATGCCATGGCGTTGTTCATGACCTTGTTTGTCATGCAACCCGTCTTCGACGATGCGTGGGACGGTGGCCTTCGCCCCCTGCTCGAGAACTCGATCACCGAAGAACAGGCCGTTCTCAATATCATGGAACCGTTTCGCGATTTCATGCTCGCCAACACCAGGCCGAAGGACATCCAATTGTTCGTGGAAATCTCTCAAAGCACGGAAGAAGAGGCAACGCCCCCGACAGATCAGGCAGACGTAGATTGGCGCGTACTGGTCCCGTCATTCATGATTTCCGAATTGCGCCGTGCGTTCACGATCGGATTTCTTCTGTATCTGCCCTTCATCGCGATCGACCTCATCATCGCATCCGTGCTTATGAGCGCAGGTATGATGATGTTGCCGCCGGTGCTTGTTGCACTGCCATTCAAGGTCATTTTCTTCGTGCTTATCGATGGGTGGTACCTGCTCGCCGGGTCTTTGATGCAATCCTACCAATTGTTAGGCGGATAACCGGTGGAAATCCTGGTTCCATACCAAATTTTGCCAACTTCCTGTTCGCAACCACAAGATTTGGTGATAAAAGAGTGGGCGACCTACATCCGTAACGGTTGAAAAGCACATGAATCACTATTCATCGTACTTCAAAGCTAGAAAGCTCAACGGCGCCCAGAAGTCGGCGGTCCTGTTCCTGTGCCTCGGAGAGGAACGGGGGGGCGCATTGATGCAGCAACTGGATGTGAAGGAGATTCGTCAGATCAGCAATGCGATCTCGACCATGGGCGAAGTCCAGGCAGAGATCGTGGAAGAGATCATGCAGGAGTTCGGCGAGAAAGTTTCGGAATACGGGTCGATCGTCGGCTCGGTCGAGGCGGCAAGGGGGCTGCTGAAGGAGTTTCTACCCGAGGAACGGGTTTCGGAAATACTGGGAGAAATCGAAGACAGCAAACGCAGCACTGTCTGGGAAGACCTGTCTGCGATGAACGAAAAGTCTTTGGCCGATATCATTCGGCCGGAACACAATCAGACCGTGGCGTTGATCCTGAGCCGCATTCGGCCGGAAACGGCTGCCAAGGTTTTGCCCCTGCTGGGGGCCGAACGTGCGGCGGAATTGATCCAGCGGATGCTGGCCATAAACAACCTCTCGCTCGAAACCCTTCAGAATGTAGAAGACAGTATTCGCAAGGATATTCTCTCCAAGTCCGGCAACAACGCCACTGCCCTGATCGAAAAGCAGATCGTGTCAGTGTTCAACAAGTTGGACGAGGATATGTTCAACAGCGTCGCGCGCGAATTGCAGCAGCGCGAACCGGAGCGATTCCGCTCGCTTAAACAGCAGATGTTTGTCTTCGACGATCTTGCAAAACTAGAAGCCAATATTCTGTCAAAGGTAATGCGGGAAGCTGGCGGGAATACGTTGCCGCTGGCCCTGAGGGGCGCCAAGAAGGGGGTGCGCGACGTGTTCCTGGCCGCTCTGCCTTCTCGATCGCGGGACATGCTGGCCGATGAAATGGCCACGATGGGAGGCGTGCGCAGCCGGGACGCGAAAGCCGCACAGACCGAACTGGTGGAGGTTGCCCTCAGGCTCGCTGCGGAAGGAGAGATTGAACTTCCAAGCGACGAAGAAGAGGAGATGCTGACCTAGTTTCAGCCGGTGTTCACCGCGTTAGGTCGTCAGCGATACAGCGATGAGGCGGAAAACGTCACCGGAGAGATCTCAAGCGTAAGTGGCACGAACTGCGCACCAATTCCGACAGGATTGAAAAGTGAGGCCAGGCGCGATCCTGACAGCGTTTGCGGCGGGTTCAGGACATCTGAAATCGCGATGTACTTTGCCTCAAGGTCTTCCCTGACCTTGGGATCCTTCAAGTCAGCGATGTTCAGTTTTTCTTCGTATCGAAGTTTCTGCGCATCCACCTCAAGGCCCGCCAGCTCTTTTGGCAGGCCCAGGGCAACCTGAAAGAAATCGGTCAGTCGTGTATCCTTGAGAACATCGTACCAGTTGTCGATGTCGGCCACTTCTTCGCGAAAATGCAGGACATTGCCCACCGTGTCGTTCTGGGCTGCATTGTCGTTCACGAAAACGCGGTTGAAATAGCGCTCAACGATTTGTTCAACCCATACAGGATTGTCGAAACCGGGGTCGGTTGGCCCATCCTCTGTCGTAAAGCCCATAGCAGCGTGAAGCTCTCCGAACCGCGGGTCGGTCAGGCGGTTTACCAAGGACGTTTCGTCCGACGGATCGCTTTCGAGAACCTTGCGGATCATCCCCTTGCCGAAGATCTGCTCCTCCAGATCGAAGGCCTTCATGACAAAGGAATAAACTTCGAAGTCCTTAACGAGCTCTGCTGGCGTGCTGATGGATGCTATCCGTTCACGAAAAGCGGACGCCGCGCGCTCGTGTTCAGGTTGCTCGCGAAGCGAAATGATCTGCCGCTGTCGTGTCGAGTCTATGATGTTAAGCGCGATTTGACTGCCCAATCCACCGATGCTGATGACCAATGATCCTACTCCGCCGCTGTCTGGGGGGCCTTGCCGTGCATCATTTCGTAGAGGCGCTCTTCATACTGGATGACCGGTCGAAGGGCGCGCATGGCCTTGTAAAAGTCGTTTGTGGATACGTGGTTGGCGGCTTCGACAAGGTTGCCGGCGACTTCATCATGGAACACCGGGACGAGCCTGCCGAGCTTCGCCTGCAAAATGGGGATCAACTTTTCCCGCAGCTCTGTGTTCAAAAGGCAGGTTTGAGCAAAGAAATATACTTCCTTTACGGGCGTCCCCGCATCGCTTTCATCCAGCAGGTCCGACTCGCGAACGACGTCAGCCTTGTTCTCGACATCGAGAAAATGCCGCCTGTCCGAGTTACGGATGACGCAGCCGTTCACGATGATACGTTCATTCGGTTTCAATGTCAGTTTCAGCGCCATAGTCTATTCCGTCGTGCTGAATGCCCGGCCAGCCAGCCCATTGATTATCGTCTTGTTAATGTCGATTAGGGGTTTGACCTTCTTTTCCCCGGCCAAAACGCCCTGGCTATGCCGCTCAACCCACATGGCGAGTGAAAGAAGCCCCGCGCGCAAATCCGGGCTCAGTGCGTTTTCCGGTTCGGCTAGGTCTGCCTTGAAAGCGAGCCATACCCGTTCATTCTGCCAGACATCTTCCCTCAGTCCGTTCGAAAGAATTTCCAGCCGCTCGCCTGACGTTTCGGCGGCATCATAATCGACATGACCACTTTCCAGCCGCGATGTGACCTGCACGAGGACCCGACGTTCAATTTGCCGCGGCGCTTCTGTATCGGAAATAGTCCGCTTGTAAGCGGCTATGCTCATGGTTTTATCTCGCTATTTTTTGTTTCTGCCTCAAGTCGAGTTTACCCACGCCAGATTAAAGCTGGATTAAAGTTTTCGACGAAATTGATTACTTGTTAATCTTTGGCTCAGAGGCAGGCACGGAGGCGCATGTCAGGCAAAAAGCTGTCCGCTTTTGCCGAACATGCGCTCGTAGATCGGCTGCGACCGTCTGAGCCGCCGCCACTTGTCCGGATAGAAAAGCCCGCTGAATGCGGTTGTCTAAATGAGATGCGACAAGGCCGATCCGTCGCCTGCTCCGATGTTCTTGTTGGCCTTTTCTGACGCCCCGGTTCTTTCGACCATGTGAAGGGCGCGCGCATCCGAGACAGTATGCGGGGCAGGGCGGCTCACTTCTTCCGAAACATGCCCTATCGGGTTGAAGCCCGCGTAATTCACCAGCATCGTCCCGAGCATGCTCCCCAGGTCTCTGCCTGTGTAAACGTCCGCATCGGCGAGTTGAACGGGTTCGATCAAGATGACCGTGTCAACTTCGACCTCTACGCCGAACTCTTCTTCGAGAATGTCGCCGAGCGTCAATCCAGCTGAGATTTCCTCGCTTTCGTTAAGCATGATCGGTTGCTCGAAACCTTCTGATGCCACCAATCCCAAAATTGGTCGGTCCAAAATGGCCGCGAGGATGCCGATTAACGGTGAATGAACGTCGTGGCCTCTGACTTCCAGCCCGTTTGTCCAAATCTGCTCAAGTAAGCCCTTCGTTTGCAATTTTCAGTCCCCCAAGTGTCTTCCCACTTCATTTTACGGTCGCGTGCAAAGTTTTAGAACACGGCATATGTTAACTGATGCTGCGTAAGTCGGTCCTGACGAAACCGTCCGAACCGAACCTCATTGGCTATCCAGAGGCCAGAGCGGTCGTGCAAGTGGTTAATATTTCAAGGTATTCTATATGTTGGGGTGGAGGTTGTGAGATTTACATAATGTAGTCTCCATTCCTATATGTCGGCGCCAGGTAAAATAATTGTTAATAGTTGGTGAATTCCTGCCTACGTGTTGCCTTGCGCAGAGGCGACTCAATCTCAGTATGAGCCTGTGAAAGCAGCCGTTTCTGTCGCACAATGATACTTCAAAAAATTCTGGCTGCGCAGGCCGTCCACTTTACGCACGCTCCGGATGAGCGTTCACTTCAAGCAATCAGAGCGTGGGTCTATGCCACGTCATCCGCGTAGATACGTGTCAGCGCGTTTTGGACGTGCTGGCGGACTTCCTCGGTGGACCGCAGGAGATGATCGCGCAGAATAGCGCAAGCGGCATCCGTGTTTTGATTGGCGATCGCTTCCAACAGGTCTGCGTGTTCGGCCAGAGCCTCGGAGTAGCGGCCTGTCTCCTCGAGGTTGATCCGGCGCACGAACCGAATCCGGTCGTTGATATTGCAGAGGTATTTCACCCGGGGCGCGTTGCTCGCAAGCCTCGCCAGTTCAAGGTGAAACTGCTCGTCGGCCTGCACGAGCGCGTTGATATCCATTTCTTCGGACTTCGTAAGCGCTTCACGCCAATGTGCCACGAAAGCTTCCAGTTCCACTGTCCGGCCGCGTGACATCGTTCGCAGCAGCGCGCCCGTCTCAAGATCAAGCCTTACGTCGTAAAGGTCGGCGATCTCTTGGACGCTGAGCCGGCGGCAGAAGAACCCCCGGCCCGGTTCGAACCTGACCAGATCATCCGCGATGAGTCGGTTGAGAGCTTCTCGCACCGGGGCCCGGCTCATCGACAGATCCGCCGCGAGTTCGGATTCATTCAATCTCGTGCCGGGCTTGATGGTGAATGTGACCAGCAAGTCGAGGAGTTTGTCATAGGCGGTATCGACAGTGGTTTTCGAACTCCTCGCCATGCCGCACTCCGTTTCGCTGACTCTCACGCTCAATGGTTGACAGATATTATCGTGGTCGTCAATGTTGTCGGTAATACTGTCGACAATTCTGTCGGCATATTTTGCGCATTAGAAATAGGGAGTTCCCATGTCCACGATAAGCAAAGATCAGGAGGCCGCCCACGCGCGCCTGACCGGGCAGGACGTTGCGACGTTTCACGAAAAGGGCTGGATCGTTCCCGACTGGGAGATTCCGCAGGACCTGATCGCCGAAATGCGGCAGGAATACGAGGATCTGCTGGCGCGCAATCCGCACGTCGAATCTGACATCATTCTCGCCCCTCATCAGACAAATGGCGGCTCGATGGGGATCAAGGGCTCTGAGAAATGGCTCGAATTTGCCACGCAGCCGGAATTGATGGAAATCGCCCGGCAACTGATCGGTGACGATATCATCCTCTGGGGCACTACGCTTTTCGGTAAGCCTCCGCACAACGGGAAGGAAACGCCCTGGCACCAGGACGGAGAGTACTACCCGATCCGACCGCTCGAAACGCTCACCATGTGGATCCCGCTTGACGATGTCACGCCCGAGAACGGGCCGATGAAGTTCATTCCCGGTTCTCACAAGGCCCATGAACTCTTCAGCCACTCGTGGAGTGACGGCAGCGATAAGACGATCAACCTCGTAACGGATTCAGATCATTTCGAGGAAGCCGACGCCGAGCCCCTTATCCTGCGCGCAGGGCAGGTTTCGTTCCATGACGTCTACATGATCCACGGCTCCAGCGCGAACCGCACGGATAAGCGACGCGCGGCCTTTATCGTACGGCTGATGCCGGCCACATCGCTTTACGATCACAAGCTGGGGGCCGAAATCGGGAAGAAACATCCGGCGCAGGGGTATGGGGTGCGACCGCTCTACCTTGTCAGCGGAGAAGACAAGGCAGGAAACAACTTCTCCATCGGTCACGATTGAGAGCGAGTTGCAGGTTCAAGGCCTGACTGACCTTCGAAAAGCCCGCCGCCGAAAGGCCGATGGGCTTTTCCGGGTGTCGTCGGTTCTCACTGATCGTGCCTTTCGACCGTACCTGAGCCCGCAAGATGCGCAAAGCCGGCGCAGGCTGCGCTCCGAGTCTTCACTTCTTTGTGGACAACATGTCGAGCACCAGTTCACATGCCCCCTTCCATGCGGGGTGGATGCCTTCCTGTTCCAGCCGTTCAAGCCCGGCGGCGGTGATGCCCCCTGGCGTGCAGAGGCTGGCAAGAATGTCACCCATTGGAGCTTCCTGCTCGCTCTGGATGCGGCCCGCAGCGACGAATGTTTGCGCCGCAAGCTGTCGCGCGAGAGCCGGGTCCAGCCCGCGGCTCGCGCCCCATTCGGCGCTGGTGCGGATCAGGTCCTGAGCCCAACCATAGATCGCCGCGCTGACCGTCGCCGCCTCGAACTGCTCTTCGGTGTCCAGCGCCATTGTCGTGCCGATCGCATCCAGAAACGGAGAGATCGCCGGGTCCATCGGGTAGACGATGGTTGGGCTCGCGCCCAACTCGGACGCGGTGATCGGCATGATCCGGACTACGCGCGCGGGCGCCGACGGGCCGGCCAACCTAGCCGTCGGGACACCGGCACAGGCCGACATAAGAACCTGGTTTTCTCGCCACGGCAGGCCGTTGACGGCCTCCTCAGCATCACCGGGGCGCACGGCCAGAAGCACCAAGTCGCTGGCCGCGACTACGGCCGCATTGTCGTCGGCAAGGAGGAAGCCATGTTCCTTCGCCATTTGCGGCCCATGACCACGCGGCGAAAGGCAAATATCCTCTGGCCGCAACCCCGCGCGCAAGAGCCCTCGCAGGATCGTCTCCGCCAGGTGGCCCACGCCAATGACACCGAGTTTCATGTGTGGTCTCCCTTCATTCCAGCCAGCCGACCGACTTTGGTCCGGTCGCAATGTTTGCCTGCTTCGATCGCCCTGATAGACAGTTTCCAGCCAATTCGCCACCCGTGCGGGGCTTTCAGACCGACCACCCTGAACCGGAGTTGTTCATGACCGACGCCCCCACGCTCTATGAGCCCCGAATGCAACCCGGCCGAGCGCTTCTGGATGCAGGGCGACAGGTGGCGCGCGACCATCGTCTTGGCAGCTGTCTCTTTCTGCAAACCGAAAGCGTGCCTTCGGAGGCCGAATACAAACGTCGCACTGCCGCTGAGGGCCGGATCATGCAACATGCCCATATCGGCTTTCGCAGCATTGACCGGACCGTCGATGCAATGGCGCGACTGCATGACATGGCGCAGGCACAAGGTGCCCGTATCGACCGTTTCGGTATCACGCTCGACTGGTCAATGGGCTACCCGCCCGAGCAGCGTGACGCGGCGGGGCGCGGCACGGGCATCGTCCTGAGCGGACCGGAGGACTTTGCACGCATCACCAATGCCTGCCCTGCCGCGGCACATTTCGGGGATTTCATGCTGGGCCTGCCCGGCGCATTGCACAACACCAAGGCGGCCATCGATGCAGGCGCGACCGCGATCGGCAATCTCGGCCAGTATTTCACCTTTCGCTTGCCTTACTGGGATGACGACGTCGCCACCACCGAGGCCACGGTAACGGCGCTTGGCCTGATTGCCGCGCAGGACTCCGAGATCCTCGTGCACTCCAATCTGGATGACGGGTTCGCAGGGTTGTTCCTCGATGTGACCAGCGCCTTCGGCATGATGTTGATCGAGAAACACATCGTAGAGGATCTGATCGGTGCCCGGGCGTCATTCTGCTTCGGGCATCATTTCTCGTCACCGTTGACCCGCGCAGCCTTTCACGCTGCGCTGGCGCGCGAAGGCGCCGCACCCGGCACGATGCTGTTCGGCAATACCGTCGCCTACCAGGGTTTGCCCGCGGCGAACTACGCCAGCCTTGCGAGCTATCTGCTGGCCGACATGGTAGCGCTCTCGCGAACCAATACTGGCCATGCGATCAATCCTGTTCCAGTAACGGAAAACCTGCGTATTCCAGACGTAGAGGAAATTCTGGACGCCCAGATTTTTGCCCACCGTCTGGCACAGCACACGCCTGCTTACGTGGACCTGATCGACCCGGAGCGCGTCGACTCTTTGGCCAGCCGCATTGCCGATCATGGCCGCTTGTTTGCTCACGCCGCTCTGACCGGGCTGGCTGAACTTGGCGTCGATGTCTCTGATCCGGCAGCCCTGATGTTGGCGATCAAACGCCTTGGGGCAAAACGGATGGAGGCGGCCTGGGGGCAGGGGGCATTCGTGGAACAACGCAGGCAACCGCTCGTACCGGCCGATTGGGCCGAAGAGCTGGACGATATGGCGCGAGACTGGCTTCTCTCCCCCGAGGCCAGAAGCACAAGCTGCGATGGTCTCAAGGTGGTCATCGGCACCACCGATGTGCACGAGCATGGCGCGTATCTCATCAGTCGCGCGCTCGCAGGTCTTTCCGCTACGGTCACCGAGGCCGGCGTGGCGCTGGATCCGGATGCCCTTGTTGCGCGTGCCTGTGACGTGTCGGCGGATGTTATCGCGATCAGCACCTACAACGGGATTGCGCTCAGCTATACGCGCGCCGTGTTGTCCGAACTCGAAAAGCGCGGGCTCAGCATCCCTGTGCTCGTAGGCGGAAAGCTCAACGAGATTCCGGAGACGTCGAACACCGATCTGCCCGTGGATGTGACTGCAGAGATCAGGGCAATCGGTGCCGAACCGTGCCACGATCTCGAAGAGATGGCGAAGGCCTTGAGGCACAGGTGTCAACGGGTCTCGGCTCTGTCCCAATCCGGGCGGTGATACCTCTACCCTCATCAATTCCGTGCCGTCGTTATACGGCATGAGCGGCAGCTCGATTTCGATAGCCAATCATTCGCAGTGAAGCGACCTGGCTCGGGTCAAGCAGGACGGGTGTCATGACCGGCCGCAAGGTATGAATAGGTTCCGAACCAGGTCAGCCAGCACGGCAATTCGCCTTCAACGCGTGTCAAAGGCCCTTGATGCATGTCCCCAGTCCGGCCACCAGACCGCGCGTCGCATTCGTATCGATGATGAAGGGTCCGAGGAGGCGGGCCCCGCCCGGAGTTCCGTTTCACAGGCTGGACCTAGAACAGCAGCTCGACAAACACAGCCGGCTCACCTGCCGGGGCGGTGATTGGGCCGCTTTGCAGGTTGCAGGCGGATCTGCCGGTGCGCGTGTCCTGGATTTTCCATGCGTTGCCCGAATTTGCGACCAAGGTCTAGGAGAGGGCTGCGGCTCCCAACCCCCCTCCAGTTACCGTGATCGCTACTAGGTCTGTCGTGCTGGTGCGTCAGCTCGCAAGCTTGATGCTGGCGTTGTCTTCTCCGATTTCGGCTTCCGCAGCCTCGGCGTCTAATGCGCTAGCCGGCAAGGTCACCGTAAACGTTGTGCCTGCCCCAAGGGTGCTTTTCACCTTGATGTTACCGCCATGGGCTTCAGAGAGCTTCTTGCAGATGGCCAGCCCTAAGCCGGTGCCGCCGGCTGTTCTTCGTTCAGCCGATTCCAGTTGCTTGAATGCCAGGAAGATCCGTTCGAAATCATTTTCATGGATGCCACAGCCATTGTCTTCAACCTCCAGACGGTACCCAGAGTCCGCCAGGCAGGCTCGTACCGTCACATCGGACGCGCTGGAAAACTTTACCGCGTTCCCAAGAAGGTTGATGAGGATTTGCATTATTCTGGCGCGATCTGCATATGCGACGATCGACTCATCACATGCCAGGGCGACTGTGATACCCTTTTCCTCGGTCAGAACTTTGAACTGCTCCGTGACCTCTTCCAGCAGGTCCCGCACCGAAAACGAAGTCTTTTCCAGCTTCGTTTCGTCAAGTTCCATGCTCGAGTAATCAAGGATTTCGTTGATCAAAGTAAGCAGGTGTTGGCTGGAGGTCGTGATTTTCTTCCCATAAAGCTCGACTTGTTCCAGCGTCGGGCTGGGCAAAGTTTTCACGTTGTTACCGTTCGTGTTCGCAGCCTTCATCTGAAGCTCGCCCATTTTCGACAGCATGGTCGAATACCCCATGATGATCGACAGCGGAGTTCTGAGTTCGTGGCTGAGAACGCTGAGGAACTCGGATTTGGCCTTACTTGCACTTTCGGCTGCGTTGCGCGCCTCGGTAAGTTCGGCAATGCTCTCGAGACGCGCGCGATTTTCGAGCACGTAGCTGATGAAGCCACCGAACACGATCACCACGGCGGTGCCGCTTACGGCAAGTGCCAGGTTCTTGAAGGCCGCCGCGTTCGCGAAGGTGCCGTCAATCAGCAAGGGATACACGCCGAAGGCGGCCATACCGGTAAAGTGCAGGGACACGATGCCGAGTGTCAGGATCACTGCCATCAGGACTTCATTCCGTCGCCGGCGGCCGCGCCCAATGGTAAGTGCAGCGGCGGAAACGACAACAGCAATCACGACAGAGGCGATCAGGTAGTTCATGTCCCAGTAGACGATCCCCTGAACGCGATATGCAATCATGCCCGTGTAATGCATGCTGGCAATGGCCAGCCCGAAGAATGCGCCGCCGATCTGCGCGGCGTATTTGCAACGTGACAAGGCCGCGAACATCAGGGCGAACGTGCAGCCAACAATGGCGATGGCCATCGAAAAGGCCGTGAGACCAAGATGAAACTCAACGGGCGCTTCCGGACGATACCCAAGCATCGCCACGAAGTGCGTGCTCCACACCGAGACACCTGCAACAGCACCCGTCGTGACATGCCAGAACGTGAGCCGTCTTTTTCCCTGAGCGCGTGAGTACTGGTACAGCCGCGAAGTGACGCAGCTGCCAAGCGCACATAAAAATCCGGCCAGAATGACCAGACTGATGTCGTGCTGCACTGTGATGCAGGAAAGTACCGTTAACATTCACCAAACTCCTAAAACATCTGCCACGAAGTGATGTTGGAATTTGTCAATAATTGGACGGGGATAAGATGTTTACAGACAAAGTCCGGCAGGATTTCAGATTGATCTTTTGCCGTCATTGGGCTGCACAAAAACCGAGCGTTTCGGAAAGGCCAATGTCACGCCATTGTTCGATTATGGGCACTGCGATGAGGGTTCGTTCCGAATTTTCGAGAGCGTAAGCCGATGCGTGCATGGAGGCCAACTGCCACTCCGACGGCATCTCCGAAATTGGGCAGGCCTTGCGTGTTCAAGACGAGCAGCCGGCTAGGCCGGGCGAAAGCTCATCTCGCTTTAGACGCCATTCATGCGGCTGCTGGGCTCCTTGACCAGACATGGTCTTTCCCGCGTCCTGCGCAGTCTTTCCGCATTTGCACGACGGCGCTGGATGGTCCACTTAATTTTGGCTATTCTGCCGCAACATGCTGCTGCGTGTGCAGATAAGGGAAGCCCGATGCGACGCCTAGAAGCTTATTTAAAGGAATTTGCAGGTTTTCTTGCCGCGGTATTTTCGACTCTGCTCATTGGGGCGCAAGTCGCACACTCCTGTGAAATCAGCACTTCGGAGAACACTCCTCCACGAGAAATTATCACGTGTGGCGACGCAGTTACGATAGAGCGCGAGCCAGCGGCGGAGTTACAGATTACCGAACGGCCGAACGAGGCCGCGCCGCGAGTCATTGAAGTGCAAGGCGGCGCTATCCTTATCAATATCTCGCCTGGGCACTCTCCAACGGAAGTCAGAACGCCACATGCGATCGCGACCGTTCGTGGCACGAAATACATCGTCGACGCAGGCGCGGAGCAAACATCCGTTTTCGTATTGGAGGGGGATGTGAATGTGCGACGCCCGAATGACCCCACTACCGTCACGTTGGAGGTTGGCGAAGGCACTGATGTCACGCCTGGCGAGCCACTTGCCGTCAGGAAATGGGGCGCCGCGCGTGCTGAAGCGCTCCTGGCACGTTTCGGGCGCTGAGATTGCCGTCTCTTCGAACGGGCACCTTTTCGGTAGCTGTCATCGTCCTTGCGGCCCTGATATGGGTTTCGCATTTGGCGATTTCCCATCTGCATACGCGCGACACTTGGTTGGATGGTCTGGAGTATAGACTGCTCGATCTTCGATATCGGATTGTTGGCCCTGTCGCAGCCGCGCCTGATGTCGTCTTTGTCGCAATCGACGATGAAACCTTGGAGCGCGAGCGAACAACAACGACTGGCCGCCTGCTTCTTGCCAGGGTCATTGAGAAGATCGCCCAGAGCGGTGCTCAGTCCCTCGTCCTCGATGTTCTCTTGGCAGATGCGGGAGAGCCGGAGGAACGCGCGGCGCTTGCCCACGCTCTCGGAACGCTGCCGGCGGTCATCGCGGCGGCCGCGCGTTTCGACGAGGGGGGCGACGTCAATGTCATTTGGCCGCATGACGCCTTCTTGGCTCGGGCCGATGTGGGGCTTGTCAATTTGCAGACCGATGCATCCGGAACGCCCCGGTTTGTGCCGCTGTTTCTTGAAGTGCAACGCAAAGCAATGCCTTCGATGCCATTGGTTGGCGCGATGAACCGGATAGGTGGCAGAGCAAGCATAGGGGAGCAATCCATTACCTTGGGCTCCTTGGAAATCGCCTTGGACAAAGGTGCGTACATGCCGCTCAGGCTTTTGGGGCCGTCGGGCACGGTCACCACACTAAGTGCGGGCGCACTAATGGAGGAAGCGACCTCCGACGCTTTGTCCGGCAAGTTGGTCGTTCTGGGGTACTCGGCAACAGGGACCGGAGACCTGTTCACGACACCGTTTGAAGATGAGGTTGCTGGTGCAGAAATCATTGCCACGGCGATTTTGCAGCTCGTCGGTGGTTCCGCCCTGACGCACGACGACAGAACCCGGACCTGGGATGTGCTGCACATGGTCCTGCTTGCATCAGTTGCCCTGATCCTGATGCTGCGGGCGCCGCTCATAACGGCTGTGCCTATGGTCGTCTGTGTCTTGATGCTGTCGCTCGTCGGCGTGACCGTCGCATTCGCCCACGGCCTGTGGTTGAGTGCAGCCCTGCCTCTGGCCGGCGCAATGCCTCCTGTGATACTTGCAGGTGCCCTTAGCTTGGCGCGGGAACGTCGCATTGCCCGGATATCCGAGCAAAGCCTGATATCTCTCAGGCGTTTCCAATCGCCATCGCTTGCGCGTCGAATCGAAGAGGACCCGGATTTTCTCACCACTCCTGAACAGCAGGACCTTGTCGTTTTCTTCGTCGACCTCACGGGATTCACCGCGCTATCCCAGAAGCTGGGCTCCGAGGGCACGCGCGCGCTGCTTCAGCAATTTCATGAGCTTACCGGCATGATCGTGCAGCAGAACGACGGGACCGTCATCAACTTCATGGGCGACGGCGCGTTGGCGGTTTTCGGGTTGGAGCAGGGCCAGAATGACCGGTCAAGCGCTGACCAGGCATTCCGATCAGCAGAAGAGCTCGAAGTCGGTCTCGCAACGCTGCCTATTCCACCGGATTGCCCGGCGGTTACGTGTCGAATTGGTCTGCACTACGGATCGGTGATCCTGTCGCGACTGGGAGCGCAAAACCACCAGCAGGTTACGGTAAGCGGTGATACGGTAAATCTCGCCAGCCGCTTGATGGAGGTTGCGAAATCCCGAAGTGCCAGGATCGTCGCGACGAGCGAGTTCGCGAACCAGCTTGACGCCGGCTTAGTCACTGGCGTTGCGACACCAGCGCGGGTCGAGGTGCGTGGGTGGAGTGGCGATGTCTCAGTGGTACTCTGGCCTCGAACAAGGACCTCCGAGAGCGGGGATTTATCCTGATCTGCCGAAATGTCTCGGGTGCCGATTTGGCGATGTCGATCCAGACCACGTTCGGACGCGACATGTCAAACTTGAATGCGTCGCATTTTCGCCTTGCCGACGAGCAGACGTCGATAAAATCGGCTCAGCCTGAGTTTCTGCATCGGGGCTATGCAGAATGATGGGCCCGGCTTTCGGAGTGACCATTAAACTCTGGGCTATCAGCATTTGGAGAGTGTTTGTACACTGGGCGACAAAGGAAATTTTTGATCACTGGAATACTCGCGCCTTGGATAGGCGACCAAGCATGAAAGACCTGAAATGACGACCGGCAAGCACGCGAAGTTCACGACTGGCAGCATAATGCGCCACGTTACGGTTTCGTCTTTCACGGCCAGCATCGGCCTGATGGCGATTTATGCGGTCGATCTCATCGATCTGATTTTCATCTCGATGCTCGGCTACGAAGAGATGGCCGCTGCGGCCGGCTATGCCAGCGCTCTCATGTTCTTCACCAGCGCGATCAATATCGGCCTGTCAGTGGCGGCTGCCGTATTGATCTCGCGGTCAATCGGTGAAGATGATGAACTCGAAGCCCGGGAATATGCCACCAGCTCAGCGATGCTCGTCATCCTGACCGGTATCGCCATACCCATAATATTATTGGTGAATATCGAGTTTTTCGTGGGCTTGCTCGGTGCCACAGGCGAGGTGGCCGAACTGGCTGCAACGTATCTATGGATTGTCGTCCCCTTTACCTGGGTGTCCGGCATTTCGATGGTCGCGGTCGCTTCCCTACGATGCTACGGCGAGCACCGGCTGGCCATGTATCCGGCTCTGTTCGGGGCACTGACCAATGCGGTGCTTGATCCCATTTTCATTTTCGCCCTGGACATGGGATTGCCGGGTGCCGCCTGGGCCACGGTGGCGGCGCGGTTCGTGACGATGGGCCTGGCCCTCCAACCGGCATTGCGCAAGCACAATGCCTTTGTTCCCCCAAGCCTGCGATTGCTTTGGCGTGATCTCCAGACGGTGACGCATTTCGCCAGCCGGGCCGTGCTGGCCAATGTTGCCACACCTATCGGCACGGCAATCGTGACTCGCGAGATGTCGAAGTTCGGTCCGGAAGCGGTGGCCGGGATGGCCGTGATCGGGCGGATGACGCCCGTCGCCTTCTCCGTCATCTGGGCGCTTTCCGGGGCCATCGGGCCGATCATCGGGCAGAACTTCGGTGCGGGCCGCGTGGATCGGGTCAAGCGCGCTTATCTCGACGGCATCAAGTTCGTCGCAATCTACGTGTTATGCATCACAATGATATTGCTGGTTTTTCGCGGTCAGATCGCCGATCTTTTCAACGCGAAAAACCTGACGCGCGACCTGATATACCTGTATTGTTTTCCGGTGGCACTGTCGTCGTTCTTCAGTGGCTCGGTCTTCGTGGCAAGCGCCTCATTCAACACGCTGGGCCGCCCGTCCTATGCGACCTGGTTGAGCTGGGGTCAGAACACGCTGGGCACCTGGCCGTTTGTTGTTGCTGGTGGGTTTTTGTTGGGGGCGCAAGGTGTCCTGATAGGGCAGGCCCTGGGAAGCGTCATCTTTGCTTCGGCCGCGATCTGGCTGGGCTGGCGGTTGATCAAGAACCCTCCGCAAGAAAACATGCGGCATCGCAGCCACAGCGCAATTTTTGGCCATGGCAGCCTCATTTCGCATACTCTCCACAAGCATATTGGAGAAAAATGATCCCGACCGGGGGAACCAGAAGCCTGACGCCGAAGAGAGCTATACAATATCGCAAGAAAGCGCCACCAAGGCGTTAGCGTTTGACCAGTTCCTTTGCCTGTCATCTTGCGCGGCGGACGTAACAGGAGAAGATGCCGATGGAATTCATCACCACCAACCACATGATCGAGGCCGTTGGCTGGCTCGCCGTTCTTTTTAAACTGGCGACGTTCTCCATGAATTCGATGATCTGGCTGCGTGTTCTCGTGATCCTGTCATCGGTCTGCTTCGTCATCTACAGCGCCTTGTTCCAGATCTGGCCACTTCTGGCGATCGAAATCATCCTGCTCTCCATGAACGCGTATCGGCTCTACGAACTCATCGCGCTGCGCAGATTGGTGACACACATGACGGATGACTCGGAAGCTGATTTCTCCGCCGCCATGGCCTATGGCAAGAAACGGGAGATCCAGGCGGGCGACGTTCTGTTCGAAAAGGGCGATCCGGTTGACAGCCTTTACTATATTGCCGAGGGCCTAGTTGAGATCGAGGGTCAGGACGTGACGGTGCCCGCAGGCAATATCTTCGGCGAAATGGCCTTTTTCAACAGCAGCGCTCAGAGAATGGCGACGGTTCATTGTGTGGAAGATACGGTTGTCTACGAACTCAACGAGAAACGGTTTACGCGGCTGCAGTACGAAGACCCCAAGTTTGCCATGGCCGTGATGCGACTGGTCACAAAGCGGCTCGTAGCGAATGCGGCACACACGCACTAGGCGTAAGCCGCATCTGGCGCCACGGCCCAACTCGACACATTCCAGGGGTACGTGGGGGCGGGAGGCCGGTGCTGTCAGTCAAGTGCGAGCGCCTTTCCATTGAGACCGCGAAACCGTCCAACATGTCGCGCCAATATCGCGCCGCTCCGCAAAGTCTTCGGCACATTTGCATTGAACAGGTTGCAGGCAGAATTTTTTAGAAGTGACCAGTTTCACCGATCCCTTGCTGTGGCAGCAGGTCAACAGACGGGGCCGCGTCACGCCCGAGCGGCCCCGCGATTCAGCAGAACCATGCAGCCTAACCCAGCGAGGCTGAAGACCGCTGTCATCCAGACCGCCTGGTGCCAATGCGCGAACAGGTCTCCGGGCCGGGTTCCCGCGATCAGGACGGAGACCAGCGCGATCCCGAGCGCCGAGCCGAGATAGCGGGCCGTGTTGTTCGCGGCCGAGCCCATGGCCGCCCGGTCTGGCGGAACGCTTTCCACCGCGGCATGTCCCAGCGACGCGTTCAGAACCCCATTCGCAAGTCCCGCCATCAGAAGCCCGGGCATCACTGCGTACCAGGCCATGGCTTCGCCGGTCATCAACAACAGAAGTTGCCCTGCCGTGCAGCCGAGGATGGCTATGATTACCCGAGCCCGCGGCGCCAACCGGGAAGGCAGGTACCGTGCTCCGAGCGCCGAAAGAACCGTCACCCCCGACCACGCCAGCAGGATCACCGCCGACGCGATAGGCGACAGGCCGGCGCCACGTTCAAGGATCGTCGGCACGAGTGACATGAGCGACAGGACACCGGCGCCCGATGCGAAAGCCGCCAACGTCGCCCCGCTGAAAGCCACCCTTTGGAACAGGTCCACCCGCAGGATCGGGTTGGCCACGCGCCTTTCAACCCGGACGAACAAAACCAGCGCGACGATGCTGAGGCCCAACAGGACGGCAACAAGCCCGGTCAGGCCGAAACGAACCTCTATGAGCGCGGCCAGCAGGGAGGACAGTCCGACCAACAGCGCGAGGCTGCCTGCGAGATCCAGCCGGTGCGGGATGGGCACGCTCTCAGGCAGACGACGCGCGGCCCAGCCCAGCACGGTCGCTGCAAGTGCCAGCAGAAGATGCGCCAACTGCCAGCCACCAAGCGGCAGCAGCACGGCTGTCAGGATCGGCCCCAACGACACACCCGCGCCGAGCCCTGCCGCCCAACCGGCCGCGGCGCGTTCCCGCGCCGCCCCGGTGTAGATCTGCCCGACAAGACCCAGTCCGCAGGCCATGATGCCTGCACTTCCAAGCCCCTGCGCGATGCGCGCCAGGATCAGCATCGGCCCGTTTTGCGACAGGGCTGCGACGAGAGAGAACACCGCCGTGACCCAGAGGCCGCCAGCAAAGGTCTTGCGCCGTCCGTAGGTGTCCCCGAGCGCCCCCGCAATCAGCAGGCCAACGGCAGCACCGAGTGGCATGGCACTCATCACCCAAGCCTGTTCGCCCTCGGTAAGTGACAGCGAAACCGTCATCGCCTCGAGCGCGGTTAGCGGTGCCGAAAACGTCGCCAATGCCAGCAGGGTGGACAGGCAAATTACCATCAATGGCAAACGGGGTACCATGCGTCGAACTCCTTCAGTGTGTCAGGCTGCGACCGGATACCCAGGGTACGGGCAGGGTGCGGAGGGCCTTGGTCGATTCAGCGGATGCAGAGGTATCCCTTCGCAGCGAGGCCCTGCGCGGCCTTTCACCGCCTTGGAGAGATTAGTCGTCTGACGCATGCTCGAAATGTCGTAAAACCGGCATTCAGCCATGACCGAAGTTCATGAATTCCGACTCGCTGCAAAGCCTCAATGCGCCAGACAGATCGTGGAAATGGTCAGACAACGCCTGCGGCCGGGCCGGTTCAACTTTGAAGCCGGCCGATCAACTGCTGCTGATACTGGGGGAGCTCCGACGCTGAGATTGATTGAAACGCGAGTGGACGCAGATAGGTCATGCCGGCGTGCAATGCGCTGGCCTTCATCGGGGTAAATACGTCTGCCAGGTCGACACCGATCCTGCCCGACTGACCGTATGTGGATGCGCCTCCGGCGGCAGTTGTAACAAGGAGCATTTCCTTGCCTTGCCACAGGCCGGGCCCGACGCTCCCCCAGACGTCATTCAGATACGCCTTCATCATCGGCGTGATGTTGAACCAATGCGTCGGGAACATGAACACGATCCGGTCATGTTGCCGGGTGATGTCGCGCTCGTTTCGAGCGTCGATGGCGCGCGTATCGTCACCGTAGATGGTTTCCAGATTTCGTACGGTCACTCCGGTTACGCTTTCGGCCGCCTGTTGCAACCCTTTGTTGAAGACCGATCGTTCCGGATAGGGATGTGACGCGATCAAGAGGGTCTTGATATCCGTGCTGTATGGCTTGTCGACCGATCGAGCAGTGGCAGTGCGGGTCCGGAGCAGCCCGCCGGCAACTGCGGCGGCCAATAGCAGCTTAGCCTTTAAAAAATCGCGTCGTTTCATGTGCGCAAATCCTCTTTGGGGGAGTTCATTTAGGGGTGCCTGGCGCGGTATCTCGACCTCGGCTGGATTACATGGATCCCTCTCCGTAACGGGCCCAGGTGATCGCGACAGGTGCAGACGGGATGGACAGCATGGGCATCCAGCCGGTTCTGGGGCTGCCGCATAGCACAGGTAAGCATGGGCTCATCTGCCAGGGTTTTTCTTCCACGACCTTGCGCCAATGGATCCAGAGATCGGCGGCATGGCCAGCGTTCGTCACGCCGTGACTGGACGAGGGCGTGCCATTAGACGTGAGGCAATCAACAGGCACCGGCCGTTCATCGGGCGAGATGTTCAAGTAGCAGTTGCTGTGCAATCTTCGCATCCTGATACGTCTTGATATGCGGAGGTTGATTTCCCGCAATTGGATATCCAGATCGGGATCCGCCAACATATAACCCACCGACATCCCGGAGGTTATGCTCAAAAGATTGCAGCCACCCATGAGCCGCTTTCATGAAACGCGGCGATTTCATTACGGGATTGGTCAGCTATATGCACCTCTCGTGGTCTATGAAACCGAGTGGCGGCGTCGGGTGAGACGGAGGTGTTTTTCGGTTAGCCCGCGACTTAGCTCGTCACGCCCAACCCTGCTTTGAAGAGAAAACCGACGCGTTTCCCCACTACTGAAACAGCCCTTTAGTTATCCGATTGGATGTGATGAGCGATGCCCTAAAGGCTCGCGCGTGAACGCAGGATCGATGATGGCAGCAAGCCGGCTAGCTTGTGGTTGGTGTGGATCCGCCAGCCCAAAGAGGCCGAGATCCGCAACTTTCGGATCTTGTGATCTCGGTGCAGAATGAAAAGTCAATAATTTTTTCGACCTCATGTTCTGCACCGCACTGCATGCAACGGGGCTCGCCGATGACCTTCACGAATACCTCCGCTGGACGGATCAAGCACGGGGCCGCCTGAAAATGACCTTCCGGATCTCGAAGGCAAGCAGGGAGAATTGAACCACAGCTACATTGTCCCTGCCGGCCCTTGGGAGAAATCCATACGGAGCTCATGACGTGGTGTCTTCCCATCGCGCTGTCAAATCGGAAGGTCGACATACGCCATGACCGCCGGACGAGCGCAGCTCGGCCTTTCGCGCAAGGCCATTCATGAAAACCGTTCATCACTGCTTTCGTCCGGTCAAGCGGAGACCTGGGAAACCCCTGGGAGCCTCATGCGTTGAGTGTTCAGTTCCGCCGGCCAACCGGCGCATATTTACCCGAGAGGAAGATCTCATCATGAGTCCACCCATCGATTTCAGCCTGCGCCGCCGCACATTGTTGGCGGGTACGGCCGCAGCCGCGGTAGTGGCCGCGGCGACACGTAACACAGCCGCCGCTCAGGGCACTGGTGTCCCGGTGTCTGCTGGCGAAACGAAGAGTTCGGTCACTCTTGTCGTCAACGGACGCGAGCGCGAGCTGATGGTCGATAATCGCGTCACCCTGCTCGACGCCCTGCGCGAGCACCTGAAGCTGACTGGCACCAAGAAGGGCTGCGACCACGGCCAGTGCGGCGCCTGTACGTGCACGGTGAACGGCGAGCGGATCAATTCCTGCCTCAGCCTCGCCGTGATGCATGACGGTGACGAGATTGAAACGGTCGAGGGGATCGGCCAGCCCGACGCTATGGACGCAATGCAGGCAGCCTTCGTCGAAAATGATGGCTTCCAGTGCGGTTACTGCACGCCGGGCCAGATCAGTTCCGCCCGCAAGGTCATCGAGGAAATCCGGGCCGGCATCCCCAGTCATGTCACGGGTGACCTGACGGCCGAGATCACCCTGACCGACGCGGAAATCCGTGAACGCATGTCAGGCAATATCTGCCGGTGTGGTGCCTACGCCAACATCCTCGCTGCCATCACACAAGTCGCGGAGGAGAGAGCATGAGAGCCTTTTCCTATGAAAAACCTGCCAATCCCGCAGACGCCGCAGCACGCGCTGCCGAGGTCGAAGGGGCGAAATTTCTCGCCGGTGGAACCAATCTTCTCGACTTGATGAAGCTCGAGATCGAGGCCCCCGCCCACGTCATCGACGTGAACGGCCTGGGCTTGGACGAGGTGACGGAAACCGAAGAGGGCGGCTTGCGCATCGGTACGCTGGTCTCGAACACGGCGCTCTCGGCCCATGCGCGCATTCGGCGCAATTACCCGGTGTTGACCCGGGCCATTGCCGCCGGGGCCACCGGGCAGCTGCGCAACAAGGCCACCACCGGGGGCAACCTGTTACAACGGACCCGCTGCCCCTATTTCTATGACACCAACATGCCATGCAACAAGCGCGTGCCCGGCTCGGGCTGTGGCGCGCTGACAGAGGGGGCCTTTTCGCGTCAGCTTGGCGTCATTGGTACGTCCGACGACTGCATAGCCACGCATCCCTCTGACATGGCGGTCGCCATGCGGGTGCTAGACGCGGTAGTCGAGACGGTCACGCCAGACGGCATGACCCGGGAAATCGCACTAGAGGATTTTCACCGCCTTCCCGGCGATACGCCGCAGAACGAAACCGCTCTGATGCCCGGCGAACTGATCACCCATGTGCGACTCCCCGCTCCAGTCGGCGGCCACCAAGCCTATCATAAGGTGCGGGACCGAGCGTCCTATGCCTTCGCGCTGGTCTCTGTCGCGCTGGTCCGTCAGCCCGACGGTACCGGGCGCGTGGCCCTCGGTGGTGTCGCGCCGAAGCCGTGGCGCCGCGCCGACGCCGATGCCGAGCTGCCCAATGGGGCCTCCGCCGTGATGTCGGTACTCCTCGACGGGGCCCAGCCCACCGAGGAGAACGCCTTCAAACTGACCCTCGCCGAGCGGACCCTTGCCGCCATGCTGAAGGAGGCCTGAGATGGAATTCAATTCACCAGTCGACACCAACCTTTTCGACGATGCCAAGGTCATCGGCAAGCCCACGCACCGTATCGACGGGCCGCTCAAGGTGACGGGCTCCGCGCCCTATGCCTATGAACGCAACGATGCCGCGCCGGATGCGCTATACGGTTACCCGCTCGGTGCCGCCATCGGTCACGGGCGCATCACTTCGATGGATGCGGAGGCCGCGCGAAATGCCCCCGGTGTGCGCGCCGTGGTAACGACGCTGGAAATCGATCCGCTGGAAAAGGGAATGAACAACGTGGCGCGTCTCTTTGGCGGCGACGAAGTTCAGCACTATCATCAGGCTATTGCGGTGGTCGTGGCTGACACGTTCGAGGAAGCCCGCGCTGCGACGGCCCTGATCGAGGTGCAGTACGAGGAAGGCGAACCCGCCAATCTCGATCTCGATGAGGCCTTCGCCCGGGTTGAAGGCTCCGGAGAACCTGACACGCTTGTTGGTGACGTGGACGCCGCTTTCCGCGACGCGGACGCGGTGATCGATCAGATGTACCGCACTCCGGGCGAAAGCCACACCATGATGGAACCGCACGCCTCGACCGTCGACTGGTCGGATGGCGAGGACATGACGGTCTGGACCTCGAACCAGATGATCAACTGGAACCGGCAGTCCATCGCCACCACCTTCGGCATCGATCAGGAACGGATCCGCGTGGAAAGCCCCTACGTGGGCGGCGGCTTCGGCGCCAAGCTCTGGCTGCGGGCCGACGCGGTGCTCGCCGCGCTGGGCTCTCGGGCGGTCGGCGCACCTGTGAAGCTCGCCCTTCCGCGGCCGATGGTGATGAACAACACGACCCACCGCTCTGCGACCGTTCAGCGTATTCGCCTTGCGGCGAATGCCGATGGCCGGCTCAAGGGCCTGTGGCACGAGGCTGCGTCCTATTGCCTGCCAGGCGGGCGAGGTGAGAATGCCACCGCCCAGACGCCCGTCTTCTATGCCGGCGAGACACGGCGCGTGAAAAACCACGTGGTGGACATGCCCTTGCCCGAGACCGCCGACATGCGCGCACCGGGCGAGGCTTCGGGTCTCATGGCGCTGGAAATCGCCATGGACGAGATGGCCGAGCAACTGGGCATGGACCCTGTGCAGTTCCGGATCGTGAACGACACGCAGGTCAATCCCTCGGAGCCGGACAAGCCGTTCAGCGACCGACATTTCGTCGAGTGCCTCGAGCGCGGTGCCGAGGAGTTTGGCTGGGCGAGCCGGAACACCGCCCCTGGCCAACAGCGTGACGGCGACTGGCTGATCGGGCATGGCGTGGCCGGGGCCTATCGTGGTGCGCTGGTGTTGCCGTCTGGCGCACGGGCGATCCTCGATGGCGGCAAGTTGATCATCGAGACCGACATGACCGATATCGGCACCGGCTCCTACACCATCCTCGCCCAGACCGCGGCCGAGACGATGGGCATGGACGTCGAGGACGTCGAGATGCGGATGGGCAACAGCGCCTATCCCGTCTCCTCCGGCTCGGGCGGCCAGTTCGGCGGCCCCAGCTCCAGCTCGGGCGTCTACGCGGCCTGCATGGCCCTTCGCGAAAAGGTCGCCGGCAATCTCGGGATAGATGAGGCATCCTTCAATGGGGGCCGCGTGACCGGGGGCGACATCGACATGGCGCTCTCCGAGATCAACGAAGAGGCTTCCGCCGAAGACGCGATCCAGTGGGGCGAGTTTCAGAAGGGGTATGCGATGGGCACCTTCGGGGCGCATTTCGTCGAGGTGGGCGTTCACGCCTATACCGGTGAAACCCGGGTGCGGCGCATGCTGGCAGTCTGCGATTCCGGCCGCATTCTCAACCCCGTCACCGCGCGCAGCCAGGTCATCGGCGGCATGGTTATGGGCGTCGGCGCGGCTCTGTCCGAAGACATGGCGCTTGACCGCGGTCGCGGGTTCTTCGCCAATCACGACATGGCCAATTACGAGGTGGCAGTGCACGCCGACATTCCTGATCAGGAGGTCATATTCCTCGATACGCTCGATGGCGTGGCGACCCCGCTCAAGGCAAAGGGTGTCGGTGAACTTGGGCTCTGCGGTGTGGCGGCCGCCGTAGCCAATGCGATGTACAACGCAACCGGCGTCCGGGTACGTGACTATCCTCTGACGGTGGACAAATTGATTGATCGTATGCCGGAGGTCTGAAGACTTCGGTCAGCGGGCGGCGGCATGGTTGCTGTCGCCCGTGACGCTGCCGGCGCATGACAGACACTACAACAGCCGGGTCGTCGATCATTTTGGGGTTTCAGCGTCATGTAGTCGATATGTTTGCGCAAAACGCTGAGTGGGTAACATCCTTGAGGTAAGGAGCCATCTGATCACGCCCTGACGCCATGTGCGCCAAGCGTATCTTATGGATATCCTGCTAAAAACCTTCCACCGTCTTGCTCGTACTCGTCGTCTTTGCTGCTGCGACGCTTTGCAGGTCGGCTCCGGGCAGTTTGAGTATTGCATGTGCGGTATCGTCCCAGCGCAGATGCACTCTGCATTGCAGCGAACGAGCATTCTTTAGCGCGACAGGTTCTAAAACTGACGAGGCCGTGGACTGTACGCCCTAATAATAGCGGCTTTGAATGCGGCTCAGCGCATGAGACAGCTGCTCGCATTCCCGGCTGGAGTTGTACTCTTCCGGGTAGGGTTCCTTGCCTTCGGCTATCTCTCGCGCGATGCCCGTCAGGCGCTCCAGCGGACGCACGAAATGCCGTGTGAACAGGATCGAAAAGACACCAAGAACTCCCAGCAGGCTGAGCAGGCTGATCCACATGGCAACGGATAGTTGGGTCACATCTTGCCCGGTAGAGGCCGGTGGCACGCGCGCAACAACGGAAAGGCCTGTTGGCGGCGCATTGCCCACGGTAAGCTCAGGCGCAACAGCGAAGATATTTTTCGAACCGTCCGCATCCTCGACGATTTGTGCAGAACCAATATTGAGCGAAAGCGATCCGAGGCTGGCTGGTGTCAGGTTCAGGCGTGCCTGCTGATCCGGACCGAAGATGGAGCGGCCGCGCTGATCGACGACATACGCGATCAGGCCAAGGTCGTCGGCGGCGGCGCGCACGTATTCCTTGAGCCAACTCGCCTTGAGGCTGTAAACATAGACGCCAGTAACCTCTCCGTCCGCGGATTTGACGGGAACCGAAATGTTAATCACGTCCCTCTGGTCATGGGGCTGCTCCGTGCTGGACGAGGTAATCCTACCAAAGAACGGACCGTGTAGACCTTTCCGATACCATTCCGTGCTCGTTACTGACGTGCCTTCTCCAACCCCGTTGGACCCCACCCGGATCGTGCCGGAAAGGTCGGCCAACCCCGCCCATGCGACACGCCCGCCAGCGACAAGCACAGCGTCGGTGAAAGCGCGTGTCTCTGCGTAGTCCTTGGTTGCAAGTTGTCCGGCGACCGCCTGAAGACTTTCCCACTCGCGTTCGACCGCCCTTGAGACAGCAAGTCGAAGGGCTTTCACCCCGCGGATCGCATTCTCGGATACGACTCGAGTTTCAAAGTTCTGCGCGTGTTGATTTATCGGCCACCAGATTGCCAGCATGCCCAGCACGCCACAGATCATTACGAAGCCGAATATTGACGTCGCAAGGCGTGGGGCATGAAGTTTTGGACTTCGAGAATTTGTAACCTCAAGCCGAGCCATTCGCGGATTTCTACCCACTCTTACCTTACCGTGCACCACTCGCCATACCCTCCAGCCGAGAAAGCCAGGAGCGAGCCTCGTGCGTCACCGGGCGCCGAATAAAGTGCAAATTTGGCAACATTAAGATAGATCCATAGAAGTTTCGTTCTTCGGCAAGGCAAGCGATCTCCCGCCTGCCATGGCGGCGCAAGAGCGAAGATTTTGCCTTCCGCCATACTCTCGTCAATTTAATCGTGCGAACTGTCTTCAAATCGTCGTTGCAGTTTCGAGAGGTCGATAGTTTGCGGTATCTGCGCCTGTGCATTGGGTTTTTTCTGCTGTTTGGCGCGCTCTACGTCATCGTCGTCGAACAGATGACGGGCGCCAGCTCGAACGCGTTCGTCAATGCGCCTTTGTTTACAGCCCGCGCACCTATTGCGGGGGATGTTGCGCTCCCCGATCGGTCTCCCGGCGCCGTGATTGCCGAGGGAACGACGCTTTTCTCCATAGAAGACCCAAGGTCGGACCAGATGCGCTTGAACGATCTCCGGCTGGAAAGGGATTTGCTGTTGGCTGAGCTTGAACGGCTTGAAGCGGAACGCGGCGCCCGGCAGGCCAGCCTGAGCTGGCTTGAGTCGACTGCGGGCAAATACGGCGCCGCGCGCACGCGCGAGCTTCAGTTTCTGGCGAACGGCACGGTGTCGCCGTCCGAGACACCGACGATACCGGGGCAGCCTTCAGATAGCGCCGAGGCCGTGGACGAGGAAAAGCTGGCGCCTTACGAAAACGAACCCGAGGGCTTTCTTGAACTCTCGCGTGCCTTTCTGGAGGGCGCCACAGGGGATTTTGCCGAAATAGAGGCGCTCCAACTGCAGGCCGCGCAAGGCGCGATCTACCTCGACAACTCCGCGGGCGCGGCCTGGAACATGGCCCTGCGTTTCCGGGAGGCGGAAACCTTGCTCGCACTTGTCGAAGCCGACATCGTGCGCGCCAAGGCGCAACTCGATGCCTATGATGTTCGCACCGAGCGCGAGCTGTCGCGCCTCGTTGGGCTTCGCGGTGATACGCTCTCCTCACAAGTGAACGGCGTCCTCTGGCAGGAGCTGACCGCTGATGGGGTCAACGTCCAGCGTGGTGACCCCATCCTGCAGGTTGCCGATTGCGACTCCGTGCTGGTGACTCTCTCCGTGTCGGAGACAATCTACAATTCCATTTCCACCGGTGATACCGCGACCTTCCGGCCGCTTGGTGGACATCAGGTGATGCAAGGCACGGTAGCTCGCCTGGCAGGAGCCGGCGCGGCTTCGGTCTACAGCAACATGGCGGTTTCACCGAGCGAGGAGCATCTCGAACGCTACGACGTTGCGCTTGTCGTTCCGGAATTGAGGGCCGATTCGACAGGCGGTTGCAGCATCGGCCGAACAGGCCGCGTCTTCTTCGATGAGCGCCCGTTCGATATCTTGTGGAAGTTCTGGAAGTAATGCTTCCAAACCTTTACCTGGGCGATTTCGGCGCAAGCCTCATGCACGTGGTTCCGATCCTCGGCGCAGCACTGATCCTGCCTTATCTCATCAATCGCAATGACACCCGTCACCGGGTATTCCTGTTCGCGATCGCGATTGTTTTCGCGATCCGCTACGCATGGTGGCGCACGACCGAGACGATCGCGCCGGTGGGCTGGACAGTGGATTTTCTGGCCAGTGGGCTGTTGCTGGGTCTTGAGCTTATGGCAATCGTAAGTTCGATCAGCGCTTTTTTCATCCTCATGCGTCACCGCGACCGAAGTTCCGACGCCTACCTCCACGCCGGCTGGTGGGGAGAAGAGCCGCCGAAAGTCGCGCTGCTTATCGCGACATACAATGAGGAGCTCGAGGTGCTCGAACGCACCATCATCGGCTCCAAGGCACTCCGCCACCCAGAGAAGGAGATCATGGTTCTCGATGACGGGCGGCGCGACTGGCTACGTGACTACTGCGAGAAACAGGGTGTCACCTATGTACGGCGGCCCGACAACAAACACGCCAAGGCCGGCAACATCAATCATACGCTTCAACTTCTCTGGGCGCGCGAGAGACCACCAGATTATGTCGCCGTGCTGGACGCGGATTTCGTGCCGCACCGGGGCTTCCTGTCGCGCACGCTGGCGCTGTTTCACGATCCGACCGTGGGTCTTGTTCAGACGCCGCAACATTTCTTCAACGCCGACCCGATCCAGCACAATCTCGGCATCAGCCGCTCGTATCCCGACGAGCAACGTTTCTTTTTCGATGACATGCAGCCATCGCGCGATGGCTGGGGTGTCGCCTTCTGCTGCGGGACCTCCTCGATCATGCGGCTTGACGCGTTGAAGGATATCGGCGGCTTTCCCACCGACAGCATCACCGAGGATTACATGATCACGCTATGCCTGCAGAACGCCGGCTGGCAAACTGCATACCTCAACGAGCCGCTGACCGAGGGTCTCGCACCGGAGGGGTTGAAGGAATACGTGACGCAGCGGTCGCGCTGGTGTCTTGGCATGATGCAAATCGCGCGCAGTCGGGTTGGGCCGTTCCGCAAGAACGGGCTGCGGTTGCGTGACCGCTGGAGCGTCATCGACGCCAGCCTCTACTGGATCACGACATTTCCCTTCCGCGTCGCGGCCATGGTCTTCCCTTTGCTCTATTGGTACGGCAACATCACCGTGGTGGATGCCAGCCCGGCCGATGTCGTAACCTACTTTGGCTGCTTCTTCGTCTGGAACCTGATGGCGATCAACCTGATGTCGCGCGGCAACGTCGTGCCGATCCTGACCGATGTCAGCCAGCTGCTGGGCGCTTTGCCGATCACCCGTGCAGCCTTCGTCGGGCTGGTGCAGCCCAGGGGCCACCCTTTCAGCGTGACCGCCAAGGGTGGGGACCGCAGCCGCATTGTTGTGCAATGGAACATGCTGGCGCCCTTCGCAATCCTGCTCGGTCTGACGGTGATCGGGCTGCTGCTGGGCCTCGTGACCGACCGGTTCGCGTTCAACGATGCGGGCGAAGGCAAGTGGGTTATCCTCTTCTGGACGATCTACAACATGATCGTGCTGACCCTGACGATCATCGCGTGTGTCGAACTGCCCCGGCGCGAGCGCCACGTGGCCGACACGCCCGAGCGAATAACCTTCAAATTCGGCAGCGAGGAAAAGCGCATGTGGGTCACCAGCCTGACCCAGAACACCGCCCGGCTGCGGGGCGGGCATTTCGATGTCGGCACATATGGAAAGATCGATCTGCCGGGGGTTGGCGAGCTTCCAGTCTTCGTGCTGGCGCAGACAGCCGACGGAATGCGGGTGGAACTCATGCCCGACGAAGAACAGCGCGATGCCCTGTTCATGAGGTTCTATACCGAAGACAATACGCCAGGTATCAGTGTGGTGGACACCTGGAACATGCTGGGCGACATGGCGCGGCGGATCTCGCGCATCAGCCGGGACAAAACAGCCGGTAAAGGAGCAGCACTTGACCGAAAAGACTAAACCCATCCGAGCCGTGGCCGTAACGCTTACACTCGCGCTGGCCCCTCCGGCGGCCCGGGCCGACGGAGAGTTCTATCAACTGGACCTTGGAGAGGACACCACGACGGCCGTGATTTCGGTTGAGCGGGACCGCCTGTCTTACGGCATGGTCTTCAGCGACTATACCGGTCCGGAAGATCTGAACCTGACCGCCAGCTACAAGTTCACTCTGGGAACTCCGGTCACCTTTCGAGCCGGGCCGGCCGTCCAACTCGAGGGGCTCGACACGGTCAAGGGCGGGATCCGGCTCGTGGCTGAGCATTATCAGCCCACCAGTTTCGGCAGCATCTTCCTGCTTGGTGAGGTCACCACGATCGATCGCGGTTACTTCGCCCTCGCCGCGATCGGCTTCGACAAACCGGACGTGACGTTCGAGTTCAGCTATCTCGGGGACGATGATGGTTTCCGCGACACGGTTGCGGCCGTGGCATTCGGGATTCCCAAGACCAAGGCGAGTTTCCGTGCCGGCTACAAGTTTGACAGCGAGGAAAGCTTCGTGGGCATCTCGATCAACACCTTCTGAGGCGGGCAAGACTGTCTGACTTCGGCACTTACCGGGCCGAATGAGGTGTTTGAGCAACGAAGGATTTCTGGTTCACCGAAGCCATTTTGGAGCGAAGATAAACGACATATCCGGATGCTGCTGACAAGCGTTTCAAGGACATCAATCGTCAGGCGCGCATGCACGAAGCGGCGAGGAAACTATCCTCATCGTGCGTGCCGGGATTGGAAGCGATGAAGGCACGTTAGCTCATTGCCGCCATGAAGGAATTGCCGAGGGCCTGCATTTCAGCTGGTCAAACGAGTTTCTCGTCGCTGGAAGGAACCGACTGACGGTGACATTGGCCGTCGGGCCACGGCCCCGGGGGCATGGAACATCGCTCGGCCGGTCACGCTGAAGAACGATGGCAAACAAGCAGGAGTTATGCGTTCGAACCGTCATGGATGTGGGCCCCGCTGCGGATATCGTCGGACTTTGTTTCTGCGCGGCCCCAGCCAGCAAATGGTCACGTGCCGGGGAACCAGCCGCAGGCACGGAAATCAGGGCGCCGTTGCAGACGCCGTCGACAGAATCCCCGACTCGCGGCGGCGCATCCAGGCTTCTATTTCGGCCAGCGTCGGGCGCTCTCTTTCGATGAAGCGCAGGCACGCTTCCATCTCGCGGCGCAGAACGGTGTCGGGTACGCCTTCCAGCGATCGCGAGGGATCGTTCCATCGCGGGCCACCCAGGTAGACGGCGGCGAACATGACCTTCGCCTTTGCGGGCGGTACACCCGCGGCGCGCAGGCCGTGGTAGAACATCCGGTGCGTTTCCTCCCAGGATCGCGCGCGAAACTGGTTCAGTTGTTCGTTTCCCGCACCGCAATAGGCATCGTGCAGCGCCGCCGGGGAGAGGAATTCGGTGCTGCGCGGCTCTCCGATCAGGGGCACGAATATAGGGGGGATCGAGGCGCCGTCGGTCAGTGTCCCCGGTGGCGCCGTCCAGACGGTACCTGACGGGTCCGTGAAGCTGACCGGGGTGACAAGCCGCGCATAGAGGTGCGGCTTGCCGGGGATCTGGATCGCCTCTGCCCCTACCGTTGGCGGCGCGCTCCCGAAGGCGCAGCGGCGTGCCGGCGCATCGCCGCAGGCCGGCCCGGCGCCGAAAGGATCCCCCGTAAGAAAGAGGGCCCCGAGCGCAAGAAGCAAAGCCAGCGAAATCAGCCACCGGTACCGTTGCGACAGTTTGAAACCCCGGCGCCGCACCTGACCGGGGTGCTGCAGGCTGAACAGGGTGGACATGGCATGGCTCCTTTCACCGGGGACTGCGGACCATCGCGGTCAGCGGCGGGCAACCGGCAACCCGAATCTCTGCCGTTGCGTCAAAACCATGGCGGGCATAGAGGGCGCGATTGCGGGTGGTTGTCGCCTCGAGATAGGCGGGCACACCGGTTCGATCGCAGATCTCGAGAACATGACGCAGAAGCGCCGCCCCGTGGCCCTGTCCCTGCCTGTCGGGGCAGGTGCCGATGACCGGGAGATACCAGTGCGGCTCGTCCGGATGGTGCGCGCCCATCTCCTCGATCACGGCGAAGGCATCGCCTTGGCGATGTGGGGGCAGCGAACGTTCGATGACCTCGCAGAGGGCTGTTTCGTCAGGTTCGGAGCCGGGCTGAACCCACAGGGCGGCAGCGGCTTCGTTGAGCCGTAATGTGCATTCCGTGAAAGCAGGTGCGCCGAGCGCGGCTGCGAATGCGGGGAAATGGCGCCCGTATTCTGCGTCGTCCGGGTAGAGCCAGCGGACCGGCGGGTCCTGTTCAAAGGCGCTTTGGATGATGTCGAGGGCGCGGTGGGCGAGGCCCCTATCTGACTCGGTCGAGGGGAGCGTGAGTTCGGTCTGTGTCATTGGCTTATCTTTTGGTAGCGATACGGGACGTCTGGGATGAAACATGCCGGCAGAGCGCCGGTATCGGGTCGGTTCGACGACGCTTCTGGCCTGCGTCGCGGAGGATGAGTTCAGCCTTCGGGATGGCATGCCGCCGGTTTCGAACATGGGAATAGATGCGATCGCTGGCCTTTCTTTCCGGCAACATGAGATCGGTTGAGGCTGCCCGGGGCGGTGCCCGGGCAGCCGGGGGGCAAGTTTGAGGTCACTCGGCGTGGCTGGCCGCGCAGCAATCGGCGATTGCTTCGACATGGCGATGGTCGGTGCCGCAGCAGCCGCCCAGGACCTTGAGATTCGGCAATAGACGGCGCAGCCGGGCATAGTCGCGGCCCAACTCGGCGGGGTTGCCGGCATCGAGTTCCTCGGCTTCGTCAAGCTCTGCGTGGCTGAGGCGGGAGGCATTGGCGCGTACGCCGCCGATCCTTTTCAACCAGCCGGAGCCGGCTTCGAGCGCGTCGCGGAAGTGGTCGGGATGCGCGCAGTTGACCATGAAGTAGGCCGCGGCACAGTCGGTGCGGGCATCGGTTTCCTCGAAGGCCCGGCCAAGTGGGGTGCCGTCGGGCAGATGGCCGTCCGTTTCCACGGTGTAGGCCACGACGACCGGCAGGCCGACTTTTTTCGCCGCCCGGATCACGCCGACACCTTCGGCCACGGTCGAAAGCGTCACGGCGGTCACCATGTCGACATCGGTCTGGGCAAACCAGCCGATCTGTTCGGCGTGGTAGCGCTCGGCTTCGGCCGCGGTCATGGCGCTATCTGGCCGATAGCCATCTCCCCGCGGGCCGATATTGCCCGAGATCACCATCGGCCGTACCGAACCGGCCGCACCACGCAGGTCGGACAGGAACCCGATGGCCGCGCGGTTGATCCGCGCCAGGTCTTCGGGGGAATGGCCCAGCTGGGCGCCCCAATCGCGGCTGGCCCGCCAAGTCGGCGCTTCCAGCACGAAACCGGTGCCGTGGTCCGCGGCGATGCTGATATGGCGGCGATAGTAGCGCGTCAGCGTTTCGCGTCCTTCGGGGGTTTCCATCAGCGGATAGGCGGCGAAGGCCGGCAGATCGAGACCGTCGTGGAAGATCAGCGTCGTTTCCAGGCCGGAATCGGTCAGCATCAAGCTGTTGTCGAACTGGGGAAGATTATTGCGATACGTCGTCATTTGGGTCACCATAGGTTAGGGTTTCGAAGCAGGGTCGGTCTCTGCGGCGGCAGACCGGTCACCTCACCGAGGGGGTCGATCCGCGGCAGGCCAAACAGGCGGGTTACCAGGCCGTGCCATTTGCGCGGCCTTGGCGTTCCGGACATGCGGCCGGAACCTGGTCTTGAATTGAAGTGAATCATGTGTCGGCTCTTTGAATTTGTCTGATGAGCCGGCTTTTGCCCGGTCGGCGTGAATTTCTCCGGGTCTCCATGCGTGAAAGGTGCGTGAAAATGGGTCTCCGGCTTGAATGTCTTGGCGGCTTCGCGATGACACAGGACGGCGAAAGGGTGGCATTGAGCCCCCGCAAGCCCCGGATGCTGGCCGGACTTCTTGCCGTGGCGCGGCGGCGAACGATGTCCCGCCAGCGCCTTGCCGCCTTGCTCTGGGAAGACAGCGACGGCGAACAGGCGAGGGTAAGCCTGCGTCAGGCGCTGGCCCAGATACGTCGCGCCGCGGGCGATGGCTGGATCGAGGCAGAGGGCGACGACCTGCGCCTTGGCCCGGGCGTGGCTACCGATCTCGACGCGTTCCACGACGCGCTGGCGCGCAATGATCCGGCCGAGGCGGTGCGCCTGTATCGCGGGCCGTTCCTGGAGGGGCTCGAGGCGAATACCTCCGATCTCGCGCAGGCTCTCGCGGAGCATCGCGCAAGGCTCGCGACCCTGGTCACGGATGCCCTGTCGCAGGAGCTTGAGCGGATGGGAGACAGCCCTGATGCCGCGGCGCTGGCACACCGGTTGCTGGGACACGATCCGCTGAACGAGGCGGCACACCGGCGGCTGATGAAGCTGGACGCCGCGCGCGGCATGCGCGGGGCGGTGAGGTCACGGTTCAACGATTTGGAGGCCGCGCTGCGGCGTAACCTGGGTACCGCCCCCGCGCCCGAGACGCGCGCGCTTTATGACCGGCTGCGCCGAGGGGGAGGTGTTGCGTCCCAGGCGCCCGGACCGGAAGCCATGGATGCAGCGGGCGGCGCGCACACGCCCGACACGACCCTCCTGCTGCTGTGCATGGAGGCGGACGGCACGCCGGATTTTGACTTGCTGCGTGAAACGGCCTGCGCCAATGGCGCGGTCGAGCTCGAGGCGCGACCGGGCGAAGTGGCGTTCGTCTTCACCGGCCGGCCGTTGCACGATGTTGCCAACACCGCCCTCAAATTGGCCGCGGATGCAGGACCAAACCTTTCCTTCGGGCTGACTGCACCGGAAACCGCGGACCCCGCGACATCCCGCGCATTCCTGCAGGCCAGGCGTGTGGCGGCGATGGCGGAACCTGGTGATATTCTCGTTGTTGCGGACCTGGCACCGCGCCTCGGGCTGGCCGTCGAAATCGGCCAGCGCGCCGTGTCGCTGCAACGAGGCGCCACGCGAAAGCGCCCCGACCTCCCGATCATCGGACGGGATACCGAGCTGGCGCAGATCAAAGCCGCGACTTCGGCGGCGCAGATCGCCGGATCCGGTTTGACGATCCATCTGAGCGGTGAAGCCGGGATCGGAAAGAGCAGGCTGGCCGCAGAAATTGCGCGAAGTGGTCGGCAATCCGGGATGCGCATCGCGGTGGCGGGGTTCGACGCCTTCTCTCCCGGATCGCGCCACCTGGCACAGAGGATCATGGCCGCACTGCCGGAGCTTCCACGGCCGGAAGAGCTACCCTCGATTGATCGTGCCGTATGGTCGTGGCTTTGCGATGCGGAGATCGGCAACGAGGTCGAGTTGCGGTTGAGTGCACTTTCCCCCGAGTCGCAGCAGGCGCGGATCGTCGACGTTCTAGCCGCCGCCCTGACCCGGGCGGCGCAGCCTTCCGGTCTCCTCATCGTCATCGAGGACTGCCACTGGAGGCCCATGGGTGCCGGAGACTTCATCCTAGAGCTCGTGAAGAAACTTCAGAACAGCCCCGCCGTCGTTCTGCTGACGGAACGTCCCGGGCCTCGGAGCCTGGACCGCCGGCTTGCGGTGCGCGGCTTGTCCGCACTGGTTCGCGTCACGCTTCCGCCCTTGCCGGAGGCGGTGGCGCGCGACCTGGTCCGGGCGGTGGCGCCCGGCAACAATGCCCCCGAAGCAGCCATCGAACGGGCCGCCGGGCACCCTCTGTTCCTTATCCGCCTGCTCGAAGCAAACTGGACCGATGGCGCCCTGCCGACGAGCGTCGCGGAACTGGTGCAGGAGCAGGTCGAAAGGCTGCCCGAAGCCGAGCGGGGTGGATTGCGGCAGGCCGCGATACTGGGAGCGAGTTTCGATCCGGCCGATGCCGCCGCGATTTTTCCTGAAACCGCGAGACTTCGCCCAAGCGGAGATCTGCTGCACGAGACTGAAGCCGGGCTTGCCTTCGGTCACGATCTCGTCCACCTTGCGATCTACGAGGCCATCCCGGAGGACACACGGCAGGACTGGCATGCGCGTGCGGCGGCGTATTTCCGTGGGGGCGATCCGCTGCGGTGGGCCGATCACGCGCTGCGGGCGGCGGATGACGCCGATGCCGGGCATGCCGCCGTCGCGGCGGCGAATGCCATGGTCACCGCGCGCCGTTTTTCGGCCGCCTTTCCCTATATCGAGAAAGGTCTTGCCCGCGATGGCGACCCCGAAGCGCACGCCGAACTGCACTCCTGCCGCGCCAGCATCCGTCGCACCCGGGGCGATATGGCCGGGGCGCTGGAGGATTACCGCACCGCACATGCCCTCGCCACCAGGGCCGAAACACGCGTTGCCATGCTGACGCGCCAGGCGCTCGTTCTGCACCGGCTCGGCCAGGGGGACGAGGCCGACCTGGCGCTGGACGCGGCCGAAGAGATCGCCGATTCCATCGGTCTTGCCGGCCCTGTCCGTGCGGAAATACATGAACAGCGCGGCAACCGCGCGTTCGTGCGGGGGGATCATGCGGCCTGCATGGCACATCACACGGCGGCGCTTGCCGCGGCCGAGATTGCTGGCGATCCGCGCGGCATAGCCCGCGGCCACGGTGGCATCGGTGATGCGGCCTATGCCGCCGGCCGGTTCACCACCGCGTATGGCCATTTCACCAAGGCCATCGAAACAGCCGAACGTGCTGGCCTCGGGCTCGTGCGGGAAGAGTACATGTTCATGCGGGCCTTCTCGCTGTTCTTCGCCGATCCCGGTCCGCAAGCCTTTCTGCTGGCCGACGTCGCCGTCGACAGCGCGGTCCAATGCGGCGCCGCCCGAACGGAGCTGATCGCCCGCGAGATACGGGCGGAAATGCGCACAGCCAATGGTGATCTGATTGGCCTCGAGGAAGACCTGGTCGCGATTTCCAAACTTGCCACGGCACGGGGCGAAACCCGGTTCATGAAGGATGTGCAGACGCTGTATGCCTATCTCCACATGCGCCGGGGCGACCTTCGGACGGCGAGAGAGTATATCGAGCCGTTGCTCGAGGATGCCTGTTCCGACGCCTATATCGGCGGCAAGATATTGGGTCTCGCAGCCTTGCTGGCAGAAGACCGCGATACTCGGGATGACTGGATTGCAAAGGGACGGGAGTGCCTGGCGCGCGGCTCTCTCGCGCATTCGGTTTTCTGGTATCACGCCAGCGTTCTCGAACGCGCAGTGATGGATGGCGACAAAGCATTGGCGAGGGAAGAGATCGATGCGATGTTTGCTTTCGCAGCGAAAGAGCCGATCGGGATCATGTCGCTCTACATACGCACCGCCGAGCTTCTCCTGTGGCCCTCATCCGACGCGGATCGCCAAACCCATGCGGATGTCGTCCGGGCCGCTTGTCTTGAGGATTGCGCCCAGATCCTGCTCCGTCCGGAGCGGGATTACGCCAGACCGTGAGGGTGACAGGCTGCGTTGCCTGTTCGCGAAGGCGCCACCGGCGCAGGATCGTCGCGGGCTCCCGCTGAAGTTATCCGCTCGCGCAACAGGTCGTTTACGAGTCTGACACCAGGCCAGCGGCCAAGGCGACGCTGTGTGAGGTCGGGATCCAGGCCATGCTGTCACGTGTACCGTGCCGAGCCGCGCCATTCGGCCAAGGCGACGGCACGGTTTCGTTTGAATTGGCGCCAGCAGTCGTGACGTCTTTCCAAAGACTTTGCATGTGCCGGAAATGCAGCGTCGCCAGCTCTCGTCGTCGGAAGGTCAGGTCCGAGTTCTCGGCTCGAGTCAGGGCTGCTTTTGCGTTACCCTTCAATGGCATGCGCTGTAATGACTTGCGCGGTCATCAGGTCGAGTTGCGAAGCGCCCGCATTCTTGAACATCGAGATGTCGTCTGGCCCCGGCAAGGCACAACGGCCCTGGCACAGGTCGTAGAGATCGCCGAGCACATCCTCGCGGGTGATGACCCCGGCCTCGATCGCCTGTGTGAAATCACCCGATTTTTCGATCGCAGACGGATCATCGACGTAGAGCTTGGCGCGGGTGAGCAGCGTGTCGTCCCCCTCGCGCATTTCAGGACGGAACGAGCCGATCAGCCCGACATGGGTGCCGGGCTTGAGCATGTCGCCTCGGATGATGGGCTCCTCGGCCATTGTGGCGGCAAGGATGATGTCGGCCCCGGCATGGGCGGCCGCCACATCCGTACAAGGCACAACCGGCAGGCCCCTGCCGGACAGGTCGCTGGCGAGGGCTTCGGCCTTTTCCATGGTCCGGTTCCAGACCTGTACCTCGTCAATGCCGGGACAGACGGCGAGCGCCGCCTCGATGACATAGGGCGCTAGTGCGCCTGCGCCCATCATCACCAGTTTCTTCGCGTCCGGACGGGCCAGCAGGCGTATGCCGAGAGCGGTGTCGGCAGCCGTCTTGCGGAAGATCAATGCCTCCCCGTCGATCAGCGTTTGCGGTTTGCCTGTGGCGGGGTCGAAGATGATGTAGATCGACCCCACCGTGGACACACCATGCCGTTCCATGTTCTTCGGAAAGGACGTGACGAGTTTGACGCCGAGTGCCTCGTCCTTCTCCCACGCCGGGGCGATGGTCATGAAATCCGGCTGGCCGTCGTCACGAGACTGCCAAAGGCGGAGCTGACCGGTCTTCGGCTTTTCACGCCTATGTGCGGCTTCGAGCGCGTCGATCAGGGTCAGCCATGGGGCTCGGGCGTGGACTTCGTCGAAGTCGATATAGGGCAGGGCGCTCATGCGGCCGTCTCCGCCAGGCCTGAAACGGAGTGAAAATGCTCGGCGACGAAAGCGCGGTAGGCGGCGACTTCCTCGCCGATGCGGGCGTCGTCCCACCCGAGGATGTCGGCCACTTCCCGTGCCACGGCCTCTGCATGCGGCAGGCCGAGATCCACCTGCCATCCAAGGTTCACCCTGCGGAACATCAGGTCGAGCAGGGTATGGACATGCTCGCGCTCGGCCGCTGCGCGCAGGCTCACAATCGGTACACCGCCGATCGTGGGGCCGTCATCAACCGGCAGTAGCTGCGCGCCCGGATCAAGCTTGCCCGGCGTGCCCGTGGCCTTGCAACGTGCCGAAACCCATTTCGCAATGCTGCGTCCGGCATGACGGTGCACCATGATCGGCGTGCCGGTGATGGTGATGGCGTTCTCGAGGCCTTCCTTGGCGAGGTCGTGTATCGTGAAGGATTTGACACCATCGCTGGTCTGGTCATCGGTTCGAGGACGCACGCCGCACCACGCATAGCGGACATCTTTGCGGGACAGGTTGACTTCCGGGAAGACGCGGTTGGCCTCGCCCAACAGGTAATCGACCTCCTCGGGCTCCACGCGCACGTCTTCGGGGCGGCCCTCGAAAACCGTCTCGGTCGGGCCGAAGAAGTGGTGATCGCCCCAAGGCATGAGATAGAAGGGCTGCTGCTTGGAACTGAGCGTTTCGAAACCCTGGCCGCGGCAGTCATCGGGCAACTTGACCACCACGTTGACCCCCTTGATGCCGACGACATGCGAGCGCTTGGGCGGCACCGGGCCCTGCTTGAGCAGTCGGTCGACCCATGGGCCTGCCGCATTCACGAGATAGCGCGCGCGCACCTCGGCCCGCTGGTTGGAGCCTGCAGCCGGGCGACCCGGACGGGGGCCGTTCTCCAGCGTGAGCACCCAATCGCCGCCATCGCGGCGAAAGCTGTCGACCCGGACGTAGTTCGCCACCTCCGCGCCAAGGCGCTGGGCGTCGACCACCGTATCCATGACGATCCGCTCGGCCCAGTCATACTGGTACTCTCGGAACCGGGCGACGCCGGTGAGCTTGGAGCCGTCCATGTGGGAGACGACGCCCGAAGTCGCGGCCTCCGGCATCCTCTGGTGCCGATAGGCCAGCGGTGCATTGCGCGAGCCGAAGACGCTGAGCGCACGGTACCCGAGGGCCACCTTCCAGCGGGGGTAGTCACTCTTCTTCTGGACAGGGAAAACAAAGTCGAGCGCCTTCACGCGCTCCGGCATGGTCGTGGCGATCTCGGTGCGGCAGTGCATCGAGAGCCGGGCCATGCGGATACGTTGATACATCTCGCGGGGGTGGAAGATGGCCCGCCAGAGCGGGTAATCGGGTGAGAAATAGGCCAGTCCGCAATAGAGCAGGCGGCTCGACCGGCTCGACGTGCCAGAGGCGAAGTCACCCTGTTCGACCAGCAGCACCCGGTAGCCATTGGCCGACAGGTTCTGTGTGGCGGAGGCGCCGGCGGCTCCCCCTCCGACGACGACAACGTCGTAATCCGTTCCGTCGAGTTTCTGCAACTTTTCCGCGCTCATCACGCCATTCCTTCTTTCAGTTCAGGTTCGCTGACCAGCCTGCCGCGCTCGACAAACGCACCGTTGAGCCAGAACGGATCGAGATACGATGCCGAGGCGACGAGAAACCGGGTATTAGCGCGTTACTGTGCGCCAAGGATGCGACGCGTCTCGCCTGTGTCGATTTCCCGCCCGTCGTGCAGCACCAACATCCTGTCGGCCAGCAAGACGGCGGCGACAGGGAAATCTCGTCGCAAAGCGGAACCTCGGGCCGGATCGGCGGGATTTTGAGTGTCATGGACAACTCCTGTTGTGACAACCGGCTCGAACCGACCCTGTGAGGCGGCCGGTGAACCGTTTAGCTTGCTTGCGGCACGGGCATCCAGTCCCCGGTCGTGCTCGACGGGCTGCGCGGGTAAGCCATTGACTTCATTAGGTCGCGCTCTGTCAGCCGTGTTCTGAATAGGCAGAATGATTCCGACGACATCTTTACATTCGGGCCAAAACCGGCGTGCTGAATAGGTCGAAACTGGACCGGCTAGCTGCCCGTTCTGGACATCTGCAGCCAGGCACAGCCTGTGGTTGCGCATGTCCAGAACGGGCAGTTTCGGCGTCCGAAATACGACTGTTCAAAACCCCTGATCGGCGAAAGGATTGCAGCAGAAACTGCGCCAGTGCAGGTTTCCCGTGTTGCCCTTGCCGCCGCATCAGAGGTTTCCGAGATGAACCAGCCCCCGTCCCACGCGCCTGACCGTGCCGCGACGCCGCTCAGCCAAGAGGGCGCGAAAGACCCGCTTCTACAGCCCCTGACGGTGCGCCATCTCACGCTCAAGAACCGAATCTTCGACACGAGCCACGCCATCCGCCTGACCGAGGACAGCCTGCCGAAAGAACGCTATCGGCTCTACCACGAGGAAAAGGCCAAGGGGGGTATCGGCCTGACGATGTTCGGTGGTTCCTCCAACGTCTCGCCCGACTCGGGCTCGGTTTTCGGAGCCGTCACGCTCGACCGCGACGAGGCGATTCCGCACCTGAGGGATTTTGCGGAGGCCATGCACCGGCACGGTTCGGCAGTGATGGTACAACTCACCCACCTCGGCGGTCGCAGCCACTGGCGCGCGGGCGACTGGCTGCCCACGCTGGCCCCGTCTCGTTTCCGGGAACCGGCCCACCGGGGCTTCGCCAAGGCGGCGGAGCATCATGATCTCGACCGCATCGTGAAAGAGTTCGGCGATGCGGCATGGCGCTGTCGAGAGGCAGGGTTGGACGGGGCGGAACTGCATGTGCATCATCACCTCGTCGGACAGTTCTGGTCGCCGCTGATGAACCACCGCACCGACGAATACGGTGGCTCGATCGAGAACCGGGCGCGTTTCGGGCTGCGGGTGCTCGAGGAAATGCGCAAGCGTGCGGGCGACGACTTTCTCATCTCGATTCGCATGGCGGTGGGGGAGGGGCTCGATGCCGGCATGTCCGATGCCGATTATCTCGAGATGGCGCGACTGCATGAGCGGTCCGGGCTGATCGATTTCTTCAACCTCACCTACGGGCGCATTGACACGCCGATCGGGTTGTCGAGCTATATGCCTGGCATGGCGATGGGGCTCGCGCCGCAGCTCCAGTTCGTGGCCGCCTTCAAGAATTTTGTGGGGCTTCCGGTGTTCCATGCCGCCCGTATCAATGATCTCGCCACGGCGCGTTACGCGATCTCGGAAGGGCTGATCGACATGGTGGGCATGACCCGCGCCCATATCGCCGACCCGCATATCGTGAAGAAGATCAGCGAGGGTCGAGAAGAGCAGATCCGCCCCTGCGTCGGCGCCACCTATTGCTCGTGGCATGCGACCTGTATCCACAATGCTTCGATCGGTCGCGAGAAGACCCTGCCGCATCTCGTGCCCAAGGCGCCAAAGGCGCGCCGCGTCACCGTGGTGGGCGCCGGGCCCGCCGGGCTGGAAGCCGCCCGTGTCTGCGCCGAGCGCGGCCATGATGTGACCCTGCTCGAGGCCGCGCCGAAGGCCGGCGGGCAAGTGCTGCTGGCGGCCGAGCTGCACAAGCGGCGTGACCTGATCGGAATCATCGACTGGCGGGTGAGCGAGGCCGAACGGCTGGGCGTGACGACTCGCTACAACTGCTTCGCCGATGAATCGATGATCCGCGAGACCAATGCAGATGTCGTCATCATCGCTACCGGCGGGCTTCCCGACCAGATGGAAAGCGAGATCCCGGGCGCCGAAATGGCCGAAACCCTGTGGGACGTGCTGGGCACCCCCGGGCCCATCGAAGGCGATGTGCTCTTTTTCGACGTGACCGGCACGGCCTCGGGCCTGAATGCTGCCACCACCATGGCTGAAAGCGGCGGCACCGTTCTGACCGTGACGCCGGATTCGATGGTGGGCATGGAAACCAGCGGCATCGAGCGCCCGCTGATGATGCGTGATTATTATGCCTCCGGCGCGCAGGCGCTGACCGATCACAAGCTCATTGGCATAGAACGCCGTGACAACCAGCTCGTGGCCACCGTCGAGAATATCTTCAGCGGTGCCCGTTCCGAGCGTTCGACCAACCGCGTGGTGATCGAGAACGGAACCATTCCGGTTGACGAGGTCTACCACGCGCTCGCGCCCGGCGCAGACAATGGCGGCGCCTTCGACATGCGTGCCATGGTCGAGGGGGCCGAAGGCACCGGGGGCCCTGTGGTGCCCCCCGATAACGACAGCTATCTCCTCTATCGCATCGGCGATGCCGTCGCCTCCCGCGACATTCACGTCGCCATTCTAGAGGCCACCCGACTGGCCCGAACCGTCTGAAGGACCCCAAGACCATGAAGATCACCAAGGCTCGTATTTACAAGATCCCCAGCGGAGGCATCTCCCCCGTGGTATTGGAGCTGGAAACCGAGGACGGCACCAAGGGCCTCGGCGAGGCCTGCATCGCCTACGGCGCCGGCTCGACCGCCGCGGCCGGGATGGTCTACGACATTCTCGAACGCTATGTGATCGGCGGTGTCAGCGCGTTCGACGGCGAAAAGGTCTGGAACCGGTTCTACGATCACGGCTTCTGGGGCAAGGGAGGCGGACCCGTCATCATGTCGGGCATCTCTGCCATTGAAACGGCCATGCTCGACCTCAAGGCGCGCCTGCTGGGCGTGCCTGTGCACACCTTGCTCGGCGGCAAGATCAACGACAGCCTGCGGGCCTATTGCAACGGCTGGTATTTCGGCTGTACCGAGGATGCCCAGCTTCCCGGCGCGGCAGAAAAGGCCGTGGCCGATGGCTACAAGGCGATCAAGTTCTATCCATTTGCCACGATCCTGCCCGAAGGCCGGCTGCTGCATCCTTCGCTCAGATCGACGTCTGATCAAACGGTCATTGCCAAGGCCCTGAAACGCCTCAAGGAAATCCGCTCGGCCGTTGGTGATGATGTCGAGATCATGCTCGACCTGACCGCCAGCCTTACGCCCGACGATACGATCCGCTTCTGCCGCGAGGCGGCCGAGATTGATATCACTTTCATCGAGGAACCGGCCATCCCGGGTGACACGCGGGCGCTGGCCGACATCCGTCGGGAGATTTCGCAGCCGACCGCCGTGGGGGAGCGTCTGGCCTCGCGCTACGCCTTCCGCGATGTGCTGGAAGCCCGTGCCGCCGACATCCTTCAGCCGGATATCGGCAATACCGGTGGCGTGATGGAAACCCGCCGGATTGCCGCAATGGCAGAAACCTACGGCCTCAAGGTACAACCCCATATCTGCGCCTCGGCCGTTTCCACCGCCGTTGGGATGCACCTGAGTGCCTCTCTGCCCAACTTCTACTGGCAGGAGCATTTTCCCTATTGGTCACGCATCCCGGGCCATACCGATTTCGTTGAAGCGCCGGTGGAAGACACGATCAAAGACGGGATGATCCCCGTAAATGATCTTCAGGGTTACGGCGTTTCGCTGCGCAAAGAAGTCGCGGAACAGCATATCTGGGCCGAGATGGAGCTCGCCTGAGCGCAAAAGACGGGCCCCCCCCTTGTCGCAGGGCACAAACAGGGGGAGGCTGACGCCACAGAGGACGACCGTCGGTTGCATGGAAGAAGAGACGACACATGAGAAAATTCGCGTTTCTGCTGCACCCGTCCTTCCAGATGCTGGGGGTGGTCAATGCCACCGAAGCGATGCGTGTCGCAAACTCCGTTTGCGAAACGCCCCATTTCCGCTGGAGTTTCGTTCATGACTCCGCCCCCGACGTACCCTCGAGCTCCGGCGTGCCGATCCGGGCCGAGACATCACTCTCGGAGCTTGAAGACTTCGATACGCTGATCGTCTGTTCGAGCTTTCGTCACAAGGATTACGTCAATGCGGGCACCGCCTCTCTGTTGCGCCGCTTCGCGCGCTTCGGCAAGACGCTCGGCTCCTTCGAAAGCGGCATCTATCACCTGGCCGACGCGGGCGTGATGAACGGCCACCGGGCCACGGCTCATTTCAACAACCTCCCGCTTTTCGAACAGCTTTTCCCCGAGGTGAATTTCTGCCGCAGCGTCTTCACCTGCGAGCGCGGGCGCATGACGGCCGCAGGTGGCACCGCCTGCCTTGACCTGATGCTCCACGTGATCAAGCAGGATCTCGGCCCGATGGTGGCCACACGGGTGGCCAGTCTCATCAACTACAGCGGTCGCCAGCGCGCCGACGCCCTGCAGGACAGCCTGCTCACCGCAAGCCGCCATGATCATCAGCCAGCGGTGCGCGAGGCCTGCCGTCTGATGGAGGTGAACATCGGCGCCACAGCGGGCGGCATCGAGGAAATCGCCCGACGCGTCGATATCTCCCGCCGTCATCTCGACCGGATGTTCCGCGAGGCGTTCGGGTGTACCGCCGCCGATTATTTCCGCCAGATCCGCCTCGCGCGGGCGCGCAAGTTGGTGAAAAGCACGGGGCTCGAATTTGGCGCGATCAGCGAACTATGCGGCTTCGCCTCCTATTCGCATTTCCTGATACGCTATCGTGCGCAGTTTGGCCTATCACCCTCACAGGACCGGCAGTCGCCTAACCTCACCGCCTACGACCCCAGCCGGATTCGTCCCAGCGACGACCTGCATCCGTTCCAGCAGGGGATCGACGTGAAACGGATGATCTGAACACCCATCCAGTGCAGCGGTGCTGTCAGATTCAATCGAAGTCATCTCAGATTGGCACGTGAGTCTTTCCTGCATGCCATGCAGGGGCCGAACAGCGGGCCGAGGGCGACGGCACGGGATCGTAACTCACATCATCCCGCGTGAATGGAGCAGGTCCTTGACCTCAGGCAAAGAGCCGAGCGTGGGCGAGGACGGGATCATTGCCCTCCCGGGCGGTGGCGCCGTCCAGGCTGGTGGCGGAAACACACTCGTTGTGACCTGGCCTTGCGGCAGCTTCGTCGCTCGGGTCCCTTATTGGGAAGGCTCGCATATCACGGTCGGTTTCGCACCTGACCCGGATATGACCTACGCGGCCTCGTGCGCTTCACCGAACGTTACATGGTGCTCCGCAGGAGTCGCCCTTCCACGATCCGGTCTCCCCGAAGGTCTGCGAGGCGGACGAGCCGAACCCGTTCATTTCGGCGGGAGAATAACCCGCCGAAAGCCCGATGAACAGGTTGTTCCAGGGGTTTGCCAACAAGCAATGAACCGAGAACGCGCGCCAGGACTACTCCATTCGGAAAGAACAGCGGTACGCTTTGGCTTGAAATGGTCGCCTTATTCCGTGCGGGCACGGGAGGCAGAGGCTCAACCCGCCTCAAGCCCACTCGCTCTGACATGACCCTTTGAGAGACCTGCAAAGCATCACGACGCTCGCTGCCGAAATCGCAGGCAACGCCAGTGTCGCCGTGACGGTCACATCCATCGCCAGAAGCCCGGCATTGCCGAAGATCGAAGCAGCCACTGCCGCCTTGTTGGTCATGGTGAAGGCAGCAGTCGAGATGCCCTCGACAGGTTCACCAAGCCGCGCAGCGTGTGCTGCGGCCACATCAGGGATCATGGCCCAAGGGCAAACAGATAGCCCGCCCGTTGCAATACCTGCAAGTATCGCCGCAGCAAACAGAAGAACGGACATCCCGGAATTCACAGGCACAAGTGCAGCCAGAGCCAGAGCCACGAGGTAGAGCAGAGCCGCGTAAAGCAGCGCGTCCACCTTCCCCCGGTTGCGACACACGACCACCCACATACGCAAGGACGCGAACGTGGCGGCAAAGACTGTTCCCAATACGATAGCTTGCCCCTCCGCCCTGAGGCCAACACCGATCTCCATCCAGAACGGCAGGGCTGATTGCAGGGACACCAGCGCCACAACAGAAGCCGCGAATGTCACGAGTGTTTTGATTGCGTTGCCTGTAGCCGAAAGGCCGGCCAGTGCTTTCCATGGAGAAACCTGAACGGAAGCCCGGGCCTTTTCGGTGATCTTCATCAGGAAGGGCAGGTAGGCCGCCACCGAAATCACCGTCATGGCGATCGCCACGCCGACCCAAGTCGTGGCATCGGAGTCTGACAATGGAACGTCGTGGTGCGCGCCGATGGCGGCCGGAAACAGCGTCGACGCAATGAGAAGAGCACAGAATACGAAGGCCATATCGACAGCGGCCTGAACGCTACGGTCATGATAGGTCGGCGCAAAGGACGGGAGCATCCCCAACCGGGGGATGGACACGCACGTGTATCCGATCGTGAAGACCAGGAACGCCGCAGCAGCCGCGATGAGTTGCGGCGTCGTATCCTCGAACCAGAGCGGCGCCGCCCAAAGCGCGATGAAGGCGGGTGCGGCAATCGGCAAGCCCATGGCAATCGTGCGCTTGCGCCCGAACCGGTCGGCAAAGGCTCCGATCAGCGGGTCGAGCAATGCGTCGCAGATCCTGCCTGCCACAAAGACGGTGCCGGCCCAGAGCGGCGGCAGGCCCACGATCGTGACGAGGTAGAACAAAAGCCATCCGTTCACCGTAGCGAACAGAAGCGTGACCGAGAGATCAGGGCTTCCGAAGGCAAGCCTGTCGCGCAGTGGGGTGACTGTCATTCTGCCGCCACCCTTTCGAGCACGCGGTGCAAATGCTCGTACCAAACAAGCTGTCCCGCCCCCGGCAGTACATGCAACCGGGCGTTTGGCAGCGAATCCGCCAGGGCTTCGATTAGCGGAAGCGGATGTATGGCATCCTGTGCCCCGTGGTGAAGTTGAATGGCCAGGTCGGCAGGCGCCCGGTGCCACCCCAGATCGGCCTGGAAAAGGAAGTCGTGTCTCGCTGACGCTGCGCTGTCCAGCAATGAATCGGAAAAGCGGTCGACTCCGTAGGTTCCATGCAGATCACGGGCGACAATTGCCGCGTCTGCCGGACTGTCGGAGAATTGCGCCTCCAACAACTGCTTGAGTGCGCCGGGCCGTCGCAGTCTCCCTTCGAGATGTCCGAGAACCGGGTCGAGCAGCATCGGCCGCTGCGCCGCAAGGGCAAGAACCCCGCGTGCCAGCCGGCGCGCTCCTGTCTCCGGCCGACCCTCCCTGACGCAGGCGCCCGCCACATGCAGAGCAGAGACCCGCTCGGGATGCGCGCGCGCCAGTGCCAGCCCCACCTTGGAGGCCGCGGCGAAGGCCAGAACCGGAACCCTATCATGTGCGACCGTGGTAATCGCAAGTTCAGCACCGCGAACGGCATGTTCCATATGGGCTTCGGGCGTAAGCGCGGAAGCGCCAGGATCGAGTGTTCCGTGCCGAAGCGGCCAGATCAACCGAAGCCCGATGCGTTCACAGGCTTCGATCTCTGCCGCACGGATATCCGGCAGCGCCATCGGGTGCAGGACAATCACGGGCCGTGCATCTGGCCGCCCCATATCCAGCACCGGCGTGGATGTCCGCCCGTCGGCGCTTGTCAGCCCGTAGGCGCGAACGCCCTTGGGCATGTATCGGTTGACATAATCCGCAAGGGTGCGGCCAACCGCCTGTCTCGGCGGATTGACGTGGGCCGCAAGCGCAAGGACCAGTGCCGCGGCGACCTTCCGGCTGATGGTCGAAAGATCCGCCCCGTCAAACCTTTCACGCAGATGCTGAGCCTGGCGCTTTCGTGTTTCGACACTGCGATTGTCAAGCCGAGCACCCTCCTTCAACCCGATGCCAGACATCTGCAGAACAAGCACCCGGCGTAATGCAGGAGAAAGGCTGGCGGCCGGAAACGTGGCCATGAGAAACTCGCTGAGACAGTCCGGATCGAGCAACGCGGTGAAACCGGCCGTTCCGGCGCTTTGCTCGATGACTCGGACCACAAGGTCATCCCCCTCGACACCAAACGCAATCGGCATTCCCTCCTCCCGAACGCTATCGAAAAAGCGCGTCGCAGTTTGGTGAGAGGCCGTATGTCGCAACGTCGGATCGGTTGGTCGAAGCACGCCGCCCGACTCGAGAAATACGGCCGGGCGCCATGTTACGAGTTTCAGCGGCGGGTCGCCCCGTTCGCGCGGTAGGACCGACAGGATGTCGTCCAGCCCTTGCGTGACCAACTCATCGTTATTCCCTGATGATTCAGTCGGCATTCATTAACCAAAAAAGCTATTAGGTACTGACATTTACCCTGACAATAGAAGTCCGCTGCCGGGCCGTCCAGTGCGATACCACCCAAGGGGGATGCGGGACCCACCCGAAACGCGCATCATTTCGACGCCGAGGGCCTGACTTTCAGGGCTTCTGAGGCTGCTGCCGGTCCGAAAGAGACGGTAGCGGGGCGTTTGTCAGATCAGGATTCGTTCGCAACGGCGAAACGCCGGCGCGCGAGAGAGGGGAACCCGAGTATGCATCCAGACACGGTCACTCCGGTGGACGCCGCAGCCGCTGCCACCATGCGGCGCTCTCTTGCGCTTTTCCGGCATCGGAAAGTCGTAACCCTGCCGGGGATGCGCGAAGGCCCGGCCCGGGCGGGCATAGGGTTGCATGATCAGGCCGGGCCCGACGTTTTTCGAAGCTGGCAGTTGCCCGGTCGCCCTCTCGTCATTGGTCGTGTAGGTGCAGTATGACAGGGCTTTCTTGGTTCTTTCGGGTGTCCGCGGTGTCGCTGTCTGCCGGCCTTCTCTGGGCCGTTCCCGACAAACTCGTGGCGCAGGAAGAGGCTCCGCTCTACACGACCGGCGCCGTTCCTGCTCCGCGCGAGCTGCTCGACAGCCTGCCGACGACCCCCGAGTTCCGATCCTACCTGCCGCAAGCCATCAGCCTTTCTGACCGAATGCCCGAAGCCGGCGATCAGGGGGCGTGGGGCTCCTGTGTCTCCTGGGCCGTGGGATACGCCGCCCGGTCGTATTACGAACGTGCGGCACACGGCCGGCAGATTTCGCGCCCGAACAACCTGGTAAGCCCGGGCTGGCTGCACGGCATCATCCGCGTCGACCCGAATGACTGCACGCGGGGCGCACTGGTTGTGAAAGGTCTCGAACAGCTAAAGACAGGTGCCGTCTCGATGATGTCGTATCCTTACGACACCCGGCGGTGCGAAGCCGTGCCGTCGAGCGAGGCGCAACAGGTGTCCGAGTTCCGGATACGCGATTACCGCACCGTATCGACGACCGACCTCGACCAGATCAGGGGGCAGCTGGCCTCTGGCCACCCGGTCGTGTTCGCCGCCCGTTTGAACCAGGAATTCATGCGCGGCCGGGGAAAGTCGACTTGGCGGGCATCGCCGGACCAAGGCGAATTCACGGGCAATCACGCGATGACGCTCACCGGCTATGATGACCGCGACGGGGTTTTCACCTTCATCAACTCGTGGGGCACCGCATGGGGGCAGGACGGCTACGGCAAGATGACCTACGATACGTTCAAGGCACGGGCCTTCGAGGCTTTCGTCATCGAACCCACCGCCCCGCCAATCCGCCCGCGGCCACAGGAACCCGACCCGCCGCCGCGCCCCCAGGTAAAGGTGCTGACTGACCCGGAGCTTGAATGCGCCCAGGTCTTCGAGCGGACCGACCAGCCCCGCCCGGCACTGGATGGTTTCGTCGGCTCAGAGGAAGACTTCGAGACATTGCGCGACCGTTTCGGCGAGAGCCATGACATGGAGGTCGAACTGCGGCCCTGGCCACAATGCGAGGCCCTGCTGATCCTGACGCAGGGGCGGCTGGCAGCGGAGGGCCCCGAGATCGAGATACCGAAGACGGATTATCGCGAGGGCGACCTCTTCTCCTTTGCCGTCGTCACGCCGGATTTCGACACGCATCTGCACCTGTCATATTTCCAGGCCGACGGCTCGGTCGTGCATCTCAGCCAGAGCGCCGGAGACCGGCTCGTCACCCTGCTCCCACGCCAGCAGGTCATGATGGGCGATGGCGAAGACGGGCGACCGGCCTTCCAGGTGTCGGGCCCCTTCGGAAACGAAATGCTTCTGGCGATCACCACGAAGAGCCCGCTCTTCACCGAGGCCCGCCCCCAGGTCGAAGACGAGCGGGATTTCCTCAGCGCGCTGCGGGCCGCGACCATCGAATTCGAAGATGACGGAGATGGCCGCTACTACGCCAGCCGTTCCGTCGCGATCACAACCCGAGGAGACACTGAATGAAGGCACCGATTTACAGTCTTGCACTGGCCGTGCTGCTGGCAACCCCATTGCCCGTTGCCGCCCAAACCGTCGATGCCGAAGCCATAGTGGATGCCTTGCGCACCGATCTTCCGGGGCGCGGCAAACGCGGGTTGACCATTCTGGACGATGAAGACGTGCCCCCGCCGGCGATCGACCTGCGGATCGGCTTCGATTACAACGAAGCCACCCTGACCGTCGAGGCGCGACAGAGCATTCGGGCACTTGCGACTGCCCTGTCCGACGAGCGCCTTGCCAGCCTCCGTTTCGAGATCATAGGCCATACCGATGCCCGCGGATCCGATGCCTATAACGACGACCTGTCGGAGCGTCGCGCCCTTGCCGTGGCAAGCAGCCTGACCACGGATCACGGTCTCGACCCGTCGCGGTTCGTTCCATCGGGGCGCGGGGAGCGGGAACTGATCAAACCCTCTGACCCCGAAAGCGGAGAGAACCGCCGGGTCGAAATTCGCACCATCCTCGACTGATCCTTCAACGAGAGAAATCCCTTCATGTGTACCCGCGTTGCAATCGTTTCCGTCCTTTGGCTCATCTCGTTTGCCGTCTCCGCGATGGCGGCGGAGCTCTACCTGCGCAAAGGAGAAATTCCCGTTTACAACGGCTGGACTGATGCAAGCGAGCAACGCAACGAAATCGGCCGCATCCAGGGCGGACGGCCCGCCGCCGAACTCAGCAGGCTCCATCGGCAGACACGGGAATTCTACCGGATCGAGCATGGCGAGGTGGAGGGGATCGTACGTGCCGAGGACTTTCTTCTGAGCGAAACCGACCTCGAAGATGAGGGGTTGATCCAGTTTCTGCCTGCCAACGGATCCTCTTTCTTCCGCGGGTCGTCGATGGCGCCGCCGCGCCTGACGAACAACGGGCGCTACCTCATCAACAGCAACCGCGCTTTTCTTGATCTGGAACTGGAGCGCGTGGTGCTGGAACTTGGGCCGGTCACCAATTCCGCCATGGGCCAAGGGGTTCTGACCGAGACACGATACGTCAGCACCTCGACCGGGACATCGGATCAATCGCGCCTGATCGTCTATGACACGGACAACATCTCGCAGTTTCAGGAATACAGTTCCTACGACTATGGGATGGCAGAATTCGAACGCATCTGGCACAGCGGCCAAGGGGACGTGATCTTTGCGACAGGTCAACTCGATGGTGATATCAATGATCGGCGTGCCGACCTGATCGCCGTCAATGTGCTGACGGGCGAAGAACTGTTTCGGCATTCTCTCAAGGCACAGAACGGCTATGTCAACCTTGCCCGAATGAATGACGGGCGGTGGCTTATCTTGCAGCGCGGCGGTGTCGCCGGGGGCGAGCATCTCTACCTGCTTGATCCTGTAGGCTTGTCCATAGATCGCGAGACGACGGTTGATTTTGCGACAGACTGTTCCGCGGGCGGCCCGCGATTCAAAATTTTCGAAGAAGACAACATTGTTGAGTTCGGGCTGGAATGCTCGGACCACTCTACACCTTCCTATTTCGCAGCCGTCGACTTGGAACGGTTCGAGCTTCTCTGGAAAAAGGTCGAGACCGGCCTCACCGCGATTCAGTACACACCGGAGGTCGGATACTTTCACTCTCCGCGCTACGGCAAAGCCTTTGCCGCCGATATCTTCACCGGCGAGCGGACGGACGACCCACGTCCCTTTCCCCCCTACGAGCATGGCGAATCGCGGCGCAGTTACGAAGTAAGCTCACCCGACGGCACGGTTTCCGTGATGTTCCGCGGCAGCCTCTGGGTCCGGCCCAACAGACATGTTGCGGCGAAGGAAGACATAACCTTCGCGTCGGGTCTGCGCCAGGATCTAAGCATCACCCGATCCGGCCCTGGCCTCGACAAGAGTTTCGATGTGTCCTTTGCCCGCCGGCAATGGGCCGATCTGGACCCCGAGTCCAACCTGCTGCGAACCGTCATCATGGATGGACCGGAGACAAAAGCCTATTTCGAGTGGACCTTGGGGCAGCCCGAGGTTTCGATTGCGCAACCGCTTCCCGAAGACGTTTTCTGGCTCTCGGGGCCGGAGGACACGCCGCGCAAGGCGCTCGTATTTGCCGATCTGGAGGATGTCGACAAACGCCTTGTCGACATCCACAGGCTCGCCCCCGGGTCCCGGGTCGCCAGCGACGGAGAGATCATCCTGGCTCCACCGAGGCGAAACTCATTGACATCCTGCCAGCAATCGAATGGCAACGACATCTGGAAATGGTCTGGTGTGAAAGGCCGGCACCTCTTGCTGAACCATTGCTTCATCGACACCCAAAGCGATGACGGCACCTGGTCGTACGTGGACGACATGACCGTGAAATTGCGATCGGGGTGCAGTTACCGTCGCGATGATGGCCCGTGCCGGTCCACGCAAATATCCGAACTGAAAACCTCCCACCGGCTGGTCGAGACCGATGGCGGTACCGCCTTGGTGAGCTACGGAATAACGTCCGACAACGGTATCGAGGTGCTCGTTCAACACCCCGACGCTCCGGAGGTGCCGCGCTATCTTGCCTTCGATTTCCTCGATCGGGGTTTCCACCTTTATGATCAGGGCGATGATACATACAACGCGAGCCTGTACGTATTGCCGCCGATGGACGGTGCCCTGAGGTTCTTGGTTCGGGGGGTGCCGAAGACCGATCCCAAGATGCGCGGCGAATACGGCCCCACCTTCAAAAGCACTTTCATTTACCGCTTCGACCTGTTGGGCAACCAGATCGGCGCGCCGATGCGCTCCAGTTCGGAATTGAGCCCGGACGGTCTGATCGGGGCCCAAGATATCGCGGCGGACAATGATGCCGTGGTGATCGCGGGCAGCTCGGGCGGGCTTTACTTCTTCGACGCCACCATGGCTCAGGTCAGTGGCCATCCCCGCCACCCCGGCTTCACCGGCCTCGGTAACGCCGAAATTTTGATGGGCGATGGCTATACGGTCGTGCCGCAAACCGCTAGTGCCTCGGACGTTTTCAACACCGCCACCGGCGAACGTCTCGCCACCTTGTATTTTGGCCCCGATGGCGCCGCTCTGGCGCTCCTGCCGTCGGGTTTCTTCTCGTTTAACGAGCTGTCGGCGGCGGCCGACATTCTTGTCAGGAACCGCGAAACTAACCGTGCGGTGTCGCTGTCGGCCTTCGCCGAAACCTTCTACCGGCCCGATCTCGTACAGGCGGCGCTTGTGGGCGACCCCGGCCGTCAGCTGGCAGATGCCCGCGCCGCCGTGTCGCTCGCCGATGCGTTCGAGGCCGGCCCCGCACCACTGGTGACCGACCTGACGCTGGAGCAAGATAACCCGCCCGGCGCGGTCATCGCCCGGGCCAGCTTGTCGGTGGGCGAGGGCGGGCTTGGTTGGCTGCTGTGGCGCGTGAACGGAAAGGTTGTCGCGATCGATGAAAGCCAGGCCGGTGCCGAGGCCGAGGAAGTGCAGATCACCCGCAAACTGCCCTTGTCGGTGGGGTCAAATGAAGTCTCGGTGCAGGCGACGAATTCCAGCCGCCTGCAAAGCTCGGAGCCGGTCAGCGTTGAAGGCCCTGAATTCGCAGGCGACGCCGCGCCTGGGAAACTGCATATCCTGACGGTTGCCGTTCAGGATTACGCTGACGACCGGCTGGACCTTGCATACCCCACCCGCGACGCAGAAGCCTTCGAAGAAGCCCTTGTCGGTGCAGCGACCGCGCAGGACGCCCGAGTAGGGCCCGCTTCGCTGCTGGGCCGGGACGTATCTGTCACGCGGCTCTTCGATCAGGATGTCACGCGCGCCCGGGTGGCCGAGACGATACGCGATATGTCAGAACGGATGCATCCGAACGACGTCTTCGTCCTCTTCGTCGCGGGCCACGGCCTGACGGATGAAGGCCGCTTCCACTTCCTCGCCTCCGATGTCCGGACCGGTCGCGACCCCAAGGCGGAACTGGCTGAACGCGCGATCTCTCAAAACGATTTGAACAGGTGGCTGTCTCGCCTTCCTGCCCAGCGCTCGATCGTTCTGATCGATGCATGCGAAAGCGGCTCCGCCTTGCGGATGGATGCTGCGTTCCGCCTGCATCAGGCCGCCGTCAATGGCCCGGTCGGAGACGGAACGACCCGATTGATGGTGTCGGCATCTGCCGAAACGCAATACGCCCTCGAAGGTCATAACGGCCACGGGGCCTTCACCAGCGTCCTGCTGGACGCGTTCGCCTCGGGCGACCAGAATGGCGATGGGCTCATCAGCGCGACCGAGCTGTCGGATCATGTCAGGAACACCCTGCCGGAACTTACTTCGGAAAAGTGGAGCTACCGGCAGGTTCCGCAGATCAACCTGATCGGCGAAGATATCATCCTGGGTTCTTCTATCGAAAGGTGAAGACAAGCGTGAGGCGCCTGTACGGCAGCGAGTTTCCGTCGACGTCGCATGCACCTGAAAACGCCGAATTTTGCCATGCGGTCAGGGTAGGGGGAGGCACAACCCGTCTTGAACCAGGTTCCTCTGACATGACCGTTTCACTCCTGAAGGCGGCATTGCCGTCACGGGGCCCCTATACCGTAGCGCCCGGGGGCCAGTATATTGTTCGGGTCGAGCATGGATTTGATGTTGCCGCATGCGGTTCGGAACGCGTTTGTGGTCTGGTCCATGTGGAAGCGCTGGTAGTCGATCGGCGCGCGCCCAACGAAAACGCCTCTTGTGACAAGTTCCGCCGACATTTCCCAGCAGCACGCATCGGCCCGGGCGGGCCGTCATCTTCCAGCATTTCCTTGATCAGATGGATGCGACCCCGTGGTGACTCGTTTTCATCGCGCGTCAGCACATAGGTCGGGCAGGTGTTGGTAAAGAACCCGTAATGGACACAGGCTTGCAAGATCGCGTCCGCTTCGACGATCCGATTGTCGGTCAGTTGCGCGGGAGAGAAGTTCGTTTTCACGGCGCGGCACCCTCCGCCGGCGTTGCAGCGGCATGGTTTGAGGTCGACATGGCAGAAAACAGTTCCGGCCCTCACGGTTGGCATCAAAATGGGCATGGCCTGCCCCTGCGCCGCCAGAATAGCCGGCCAGCGTCGACAGGGCTTGGCTGGGAGCGCAGGATTTCTTTGCTCATTGCGAAATTTGAGCGGCGAGACGGCTGCGGCCCGCCGCTGTCATGCCGGGAGGAGCGCGATGCAACGACGCCGTTGGTCTACCGATACCGTCCGTCAGGCGGACAGGTTCGACGTGTGGAAACACGTCATTTGCGACGAGGTTCTGAACGTCGAAGCCTACGGGATACAGGACAATTCGCGGCCCGTCCGTGTTCCCGATTTCCTTCGCTGACATCACTGTCCTGCTCATGCAGGAGGTCTTCGGCGTTGCCCGGTGAAATTGGAAACCGAACATACATCACGAGCGCCAGGCAGATGATGTCACGGCTCCTTCGAAGGTGGCGAAAGGGTTCGGCCAGCTCATTCAGGCAGGGTAGCTCGCAAACACATCGCTCCGACACTGCCTTTCATAGGGAAGGACGCGGTCATTTGACAGGCAACGCCATGGCACTATCTGAACTTTCAGGAATTACTGAAAATTCGGGTATTCAAGGAGTGCCGGAATGAACCTGCCACCGATTCACAGGGAGTTCGTGCTGCATTTCGGCGAGATGGGCAGCAGGTGGGGCATCAATCGAACGGTCGGGCAAATCTATGCCCTGCTCTTCCTGTCTGCCGAAGCACTGAACGCCGATCAGATCACCCAATCGCTGGGCATTAGCCGGTCCAACGCGTCCATGGGGCTGAAGGAGCTGCGGGCCTGGCGCCTGGTAAGGCTGAAACGCGTCGATGGCGAACGGAAAGACCATTTCACCACTCCCGACGACCTCTGGGAGATCGTCCGGACCCTGATCGAGGAACGCAAGAAACGCGAAATCGATCCAACGCTGACCACCCTTCGCGCACTGGAGATGCAGGGTGCCTCATTAGACGCCTACTCCGAGGCGCGTATCGTCGAACTGCGCAAGATGATCGAACTGATGACCGAATTCTATGAGGATATGGCGCGGCTTGAGACCGAAAAGCTGATCCGCCTGATGACCTATGGTAGCAGGATTGCAGGCGTCATCGACAAGGTGGGCGGTTATCTGCCCGCAACCAGAAGCTAGCGAGGACACGACGGAATGGAAGCGCTCGACACTCTTCTGCTCAGCCGCATCCAGTTTGCGGCGAACATCTCTTTCCACATCCTGTTCCCCACGGTCACGATTGCGCTGGGTTGGGTGCTGCTGTTCTTCCGACTGCGATTTGCGCATTCGGGCGATGAAAAATGGATGGCGGCATACCGGTTCTGGGTGAAGGTCTTCGCCCTCAGCTTTGCAATGGGGGTCGTCTCGGGCATCACCATGTCGTTCCAGTTCGGAACCAACTGGCCGGGCTTCATGGAAACCGTTGGAAACATCGCGGGGCCGCTGCTGGCCTACGAAGTTCTGACTGCCTTCTTTCTCGAGGCCGCTTTCGTGGGCATCATGCTGTTCGGCATCTCTCGCGTGCCGGGGTGGCTGCACGTCACGGCGACCGCGCTGGTTGCCTTTGGCACCACGCTTTCGACATTCTGGATCATCGTGCTCAACAGCTGGATGCACACGCCGCAAGGGTACGAGGTGGTCAATGGCGTGGCCTTCGCCACCAGCTGGTGGGAGATCATCTTCAACCCCTCCATGCCCTATCGCTTCGCGCACATGATGCTGGCATCGTTCCTGACCGTCAGTTTTCTCGTGGCAGGTGTCTCTGCCTTTCGATGGGTCATCGGCGACCGGTCGCGCGAGGTGCGCGCAGTGTTGAAAACCGGCGTGGCCATCGCCGCGTTGCTGATCCCCGCACAGATCTTCATGGGTGACATGCACGGTCTGAACACGCTGGAACATCAGCCGCAGAAAGTCGCGGCAATGGAAGGCAACTGGGACTCCGGCCCAAACACACCGCTGCTGCTGTTTGCGCTGCCCGATGAGGAACTGCGCGAGAACCGGTTCGAAATTGGCATACCCAATGCCGCTTCGATCATCCTTAAGCACCATGCCGACGGCGTCGTGCCCGGTTTGAACGATTTCCTGGCCGATGACGGCACGCCGTTGCACCCGCCGGTCAGTCCTGTCTTCTGGTCGTTCCGGGTCATGGTCGGCACAGGGTTCGGCATGCTGGGTCTCAGCTGGGCTGCGGTCTTCTTCATGTGGCGCCGCCGTGATCGCCACGTGGGCCGGGCCAAGGGGCGCTGGATGGCGGTCGAGGGGCTGCCCAAGCCGCTGCTGTGGGCGCTGGTTCCGATGGCCTTTTCGGGTTGGGTGGCCACGCTGGCCGGGTGGTACACGACCGAGATCGGCCGCCAGCCCTGGCTGGTGCAAGGGATCATGACCACGGATATGGCCGTTGCGGATGTGCCCGCGCCGATGGTTCTGGGTACGCTGCTTGCCTATCTCGCTGTCTATGCCTCCCTCCTGATCGCCTATGTCGGGGTGATCGCTTACCTTGCACGCAAGGCCGCGCGCGGCGGTGATGCGCGCCCTGACAGCATGTCCCATTCGGGAAAGGCGAATGTCGTCGCCCTGAACGCCGCGGAGTGAGCCGATGATGCCAGACTTCTCAAACCCCGCCAACTGGCTGCCGTGGGCCTTTGCCTCTCTCATGGGGCTGTCGATCCTCGTCTACGTCGTGCTGGACGGGTTCGACCTTGGCATCGGTATCCTGTTCCCCTTGGCTGAACCCGACGAACAGGAGCGCATGATCGGTTCCATCGGTCCGTTCTGGGATGCCAACGAGACCTGGTTGGTCCTGGCCGTCGGGCTGCTGCTTGTCGCCTTTCCGACAGCCCACGGGATCATCCTGTCGACCCTTTACCTGCCGGTCTTCCTGATGCTGATCGGGCTGATCCTGCGCGGTGTTGCGTTCGAGTTCCGCGCCAAGGTGCGCAGCCGTCGCAAGGCGCTGTGGAACCGGCTGTTCTTTGTCGGTTCCCTTGTCACGGCCCTGGCGCAGGGGTTCATGTTGGGTCTCTACATCATGGGGCTCGTGCAAACCCCCGCGACCTACCTGTTTGCCGCCTTGTGTTCGGTCTTCCTCGCTGTGGGGTACAGTTTCATCGGTGCGACCTGGTTGATTCACAAGACGGTCGAGGGCTTGCAGTCCAAAGCGGTGAAATGGGCGCGGCACAGCCTTTGGGCCGTGATCGCCGGCATCGGCGCTGTATCTCTGGCAACGCCGCTGGTCAGCGATCGGATCTACGACAAGTGGTTCACCTACCCTGAAATCCTCTGGCTGGTCCCCTTGCCCTTCATTTCCGGTGTAATGGTCGTGGCGTTGTGGTGGATGCTCCAACGGATGCCCTTTGCGGGCGACCGCTGGAACTGGCTCCCCTTCGCCACGTCCAGCGCAATTTTCGCGGCCGCATATCTGGGCCTCGCCTACAGTTTTTACCCCTACGTGGTGCCAAACCGGCTGACCATCTACGAGGCGGCCTCGGCCCCGGAGAGCCTGATGATCATTCTCGTCGGCGCATGTTTCGTGGTGCCGGCAATCATCGGCTATTCGATCCTTGCCTACGTGGTTTTCCGCGGCAAGGCGGCCGATCTGCGCTACGATTGACGTGACCAACTCCGCTGCCGCCTTTCGCTGCGGGCAGGTGTCTCTTCATGGAAGGGTACCAGGCGGATCCGAACGTCTTCAAGCCGGGACGGTCCGGCCAGCCAGGTGATTTGTCGGCTCGTCGGAATGTATCGTACCGGCTGGGGCGAACTCACTTAGGCAGGGCAGGGCGCGCGGAACCCGGTCGCAAGTTTGTCCCGTTGGCATGACTGCTATCCTCGATGAGTATCTTGTCCGGCCAATACCGGTGAAGTCCGGAAAGCCTATGGGAAAGGGTCATCGTTTTACCTTGCCGGATAACTCGACTTTGCCGCTGCGCGATCACATCAGCGAGGCGGTTGGGGACACGCTTGATTTCGAAAGGCGAGGCGCTGCCGTCATGTCGTGCGCTCTCGGCGGATCTCAAGGTGTCCCGCAACACGGTCTTTGCCGCCTATGCGCGGCTGCCTGTCTGGAGCGGCGATTCCGACGGGTTGGACAGTGACTTCCTTGTCGAACAATTGCAGAAACGGCTTCTGAGTTATCGCGGGTTGCGCGCAGGCCGCGACTAGATTGTCATCACCGCAGGCTCTCAGAACGCGCTCTTCATCCTGGGGATGCTCTTTGCCGGAAAGACAGGCGCGATCGCCTTCGAAAACCCCGGCTATCCGGAAGCGCGAAATGCCTTCATGCTTGCCGGCAACGAAGTCATCGGCGTTCCGATCGACGCGGACGGCATGGATATCAGCGCCATCCCGAAGCAATGCAAAGTGGTCTATGTCACCGCCAGCCACCAGTTCCCCACGGCGGCCACCTTGCCGCTTCAACGCCGCCGCGACCTTCTGGACATGGCGCAACGGGTCGGTCCTGCTCATTCAGGCAGGGCAGGTGAAGGCACGGTCGATGACCGGCGCATCGCTCTGATACCTACCGCAAAAGCCGTGCCCGAAGCCGCGCAAAGGTGACGGCGGCTTTGACCCCAATGGGCCAAAAAGGATGAAAAGGAATTTTCCGCATGCTGCTTGGCGGGATGACAAGGTCGGATGCTCCCGACCTGTCGGCAAGTGCGGCGGCGAGATGCTGGCCCAATGCGGTCGCCAGCGCCACCCCGCGGCCATTGTAGCCATATGCAATCAGCAGGCCTGTGTCTGGCGCATGAATATGGGGCAGGTGATCCTTGGTGATGCTGACCCTGCCGTTCCAGGCGTGTTTCCAGCCGTGCCCCGCCAATTCGGGCCAAAGCTCAACGGCCCGGTTCGCAACCGCTGTCATGCCTGACGCCGCGGAGCTCGGCCGCATCGGGCCGCGGCCGCCGATGATCAGGTGCCCGTCGGGGTCGACGCGGTAATAGACGGTCACAAGTCCAGCCTCGTAGAGAACGCGGCGGGACGGGAATACCGTCTTCGCCAGCGACCCGCTCAGCGGATTCGAGGCCAGCGCAGAGCTGAATACCGGAACCGCTGCCTGTCGAAGGCCGGGAACAAGCCCGTCGGCATAGCCGTTGCAGGCCACGAGAACCCTGTCGGCGCGCAGCGTGGCGCCGTTCGTCTCAAGCTCCCATCCATCCCCGGCGCGGCGCAGGGCCGTGACACGGCTTGCCCCGTGCAGGGCGGCGCCGCGCTGTGCGGCCGCGTCGGCGAGACCCCGGCTGAGCTGTAGCGGATTCACTTCGCCCCCGCGCGGATCGAGAAAGGCCGAATGATAAACCTCGTGCCCGGTCTCCGCGGCAAGGTCAGCCTTATCCAGCCATTTTAGCGGCATCCCGTGCGCCCGCATGTCCTCGTAGGAGGCGCGGACAGCTTCAGCTTCCCGCTCGGACGTGGCGGCGCGCAATGTGCCGCAGCGGCGCATGCCGCAGTCTATACCAAGCCGCTCAACGAGCGTGGCGGTTTCCTCGACCGTCGACCATGCAAAGTCGACAATCTTGCGGCCCTGCGCCTCTCCGAAATGTTCGAGGAACCAGGACGGGTTGAACTTGAGGCCGGGGTTCAGCTGCCCGCCGTTGCGCCCCGACGCGCCCCAACCGGGGACTTCGGCCTCCAGCACGGTGACGTCGTGGCCGGCCTCGGCCAGGTGAAGCGCGGTCGAAAGACCGGTCAGCCCGCCGCCCACGATGGCTATGCCAGTGCGCCCGTCCCGTTCAAAGGGCGGAAACCTTGGTTCAGGTCCGGCCTGATGAAGGTAGAGTGCGTTGTCCGCGGTTTCGGGCGAGGGGCGCATCTGCTCAGCCGGCCCTTGGCAGGTTAACGCCGGAGGCGCGAAGATCGGACATGGCCTTTTCGACCTGCTTGCGCGCACTATCCGACAGGGGATGAAGCGGCACGGGCGAGCTTCCGGTCTCCAGGCCGATCAGCGCGAGAGCATGACGAAGCGGAACCGGGTTTTCCTCGCAGAACAATGCCGCCATCAGCGGCTCGAGACTGCGTTGCAGGGCGATCGCCTCGGCCAGTTTCCCATCGGCGGCAAGCTCCTGAACCTGCGCCCAGATACCGGGAACGAGGACAGCCGAGGTCAGTACACCGCCGACCGCGCCAAGCGCGACCTGCTGGGCGAAGAGCGTGTCCTGGCCGCTCAGAACCGAGAAGTCGGGTCCGACCGACCGAACCAGCCGGTCGAAGGCGGCCATGTCGGTGTTGGACGCCTTGATCGAGTTGATCGTGCCATCCTCGGCCAGGGCGGCGATCGTGTCGGTGTCGACGACGAAGTGCGACCGCGCGGGATTGTCATAGAACATGATCGGCAGGTCCACCGCGTCACGGACAGCGTGGAAATAGTCGATGACGCCCGACTGGGTCAGCTTGACGTAATAGGGGATCATCAGCATCAGGCCGTCCGCCCCGGCCTCGGCAAAGGCCCGCGCCGCGGGCAGCGCGTCGCCAAGGCCCGGTGCCAGGACGCCGGCATAGACCGGAGCGCCGCTGGCCGCCTCGACACAGGCTTCGATCGTGGCGATCCGCGTTTCGGGAGAGAGGGACGTATATTCGCCGGTGCCGCCAAGGGGCACCAGCCCGCTCGCCCCGTTGTCGAGCATATGGCGAACGACAGCCTTCATCGAAGCCACGTCGGCGCCACCCTCCGCAGTCAAAGATGTCGGGCAGGCGGGCATCAGCCCGGTCAGGGGTTTGGTCATTGCTTCGTCCTCAGCCCAGGTTGATCCAGGTTGTCTTGATGTCGGTGTACTTGTCGATGGCATGCAGCGACTTGTCGCGGCCGAAGCCTGACTGCTTGAAGCCGCCGAAGGGCGACGAAATGTGGCCGTGATCGAAACAGTTCACCCAGACCACTCCGGCGTGCAGCGCCTCGGAAACCCGGAATGTCCGGTTCAGATCGCCCGTCCAGACCCCGGCGGCAAGCCCGTAAATCGTGTCATTGGCAATCTTGATCGCCTCGGCCTCGTCCTTGAAGGTCAGCACCGAAAGCACCGGCCCGAAAATCTCTTCCTTGGCGATCCGCATGTCGGGTGAGACATCCGCGAAGACGGTGGGTTCCACGAAACACCCGCCCGCGTCGGGCTGCCCGCCACCGGAGACCAGCCGCGCGCCTTGGCTGCGGCCCGACTCGATGTAGCCGAGCACCCGGTCGGTCTGCGTCTTGTCCACGATCGCGCCGATCTGCGTTTCCGGATCGAGCGGGTCGCCGACCCGCATCGCCCGACCCGTGGTCACGATCTTTTCCAGCACCTGCTCCGCAATGCTTTCCTCGACCAGAACCCGCGAGCCCGCGTTGCAGACTTCGCCCTGGTTGTAGAAGATACCCCAGGCGGCGGCTTCGGCCGCAGCATCGACATCCGGGGCATCGGCGAAAATGATGTTTGGAGATTTGCCGCCGCATTCCAGCCCGACGCGCTTGAGGTTGGACTGGCCGGAATACTGCATGAACAGCTTGCCCACCGCCGTCGACCCGGTGAAGGCGATGCAGTCGACATCCATGTGCAGCCCCAAGGCCCGGCCGGCGGTTTCCCCCATGCCGGGCACGACATTCAGTACGCCTTCGGGAATGCCCGCTTCGACTGCGAGCGCGGCGATGCGAATGGCCGACATCGAGGATTGCTCGGCTGGCTTCAGGACCACGCTGTTGCCCGCCGCGAGGATCGGGGCGATCTTCCAGGCGGCCATCATCAGCGGAAAGTTCCACGGCACGACCGCGCCGACCACGCCCAGCGGCGCGCGCCGCATCAGCGAAACCGCCGAGCCCGGCGTCGGCGCGATCTCGTCGTAGATCTTGTCGATCGCCTGGCCGTACCACCGCAGGCAGCTGTGAGAGAGCGGAAGGTCCGTCGAAAGCGCGTCCGAAATCGGCTTGCCCATGTCGAGCGTCTCAAGCAGCGCGAGCTCCCGCGTATGGGATTCGATGAGGTCGGCAAACCTGACGAGGCGCGCGCCGCGGTCCGAAGGGCTCATCTTCGACCAGACGCCGCTGTCGAACGCGCGGCGCGCCACGGCGACGGCCCGGTCGATGTCCCCGGTGCCGCCCTCCGCGATCTGGCAGGTGATTTCCCCGGTGGCCGGGTTCACGTTGTCGAAGGTTTTTCCCGATTCCGCGTCAAGATAGGTTCCGTCTATAAACATGCGACCTTCGGGAGAGATGACCTGCGCCGCTTCGCGCCAGTCTTGGATGTTGCTATCCAGCATGTCATTGTCCAAATTCTAAGTGATGGTTTGGGTGGAGCATCCGGAAAACTCCGCGCCTTTGCAAGGAAGTTTTTTGGAATTCTGAAATCTGGTTGTGAAGGGGGTTAATTTCACGTAGCATTTCAGAATAATGGCGGCCGCACTAAGGGCGGATCACCTCAACCACAGAAAGTTGATGGCGGGGATACATGGACGGCAAGGAAATTGGCGCGGGCGGCGCTGTTGGAAATGACGTTGGTGCAAAGAAGCGGCGTACCTCCGGCTCCGGTGACACGCCGAAGGTCGGCGGCCGAATCAGGGACTTGCGGCAGCAGCAGAAAATGACGCTGGCAGATCTGGCGGCTGCGTCAGGTATCTCTATCGGAACGCTATCCCAGATCGAGCGCGAATTGGTGTCTCCGACCGTGCGGACGCTTTTTACGCTGGGCGAGGCGCTCGGTGTGTCTGCTGCGTGGCTGCTTGATCCCGAGAGTGATGAAAAAAAGGCCGATCCATATGTCGTTACCGCTGATCGGCGGCAGCCATTCCTGCGCTCCGAGGGCCTGAAGAAAGACCTTATTTCGCCGGCCTCCAGCGATCGACTCAGGGGGTTCTACATGCTGCTTGAGCCCGGCTACGGATCCGGCGAGGCGCCCTATGCACATAATGGCGAAGAGATCGGGCTCGTGATGTGCGGCGTCCTGGAGCTCGAGATCGAGGGCGAGACGTGGATTCTTCGTGAAGGCGACTGTTTTGCCTTCCCGAGCGATTTGCCGCATAGATTCGCGAATATCGGCGCGACGCAATGTGCCGTGTTCTGGATCAACGCAGATATCTAGAATTTCATATTTCAGAATCCTGCTTGCCAAGCCGGGTGATTGATGTCAGTTTCCTGAAAATGTCTCGGGTCGCGTGTTCAAATGTGACCGAACGACTGACGAGGGAACATGCAAGACGACACCCCATATCTGAATCAGACGACAGGGTTCCTGCTGATCGCGCCGATGGCGGCGCTGCTGGCTGTCCTGTTTCTCTATCCACTGGGCCAGACCCTGTGGCAGAGCTTCAATGATCAAGGCTTCACGCTGCGCGCCTATGCCGACCTTCTGGACAGCACGCTTTTCCTGAAGGTCCTGAAGACGACCCTGGTCATCAGCGGCACTGCAACGGTCGTGAGCCTTCTCCTCGGCTTTCCGGTCGCGCTGCACCTGTCGCGGATGGATGCGCACAAGCGCGTGCCCTACCTCGTCATGGTGATGCTGCCCTTCTGGACGAGCATCCTGGTCAAGAGTTTCGCGCTGACGGTGCTGCTCGGGTATGACGGGGTGGTGAACACGTTTCTCAGCTGGGTCTTCCAGACCGAGATCCATCTTGCGCTGGTGTTCAACCGGATCGGCGCGATCCTCGGCATGATCAACTACGTCCTGCCCTTCATGATCGTCTCGATTCTCTCGAGCCTGCTGTCGCAGGATGCAAACCTGGGGCGCGCCGCAGAAGTCATGGGCGCATCGCGCTTCACCATCTTCCGGCGCATCACGCTGCCGCTGGCACTGCCCGGCGTGATCGCGGGCGTACTGATCAACATCACCCTGTCCATCGGCATGTATATCACGCCGGATCTGCTGGGTGGTCGCCAAGATATGATGGTTGCAAACCTCATCGATTTCTACACGCGGCAAACCCTCGACTGGCCGCTTGCATCGGCCATCGCGATTGTTCTGCTGCTGATTTCCGGAGTCCTCGTCGCGGCGCTCGGAAAGGTGCAGGGCGGCGCAGGCATTGCGGGGAGGTAAGGGTATGAGCCGTAGAATGAACGCAATGGGAACCCTCGTCGTGCCGGTGCTGGCATGGGTGACCTACATTTTCCTGATGGCGCCGTCGCTGATCGTTGTTCCGATCTCGTTCGGCTCCGGCACCGAGCTGCAATTTCCCCCGCGCGACCTGTCGGTCGACCTCTACCGCCAGTTCTTCACCGATCCCTCCTGGTGGGGCGCCCTGACCCAGAGCTTGTTCGTCGCGCTCTGCGTGACCGTGCTGACAACGGCGATCACGGTGCCGGCGGCCTATGCACTGAACCGGGCACGCCTGCCGGGAACCGGCCTTTGGAAGGCGCTGGCGATGGGGCCGCTGCTGGTGCCGATGATCGTGCTGGCGCTTGGGCTCTACCTTCAGCTTGCTCCTTACGGGATGCTGAACCGGACCGTCACCGTGGTGCTGACCCACTCGATGCTGGCGATCCCCTTCATGATGGTTTCCGTCAGCGCCTCGCTTCGACACCTCGATCCAGCCTATGAGCAGGTCTGCCTGATCATGGGGGCGAGCAAGGCGACGATCTTTTTCCGCGTGGTCCTGCCGCAGCTGAAATCCGGAATCGCGGGCGGTGCGCTCTTCGCGTTCCTGATCTCGCTGGACGAAGTGATCGTCTCCTACTTCATCACCGGTCCCGAAACGGAGACCCTTCCGGTCAAGATGTTCAGCGCGCTGCGCTGGGAAATCTCTCCGGTCATCGCGGCGGTTTCGACCCTGTTGACGGTGGTTTCCCTGGTCCTGGCGCTGGCAATGATGCGCCTTGAACGCAAGGGGCAGGCGACATGACCGTTGCCGCACTGAACGTCAATCCTCCGATGCCGCAAGGAAACGTAAAAAGCATGACTCAAAGTTCGACCGCTTCGGACATGATCCGCGTCTCAAACCTGACCCGTCGCTATGGAGATTTCGTCGCCCTCGACAGTGTCGACCTCGCCGTGAAGGAAGGCGAATTCGTCACGCTGCTTGGGCCTTCAGGGTCGGGCAAGTCGACGCTGCTGAACCTGATCTCGGGCATGACCCAGGTCAGCGAGGGGCAGATCGAGATCGACGGGCGCGACGCAACGCATGTGCCGACCAACGCGCGCGGTCTGGGCATGGTGTTCCAGAACTACGCGTTGATGCCGCACATGACGGTGTTCGACAACATCGCCTTCCCGCTGCAGGTGCGCAAGGTGGCCAAGTCGGAGATCGAGACCCGCGTGCGCGAAGTGCTGAGCCTGATCCAGCTTGAGCACGTCGCCGACCGCAAGCCCAAGCAGCTGTCCGGCGGCCAGCAGCAGCGTATCTCGCTGGCGCGGTGCATCGTCTATCGCCCGCCGATCATCCTGATGGACGAACCTCTCGGCGCGCTCGACAAGAAACTGCGTGAGGATATGCAGCTCGAAATCAAGCGGCTTCACGCCGAACTTGGCGTGACGATCATCTATGTCACGCACGACCAGGAAGAGGCCCTCGCGATGTCCGACCGCATCGTCTTGATGCGCAACGGCCGGATCGAGCAGCAGGGCAACCCCGAAGACCTCTACTTCAAACCCGAAACGCTGTTCGCGGCCGATTTCCTCGGCTCCTCGAACCTGTTCTTCGGCAAGATCGACGCCGCCTCCGGCACCCTGGTCACGGGGGCAGGCAAGCTGCCCTACGAAAACGCGGCCCCCGGCGCGGCCGACACGGGCGAAGCCGTCCTCATGGTGCGCCCGGAATCCCTGTCCATGGAGGCGAAACAGAATTGGCCCGGTATCGAAGCGGAAGTGCTCGATACCGTGGTTCTGGGTGGTTTCCAGCGTCACTACCTCCGGGCGGATGACGGGACGCAACTGACGGTTCAGGTTCCGACGAGCCCGAACGCGCAGCGCCCGGAAAGACGCTCCCGCGTGACCGTCAGCTGGGATTCGTCCGATGCCCGCCTCCTGCCGCCGGATCCGGCCTTCAAATCAGAATGAAAAACTGAAGTTCAACAAGGAAAGGAAAATTCATGTCGAAACTTCTTAAGCCCTCCCGCCGCGCGGTTCTGCACGGTCTGTCAACCGGGGCAATGGCGCTGGCCGCTCCGGCCGTTTTCACCGGCCGTGCCTTCGCACAGGACAGCAAGATCACCGTAACCTCGTGGGGCGGCAGCTACCACGAGATGGTGCAGACCAACTTCGTCGAGCCGTTCACGGCCGAGACGGGTATCGAGGTGCAGCTGGTCGACAATGGCGACATGGCAAAGGTCAAGGCGCAGGTTCTGAGCAACTCCGTGACCTGGGACGTGATCGACGCGCCGGCCGCTTTCGCAACCTCCGGTGCCAAGCAGGACCTCTGGGAAGAGCTCGACCCCGAGCTGGTCAACATGTCCGGCCTGGTCGAAGCGCCGAACCCCTATTACATGCCGCTCTACCTCTACAGCGGCGGTCTTCTCTGGAACACCGAACGTCACCCCGACGGCCAGCACCCGGTCGATTTCGCGGGCTTCTACGATGTCGAGCAATTCCCGGGACGCCGCTGCATGCGGTCGCTGGCACCTGAAACTCTGGAAGCGGCGCTTGTCGCGGACGGCGTGGCGCCGGAAGACCTCTACCCGCTGGACGTCGAGCGCGCCTTCGCCAAGCTTGACGAGCTGAAGCCGCATGTCTCGACCTTTGCCAGCTCGACCCCGGAACAGGTGTCGTCGGTCACCCAGAACGAGGCGGACTTCTCCTACAGCTACTACAACCGCGTGAACTCTGCGCGGCAGGGCGGCGCGGCGCTGGACTTCTCGTTCGACCAGACGAACAACTCGCTCGACTTCTTCGCCATCCCGAAAGGCTCGCCCAACAAGGAAGCCGCCATGCGGTTCATTGAATTCTGCATGCGCCCCGAACAACAGAAGGCATGGTCGCTTGCGGGCTTCTACGTGCCGAACCGTATGTCGGTGCTGGAAGAAATCCGGAACAGCGATCAAGGCGGCTACCTGCCGGATCTCGGCAACGGCCGCAATGTCGTTATCGACCCAGCTTGGTGGGGCGACAACTACGACGCCGTTCAGCGCCGGTACGCCGAGTGGATGATCAGCTAAACACCTTTTGATCGGAATGACGCGGATGTTGGACACGACCGATTTTTTGACCTCGCTGCAAACCGTGGTGGGCGAAGCCCACGTCCTCACGGCAGACGACCAGGTCGCGGGTTTTCTCATCGACGTGCGGAGGCGTTACGAAGGCGACGCTCTCTGCATCGTCGAGCCCGGCTCGACCGCAGAGGTAAGCGACGTGGTTCGGTTGTGTGCCCGGCACCGTATCCCGATCACCCCCATCGGCGGCAATACCGGCCTTGTCGGTAGTGCCGCCGTTGTGGCAAGAAAATCCGAAAGCGGAGAGATCATTAAGGGCATCGGCCTGTCGATGCGCCGGATGAACAGGATCCGCGAGATTTCTCCGTTGGCGGAAACCATCACCGTCGAGGCGGGTTGCGTTCTTCAATCCATTCAGGACGCGGCCGAGGCAGAAGACATGCAGTTTCCCCTCAGCCTCAGCGCCGAGGGGAGCTGCCAGATCGGCGGGAACATCGCCACGAACGCGGGCGGCACGGCCGCGCTGCGCTTCGGGGTCACGCGCAATCTGGTTCTCGGGCTGGAAGTGGTGCTGCCTTCGGGCGAAATCATCAGCAGGCTGTCCGGCCTGCGCAAGAACAATACCGGGTATGACCTCAAGCAGCTTTTCATCGGCTCGGAGGGCACGCTCGGAATTATCACTGCCGCAGTTCTGCGCATTTTCCCGCGGCCGCTAAGCCGCGAAACGGCGCTGGTCGCGGTCGACTCGGTCGACGCCGGTCTCAAGATCCTTCGACGGATGAAGGCGGCATTCGGCGAGCGCGTCACCGCAGCCGAGATCACCGAAGCCGACTACATGCGCCTTGTACTGGAGCAGATGCAGGGCACGCGGCTTCCGTTCGAGGCCCTGCCAACATGGTCCTTGCTGCTCGAGGTTTCCGACACGCGCGAAGACACCGATCTTGCAGCCTTGATGCAGGAGACGCTGGTCAAGGCGCTGGAAGACGAACTGGCGCAGGACGTTGTCATCGCCCAGAACGACCGCCAGGCAGAGGAGTTCTGGTTCCTCCGCCACGCGGTGTCCGACGCGATCCGCCATTCCGGGCCGAACATGTCGCATGACAGCTCAGTGCCGCTGATGTGTCAGGAGGATTACGTCGAGATGACCCGAGAGCGGATCCTCGAGGCGTTCCCGGACTCGCGCCCGCTCTACGTCGGCCACCTCGGCGACGGCAACATGCACCTCGTGGTGCTCTTCGCCCAGGGCAGGTTCCCCCATCCCGATGACTACAACAAGGTTTCGGGCGAACTGGACCAGATCATCGACGACGTCGTCTCGGAACTGCAGGGCGGTGTCACCGCGGAACACGGGATCGGTCTGAGTTACCGCGCGCGACTTGCCCGGGCCGTCGGCCCCGAAGAGATTGCTATCATGCGCGGGATCAAGCGGGTCTTCGATCCGGATAACATCATGAATCCAGGCAAACTCTTTCTCGGTGACTGACCGGAAAACGACGTCCTTTCTGGATTGCCGGGAAGCGCGGGCACAGGCCCGGCGGCGCCTGCCACGGGGTGTTTTCGAATACATCGATCGGGGGACCGAAGCTGAGACGGCCATGTCTCACAACCGCGCGCGGTTCGACGCGCTGCGCGTGGTGCCCCGGGTTCTTACTGGCGGGGCGGCGCGTGATCTGTCGGCGGATTACCTGGGAACGCACCGAGAGCTCCCCTTCATCATGGCGCCCACTGCCTTTTCGGGCATGGTCCGCCACAGGGGCGACATCGCGCTCAGCCGGGCCGCGCGCAGCCTCGGCCTGCCGTTCTGCGTCGCCACCGAAGGCCTTCTATCGATAGACGAAATTGCCGCGGCTTCCCCTGCCGAGCATTGGTTTCAGATCTACCTCTGGACAGGCGAGGAAAACTGGCGGCCATTGCTGGCACGAGCCCGGGATGCAGGCGTCGAAATACTGGTGATGACGATCGACACACCAGTATATCCCAAGCGGACATTCAACCAGCACAACGGCTTCGGTCTGCCGCTGCGATACGGGCCGCGCAACATTGCCGATGTGCTGTCACGCCCCCTATGGGCCGCGGACGTTCTCGGGCGCGCCTTGGTCAGAGGTGGCTTGCCACGGTTCGCCCATCACCCCCGCGCCGCGGAGGCAACCATTACCGGGCGTGATGTGCCGCCGATGACCCACCAGGCAGGTCTGAACTGGGATCACGTGGCCAAGGTCCGCGCGGCCTGGAAGGGAAAGCTACTTCTGAAGGGAATCCTACACCCCGACGATGCCCGGCGCGCGGTTTCCGAAGGGGCCGACGGGGTCATCGTGTCAAGCCATGGCATGCGAAACCTCGACATTTCCGTCGCGCCGCTCGACATGCTGCCCGCGCTGCGGAAGGCCCTGGGCGACAAGACGACACTCCTTGCCGATAGCGGGGTGCAGCGGGGCAGCGATGTCTTCAAGCTGCTCCATGCGGACGCGGATGCCGTCCTGTTGGGGCGGGCGATGCTCTATGGCCTGGCAAGTGGCGGGCAGGCCGGTGTGCAGGCGATGGTTGATATCCTTGCCGACGAACTGGACCGAACCATGGCGATGTGCGGATGCCGAACGCTCGCAGACATTCGCCAAGCTTCCGTCGAACGCGATTACATTGGCAAATAAGGCCCGGCGGGGCGTGTCACGTCCGACAGTGGCGCGGCCTTGCCTGGGTGCCCATGCCCGTCGCTCTGGCCTTGTCCTCCGACAGATCCTCCCGTCCGCGTTCCGGCCGAAAAACCCCGAAAGATCATAACTTTTGGCACGTTCTGAGCCAACTCAATTGAATGTTCCTTATACCTTCCCCACTGCTAGCATCCCTCCGAAACTCAAGAAGACAAGTTTGGAGAAACCCCCCATGCAGAATGAAGCCGTGACGTCGCAAATTGACAGGCTGCAGATTCCCCTGCCGGACAAGGCATTCATCGGTGGCGCATGGGTTTCGGCCAGATCAGGCAAGACCTTGCCCTGTATATTCCCCGGCACCGGCGAAACCATCGGCACCGTCGCCGATTGCGATGCCGCGGATGTCGATGACGCCGTCAAGAGCGCCCGCGCCGCCTTCGAGGCCGGCACATGGTCGCGCATGGCCCCGCAGGACCGGCGCCGCATCATGCTCCGGTTCTCCGAGCTGATCCTCGAAAACCGCGATGATCTCGCCCTGCTCGAAACCCTGAACGTGGGCAAGCCGCTCGTCAACGCCACCAATGGCGACATTCCCTCCGCCGCAGGCTGCGTCGCCTGGTTCGGCGAGGCGATCGACAAGATCTACGGCGAGGTTGGCCCCACCGACGACTCGATGCTTGCCATCGCAGTGCGCGAGCCCGTCGGCGTCGTGGGCGCCGTGGTGCCTTGGAACTTCCCGCTCTCCATGCCGCGTGGAAATTCGCACCGGCGCTCGCCGCCGGCAACTCGGTCACCCTCAAACCGGCCGAGCAATCCCCCTACACCGCGCTGCGCATTGCCGAACTGGCCGTCGAAGCCGGCATTCCCGCGGGCGTCTTCAACGTCCTCTCCGGATACGGTGAAACCGCAGGGCAGGCGCTTGGCCGCCACATGGATGTCGATTGCCTGGCCTTCACGGGCTCGACCGCCGTCGGCCGGATGTTCCAGGTCTATGCCGGCCAAAGCAACGGCAAGCGCGTCAGCCTCGAACTCGGCGGCAAGTCGCCCCAGGTCGTCCTCGCCGACGCCGATCTCGATGCCGCCGCCGCCGGCGTCGCGGCGGGCATCTTCTCCAACGCGGGCCAGGTCTGCAACGCGGGCTCCCGCGTCGTGGTCCAGGACGGCATCAAGGACAAGCTCCTTGAAAAGGTGGTCGAGAAAGCCCGCGAGATCGTCGTGGGCGACCCGTTCGACGCGGCCACCAAGATGGGCCCGCTGGTTAGTGCCGAACAGTACGAGCGTGTCCTGAGCTATATGGAGACCGGCCTCGAACAGGGCGCAACCATCGCGACAGGCGGCGGCAAGCTCAACGAGGAAACCGGGGGCTACTACGTGGCGCCGACGATCTTCGACAACGTCAACAACGACATGCGCATCGCCCGGGAAGAAATCTTCGGGCCGGTCCTCTCGGTGATTTCGGTGAAGGATGCCGAAGAGGCCGTGAAGGTCCCCAAAGACACCGATTTCGGCATGATGCCGCGCAAGTCTTTCCACGACGCCAAGCATCTCTTTCCGCAGTCGATCTTCAGCGAGATGTTGCTCGAAACACTCAAGTCATCGGTGGACGATGCTGTCCTGAGGTGTCCATTGCGTCGGCCGGTGTGATATGCCGGTGAAAAGAATGAAAAATTGCAACTGTTGTCCGCCTGGCCAGGTTGTCCTGATATGGCTCTTGGACAAGACATGTCACACCATCGCGATCGGTGTCACCGGCGAGCCCACCGAACCTGGCAGGCGCAATGGCGGGGCTGTAAGGAAGAAGGCTGAACGTTGGTTTTCACTCAGCCATGCGGCAAGTTCCCCGAAATGCCACAACTCACCAAGGTGGATGCCGAGTTTGAAAAGACAGTGGTTGTGCAACGGCAACGCCGGGAAACGTTCTTCATCTGGCACACGCGATGGGTAGGCCTCAACTGCGAAATTGTCTGCACAGATAGCCACGATACCACTGTCAGTGACCCAGTTGAGCAGCCGCTCATCCCTGCCGTCAAGCACGGCGCAGGCATTGGCCAGAACCTCTCCGTCTGGCTGTTTGTTCATCGACAGAACAAGGTCGGCAAAGCCAGTGTTGAGGCAAAGAAAGTCCCCTGATTCCACCTCGACATCCATGCCGTCCATGGCTTTCATGAGGGCGTCGTAGTCGATCAGTTTACGATCGCGTCCGTAAGCTCTCTCAAGGTCGACCATCACGCCGCGACCCTGCACACCACAGGCCGCCAGGTTCTCGATGCCGAGGGCCGCGGCTCCGTGATCGTCCCCCTCATCGGGCCCGACGATATCGCTACCGCCGCGATAACCGTTGTAATAGACCTTCTCGGCCACACCGTCGCCGTCGGCATCAAATCGCATGCCGACGTGAGCAAGTGCATCCCATTGCGTTGAATACTGGGTGTACAGCGTTACCGCGTCATCGGATATTACGTCGCAATAACAAGGTGAAACGCCCGATAGATCGAAGTTGAAATTATGACCGTCCCCTCGTTTTTCATGGTGGAAGACGGGTTCCTTGCGGAGGGGGAAAAGCACGTTGCCGCCCGGATAGTCCAGTGGAAGCGACAGGCAGAATGACCGCCCTTCGCGGATCTCGCGGGCACCGCGCAGCCGCGCCTCGGGCGTGAGCAGATTCATCCGGCCGATCTGATCATCCGGGCCGAAATCCCCCCAGTTTGATCCTTCGGGCCGGTTTTTCCAGCGTTGTTCTGTCATGGCGTCCTCCCGTTGCTGAGTCTTTCGATACGCTCGCGCGAAGGCAGAACGTTGCGGTCCTGCAACTGACGGATCAGCTTGCGGAACATGTCTTCGCTATCGACACAGCCGCCAAAGCCCGCCTTGCGGAGCTTGATGGTCGAAACGATCACTGGCGCAGGCGGGCGCTTGGCGCCGGTCGCGAAAATGAAATCGGCATAGTGATGGGAGCGGCCCATGAGCGCGCCGAGGTCTTCACAGGCCAGCCCCTCCAACCGGGCAAGCGCGCGCCACTCTTCCGCCCGCGGCGGAAGGGTATCGGCCAGACGCTGCGGCGCGTCAGAGCCGGGCGTAGCACCGAGTGCCTCGGCGATGGCGGGCCAGACGTTGCGCCACGCGAAGACATCGCCATTGGTGATGTTGAATATCTCGTTTCTTGCGGTTTCAGCTTCGGCGGCCCAGAACAACGCCCCGGCGATAAGCCCGGCATCCACCGCTTCCAGCACGTAATCCGGCCCGCCGGTGAAGCAAAGCGGCCGCCCCTGCGCAGCTTCCAGCGCGGAAAAGGCACCAATCACCGGCAGCACGTTCATAACTGCGCCGATGGCATCGCCAAAGACAACTTGGGGCCGCCAGATAGTGAACCCGAAACCCGCTTTCTCGGCCGCGGCCCGCAGCAGGTCTTCCTGAAGCCAATAGAAATTCTCATGGTCATGGCGCGGCCAGCTTTCACGGGCGGGAACAGGGAAGGGGCGGATATGAACGCCGTAGGCCTTTGTGCCTTGAAAGGCCGAGACGTGGGAAAGCGAGCCCGACATGCCGAGCGGTTCGAGCAGATTTTCCAGCATGGCACGGTTGGTTTCCATCTGCGCCGCCGAGCGCCAGCCGTTTACGAGATCCGGTTCCTCGTAGACGGCGGCATACACGAGGTGAGTGACGGGATCGAGGCCGGCGATGGCCTCGACGCATGCGGTGGAATTGGTCAGGTCGACGGGAAGATGGGCGTAGGTGCAGTCCAGTTTTGGATCGCGCCGCGAGAGCGCCGTGACCTTCCAGCCGGCGGACGCGAAACGGGCAACGGCCGCCCGGCCGATGACCCCTGAGGCACCCGCGATCAGGACGTGCGGTTGCGCCATCTCATCCCCTCTGACTGAAGCGTCGACCGATAAGCCCGGCGGCAATATTGATCTTCTGAATGTCGATCGACCCGCCGGCGATGCCCCAGCCAAAGCTGTCCCTCACGCGGCGTTCCATTCCGTATTCCTTCGCGTAGCCGTACCCTCCCATGAGTTGCATCGCGGTGGTTGTCACTTCCCGCGTCATCTCGTTGGCCATGCATTTGGCCATGGCGGCTTGCTGGCTGTCGGGCAGGCCAGTCTCGGCGTTGGCTGCGGCACGATGGATCATCAGCCGCGTGGCCTCTACCTTTACGGCCATTTCGGCCAGTTTGATCTGTACCGCCTGAAAGTCGACGATCGGCTTGCCGAACTGATGGCGTTCCTGAACGTATTGAGTCACCATCTCGAGCGCCCCCGACGCGGTGCCGAGCGCCATGGTGGCATTGCCCAGCCGCTCGATGTTGAAAAGACCCATCAGCTTGCCGAATCCGCCAGCCTCTACGATCACGTGTTCGCGTGGCACCCGAACTTCGTCGAAATTCATATCGGCCGAGGATACGCCGCGGAAGCCCATAAGCTTTTCTTGCGGGCCGAAGCTGAGCCCCTCCGTATCGCGATCGACGAAAACTGCTCCCACGCCCTTGGCGCCCTGGATGCCGTCGAACCTGCAGAAAACGACATATCCATCCGAATGGCCTGCACCCGAGCACCAGCGCTTGGCGCCGTTGATGACGACCTCTTGGCCATCCAAACGGGCCGTGGTTCGGAGATCTGTCAGGGCCGTGCCCGCGTCGGGTTCCGACATGGAGATAGCCACCAGCAACTCGCCTGCGGCCGCCTGAGGCACAACACGCGCGGCAAGATCCGGATGCCCAAGCGCCTCGACGATGCGGACCGGCCCGGCGCAGCATTCGAAGACAGGAAAGGCCACCCCGACCGAGACCTTGGCGAATTCTTCCATGACGAGAAAGGCATCGAGATGCGACAGGCCCAGTCCGCCATATTCCTCCCGCGTGTTTACCCCCAGGAAGCCCATGTCACCGTAGCGTTTGAGCCAATCATGGCTCACCGGCTCGGCCGTGTCGTCTATCTCCCGCGCAAGGTCCGGCAGTTCGGCCTGCACGAACTTGCGCGCGGTTTCCTTCAAGGCTTTCTGATCGTCAGAGAGGTCGAAATTCATCTGGCTTACGCCTCCATCATGTAATCGAAACGCCCGCTTCCAAGAACGGTGGCCTCACGCTCCGGTACGCGCATTTCGAAGGCGGCCTTGCCGGGGCTTTCCGTCCAGTAGTCGATGCTCAGGGTCTCCCCGGGGTAGACCGGCGCCGAGAAACGTCCCGCCAAGCTCTTAACTCGCGAGCCATCCGCGTCGCACAGCGCATCCATCATGCCCCGGCACGCGATGCCGAAGGTGGACAGCCCATGCAGAATAGGTCTTTCGAACCCGGCCTTGCGCGCGACGGTGGGGTCGGAATGCAGCGGGTTGAGATCGCCCGAAAGCCGGTAAATCAGCGCCAGTTGCGGCGGCGTGGACACGCTGACCGTGCCGTCCGGAGCGCGTTCTGGCGGCCTTTCCATCGTCACGCTCTGCCGGGCGCTGCCGCCGAACCCGCCGGCCCCGCGGCAGAAAACATTGTGATTGACGCTGGCGATGGGCTCGCCCGTTTCGGCGTCGGAAATCTCGCGTTCGGTCACGATCAGCGCGCCCTTGCCGGGGCCCTTGTCCACCAGTTCAACGATCCGCGTCTTTGCCCGGATGCGGCCCTCGACGGGCAGGGGGCCATGCATGCGCATGGCCTGTTCGCCATGAACGACCTTGAGGTAATCCACGCCGGTCTTCTCGTCCCGCAGCCAGGCACCGTCATAGCCCAGTACGTTGACCATGGCCGGCATGGCCTGCATTTGCTGAGCATGGTCAAGAAAACGCAATTGCCGCTTGTCGAGCGGGTCGTCGCCATAACCGAGGCCGAGCGCATAGATCGCGGCGTCCTTCCAGGACCACTCCTGTACGATCTCGTCGCGATCGAGCGACATCAGGTAGTCGGGGTTAAGTGGCATCAGACCGGATCCCACGAGATGACATCCGCGGAGCGTTCGAGCGGGGTGAGATGCGGCCGGAACGCAGATGCCATCTCGGCAATGCTCTCTGCCGTCCAGCCATCGCCGCGGTGCAGGCTGCGTACCGGGCGCGGCTGGGAAAAGAGGTAGATCTCATTGTTGCGGGCCGAAAAGATCTGGCCCGAAATTCCTGCCGCCGCGTCTGAGCCGAGGAAGGCTACAAGCGGTGCAATCTTCTCGGGGGTCATCCGCTTCAGCTTGGCGACACGATCCTTGTCGGCTTCCGTCTCGGTGGGAATGGAACTGACCATGCGCGACCATGCGAAAGGCGCGATGCAGTTCGAGCGCACGTTGTACCGCTGCATGTCCATCGCGATGGCCCGCGACAGGCCCACGATGCCCATCTTGGCGGCCATGTAGTTGGCCTGACCGAAATTGCCGATCAGCCCGGCCGTGGACGTCATGTGAACCATGGCGCCGCCGTTCTGGTTGCGGAAGACTCCCGCTGCGGCCCGGCTGAGGTAAAAGCTTCCCATCAGGTGTACATCGATCACGGCGCGGAACTGGTCGGGATCCATCTTGTGGAAGATTGCGTCACGCAGGATACCGGCATTGTTCACCACGAGGTCGAGCCCGCCGAAATTGTCCATCGCAGATTGCATCATCTGCTGAACGCCGTCCCATTCGCTGACCGATGCCGTGGAGCCGACCGCCTGGCCTCCGTTGGACCGGATGCCTTGGGCCACCGCGTCGGCGGCGCCGGCGTTCTCGGCTTCGCCGGTGAGGGTCACACCGATATCGTTGACAACCACATTGGCGCCTTCTCTGGCGAGGCCTTCGGCAATGGCCTTGCCCACGCCTTGCCCCGCGCCTGTGACGATTGCGGTTTTTCCTTCCAGAACCCCTGTCATGGTGTCTCCCTGTCTGCATGCTGTTTCTTCGGATGCGTGGTCAAAGCGCAGCCTCCGTGCCCAGAATGGCGGTGGCCTGGCTGGAAAGAACACCGCCATTGGCATGTGCGAGCGCAATTTCGGCGCCATCGACCTGTCGCGCACCGGCCTGTCCGCGTAGTTGAAGCACCGCTTCGATTAATGTGAAAAGCCCATACATACCGGGGTGGTTGCAGCTCAGGCCCCCGCCGTTCGTGTTCACCGGCAGGCTGCCGCCCGGTGCGATGGCGCCTGAGGACACGAAGGCCCCGCCTTCGCCCTTTGGGCAGAACCCGAGATCTTCGAGGAACATCAGCGTGCAGATGGTGAAGGCGTCGTAGACCATTACGTGGTCGATATCCTCGGGCCGCACGCCCGCCTGGGCCATGGCCGCTGCACCGGAGTGTTTCGCCGCGGTCTCTGAGAGAGAGGGCATAGATGCTATCTGGCGATGGCTCACGGCGATACCGCTGCCCAGCACCGGCACGGGTGGCTGGCGCAAATCACGGGCCCTGTCCGTCCGGGTCAGAACGATGGCAGCGCCGCCATCGGTGACAAGGCAGCAATCCGCCTTGGTCAGCGGGTCGTTCACCATGCGAGCCGACAAAACGTCATCGGCGGTCAATTCTTCCCGTTCGAAGGCGGCGGGGTTCATACGTGCCCATTCGCGCGCGGCCACGGCCACCCGGGCCAGGTCCTCGCGCGTGGTGCCATAGTCATGCATATGCCGTCCCGCAGCCAACGCGTAGCTCGAAAGCGGGTAACGTGGCTTGTAGGGCGCTTCGAAGGGCTGCGGGTCCGGCATAGGGGCAAGCTTGCCGCCAGCGCTGCGCTGGTTGGAGCCGTAACATACGAGCGCCACGTCGCACTGGCCGGTCGCGAGCGCCGACATGGCAGAGCGCAGGTGAAACAGGAATGAAGCCCCACCCACCATCGTGCCGTCGGCATGTCGCAGTTGCCCCGCGACACCAAGGCGTTCGGCAGCGTTGAGAACCGGCAGCCCGCTGGTGGAGTGCGCGCAATAGAGCGCATCCACGTCTTTCAGGGAGAGGCCGGCGTCTTCCAGCGCAAGGAAGGTGGCCTCCTGCAACTGGTCGAAGGCCGTTCGCCCGGGCGCATTCCAGCGATTGGTGTTGCCGATTCCGGCCACGGAAATGGCGCCGCGCAGATCGCTCATGCCCGCTCCTCCGCGCGATCGAAGACGACCACGAGTGTTTCGCCACCTGTGTCGACACGGGCAGTGACGCGCTGTCCGATCTGTACTTCCTCCGCGGTCACGCCTTCCACCCGGCTCATGATGCGCGGGCCTTCGTCGAGTTCGATGATTGACACGTCATAGGCGCCGTCGCGAGCGCGCACGGTCGTCGTGGCATACACGGTGCCCGGGCCGCTGGCGGGCACGAGGGCAGGCTCGGGGGCACCGCAAGCCTGACAGGTAGCCACGGGCGGAAACTGGGATGCATTGCAGGCGCCGCAGGTCTGGATGGCGAACACGCCGCTTTCAAGAAGGTCTGTCCAGCGTGTCTCGGGGCCGGCCCCGTCGAATCTGGGGTCTGTCGTGCTCATTGCATTTCGTCCTGATTGGCGTGGGTAAGGGCGGCAAAGGCGATCGCCTCGTCGAAGGGCAGTTCAGCCGCCGCGACGAGCGCCGACTTGTATCTGGCAAGGAGGTCGGCCGCGCCACTATGCAAGACCCCGGCGGCCCCAAGGGCGGTCAGGGGGCAGGGCTCGGCCAGAAACGCGCGTGCGGCGACCTGGCCCATGCGATTGGCGGCAAGCGCCGCAATCAACGGCCCACGATGTGCACCGTCCGCGCCGGTGGCGTCGGACACCGAAACCAAGTCGGCGAGCAGCGCCAGGGCCACCCCGCGCGGGCCGAATTCGCCCGAAAGAGCAAGCGAAACGGGCATCCGCGAGCGGGCCAGAATGGTGATCCAGGTGCTGGCGTCTGCCTGAAGCGCGGCGCGCATCTCACCTTCGATAAAAAGGGCACCACCCGCGCGCAAGGCCTTGCCGATGCCTCGGCCGAGCTCGGCATCCGTCATGGTGTCGGAAATCTTGAAGGCGGTCATCGGTCAGTTTCCCGTGAAGTCGGGCTGGCGTTTCTCAAGAAAGGCAGTGATCCCTTCGCTGGCATCGGAAGAAGCCAGCAGGTTGGCCATCAAGGCGACCTCGTGGTCGAGCGCGGCCACCGCGGACATCCGCCAACGCGCTCTCATTGCCGATTTGACTGCGCGCAGGGCCAGAGGGGCTTTGCGGGCGAGGTGTTCTGCTTCCGTGGCGGTGGCGCCAAGCAGCGCCTCTTTCGGCACGACCCTGTCGACCAACCCGGCGCGACGGGCGGCATAGGCGTCGACGAACCCTCCCCGCATGGCTGCCTCGGCCTGCATTCCTCGGCCTGCGCGTTCTCCCCAAAGTTGGGTGCCACCCGCCCCTGGGATGATGCCGAGGTTGATTTCAGGCTGGCCGAAAACCGCCGTGTCGGAGGCGATCACGATGTCTGCGGCCAGTGCGATCTCGCAGCCGCCGCCAAGGCAGAAGCCCGATACCGCGGCGATGACCGGAAGACGCGAGTCGCGAATGCGCTCAAAGCCGAAGCGGTTGGGCGAAGTCACGTAGCTCGCTGCCGTTTGCCCGGACAGCATGTCGATATCCGCCCCGGCCGAGAAGGTATCTGCTCCGCCAGTCAGGATGATGATCTGCGTTTCGCCATCGGCCTCGGCGGCCTCCATCGCTTCGGCCATGCCAGTGAGAACGGCCACGTTGAGCGCGTTGCGCGCCTCGGGGCGGCTGATCGTTATGGTCGTCACGGCGGCCTTGCGGGCCGTATGAATCACGGGCTTGTCAGTCGTGGGCATGGGGCTCCTCCTGGCGAGAACGTGACATACCAGTGGGTATGCTGACAAGATGGAATCACAAATTTCTGCTCTTGGCCCGTTGTTAGAAGGCGCTGATTTGTGGTCGATCATAGAGGATTTTCTGATATTTTCGGCGAGGAGAAGCTTGGGTTCATCCGCAGAAATCATGCACGCGATCTTTATATTTAATGAAATAAAAACAGTGTAATAAAGATATTCTGCGCCTGCAGAAACATAGCTAGTTCGTAGCGTGGTCATTGACCGACCGTTTGTGTGTACGTGGAAGGCTTGCTTTTTGTGTGTTGGCTTCCGGAGTATCGGAATGGGTTGACGCATGAACATACCTATGAGTATGCTTTTTGTGTTAGGGAGGAAAAACATGCACAAACTAGTCAAGCCAATTGTATCTGCCGTCGTGGGGCTCGGCCTCGCGGCCAGCGCCGCGATCGCGCAGGAAGATCCCGTCAAGGTCGGGGTTATCTTCCCCTTCAGCGGAGGGGCCGGGCCTCAGGGGAAGCACGTGAGTTGGGCCATCGAATCGATGGCTGCGATCATCAACGAGGATGGCGGCGTCATGGGGCGCCAGATCGAACTTGTGATGCGGGACGACGAATCGACCCCCGCCGTGGGCGTGTCTCGCGCCAATGAGCTGATTGCCGAAGGTGTCGAGGTCATCATCGAAGGCTGGAACAGCCCTGTGACGCTGGCCATGCAGCCGGTCATCAATCGCGCGGGTATTATGGATATCACCGCGATTTCAAAGGCCGACCCGATCCTTTCGGGCGAGGGGAACCCGCTGGCGGTGCGCTTCAACAGCTCGAACGCCCAGGATGGTGAGGTTGTTGCCAAGTACATCGTCGACAACGCCCTGACCCGCGTGGCCTTCATGACGGAAAACGATGCCTACGGGAACGGCGCGCAGGCGTCCATCCAGTCGGCCCTCGAAAAGATGGGCCATGAATACGAGGTCGTGGCTGAAGAGAAGTTCCCCTTCGATCAGGCCGATTTCCGGGTCTCGCTCTCCAACGTGAAGTCGGCCGAGCCGGACGTGACGATTGCGATCAATGCAAATGAAGGTCTGGGCATGCCGGCGCTGATCCGCCAGCATTCTCGCTCTCGAGTTCCGGGGCAGCTGGTTGCAGCCGTGGGTACCGTGGCGCCCAGCGTCATCGAGGTGGCCGGCGAAGCGGCCAATGGCCTGATCGGTGCGGATATCTACTTTCCGGCGGTCGAGCCTTTCGCGTCAAACGAGGCGAACATGGCCTTTGTCTCCAAGACGGAAGAGCTGCACGACTACACGCCTGACAAGTTCATGGCACTTGGTGCAGCAGCGCTGCAAATCTGGGCGAAGGCGGTGGAAGACACCGGCAGTTTCGCCAAGGAAGATGTCGCAAAACGCATGCGTGGCGGCAGCTTTGAAGGCACCATTCTGGGTGACATAACGTTCGGTGACAACGGCCAGCTCAACTCAAACCACTATCTCTTCGACGTGGTGGATGGCGAGATCGTCGTCCGGACCGGCAGCTGAGCAGCAGGGCGATCGCCAGATGACTGTTTCTCAAGGCAACGGGCGGTCGCTCACCGTCGATGGGCTTCGGGTGCGCTATGGTGCGCTCGTTGCCCTCGACGGGGTCTCCTTCACCGTGAGGCCGGGCGAAATCCTCGGGATCATCGGCCCGAACGGCGCCGGCAAGAGCACCTGCTACAATGCCACGACCAACATGGTGCAACGTGCCGGTCGCGTGCGGATCGGTGATCAGGATGTGACCGACGTGCCCGCCCATGGCCTCGCCGCGCTCGGTCTGCGCCGGGCGTTTCAACAAAACACGTTCTTTTCCAACATCACCGTTCTCGAAAACATGATCGCCGTGATGCAACATGCCCACGGCTCATCCCTTGGTCAGACAATTTTTCGTCCTCTGGCCTCTGCCCGGCGCGCAGCCCAGGCCCGAGACGCGGCCCGCGAAGCGCTGGTCTGGATGGGCATCCCTGAAGCCTACCATGACAGCTACCCGACGCAGATTCCCTATGGCACGCAGCGCTCTCTTTCGATCGCGCTCGCCAACGCCACGGGTGCCGACATCCTGTTGCTGGACGAACCGGCAGCCGGACTCGGCGGCGAAGACATGCAGAACCTCGTCGACCTGATGCTCACGCTCAGGGACAACGGCGTCGCGCTGGTCGTCATCGAACATCACATGGATCTGATCATGAGCGTCACCGACCAAATCGTCGTGCTCGATCAGGGCCGCATGATCGCAAGCGGCGTGCCCGCAGACATCCGCAACTCTCCCGAGGTGCTGGAAGCCTACCTGGGGCGTGCGGAATGACCGAGCAGGCAAAAAGTCCGGTTCTCGAGATCGAGAACCTAACGGCCGACTACAACGGCAACCGGGCACTGACGGTAAATCGCCTTGCACTCCACGAGCAGGAGCTCATGGGGGTTGTGGGGGCCAATGGTGCCGGGAAGTCCACGCTTGTCGGGGCAATCCTCAACTGGTCGCGCGGCGCGCCTCGCGTTTCAGGCCGTGTTGTGCTCGACGGCGAGGACTTGAGCCGGCTGGACACGACACAGCGCGTGAAGAAGGGGCTGCTTCTCATTCCCGAGAGCCAATTGATCTTCCACACAATGAGTGTGGCCGACAACCTTGCCCACCACGCATCCGAGGCCGAAGCTGCGGGGCGGCATATCTACTCGCTGAATGACATCTACGATCTCTTTCCCAACCTCGCCAACCGGCGTGAGCATCTGGGAGGGCAATTGTCGGGTGGCGAGCGGCAGATGCTTGGCATCGCGCGGGCTCTGCGCCTCGCGCCAAGGGTTCTTCTACTCGACGAGCCCTCGATCGGCCTCGCGCCTAAGCTCGTCTCGACTGTGCTCAAGACGATCCGACAGCTGGCCGACAACGGGCTGACCGTGCTGCTCATCGAGCAAAACGTGAAAGCAGCGATAGAGGTGGTCGACAAGGTGGCGTTGATCGAACGCGGCCGGATCCTGGCCGAGGGCACCGCCACCGAGATGCGAGACGACCCACGCATCGCAGAAGCCTATCTGGGAGGGCAGGCCCCATGAATTTTGCACAACAGGTTATCAACGGGCTCGTTCTTGGTCATGCATATGCGCTCATCGCCATCGGCTGGACGGTGCTTCTGGGTGTGGCCCGGCTCGTCAATTTCGGACACGGGCAGATGTATATGCTCGGTGCCTTCGTCACCTGGTTCGCCATGACAGGTCTCGACCTGCCCTATCTCGCCGCCATACCGCTGGCGATGATGGTGGGCGTCGGCGTGGGATACGTCATGCAGCGCACCATGCTCAGCCTCACCATAAGGCAGGATCTTGTCTCGGTCATGATCGTAACGCTCGGGTTCGGCTACGTGATTGAGGGGGCCGCGGCGCTCACCTTCGGTTCGACCGGGCAGATACTGGATACGCCGCTTTCCCTGAAAGACATTTACTGGGGCGATATCTGGTTCACCTGGCAGGACGTGGCCACTGTCATCGTCACGATCCTGGTTTTCATCTCGCTGAAATACGTGATCGAGCACAGCCCGGTTGGCCGCAAGGTGCGCATGGTCGCCGAAGATCCCAAGCTTGCGCAGCTGGCGGGTATTTCCATCAAGCGCATCTACCTGGGCGTATTCGCCTTCGAGGGGGCCACGGTTGCACTGGCCGCGGCCATGGTTGCACCGCGCACGCCAATCCTGACTTCGATGGGCTTCGAGGAGGTGATCATCACCTTCGTGGTCGTGGTCCTGGGCGGCATCGGCTCGGTAACGGGCAGTTACCTCGCCGGGCTGGGCCTCGGGCTCTTCACTGCGTTCTTCGGGGCCTATGTTTCCTCGGCCTACGCGACCGCCGCGATGTTCGTGGTTTTGATCGCGGTGCTGGTCTTGCGTCCGGGCGGCATGACCCAGAAGATGGGAGGTCATTGAAATGCAGGGCGCAACGCTTCGCAAACTCGTCCTTCCCGTACTCGGGGTCGGCTTCCTCGCGCTACCCTGGCTGAGCGGCGGCGCCAATGTTGTCTTCTCCGCATGTGTCATCATCGCGATTTTCGCGGTCATGTCCTACGGGCTCGACATCATTGTCTCGGATCTTGGCGAGGTCAGCCTCGCCCACCCGGTTTTCTTTGCCGGCGGGGCATATGTCACCTCGATCGCCTCGTCGCGCGCCGGTCTTGATCCGCTCTCGACGCTGGTGCTCTCGCTGTTGGTCGTTCTCGTTATGGCGGGGGCCATTGCTTTCGTGACCTTGCGCCTGCGAGAGTTCGTCTTCTCCCTGGTGACCTACGCGGTTTCTGTTGTGGCGATGACCGTTGCTTCCAACTGGGCCTTCCTCGGCGGGTCTGACGGGGTAACGGGCATCCCGGCCTTCGAGCTTTTCGGGTACAGGGCGCTTACGGACAAACAGCTCTGGCCTGTTGCCTGGGCACTGCTGATGGCAACGCTCTACCTGGTGGCTGCATTTCGTAAATCCCGTCTCGGGCACGCTGCGATGACGGTGCACCTCAATCCGTCGCTGGCCCGGATGTCAGGTATCAGCCCCGAACTGGTCCGGATGAAGGTCTTCCTTGTTTCCGCGCCGATCAGTGCGTCCGCCGGCTGGCTCTACGCCTATCAGCGCGCCTATATCAGCGCGGATGTCCTTACACCGTATTTCCTGATCCTGATGCTCACCGCCGTGGTGCTGGTCGGGCGCCGCATCCTGCTCGCACCGCTGCTAGGCGTCACGCTCATAATCCTTCAGGAACGCTTCCTGTCCTATGGCGCCTATGTCGACCGGATCATTCTCGGGACGCTTCTCATCATGGCGCTCTCCTTCCTTCCGCGCGGCCTATACGGGCTGGTGCAGGATACAATCTCGGCTCTGCGCCGTCCCAAAAACCAACCGCTCGAAGAGCGGCAAGAAACCTAGGAGGCAGACATGTCTATCATCTGGTCCCCGAAACTCGATTCCGGCGCGCAAGCCTGGCTCGACACGGCCGCGGCGCTGACGAAGGACACGTTCGAACCGCTCGCCGAAGAGCTTGACCGCGAACAGCGCTACCCGTGGGAAAGCATCGACGTGCTGGTCAAGTCGGGCCTCGCGGGTGTTTTCATACCCAAGGAGCACGGCGGGCAGGGCGCGCCGCTTTCGGCGACCATTGCCGTTGTGGAAGAAGTGGCCAGCGGCTGCGCCTCAACTGCAGCTATCCTTTGTGCCTGTCAGTTGGGCGCGTTCCCGGTGCTGCTGGGCGGCACCAAGCAGCAGAAGGACAAGTATCTGGGCGAGATGGCAAATGGTACGGGGACCAGCTTTGCACTCTCCGAGCGTTCCACCGGATCCGACGCGGCTGCCATCACCACGACGGCCGTGCGTGAAAACGATGGCTGGCGCATCAAGGGCGAGAAATACTGGATCGGGAACGGGGGCGCCTCGCGCTACTACGTCGTCTTCGCCAAGACGGACCCGGCCGCCGGCGGCCGTGGCATTTCCGCCTTCATGGTCGACAAGGAGGCCAATGGTGTCGAGATAGATGAACTCAACGACAAGATGGGCATCCGCGGCACGCAGACGTCAAACTTGAAGCTCGACACATGGGTGCCGCAGGATGCCATGGTGGGCGAAAAGGGCAGGGCACTCCGCCTTGCGCTGAAAACGCTCAACGTGGGCCGCATAATGGTCTCGGCGCAATCCACCGGGCTAGCGCTGGCCGCCTATCGCACCGCCGCCGAGCGCGCGGTGGAGCGGGAAGCCTTCGGGAAGGCGATCATCGACAACCAGGGCATCGGTTTCAAGCTGGCGGATGTCGCGACCGAGCTTTCGGCCGCGCGCATGATGCTTTACGAGGCGGCACGCGCCTATGACGCGGGAGAAGACGTGCAGGTGCTTGGTGCGATGGCCAAGCTCTACACGTCCGAAGTGGCGCACAAGGCCGCCGATGCCGCAATGCAGATCTGGGGCGGCTTCGGCTATTGCAAGCCCAACCTCGCCGAACGGCTCTACAGGGATCAGCGCATTCTCGAGATCTACGAAGGTACCTCGGAAATTCAGAGACTTGTGCTGGCGCGGTCCATTAAGAATGCCGTCGAGGCGGCCGGAAAGGATCAGGCGGCCTGACGCTGAAGACAAGGAATTCGCCCATGGCCAAGCAGAAAATCAACCAGGAGCGCGAAAGCGACGCGAAGAACGAGATCGTGCGGACCGCGGCCGAGATTTTCATGAACTACGGTTACGCCGCCACATCAATCGACGCGATCGCCGAGAAGATGGGGGCAACCAAGGGTCGTATCTATCACTACTACCGCAGCAAGGCGCAGATTTTCTTCGATATCCAGCGCACTGCGATGACACAGCTCATGCAAGCGGTGGAACCTATCGCGCAGGAGAAAGTGCCGGCTGAGGAAAAGTTGCCGCGCATGGCATGGGCGCATCTTTCGCTCATGCTGCGGGAACTGCCGGTGCAGAAAGTCGCGGTGCAGGGCCTCGAGAAATACCTGTTCGAGGCCGAGGGCTTCCGTCATGCCAAAACGCTCTCGGAAATCAACGCCCTGCGCGACGACTACGAACAGATGTTCGCTGAAGTGATCGATGCGGGCGCCCGGGAAGGGGTGTTCGTGAAAGACTCTCCGCGACTGCTTACGAAACCGTTCTTCGGCACGATGAACTGGGTCACGGTCTGGTACAGGCCGCGGCGCATCCAGTCGGACGAGGATATCGATACGATCTGCTCGACGCTTGTCGATTTTGCCATGCGCGGGCTGCGTGACCCCAAGGGAGGAACTTGATGAGGACAGCGGCGAAGAAGCCCTATTCCGATGCGGTGTGGGATGAAGTTGAGCTCTGGTCTCGCGATCGGATCGAGGCCTTTCAGACTGACGCGCTGCCGAAGCAGCTCGATTATGTGGCAAATAACAGTGCCCATTACAAAAAGCTGTTCGCTGACCTGGGTGTCGAGGCCGGGGATATCAGAAGTCTCGACGACATCCGCAAGCTACCCCTCACGAAGAAGCAGGATTATGTCAGCGGATTGGCGGAAGACCCGCCCTTCGGCACCTTCCGCGCGGTCTGTATGACAGATGCGGCGCGGGTGCATTACTCCTCTGGCACCACGTCGAAGCCGGCTCCGGTGCTCTGGAGCCATGACGATCTAGACCGCTGGGCCGATCTTTATGCGCGATTTCTCTATGCGCAGGGGTTACGCGCCGATGACGTGTTTCACTGCATGTTCGGCTATTCGTGGTTCGTGGGCGGGCTTGGGGCCACGCTCGCGGCGCAATACCTGGGCGCGCTCGTTATCCCGGGGGGATCGGTCGACACCGAGCGCCAGATCGACACCATTCTAGAATACCGCCCGCGCTGCGTGATCGGTACGCCCTCTTTCATGGCCCACATCGCCGAGGCGGCCTATGCCCGCGGCGTGGACCTTCGGGCCAGCAGTGTCGACATGGTCTGCGTCGGCGGCGAGCCGGGGGCTTCCATCCCCGGAACGCGCGAGCGGATCGAGGCACAGTGGGGGGCCAAGATGTTCGACTGTTACGGCGCGCTCGAATGCCAGCCGATCGGCTGGGACACCGCGCTGCAGCTCGGGCCGACCCTGGCAGAAGATTTCATCTACGTGGAAATCCTCGACCCGGACACCGACGAGCCGGTGCCCGACGGAACCCCGGGTGTCCTGGTGCTCACCCATCTCGACAAGCAGGCCTGTCCGCTGGTGCGATGGTGGACCGGTGACGTCGTGGTGCGCGACAGCAGCGTGGGACCCGATGGCCGCACCCATGCCCGCCTTGTTGGCGGTGTCCAAGGCCGGGCCGATGACATGCTGATCGTGCGTGGCGTCAATCTCTTCCCTTCGGCCGTGGAAGACGTGGTGCGGGCCCATCCGGGCACCACCAACGAATACGCGCTGGTCGTTACCGACGAGATGAAGGACCCCGAAACCGGGTTCCTCAAGCGTGTGCTGCTGCGCGTGGAACGGGCTGATATCAATGATGAAAATCTCGCCGAAAGCCTTGGCGCGGCGCTGCGCAACAAGCTCAACGTGCGCTTCGACATGGAGGTGCTGGACCCCGGGACGCTGCCGAGGACCGTGCACAAGGCTAAAAGGCTGTTGCGCGAATGACCCCGCGACCGCCTCAACCCCTTGCCGGCAAGCGCGTGGTCGAGTTCTCGCAGTTCATCGCGGGCCCCACGGCCGCACAGATGCTGGCGGACTTCGGGGCCGAAATCATCAAGGTGGAGCCGCCCCTGGGCGACGGTTCGCGCGCTTTGCCCGGCGGCGACCACGGCTCGGCCTATTACCGTTGCTTCAACACCGGCAAGGACAGCCAGGTCATCGACATGGGCAGCGATGAGGGCCGCGCGGCGTTCCACAAACTGCTGGCCCGGGCAGACGCAATGCTCTGCAACGTGGCCCCCCGGGCCTTGCGCAAACTGGGGCTCGACCCCGACAACCTGAAACGGGATTATCCGAACCTGGTGGTCACGCTGATATCGGGGTTCGGGCAGGAGGATGACCGCTCCTGCATGGACACGATCGCGCAATGCGAAAGCGGCTTTGCCTGGATGAACGGCAACGCCGATGGCACGCCCCGCGTTTCGACCTCCTGGCCGGTGGATTTTTTCTCGGGGCACTACGCGGCGATGGCCACGGCCATGGCCTTGCTGGACAAGGGCCGGTCAGGCGGAACGATCGTCGACCTTTCGATGATGGAGGTGGCCGCTGCCATGCTGTTGGGGCCGGCCGCGATCCTTGCCGCGGAGGGCAGCCAGCTTGGCCAGCCCTCGGGCAACCGGGACAGGGCCTCGGCCCCGTCGGGGATCTACGAATGCGCTGACGGGCACGTCTACATCTACGGCGGGCTCGACGCTTATTGGGCGGCTCTGAACGGCGAGGTGGGGGCGCCCGAGGCCGGTGCGGCCGAGCGGCTTGCCCGGGCGGAGGCGTTCGACGGCTACGTGGAGGCCTGGACGAAACCGCAGACCGTCGAGGCCGTGCTCGAGACCATGGCCCGCCTGCGCGTGCCGGCAGGTGCAGTGCGCCAGCCACCCGAGGCGCTGGACCGAATCCGCGCCTTGCGGCCCGGGGCCGGCGTGACCGAGGGGCAGGGCGGCCAGATGGTGCCGGCCTATCCCGCGCTTTTCGACGGGGCGCGTATCGTGCGCCCGGTGGCACCGGCGCTGGGAGAGCCCGGCGTCAAGACACACAGACATCAAGGGAGTGAGACATGAAGGACGGCGACCCGCAGGAAACGGTATCGGTGCTGAAGGACGGGCTTTTCAAGGGAAAAGGCGCCGTCGTGAGCGGTGCGGGCACGGGCATCGGCCGGGGCATCGTGACCCGGCTTGTCGGGCTTGGCATGGACGTGACAGGCCTTGGCCGCCGGGAGGAGCCGCTGGCGGAAACCGCTGAGGCGGTGAAAGAGATGCCTGGCAGCTTTCGCTACCAGTCCTGCAACGTGCGCGACATCGAGGCGCTGGAGGCGGCTATCGAGGAGGCAGGCGAAACCCATGGGATCGACCTTCTGGTGAACAATGCCGGGGGGCAGTTCTTCGCTCCCGCCACCGAGATCAGCCGCCGTGGCTGGGACGCTGTAATCGACCTCAACCTTTCGGCGATCTTCACGGCGACCAAGGCGGCGTATCCCTACCTGAAGTCACGCCGCGGCGCGGTGGTCAACATGTCGCTTTCGGGGGTCGAGCGTGGGTCCATGGGCCTTGCCCATTCCATTGCGGCCCGGTCCGGGGTGCTGGGCATGACGCGGTCGCTGGCGCTGGAGTGGGCGGGGGACGGCATCCGTCTCAACTGCCTCGGGCCCGGTACGGTGGTGACCTCGGGTCTTTCGGACGAGGCGGCGCGGGCCTTGCTTGACGGGCTGCTGGCCGCCACGCCCATGCACTGCGAAACCTCCGTCGAAGAGGTGGCTGAGTTGACAGCCTTCCTCGCAAGCCCGGCGGGCCGGCTGATGACCGGCCAACTCATCCAGATCGATGGCGGCGCGCATATCGGTGCGGGACTCCACATGATCGGGGCGGCATGATGGCGCCACCGCTCGACGGCATCAAGGTGCTCGATCTCAGCCGCGTGCTGGCGGGCCCGACCTGCACGCAGACGTTGGCCGACCTGGGCGCCGAGGTCTGGAAGATCGAACCTCCTGGCAAGGGCGACGACACACGCGGCTGGATGCCGCCTGAGGTCGAGGGAGAGTCGACCTATTTCATGTGTTGCAACCGCTCCAAGAAATCGGTTGCGCTCGATCTGAAGAGCCAGGAAGGCCGGGCGGCCGTCCAGGCGCTCGCCCGCAAGGCCGATGTGCTCGTAGAGAACTTTCGCCAAGGGGCGCTAGATGCTTTCGGTCTAGATTACGAGACGCTGTCCGCTGACAACCGGCGTCTGATATATTGCTCGATCTCCGGGTATGGACGCACCGGCCCACGCGCCGGCGAAGGTGGCTACGATTTCACCATTCAGGCCGAAAGCGGTCTAATGGCGATCACCGGCGAACCCGAGGGCGAGCCGATGAAACTCGGCGTCGCGATCACCGATATTGCGACGGGTATGAACGCGGTTCAGGCCATTCTGGCGGCGCTGTTCGCGCGCGAGCGCACGGGACGTGGTCAGCATCTCGACCTCGCGCTCTTTGACAGCGCAGTGGCGCTTTTGGCCAACGTCGCTTCCGGCTATCTTCAAACCGGGCGTGAGCCCAACCGCTATGGGAATGCGCATGCCACCGTGGTGCCCTATCAGCTTTTCGACACCATCGATGGAACTTTGGCGCTGGCCTGTGGCAATGACGGTCAGTTCCTGGCGCTTTGCGAGGTGCTGGGCCGGACCGATCTCGCCCGTGACGAGCGCTTCATCCGCAACCGAAGCCGCGTTGAAAATCGCGACACGCTGATTCCCGAGCTTCAAGCGGCCTTCCTGACAAGGGGTACGGATGAATGGATCAGCCTTCTGCGCAAGGCCAAGGTGCCCGTGGGCTCGGTACGCTCGGTGAGCGAGGTGTTTAGCGCCGCTGATGTACTGGAGCGCGGCCTCGTGACCACGGTGCCCGATGCAGTGCATGGCCAGTTGAGCCTTGTACGATCGCCGCTCCGCTTCTCGGAAACGCCCCTGCACACCCCTGTGGCGCCACCCCGGCTTGGCGATAACACCGAAGAGGTGCTGGCAGCCCATGGGATCAATCTTGGTGCATCGAAGTGATTTGCCGGAATGGCATTGTCACGGCATGAAACGCCCCGATTCTAAATATGCTGGACCGGCAGGGGTTGAACCTGCGGTCTGTGGATCCCGAAAGCAAAACGTGGTCCTATCCTGTACCACCGGAACCGCACCGCCTCGTAGCAGACGTCGATGCCGCGCTCATGAAGCAGGTCTTTTGAAAACTGGGGTAGAGCATCACCGCCAGGCGGATGATCTCTGACACTGTCCGTTTACGCGATATGCTCGCGTAGAAGATCGAAGAACAGCGTCTCGTGTCGATTGCTTGGCATGCCACGCCGCTTGTAGCCGAACACATCGTAGCGGATCTTCGGCTCGAATGGCCGCCACTCCACGTCGAATTGACCACTCAATGTTTCGCAGATCATCTTGCTGACAATCGAAACGCCGGCGCCTTGCTCCACGAGGGAAAAGACGGACTCGCTGAGAGGCGAGAAAACCCTGATGTTTCGGACAACGCCGAGGTTCTGAAATGCCGCGGCGGAGCGGTAATAGTTCAACTCATTGCGCGAAGACAGCACGATGAAGTCCTCTTCCGAGACCTGTTCCGCATGAATTGTCGATTGCGCACACAGAGGGTGCGACTTGGGCAGGATGATCACGGCTTCCGAACTGCCGAGCCTTTCCTGAATGAAATTCTGATTATTGATCGGCACGCTGGTAACGGCAATGTCGATCATACCGCCCGACATCCAAGAGTGGAAATAGCTGGTCGCGAACGGATAGACGGCGAGGCTCACATCCGGACGGCGCTCCATGAATTTCGAAAGCACCGGTGTCAGCAGGGAGGCTCCCCATGCGGCTTCGCAGGCAATTGACATCTGCCCGCGATTGCCTTCCTTGATCGCCTGGGCACGCTGCTCAAGCTCCTGCATGACGTACAGGCTCTTCTCGCTTTCGATAAAGAACATCTCGCCAGCTTCGGTCAGTCGCAGGCCACGCCCGTCTCGTTCGAACAGTTTGAAATCCAGGGCCATTTCTAGGTCCTTGAGGGTCTGACTGGCTGCGGGTTGCGACATCCCCAACTGGGAAGATGCAGCCGTTACGCTGCCAGTCTGAACGATGGCGTGAAAGACGTTTAGTTGGCGTATGCGCAGCATGGCGAGACCTCTCGTGAGGGGAGTTAGGGAGGGTATAGATCAGAGCAAATACCTTAGAGGCATTAATAACTAAATGCTTATGTATTTGCGTCATATCCGCTTGGACGCGCCGCCAAATCTCTCCTTATCGTTGAAGAGCAATCATTCACGCCCGACCTCGGGCTACATCGGAGCAGCTACGACATGACGACGGGCGCCGCGGTAAAATTCGAAAACGTGTCGAAACACTTCGGCAACACGACGGCGCTGGACGGCTTGGATCTGACCGTCAGGTCCGGGGAGTTCCTTACGTTGCTCGGCGAAAGCGGCTCTGGCAAGACGACCGCTCTCAACCTTCTGGCCGGGTTCTTCCAGGCCTCTTCGGGGACCATTCTCGTGAACGGCACGGATGTATCGTCGCTGCCCCCGGAAAAGCGGAACATCGGGATGGTTTTCCAGAATTATTCCTTGTTTCCGCACATGACGGTGGAAGCCAACATCGCCTATCCGCTGAGGATGAGAGGCGAAGACCGGGACAGCATGCGCCGAAAAACCGCGCGGGCGCTGGAAATCGTACACATGTCACAATTTGCTCGCCGGATGCCCTCTGAACTGTCAGGCGGTCAACAGCAGCGGGTTGCGTTGGCGCGGGCAATCGTGTTCGAACCTCCGCTTCTGCTGATGGATGAGCCATTGGGCGCTCTTGACCAAAACCTAAGGGAAAAGCTGCAGTCCGAGATCAAGGACCTTCATACTCAGCTTGGAAGCACGATTGTTTTCGTGACCCATGATCAGCGCGAAGCGCTGGCCCTGTCCGACCGGATCGCGCTGATGCGCGACGGTCGCCTCGAACAGGTCGGCACACCTACTGAGATCTACGACAACCCCGTCAGCGAGTTCGCCGCCCGCTTCGTCGGCCAGACGAACATTTTCCGTGTCGAGCTTCGGGGCGATCAGGTCGATATCCCGCAGCTGCGCACCACGATGCCGAAAGCCGGCGCTGACGGCACCGCGACATGCGCGGTTCTGCGGCCGGAAAACATCCGGCTGTCGCCGCAGGCTGACGACACGACGATCTCCGCGAAGCTGGAGAAGTCCACCTTCCAGGGCGACTCGTTCTTCTACGAAGTCAGACACGAGGACGCCTGCATCCTTGTCCGGGCCGAGCGCGACGCTGGCCCGCCGCCGCCTCTGGGCAGCCAGGTCAATCTGCGCTTCGCCAGGGAAGACATCGTCTTTGTCCGGGATACCTGACCGACGCGATGAATACTCCAGACCAGAAAAGCAACAGGCCCCAAACCGGCCATAACCACAACAGGAAGAGAGAACCATGAAGACACTGAACAAACTGCTTGTCTCGGCGGCGTTCCTGCCGTCGATGGCAATGTCGCAGGAATTGACTTTCGCAACCGCCGGCGGTGTCTGGCTGGAAACGATTACCGAGGCCTGCCTCGACCCGTATGCTGAATCGGCGGGCGTCGAAGTCGCGGGCGTGGCCACGGAAGATACGGCCGCCCAAATCCGCGCGCAGATGATGACCCAGATCCAGTGGGATATCGTCGAGGTTCCTTCTGCCGTGCTCGCGCTCGGCACCGCCGAAGGCTGGTTCGAGCCCCTCGACTGGGACAAGATCGACCCGGAGAACCAGCTGCCTGATGTCGCGCGTCAGGAAAACGGCATCGGCTTCACCACCTATTCCGAAGGCATTGTCTATCGCACCGATGGCGAGAACGACCCGATCAACTCCTGGGCCGATTTCTGGAATGTCGAGGAGTTCCCCGGCAACCGCTCGCTGCGCGATACGCCGCTCGGCAACCTTGAATACGCTCTGCTGGCAGACGGCGTGTCGAAAGAAGAGCTCTACGACGTGCTGTCGAGTGAAGAAGGCGTCGACCGTGCATTCGCCAAGCTCGACGAGATCAAGCCGAACATCACCGTCTGGTGGACGGCCGGTCAGCAGCCGATCCAGTATATCGCAAGCGGCGATGTGGATTACTCCACCACGTGGAACGGCCGCGTGACCTCCGCCGTGGAAGACGGCATCCCGGCGGGTTTCGTCTGGAACGAAGCGGCGCTCATCGTGGGGTACTACGCCGTGATGAAGGGGAGCGAGCAGGTGGATCTCGCCAATGACCTGCTGAAGTTCTGCTGGACCGATCCCCAGATCAGCGCGAACGTGGTCGAACGGATGCCGTACCCGGGTTTCGCCCCCGGCCTCTATGATCTGCTGCCGGAAGAAACGGCGCAGAACCTGTCGACCTTCCCGGCAAATGAAGAGGTGCAGTTCGCCTTCGACGGTGGCTTCTGGGCCGAGAACCGTCCCGAGCTGCAGGACCGCTGGCAGTCCTGGCGCCTGTCGAACTGAGCGTGGACGATGACCGGAACACAAGGGCAGGAAAGCAACAATGCACAAGGCTAGGGCAGCAATGCCATTCATTCCGGTCGTGCTATTGCTCGGATTATGCTTCGTCTATCCCGTCGCGGAAGTCCTGAAATGGGGTTTCCACGACGGGAGCTGGACGGCGCGGTACATCGGGACGGTCGGCCGTCCGGAGTATATCCGCATCCTTCTCAATACCGTGCAAGTGGCGGTAGTCACCTCCGTATCCTGCATGGTGCTCGGCTATCCCGTCGCCTACGTCATATCCCGACAAAGGGCTGCGCTCAGAACCGTCCTGCTGATCGCTATCGTCGTGACGATGTGGGTCAGCGTGCTGATCCGCACCTACGCGTGGATGGTCGTTCTCGGTCGGGAAGGCATCATCAACAACGTGCTGGCGGCAACCGGCATCATCGACGAGCCGGTCCAGCTCATGTTCACGACCGGCGCAGTTTATGTCGCCATGATTCAGACCCTGCTGCCGATCAGTATCCTCGCTTCCTTCTCGGGTATGGCCGGGTTCGACCAAACACTGCTCCGCGCGGCGCGCGCCTTCGGCGCGTCTAAATGGGGAGGGTTCCGGACCGTGTTCTTCCCCCTGACCATCGACGGCGTGATTGCGGGCGGGCTGCTGGTTCTGCTGATGTCGCTCGGTTTCTTTATCACCCCCGCCCTCGTCGGCGGTCCGTCAGATATCCTGATCGCCAATGTCATCAGCGACCATGTCAACCAGACACTGAACTGGAACCTCGCGGCGGCGCTTTCGGCGGTACTGTTGGTCATCGGAACAGCGATGGTTCTGGCAGTCCTGATCGTGACCCTCGGTGTCAGACGTTTCCACAAGCGAGCGCTATGACCATGTCTACTATTCTTATCCGGGCCTACACGGCGGTGATGCTGGCGCTGCTCACCTTCCCGATCTTCCTCGTGATCCCGATGTCATTCAGTGCCACGCGCTACCTGCAGTTCCCGCCCGAGGAATACAGTCTGCGGTGGTACCAGTTTCTCTGGGAAAGCGCGGCATGGCAGGAGGCAGCGCTCCGCAGCCTCGGAATCTCGGCCGCCGCCACGCTGATCGCTCTGCCCATTGGCACGCTGGCCGCGCTGGGCGTCAGCCGATCGAGCGGGGCGACAGGGCGCATTGTCACGATGCTGTCTCTGGGGCCACAGATCGTGCCCGCGGTGATCGTGGCGCTCGGCGCTTTGCTGGTATCGGCCGGGCTCGGCCTCTATGGCAACCCGCTCGCGCTGGTCCTGGTGCATGCCTGTCTCGGCATTCCCTTCGTGCTGCTGGTGGTGACGCCGGTCCTGCGTGAAGGCAGCGAGCAATACATGCGGGCCGCCCGCTCTCTGGGCGCTGGCTTCTGGAGGGCCGTGTTCACGGTCGTGCTTCCGCAGATCATGCCGGCCCTCTTCGCGTCGGCGGTGTTCGTTTTCTTCATTTCATTCGACGAACTGGTGATCGCGCTTTTCCTCATGGGCGGTACCGAGACCCTGCCGATGCGGATCTGGTCCGACCTGCGCAATGAACTCACACCCGCGGTCGCTGCCGTATCGACTATCCTCATCCTGGTGACACTTGCGGCCATCATCCCCGCGGAAATCTATCGGAACAAGAAAAGGAGAGCGCCGTGATCGAGTACGAGCGCGACGGAGAGATCGGGATTTTCACGATCGCCAACGGCAAGGTGAACCCGTTCAACCCGCAAATGCACAAGGATTTCTACCAGAAACTGAAGGCCTTCGAGAATGATCCGGCGGTAAAGGTCGGCATCCTGACCGGGGCAGGCGATCGGGCCTTCTGTGCGGGCGACGACCTGAAAACTCCCCGCGAGGATCGCACGATCGAGGAACATGTCGAAAAGCACTTTGCGAACGTCGACCCCGATGCCGAGCCTTCCTATCCGGGCTGGGAGCGTGAAATTCACATGATGACGCGCTTCAAGCCGATCATCGGCGCGGTGAAGGGGTGGTGCGTCGGGCAGGGGCTGGTGTACCTCATGCGCCTGACAGACATGCGGATTTCCGGCGAAAGCGCTCGCTACGGCCTGCCGGAAATTGCTTTTGACATGGCCGGGGGAAGTGGCATGGCGGCCATCTCCCGCCACCTGCCGCGTGCCATCGCGATGGAACTGGTACTGACGGGCGATCCGATCGACGCGCAGGAGGCCTACCGCATTGGCTTTGCCAACAAGATCGTCCCGGACTCCGAGGTGATGGACGCCGCGAAAGCCCTTGCTGCCCGCATCTCCCGCCATTCGGGCCGCGCGATCCGGATCGAGATGGAGTCGTTCCATCGTGCCGAACAGACCGACGACGCGACTTCCTACGCTCTAACCGATCACATGTTCCGCCTTCAGCGGCTGGCTTCGTCCAAACAGGTCGGTACGTTCGACTATAAAGGGAAAACCGGTAAATGACGGACGCGATCAAGGCTCAGGTCGCGGCTGATCGGCTTCGGATGGAAAGCCGGCCGCTGGGCGAGACCATACCTGGCCTGATGTTCGACGCTGCAGCCGATGCACCCGATGAAATTGCCATCGCGGTGCTCGACGAGACGCTGACACTGACCTATCGCGCAACCGCCGACTGGGTGCGCAAACTCGCGATCGAACTGCAGGCGCGCGGCGTGACCTCGGGTGACGTCGTGGGCGTGATGCTCCGGAACGGTCCGGAGTTCCCCATCGCCTGGATGGCGATTACGGCGCTCGGTGCCGTGATGATACCGGTCAACACCAGCTACACAACGCGTGAAGTCCGTTTCGTGCTCAGCAAGGGTGGGGCCTCCCACCTCATCATCGAAGAGGAACTGCACGAAGAACTCGACGATGGCGAACCGCTTCTCGATGGCACGCTGTTGTCCATCGCGCTGGCGACCGCTGACACGCTGCTTTTCGAGGGACTCGTCGCGTCCGATGCCGTCGCCGATCCCGATTTCACTCCGGTCGCAACGCAGTTCGACCTCAGCAATATCCAGTTCACGTCCGGCAGCACGGGCATGCCCAAAGGCTGTCGGCAGACCCACCGCTTCTGGCTGGAAGTGGCGCTATTTATCGCCGAGGCCTACCAGCCGATCCACAAACGCATTCTGGTCAATCAGTCGCTCTTTTACATGGACCCGCAGTTTATGTTCCTCGCGGCCGTGCGCAACAGGGGCACCGCCTTCATTGCTCGCCGCCAAAGCTCGAGCCGGTTCTTCGACTGGGTCGCCGATAACGGCATCGAGTTCATGTTCCTGCCCGAGTTCGTCTACAAGCAGGAAGGCTGGCGCGGGAAGGACCTCTCGAAGGTGCGGCGCGCGATGGTATTCGGCTGGGGCCGGGAGAACCATGTCGAGGCAGAAGGCGCACTTGGCTTCCCCCTCCGCGAAGGGTTCGGCATGACCGAAATCGGTATAGCGGCCTACCTGCCGGAGAACGCGCGCGAAATGCTGGGCTCGCGGTCCTGCGGGCTTCCGGCTCCCTACCGCGAATTGAAAGTCATGCGTTCTCTCGAGGAAGAGGCCGACCCTGGCGAAAGCGGGGAACTCTGGGTGCGCGGGCCGGGAGTCATAACCGCATATCACGACAATCCCGAGGCCAACGAGAATTCTTTCCAGGACGGATGGTTTCGGACGGGCGATCTGGCCGTTCAGGACGCGCAAGGGTTCTATTACTACGTCGGACGCCTGAAAGATATGATTCGGCGCAGCGGCGAGAACATCGCGGCGCAGGAGATCGAAGCGGTTCTGCGAACGGCGCCCGGCATTTTCGAAGCCTCTGTCGTCCCGGTGAAAGACTTGGCACGAGGAGAAGAAGTCAAAGCGTTCGTAACTTGCTTGCCGGGCGTTGACCTTCGATCGGATCAAGCAGCGCTGGAAGCTGTCTATAAGACATGTGCAGCCAATCTTGCCCCGTTCAAGGTCCCTCGTTTCATCGAGCAGATCGACGTGTTTCCCCGCACCGGGTCGAACAAAATCGCGAAAAAGGAACTTGTAAGTTCGCGCATGTCGGTCGTGTCGGAGCATTATGACCGGACCGCCCGTGATTGGGTCCAGCAGTCCTGATAACCTTAGTTGATCCTTGATGTGTACTCCACAAACGCCCCGACTTCAGTTCGAGTTTATGAATAAAATCCCTGGCTGGGAGAGGAGCGGCGCCCATGAAAATGCCCCTCAGACAGGGTCTAACCGGTCGCTCCAAGCGCTGAACGGCCGACCTTTATGCCGCGCGGATTTGGACTTGCCCTGAAAAAGTAGAAAGCACCAACTGAGGAACCAGGAGGTGTTCTATGCAAAGGGAAACAGACCGACGCAGCCGGAGACGGCGCGAGATCGCTGGTCGCGCGTATCGGCGCGACCAGCTTTTGGTTGTGGCTACTCGGCCGGTCTCGCCTCGCTCTCCCACCCGGTCTCAGGATCGTCGAAGCCATGGGCGCTCATGTCCTTGATCGTCTCGCCGCTGTCTTTCCAGCCTTGGATCTCCTCCGGCGTGGCCTTGGGCGAGAAGAGCCCTGTGAACGCGTAAATGATGCCGATCACCGGTGCCAGCCAGCATGCAAAGGCAAGCGGGATATAAAGCAGGTTCTGGATGTTGCCGTCAGCCACCCCGAGGGCCAATGCGCTGATAACGAAGGCGCCACCGGCGTTCCACGGGATCAGCGGTGACATCAGCGTGCCGCCTTCCTCGACCGCGCGGCTGAGGTTCAGAGTGGAGTAGCCCATGCCCCGGTAGACCGGCGCGTACATGCGGCCCGGCAACGCGATGGACAGGTACGGATCGCCGGCGACGAGGTTCGTCGCGATCGAGGTGCCGATGGCCGAAGACTGGATGCCGGCAAAGCCGCGCACCTTCGTCATGATCGCGTTGATGATCGTCTCGAGGCAGCCGGTTCGTTCCAGCGCGCCGCCAAAGCCGAGCGCGATCAAAACCAGTGAAATCGTCCACATCATCGACTGGATACCGCCGCGGTTAAGCAAGCTGTCGATTTCCGACACGCCTGTCTCGATGGAATATCCCGAGTTTGCGAACGTGAATACTTCATGAAGACCGGCGCCCTGGAACGCCATTGCCATAAGGCCACCCACGACAACGCCGGCAAACAATGACGGGATCGGCGGTTGTTTGGTTACTGCCAAACCGATGACCAACAGCGCAGGCGCAAGAAGCCAGGGCGATATCCAGAAATTCTCCTGCAGTGCCGAGGTGATCGCATCGATGCGCTCGAAGGATGTCGACTCGGCGTCGACCATCGAGAACCCGACCCAGGTGTAGATCCCCAGCGCGATCAGCATGGCGGGGATGGTCGTCGGCATCATGTTCCGGATGTGATCGAAAACGCTCGTTCCCGTCACGGCCGGGGCAAGGTTGGTTGTGTCCGACAGGGGCGAAATCTTGTCGCCGAAGAACGCGCCGGAAACCACCGCGCCTGCGGTCCAGTAGACCGGGATGTCGAAGCCCGCGCCGATGCCCATGAGCGCGAGTCCCACCGTGCCGACGGTGCCCCAGGATGTGCCGAGCGACAGCGACACGATCGAACAGAGGATCATCGCAGCCGCGAGAAAAATCTGCGGAGAAAGGATCACGAGACCATAGTAGATCAGGGTCGGAACCGTTCCGGAGGCGATCCAGACGCCGATGATCATGCCGACGGTGATCAGCACCGATACCGACGGCAGGGACACGTTGATGACGTGGAACACGCCGTCCTGGATGTTGGGCCATTTATGGCCGAGGTAGATACCGACGATGCTGGTGATGGCCAGGCCGATCGACAGCGGGATGTGCGGAGTGAAATCGTCAAAGTAGAAAAGTTGAAGTCCGAGGACGACGAGAGTCAGCACCACGGGAATGAGTGCCAGACCCAGCGTTGGCGCGCGTGGTTCCGTCTGTTTGGATGACATGGGATTAGCCCCTCTGTTTTTAGTATTTCTTTTTCACGGTCTTGGTCTTGCCGTTTTGGCGGGCCAGCTTCGAGGCGGGCCCGACCATCAGGTATCCGTCAGTCGACAGACGCGAGCAGGCTCGCATTTCCGCCCGCGGCGGTCGTGTCTATGCATAGATGACGTTCGACCACGTAACGCTCGGGGCAGATCACCTGCGTCTCGAGCGGAACGATAGGCCCCTTGCGTTTGGCCAACGAGAGGCGAAGATCACGGGTCCAGTCGGATGCGCCTGCCGCCGCGACGGCGGCAATGCCGTCCAACGTGGCAAGCGTGTCTGGCGCGACCGTGCCGTCGAACGCCACAACCGGCGCGCCTGCGTCGGCCAGTGGTTTCGCCGCAGTCTCGGCACCCGGGGCCACGATCACGACACCGCATCCGGCTCCCAGGGCCTGCACCGCCTGCGCGAGGGCACGATCCACCGTCGGCCCGAGGCAGAGAACGGTGCCCTTGGAATACATGCTCAGCCGGTTGCTCTCACCGGTCGGCCCCGGAAGGTTCTGCGGCGTCATGTCGAAGGCTGCCGTCTCGTGCAGCGCCTTGCGGATATTGCCCTTGGCACCCGACAATGCCTTGCGCAACACCGAAACCCGGTCACCCGACCGCGCGGCCCAGTTCCGGGCATCGAGCTTGGCGACGGCCTTGTTCAGCGTCTCGGCGTCCATGGCATCGCCTTTGGGAGCATCGTGCGAGGTGGCCTCGGACGTACGGCGGAAACGCGTTACGTAGAGCGGTCCGCCCGCCTTCGGCCCCGTGCCCGACAGGCCCTCGCCGCCGAAAGGCTGACTGCCCACAATCGCGCCGATCTGGTTGCGGTTGACATAGGTGTTGCCGACCTTGATCTGTTCGACGATCTGCTGAACGCGATCATCGATCCGGGTGTGCAGACCGAATGTCAGGCCGTACCCACGCGCGTTGATCTGTTGGACGACCTGGTCGATCTTGCTCGCCTTGAACGTCGCGACATGCAGTACGGGCCCGAAGATCTCTTTCTCCAGGTCACCAATGCCGTCAACCTTGACCACGGCCGGCTGCACATATGTGCCCTTTTCCGGTGCCGGCAGGGTCTTGAGAACGCGCTTTGCCTTGTCCTGGGCCTCGGTATAGGCGGTTATCTCGGCCTGCGCATCGGCGTCGATCACCGGGGAGACATCCGTGTCGACGAACCAGGGGTCGCCGATGACCAGCGCATCCATGGCGCCATAGAGCATCTCCAGCAGGCGGTCGCGCGCTTCTTCCTGAACGTAAAGCATCCGCAACGCCGAGCACCGTTGGCCCGCCGACTGGAAGGAAGAGATCAGGATATCGCGCACGGCCTGTTCGGTCAGCGCCGTGGAGTCCACGATCATGGCATTCAGGCCACCCGTCTCTGCGATCAGCACGGCTTCGGGTCCGGCGTTCTCGGCGAGCGCCTTGTGGATGATCTGCGCGACCTCGGTCGAACCGGTGAAGCATACGCCCGCGATGCGTTTGTCGCTGGTCAGCGGTCCGCCCACGGTGGGGCCGTCGCCGGGCAGCAGTTGCAGTGCGGCCTCGGGCAACCCGGCCTCGCGCATGAACTGCACTGCGCGTGCGGCGATCAGCGGCGTCTGTTCCGCTGGTTTTGCGAGCACGGCATTCCCTGCCGCTAGGGCTGCCGCAATTTGACCCGTGAAGATGGCCAGCGGAAAATTCCACGGCGAGATGCAGACAAAGATGCCGCGCGCCTGCGCGGGCTGCTCGTCCTCCAGCCGCTCGGCTTCATTGGCGTAATAGCGCAGGAAGTCTACAGCCTCGCGCACTTCGGCAATCCCGTCGAGCACGGTCTTGCCTGCTTCGCGCGTGGTGATCGCCGTCAGTTCGGCGATGTTTTCTTCGTAGAGATCGGCGACCTTGCGCAGCACGTTCGCACGGTCCGATACGGGTATGGCCGACCATTCGTCGAATCCGGCGCCCGCAGCTTCGAGCGCAGCGCTCACTTCATCCTTCGTCGCCTCGAATACCGTGCCCACGACAACGGAATTGTCCGCGGGCGACACCGCATCGCGTGCCTCGCCTTTCGGTTCGGGGTTGCCCGCCAGCATCGGGCCGGCGGTCCAGGTCGCGTCGGCCCAGGCCTCGCGCGCCGTCAACAGCGGCAACACCGAGGCGGGCTCATTGACGCGGAACCCCTTGGAGTTCCGGCGGTCGGGGGCGAACAGCTCTTGCGGCAAAAGGATGTTGGGGTTGGCAATCTGGTCGAGCTTCCCGACTTCGGCCACCGGATCGCGCGAGATATCCGACGACGGGATCTTGTCATCGACAATCTGGTTCACAAAAGACGAGTTGGCCCCGTTTTCCAGAAGGCGCCGTACGAGATAAGCCAGAAGGTCGCGGTGAGCACCGACAGGGGCGTAGATGCGGCACCGCGTATCTTCCGCCTGTTTCACGATGCCATGCAGGGACTCCCCCATGCCATGCAGGCGCTGGAACTCGAAACTGTCCTTGTCGTTGCCGGCCATCGCGATAACAGCGGCACAGGTATGCGCGTTATGCGTGGCGAATTGCGGGTAGATGCGGTCGCGGCGATCCATCAGCATCCTGGCACAGGCCATGTAGCTCACGTCAGTGTTGACCTTGCGCGTGAAGACCGGGAAGCGTTCGACACCCAGCTCCTGCGCCAGCTTGATCTCGGTATCCCAATAGGCGCCCTTGACCAGCCGCACCATGATCTTGCGGTCAAGCCGCTCGGCCAGATCGTAAAGATATTCGATCACCGGGGCCGCGCGGCGGCCGTAAGCCTGCACAACAACCCCGAAACCTTCCCAGCCTTCAATTTCCGGGTCAGAAAGCAGCTCCTCGATAACATCGAGCGACAGGTCGAGTCGGTCCTGCTCTTCGGCGTCGATGTTGAAGCCGATATTCGCTTTGGCGGCCTGACGTACCAATTCCTTGGCACGCGGCACCAGGTCCTTCATCACCGTTTCACGATGCGTGTATTCATAGCGCGGGTGCAGTGCCGAAAGCTTGACCGAGATGCCGGGGCTCGAGCGCACGTCGCCTTTCGCCTGCTTGGCGATGGCCGAGATCGCATCGGCATAAGCCTTCTGGTAGCGTACGGCGTCTTCGTCGGTGCGCGCCGCCTCGCCCAGCATGTCGTATGAATAGGTGTAGCCCTTCTTCTCCAGCTCACGGGCGTTCTTCATGCCTTCCTCGATGGTCTGGCCCAGCACGAACTGCCGTCCGAGGATTTTCATCGATTGGCCCACGGCGGTGCGCACGACCGGCTCGCCCATGCAACGGACAAGGCCGCGCAGCGCTGCCGCGGGGCGCTTGGGGTCGTCATCCAGCACCCGACCGGTCAGCATGAGCGCCCAGGTCGAAGCGTTGACCAGCGAAGACGAGGAATGGCCCAGGTGTGCGCCCCAGTCGGACGGTTCGATCTTGTCATGGATCAGCTCGTCGATCGTCTCGGCATCCGGAACCCGGAGCAGGGCCTCGGCCAGGCACATGAGGCCCACGCCCTCTTCGGTCGAGAGGCCGTATTCGGCAAGGAATGCTTCCATCATCGATGGCGAGGTTTCCTTGCGCACACGGTCGACATATCGCGCACCGGCCGCGGCAATCTCCTGGCGCTCCGCCTCCGAAAGGTTGATATGTTCTACAAGGGCGCGCAGGACGTCGCCTTCATCCGCCTTGTAGTTCTGCCGGATTGATTTCCTGAGCGGACCCTCGGCATCCTGCGTTAACGTCGCGTATTTGTTCATATAGACCTCCTGAAGGATTGCGTTGATTCGCCTTCCGCTTGGGGCCGATATGATTTCATAATTTCAAAGCCTTACAGGAAGCAGAGACAGCTATCAGAATTGTCTGACCTAAAATGAAACCAAAACTCATGTTATCCATAGGGTCAACCTTTGACTGAAAATCTGCCAATCCACTCGCCTGATGGGCAGGAATCGCCGAGACAATGGGCGTGTATGAAGCGTCACCTCCTGCACATCCCTCCTCTCCAAACGGCATTAGAACAGAACTGCCTGGCAGGTGCTGCCAGACCAATTCGAACTCGTCTCAGCTCGGACCGTGAAACTGTTGTTCACGCTGCGCCGAGTTGGCGCCACTCGGTGAGAGCAACGGCGCGGCTGCATTTGAAGTATTGTCTGCCGTAGGGGCTGCGCTCCGAATTGAACAAACTGTGGATTGAAGAATGGAGGGCGGCGAATTTCTGCAAGCTTCGCATGCACCGGAAGCGGGACTTGGCGCGCTCTCTTCGTCGGAATCTCAGGTTTGAGTTCTGTTTTAGGTTGTTGAGCCAGCGCCCTCTACGCTGCCGATCCGCGTTCCCGATGTCTTTCATCGCTGCGTTGCGGTTTCGAAACTTGGTGACGAAGGCCTCGAGAATTTCGTTTCGTTGTCGACAGCGCTCCAGATATAATCTGTCTTGCTGTTGATGTACACGAAGACCTCGTCGAGATGCCAGTTCCAGTTCCAGTGGCCGCGCATCCGCTGGGAGCTGGCTTTGCGGATTTCAGAGGCGAAAAACGGCCCGACCCGCATCCACAAAAATCGGACTGACTCTTGGCTGACGTCGATGCTTCGTTCATGCAGCAGGCCTTTGACATTGCGCAGAGACAGCGGAAATCTGACTTACATCTTCATCACCGCCAGGCGGATGACTTAATGGATCGTTCGAAAGTAACGGAACGGATTGGGCCTACACATTCAGGCAGGCTAGGGAGCGGGATAATCCGTCGCAAACTCATCCCTCTGACAACCCCCTGTGACAGGCTCTGAGAGTACTTGGCGGCGGTTGTGGCCATCGACACGATGCAATGCCCGGCGCCAACGTCTCTCATAGGCGCGGATCGCTCCGGCGTCCGGTTCGAGACCATCACGGGCCGCCCCGTACGTCAGAGGTCGAGGTCCATAGGCCCCAAGCGGATGAAGCCGGTTTAGTTTCGCGGTTCCAAGACAATTTCCATTCGCTCCGGGAGACAAGCTGGCCGATCTGGATCATTTGAAACGACGAAATGAATTGAACTGCGAGTTCGGAAATTCAGGTAGGCCGGCATGCCGCGAAGGTTGACATCGGCGCGTTTGCCGCGCAGCCTGCCGACACTCACCCGGGGGGTCTCGACAAGAGGCTGAGATACTGCTGGCACCCGTGCAGCGCAGTGACCCGATGAACCTGATCCAGTTCATACTGGCGTAGGGATGGTGCACTGGCCGCGCGGGCCCCGATCATGTCAGGCATGTGGGGGCAAAAACCATACCGGCAACCCCATTCGACGCGGAACTGGGTCTCCAACGCTTTGAGCTATGGAGGCTCCGACCGATGAAAGACCTGACCCCAACCGTCACCACGGGCCCGCTGCCCGCCTCGCGCCGCGTCTGGCACGCGGGCGAGCGTCACCCCGATATCCGCGTGCCCATGCGCGAGATCGACCTGCACCCAACGGCAGGCGAGCCACCCGTCACCGTATATGACAGCTCCGGCCCCTATACGGACCCGGATGCCGAGATCGCCATCGACCGCGGACTTCCGCGCCTGCGCGAGGGCTGGATCGCCGCCCGAGGCGATACCGAGACTTACGAGGGCCGCGACACTACCCCCGCCGACAACGGGTTCGCCGAAGGCGCGCGGCTGGTGCCGGAATTCCCCGTGCGCAATGCGCCGCGCCATGCAACCGGGGGGCGGGCCGTAACCCAGATGGCCTATGCCCGCGCCGGGATCGTCACGCCGGAAATGGAATTCGTGGCAATCCGGGAAAACCTCGGCCGCAAGGCTCAGGCCGAGAAACTGACCCGCGACGGCGAAAGCTTTGGCGCGGCGATCCCGGATTTCATCACGCCGGAATTCGTCCGCGATGAAATCGCCATGGGGCGGGCGATCATCCCCACCAACATCAACCACCCCGAGGCCGAACCCATGGCGATCGGGCGCAACTTCCTCGTGAAGATCAATGCCAATATCGGCAATTCGGCCGTGACCTCGTCGATGGCCGAGGAAGTCGAGAAGATGGTCTGGGCGACGAGATGGGGCGCCGACACGGTCATGGACCTGTCGACGGGGCGCAACATCCACAACATCCGCGACTGGATCCTGCGCAACTCTCCGGTGCCGATCGGGACGGTGCCGCTGTACCAGGCGCTGGAAAAGGTCGGCGGCATTGCCGAAGATCTGACCTGGGAAGTCTTCCGCGACACGCTGATCGAGCAGGCCGAGCAGGGGGTGGACTATTTCACGATCCACGCGGGCGTCAGGCTGCACATGATCCCGATGACGGTGAACCGGGTGACCGGGATCGTTTCGCGCGGGGGCTCGATCATGGCAAAGTGGTGCCTGCATCATCACCGCGAAAGCTTCCTCTACGAGCATTTCGACGAGATCTGCGAGATCGCGCGTGCCTATGACGTGTCCTTCTCGCTTGGCGACGGGCTGCGGCCCGGCTCAATCGCGGATGCCAATGACGAGGCCCAGTTCGCGGAACTCGAGACGCTGGGCGAGCTGACGCAGATCGCCTGGGCGCGCGACTGTCAGGTCATGATCGAAGGGCCGGGCCACGTGCCCATGCACAAGATCAAGCCCAACATGGACAAGCAGCTCGAGGTCTGCGGCGAGGCACCGTTCTATACGCTCGGGCCGCTCACGACCGACATCGCGCCGGGCTACGACCACATCACCAGCGGCATCGGTGCGGCCATGATCGGGTGGTTCGGCACGGCGATGCTCTGCTACGTGACGCCCAAGGAGCACCTTGGGCTGCCCGACCGCGACGACGTGAAGGTCGGCGTCATCACCTACAAGATCGCGGCCCATGCGGCGGACCTGGCCAAGGGCCACCCAGCGGCGCAGATCCGCGACGATGCCTTGTCGCGGGCGCGGTTCGAGTTCCGCTGGGAAGACCAGTTCAACCTCTCGCTCGATCCCGAAACCGCCCGGTCGATGCATGACGAAACCCTGCCAAAAGAGGCCCACAAGGTCGCGCATTTCTGTTCGATGTGCGGGCCGAAGTTCTGCTCGATGCGGATCAGCCACGACATCCGCGCGGAGGCACAGAAGGACGGCATGGCGCGCATGGCAGAGAAGTTCCGCGAAGGCGGAGACCTGTATATCCCGCTGGAGGACGTGAAATGAGCCAGACACCCGCAAACCTTCTGACCACCCTGCGCGCCGCGCCGCCGCTGGTGCAATGCATCACCAACTACGTCGCGATGAACATCGCGGCCAACGTAATGGTCGCCGCAGGGGCCAGCCCTGCGATGGTGTCCGCCGCCGAAGAGGCCGAAGAGTTTGCCGGCATCGCAGGTGCGGTGACGGTGAATATCGGCACCCTGTCGCCGCCCTTCGTGGCGGGGATGCGGGCTGCAATCCGGGGGGCACAGCAGGCCGGGCGACCCTGGGTGTTGGACCCGGTGGCCTGCCAGGCGACACGCTATCGCCGCGAGGTGGTGCAGGCGCTGGTGGCCGAAGGTCCGACGATTATCCGGGGGAATGCCTCGGAGATTCTGTCGCTAGCAGGCGAGGTCAGCCAGGGGCAGGGGGTCGACGGGCGCGATGCCGTCGAGATGGCGGAGAAGGGCGCGCGGCGGGTGGCGCGCTCCAGCGGCGCGGTGGTCGCCGTGACCGGCGCGGTCGACTACGTGACCGACGGCACCCGCGCGGTGAGGATCGAGGGCGGCTCGCCCTACATGCCGATGAACACCGCGCTTGGCTGTTCGCTGACCTGCCTCTGCGGGGCCTATGCGGCGGTGGCCGAAGGCGCCTTCGACGCCGCCGTGGGCGCGCTGGCGCATTTCGCCGTGGCGGGCGAACGGGCGCAGGAGGGGGCCTCGGGGCCGGGCAGCTTTGCGCCGCGGTTTCTGGACGCGCTGGCCGCTGTGACGCCCGAAGCGCTGTCGGGGGCGGTGATCCATGACGCGGCGGTGCACGCGTGAGGCGCTGCCCGGACCTGTCGCTCTACCTCGTGCTCGATCCCGGCCTCTGCGCCGGGGTCGGCATGGTGGAAACCGCCCGCGCCGCCGTGGCGGGTGGGGCGACGGTGGTGCAACTGCGCGACAAGGCGGCAGACACCACGCGGATGATCGAGACGGGGCACGCGCTGAAGGCCGCGCTGGCCGCGACCGGCAGCGCGCTGATCGTGAACGACGACGTGGAGGCCGCCATCGCCATCGGCGCGGACGGGCTGCACATCGGTCAGGGCGACATGGCGGTGGAGGAGGCGCGGGCGCGGATCGGCGCGGCGATGGTGCTGGGTCTGTCGGTCGAGACCCCCGCGCTGGCCGCCGCCGTAGATCCGGCGCTGGTCGATTACATCGGGGCGGGGCCGGTCTTTTCCACGCCGTCCAAGCTGGATCACAAGGCCCCTGTAGGCTTTGAAGGGCTGGCAGCGCAGGTCGCAGCAAGCCCCGTGCCCGCCGTGGCGATCGGCGGGTTGAAAGCCCACCACGTGGCACAGGCTCTAAAGGCCGGGGCGCAGGGTGTCGCGGTTGTTTCGGCCATCTGCGGTCAACCGGACCCCAAGGCCGCTGCCGGCGCCCTCAGGGACAGGATCGACGCCCTAGACGCCTGATCCCCAAAGCGCATGAAAGTGATGCACGGGCCCGTGCCCCTGGCCCACGTCCAATGCATCGCTTTCGGCAAGCGCGGCGTGCAGATAGGCCTTGGCGCGGGCCACGGCTTCGGGCATGTCGTGATGTGGCAAAAGCGCCGCGATGGCCGAAGAGAGCGTGCAGCCGGTGCCGTGATCGTTGGTCGTGGCGATGCGCGGGGCCTTCAGTGCCCGGGTGCCCTTGGGGCCAGTCAGCAGGTCGGTGCTGTGCTCGCCCTCCAGATGCCCGCCCTTCAGCAGCACGTAGTCCGAACCTAGCGCCAAGAGGTCCGGTAGGGCGGCCTGCATCGCCTGGACAGTCCAGTCGTCTTCGCGACCCAGCAGAACTGCGGCTTCGGGCAGGTTCGGGGTGATGACGCGGGCCAGCGGCACAAGCGCCTCGCGCACGGCCGAGACCGCTTCTGGGTCGAGCAGGGCATGACCGCTTTTTGCCACCATCACCGGGTCGAGCACGATGTTACCCGCCCCGTGATGGCGCAGCCTGTCGGCCACGGCCTCGGCAATTCCGGCATTTGAGATCATCCCGATCTTCACCGCGTCGATGCGTACGTCGTCCAGTACCGCGTCGATCTGGTCGGCGACGAAATCGGGCGACAGTGCCTGAAAAGAGCGGACGCCGCAGGTGTTCTGCGCCACGACTGCGGTGACGACCGAACAGGCATATGCCCCTAGCGCCGACATGGCCTTGATATCGGCCTGGATTCCTGCGCCGCCCGAGGGATCGGTACCCGCGATGGTCAGGACGTTAGCGGTCATGACGGCATCTCCGACATCAGTGCAGCGGCCTGGTCCGCGACCTCGGCCACATCGAGGCTCAGCGCGAGGTTTCTGTCAGTTAATGCATTGAGGTCGACCCATCGCGCCTCGAGCGCGTCGTCCCCCGCAACCGGCTCTCCGGCTTTCCATCGGAATAGCACGGCGATCAAGATGAAGTGTCGGCACAGGTTGCCTGTGGCGTCATGGTCGAACGCGTCAACTGCCGTGAACACGCGGAGCGGCTCGGCGGAAACACCGGTTTCCTCCGCGAGTTCTCTTGTTGCGGCTTCAAACAGGGTCTCGCCGTGGCCGATCTTTCCGCCCGGAAATCCCCACCGCCCCGCGTCGGGCGGATTTGCGCGGCGAACGAGAAGCACCTGATTGTCGCGTATGACGGCGGCGATGGTCGCGGAAATCGGGCGAGGGTCTATGGATGGAGATGGCAAGTCGGCCTCGTCATGCTAAGGCCGGCAAGGGCAAGAGAGCGGTGCGATCCTGTCCCTTCGCCGGCATGATCCGGATCAGGTTCAAAGGGTCACCGCGCTGCATCTGCCAGCGATATCTCAGCCCCTTGTCGGGACACCCCTAGGTAATTTGCATCCTATCAGTGTGGTGCCCGAAATCAACGCTTCCCGTGCTGCGACTCTGCCGGGCCCAGATGCCTGAGGGTCTCTTCTCGGAGCACCCGCGCAAGCCTTTCGGCAAAGCGCGACAGTTTCGGTGCCCGCAACAGGCGCACGTCGATGTTCGGTAAATCCGGCAGGTCAAGCTCTGCGCCGACGCAGGCGAGATCCTCCGGTCTGCCGTGATCCATGCGAACGACGATGCCTAAGCCACTGCGCAAGCCAGCCCAGACGGCGGGCAGGTTCGGAGTGGTGAGCACGGCGCGCCAGCGCGTTTGGCTGTGGTCCAGCACGGCACCCATGCAGCAGGAGTGCGCCGTGCCAGAACGAAAGCGGAAGCCGCACGATTAGCACCATTGCTTGCTGTTACATACCGTCTGATCACCGTCGCAGTGGGGTGCGTGGATAGTAATGCGGAGGCCTGCCTCGGGGTTAGACTCGGAAGAGGCGATGTTCCGTCTAGATGAAAAGCCAAGAACCTGCCGTGGCCCCGGTCTCAAGTGCGGGCGCAAATGGCGTCACAGGGTTGCGATACTTGGCTCTGTCCGCCGGCTGAGCGCGACAATGGTCGGGATGGCCGCGAGGGCGAGGCCCGCGGCAATAGAGAAGAAGATTCCGTAGCCGAAATGCTCTGCCACGAGGCCGGCGAGGCTGCCAGAGATCATGCTGACGGCTGCATCCATGCACTGGAACAGCGTGAAGTCGACGCCCGCCTGCCGGGGGTCGGACCATTTCATGAAGAGCGCGTAGAGCGCCACGAAGCCGAGCGCCATCATCGCCGCGCTGCCGGCGATTGCGATCGGGGCGGCGATCTGGGTGCCGACGATTCCGGTACCGGCCGAAAAGGCCACGAAGCCGAGCAGCCCCGCCTGCACGGCGACTGCCGAGGCGAGGATGCGGCGGCTGCCGAATTTCCGCACAAGCCCACCGCCGCACAGCGCCCCGACAAGCCCCAGCCCAAGGCTGCCTGCACCGCTCACCAACCCGAGATCGGTCAGGGAATAGCCCGCGTCGATGAAGAAAGGGCCGATCATGCCCATCGCGGTTTTCTGGGCGACTACGTAGATCGCGGCGATTGCAAGCCCGTTGCGCACCTCGGGCCGCGACAGGGCATCGGACAGTTTCGGGACATGCGCGCGGGTTTCGTCGGTGCCGGCGCGGGCAATCAGGATGAAGGGGAGGATCAGAAGCACCACGCCGCCTGCCATCGTCCAAGTTCCGATGGCCCATCCGGCCCGGTCGACCAGCACGAGGAAAAGCCCGCCGCCGATGGCCGAGCCGACATAGGCCCCGCCCACCTGCGCAGCGTTGCCCCAGCCGTATTGCCCGCCGCGCAGGGCGGCCACGGCGTAGCCGTCGCAGGAGATGTCGACTGTGGCGGTAGCGAAGGCCACGGCCAGAAGCACCGCCATGACCGGCAGCACCGGGGCCGGCCCGATAAGCCCGGCGAGGCAGAGGCCGATAAACGAGACTGCCCCACCCGCGAGCACGATCTGCGCCGAGCGGTGCCGGCCCCGTGCGGGAAGCCGGAAGCGTTCAACCGCAGGGGCCCAGAGAAACTTCAGCGCCCAGGGGAGCACCAACAGCGACAAGAGCCCGATCTGGTCGAGCGGCAGCCCCTGTTGTCGGAGCACCCCCGGAAGGCCGGACCATGTCAGCCCGCCGATCACGCTTTGCGCGACGTAGACGCCGCCAATCGCTCCAACGATCGCCGGCGCCGATGGTGTGGACCCGCTCAAAACCGGTGCCGGAGGCTGACCGTGGCCGTGCGACCTTCGTAGCGGTAGCAGGTGCCGGCGCTGCAGGTCTGGCCGTCTTCGTCGAAGAGGTTCTTCACGTTGGCCTGGAGCTGCACACCTTCGATGCCGTGGCGGGCAAGGTCATAAGTGAAGCTGAGGTCGGTGAAATAGCGCTCGGAATTGCGGAAGCTGTTCTGGTCGTCGCCCCAGCTTGGCCCGACATAGCGCAGGCCGCCCCCGATACCGATCCCGCGAAGGGGGCCGGTTGTCGGCTCGTAGAAGGCCCAGAGGGAGGCGCTGGTTTCGGGGATGGCGGAGAGGTCGTTGCCATTGGTGCCCGCAGCGCCTTTTTCGATCTCGACCTCGACCTTGGTGAAGCTGCCGGTGACGCGGAGCGCCTTGGTCAGGTTCGCCTGTGCCTCGATCTCGAAGCCCTGCGAATGCAGGTCGAGCTGGCGCTGCTTGTTGACGCCGGTGGAGGTGTCGAAGACCACGCCGTCTTCCTGCTGAATGTCGAAGAGCGATGCGGTGATCAGGCTGTCGGTTCCTGGGATGACGTACTTGACGCCGATCTCTGCCTGTTCGGCGCGGGTGGGTTCGGCCGGACGGCTGACATTGGTGGTCACATCGTCGAAGACCCGCCCGACATTGGGCGAGAAGGAGGTCGAGTAGTTGGCGAAGGGCGTAAGGCCGTTCGAGAACTCGTAGGCGACGCCGATGCGGCCCGAGAAGGCCTCGTCGGAGGTATTGGTCGGCCTGCCGGTGGCATCATAAGCCTTGGTGTCGACCCAGTCGTAGCGGCCACTGGCGAAGACCGTCCATGGGCCAGAGGTCATCTGGTCATGGAAATAGACGCCGACTTGGTCGTTCCGCTGCCCGCCGGAATAGGGCACCGGCATCGTGGCCGTCGCCGCGGCTGACACATAGCCGACGGCGGAATAGGCATCGTAGGAGGCCTGGGTGTAGTCGACGCCTGCGACCATTTCATGCTCGACCGCGCCGGTTGAGAAGTCGATCTCGGCCATGGTGTCGACGGAGAACTGCTGCATGTCCTCGAGGTAGTGCCCCCAGTAGCGCGCGAGGCCCCCGCCAGCCGCGTAGAAGCCGCTGTATTCAAGATCAGCGTCGACCTCGGAATACCTGAGGTTCTGGCGCAGGGTGATGGCGTTTGTCAGCTCGTGCTCGATCTCGTAACCGGCGCGCCACTGCGTCTGCTCGAAATCGTTGTAAGCCGGGTCGCCGTTGTAGAGTTCGGACGCGACTCCGTAGCTCGGATTGTAGTAAGCGGCGGTGCCACCGACCGTAGCCTCGGAGTATTCGCCGAGGAAGGTGATGCGCGTGCGGTCGCTGAGATTGTAGGTCAGGCTGGGCGCGATCAGCATCTTGTCGTCGGGATAACCCGGCAGCGGGGTGCCGGAATCGCGCCAGAGGCCGGTCAGGCGGTATAGAAGCCGCCCGTCTTCGTCGATCGGGCCGGAGAAGTCGAAGGCCACTTCGGCGCGGTCGTCCGTGCCGGTTGTGAATTTCAGCTCGCGGAACTTGTAGTCGAGGGGGCGCTTACTGACGATATTGACCAGCCCGCCCGGGCCGCTGACGCCATAGAGGGAGGAGGCCGGGCCCTTCAGGAGCGCGACGCCTTCATAGGTGTAGGGATCGTTGCGGAACCAGGCCGACGGACCGTTATACTGGCGCAGGCCATCGCGGAAGAGGCCTGTGTAATAGGCCGGGAAGCCACGCAGGTAGAGGGCGTCGTAGCGGGTATCGAAACCGAAATTGTTGACGGAGGTGCCGCTGGAATAGCCGACCGTGTCGAGAAGGGTGCGCGGCTGCTGATCTTCGATTTGGTCCGTCGTCACGACGCTGATGTTCTGGGGGATGCGGCGGATCTCGGTGTCGACCTTGGTGGCCTGACGCCCGCCTTGGGCGACGTAACCATCCTGTTGCAGGGTGTCGTCGCTTTCCGACTCGAGCTGGATCGTTCCCAGCTCGTAGTTCTGGCCTTCTTGCGCCGTCGCGGGAAGTCCGATGACGGCGGTGACAGCCAGCACGCTTATTGATGTTCGCACGAAATTACTCCTGTACATACTCGGGTCCCGGTTGGGGGTGTGTCACGTTCATCGAAGAATAACAAACAAAAATAGTCAGATTTATGGTTCTCTGGTGGATAAGGAAGGCGGAATCCAACACACGGTCCCGAACTCCACCGGCCGCACGATCGGCGTTGCGCTTGTCAGATAGTGCCGAAAATGGCGCGAGAGGGTGCTGTCAGACCAATTCGAGCTCGTCTCGACTTGGTCAGTGAGGTTGCCCTTTATGCCGCGCCGAGACTGCGCCACTTGGCCAGAGCGGCAGCATGGTTGTGCTTGAGAATTTGTCTGCTGTGGAGGTTGCGCCCCGAATTGAACAAGGTGTTCTCATAGCTCAATTCTCAGTAAAATATTGGAAGCCTTCCGGTCCACGTCTCAGCTGAAATTAACAGCCTTACAAAAACGAAGATATGCGATTACATTTTTTTCGCTTTGAACCCAATGTTTACGGAATTTGGTCATGCCGCGCAGATTTCCACCGTTTTCGGCAATCCGAGCGTTTGAATCCACGGCGCGGCTTGGACGGCAGACCGAGGCTGCGAAGGAGTTGGGGGTTTCGATCTCCGCCATCAGTCATCAGATCAAGGCGTTGGAGAACTATGTTGGCGCGCCTCTTTTCGAGAAACAGAGCGGCCAGCTTCGGCTTTCCGCGTTCGGCTCGCAGTTGCTGGCTCCGCTTACCGGGGCGCTCAACATGCTCGAATCGACCTTTGCCAACTATCCGAACCGATCCGGTGTTCGCCAACTGACCATTCAGACTTACAAGCCCTTTGCGAACCTTTGGCTGATGCCGCAGCTGGCTGATTTCACGACACGGTTTCCCGACATTCCGCTGTCGGTTCTGACATCGACGAAACGCCCGCTGGAGAGCGATGTCGACATGGCCGTGATCTACGCGAACTCAAAACCCCAGGAAGAACGCTGCGATCTGCTTTTCAGGGAGGTCACCACGCCGGTCTGCTCGCCGGACCTGTTGAAGATGAAAGGTGGTGAGCCGACGATCGAAAGGCTTGCCAGTGAGCGGTTGATCTCATCTGCCAAGTACATGAACGCTTGGCAGGACTGGATGAGCGATGCAGGAGTGCAGGGTTTTCATGCGCGACCGTCTCTAGTGGTGGATGATCTCTCGACCGGGCTGCAGGCCGCGATAAGTGGAGTGGGGTGGGTCATGGACATGACGCCGCTTGCGTCGTGGTACAAGGGGCAAGGGGCCCTGGTGGCCCCGTTCAAGGGCGTGCTTCACGAGACGGGGTATTCATATTACCTCGTGATATCAAGGCATTGCGTCAATCGAGAAGACGCTTTGGTGTTTCGCGACTGGCTTTTGAAGCAATGCGGCCGGGAGGAGGATGAGGCCCCGGGCGGCTGAGATGCCTCTGCGATCCGGACGTTACGGTGTTGTCAAGCAGCGCAGTTAGTTGCTGAGGTGGGCCGCCCCGGGCAATCCTCCAGGGCGGCTTTCAGCCTGATCCGGTGCGGCGGGTGTCAAACCAGCACCCTCGGGATCCGTTCCAGCCATGATTTGGCGAGGACCGGCTTGCCGTCTTCATAGGCGCGGATCGAGGCTTCGATGATGAAGTCGTTCTCGTCGCAGCGCATGGCCTGCTGCGTTTCGATCCGAAATTCATGCTGGCCCTTGCGGCCCCATTCGTTCAACGCGACGGAGCGGCATTCTGCGGTGGTGGGGTCGCTTTCCGAAACGCTGCGCTCCCGCTGGCTCCGGCTGCCAAACTCCCAGCCGGTGTGGTCGATCCTGTGACGGCCGTTGTCGGATACCTGACGTGTCGTGACCGTGCCTGTTCTGACGTCGCGGACGACCTCAACCACCTGGGGAACCGGCGCACGTAGGATAGTCTTCGGTTGGACGGGAGCGGATACGGCGGGTGGGAAGGGGGGCAGCGTGTCGTCGATCGCCCGCCGCTCGCGCACCGGCAGTCGTAGGACGCTGTTGGCAAGATCGATGGTCAGCGTGGCCGGCTCGGGCGAGGGCCAGACGACCGGCCAGTAGGATGTCGACAAGGCAAGGCGGAGCGTGTGGCCGGCGGCAAAGCTGTGCGCAGCATCGTTCAGCTTGACGCGCACCCGGTAGGTCTTGCCGGGTTCGAGCGGTTCGGGATGTTCGTGGCTGTCGCGATGGGTCAGGTTCAGTATGCCATAGGTGACGCGGCTGGAGGTTCCGTCGGGCGCGACGTCACAGAGACGCGCGCATATCAGGGCGCACGGTTTGTCCGACGCCACGTCGATCTCGAGCTCCGGTGTGCCGAAGAATTCGAAGGGTTCGTCGACCGGCATATCAAAGCAGGCGGACCGGGCGTCGTCTATCCGCTGATCGGTCGGCTCGTCAGGCAGACCGCCGCCGCCGCCGATCCAGGACACGCTGCTTTCGCCAAGCGTTTGCGGCGAACAGATGTCGATTGTGCCGGCTCCCGGGGTCATTGACAGGCCTGACGAACCCAGGTTCAGGTGCCGGAGTTGCGCATCGTCAGCGGGCCAGCCAAGTTCGGCGATCCATCGCCCGGGGCGGTGTGTCGGGACGGCCGAGGGCGGCGCATAGTCCTGCATCCATGCCCGGATCATCGGCTCGTCCATGATACCGGTGTCCTGCTCCTTGAGCCAGTAATCCCACCACCGCAAGGCTTCCTGCAGATAGCCGATGTCGGGCCCGGGAAGGCTTTGATGGGGGTACTGGTGGCCCCAGGGACCAATGAGGGCGCGCCTTGGCGCGTTCAGCCCCTGCATGAGCCGAAGGACGGAGTTGGTGTAGCTGTCCGACCAGCCGCCGACGGCAAAGACGGCGCATTCGATAGCGCTGAAGTCTTCGCAGACGGAACCGTGCTTCCAGTAGGCATCCCGCCGCTGGTGACTGACCCAGTCAATCAACCAGGGGCGGGCCACCTCGAGCCGATCCTGCCAAATCTCCCGCCAGTTTTCGCCCACCGCATCGGGATCGGGCGGCCGGGCGGCGCTTTGAAACATGGAAAAGGCCCATGTCGCATTGCTGACATTCATGCCCCCGCCCATGTAGTGAACATCGTCCGCATAGCGGTCATCCGTGCTGTCGACGGTAATGATGCATTTCAGTTCCGGCGGGCGCAGGGCGGCAACCTGAAGCGCATTGAAGCCGCCCCAGCTTTTGCCGAACATTCCGACACTGCCCGTGCACCACTGCTGTTTGGCAATCCAGGCGATCACCTCGACACAGTCGTCGAGCTCCTGCTGTAGGTATTCGTCGAGCAGGGCACCTTCACTTTCGCCCGAGCCACGGATATCGACACGGAGGCTGGCATAACCGTGACCCGCAAAATAGGGGTGCATTGCCTCGTCTCGGGCAGTTGTGCCGTCACGCTTGCAATAGGGAATATATTCGAGCAGTGCCGGGACTGGGTTATCGTGCGCGTCTTCCGGAAGCCAATACCGGACGGCCAACCGAGTGCCGTCGGACAGCGGTATCCAGTCATGCAGTACTTCGCGGATCGGGCGGTCAAATGTCGGTTGCGTGTTCAACGGATATTCCTTCTTACGATAGCGGGTGGTGGCACCGGATATGGCGTCCCGGGGTGATTTCCCTCACAGCCGGCAATTCGGATCTGCAGATGTCCGTCGCGAACGGGCAGCGGTTGTGAAACTCGCACCCTGTCGGTCGGTCGGACAGGCTCGGGACTTCGCCCTCGATGGATGCAAAGGCGCGACGGGCGTTCGGGTCGGGCTTCGGAATGGCATTCAGAAGACCCTGTGTGTAGGGGTGTTTCGGGGTGGCGAATATCTGGCTCGCCGGACCCTGTTCCACGATGCGGCCCAGATACATGATGCCCAGCTTGTCGCTTATGTGGCGCATCACGGGCAGGTTGTGGCTGATAACGAGATAGCTGAGGCCCAGCTCTTTTTGTAGCCGGCCCATCAGGTTCAGGATTTCGCCCTGAACCGAAACATCCAGCCCCGCCGTGGGCTCGTCGGCGATGATGAGCCTTGGGGACAGGGCCAGGGCACGGGCGACGCCGACGCGCCGGGCTTGTCCGCCGGAAAGTTCGTGCGGGTAGCGGGAGAGTATCGCGCTTTGCAGCCCGACCATGTCGAACAGCTCTTTCGCGCGCGCATCGCGGTCGATGTCATCGATTCCGTGAATGTCGTAGGGTTCCAGAACCAGCGCCTTTGCGGTTCGCCTTGGCGAGAGCGAGGCGATCGGATCCTGAAACATCATCGCGACGTCGCGGCGCACGGGCTTCAGTTCTTTCTCGGTCAGCCCAGTCAAGTTGAGCCCGCCGAATTCGACGCGCCCGTGCTGTGCATCGGTCAACCCGATGATCGCGCGACCGAGGGAGGTCTTACCGGATCCGCTTTCGCCGACAAGGCCATAGGTTTCGCCTTCGGAGATCTCGAGCGACACGCCATGGACCGCGTCGATGAAAGGATCGCGGTTTCCCTTCACCAGGGCAGAGATCGGCCCTTCGGTACGGAAGCGAACGCGCAGATTTTCGACCTTCAGTGAGGTTTTTGGGGAAAGTTCCGGGGGCTCTTCGCCCCCGGCCTTCGGGGACAGGACGTCGGCGAACGTGTAATCGCCACCATTCTCGAGAAGGAGGCAACGTGCGAAATGATCTTCGCCGGTATGAATCTCTTTCGGATGATGGATCCTGCAATCGGGTCGTGCAACGGGACAGCGCTCTGCGAAAACGCATCCGTCCGGACGGGTGCGAAGGTCGGGAACGCTTCCCGGGATTGTCGGCAACTGCCTGGTTCGCCGGTTCAACAAGGCCGGATCGCATTCCAGCAGTTTTCGCGTGTACGGGTGCTTGGCCTGTTCGAAGATGTCGTGGACGGTACCGCGTTCCACCACCTCGCCCGCGAACATGACAACGACTTCGTCGCAAAGTTCGGCGATCAGGCCGAGGTTGTGGGAGACGAAGACCACGGAACCTTCGAATTCGGCCTTCATCTTGCGTATCAGGTGAACGATCTGCGCTTCCATCGTGACGTCGAGCGCGGTTGTTGGTTCGTCGGCGATCAGCAGGCGCGGGTTTACCAGCAGGGCCATGGCGATCGATACCCTCTGGCGCATGCCGCCGGAGAATTCATGCGGGTACTGCTCAAACCGTATTTCGGGGTCGGAAATGCCGACCTTTCGCAGCATCGAGATCACTTTGTCGCGTTTGGATGCGTAGGACAGATCGCGCCTGCGATAGAGAACGTCGGTCATCTGCTGGCCGATCGAAATCACGGGGTTTTGCGATGTCATGGGATCCTGAAACACCATCGAGATCTTCTGGCCGCGCAGCTCCTGCAACCGCTTTGGCCCGGCTTTTAGGATGTCTTCGCCTTCGAACAGCACTTCACCACTCGGAATAAGCGCGTTGTTGGCCAGCAACCGCATTGCGGCGGAAACCACGGTGGATTTCCCGCTGCCGGATTCACCTACAATGCCGACGATCTTGTTCTCGGGAATACGGATGGAGACATCGCGGATGGCCGAGATCCGGCCGCGGGGCGTCGAGAATTCAAGATTCAGGTTGCGTATGTCCAGGATGGGGGCTGAGGAGGGGGGCGTCATGACTTTACCGGGTTCCCCTTAGTTTGGGGTCAATCACGTCGCGCAGTGCTTCGCCGAGGAAGGTGAAGCCGAGGGTCGTCAGGATGAGCGGCACGCCGCCCGCGATCACAGGCCAGGGCGTGTCTCGGATGACGCTGAAGCCTTCGTTCAGAACGGTTCCCCATGTGGCTGTCGGCGGGAGAACACCAAGACCCAGGAAGCTCAACCCTGCCTCGACCGTCACGACGACGGGCACGTCCATCGCGGCGAGGATCAGCAGGGGACCGATGGCATTCGGCAGGATGTGCCGGCGGATCACCGTGAATGGGCCCGCGCCAAGCGAGCGGATCGCGAGGATATATTCGGTGTTTTTCAGGGCGAGTGTTTGGGTTCTTGCGATCCTTCCGAAGCTGGGCACCGCCCCGATGACGAAGATGATGCCGACCATTTTGACGCTCGGTTCGGTCAGGGTCAGGATGGCAAGCGCGAGCACAATGGAGGGGAAGGAGCGGATGGTGTCGAAAAGCAGGACCATGGCATTGTCCAGCCAGGCGGGACCGTAGCCGGCGATCGTTCCCAGAAACATGCCAATGATCAGCGAGGCGGGGACTGCCGTGAAGGCGAGGGTCAGCTCGATCCTGCCGCCATAGAGAATGCGCGTAAGTAGGTCTCGGCCGAGCCCGTCGGTGCCGATCAGGTGGGTTCGCGAGGGGGGCTCCAGCGGCATGCCCGCGAAATCGTATGGCCCGTAAGGAGTTAACCACGGGGCGAGGATTGCCGAAAGAAGGAAGACGGTCACCAGGATCAGGCCAAGCAGGCCCATCGGATTTGCAAGCAATGAGGACAGCGCGATAGAAAACTCGGACCGGTCGCGCGGCGTTTGCGGGCTCTGCCCAATGTGAGTCATCGAGTGTCCTCCTAGCTCAGCTTTTGCCGCATGCGGGGGTCGAAGAATGCCGCAAGGACATCTGTCGCGAGCAATGCGAACACGTAGAGGAGTGCGGTGGTCAGGACGGCGCCCTGTACCACCGGGAAGTTCCGTGCCTCGACCATGTCGAATATCAGTTTGCCGAGTCCGGGGCGGGTGAAGATGATCTCGGCAAAGACGGCGCCCGACAGAAGCCCGCCGAACCCGACGCCGATCAGGGTGATGGTGGGCAGGATCGCGACGCGAAGAGCGTAGTTGTAGAGGATCTTGCGCCTGGGCAGGCCGAAGGCCGTGGCCGCGCGCACGTGGTTTTCGCTAAGGACTTCGAGCATGGAGGCGCGGACGATCCGGGCGAGATAGCCGACCCATCCCAGGCCTACCGCAAAGGCCGGCAGGGTGAGGAATCGCAGTTGTGCCCAGAGCCCCGGTTCATCGTTGATGCCGATCACCGGGAACCAGCGCAATTCGATGGCCAAAAGCAGGAGTGCATAGATCGAGACGACAAAGGAGGGGACGGCAATCGTGCCGACCGAGAGTATCCCGGTGATGCGGTCGGCGGCCGAGTTGGGATGTGCGGCAGAGAAGCAGCCCAGCGGGATGCCGATGACGATTGCCCATCCCAGTGAGGCGACGGCGAGGATCACGGTGTTCGGAAGCTGTGCAAGGACCAGGTCCAGGACCGGCCTGTCCGTGAAGATGTCACGTCCCAGATCGCCCGTCAGCAGATTGCCGAAGAAGGCGGCCAGTTGGACATAGATCGGCTGGTCCAGCTTCATTTTCTCGATGAACCTCGCTTCCGCTTCCGGCGTAGCGCGGGGGCCAAGGGCGATCGATACCGGGTCGCCGGGGATCAGGTGGATCATCAGGAACAGGGCGACGATCACCAGGGCCACGATGACGAGCGAGAGGCCGGTGCGTCGAATGAGGTACGAGATCATGTCACTATCGTTGGTCCGGGCAGCTTGTCGCGGACCAGTGGCGGGCCCGCGGCAAGCTGTTGCTTCGGTATTCGTGGATCAGGCAGGGGCGATGTCCGCAAAGAGGTAGACACCGGTCGGGTCGACGGCAGGCTCTATCGATTTGGAATAGAGAAACGCCTCCGGTTCGTGGTTGAGCCAGATATAGGCGCCTGTCGACTCCATGATCTCCTGGAGGCGCATGTAAATTTCGCGACGTTCCTCTTCGTCGGTGAGTTCGAGCGCCTTGGTGTAGAGCGTGTCGAATTCTTCATCAGTCCAGCGCTCCCAGTTCCAATTGCCCTTCTGTTCGCTGATGAACCATTGAAAATAGTCGGACGGGTCCACGTTGCCGCCGAAGCGCATGATCCAGAGCTGGCTGTCCTTCCAGGCGTCGCCCTTGCTTTCCCGGCCGTATCCCCAGAATTGGCCGCTTTCGAGGGGCTGGATGTTCAGCGTGACGCCGATTGCCGCCAGGTTCTGCTGCATGATCTGTGCCGCAAGCAGGCGCTCTCGGTTGTTGTTGATCGTGACGATGCTGAGTTCCAGATCCTCAACGCCCGCTTCGGCGAGCAAGGCTTTCGCAGCCTTGGGGTCGTAGGCGTAGCCATGTTCCTTACGGCTGCCGAGAATGCCGGGCGGGACGATTCCGTGTGCTTCGGCCGCTACGCCCTTGAAGGCGATCTGACGGATGCTGTCGGTATTGATGGCGCGTTGGATGGCCTGGCGCACCCGGATATCCTGCAGCTTGGGGTGTTCGGTGTTCATGCCGACCCAGGCGTATTGCAGGTTGCCCGCCACGAAGATTCCGGCGTTTTCGGGTGGATTTTCCTCGTAGCGGGGGATGGAGGCGGATTCGATCTTCGTGATGTCGATCTCACCGGCCTCGAAGGCCAGTTCGCCTGCGTTGCCGTCTTCCACCACGATGCACTCGATCTCGGTGAAGTCGGCCGGTGTTCCGCTCCAATCGGGATTGGCGGAAAGCGTGAGTTTCTGCCGTTGGATATGCTCGCTGATGTAGTAGGGCCCGCAGGTCGCGGGAACGTTCAGCGTGAATCGCTTTTCGTCCAATTCCTCGACCGCGGCCTTGCAGACAACGGTGGCCACGCCTGTGCACATCGTGACGGTCATGAACGGGGCATAGGCATGTTTGAGAATGATGGCCCCGGAATGCGTGCCGGTGACTTCGATGCTCTCCATGGCCGCCCAGCGTTTTGCCCAGTCGCCCTCAAGCTGGCGCGTGTAGGAGTAGACGACATCTTCGGCGGTCACTTCGCCATAGTCGTTCGACCAGGTCAGCCCGGGCTTGAGGTCGAACTCGATGCGCGTCGGGCTTGCGAGTTCGAGGCGCGTGACGAATTCGGAGGGTTTCCAGGTAACGGCGTCGCCGGATAGGTCTAGCTCGGCCAGTCTTGGCATCGTGGCATACTGGATGGCCATTTCCTGAGCACCGATCATGTAGGCTGGGTCGAGCACTTCCATGTCGCGCTGAATCCGGGCACGAAGGACGGAGCCTTCCTGAGCCAATAGCACGGAACTGCTCAGGCCCAACGCTCCGAAGCCGGCGGTGAGTGCCGAACCCGCCAAGAAATCACGTCTATTTGGTGTCATTTATTGCTCCCTGGTTGTTTGAAAACGGGATGCCGAGATTTGAAAAGTCGGGGCCACGAAGCGCCTTCCGGAGCGCTCTGCATGGACAATTCGGCATGTGAATACCGTCTGGCGATATCTAGCCTGGGGTTTTGTGGGGCCCCAATTGAAAATGATTCAACTCGACGCTGGACAGGAGCGTTTGCAACGCAAGCCCCTTAGGGCCGCCTGCCGTGATACAATCAGAGCCGCTTTCCGGTGTCCGCCGGGGGAGGTGCTGAACTGCTCGAACTCGACCATCGACACCATCCCCTGCGATTTCAACGAGAAGGCGCTGCGCTACAAACGGCTGTTGAATGTACGCGAGACGATGCTTCACACAAGGCCCGTCAAGCTGCCCGAGGAGATAGCCCGGGGCAAACCCATCTTGCGGTGGTTTCTGGCCTGTTTCCAAAGAAATAAACCACTTCAGCGGACGCACTCAACGATGGCCCCTTACCTCAAAATTAGCGAAGCCGGAATCCACGTTATTCGGGGCTACACATTTCAATCGAGTTGCCCCAAGCTCCTTTGGCATACCGTGGCACACATTGCGGGTTGAACTAATCGCGAATAACCTTCAGTTTCTCGACATCCGCTTGAGGAGGAGAACCTCTCGACATGTGAGAGGACTGGTATGTGGAAATGCAGTCGGGAGGGAATTGCATGGTCATACGGGCGATTGACGGATTGAACGAGATTGTCGGTCGTATCGTTGCGGTTGTGGCAATTGTCTTTGCTGCCATCATCATTTTTGATGTCGTGATGCGCTACGCCTTCAGCGAACCCACCAGATGGGCGTTTGACGTTTCGAAGCAGCTTTTCGGCTTCTACTTTGTTCTGCTGGGGGGCTACGCGCTGCGCCACGGTGCCCATGTCAGGGTCGATATCCTGACTGAACAATTCGGACGTATGGCAAGAAAGGCCGTCGATCTTATGGGTTACGTGATATTCTTTTTCCCGTTTGCCTGGGTCTTTCTGACACGTTCGTGGGAGTTCGCATCGCGCTCCTGGTCGCAAGGGGAGGTGACCTATGGCGCAATCCAGATGCCGGTATATCCCCTAAAGATGGCCATGTGCGTGGCCTCCGGCCTGTTATTGCTTCAGGGGATATCCGAAGTCCTGAAGATCCTGCTTGATCGCGAGGAGACCTCGGAATGACACCTGAGCTCATTTCCGTGTTGATGTTCGGTCTGCTGGTCTGTGGCCTGTTCATGGGTCATCCACTGGCGTTCGTACTGGGCGGCACAGCCGTCCTTACCGCAATCATCGCCGGCAAACCGATGGTCTTGGGCATCGTCATCAACCGGATCTATGGAGATGTGCTGGACAATTACACATTGATCGCGATTCCGCTTTTTGTCCTGATGGCGCGTTTCCTTTCGGACTCCGGAGTAACGGACCGAATGTTCGAGACGCTGCGTTTGTTGCTCAGCCGGGTACGGGGCGGGTTGGCGCTGGCAGTCGTCTTCATCTCGATCCTGCTGGCGGCGACGACGGGTATCATCGGCGCGTCAATCACCGTGATGGGCGTCATGGCGCTGCGGCCGATGCTGCAATACGGATATTCCCAATCGCTCACGACTGGGGTGATCGCCGCGTCTGGGTGCCTCGGCATCCTGATACCGCCTTCGATCATGCTGATCCTAATGGCCAGTTACTCGCCGCTGTCGGTTGGCGAATTGTTCGCAGGCTCCATGATCCCGGGCGTTTTGCTGGGACTCAGTTACGCGCTCTATGTTTACGTGATCTCGGTTCTCCGGCCGGATCTCGCCCCGGCAGTGGAGCCGGACGAAAAGACCAGCAGGGGCGAACTGATGCGCATGCTGGTGATCGAGGCGCTGCCGCCGTTGCTGCTGATCTTCGGCATTCTGGGTTCCCTACTTGCGGGCATTGCCACTGCGACAGAAGCCTCTGCCATCGGGGCGGCGCTGGCTCTGCTTATCGTCATATTGCGCAAGAAGTTCAGGCTCGGCACGTTTTACGGCGCAATGCTTGAAACCGCGCGTACCTCGGCAATGATTCTGTTCATCGTCGTCGGTGCCACGGCCTTTACCGGTGTTTTCAACATCACCGGCGGCTTGCGTGCGACGCAGGAACTGATCCGGACGCTGGACATGCAGCCCTGGATGCTCATCGCGGTGATGCTGGCTATCGTATTCATCCTTGGGGCCTTCCTCGACTGGACCGGGATCGTGCTGTTGTCCTTCCCGATCTTCTTGCCGATCGTGCAGGAGATGCCGGATGTCAGCCTGCTGTGGTTCGTGGTCCTCATGGCGGTGGTCCTGCAAACGTCGTTCCTGACCCCTCCATTTGGATATGCGTTGTTCTATTTGCGTGCCATCGCGCCAAAAGAAGTCCGGACCGGAGCGATCATCCGCGGCGTCCTGCCGTTCATCGGGCTGATCCTGATAATGTGCCTGCTGGTCGCGTTTTTCCCGTCGCTGGTCACGTGGCTTCCGGACGCCCTCTATACTAGCTGACTTTCAACCAAGAAGGAGAAAACCATGACTGCCAAGGCACTCTTTATTGCCGCGTCCGCGGCAGCCGCCATCGGCTCACAAGCCGTGGCGCAGGAAAGCTGGACCATGACAACCACCTGGCCTTCGTCGCTTGAGTTGATCGAGACCGACAAGCACTTTGTCGATCTCGCCAACAAGCTGACCGTGGGAGAGTTGACCATCGAGTTCTTCGAGGGCGGGGCGATCGTCCCGTCGGGCGAGGTCTTCGGCGCGGTTGAATCCGGCACGATCCAGGCCGGCGCCGACTGGCCCGGCTATTGGGCTGGCCGCGACGCCGCCTTCTCGCCGCTCGCCACCACGCCGAGCCTGTTCAACGCGGTCGACTACGTGAACTGGATTCAGCAATGGGGCGGCGCCGAGCTTTACAACGAGATCTACGGCAATTTCGGCATGGTCTACCTGCCCTACGGCGTGACCAACAACGAATCCGGCTTTCGCACCAACGAGCCGATCGTCACCCTCGAAGACCTGCAGGGCAAGCGCTTGCGGCTGTCCGGCCTTGAACAGGGCAGGCTGCTTGAACGCCTCGGCGGCAACCAGGTGTCCATGGCCGGCGGCGAGATCTACCAGGCGCTCGAGCGCGGCGTAATCGACGGGGCCGAGTTCTCGACCCCGAACGTCGATTGGTCGGGCGGCTTCCAGCAGGTCACCGACTATTGGGCGACCCCGGGCTGGCACCAGTCGGCCTCGGTCTTCGGCGTAATGATCAACAAGGCGTCCTGGGACGCGCTGAGCCCCGAAACGCAGGAAAAACTGCAGATCGCGGCCGATGCAACCCTGCTGTGGTCGCTGGCCTTCACCGAGAAACGGGCGACGGAAGCCTATGCGAAATTCGACGAGGCCGTCGAGATCAACCGCTACGATGACGAGACCCTCGAACAGGTTCAGCAGATGGCCAACGAGGTGATCGTTGAGACGGCTTGCGAAAACCCCAACTCTGCGAAGGTTTACCTGAGCATGATCGAGTATCTTGAAGACTACAAACAGTGGCGTGATGCCTCTGCCCCGTTCAACCTTGGCCGCACACCAGATGGCCCCGACGTCGAAGCCCTGCGTGAGTGCGCAGGCTAAGTATTCCGACGGAACGAAAAAGAGCACGCCCGCCCACTCCGGCGGGCGTGCTTGTTCAGTTTGCCAAGGTCATCATTGGTGTGCGTGTACGGACCTCGCTTGAGTGCAGAGGGCTGGTGCGTCGATCACGATCTAGCGTGGTGCCAGACGGAATCGAACTTGTCTCAGCTTGGACAGTGAAACTGTCCTTTAGGCCACGCGGAGTTGGCGCCACCCAATGAGAGAAGCAGCCCGGTTGGGCTTGATTATGCGTCTTGAATAGGTGCCCAACTCCGCATTGCTCAAGTTATGGTCTGATAGTGAGCGGTGGCGAATTTCTGCAAACTTCGCATGCGCCCGAAGCGGGAGCTGGCGCGCTGAAGCATGGTGTGGGACGGCAAATTCGTGCCTCTGACAAAGCTAGGGCCAGGATGTCAGATCTCCTGTGAGGGTCAGGTTAGTTCCGCTTGCAGCCATGAGACAAGGCTATCCACAGCGGTGTAATTCGAGCGCCTTGAGCCTCTGAAGACGGAAATCTCATTTGGTCTATCGACATGTTGATGGCAAGCGGCTCGCAACTTGCCGTCCGCGATCATGTCACTGACCGTTCTTTTCCAACCCAAGGCGACCCCCTGGCCGGTGACCGCTGCCTGAAGCACGAGGGGGTAACTGTCGAATGATACGATCCGCAAGCGGGACGGACGGGGAATGCCGGTGGCGGCGAACCACTCCGGCCAGTCAAACCAGTCTTGCGGCGTGACGCGATGCGACAGGAGAGGGAGGTTGCCCAAGGTTTCCGGCGAGATTGGATCGGGATGATCCGCGAGCAGGGAGGGGGCGCAGACCGGAAAAATGGAGTCCGCCGCGGTGAAGAGCAACCGGGCCGAACCCGAGGCGCGACCGGTGGTCTGCAGGGCGATGTCGAAGGGTTCGGTCGCCTCCGTAAGCGGTGCAAGCGCACTGACGAGTTGAAGCTGCACCTCGGGATGGTTGGCATGGAAATCCGAAAGCCGCGGCATCAGCCAGTAGAAGGCCTCGCAGAGCTGGCAGCGAAGCACGACGGTATCGGGGTCGCGGCTGCCGCGAATGGCGGCGACTTCGGCGCGGATGGCTGCCAGCGCGTCGCCCGCGACCTGTCCCAGCCGCCGACCCTCCTCGGTCAGGAATACCGCGCGGTTGCGGCGTTCAAACAGGCGTAAGCCCAACTCTTCTTCTAGCTGCCCGATCTGGCGGCTGACGGCGGTCTGCGTCAACCCAAGCTCCTCGGCGGCACGGGTGAAGCTCTCGAGCCGGGCCGCGGCTTCGAACGGGCGCAGCCTAGCAAGTTGGATGTCGTTGTGTCGCATTACGTTTACTCATGCAATTTTCCTGTTTTATCATTTTTATTGGCCCCTTGTGAATGATTGCATGCCCACATGTCATCATTTCGATCCTTTTTGCCGCCGATGCCGGCCCTTGGTTCGGGACTCGCCGCGATCACTGCGGGCGTGTTGCTGCTCTCGCTGTCCGACGCGCTGGTGAAACTCGCCAACGAGGGGCTTTCGCTTGGGCAAGTTTTGACGATCCGATCCGGCATTGCCGTGTTGTGCCTTGGGGCAGTCCTGCGGCTGACGACACGGGAGAAAGTAAGCCTGGTCCGCGTCACGGGCTGGGTGTGGTTACGCAGCCTTTGCCTCGCCCTGATGTGGGGATGCTACTATGCAGCGTTGCCCGAACTGCCGTTCTCCATTGCGGCTGCCTGTTATTACACCTCGCCGATGTGGATGGCTTTGTTGTCTTCAAAGCTGCTCGGAACGCGCATCGGGGTGCGCGGCGCGTTTGCGATCCTTCTCGGTCTTGTCGGCGTCATGACGATTCTCCGGCCGGGGCTCGATGACGTTTCGCCAATGGTCGCCCTGCCGCTTCTTGCCGGGTTCTTCTATGCGCTTGCAGCCGTCATTACCCAGGGCCGTTGCAGTGCCGTCCCGGCGATGTCTATGGCAATGAACCTTAACCTCGTTCTGCTACTGAGCGGTCTGGCCCTGGTCGCCGGCCTGTGGTGGAGCGGACGCAATAACGACGCGGGGTTCCTGTTGTCGGTTTGGCCGGCTCTGGAGGCGGCGGACCTGGGCCTGCTGGCCGGGCTGGGCGTATTGCTCGCCGTCATCACCGCCCTTGTCGCCTATGCGTATCAGAGGGCGCCCGCACCTGTCATCGGCTTGTTCGATAATGGGTATCTTGTCTTCGCCCTGTTCTGGAGCGTCCTGATCTTTGGCGATCGACCGGGCTTAATCGATCTTCTGGGAATTGTCCTGATTGGGAGCGGGGCACTCCTTGCCACCACGGTATCGACCAGTTGCGGTCGGGACCGAAGCGATGAGGGTTGATCTTGTCACTGGAGACCTGGATTGCCTACACCACCGCCTGCGTTGTCCTGACAATGATTCCGGGACCGAGCGTCATGCTCGTGGTCGCGCAGGCGCTGACGCGGGGTAGGGTGGCAGCGGCGATGTGTATTCTCGGAGACGTGGTGGGGAGCATCGTGCTTGTCGGGCTGTCCTTCGCCGGGGTCGGCGCCATTCTTGCCGCTTCCGCCATCCTATTCCAACTCGTCAAATGGGTCGGGGTGCTTTACCTCGCCTGGCTGGGGATTAGTCAGATCATAGAGGCGCGGCGCGATGCACCGGAGAGGGCCAGCCATGCAGGGGGCGCCTCGTCCTGGAGCAGCTTCTGGGCCGGGACCGTGACCGCCGTGCTGAACCCCAAAGCGATCGTTTTTTTACATGGCATTCCTTGCCCAGTTCATTGATCCGCAAGGCGATTTGCTCGTGCAGCTTACGGTGCTGACGGTGACCTCGAGCCTTGTTGTCGTGGTGCTGCTGGCCGGGTATGCGCTGATTGCAGAGCGGGCGGGGCAGCTCTTTGACAGTCAGCGCGCGCGTCGCCGCATGGGCTATGCTGGCGGCGGGTTCATGATCGGCGGCAGCGCGGTGATGGCGGTGACGCGCTAGGCCTGCCGCGTCGTTGCCGGGGAAGGGTCCCGGAAGCCCGTCGCGCAGCCTTCTGGCCTCGGGCGCAGTTTCCTCTCCTTTGCCTCAGACGAAGTGCTTGCCCCAGTCCATCGGAACGAGAACGCCGCCGAGATGCAGAAATCTGCCCGCAGCGAGATTTCGTTCAGCCAGAAGGCGCCCCGCAAGTGCAACGTGACCTGCTCCTCTGGGAGCCCGCGCTTGTCGGTCAGTTCAGTTCCGGGTTTGACCGTCTTTGACCGTCGGTGATACTCCCACCGGGTGAGCCCGTCGAGGCTCGTGTGGGGACGGTGATGGGTGTCGTCGATGCACGCGGTTTGGTCTCCTTCCGTGCAAACGGCTATATGACGTTGGGCCTCGATGGTAAGACCATGACCAACGATAGGAAAAACCCTCTGCCATTGGTCGTAAGTGATATCGGCGTTCCGACTGATTGAGTGTCAGAAAGGCGCCCGTACAAATCGATCCGAACTGTGCCATTGGCGCTGACGTAATGCAGATCCGGAGCGTTTGCCCGGATACTTGTCACCAGCCCAACGAACCTGCTCTCCCGGCCCATCAGAATGGCATCAGGCCCGTGCCACAAGTTGAAAACCCCTGCTGTTGTTACAAGTGCCGTAGCCTGAAATACCACCTAGGCGCGAACCAGAAGTCATTGGAATAAAGAATGAAAATCCATTAGAAAGGGGCATTGCGGTTTGGGAGGAGCGCGATGGAATTTCGGCAAATGAAAGCCTTTCAGACTGTAGCGCGTGCGGGCAGCCTTTCGCAGGCTGCGATGAGCTTGTCCGTAAGCCAGCCGATGGTCACGCGACACATTCGCCAGCTTGAGGAAGAATTGGGAGTCGAGCTGTTTCACCGCACCGGCCGCGGTGTCGTGTTGACCGAGGCTGGCGTCATGCTGAAGGAATATGTCGATGAGATCATCGACCGCGAGGAGGTGGCGCGCAATGTCGTTTCAGCCATGCAGAAGAGCCCGAAAGGCAAACTTGTCCTCGGTGTGCCGCCTTCAGTTGGAACCGTTCTGACCGTACCGTTAGTGAAAAAGATCAAGAACGAGTTCCCCAATGTTACGTTGAGGGTGATCGAGGGATTCTCGGGACATGTGCTGGAGTGGTTGACGGTCGGACGGATAGATGCGGCTGTGCTTTACAATCCGCCGCGGCTGCCATCGGTCGTGACGGAGCCTCTGGTCGAGGATGAGCTTTGTCTGATCGGTCCGATGGTTGCGCGGAATGCACCGGATACGCCGGTTGTAAGTCTCGAAGTGATGTCGAGCCTGCCCATGATCCTGCCCAGCCGTCCCCACGGATTGCGGCGCCTTATTGATGACGAAATGACGAAGGCCGGCTTCGAACTTCGCGTCGACATGGAGCTGGAAGCGATGTCGTCAAACCTGATGCTGGTGGAGGAATCCTCGGGATATACGGTGTTGCCTTATGCCACGGTGCACAGGCTGGTGCAGCAGCGCCGCGTGCGCGCTTGGCGGTTTGACCCCTCCCTGTCCCGGCAGCTTCTTCTGGCGACCAGCACAAGCAAGCCGATGTCACCTCTGATCCGGTCGATGATGCGGACCTTCAGGCAGGAGGTGCGCGATATCATTTCAAGCTTTCCCTGGCGCCCGGGACCATGACGTGCCCAAGCATACGGAGCTTGTCAGTGCCCGTCGCGACGGCATTCCATTCAAGCTTCGATCAGGGGGTGCGGGGCGGATGATCCAGACGAACGATATCATGCAGGTCAGCTGACACAGGGCGGTACCGTTCGAGAACAAGCGGGTCATGGCCGGGAATGATACGGTCTTCAGCATCCTGACCGGCAAGCTCCTTCATCCGGCGAACACCGTCGAGGACCGCTGCCGCATTGTCGAAAACGGGGAAGGGCTGGGCGCGCTCCATGTTCGCGTAGAAATGCGCCGCGTCCGAGCCCAGGACAACCGGGCCACGCGCGGTGTCGACCCGGACGACCTGAAGCCCGCGAGAATGGCCGCCCACATGGTGAACGGAAAGGCCGGGTGCCAATTCCTCGTCGCGATGGTGAAAGCAGACCTTTCCCTCGTAGACACGGCGGATCATGGTCACAACGTCTTCGACTTCGAAAGGGTGGTTGATCGCCTTGTGGCACATGCAGCGGCCCGTGGCGTATTCCATCTCCGTGTCCTGAAGATGAAAGGTGGCCTCCGGGAACATGTCGTTATTGCCTGCGTGATCGTAGTGCAGGTGGGAAATGATTACGTCTTGAACCTTGGCGTGATCGATCCCGATGGCGGCCAAGCCTTCGGCAACGGGCCGGATCAGGGTCCGGCCGCGCTTGGAGCCCATGTCCGCCGAGAACCCGGTATCAAGCACGAAGGTCCGTGTCTCTGACCGAATTGCCCAGACGAAATAGTCGAGCGGCATGTCCACGTCGTGACTGTCCCCGCCTAGAAAATTCTGGGAAGACTTGCGACCGTCATGCCCGAAACGAACGGCATGGATCTCGTAAGTGTCCGACATCCTAGGCCTCTGCCGCGCCCTGTTCGGACGAGCCGACCTCGACATGCGCCCAGCCTTCGACGATCTTGACCATAGATGTGAAGTCGCTTTCCGCACCATAGACCTGGTTGGTCATGCTGAGCATCTGGCGTACGGCACTGCCCACGACCATCGGAACGCCCATCGCCTCGGCCTCGTCCACGCAAAGCCGGACATCCTTGAAGGATAGACCGGTGGCAAAACCGAAATCGAACGTGCGAGGCAGTACGGATTTCGGAAACTTGTCCTCGGTTGCACTGTTGCGGCCGCTGCCGGCGTTGATGACGTCCAGCATGATCTTGGGGTCCAGCCCGGCCTTGACGCCCATGACGACGGCTTCGCAGGACGCGGCCAGCGCCGAGGCTGCAAGCAGGTTGTTCGCCAGCTTCATGGTCTGGGCCGATCCTGGGGTTTCCCCCATGTAAAACAGTTTGCCGAAAATCTCGAGAACCGGGGTCACCTCGTCATAGGCGCTGCGCGGTCCAGAGTTCATCACGGCCAACGTGCCGTTGCGCGCGCCTTTCAAGCCGCCACTGACGGGGCTGTCGATCATGGCTTTGCCCTCTTTCTCGAGGGCCGCGGCGATGTTGTTGGCAACACGCGGGCCGGTGGTGCTGATGTCGATCAGTATGCGCATAGCTTTGCCGTGGATTGCGCCGTTTTCCCCCAGCGATACCTGTTCGAGAATCTGCGGGCTGGGCAGGCTGACTATGACGATCTCTGCACTGTCGGCAACAGAGCGCGGGCTGTCCGCAGCGGTGGCGCCAAGCGCGGTCAATCGGCGTGTAGCGGCAAGGTCGGTGTCGTGGATCACCAAGTCGTATCCTGCGTCGATCAGCCGGCCGGCCATCGGTTCGCCCATCTTGCCGACCCCGACAAAACCCAGTTTGATTTTGCTCATATGTTTTCCTCCTCCGGTGCCAGGCGTTCGGCCTGGGTGTTTCCATCCTGCGCAGGCGTGACAGCCTGCGCGTGTTTCGGTGCTGATGGGTCTATGGAGCCGTCAGCGACTTCGAAAAGTTCGATTACATCGCGGACTTCGATCCGGTCCCCGACGCCAAGCGCATCGACCGCGGCCGTGTACATGACCTTGTCCTTGGGACAGGAGGTCACGAAGGTCGTCACGTCCGGCAGGTCCATCGCCTCGCGGATGCGGTTTTCGCTGGGGCGTTCGATCACGCCCTCGTCGTCCTGCCAGATGCGGCCGCCGCCGGCACCGCAGCAAAAGCTGTTCTCGCGGCAGCGTGGCATGTCGTGCAGCTCGAACCCGGCCGCTGCGATCAGCCGGCGCGGAGCATCGAATTCGCCATTGTAGCGGCCAAGGTAGCAGGGGTCGTGATAGGTCGCCTTTCCACCAGCGAGCCCGTGTGCCGCATTCAGGCAACCGGCCTCCAGCAATTCAGCCAGGAAAGTCGTGTAGTGCTGCACATTATAGCGAGTACCGAACACGCCGTATTCGTTGCGAAGGGCGTTGAGGCTGTGAGGGTCCGTCGTAATGATCCGGTTGAAGTTTGCGGCGTCAATCGCCTCGATATTGGCTTGGGCAAGCATTTCGAACAGGCCCTCTTCACCCGAGCGGCGCACATCGTTGCCGCTGTTTTGCTCAGCGTCGTAGAGGATGCCGAAATCAACACCGGCGGCCTTGAGAAGCTCGGCCACGCGGCGCGTCGTTTCCTGTGCGCGAGGATCGAAAGAGGCGTAATCACCCACAAACCAAAGGACGTCGACCGGCTCCTTCCGGGCATCCTTTGGTTTGAAGGATAGGGGCTTTGTCCAACGCGCGCGCTGACGGCCCGGGCGGCCCATCGAATTGCCCGTGTTCGTGAGATTCATGAAGGCATCCTGCATCCCGGCATTGACGGTGCCATCTTCGACAAGTGTGCGACGCAGGTTGATGATCTTGGGCAGATGCTCGATCTCGACCGGGCAGACTTCCTGACAGGCACTGCAAGTAGTGCAAGACCAAAGGGTTTCCGGTGCGATGGCGCCGCCAACGATGGGTTCGTGGACACGCTCGGGGTCGGTCATCGCGTCGCGCAGATCGGTGATCAGAAGCTTCGGGCTGAGGGGCAGGCCCGCCGCGTGGGCAGGGCAAACCTCCTGGCAGCGCCCGCATTCGGTACAGGCCAGAAGGTCGAACTTCTGTTTCCAGTCGAACTCCGTGAACTCCTGAACGCCGGGAACGTCCTTGTCTTCCCGCTGGTCCGGTGACCGCCCGCGAGAGCCGAGATTTCGGAACCAGATATTCGGCGCCGCAAGGAACATGTGGCGGTGTTTCGAGCCGGGAATATAGACGAGAAACCCCAGTATCGCGCAGACATGCACCCAGTAGAAAAACCGCTCGCCCAGAAATGCGTTCATGTCGAGCTGGGCCACGCCTTGCGCGATGGCTGCGGAGATGGGACGCCAGCGCGGGTCTGCCCCCTCGAGCACGGCAAAGGCGGATTCCAGCAACATCGAAACAACGATCGCCAGGATGAGAAAATAGATGGTCGTGGCATCGCGCGAATTGGAGCCGCGGAACCGCGTGGGCCGCATGACGTGCCGATGCCAGGTCGCCAGCGCGACCCCCGCAACCATCACGAGGGCGAATATGTCTTGCAGCAGGGCAATCCAGGTGTTTCCGCCGACGGGGGCCAGGCTGAACCCGGGGAAGAGACCGGATCCGAAGGCCTGGATGATCGCGGTCGACAGCACCAGGAACGACGTGAAGATCATCGCGTGGAGCACGCCCGACAGCGGCTTGCGCAAGAGCTTGCGGTGCAAGCCCACGGCAGCCAGTACCCCAGCCAGCCGAACGCCCGGGTCGCCACGACGCCCGGCAGCGGGCCCGTCGGCGAGCAGCGGCGCGATCAGGTGGCGTGAACGCCACCAGGTCACGGCAATGGCCAGCAGGGTAATCCCCCAGAGGATCAACTGTTCCGTCATGCCGCGTCGCCTGCCGCCGCGACCGGGTTTTCTTCGAGGAGTTCTTCCAGTGCATCCATGAAATCGAACATGTCGCATGTGGCGACATAGTGAGCGACATTGAAGATGGGCGCGTCGGGATCACTGTTGATGGCTACGATCGATTCCGCGGATGCCATCCCTTCGAGATGCTCTGGGGCGCCCGAGACGCCAAGCGCAAGATAAAGGCCCGGCTTGACCTTCTGGCCCGACTTGCCCACCTGGCGCAGTTTCTCTAGCAGACCGCCATCAACCACGGGGCGGCTGCCAGCGAGCTCCGCCGATAGGGCACTCGCGAGGCCGCGGGCCTGTTCTATCCCGGTTTCGTCGCCGATTCCGCGACCAACGCATAGGATCCGGTTCGCCTGGGTCAGGTCGACGCCCGTAAGTTCGGGGCGATCCACGCCGGTCAGGCGGGTGCTGTAGGCCGCTTCGGCGTCGGTACCTCGCTTCAGGTCACCGACCACCGGTTGCGACGGGGCGGCTTCGAATGAGCCCGGCGTGATCGACAGCACGCAGCCGGCCCCGATCCGCGACGTGGCATCGAGTTTCCCGCCGTAGATCTGAGAGCGGACAAGTATATCTGCGCCGGCACGCTCCAGGCCTGTCACGTAGGCGAGCATGTCCATGTCGCAGCGGGCGGCGAGCCACGGGCCGATATCGAGACCGAGCGCGGAATAGGCCACCAGCACCACGTCGGGCCGATCCTCTGCTACCAGGCTGGCCAGGGCCACTTGTGCGGCCTCGGCCGTGGGAAGCCCCTCTGTTTCCGAAAGCAGGCCGACAACCTTGTCCGCGGCGCCAAACTGTTCCTTTGCTTCGGTCGGGTGGCCCAATGCAGCCACGGTCACCTCTCCGTCGTCACCACATACGGTGCGGGCGGCTGTGATCAGTTCCAGCGAAACGGGCTCGAAAGCGATGTCGCTGGGGTCGCTGATGACGAGAACTTTCATGCCACTGCTCCGCTTCTGATGAGGTCTAGGAATTTGGCGGCCGCGTCTTCGGCTGTTCCGCCCAAGGATGTCGCGGCTTCGTCTCTCTGCGGGCGCGCGAGTTTTAAGAGCTCTCCCGATGGTTCGAGCCGCTCGGCCTCTGCCGCGGCAGTGGCAATTGGCAGTTTCGAAGCTTCACGAAGTTTGCTGCCGGAAACGTAGCGCGGTGCCTTCGATGCTGTCTGCACGCCCAGCACAGCAGGCAAGGTCAACTCGTAATGTGCCGTGACGCCGCCACCGCGTTCCTGCGATACGGCGAGGCCCGTGTTGGCCAGCGCCACACGGCTCGTACCGGACAGGCCTGGCCAATTCAGGATCGCAGAGAGATAAGGCGCAAGCTGACCATGCAGGTCCTCCGCGGCCTGAACGCCGGTCAGCACGAGATCGACGCCTTCGTTCTTCGCGATCGCCGCCACATCGCGAGCGATGACGCGCGACGATATCATGTCATCCGGCTCGGTTTCATATTCAATGGCGCGATCCGCACCACGGGCCAGGGCCATTTGCAGAACCCGCCCGGCCCCTTCGCCGCATCCCAGCGCAATCACTTCGCCGCCACAGGCTTCCTTGAGCAGAATCGCTTCTTCCAGGGCCTGGTCATCAAAATCGTTGAGTTTGAAATCAAGCCATTCGTGGTCAAGGCCGGGGCTGTCTTCCAACAGTTCCAGCTCACATGCCGGGTCTGGCATCATGCGCAACACGACCAGTAGTTTCACGGCGCTTCCTCCCGCATTGTCTTAATTCAAGTGCGTCGCGCTCATGCCCGTGACCGGGCCGAAAAGCCGGCGACGCCTTCCTCCAACTAGAAGCTAATCCCGGGGCGTTCCTGGCTGGAAGTGCCTCAATGGTAATACCGGATATTACCTCAATGCGGATTGACCGGAGCGCCTGTCTCGCTGCTACTGTTAAACCGTGGATTGGCCGATATCGTGCAGGCAAGCCATTGAAGAGGAATGATTTTTCTTCCTCTCGGAGGAGGCGCACGATCATCGATGGCTGATTCATCGGAGATGTCAAAGGGAGGAAAGAACATGCATTCCGATAAGGGAAAAGGCATGGCCGCGAAGGTTTTGGCCATGGGATTTGTCGCCGCGATCAGCACGACTTCTGCGGTGCCGCTCAGTGCTGCAGAGGACACCGCGCAAGCGGCGAAAACCGGGTATGAGGGGGTGCCGCGCACCTGGCTCTGGAACCCCAATTTCAATGAGATGATCGACACGTCAGAGTACAAGAAGGAAGGCCCCTACGTGATCGGCTTCTCGAACGCGTCGATCTCCAACGCATGGCGCGTCGCCTTCCAACATGGCGTTCTCTGGGCCGCCGGCGAGAACTCGGATCAGATCGAACGATTCCTGGTCACGGATGCCAATGACGATCCCTCGAAGCAGATCGCCGACATCCAGGATTTGATCAGCCAAGGCGTTGATCTGCTTCTGATCGCATCTGCGACAGAAGAAGCTCTGGACAGCGTTGTCGGCCGCGCCACGCGGCAGGGCATCCCGGTCGTCATGGTGGATCGCAAGGTTTCGACCCGTGATAACTACATCACTTTCGTGACCGCTTCGGACACGGTGGTGGGGCGCATGGAAGCGCAATGGATGGCCGAGTATCTCAACGGCGAAGGCGATATCGTCATGCTGCCTGGCATCGCCGGTTCGTCGGTGGCGGAAGATCGCATCAAGGCGAACAAGGAAGTCTTGGCCAAATTCCCGGGCATCAACGTGCTGGAGATGCAGTATACCGACTGGAACCCGGCCACGGGCAAATCGACCATGGCGGCCCTGCTCCAGAAATACGGTGACGAGATCGATGGCGTGTTGGCCGACAGCGCTCTTCAGGGCTACGGCGCGATCGAAGCCTACCTGGATGCAGGTTACGGAAAGGGCGAGATCCCTCCGATGACGGGCGGCGACGTGGCGCGCATGTACCAGCTCGCGCATACCTATGACGTGCCGATGATGGGGATCGATTACCCGACCTCGATGGGAATTACCGGCGTGGAAACTGCGCTTGACGTGCTGAACGGTGTTCCGGTTCCGGCCCGTGTGGAAGTCAACATGCAGGTCGTGACATCGCCGGATGCCGAGACCCCATCGGTGCGGGCCGATCGCTATCTGCTAGATCATGTCAGCATGGATGATCCCGGTGACCTGTCTCCGAGCCACGGTCTTCCGGATGGGTACAACCCGGCTACGTTCGATCCCGAATATCCAAAGTAACGGAGAAATGTTTCCTGTCCCGCATGGAGGATGCGGGGCAGGGGTGTCGGGTTGTTCGGACGAACAAGTGGAGGAGCCAATGTCACTGCCGGTTCTCGAATTGCAGAAAATCGAGAAGGTCTATCCGGGCGTCAAGCCGCTGGACCGGGTCGATTTCCAGGTTTTGCCGGGTGAAGTTCATGCCCTGTTGGGTGAGAACGGTGCGGGCAAGTCCACGCTTACAAAAGTCATAGGTGGAAGCACCCGGCCCAATGGCGGTAGCATCACCTATTTGGGCGAGACAGTGACATGGCGCTCGCCGCGACAGGCCCGCGATGCCGGTATCCATATCATCCATCAGGAGCTGGCGCTCTTTCCTGAACTGACGGTTGCCGAAAACATACTGATCGACCATCAGCCGCGCGGAACCCTGGGGCTGATTTCCCAGCGCACCCGGATGCGCAGGGCACGCGAAGTTCTCGACACGCTCGGTGTCGACATCGATCCTGCGGCGCGCGTCGATGACCTGCCGTTGGCCGAGCAGCAGATGGTGGAGATAGCCAAGGCTCTGGTGGGGGATCTGCGTTTGCTGATCCTTGATGAGCCGACGGCAGTCATCTCGGGCCGCGAAGTGGATCTGTTGTTTGACCGGATGCGCCATCTTCGCGCGCAGGGTATCGGGATCGTCTACATCTCGCACCGCCTCGAAGAGATTTTCGAGATTGCGGATCGTGTCACCGTGTTGAAGGACGGCCAGGTGGTTGGGACGCGGCCAGTGGCAGAGCTCACGCGCGACCAGATGATCAGCATGATGGTCGGGCGCGAGATTGCCGGGATTTATCCGCCGAAGGCCGCCAAGCCGCCCGTTGGGGACCCGGTGCTTTGCATTCGGGGTCTTTCCTCCGGGCAGCGTGTCCGCGACGTGTCAATCGAGCTGCGCGCGGGCGAGATCGTCGGTATGGCGGGGATGGTCGGCTCTGGCCGTACCGAGGTCGCGGATGCCGTGTTTGGAGTGGGGCCGGTCGACGGCGGAGAAATTCTGCTCGACGGGCAACCGCTGGGCAATCACAGTCCGGCAGAATCCATCGCCCGTGGCATCGGGTATCTGACCGAGAACCGAAAGGGGCAGGGCTTGTTCCTGTCGATGCCGGTTTCGCTGAACGTGGTCGCTCCGGCACTGAAGGACATCAGCTCCGGCCCGATGATAGATGCCGCACGGGAACGCGATATCGCCCAGGAGCAGGTTGCAGCCTTCTCGGTTTCCACACCGTCGGTCAAGGTGCCGGTCGGGGCCCTGTCCGGCGGCAACCAGCAGAAGGTTCTGTTCTCCCGTTGGACAAGGATTTCCGACAGGCTGCTTATCCTGGATGAGCCGACGCGCGGTGTCGACGTGGGCGCCAAGGTCGAAATCTACCGCATCATTCGCGAGCTTGCCGACAAGGGTCTGGCGATCCTCATGATCAGCAGCGAACTGCCCGAGGTAGTGGGGCTTTCGGATCGCGTGGTCGTGATGGCGAATGGTGTGGTCACCGGGGAAGTCGCTGGGGACGGCATCACCGAGGATTCGATCATGAAATATGCGGTCGCAGGCCATGGGGAATCCACGGCGAATAAGGAGGCTTTGCCATGAGCGCGCTGATCGCAACATTTCGGGGCAACCGTCTGTTGCCGAGCTATCTTATCGTATTGGCGCTTCTCGTCATCATTCTGGTGGTTGGCGCCCAGGTGTCGGACCGGTTTCTGACATTTCGTAATTTTTCCTACCTGTTTCAGCAGATGATCGTGCTCGGCCTTGTCAGTCTCGGACAAACCTTCGCCATCCTGCTTGGCGGGATCGACCTTTCGATCGGCGCTCTGGTCGGGGCTGTCACGGTATTCCTTGCCTCATTCCTCGAATGGCAACCGCACCTGATGTGGGTGGCCGTTCCGGCCGCGCTGCTCTTGGGGGCGCTGGTTGGGGCGATCAACGGACTTTTGTCGGTTACGCTCAGGGTGCATCCGCTGATCGTGACGCTGGGCATGTCGTCGGTGATATTCGGCCTGACCTTGATGTACCGTAAGATACCAGGCGGGTCTGTTCCGATCGTGTTCGAGGAACTGGCCTATGGCAGTTTCTGGGGGGTGCCGATTCCGGCGGTGGCACTGGTCTTCTTCTTCGTCGTGGCCGGCCTTTGGCTTCAACGCAGTCGGTCAGGCCGCATGATCTATTTTGTCGGAGGGGACGAGGAGGCCGCCCGCCTGAACGGCGTACCTGTCAACCGTGTCAAGGTGCTCGCCTTTGCGCTTGCGGGGCTTTGCTCGGCGCTCGCCGCGGTATTCCTGACGGCCAAGACCGGTGTCGGGGATCCGAGGATCGGAACGGCCCTCACGCTCCAGTCGATCACGCCGGTCATCGTCGGTGGCACCATTCTGGCAGGAGGGCGTGGAGGCGTGCTCGGCACCTTCCTCGGCGTGCTGCTGGTGGCAATGTTGAACAACCTTCTGAATTTCGCGGGCGTGTCGAGCTACTGGCAATGGGTGGTCCAGGGCGGGATCATCATCATCGCCGTCGGTCTGCATCGTTCGAGAGGAAAGGCACAATGATGGAAGCGGACAAGAGCCGGGCACGCACAGGTGGCGGAGAGGGTCTGAACTTGGCGGCCGTAATGGAGAAGTGGGGCCTTTACATGTTCCTCGGCCTTCTTCTGGCGGTGGCCGCAGTGACGTCGCCGGCATTTCTCGCGCCCGAGAACATCGTCAATGTCCTGACCATCGCCGCACCGCTCGGCATGGTCGTGATTGGCCAGGTTTTCGTCATACTGGTGCGCGGGCTCGATCTGTCAGTCGCCTCGCTCATGGCCACGGTGGCGGTGATGGCCACGGCGTTCAAGGCAACGGACGATTCCATGATCCCGGCGATCTTTGCCGCGGCGCTGGTGATGTCTGCGCTGGTGGGGCTGGTCAATGGCTGGCTGGTGGCGCGCCGGGGCGTGAGCCCGTTTCTCGCGACATTGGCGACCATGATCATCCTGCAAGGCGCGCGCTTTGCCTATACCGGCGGGGCGCCGATTTCGACGCTGCCCCCGGGTATGAGCTGGCTGGCTTCAGGGAGGGTGATGGGCATTCCCGTCAACCTCATTGCGCTGCTTCTTCTGGCCCTGGTCGCCGGCGTGTTGCTGCACAAGTCCCGTCTGGGGCGCCAGATTTACATGGTGGGGACCAATCCGCAGGCCGCGCGCCTCAATGGTCTGTCGCCGGACCGGATCACCATCCTGTGCTACGTCATCTGCTCGGTATGCGCCGGCATCGGTGGTTTGTTCCTGCTCGGATATGTCGGCACCGTGTCGAACTGGGTGGGGCAGGGCTATGAACTGGATTCGATCGTCGCGGCAGTGATGGGCGGCGTCGCCCTTTCGGGCGGGCGCGGAACTGTCGTCGGAGCGCTGACTGGTGTCGTGGTGCTCGTCGTGATCAGCAACCTCGTCCTGCTGCTGGGTTTCCCCATCGAACTGCAGGAAGTCATCAAGGGCATCATCATTGTCGGTGCGGCAGCGTTCTATCGCACACGGCTGATGTGAGCCGGAAATCTCAAGGAGAGGAGAAACACATGTCCGTTTCGCAACTCAAGACGAAACCCCGCCGGCCACGTCGCGATGAGGAGGTCGATGTCCTGATCGTCGGGGCAGGGCCGTCCGGATCGGTCGCTGCGCTGGAGCTGGCCAAGGCTGGCATGTCGGTGGTCGTCATGGAGCAGGGCGACTGGCCGGAATATGCAGAATACACCGGCGCACGCCCTGAACACGAGCTGGTCTCGACCAAGCTGTGGCACCCGAACCCGAACGTAAGGGACAGCCCGAGCGACTACCCGGTTGATACCTCTACCACGGATATCAATCCGCTGATGTACGCAGGGGTCGGTGGTAGCGCCAACCTATACGGGGCCCAGTGGATGCATTTTCTGCCTTCGGATTTCCGCGTGCGGAGCCTCGACGGTGTCGCCGATGACTGGCCGATGTCCTACGAGGATCTGCTGCCCTACCAGCTTGAGATCGAACGCCAAGTCGGCGTTTCCGGGCTGTCGGGCGATCCGGCCTATCCGCCACGGGGACCATACCCGTTTCCGGCATTGCCGATGGGCAGCGTTGGCTACAAGGGGATCGAAGGTCAGGAAAAGATGGGGTGGCACTGGTGGCCCGGTTCCAACGCGATCCCGTCGGAGCAGCATGGTCAACTGAACCCGTGTGTGCGGCGTGGCACCTGCCTGACGGGATGCCCCGAGGGGGCGAAATCGACGACCGACCGGTCGCATTGGCCGATGGCTCTCAAGGCAGGGGCCATGCTGATCACCAATGCACGCGTCTCGGAGATCGAAACGAACGAGGAAGGCCTGGCGACCGGGGTTGTCTACTTTGACGCGAACGGGCGTCAGAGACGTCAAAGGGCGAAAGTCGTCATCCTTTGCGCCAACGGGGTGGGCACACCGCGCCTGCTCCTGATGTCCGGTGGCGAAGACGGGCTTGCAAACTCGTCCGGCCTCGTGGGCAAGCGCCTGATGATGCACCCCTTCGCGTCGATCCTGGCGTCCTTTCCGGACCCGCTCGACAGCTGGCGCGGACCGTTCGGCCAGCAGATCTATTCGCTCGAATTCTACGAAACGGACGAGAGCCGAGGTTTCGTGCGCGGATCGAAGTGGAACTGCATGCCCTCGGGCGGCCCGGTGGGCGTCTCCGGGGCCATCGGGTCAAAGGTTTATGTCTCGGAAGAGGGCGATTATCGCGATTTTTGGGGGAGTAACCTTCACGAGAACGTGGCGCGCCGCTTCGGCCATTCGCTCATCTGGGGGATCGTCGGCGAGGATCTTCCCGAGGAAAGCAACCAGGTCGTTCTCTCCTCCGATCTGACCGACAGCGACGGGCTTCCGGCGCCGCAGATACGCTATCAGGTCAACGAGAATTCGAACCGTCTGCTTCAGTTCAACATCGACCGGTGCCTGGAAAGCGTAAAGGCCGCGGGAGCGATCGAGACGCTGGTGAGCACGCCGGTTCGCGAAAGCGGATGGCACCTGATCGGAACGACGGTCATGGGCGCGGACCCAAAAACCTCGGTCGTTGATCAGTGGGGGGCGGCGCATGACGTGCCGAACCTCTACGTCATGGACGCGTCGACCTTCCCGACGTCGGGTGCGACCAATCCGACCGCAACCATCATGGCGGTCGCGCTTCGCAACACGCGCCGGCTGATCGCGGAACGTAGAAATCAGAAGGTGGCCTGACATGACTCAAGAGCAATCGACGACATTCATGGCATTGGCCGACGACCTGATCCCGGCCCATGATAGCATGCCGGCCTTCTCACAGGTCTGTACCTTCGACGAAACGCTGGCCGCGCTGGATTTTCGCACAGACCTCAAGGAGGGCTTTTCGCGGGCACTTGCCACAGACCTGCAAGAGGGGGCGACAGCCTATCTCGACAGGATCGTGCAGAAGGACCCCGAAGCCTTCGAAGCGATCAGCTCCGTCGCGGTGTGCACCTACTACATGAACCCGAAGGTTCGCGAGCTGATCGGATATCCGGGCCAGGAAAGCGTGTCCTACGACTCGAAGGCGACGCAGGGCTACCTGACTGACGGCTCGCTGGCGAGGGTCATCGCGCGCGGACCGATCTACAAACCCACACCGGAGCTCGCCGACTGAGGCGCCCCAAACAACCTATCGCAAATCCCCATACGGAAAGGAAAAGACCATGGACAAGGCAACCTTCGATAAAGGCCTGGAAATTCGCAAGTCGGTGCTTGGCGCCGAATTCGTAGAGAAGTCGATCGAGGCGGCAGATGACTTCAACCTGCCGCTTCAGGAACTGGTGACGGAATACTGTTGGGGTGCCGTCTGGGGCCGCGATACGCTCGACAAGAAGACACGCTCGATGTTGAACATCGGGATGCTCGCCTCCCTGAACCGCAAGCACGAACTGACGATGCACGTGAAAGGCGCGATCCGCAACGGCGTGACCAAGGAGGAAATCCGTGAGGTTCTGCTGCAGGTCGTGATCTATGCCGGTGTGCCGGCAGGCGTCGACAGTTTCCGGACCGCAAAGGAAGCGCTGGCAGAGCTGGACGAATAATGCCACGCGATCAGGTTTCCGTAGAGACATATGAAATGCTAATCGGTGGGCGCTGGACCGGCGCCCATTCCGGCGAATATTTCGACAGCCATGATCCTTTCACCGGTGAGGTCTGGGCACGTCTGCCGCGGGCCGGCGCGGAAGATGTCGAGAGTGCGGTGGAGGCAGCCGACACAGCTTTCCGAGGAGAGTGGAGGTCGATGACCGCGTCGAAACGCGGGCTGTTGTTGAACCGCTTTGCCGATCTATTGGCGGATGAGGCCGAGCGTCTCGCCGAACTGGAGACGCGGGACAACGGCAAGCTGATTGCCGAAATGCGCATGCAGCTCAATTACATGCCGCAATGGTATCGCTATTTTGGCGGTCTTGCAGACAAGGTCGAAGGCCGGGTCATCCCGATCGATAAGCCGGGGGTGATGAACTACACCCGCGAGGAACCGGTGGGTGTCGTGGCAGCGATCACCCCGTGGAACTCGCCCCTGATGCTTGCGTCCTGGAAATTGGCGCCGGCGCTTGCCGCGGGATGCACCGTCGTCTGGAAGCCGTCGGAGTTTTCCTCGGTCTCTGCCCTGGCGTTTGGCAGGTTGTTCGAAAAGGCGGGGTTCCCGCCCGGCGTCGTCAACATAGTCACTGGCCTGGGGCAGGAAATGGGTGAAGCCCTGGTGACGCATCCGAAGGTTGCCAAGGTTGCCTTCACCGGCGGCGATGCCTCCGGTCGCAAGGTCTACGGCGGAGCAGCGGACAACCTCAAAAAGGTGACGCTCGAACTAGGGGGCAAGTCCGCCAATATTGTTTTCGAGGATGCCAAGATGGAAGCCGCTATTCCCGGGCTGGTATCCGGCATTTTCGCGGCGTCCGGGCAGACGTGCATCGCCGGGTCACGTGCCCTTGTGCAGCGTTCGGTCTATGACGAGGTGCTCGAGAGATTGGTGGACTTCGCGCGCTCAGCACAAATGGGCGATCCGTTGGACCCCGAGACCCAGGTCGGACCGATCACGACCCAGCCACAGCGCGCCAAGGTGATGGACTATATCAATATCGCGAAGGGCGAGGGCGCGCGTTGCATGCTGGGGGGCGAGGCGCCCGATGGGGACGGCTGGTTCGTCGAGCCGACTATCTTTGGCGACGTTCGCCAGGATATGCGGATCGCGCAAGAGGAAGTGTTTGGTCCTGTCTTGTCTGTCATCCCGTTCGAGGACGAAGAAGAGGCGGTGTCGATCGCCAATGACAGCATTTACGGTCTCGCGGCAGGGCTCTGGACTCAGGATATCGGCCGGGCAATGCGGCTGCCCGAACGTTTGGAAGCTGGCACGGTCTGGGTGAATATGTATCGCGCGACCAGCCCGCTATCACCCTTCGGTGGGGTGAAGCAATCGGGCATCGGCCGGGAGAACGGCCAGACCGCCATTAGGGAATACCTTCAGGAAAAGTCCGTCTGGATCGACATGGAAAATTCGATCCCGGCGCCCTTTGTCCAGCGCTGAGGCGCAGGCAGAGAAGACGCGAAGAGAGGAAGATCAAATGACTAGTCATGTTGCTGCGGCATCCGAACATCCGGATGCCGCCCGGGAATTCTTGCGCCGAGAGCATGGGCTTGTGATCGGTGCGGACCGTCGCTCGGCAGCTTCGGGGCAAACGCTCGATGTGCTCGACCCCTCCAATGGTTCTTGCCTTGGCCGGGTTCCTGCCGGGGGCCAAGCGGATGTCGATCTCGCCGTCGCTGCGGCCCGGAAAGCCCTCGACGGGCCGTGGGGGCGCATGACCCCTTCCGACAGGTCGCGCTTGATCTGGCGGTTGGCCGAAAGTCTTCTCGACCATGCCGAAGAACTGGCGACGATCAACACGCTGGAGAACGGCAAGCCGATCGGCGACAGCCTGAATGGAGAGGTTCCCTTTACTGCCGATGTCTTTCGCTATTATGCGGGCTGGGCCACCAAGCTGAACGGCGAGACAATGACCGTCAGCGCGCCCGGCGAGTGGCACAGCTACACGCGTCGTGAGCCGATCGGCGTGGTCGGACAGATCATTCCGTGGAATTTTCCCCTGGCGATGCTGGCTTGGAAAGTGGCACCGGCACTGGCATGTGGCTGCACCATCGTCCTGAAGCCCGCGGAGGCGACGCCCATGGGGGCTCTCAGGCTGGCGGAACTGGCCCTTGAAGCCGGTCTGCCCGAAGGTGTGCTCAACGTGGTGACGGGATATGGCGCCGAAGCCGGCGCCGCGATCTCGGGGCACCCGGGGATCGAGAAGGTGGCCTTCACTGGATCAACGGTGACTGGCCGCGCGATCGCGACGGCTGCGCTCGGGAACCTCAAGAAGGTCAGCCTCGAACTGGGTGGAAAGGCCCCGACCATCATCCTGAAGGATGCCGATCTGGAGACGGCCATCGAAGGCGCTGCCTTTGGATCGTTCTTCAATGCCGGGCAGAGCTGTGGGGCAGGGACCAGGCTGTTCGCGCATCGGGACGTATTCGACCGGGTGGTCGAGGGCGTTGCCGAGGCGGGCGGCGCCATGCGTATCGGGGCCGGAATCGATCCCGATACACAACTCGGCCCGGTCGTTTCCGACCATCAGCAGGCCCGCATTCTGAGGCTTCTGGACGAAGGCCGCGCCGACGGGGCAGAGATGATCTGCGGCGGGCGCGCGGCCGATCGCGAAGGGTACTTCATCGAGCCGACCGTTATCACGGATGTGACGCCGGACATGTCTGTCATGCGTGAAGAACTGTTTGGCCCGGTGGTTTGTGCCGTGCCGTTCGATGATGATGACCTCGACACGTTGGCCAAGGCGGCGAATGACACGCAATACGGGCTGGCCGCCGCAATCTGGACCAACGATCTCGGACGTGCACACCGTTTGGCCGCGAGGATCAAGGCTGGAACGGTCTGGGTCAACACCCACAATTTCAACGACGCGACTATGCCGTTCGGCGGCTTCAAGCAGTCGGGATGGGGTCGTGATCTCGGGGCTCAGGCGTTGGAGCTTTATTCAGAAACCAAGACGGTCGCCATCCGGCTGCCGTCATAGGGAGGTCAAGATGGACTGTTTCGAAATCCTCGATCCGCGTTTCGCGCGGTTGATCGACCCGGTAGCCTTTCTCGAGAAACTGCACGGCGAGAACCGCTGGGCCGAAGGGCCGGTCTGGTTCGGTGACCTGCGCTGCCTGGTCTGGAGCGACATACCGAATGACCGGATGCTGAAATGGGAAGAAGAGACCGGCGCTGTTTCGCTTTTTCGCGGGGGAATGGAGAACCCGAACGGCTCGACCCGAGATCGGCAGGGACGCTTGGTCACCTGTGAACAAGGTGGCCGCCGGGTTCTGCGTAAGGAAATGGATGGGACGGTAACCGTCCTGGCGGACCGGCACGCAGACGGACGATTGAATTCGCCGAACGACGTGGTGGTTAAATCCGATGGCTCCGTCTGGTTTACCGATCCCAACTACGGAATCATATCTGACTATGTCGGCCGCAAGGCGGCGCAAGAGCAATCGGGATGTCATGTTTTCCGGCTCGACCCGGCGACCGGTGAGCTTACGGTCGTTGTCGATAACATGGATATGCCGAACGGCCTGGCCTTTTCACCGGATGAAAGCACGCTTTACATCGCCGACAGCGGTTGGCTGACCGACCGTAGCGCGCCGCATCATCTGCGCGCCTTTGACGTGGAGGGTGACAAGCTGGGCGCCTCGCGTGTTCTGGCGGAAATCTCTCCGGGAATTCCCGACGGGCTGCGGGTAGACGTGGAAGGGCATCTATGGGTCAGCGCCTGGGATGGCGTGCATTGCCTGACACCCAACGGGGAGCTCATCGGAAAAATCAAGGTACCTGAAGTTGTTGCGAACCTCTGCTTTGGCGGGGCGCGCTACAATCGTCTGTTCATTACTGCCACGACCGGTATCTACTCGGTCTTTCTCAACACGACGGGTGTTAGGTATGCCTCTGCGCTGAATTAGATCGGCACGGCCGGTTGGGTTCGGTCCTTTCAGTTCGGCGCTCTTGAACAGGATTGACACGGGGTACGTGCGTCCTTGTTCGCTCCCCACTGACCTTCTCCCCTTGGTGTCCGCGCTAATACGCTGGCGCTGTTCAATGTCTGGTCCTCTTCCGACCCTCGGTATCACTTTTGCGGGGTGAGCTCGTCGAAGCTCTCACCCATACCGGACCCCGGTGGCGCACGCAGCGAAGGGCCGCTACGGCAGTTCTCGACGGTAAGACAGACAGGGCGGAATGCAGATGTTCGACACACCTCATTCAACGATCTCTTTTTCTAGGCGAAGCGCGCAAATCAAGCAAATGCCCAGGCGTCTCGATCTGCCTGCGATCACTATCTCAAATGTGCAGTTCCGTCTTTCCGGCCAATTTCTTGTGCGTGCCCGTGAGCTTCATCACGAATACGAAGAAGACCGGGGCAAAGATCACGCCGAGCAAGGTTGCGGAGATCATTCCACCCACGACATAGGCGCCGATGGCGTTCTGGCTGGCCGCAGATGGCCCGGTGGCGATCGCCATGGGTACGACGCCCATGGTGAAGGCCAGAGAGGTCATCAGGATCGGGCGGAACCGGAGGCGGCAGGCTTCGACCGTGGCTTCGAGCAGTCCTTGCCCTTCGGTGATGAGATCTTTGGTGACCTCGACGATCAGGATCGCGTTCTTTGCGGACAGACCGACAATCGTGATGAGGCCCACGGTAAAGAACACGTCATTGGCCAGCCCCAGGGTCGTGACCGCCGCGACCGTGCCGACGGCGCCCATCGGCACGATCAACATGACCGATAATGGGATCGACCAGCTACCGTAAAGCCCGGCAAGGCACAGGAAGACGAATAGAACCGAGAGGCCGATCAGGATCGGGGCCTGGCTGCCGCTTTCGATCTCCTGGAGCGACTGGCCGGTCCATTCATAGGTAAAACCCGATGGCAGTTCGGCGGCGAGCCGTTGCATCTCGCTCAGCGCTTCGCCCGAGGAGAACCCCGATGCCGCCTCGCCGTTGATGCGGATGGAGGGGTAGCCGTTGTAGCCCACGATCTGCACCGGTCCGTAGCCCCAGTCGGCCGTCGCGAAGGACGACAGCGGCACCATGCCGCCCTGCATGTTGCGGACGTTGAGCTTCATGACCTCCTCGAGGCTGGCCCGGGCCTCCGGCTTGGCCTGCACGATGACGCTTTGCATCTTTCCCGCATTGGGGAAGTCGTTCACGTAGCCCGAGCCAAGCGCGACCGAAATCGTCCGGTTGATCTCTCCGAACGTGACGCCGAAGGCGTTGGCCTTCTCGCGGTCGATCTCGAGGTTGATCTGCGGGCCGGGTGTCAGCCCCTCGATATACATCTGCCCGAGCACTGGACTTTCCCGGCCGCCTGCCATGATTTGACCGGCTGCTTCCTGCAGCGCCGCGTTCCCGTTGTTGCCACGGTCCTGCAGGCGAAAGGCAAAGCCATTGCCGGTGCCGAGCCCGGCAATGGGGGGCGGGGAAATCGCGAAGGCGATTGCATCGCGGATGCCGAAGAGCTGACCCGAAAGCTGGCCGGCGAGGGCGCCGGCGGCAAGCCCGGGCGCCTTGCGTTCCGACCAGTCGTCAAGCGTCACAAAGCTGATGGCCGAGTTCGGACCCTGCCCCGAGAACGAGAAACCCTGAACGGTCACGATGTCCGAGACACCCTCGGTCGAAAGGGCGATGCCCTCGACCGCCTTGGTCACTTCGCGCATCCGGAAGGAGGTCGCCTCCGGTGGGCCCTGCATGCTGACGATCAGGTAGCCCTGATCCTCCTGCGGCAGGAAGCCTGCGGGCACCCGGGCGTAGAACCATCCCAGCCCGATCACAAGCGCCAGGTAGACCAGCATCATGCGCCCCGAACGGCGGATCAGCCAGCCCACCAGGCCGGAATAACCTTTGGACGTGCGGTCGAAGCCACGGTTGAACCAGCCGGCGGGCCCGCGTTTTTCATGGCTGTGTCCTGGCGGAATGGGCTTGAGAAAGGTGGCGCAGAGGGCCGGTGTAAGCGAAAGCGCAAGATAGGCCGAGAAGAAGATCGAGACGACCATCGTGAGCGAGAATTGCTGGTAAATGATACCGACCGAGCCCGGGAAGAAGGCCAGGGGCACGAAGACCGCCATGAGGGCCAGCGTAATCCCGACAATCGCGCCCGAAATCTGGCTCATCGCCTTCTTCGATGCCTCGCGCGGAGACAGGCCCTCTTCCGACATGATGCGTTCGACATTCTCGACCACGACGATCGCATCATCGACAAGAATGCCGATGGCGAGCACCATGGCGAACATGGTGAGCACGTTGATCGAGAAGCCTGCGCCGAGCATCACCGCCAGCGTTCCGGCAAGCGCGATCGGTACCACCAGCATCGGGATGACGGTGTAGCGCAGGTTCTGGAGGAAGATCATCATCACCAGGAACACCAGCGCGACGGCTTCGAGCAGGGTGTGGACCACCTTTTCAATGGATGCGGAAACGAAGGGCGTCGTGTCGTAGGGAATGGAGTATTCAACGCCTTCCGGAAAGCTGGACCCGAGTTCTTCGAGTTTTGTGCGCACCCCCTCTGCGGTGTCGAGGGCGTTGCCGGTGGGTGAAAGCTGAATGCCGATCTGCGCGGCGTCCTCGCCGTTCAGATAGGATTTGAACGAGTAGTATTCGGCGTCGAGCTCTACCTCGGCGACATCGGACAGCCGGACGAGCGAGCCGTCCTCGCGGGCGCGCAGGACGATGGTTTCGAAGGCTTCTGGCGTGGTCAGCTGGCCTGTCACAAGGAGCGTGGCCTGCGTCTGCTGGCCCGCGGGGGCCGGTTGAGCGCCGATGGAGCCCGCCGAGACCTGTGCGTTCTGTTCCGAGATGGCAGCAGTGATATCGGTGACAGACAGGTCGAGACCCACTAGCTTGGCCGGATCGATCCAGATGCGCATGGCGCGTTCGGCAGAGAAAAGCTGAGCCTTCCCGACGCCCGGCACGCGGCGGATTTCGTTGAGCACGTTGCGGGTGGCGTAATCAGCCAGGGCGATCGACCCGAAGCCCGACTCCTCGCTTGCGAAAAGCGAGACGAACATAAGGTAGCTAGATCCGGCTTCCTCGACCGTCAGGCCCTCCTGCTGCACCTGTGCCGGCAATGAGGATTCGACCCGCCTGAGCCGGTTTTGGGTGTCGACCACGGCCTGCGAGACGTTGGTTCCGGAGGCGAATGTCACGGTGATGGTGACAGAGCCGGTCGCGTCTGACGTGGACTCGAAGTAGAGCATGCCCGAGATGCCGTTGAGTTCTTCCTCGATGGGTTGGGTCACCTGCTGATACAGGTCTTCCGGCGCTGCGCCGGCAAAACGGGTCGAGATCGTGACCTGTGGCGGGGCCACGTCGGGATATTGCGAAACCGGCAGCGACGGAAGCGAAAGCACCCCGGCGAGCGTGATGAAAATGGCGATGACCCACGCCAGCACCGGGTTGTCGATGAAGAACTTTGCCACTGGAGGTTACTCCGCGTCCGGGCGGGACAGGTCGTCGAGACGCCTGGCGCAGACATCGGGTGCTGCGGTGTCGGGCTCGGCCGGATCCGTCCAACAGACGGGGCCAACAGGGGCGCCGGGGCCGATTTTCTGGAAACCGTCGACGATGACCATTTCCCCGCCCGACAGGCCTTTTTCAATTGTCGTAGCGTTGCCGATGCTTCGGCCTGGCGTGACCATTCGGGGCTGGGCCGTTCCCGCCTCGTCGACGACGAAAACGCTTGCCGCGCCTGACGCGTCGCGGCGTATGGCCTGGCGAGGGACCAGCAGCGCGCCCTGCTCGCGGGCCTGTTCCACGGCGACGCGGACATACATGCCCGGAAGGAGAAGGCCGTCGGGGTTCGGGACCTCGGCTCGTAGTGTGACCTGTCCGCTGGACCGCTCGACCGAAGACTCCGCGAAGAGCAGCTTGCCGGGATAAGGGTAGAGCGAGCCGTCGTCGAGATAGAGTTTCACCTGGGCGGCGCCCGGTTCAACCTGTGTGAGAGCGCCCGAGTCGAGGGCGCGCCGCAATCGCAGGAGTTCCGAAACGGGCTGCTGCATGTCGGCATAGACCGTGTCGAGCTGCTGAATGGTGGTTACGGCCTCGCCTTGTGCGGTAACCAGCGCCCCCTCGGTGATGAGGGCGCGGCCGGCACGGCCGGAGATCGGCGCCCGGATTTCGGTGTATCCGAGATCCACTTCCGCCGCGCGCAACTGGGCGCGGGCTTCCGCCACGCCGGCCCTGGCCTGCAGAAGCTCCGCCTCGGCATTCTCGTAGGCGGCTTCGCTGGTGACGTTCCTCTGCTTCAGGGAGGCGTAGCGGCTTTCGGTCTGGCGCGCGTCTGCCAGAACCGCCTTGGCGCGTTCCAGTGCGGCGTTTGCGGCCTCGACGGCAATCTCATAGCGTGCCCGGTCGAGCCGGAACAGCACATCGCCCTTTTCGACATTGCTGCCTTGCTCATATGCGCGGGATTCGATGATCCCTCCAACGCGGGCGCGCACCTCGGCGACACGTGTGGCAACGATGCGCCCCGGCAGTTCGGAGCTGACGGCCAATTCCTCCGGTTCGGCAACCACGACGCCGACGGGGCTTGGCGGGCGGTCCTGGGCAGAGGCCGACAGGGCGGACAGCGCGGTTGAAAGGGCCATCAACACGGGGGCGGCAAGCGTAGTCATCTGACGGCCTGTTCGGACGGAAGATCGGGGCCTCGGGGCGGCGGGAGCAGCGTGGTTTGCGCTGGTGGGAACGGGCATTTTTCAGAATCCGATTTCGTGGCGGCCGGGAAGGTCGCGAGGGGCGGGCTGGCTGGCCTGCGGTTCTCTTTGCGGGTCACATGTCGGGCCGGAAGCCCGTCCTGGCGGTGGCGCGTTTCGTGATCCAGCCGTTGAGAACGACGAGGACGAATACGGTCAAGGGGGGCACTGCGTGGCCGGTTTCACCGTGCAGTAGCACCGTCGCCGCCGCTGCGGCCATCACCCCGCAGCCAAGCAGGTTGCCGAATTGCCGTGCCGTGGGCGACGCGATCAGCACCGCAGTGAGCCATTCAAGCCCGCCGGTGACGTAGTGAAACCAGTCCGGATATCCCCAGCGTTCGTAATCCGCCAGGATCACGTCAGAGGCGAAAATGTTGAGCGTGCCGCCGATCACAAAGAAAGCGGCGAGAAGGCCGGCATAGATATGGCGCCAAGGAAGAGTTTTCATTGGAATGGTCCTGTCTTTCGGCAGTGGACTTGGTCGGGTCACGGCCGGGTTCAGAGGGGCGCGGCGAGGCGGAGCACCGTCGATGTTGTGTGCCCTTCACGAAAGTGAGGGCACCGGTGAACCTCCGCCAATCGTCGCGAAAACCAGCCACAGGCGGACGATCGTCCGCCTGCACCAGGAGAAACGGTCTGCCCGAACCGCTCGGTCAGGCGAGATTGGCCTCGGCGAACTCGTAATTCGCAAGCTTGTCGAGGAAGTTGGCAACATAATCGGGCCGCCGGTTGCGGAAATCGACGTAGTAGCTGTGCTCCCACACGTCGAGGCCCAGCAAGGCCGTGCCCTCGCCGGTCGCGAGGGGGTTCACACCGTTGGGTGTCTTGCTGACGGAAAGCCGACCATCGGGTTTCTGGATCAACCACGCCCACCCCGATCCGAACTGTCCGACGGCGGCGGTCTTGAACGCCTCCTTGAACTGATCGACGGAGCCGAAATCTTCCACGAGCTTCGTTTCCAGTTTACCTGGCAGGCGTCCGCCTTCGGGCGACAGTGCGTTCCAGAAATGAATGTGATTCCAGTGCTGGCCGGCCTGATTGAAGACGCCCGCAAGATCTGGGTTTGCATAGGAGAGCGAAACGATCTCCTCCAGGCTCTTGCCTTGCAGGTCGGTGGTCTTATCCACGAACCCGTTCAGGGCCGTGACATAGGCCTGGTGGTGCTTGTCATGATGCAGCTCCAGCGTTTCCTGGCTCATGCCACGATCTGCGAGCGCGGATTTGGCGAAATTCAGGGAGGGAAGTTCGAATGCCATGGTTGATCTCCATTCTGGCCAAAATCTTGCGAGTCGTTCGTTGGCTCGCTATTTAAGCAAGTACGAGCTTGTAAAAATACCGGATGGAATATGTCAAGAAACAACTTGGAAAAATATGACGCGGCACCGCGTGCGCCGTCCGAGCGCATTCTCATGACATTGAAGATGCAGGGCGCGCTGACCTCCACACAGCTTGGCGAGCGGCTCGGCATCACCAGCGAGGGCGCCAGGCAACATCTTCAGAAACTTGCAGAAAATGGACTGGTTTCTGAAGAGCAGCGCGCCAAGGGGCGCGGGCGCCCGGCGACGTACTGGCACCTGACCGAGAAGGGACAGGACCGTTTTCCAAATAGCCACGCGGCCCTGACAGTGGATATCCTGCGGAGCATCTCGGACGTTCTGGGACAGGATGCGCTCGAGCGGATCATCGGTGCGCGGGAAGCCGAGACGCAGGCGATCTACAGGGCGGCGATGGTTGATTGCCGCTCTCTCAAGGAACGCGTGGAAAAGCTTGCCGAGCTTCGTTCCGCGGAAGGCTATATGGCTCAATCCGAGGAGCGCGAAGAAGGAGGGATGCTCTTCGTCGAAAACCATTGTCCAATCTGCGCGGCGGCCACCTTCTGCCAGGGGTTTTGCCGCGCGGAGAAAATGGTTTTCGAAAATGTCCTTGGGGGAGGCGTCTCTGTTGAGCGCGTTGAACACATCGTATCCGGTGCACGGCGGTGCGCCTACGTGATCACGGACGACCCCGATAGTGCAAAAGCTTGAAGCGCGAATGACCTAATTGGAGATTTTGCGCGCGGCATTCCAGATGCCGTTTTCGGACTTCGACGTGCATCAAAGGCTTCTTAGGGCCTTTCGCCAAACAGCTCTTGCCGCTGCACAATCAAACTTCAACTGACGTTTATTCGGTAAGTTTTTGGACAAAAACGAAAGTTCGCCGCAAGATTTGAATGTCGCATATGGGCCGTTCGCGACGGTCCTAAAGTCTGCGCGCAAAGCCGTCATTTGCTACGGGCGCGGACATTCAGCCATGTAGCAGGGCACGCATATGGCCAATCGTCACGGCGAGCGGAGACCTGCTGCCAACTCTGGCGAGGACAAAATGCAAAGGCGCACAAGAAGCGAAACGGCATGAGCTGTCCGCGATTCGATGAGAAACTCAGGCATGGCTATGAGGCATGACAATATGCCTTAGCGGGTGCTGAGGTTCGAAATAGAGAACATCACCGATAGCTTGGCCTGCTATTGGCTCAGTTCAGAAACCCACGGAACGATCGTAGGGATATGGCGAAGAAGACCGCCGCGATCCCGGTGAGCCACATCATTTGTGGCCAGACGACATCCAGACTGGCGCCGCGAAACAGGACCGCTTGCGAGAGGATCACGTAGTGGGTGTTGGGCGCAATCAGCATGATGTTCTGAACCAGGTCGGGCATAGACTCCCGCGGAGTCTGTGCCCCTGAAAGGACCTGTAAGGGGAGCAGTACAAGGATCATCATGATCCCAAACTGGGGCATGGAGCGCGCGAAGGTCGCGAGAAAAATCCCCAGAGCAGCAGTTGCGAAGAGATGCAGCGCCGTGCCCAGCATGAAGAGCGCCAGAGAACCCTGAAGCGGGATGCCCAGCACAATGTTGCACATCACTACGAGTGCGAACAGTGTGCCCAGGATAACCACGAGGGACATTGACCAGAGCTTGCTGATCATGATTTCGAGCGGGGTGACCGGCATGACCAGAAGGTGCTCAATGGTGCCATGTTCCCGCTCGCGGATCAGCGCCGCTCCGGCCAGGATCAGTGCCAGCAGGGTGACGCTGTTGGCAACACCCATCACCGCCTGAAACCAGCCTCCATTCAGTTCGGGGTTGAACCGGGCACGCAGCTGCAGATCGACGGGCGGCCGCGGATCTGAGCGATGGCCTTCGAGGAATTCGGAAATCTCTGCCGACAAGATGGACTGAACATAACCGGCGCCGGAAAATGCCTGTGCCATCTGGGTGGCGTCCACGTTGAGCTGAATCTCCGGGCGTTTTCCGGCGAGAAGATCGGATTGGAAATCTGGCGGAATATCCAAGGCGAAGGTATCGAGGCCTTCGTCCATCCGGCGGTCCATTTCATTCCAGCCGATGCGCCTTGTCTCGGTGAAGAATGGCGGCTGAAACGCCTGCTCAAGGCGGTGGCTGAGGGGTGATTGGTCCTCGTTCACGATGGCGATGGGCGCGCGGTTCAGAGTCTCGCTGGCCGAATTCGCCGACGAGGTGATTTGCAGGGTGAAGGAGAACAGGATCAGGAACATCATGATCGGGTCTCGTGCCAGCCCGCGGATTTCCTTGATCCCAAGATGAAGTATGTTCCCCAGATCCATGCTACCTCTCCTGTTTGCGCATCAACAGCGCGCCGAGGCCGATCAGTACGGGTATCGCCAGTGCCAGCGGCCAGAGTGCGGAAGACAGCTCGGAAAACCCAAGTGCCTTGGAGAAGGCGCCGCGCGAAATGGTCATGAAGTGGGTCGTCGGATAGGCGCTAGAAATCAGTGCGTTGATCCCGTCCATCGAGGATACGGGCGTGATCATGCCGGAAAACTGCACGGCTGGCAGAATGGTCGCCATTGCCGTGGCAAAGATCGCTGCAAGCTGGCTTTTGACGAAGGCCGAGATAACCAGCCCCATGGCGGTGGCAGTGGAGACATAGAGGACGCCTGCCAAGGAGTAGAAAAGAAGATCTCCGCTAAACGGCACCCGAAACAGGAACACGGCTAGACAGGTGAGCAGGACGAGATTGACGATTGCGACCAAGGTATAGGGCAACTGTTTTCCCAAGAGGAATTCCAGCCGGGTTGCAGGTGTGACGTAGAAATTGGTGATAGATCCCATTTCACGCTCCCGCACCACGGACAGGGTGGACAGCATGGCGGGAATGAGCAGTAGCAAGATCGGGATCACGGCCGGAACCATGGCAACGATGCTCTTGATGTCAGGGTTGTAGCGATACCGCAGCTCTAACCCGAAATCGCCGGCCACTGCTGCCGGACCGTAAGCCTCTCGCATCCCGGACATCAACCAGCTTTGATGCATGCCCTGGACATACCCCATCACAGTTTCCGCGCGTGTGGGGTTTGATCCGTCGATCCAGCCGCCGATTTCGACATCGCGGCCACGTAAGACGTCGCGGCCGAAATCGGGTGGTATCTCAATCGCCAAATCGAGCGTACCCGCCCGCATGCGCCGATCCATGTCGGGATAGCCGGTCATCGCATCCTGTTCGATGAAGTAGCGAGACCCTGAAATCTGGTCGATGTAATCGCGGCTCACCGTGGACTGATCGTAATCGAGCACCGCAAAGCGCAGATCCTCAACGTCCATGTTGATGCCGAAACCGATCACCAGCATCAGGAGCAACGAGCCGAAAATGGCCAGGGCGGCGCGGATCGGATCGCGACGGAGCTCCATGGACTCGCGCATCGCATAGCTCAGCATTCGGCGCAGCCCGAAGATGGCGGAGCCGGAGGCAGTTTTTTCGGGGGGCGGATCGGTTGGAGCGGGCTTAGGCGTCTTTTCCGCGACGGTATCTCCGGTGGCCTCTTCCAGATGCGTGATGAATGCCTCTTCCAGCGTCGCCGCGCCAGAGGAGGCCATGATCTCGGCCGGGCTGTCGGAGATCAGCACGCGGCCCGCATGCATCAGCGAGATGCGGTCGCACATCATCGCCTCATTCATGAAATGGGTCGAGACAAAGATCGTGACACCGTCTTTGCGCGAGAGCTCCGCGAGCATCTGCCAGAACGCATCGCGTGCCACCGGGTCGACGCCGGAGGTTGGCTCGTCGAGGATCAGGATGTCCGGCGCATGAATCATCGCCACCGCAAGCGACAGTCGTTGACGCAGGCCCAGCGGGAGCGCGTCGGGCCGGCTGTCCATGACCTCGGCGAGATCGAACCGCAGGCGTATCTCTTCCATGCGTGGCCGAATCTCCGCAGGTGGGATCTTGAAGAGGCGCGCGTGCAGGTCCAGGTTCTGAGCGACGGTCAGTTCGCCATAGAGCGAAAAGGCCTGGCTCATGTAGCCCACACGACGCCGGACGGCGATATCATGCGGATCGACCTGGTTTCCGAATAATCTGGCTTTGCCCTCTGTAGCTTCCAAAAGCCCCGTGAGCATTTTCATGGTTGTGGTCTTGCCGCAGCCATTGGATCCCAGAAAGCCGAAAATCTCGCCCTTGGGGATGCGGAAACTGACCCTGTCGACGGCTGTGAAGTCACCGAACTGTTTGGTCAGACCTTCGGCTTCGATGGCGTAGGTCTTGTTCTCGTGCTGGATTGGCGGGATCACAACTTCTCGGTGCCTTTTGCGCTCGTCCTCCGGCAGCAGGGCGATGAAGGCGGCGTCAAGCGTGTCCGTGCCGGTTCGCGCCATCAACTCATCCGGCGCGCCCTTGTCCAAAACCCGCCCGGCATTCATCGCGATCAGCCAATCAAAGCGGGCTGCCTCCTCCATGTAGGCGGTCGCAACCACCACGCTCATGCCGGGGCGGCCGTCGCGAAAACGGTCGATCAGTTCCCAGAACTGACGCCGGGAGAGGGGGTCGACCCCCGTCGTCGGCTCGTCAAGAATCAGAAGATCCGGATCATGGATCAGCGCGCAGCACAGGCCCAACTTCTGCTTCATCCCGCCTGACAGCTTGCCCGCCGGGCGGTTACGAAATGCCTCCAACCCGGTGGCGGCCAAGAGATCGGCGATACGCGCTTCACGCTCAGCACGACCTTGATTGAAAAGGCGCCCGAAGAAATCGACGTTCTCGAACACCGATAGCGTCTCATAGAGGTTCCGTCCCAGACCCTGTGGCATATAGGCGATGCCGGGGCAGACCTGCTGGCGATGGCGCGCGGAGCGCATGTCGCCGCCAAGAACCCTGAGCGTTCCTGCCTGCATTGCGCGTGCCCCGGAGATTAAGGCCAGAAGGCTGGATTTCCCCACGCCGTCGGGGCCGATCAACCCGACCATGCAGCCGGCGGGAATGTCGACGGACACGGCGTCGAGCGCCTGCACCCTTCGGTAGGAGAGGCTTACATCGCGGATTTCTGCGATGACGGGTCGGGAAGTCATTCGGCCAGCGTCTGCTGAAGGAAATCGGGCCAGTCGACCTCCGGATTTAGCCGGACATAGGCCATGCCGGGCAAGCCGGTTTTCACCTGGGTAATATACTTTTGCAGAAGATCCGGGTCGATCCGAGCCCGGACGCGAAAGGTCAGTTTGAGCCGCTCCTGTTCGGTTTCCACGGTGCGCGGCGTGAATTGCGCCACATCAGAAACGAAAGAGATCGTGGCCGGAATGGCAATCTCCGGCGCGGCGTCCAGCACAAGCCGAACCTCCGTGCCAATGCCGATACGGCCGGCCTCTTCGGTCGGAAGAAAGAAGTTCATGTAGACATTGGAGACGTCGATCATGTTGATCACCCTACCGCCGGCGCCGAGAACTTCACCCGGTTCGGCCAGGCGATATTGTATCCGGCCATCACGCGGCGCGACGAGCGTAGCATCGGCAATCTGGGCCTCAATCCGGGTCACTGAGGCCCGTGCGGCTTCGACCGCGGCCTGGGCATCCACGATCATTGCCTCGGCAGACCGGATGGCCACCTTGGCCGCGGCCTGCGATGCCTGTGCCGAAGCCAATACGGCTCTCGCCCGACGTTCCGAGGCACGATCGTCATCGAGGGTTTGCTGCGAAATGGTGTCGGTCTGAGCGAGCCGTTCGGAACGTTCCAAACGTGTGGCGGCAGCATCGAGATCGGCATCGTGCAAGGCAACATTTGCCTGGGCGGCCTCGAATTCCGCCTGCCGCTGCTCAACGAGACTTTGCGCGGTCTGTACGGAAATCTGGGCCCGGCGTAGCTGTGCGGCGGCCTCGGCCCGCAGAGCCATGAGCTCGGTCGTGTCCATTCGAGCCAGAACATCGTCCTTCGTAACGAAATCGCCTTCCGAAAAGAAAACGTCTTCAAGCCGCCCGCCGGTCTTGGCCGCGATGTCGATATCCACCGCTTCGAGCCGGCCGTTGGCAATGACTATGCCGTCGGGGAAACCATTCGACGACAATTGCTCGAAGGCCACCCAGCCAGCGAAACCGACGAGAGCGATCCCGAGCGCCAGCCATTTCACTTTCAGTTTCATAATAGCCCTCATGTCTGCATTGGCCTGGAGGTATCTCTGTTGCGCATCCCCGTGATGCGCTTGGGGAAGAGAGGTGCGTCTTCATTCCAGAGCTTTGGCTCGGCGGCGCAGGCCCGCCAGTTTTTCATGTTCCAAAGTCAGATGCGTTGCGGTCACGTGTCGAAGTGCTTCCAGATACCGTGCAACCACCTCCAGTTCAGTCGAGGTGAACTCATCCGTGATCTGTGTGTAACAGGCGTGAAGAGCGACATATTCCTGCAAGGGACGAGCAGCGGCCTCTTTGTCCAGAGAAATCAGAACGCCGCGCCGATCCTCCGGATTCGGTTTTCGCACCACCATACCCCCGGCCTCCAACCTCAGGATCAGGGCTGAGACCGCGCCCGATGTCAGGCCAAGCGCATGCCCGATCTCTTTCGGGCTCATCGGGACGTTGTTTCCGCCCAGCAGGCAGATCGCCCGAAAGTCTGTCTGGTGCATGTCGCTCGACTGCGCGCTCTGCTCGTTAACGGCGTCGATCTGCTGCATGAAGCGCAGAAGCGCTTTGCCCACCCGGCGCACAATACTGTTTCTGCTTTGTTTATCGCTCATATTTTATCTTAATAGTGAAGATACTTCTTGGTAAAGGAAGTTTCTGTTAGCATTTGATGAGAATGGTTCGATTTCATCTCGCGGCTGCTTCGACAGGCCGGCTGCCTGTCGTCATATAGCTTGGAGCAAGGTGGCCTGGCTGATACCGGCCGTGCTGCAGGTTTCCGCAACCGGCGTGCCTTGCTCGCGCTGCTTCACGATGAAGGCCTTCTGCGCCTCCGTGAACTTCGATGCCTTCATGCGTTTCCACTACTCTCCCAGCCAAGAAGGATTAGCCGAAAACGCCTGCTTCGAACGATCCAGTTCCCAGGGGGAGAGAATTCGCTTTGGTTGTTTTGTAGGCTGTAGTCTCCATGCCCAAAGAATTTTTGAGTGGGTTCCACGGAACTTGGGCATTTTGTTTGCTGCCTTCAGCTTTGAACGCCGTTGAATGAATTCGACCAGTTCTCGTGGAGTTGCGTCAGTGTGGACGTGGGTACAGCGATGGAATAATTGTTTTAACCGGCAAGTGCTGAAACGTGACGGCGGGAATGCGATGTCGGGCGACAATGATGGGCAACGGAAGCCGAAAGACCCAGCGGGCTGGGGGCCGCGGTGGGCGCTGTTTCTCTGGTTCGCGGTGCTTTCGACTCTCGTTCTTGGGTCGATATTCTCTGATGGCGCCACGACGACCGACATCTCCTATTCCGAACTCAAGCAGATGGTCCGGGAGGGCAGGGCGACTTCGGCCATCATCGAAGAGCATGACGTCATCGTGACGCGCGACGGCGCCGGCCCGAACGAGACCGAAAGGTATCGGGCCGTGATCCCGGCACAGGGCGATCCCGCCTTACTGGCGCTTCTGGAGGATCGGAATGTCACGATCACCGCCCGCAGGCCACAGGGTACGTCAGTTTTGGTCTATTTTCTGCCGTGGCTCCTGATTATCGGATTCTATATGTGGTGGCAGCGGCGCCTTACGGGTCAGCTCGGCGGCGGCTACGGGTCCGGGGCGCTTGGTGGGCTGTTCAGCGGACGGTTCTCGAAACCCGCAGAAAAAAAGACGGGCATCACCTTCGCCGACGTCGCGGGACAGGACCAGGCGAAAAAGGAGGTGGCCGAGCTGGTGGAATTCCTGCGCGAGCCCGAGCGGTTCGAGAAGGTCGGCGCGGAAGTGCCGCATGGCGTGTTGCTGATGGGCCCGCCCGGCACCGGCAAGACGCTTCTGGCCAGGGCGCTGGCAGGGGAGGCCGATGTGCCGTTCTTCTCGACCTCCGGATCGGAGTTCATCGAGGTCTTCGTCGGCGTCGGTGCCGGTCGCGTGCGGAAGATGTTCGAAGCGGCCCGCAAGGCGGCCCCGGCGGTGATCTTCATCGATGAGCTCGACAGCATCGGGCGCACACGCGGCACGGGCCTCGGTGGTGGACACGACGAGCGCGAGCAGACACTGAACCAGATCCTGGCCGAGCTCGACGGCTTCGATGGCAAGGAGGCCGTGGTCGTTCTGGCCGCCACCAACCGACCCGACGTGCTCGACCCGGCGCTGCTGCGGCCGGGGCGGTTCGACCGGCATGTGATGCTTAGCCTGCCGGACAAGGCTGCGAGACGCGCGATTTTGGGTATCCATGCGCGAAAGCTGCCACTGTCCGAAACCGGCGATCTCGACACAATCGCAGCTGGCACCCCGGGCTTTTCCGGCGCCGACCTGAAGAACCTGCTGAATGAGGCCGCAATCAACGCGGCCCGGCGCAGCGACGACAAGATCACTGGCTCGGATCTGCAGGACGCGCGCGACAAGGTGATGATGGGAACCGTCCGGACACTGGCCATACAACCCGAAGAACGCCACCGGCTTGCCGTACACGAGGCCGGCCACACGGCAGTCGCCTATTACACACCCGGAGCGGACCCGCTCCACAAGGTCACCATCATCCCGCGGGGCAGGGCTCTTGGCGGTACGCATATGCTCAGTACGGAAGAGCATCACACCCTGCCGGAAGACTATCTTCGAGCGCAGCTGGCCATCCTGCTCGCCGGGCGGGCGGCGGAGAAAGCCCTGATCGGCAATGTCAGCTCTGGCGCTGACGATGACATCAAGCGCGCAACGGAAATGGCCCGCTCGATGGTCGCGCGTTGGGGCATGACCGAAGAGCTCGGCCCGGTCGACCTGCGCCAGAGCGAGGATCATCCCTTCCTCGGCCAGTCCATTGCCCGGCCCCGCGAACATGCCGACGACACGGCCGCACGCGTCGATGCCGCAGTGATTGATCTTCTGAAGGCGTCCGAGGCCGAAGCCACCCGGATCATCGAAGGGCACAGGGACAGGCTTCTTGCCCTGGTGCGGGAACTCGAAGAGCGCGAGGTGCTGGAATTCGATGCGATCGAGGCATGTCTCTCTCCCGGCAAGAGGAAGGCAGGCGCGCGCGAGAAGGCTTAGCCGACGAACGGTCGGACTGGCCGGAAAATCGCGTTAGCGCCTGTCCATGCCATGTGACGAAGAGCGACATACTTTGGGGTTCATACATGGTGGAATGTCAGCCGGGCACAGGTTTTTACGCATGTTAATGACGTCTGTCGTTTCAGCGCAAAGCATGGTGCCCGGCGAGAATGATTCGAAACTCTGCGACAGGAAAAGTGACATGGCAAAGGCAACCTCAACCCCTTCGGTGACCAAGATCAGTTGGCCTGCGGGTATCTTCGGAACATACTCGCTGGTCGGCCCCCAGATCGCGCATTTCTGGGAGGCGCAGGAGGATATCCTTACGGATGGCGAAACTTTCGCCAGGAACTGGTTCGAGCGCCGCCACACGGCTACGCGAACGGCGCTCGAAGCCGCAATGGAGATCGGGCAATGTGGCATTTCAGACCCGGCCGGGGCGATGAAGGCCGTGACCAGGTGGCAAACGCATTCCATGGAACGCGTCGCGCAGGACTACCGGGAATGGCTGGGGCTCTGGACCAGATGCGCCGGCTACCTGAACAATGCCGAGATGGAAGCCGGCGAAGAAGGTATGAAGAGCGTGGCGAAATCCATGACACCGGCCAAGCGGATGAAGGACGACATCCCGGTTTAAAGCGTTCGGGCCCGACAGGTTAAGCGCGGTCGGGCCTGGTGCCGGCATGCCCCGAGACCTGGCGAAACCCTGGTCTTTCCCCCTGACCAAAGGAATCCGACTCCGCAATGGCGGAAACCGATCCAGTCCCCGAAACGCAAGGCGAGACACCCGGATCTGACCGGATGCCCGTGGTTCATGCCTTGGATGCAGCGGATGCTTTGGAACTAGTTGCGTCGACGCCAGATGGGCTGAGTTCCGAGGAAGCCACGCGCCGGCTGAACATATACGGCCCGAACCGGTCGCCGGAGCCGAAAAAACGCAGCACGGTGCTGAGGTTCCTCGCCCACTTCCACAATGTGTTGATCTACGTGCTGATCGGCTCCGCAATCGTGACGGCGGCCCTGCAGCACTGGGTCGATACCGGCGTCATCATGGCCGTAGTCCTTGTGAATGCCGTGATCGGTTTCCTTCAGGAGGGCCGCGCCGAGCGGGCAATGGAAGCCATTCGGGACATGCTGGCTCCACACGCCACAGTCTTGCGGAACGGGCACCGCAGATCGGTAGACGCGGCCGATCTCGTTCCCGGCGACATCGTCCTGATAGATGCGGGCAGTCGCGTTCCGGCAGACCTGCGGCTGATCGAGGCCCGGGGTCTCAAGGCCGAGGAAGCTATTCTGACCGGTGAGTCCGTTTCCGTGGACAAGGGCATCGACCCGGTCGGGAAAGAGGTGGCGCTGGGCGACAAGACGTCGATGCTGTTCAGCGGCACACTCGTCGTTTCGGGGGCGGCGCGCGGCGTCGTGGTGGCCACCGGACCTGCGACCGAGATCGGCCAGATCAGCGACATGCTGACCGGTGTCCAGACGCTGACCACGCCGCTTCTGCGGCAGATGGATGTCTTTGCCCGCTGGCTTACGCTCTTCATCCTGCTCGTTGCGGCAAGTCTGTTGGTCTATGGCTACTTTGTCGGACACATGCCGTTCGCGGAACTGTTCATGGCCGTGGTCGGGCTGTCTGTTGCCGCGATCCCCGAAGGGCTACCGGCCGTACTTACGATTACGCTGGCCGTGGGGGTTCAGGCGATGGCGCGGCGGAACGCCATCGTTCGACGCCTGCCCGCCATCGAGACGCTCGGCGCGGTCTCGGTGATCTGCACTGACAAGACCGGTACGCTTACCCGCAACGAGATGATGGCGGCCAGCCTGATTTCTTCCGAGCATCACTACGTGGTTGAAGGCGACGGCTATGCCCCCGAGGGCGAGTTGCGCCGGCGCGGCGCGAGTGTGCCCGAGCCGGAAAATGCGATCCTGTCGGAATTCGCAAATGCCGCGGCCCTGTGCAACGACGCGACTTTGCGCAGAGCCGAAGGCGAGTGGCATGCAGAGGGCGACCCTATGGAAGGCGCGCTGCTCGCCCTTGCCGGCAAAATCGCCGGCGACACCGAAACGCCTTCGGCCCTCTGGTCACGAACCGACACGATCCCGTTCGACGCGGCGCATCGCTACATGGCCGTGCTGCACCATGACCACGAGGGGCATGCGGCAATCCATGTGAAAGGAGCCCCCGAGGCTGTGCTCGACATGTGCGCGACACAGCGCGGGTCGGATGGGGAGGCTGCGCCGATCGATGCCGCCTATTGGCACGGGATGGTGGAACACCTCGCCGCCGAAGGGCAGCGGGTGATCGCCGTTGCCAACCGCCCGGTCCGGCAGTCCCAGACGATCCTGAACGCCTCGGACCTGGACGGGAGGCTGACCCTGATCGGCCTGATCGGCCTGATTGATCCGCCGCGCCCGGAAGCGATCGACGCCGTTGCCGAATGTCATGCCGCCGGCATCGACGTGAAGATGATCACGGGCGACCACGCGGCAACCGCGCGCGCCATCGCGGCCGTCATCGGGTTGAAGCACTGCGAAGAGGTGCTGACCGGTGCGGACCTTGAGGCGATGGACGAGACCGCGCTTTCCGCGGCAGTCGCAGAGGTTGATGTCTTTGCCCGCACGTCCCCGGCGCACAAGCTTCGACTGGTGAATGCGCTGCAATCGCGCGGACTGACCGTGGCAATGACCGGAGACGGGGTCAACGACGCGCCCGCGCTGAAACGCGCCGATGCTGGTATAGCGATGGGCCGGAAGGGCAGCGAGGCGGCGAGAGAGGCCGCCGACCTGGTTCTGGCCGATGACAATTTCGCCTCGATCGTCGCCGCCGTGCGCGAGGGACGCACGGTCTTCGACAATATCAAGAAGGTCATCAGCTGGACGTTGCCGACGAGTTTCGGTGAGGCGGCGACGATCATCGTGGCACTCTTTGCCGGGCTGGCCCTGCCAGTCACCGCGGTTCAGATCCTTTGGATCAATCTTGTCACGGCAGCCACACTGGGGCTTGCGCTTGCCTTTGAGCCGTCCGAGCCCGGCACCATGCGCAGACAGCCTCGCCAGCGTTCGGCACCGTTGCTTTCCGGCGGGCTGGTTTGGCATATCGTGCTGGTGTCAGCGCTGTTCCTGGCGGCAGGCTTTGGCGTGTTCTTCTATGCGCTCGATCGGGGGTATCCCCTCGTGCTGGCCCAGACAATCGCCATGAACACACTGATCGTGCTTGAGCTTTTCCACCTATTCTTCGTTCGCAACATCCACGGGACGTCACTGACATGGAAGGCGGCCCGGGGCACTAAGGTGATATGGGCCTGTGTCGTGACAGTTGTGGCGGCGCAGGGGGCCATCACCTATCTGCCGCCCCTGCAATCGGTCTTTGGCACGCAGGCCGTTTCGGTCTTTGACGGGTTGCTGATTTTGGCCATCGGCATCTTGTTCTTTGCCCTGATCGAAACAGAAAAGCAAATGCGTCTCGCATTACGGAGCCCGGAACCGGGCAAATCCCGAACACGTGATGCTCAGGCCCGATCGTAGGTCTGGAAAATTGGCGTTTGACCGTGAGTGGCGTTACAGATGAATACCTGTGACCACACGGCCGGAACTACACTGACGGTCGTCCGCTTCAATCCCGGAATGACACCCGTAATACAGGGCAAGCTTGAGCTTGAGGCGACAGCCGTGTCCAAGGTGATTTTGGACTCAGGCGAGATGGCCATGCTGCTAGCACCTCGGCACGAACTCGGCAGCGTAGAGGTTATGGATCTCTTGCTGACAGCACGAGAAACGGGAAAAAGGTTCAGCTGCTCGGATGAAGGGGCGTACTGCACCGTCTCGCAATGGGTACCCGGCTACAGTGCGTTGAGAATGAGCGCGTAGCAACTGTCTTTCTTATCCTGCCGCTGGCCGGTGCTCCCTTTGATCCCGCAGCATTGCGTTGAGGACGGTGATCAGCTTGCGGGCGCAGGCGACGATGGCGAGTTTCACGGGCTTGCCGACTTCCTGCAGCTTGCGCCGGAAGGCACGCAGCGCCGGGTCATACCGGCTGGCGATGAACCCCGCGAGGTAGAGCGTGCGCCGCACCTCCGCGCGGCCGCCCCAGATCCGCCGCTTCCCCCGGAACCGGCCGCTGTCGCAGGCATGCGGCGCCAGACCGGCGAGGCTGGCGATCGCCCGGCGGTCGAGACGGCCCAGCTCGGGCAGCCGGGCCAGCAGGCTTGCCGCCAGCAGCGGCCCCACCCCCGGCATCGTCCGCAAGAGGCGCGACCGGTCCGACAGCGCCTCATCCGCCCCGATCACCGCGGCGATCTCGGCCTCGAGCTTGCCGATCCGGCGGCGCAGCAGCGCGATCATGCTGCCGATATCGCGGCGGACAGAGGCATCGCGGGCCTGACGCAGGCGCGCCATCTCGGCCCGCAGCATCGCGCCGAGATCGTCCCGGCGGCCCATCAGGCCGGCCAGCCGCGCCCGCCCGGGATCGGCCGGCGGCGTCGGGCGCAAAGCCAGCGCCCGACCCATCTCCGCCAGCACCCGGGCATCGACCCGGTCGGTCTTGGCCAGCCGGCCCGTGGCGCGGGCGAACTCCCGCGCCTGCCGCGGGTTGACCCGGGCGTAGGTGACATCCGCCGCGCCGAGCGCCTCGGCCAGCGGGTGCTCGTACCCGCCCGAGGCCTCGAACACCACCAGCGCCCCCCGGGCCCGGGCGGCGAAAGCCCGAAGCTCGGCGGTCGCCATCGGCACCCGCTCCGCCCGGCGGGCGGACAGAAAGAAGACGTCGATCCAGTCCTTGGCGATATCGACGCCGATGACATCTTGTGGCAAAGTCATGGGGCCTGTCCTTGATCTGCGGGATCGGCTGGTTGCACAGCCCTCCCTGGCAACTGTTCAGGTTTGACAACGGTCGGCAGACGAGCCCCGGGCTACGCGACGGTCTCAAGGACCAAGGGTGGGACGGGGTCTCGCCTGCCGATACACAATATCGCACAGATCAAAGAGACAAGGGTAGTGTCGGCCCATAGCAACCTTTTGTTAACGTTTCGCCGAATGGCCGTTCTCCTGCCGTTAGCCGGCATTTTTATTCACTCAAGTATGCTGACATCTCCACGCCAGTGTCCACGAAGCTGCAGGCAATGAGCACAAGTACGCCGTTGTTTTGCTCTCACTATGTTGACATGCCGTGCGATCAACAGACATCATTCCCAAGATGACAGTTTCCGCATACCGCATGGCCTTTACCACCGCTTACGTGATGATTGCCTTTGTTCTGTTCTACGCAGCAATGGCCATGCCCGCGGCTGCGCATGGTAATGAGAGTCATCTGTCCGCAATGGTTGCACAGGAGCAGGCGCCGACTGGTGAGGCTCTGGCCGATGATACCTGTTGTCACAAGGTCGGAACCTGCGTCGTGCAATTCCTGCAAGTCAGTCCGGATACGGCCCCGCTCGAGGTCCAGTTGACCACGATCGGGCGCGGGATCGCGACAGTGCGATATGCATCGATCTCGTCGGAGACTGACCCACCCCCACCGCGCGCCTGACCGATGGAAATCGACCCCTCGGGGTAAACTCTATCGGATCAAGGAAATCAGGAATGACATTTAGACAATTGGTACTGGGCGGGGCCGCCATCGCGAGCCTTTCCGCCGCAGCATTCGCGCATTCGGGCGCCACTGGTGTGGTCAAGGAGCGGATGGACGCGATGAAATCCATGGGGGACGCGATCAAGCGCATACAGCCGATGATGTCCGGCGAGACCGGCTATGATGAAGCGGCTGTGCGAGAGGCCGCGCAGGCCATCGCCGCCGAGGCGGGCAAGGCAATGACCGGCAAGTTCCCGGAGGGCTCGAATGAGCACCCGTCCGAAACCCTGCCGCGCACCTGGGAGGAATGGGATCGCTTCACCGCCCTCGCAACCCAGCTGGAAACGGCGGCGCAAGGGCTCGCCCTTGCTTCGGGCAACGTCCTGCATGGCGCCGGCCACATGATGAGCGGCCAGTCCGGGATGATGGGCGGCAACATGATGGGGGATAGCTCCGGCATGATGGGTAACGGCATGATGATGAGCGACGGCGCCATGCCCCAAGGTATGACCGCCGAGCAGATCGGCCAGATGCCCGCCGACGGGGCCTTCATGATGGTCACTCAAACCTGTTCGGCCTGCCATGATCGCTATCGGCAGGACGACGACTGACCATGTACCGCATTTTTCGTGTTCTGATCGGCCTCGCCGCGCTGGCGGGGCTGGGCGGTGCGTCTCTGGCTGTCTGGCCCATCGGCGAAGCGCCCGACCTGACCGAGCGCAAAGGTGACGCCCAAAGGGGCGCCTACCTCGCCCGGGCCGGGGGCTGCATTGCCTGCCATTCGGACCCCGGTTCCGGCCGTCCCGCCCTGACCGGCGGGGCGCCCATCGAAACCGGTTTTGGCCGGTTCGTGCCGCCCAACATCACCCCGCATGACACCGCGGGTATCGGCGCGTGGACGATCGACGATTTCGCCCGCGCCGTTCGGCAGGGCGTGGCCCCGGACGGGAATCCCTACTACCCGGCCTTTCCCTATGCGTTCTATAGCCACCTGAGCGACCAGGACATCGCCGATCTCTGGGCGGCGTTCCAGGGGGTGGGACCTCAGGAGGTGACGTCGGGCGAGAACGAGATCGCTTTCCCGTTCAACCTGCGCTTCGGGCTGAAGCTTTGGCGGGCGGTCTATGCCGAGGGCCCGGCGACGGCGGCGGATCCCGACAGGTCCGACGCCTGGAACCGGGGACGGTGGCTGGTCAACGGGCTGGCTCATTGCGGCGCGTGCCATACCGATCGCAACCTTCTGGGCGGGCGACGACCGGGCGAATATCTGTCCGGGAGCGACGACCTGCCGGACGGAGGCAAGGCCCCGCCGATCAGACCCGGTGACCTGCGCGAGGCGGGCTGGACCGTGTCCTCGCTGGCCTTCGGGCTGAAATCCGGCGTGATGCCGGATGGCGACACGTTCGGCAGCGGCATGGGCGAGGTGGTGCGCGACGGCACGGCATGGCTCAGCGAGGAGGATCGCCGGGCGATGGCCGCGTACCTGCTCGACGAAGACGAGGCCGGCGACGGAGGCTGATCCCCCGTTTCGGCGCAAAATATCTGGAGAATCCGATGAACAAGACGCTGATGATCGGCGCTCTGGCCGCCGCGTTTGCCGGCGTTGCCTATTACGTCACGCAGACCGGCCAGAGCGACCCGGGCGCGCCCGCGCAAGGGGACGCAATGGTGGCGGTCTCGCTGCCCGAGGAACTGTCGCAAAGGGCACAGATGGGCGAGAAGGCCTTTGACGCCGTCTGTGCCGCCTGCCATGGGCAGAACGCAGCCGGAAAGATGGGCAATGGCCCACCTCTCATCCACAAGATCTACGAGCCTTCGCATCACGGCGATATGGCGTTTCACATGGCCGTGCAGAACGGGGTGCGCGCGCACCACTGGCGCTTTGGGAACATGCCGGCTCAGGAGGGGCTCACGCGTGCCGACGTGGAGGCCATCATCGCCTATGTGCGCGCAGTGCAGAAGGTCAACGGTATCAACTGACCGGGTGGCATTGGAAAAACGAGGGCCTGCCGCGGGCGCCCGCGGCAGGCCTGTTGCCTGGACCGTCTCAGAGCTTTACGCCCCGCAGCCGAAGCGCATTGCCGATCACCGAGACCGACGACAGGGACATCGCCGCCGCCGCGATCATCGGCGAGAGCAGGAGGCCGAAGACCGGGTAGAGGATACCCGCCGCGACCGGCACGCCGGCCGCGTTGTAGACGAAGGCGAAGAACAGGTTCTGCTTGATGTTGCGCAGGGTGGCGCGGGCCAGCTTGCGCGCCCGGACGATCCCCGTCAGATCCCCCGACAACAGCGTGATGCCGGCGCTTTCCACCGCCACATCTGCGCCTGTGCCCATCGCGATGCCCACATCCGCCGCCGCCAGCGCGGGCGCGTCGTTCACGCCGTCACCGGCCATTGCCACGAGTGCACCCGCGGCGTGAAGCTCATCCACCAGCGCTTTCTTGTCCTCCGGCAGGACGCCGGCGCGTACCTCGTCGATACCCAGCTTGGCGGCCACCGCCTCGGCGGTGCGCTGGTTGTCGCCTGTCGCCATGATCACCCGCAGGCCTTGTGCGTGCAGATTGCGGATCGCGGCTTCGGTGGTATCCTTTATCGGGTCTGCCACGGCGACGATCCCTGCCAGGGTGCCGCCGATGGCGATGAACATCGCCGTCTTGCCCTCGGCGCGGAGCGTGTCGGCCGTTTCTTCGGCTTTGCCGGTGTCGATGCTCAGGCTGTCCATCATCGCCGGATTGCCAAGCGCCACGTCGCTCTCATCGACCCGACCCCTGACGCCCTTGCCGGTGATGGCCTCGAAATCTCTGGCACGCGCGGGTTTCAGCCCACGGTCTCGCGCGCCGGCCACGATGGCCTCGGCCAGGGGATGCTCGGAGCCCATCTCCAGCGCGGCGGCGACGGCCAGCACATCCTCCTCGTTGCGATCCGACAGGGTGACGACATCCGTCAGGCGCGGTCGCCCCTCGGTCAGGGTGCCGGTCTTGTCGACGATCAGCGTGTCGACCTTGGACATGCGTTCGAGCGCCTGGGCGTCCTTGATCAGAACGCCGGCCTGTGCCCCGCGCCCGGCGGCCGTGGTGATCGAGATCGGGGTGGCGAGACCCAGCGCACAGGGGCAGGCGATGATCAGCACCGAAACCGCCGAGACGATGGCGAAGGCCAGCGCCGGGTCGGGCCCGACCGCCAGCCAGGTGCCGAAGGCGATCACGGCGACGGCCACGACCGTCGGCACGAAGATTTCCGACACCTTGTCGGCAAGGCCCTGGATCGGCGCCTTGGAGCGGCGAGCGCCCGCGACCATGTCGACGATCTGCGCCAGCACGGTATCGGCGCCTACCTGCGTGGCCCGGATCGCGAGGGTTCCGTTCTTGTTGATCGTGCCACCGGTGACGTGGTCGCCCTCGGTCTTTTCCACCGGCACCGGCTCGCCCGTGATCATGCTTTCATCGACCGAGGAGTGGCCCTCGATCACCTCGGCATCGACCGGCACGCTGTCGCCGGGACGCACGCGGAGCATGTCGCCTTCGACCACGTTTTCCAATGGCGCGTCGTATTCCGAGCCGTCTGGCAGGATGCGCCGCGCCGTCTTGGGTGCAAGATCCATCAAGGCACGGATCGCGTCGCCTGTTCGCTCACGGGCGCGCAGTTCCAGAACCTGCCCCACGAAGATCAGCGTGACGATGACCACCGCCGCTTCGTAGTACGTACCGACCCCGTCGCCCATGCGGTATTCCTGTGGAAAGATCCCCGGCGCGAAGGTGGCGAAGAGCGAATAGAGATAGGCCGCGCCCACGCCCAGCGAAATCAGCGTCCACATGTTCGGCGAGACGTTGCGGATCGAGTCGATCCCGCGCTTGAAGAAAGGCTGAGCGGCCCAGAAAACAATCGGCGTGGCCAGTGCAAACTCGATATAGACCGAAAGCTGATGGCCCAGCCAGTCGCGCAGGTTGAGGCCGACCATTTCACCCATTGTCAGCACCATGAGGGGCACCGCAGCCGCCGCACTGACCCAGAGGCGGCGGGTAAAGTCGGTCAGTTCCTCGCTGGGCTCGTCGCTGGGCACCATCGGCTCGAGCGCCATGCCGCAGATCGGGCAAGCCCCGGGCTCGTCGCGGATGATCTCGGGATGCATCGGGCAGGTCCATTGCGTGCCTTGCGCCACGTTGCCCTTGGCCTTTTCGGCGTTGCCGGACGCATAGAAATAGGGATCGTTGCGAAACTTCTCCTGGCAGCCGTCGGAGCAGAAGTGGAAGCTTTGCCCATCATAGGTGTCGGTGCGGGTCTTTTCGGTGACCTGGACGGTCATTCCGCAGACCGGGTCTGTTGCGGTATCGGCCCCGGCGGGACTATCTTTGCCGTGATTATGATGGGGGTGATCGTGGTTTGCGTGCCCGGTCATGGCTGTCTCCTTGTCCGTGGCAGCTTATGTAAGGGTTCCAGTCACTGGAGGGTCAAGGCCGGACGGAAAAAATCGCAAAAGATCGGTCAAAGATCTTCGGATCACGAAAAATTGGGGCGGTCGCTTTTAAGAGTCCGATTCAAAATGGAGTGAGGCTTTTCAAGCCCTTGCGAGTAGCCTTGTCATGCGCCTGATATGCGCGATGATAATCCAGGCTTCGGCACTCTCGATGGTTTTCTCCCAATCCTTTGCCAGGCGGCGGCATTTGCCGAGCCAAGCGAAGGTGCGCTCGACCACCCATCTTCGGGGCAAGACCTCGAACCCAACGGTCGTGTCCGAGCGTTTCACGATCTGAATGACCCAGCGGCCGATGCCGGTCAGAGCGTCGCGCAGCTTTGGACCGGCATATCCACCGTCCGCAAACACATGACGCAGTTTCGGAGCCTCCCGGGCCAGTTGACGGAACACTTCAGGCGCACCGTCACGATCCTGAATGCTGGCGGCATGAACGCGCAGCGCGATCAGGTGGCCACAGGTGTCGGTCATGATGTGGCGCTTGCGGCCCTTGATCCGCTTACCGGCATCATAGCCGCTAACCCCGCCGTTTTCAGTGGTTTTCACGCTCTGGCTGTCGATCACACCGGCTGTAGGCGCGCTGGTCCGGCCTTCTGCCCGCCGCGCTGTCGCAACCAGCGTACGGTTGATTTCAGCAAGCAGACCGTTGTTACGCCAACCGTAGAAATAATAACGCACGGTCGAAACAGGCGGAAAATCCTTCGGTAAAAGCGACCATGCGCACCCCGATGCAGCAACATATTGGATTGCGTCCCAGACAAGGCGAAGTTCGACCTCCCGTGGCCTGCCAAGCGGGTTAGCGCCGGGCAGGAGTGGTGCAACAATCTCCCATTCCTCATCTGTTACATCACTTGCATATCGTGGTGCGGTGCGTTCATATCGGTTGCGGGTGAGTTCAGTCCAGGCCATTTCGAGCTCCGTTCAGTTGTGCAACCGAACAGAATCATAACCTGCTGAATTCACCCAACTCATTTCCGATCAGGCTCTAAGGGATTGCCGGTTTGACTGGACAGTCGCGGAAAGCCCGGTATTTTCGCGACCTATGAAACAGTTGCAGGCCGTTCTTGCCAAAAGTCTGATGGTCGTGCTGGTGGCGATGTTCGTCATGGGCTCGTTTGGCATGGGCGCCGCCGGTGCTGAGACGATGGACGAGTCCGCGCACATGATGGGCCACGCAGACCCGTCCGTCAGCGATTGTCCGACGATGGACGAGACGGATGCGCCGATGCAGAAGGGCCATGCCGCCTGCACGATGACGGTCTGCTGTTTCTCCGAAGGTCCCGATTTCCGCGCGATCCGGCCGGAGGCGCAGATCCTGCCCGCCAGCTACCTGCTGTCCGTCGAGGCCCGCCTGACCCAGGCGGAACCCGAGCGCGCCAAGAAACCCCCGAAACACGCCTGATCCCTTGACCGGAATGGTCCGGGCGCCTTGCTGCGTCCGGGCACCCTTGTTGCCGCGGCGCGCCCGCGGGACGCCAAGAGACAGGTATATGATATGCGTGGACGATATTTCGCGCTGGCGGTCATGGCGCTGGCCGCTGGAGGCGCCGGTGGTGTGCTGTATGAGCGTGAGCGGATGGCCCAGACGATGGATGCGGGCGATGACGGCGACAAGATCCTCTATTGGGTCGCGCCGATGGACCCGAATTTCCGCAAGGACGGCCCGGGCAAGTCTCCGATGGGTATGGATCTCGTGCCGGTCTACGAAGGGCAGGAGCCGTCGGGCGACTCCGAGGAGGTGACGCTGTCGGCGGCCGAGGTGAACACCATCGGTGTGCGCACCGCCGTGGCACGGGTCGAGGACATCGCGCACCGGATCGATACGGTGGGCTTTGTCGATTACGATGAGCACGCGACCAGCCATATCCATACCCGCGTAGAAGGATGGATCGAGCAGCTGGAGTTGCGCGCCGTGGGTGACGAGGTCTCCGAGGGCGATCTGCTGTTCGAGCTCTACGCTCCCGAGATCACCATCGCCAGTTCCGAGCTTCTGCGCGCCACGCGGTCGGGCGATGCCGACGAGATCGCTATCGCCCGGACCAAGCTGATGAATTTCGGTGTCAGCGCCCGCCAGATCGACGAGATGGCGCTGGCGGAACGCCCGGCGCAGCGTGTGCGGTTCTATGCGCCCCAGGACGGCGTGGTCTTCGCGCTCGAGGCCGCCGACGGCATGTACCTGCGGCCCGACACGCGGGCGATGTCGCTGGCCGATACCTCGTCCGTCTGGCTGCTGGTGGACGTGTTCGAACGAGATATGACGCTGCTGTCGGACGACATGCGCGCCGAGGCCCGGTTCGATCACCTGCCGGGGCAGGTCTTTTCCGGCGAGATCGACTACATCTTCCCCGAACTCGACGCCAAGACGCGCACGCTGCGGGTGCGGTTGCGGTTCGACAATGAAGACGGGCTGTTGCGGCCCAACATGTTTGCCAAGGTGGCCCTTGTGCCGAACGAGGCGCGACAGGCGCTGACCGTGCCGTCCGAGGCGGTGATCCGCACCGGCCGCGCCGAGCGTGTGATCCTGCGGCTGGCCGACGGCAGTTTCCGCCCCAGGCTGATCACCACCGGCCTGCGCGGCGGATTTGCCGAGGGACGGCGCACCGAGATCGTGCAGGGGTTGGCCCCGGGCGACGAGGTCGTGGCCTCGGCACAGTTCCTGATCGACAGCGAAAGTGCCCTGAATGCCGGGATGATGCGCTTTGCGCCAACCGATGCGGAACCGGCCATCGGCAAGGGCGTCCTGCTGTCGCTGGACACTGACACGCGCCGCGCCCGGATCGCGCACGCAGCGATCGAGGCATTGGGCTGGCCCGCGATGGAGACCGAGTTCGCCCTGCGCTCGGATGTCTACCTTGAGGACCTGACCGAGGGGCAGGACGTGGAATTCGAAGCGGTGCGCGGCGCAGACGGGCTGATCGCGCTCACGCGCCTGGGGCGGGACGACGGGGTCGATGCCACCGGCGAAGGAGTGGTTCATGCCATCACGCCCGAGGGCAAGCTGACCGTCAGCCACGATCCGATCCCGGCGCTTGGCTGGCCCGCGATGAAGATGGACCTCGACGTGCAGGGCGTCGACACCGCCGCGATCCCGCTGGGCGAGCCGGTGTCTTTCGACCTGTCCGCAGGAGAGGACGGCATGGCCGTCATCGTGGCCGTCCGGGCCGGGGGCGCGGAGGCCGAGACAGCGCCCGAGATGGCGGAGGCCGGACCGCAAGAGGACGCCGCGCCGCCGATTACCGTCGAGGGTCGTATCGCGGCGGTCAATGCCGAAACCAGCATGGCAACTATCGCCCACGGCCCGATTGCCGAGATCGGGATGCCGGGGATGACGATGGACTTTGCTCTGACCGACGGGCTCGACCCGGCGGATCTGCCCTTGGAGCAGGATGTGACGCTGACCTTCGTGCGGCCCGATGGCCTGACGATGGTTCTGGACGCGGTGGAGGCCAAACCCGAACCGATGACCGTCACCGGCACGATCAATAGCGTCGATGCCGAAACGGGCATGGCCAATATCACCCACGGCCCGATTGCCGAGATCGGTATGCCCGGGATGACCATGGATTTCGCCCTCGCCGGGGGTGTCGATCCGGCAGGCTTGCGTGTCGGGCAGGAAACCAGGCTGTTGCTGATGCAGGGGCCTGACATGACCCTGTCGCTCGCCGGAACCGTGGAGCTGGGCCAATGATTCCCGCCGTCATCCGCTGGTCCGTCGCCAACCGCTTCATCGTGATCGTGCTGGCGCTTTTTCTCGGGGCCGCCGGGGTCTGGGCGCTGCGAAGCACGCCGGTCGATGCGATCCCCGATCTGTCGGACGTGCAGGTCATCATCAAGACACCCTATGCCGGGCAGGCGCCGCAGGTGGTCGAGGATCAGGTCACCTATCCGATCACCACCGCCATGCTGTCGGTGCCGGGGGCGGTGGACGTGCGCGGGTTTTCCTTTTTCGGCGACAGCTACGTCTATGTCGTCTTCGAGGATGGCACCGACCTTTACTGGGCGCGGTCGCGGGTACTGGAATACCTCGCGCAGGTGCAGTCGCGCCTGCCTGCCGGCGTGAACCCGGAGCTTGGCCCGGACGCCACCGGCGTCGGCTGGATCTATCAATACGTGCTGATCGACCGCACCGGCGGGCATGACCTGTCGCAGCTGCGCACGCTGCAGGACTGGTTCCTGAAATTCGAATTGCAGACAATCGAGGGCGTGTCCGAGGTGGCCACAATCGGCGGCATGGTTAAGCAGTACCAGGTGGTCGTCGACCCCGACAAGCTGCGGGCCTTCAACATCCCGCTCGCAACCCTGCGCGCCGCCATCGGCGAGGCCAACCGTGAAAGCGGCGGCAGCGTGATCGAAATGGCCGAGGCCGAGTACATGGTTCGCGCCACCGGCTATGTCGACAGCATCGAGGACCTGTCCGAGATCCCCCTGATGGTCAATGACCGGGGCGCGGCGGTCACCCTTGGGGACGTGGCCGAGATCCGGCTGGGGCCGCAGATGCGGCGCGGCGTGGGCGAGTTCAACGGCGAGGGCGACGCGGTGGGTGCGGTGATCGTCATGCGGTGGGGCGAGAACGCGCTGGCCACGATCAAGGCGGTCGAGGAAAAGCTCGATGAGCTGCGTGGCTCGCTGCCCGAAGGGGTGGAGATCCTCACCACCTACGACCGATCCGGCGTGATTGAACGGGCCATCGACAACCTGCAAAAGAAACTGACCGAGGAATTCATCGTTGTCATCCTGGTTTGTGGCGCGTTCCTCTTGCACCTGCGCTCGTCGCTGGTGATCGTGCTCTTCCTGCCGCTGGGGGTGCTGGCGGCCTTTGCCGTGATGCGCCTGCAAGGGGTCAACGCCAACATCATGTCACTGGGCGGAATCGCCATCGCTATCGGCGCCATGGTGGATGCCGCCGTGGTGATGATCGAGGCCATGCACCGCAAGATGGAAGGCAAACGCCTGTCCTCCGAGGAACGATGGCAGGCCGCGCGCGAGGCGGCCGCCGAGGTTGGACCGGCGCTGTTCTACTCGCTGGCGATCATCACGATCAGCTTCCTGCCCGTCTTCGTGCTGGAATCGCAGGAGGGGCGGCTCTTCAAGCCCCTGGCCTTCACCAAGACCTACGCGATGGCCGGTGCCGCGATCCTGTCGATCACGCTGGTTCCGGTGCTGATGGGCTACTTCATAAGGGGTAAGATCGTGGCTGAGCGGCGCAACCCGCTGAACGTGGCCTGCCAGTGGATCTATCGACCGTTCCTCGATGCCGCCGTTGCCTGGCCGTGGGCGACGGTCGTGCTGGCCGCCGCATTGGTGATCTCGATGGCGCACCCGCTGCAACGGCTGGGCACCGAGTTCATGCCGGAGCTGAACGAGGGCGATTTCCTTTACATGCCGTCGCTCTACCCCGGTGTCTCTATCGGCAAGGCGCGCGAGGTGCTGCAACAGACCAACCGGATGATCGCGCAGGTGCCCGAGGTGGAAACCGTGCATGGCAAGCTGGGCCGGGCCGACACGGCGACCGACCCCGCGCCGCTGACCATGATAGAGACGACGATCCAGCTGAAACCGCGGGAAGAGTGGCGACCGGGTGTCGGCATGGACGACATCCGTAACGAACTCGACGCCCGCGTTCAGGTGCCCGGCGTCACCAATGTCTGGATTCAGCCGATCAAGAACCGGATCGACATGCTGGCCACTGGGGTGAAGACGCCGGTGGGGGTCAAGGTCTCGGGCGCCGACCTTAACGTGATCGAAGAGATCGCCGTGGCGGTCGAACAGGCCGTGGCCGACATCCCCGGCACCGCTTCGGCCTATGCCGAACGCCCCGTGGGCGGCCGGTTCATCGAGATCGACATCGACCGCGCGGCGGCCGCGCGCTACGCCCTGTCGATCCAGGATGTGCAGGAGGTGGTGCAGACGGCCATCGGCGGGCAGACCATCGCGGAATCCGTCGAGGGGCTGGAACGCTTCCCGATCAACCTGCGCTATCCGCGCGACTGGCGAGACAGCCCCGACGGGCTGGACGATCTGCCTATCGTCACGCCTTCGGGCGCGCATATCCCGCTGGGGGCCGTGGCCGAGGTCAAGCTGGTCGACGGCCCCGGCATGATCCGGTCCGAAAATGCTCGGCGCACCGGCTTTGTCTTCATCGACATCGCCGGGCGTGACCTTGGCAGCTACGTGGCCGAGGCACAGCAGGTGGTGGCGAACACTATCGAGCTGCCGCCGGGCTATTCCATCGCCTGGTCGGGCCAGTACGAGTATATCGAGCGCGTGCAGGAGCGGCTGGGCCTGGTGGCCCCGGCGACCCTGATGATCATCACGCTGATGCTGTTCCTGGCGTTCAACCGGGTGACGGAAGTTGCGATCATCCTGCTGGCGCTGCCCGTGGCGCTGGCCGGGGGCGTGTGGCTGATCTTCACACTTGGTTACGCTGTGTCGGTTGCCGTGCTCGTGGGATTCATTGCCCTCGCTGGCGTGGCGGTGGAGACCGCGATCGTCATGCTGCTCTACCTCAACCTGGCCTGGGACCGGCGCGTTCTGGCGGCCAAGGAACGGGGCCGCGAGGTCAACCGCGACGACATCGAGACGGCGGTGTTCGAAGGCGCGCTCCTGCGCCTGCGGCCCAAGCTAATGACCGTGGCGACGATCTTCGCAGGCCTCATCCCGATCATGTATGGCGATGGCACCGGGTCCGAGGTGATGCAGCGCATCGCCGCGCCGATGATCGGAGGAATGGCAACCGCGACGATCCTGACGCTCTTCGTGATCCCATCGATCTTCGTCATCTGGAAACGTTTCACCCTGGGACGGGTCAACCGGCAGATGCTGCAGCCCGTCCGTCCCTTCCACTCCCCCCAGCCCGGTGAATGACCGGGCACCACATGCGCAAAAGGAGAACCAATATGCGTCATTTCCTGCTTTCCCTCGCCTTCGCCGCGGCCGCCCCGGCGTTTGCCTTGGCCAGCGACGACTCGGAGTCCGGCCACGGCATGTCCTCGCACGAGGGCATGGGCACCGAGTCGCACGAAAACATGCATGACGAGTCCCACGAAGGCATGGCGGGCGTCCATGCCGAGGCGACGGTCAACAGCATCGGTGACGGCACCGCGAACATCACCCACGGACCGATCGCCGAGATCGGCTGGCCCGCCATGACAATGGACTTGCCCGTGCTTGACGGCGCTGAAGTCGGCGGCGTGGAAGATGGCGACGAGGTGATGATGATGCTCGAAAAGGGCGAGGACGGCATGTACGCCATCCGTGCGCTCATGCCGAAAGAATAAGACGGACCAAGAGTGAAGAGCGCGCCCTTGCCCCGTCGAGTATGGGCGCGCTTGATAATCCAAGATCTTGTTAACGCTGAGAAGCCGCCATTGGAACAGATCGCAGCGAAGGTCAGGAACCCGCCCAAACTCACCGGACTTTAATGCAGTTTCGAGCGTTACTTCGGTGTCCCCGAAACATCTTTCGGGCTTTCCCTAGTACAGTGGCTGGCAATGATTGGGCCCATGGACTGGGAAAACAAAGTTGAAAAACCTTCATCCGAAAAGGCTTCAGGGGGTGCTGTCAGACGAATTCGAACTCGTCTCTACTTAGACAGTGAGGCTGTCCTTTATGCCGCGCCGAGACTGCGCCACTCGACCAGAGCGGCGGTTCTGTTCAGCTTGAAGATATCGCGCCGGGAGAGGGCTCGGCCCTGATTGAAGTGGTTGAAAACGGAAGAATGGACGGCAACGAATTTCTGAAGACTTCGCATTCGGCGGAAGCGCTGCATGGCTCGCTCCCTTCGTCGGAATGGCAGGTGTGAATTCTCAATACGGTTATTGAGCCAGCGCCCACATGCCTGCAGATCATCACATCCGAGGTCACGCAGCGCGGCCCTGTAGGAAGGGAAGCGATTGGTTACTAGAACTTCTGGTTGACCGTAGCGGCGCATCAATTTTCTCAGAATTTTCAATGCGGTGCGCTTGTTTCTGCGCTTCGTGACAACGCTCTCCAACACCTCACCCTCGTGATCTACCGCTCGCCAGAGATAGTGGCGCTCGTCTTTTATCTTCACGAAAACTTCGTCCACGTGCCACTGCCATTTCGAGAAGGCACGCAGCTTTTGAACCCTTTTTCTTCTGATCTCTGAGGCAAACATTGGGCCGAACCTGTTCCACCAGAACCGTACCGTCTCGTAGCTAACGTCGATGCGGCGCTCGTGGAGAAGGTATTCGACATTTCGCAGCGAGAGCGGGAACCCGACGTAGAGCATCACCGCCAGGCCGATGATCTCGGGGCTGGATTTGAAATACTTGAAAGGGTCGCGTTTAGCCATGCGGGCAGGGTAGGCGGGGGCTCAGCCCGTCTCAAGCCAAGTTCCTCTGACATGACCCATATTTTCGTGCCTGCTACATCACCACCGGGTTAACGTGACAGTGCCGTCAGCAATCGTGATCGCCGCACCACACCAAACCAGACCGTTGCAATAAGGCGGGGTCCATATACGTCCACAAATGACACCATCGGCTTGCTCATTGAGGCAGGGCAGGCGGCGGCAAAGTCGGTCGCAAGCTCATCCCTCTGACACCGCCTAGCCGCGGCGAGGTGTTCGCAGACGACGTTGAACTCGTCTGAAAATCCCGTGACCAGCCGGCGAATCGGAACGCCGACGCGTCTCAAGGAACGTTCACTTGCGGAATATACGGGTCGAACGGAACATGTCTTCCAGCGCTTCGATCCGATCGCGCGCCTTTTCCAGGCGTTGCGTCTGAATGGCGGCAATCAACGCCTCGACGATCAGATTAATGCCCAGTGTCGAGTCCCAGCTTGAGGGTACCTCGACAAGCGCATTGATCACGTGGTCTGCCGATTTCGAGATAGGCGACCCCCACTGGTCAGTGAATAGGACGATGACGACGCCACGCTGTTTGGCCAGATCCGCAAGCCGCGCGAGATCCGCCTCATAGCGGCGAATGTCGAAGATCACCAGAACCGAGCTTGGGCCCATGTCGATAAGATACTGCGGCCAAACGTTCGGAGATTGAGACAGCAACGTAACGCCGGGGCGTATGATCTGTAGATGGTTGAAGAAATAGTCCGCGTTCGAGCGCGTGATCCGGCCGCCCAGAAGAAACACGTTGCGCTGCGTATCTGCCAGTGCCTTGGCCAAGGCGTCGAAGGTCGCGGGATCGAGGCGCTTGATCGTCTGATCGAGATTTTCGAACACCGTCTCGGCGAAATTGCGGAAAGCAGGAGAGTCCTTTCGCCCCTCCGGCCAGCCTTCTCGCTTCAGGATAGGCTTCCTGATCTGGGCCGACGCTTCTTCGCGCAGCGCGGCCTGCATTTCGGGGAACCCGTCAAAGCCCAGTTTTCGCGCCAGCCGGATCACGCTCGGGGTCGATACGCCCGCGGCATCTGCGAGCTTGGTAATCGACTGAAGCCCGGACATGGGGTAATCGTTCAAAAGAGTGTCGGACAGAAATCGTTCAGCCGGGGTCAGCTGGCTGGCCTTGTCCTTGAGTCTATCCTTTAAAGTTTCGGAACGTCTCACGTGCGCTCCCTTTTGAAGCATTTGTTACAGGATAATTTGGGGTCGTAGCACCGTCTACAAAAATTTCTTGACAGATTTTGTGTCGCCAACCCTAAAGTGGCGGTGTGAGTGGTTCAAAATCATACCAGATTCTGTCGGCTGAAGACGGATCGCCAGCGGCAGTCGTGAATGCGCGTGGGAAAGGACCAATTTGCCTTGTCTGCGAACATGCCAGCGTTGTCATCCCCGCTGGGCTCGGCTCGCTCGGCCTGGCCGAAGAAGATCGCTTTTCTCATGCTGTTTGGGACATAGGGGCCGAGCTATTGGCGCGTGACCTGTCGCGAAAGCTCGATGCGCCTCTGGTCGTCGCAACGGTCTCGCGGCTGGTGTACGACCTGAACCGCCCCCCAACGGCGCCAGGAGCCATGCCTTCCAAGAGCGGCGCGATACAGGTGCCGGGAAACCTGAACCTGTCGGATGACGACAGGGCGTTACGGGCCTCTGAGGTGTACGAGCCCTTCCATGCAAAGGTTTCCGAAGTTCTGGACGGATTCGATACGCCCCCTGCCTTCGTCACGATCCACAGCTTCACCCCAACCTGGGACGGCAAGAACCGAGAAACGCAGCTTGGCCTTTTGCATGATGCCGATCCCCGCCTTGCGATGGCCATGATGGCAATATCCGACGACACGCTCGTGACCCGGCTGAACGAGCCCTATTCGGCGCGCGACGGGGTGACCCACATGCTGGAACGCCATGCCATCGCCCGCGGGTTGCAAAACGTTATGATCGAACTGCGTAACGACCTGCTTACCCGTGAGGACGATGTGGCGCGGATATCATCGCTTCTGGCCGGAATGCTGACCGCGTCTCTTGACCTGCAGCCTGAATCCGCATGACCGGTTTGATGCTGACATATGTCAAGCGGGTCGATCGCATGAACCGCTGGATCGGGCGCATCGTGATGTACGGAATATTCGCAATGATGGCGATCCTGCTGTGGTCGACCTTCACCAAGGTCGGCAGCGATCTGGGCGTGCAGATCAACCCCTCGCTCTGGACGCTGGAGATGGCGCAATTTGCGATGGTCGCCTATTTCATCCTCGGCGGCCCCTACTCGATCCAGATGGGGTCGAACGTGCGGATGGACCTGCTCTATGGCGAGTGGAGCGAACGGCGCAAGGCACAGGTCGATGCCATTACCGTGCTTTTTCTGATCGTCTACTTGGTTTTCCTGCTCTGGGGCGGATGGGACAGCCTGATGTATTCCTTCAAGTACGGCGGCGAGCGCAGTTCCAGCGCCTGGCGCCCCTATATGTGGCCGATCAAGACGATCATGGTGATCGGTATTTTCCTGATGCTGCTTCAGGCGACCAGCGAATTCTTCAAGGACATTCTCAGGCTCAAGGGGCATGACATGGGGCCAAAAGACGTGGATCAAAGCGCCCCCGGCGCCTCGGGAACGAGCGCCTGATGTCATACGAAGCCATCGCCGCGCTGATGTTCGCCTCGATGATGCTGATGTTGCTGACCGGTCAGCGTGTGTTCGGCGCCATAGGGTTCGTGGCCGTTGTCGCCGCTTTTTTCCTCTGGGGCGACAGGGGAGGCTATGACCTCGGCTTTTCGGCGGCGGTCAAGCTGATGAATTGGTATCCGCTTCTGACGCTGCCGATGTTCATTTTCATGGGCTATATTCTGTCCGAAAGCCGCATCGCCGATGACCTATACCGAATGTTCCATGTCTGGATGGGGGGCCTCTCTGGCGGCCTGGCCGTCGGCACAATCGGGCTTATGGTTCTGATCTCTGCCATGAACGGGCTATCGGTCGCGGGTATGGCCATCGGTGCAACCATCGCACTCCCCGAACTGCTGAAACGGGGGTATGACAAGCGGATGGTCACGGGGGTGATACAGGCCGGGTCGTCGCTTGGCATTCTCGTGCCGCCTTCGGTCGTGCTGGTCCTGTATGCCATGATCGCGCGGCAGCCGGTGGGCCAGCTTTGGCTGGCCGGGGTCTTGCCGGGCCTGATGATGGCGGGCATGTTCGTGCTTTACATCGTGATCCGCTGCCACCTGAACCCTCAGCTTGGACCGATCCTGCCGAAAGAAGAGCGCGATATCCCAATGGGCGAAAAGATCCGGCTGCTGGGGGCCGGGTTTTTGCCGCTCTTCATCTTCTTCGCCATGATGGTGCCCTTCGTGAATGGCTGGACGTCGCTGGTGGAATCTTCGGCCATAGGCGCGATTGCCGCCTTGCTTGCGGCCGTGCTGAAGGGCCGGATGACGCGGCAGGTGTTCGAGACATCGGTACGAAAGACACTTGGCATCTCCTGCATGTTCATGTGGATCATCCTGGCAGCTCTGGCCTTCGGATCGGTCTTCGACGGGCTGGGCGCGGTCAAGGCGATTGAAAGCCTCTTCACCGAACAGATGGGCCTCAGCCCCTGGATGATCCTGATCCTGATGCAGCTGTCTTTCATCATCATGGGTACGTTTCTGGACGACACCGCCATGCTTGTCATCGTGGCGCCGCTTTATGTGCCGCTCGTGGGGGCTTTGGGCTTCGACCTGATCTGGTATGGCGTGCTATACACGATCACCACGCAAATCGCCTACATGACGCCGCCGTTCGGCTATAACCTGTTCTTGATGCGCGCGATGGCACCGCCAGAGATCACGCTGAAGGATATCTACTCTTCGATCCTGCCCTTCGTGCTCGTTATGGTGGTGGCGCTGACGACGATCATGATATTCCCGGAAATCGCGCTGTGGCTGCCGGGATATGTCTATGGAAATTAAGCAAAGAGACCTTGGTCACAAGGCGAATGAGAAACCTAACCTAACAGAGAGGGATTTAAGATGACAACAAGACGCAATTTTCTGAGAGCGGCCGGTGTGGCCGTGCCCGCGACGCTGGCGACGCCCGCAATCGTCAAGGCGCAATCTGCGATCAAGTGGCGCTTCCAGACCTATGCCGGCAGTGCCCTTGGCGAACAGGTGACCAAACCGGCCATCGACTATATTAACGCCAATTCCAATGGCGAGCTTGAGATCGAACTATTTTATGCCGATCAGATCGTTCCGACGGGCGAACTGTTCCAGGCGTTGCAGCGTGGCACGATCGACGGCGTCCATTCGGATGACGACTCGATGGCGTCTCCCACCCCTCTCCGGGTCTTCGGCGGCTACTTCCCCTTCGCCACAAAGCATATCCTCGACGTGCCAGTGCTGTTCAACCAGTACGGCCTCGCCGATATCTGGCGCGAGGAATACGGCAAGGTCGGCGTGCAATGGCTGTCGGCGGCGGGGCAGGACCCGTGCAACTTCAACACCAAGAAGGAAATCACGTCAGTCGATGATCTCGACGGGCTGAAGCTCTATACGTTCCCGACCGCGGGCCGCTTCCTTGCCAAGTTCGGTGTGGTCCCGGTGAATATCCCCTACGAGGACGCCGAAGTTGCCGTACAGACCGGCGAGCTTGACGGCATGGCATGGTCAGGCATCACCGAAGATTACACGGTGGGCTGGGCCGACGTGACTGACTACTTCCTGACCAACAACATTTCGGGCGCTTGGATCGGATCGTGGTTCGCAAACCAGGAACGCTGGGCCGAACTGCCCGACCACCTGAAATCGGTCGTCATGGCGGGGGTCGAAGCCGGTCATACCTACCGCAACCAATGGTACTGGGGCGGCGAGGCCGCGCTGCGCGCCAACGGCGACAAGCTGGAACTCCGCTCGGTGCCCGCCTCCGAATGGGCCGAGGTCGAGAACGCCGCCAAGGAATTCTGGGACGAGATCGCCCAGGAAGGCGAGGTTCACGAGAAGATCGTCGGCATTTTCCGCGAGTACAACTCGGTCATCAACCAGGCCGGCGTGCCCTACAATTTCGAGTAAGCTGGCCCCACACCCAGGGAGCGCCTTTAACAAGGCGCTCCTTTCACTTCACGGGAGAGCGAGAATGAGCGCCAACCTTACCTTCGACGCGCTGAAAGACCTTGCCGGCAAGGGCGAGATCGACACGGTTCTTGGGCCTGTCAGACGGATTCGAACGGGTCTCAGTTGGGGGCAGTGACGCTGTCCTTCAGCGCGGTCCTGTAGGACCGTAGTTAGTTGGTAACGATCTTTTCGGGCCGCCCGTAGCGCAGTATAGCTTTCTTCAAGAGTTTCAGGACCGCTCGCTTGTCTCGCGTCTGGCGTTGTCACGTTAATTCGCGGCGATGGGCCGAAGCGCGGCATTCGGCATCAGGTCGCCACAATCTCACGTCAATCGGCCACGGCTGCGGGTCGAAATACCTTCAGTGTGCGGCGGGAAATCAGGTGGCGTTGTACGTTGAAGAGGTTGGCAATCGCAGCGTGGGTCGAAAGAAAACGCTGCGCCGAACCTGGTGACTTGAAGCGGACTTGTTGCCGTTCTGGGCGTCGGGTCGGCTGATGTGAAACCTCAGCCCGATTGTTCACGCGGCCACCAGTCACGTGCCTGTTGGCCAAGCCCAAGTCCCGCAACGCGGCGCTGTAGGACCGAAGCCGACCCGTCACGATAGCATCCGGGACATAGCCCTATCTTTTCACCAAGTTTCGCAGCAATTTCGATGCGGCCTTCCGATCTCGCGTCGACTGAACCAGGATGTCGAGCACCTCGCCCTCATCATCGACAGCGCGCCAGAGATAGACGATCTTGCCACCGATCTTAAGGAAGACCTCGTCCAAGTGCCTGCAATCCGAGGGGCGTGGCCTGCGCTTTCGGCTCCGGTTTGCGTAGGTCGCTCCGAACTTCAACACCCATCGACTGACGGTCTCATAGGATGCATCGATACCCCGTTCCGCGAGCATATCTTCGACATCGCGGTAGCTCAGCGCGAACCGGAAATAGAGCCAAACGGCATGCTGGATGATCGCAGGCGGAAAACGATGGCGGGCGTAGGAAACTCGGTGCACGGTGGGTAACATCTTCACCCCCGTTTGATCACCACGCGGTTAACGTGACATTGCCTTAGTCGGTTATTCATCGTGAGCCGAACTCAGACATCCGCACCGACGCGTCGAGACCGACCTAGCCCGTCAATATTATTATCGGCTTGTTGAGTTCGGGGTTTGAGTGCTTCTATGCGAGGATGAAGATCACCGGGACAGAACTGCACCTCCTTGCCGTCTTTAACAGCGTCGTTCGTAACAGCGGCATTTCCGCGGCGCAGGTTGAGCTCGGTCTCAGTCAGCCGACGATCTCCAACCACATCACTGCGCTCGAAGAACGATTGGGGGTCAAGCTTTGCCAGCGGGGGCGGCGTGGATTCCTGCTGACGGAGAAGGGCCGGATCGTCCACGAAATGAGCCAATCGCTGCTCGCCACTATGGCCAAGCACGAAAGCAAGCTGGCCGAGCTGCGCGGCAGCCTGGTGGGGGGGATCAAAATCGCCGTGGTCGACTGTCTTGTCAGCGACCCGGATTTTCGGCTGCCGGAAGCGATCAAGGTGTTTGTCGATGCTGCCCCTGCGGTGCGGATCGAGCTGACGGTGGAGCGGCCGCAGGATATCCTGAGCGGGATACTCGACGGAAGTTTCGACGTAGGGATAGGCGGGTTCGACAACCTTGTTAGCGGGCTTGACTACGAGACGATCTATCACGAGCCGCACGGGCTTTACTGCGGCCGGGGGCATGTGCTGTTCGACCAGCCTAACGAGAGCCTGACCTCCTGCGATTATACCGGCTACGCCTGGGCGCATCGCCGCTACTGGAGCCGGCGGCGCCAGCGGGGGTGGCAGTTGTCCGAGAAGGATGCCTTCGTGCAGGAGATCGAGGCGCAGATGGCGCTGGTGCTGAGTGGGGCCTTCCTAGGGCTGTTGCCGGAACATGCCGCGCGGGCTCATGTCGAGACGGGCAAGCTGCGGCGGTTGCCGTTCAGCGGCCCCAATCTTGACGTGCCGATGAGCCTGGTGACCCGGAATGCGCCGCGGCCGGCGACGATCGAGCTGTTCCGCAAGGAAATGCTGGCGCTTTACCCGGGCGATTGAACCGGGGGTGTCAGTCGTTCCGGTCGAGGTCTTCCAGGTAGCTGTTCTCTGCGCGCTCGCGTCGAAGGAGGTCGGGGTCGAGATCGGCGAACAGAAGTTTTTGGTCGGCCTCGGCGGAGGCCAAAGTTTCGCCATTGGGCCCGTTGATCGAAGAGAGGCCGACGAAATCAAGTCCGTGCTCGGTTCCGGTGCGGTTCGCGTAGCCGAGAAAGAGCTGGTTCTCCATCGCCCTGACAGGCACGAGCTGACGCGCGATGCGGTCGTGGGGAGCCATCAGAGCGGTTGGCACGACGACGAGATCCGCCCCTGCCTGTGCCTCTTCGCGAACAAGCTCGGGGAACTCGACATCGTAGCAGATCAGGACGCCCACGTTCAGGCCGCCAACCTCGAAACGGGTGACATGGCGGCCGGGGGTGAAGGTTTCCTTTTCCCATGGCCCGAACAGCAGGCGCTTGTAATACCGTCCAAGCTCTTCCCCGGTGGAGGAGAAGATCACGGCGGCATTGCGCACACCTTCGTTCGAAAGCACGTGCGAGCCCATGACGACCGAAATGGCGTTGTCGGCCGCGATTCGGCCGACGCGGGCCAACGCCGCCTCGACATCGGAGAGGTCGGCGGCGGTCAGGCCGGGAATGTGGTAACCGGTAAGGTAGCCTTCGGGGAAGACGATCAGCCCGGCGCCGGAAGCGGCAGCATCGGACACGATGCGCTCGACCTCGGATAGGGTGGCGGCATGGTCATTCGCGACGCCCGCGCCTTGCCAGAGGGCCAGTTTCAGCATCAGCTCGCGCCCATGGCGGGAAATTTGAGTACGATCCGGCCGCGCACGTCGCCGCGGGCAAGCTTGTCGAGCCCCTCTCCGATCTGGTCGAAGGGCAGAACTTCGTGGTCGACCTTGAAGGGATGATCGCTGGCGAAGTCGAGAAACTGCCGGAGGTCGGCACGCGTACCGACAGACGAGTCCATGACCCGGTGGCCACCGTCAATGAGCCACATCATGGAAAGCGGAACGGGCTCGTGGACAAGGGCGACCGCCACGATCTGGCTCAGCGGGTTGGCAGCCTTGGCGATCAGGTCCCAGACCGAGGGAGTCGGGGCGAAGTTTAGCGTGATGTCGGCGCCGCCCCAGTCGCGGATTTCCTGCACGGCGTCGGGCGACACCGCGAGACTGGCGCCATGCGACAGCGCCTCGGACCGGCGGCGTTCGTCGGGTTCGACGACTGCGACGCGCAGGCCCCGCGAAAGGGCGATCTCGATGGCGTACTGGCCAAGCCCGCCGGCGCCCACCACGAGCAGGCGCTGGCCAGCCTGGACGTCGCAGCGCGCCAGTGCCGACCAGGCCGTGAGCCCGGCGCATAGCAGCGGGCCGGCGGTCACGGGGTCGAGTCCGTCGGGGATGGGCGTCGCGAAGCGCGTGTCGAGGATGGCATATTCGGCGAAGGCGCCGGGGGCGTCGAGGCCGCGCGCCTTCTGCTCGGGGCAGAACGTCTCCCGCCCGCGCAGGCAGGGATCGCAATCGAGGCAGGTCTCGTAGAGCCAGGGCAGGCCAACCCGCGTGCCAACGGCAAGGGGCCCGTCGCCGGCGACGATGCGACCGACGCCTTCGTGGCCAAGGATCAGGGGAAACGCCTCTTCCGGGAGAGGCTCGTCGCCCTGCTGTACGTGCAGGTCGGAATGGCACAATCCGCAGGTTTCCATCTGCACGAGGTATTCGCCCTTGCCGGGCTTTGGCACCGGGACCCGGTCAAGGCGCAGGGGCTTGCCCGGCGCATCGCACAAGGCCGCCAACATGGTGTCGGGCAGGTCAGTCATTTCCAATCCTTTCCGCCCCGAGCAGGCGCGGCAGATTTCCGTAGCGCCCGATCAGGCCGAAGGTCAGCGCGGCGAGTGCCACGAAGATGACCGCGACGACGCCCATGATGGGGGTGTAGCCATAGCGCAGGGAGTTGAAGATCTTGATGGGCAGGGTTTCTACGGTGAAGCCGGCCACCATGTAGGCGATGATGTACTCGTTCAGCGACAGGACAAAGGCGAAGGCGTAGCCGGAAATCATGAACGGTGTCAGCAGTGGCAGAATGACCGTCCGCAGGACCTGGCCGCGCCGGGCGCCCATGGTTCGGGCGGCTTCGATCAGCGAGGTGTCGACCGCCGCCAGCCCGAGGCTGATGGTGACCACCGGCAGGGTGACCAGGAACACGCCGTGCGAGATGATCGTGGCGGTCATCTGGCCGTACATGCCGACCGATACCCAAAATACCAGGAAGCCGAGGGCGGAAATCACCGGGGGCAGCATGAAGGGCGCCACCCCAAGCACGTAGAGCGATCGTGCGAGCCAGTTGTTGCGCGACCAGGCATGCAGCGCCAAGGGCAGGGCGATGGCCACCGCCAGCAGGCTGGATACGGCGGCGATCACGAGGGAATTGCGCAGCGGTATCAGCCAATCGGAGTTGCGGAACAGCTCGACATACCATTTCAGCGAAAGGTTCTGCGGCGGGAACACCAGGCTTTGCTGACCGTTGAGGGAAACCCCCGCCACGACCACGATGGGCGCCGCCAGAAGCAGCAGGATCACGACGACATAGAGCGTTTGCAGGCGGCGGGTCATGTTTCCGCCCCCTTGTCGCGGCTCAGAAGAAGGGAGAGCCCGACCATCAGCAGCGAGACCAGCAGCAGAAGCACGGCCATGGCTGCGGCGAAAGGCAGGTTCGACTGGAAGATCGCCTGATCGGTGATGTGAACGGACAATGTCCAGTGCTGTGGTTGGCCCAGGACCTGGGGCAGAAGGTAGATGCCGAGGGTGAAGACGAAGACGAGGATGAGCGCGCCCACCATCGGCTTGCGCAGCATTGGCAGTGTGACCGTTCTGAACGTCTGAAGCGGGCTGGCGCCCATCATCCGGGCCGCTTCACCCAGTTCCGGGTCAAGGCGCGAGACCGGAGGATAGAGGACGAGAACCGAGTAGGGCAGCGCCAGGTAGCACATGCCCGTCATCAACGCGAGCAGGCTGGGCGTGTAGGCGCGTGATTCCTCGATGATGCCGAGAAAGGCCAGCAGGTTGCCGACCCCGGCCGTCTTCGACAGCAGGGTGGAAAGCGAGAAGCCGATGATGACCTCGGACAGCGACAGAACCGATAGCAGGATCACCAGCACGATGGTCTGACCGCGCTGTTTCATGCGGGCGAGACTGAGGGTGAAGGGGAAGGCGAGAAGCACACAGATGACGGCTGCGCCTGCCGAAATCATCACGGAGGTCAGAAGGATCTTTCCGAAGAACACGGAGAAGAAGCGAAGGTAGCTGTCGAGTTCGAAGCCCGGCTCGTAGAAACCGCCCGAGACCCGGTGCGCCACGCTGACCGAGAGCATGATGGCGAAGGGCACGACGAAGAACACCAGCAGACATGCGGTGGGCAGAAGGGTCAGCCAGCCCGGCGTCGGTTTGTGCGGCTGCTGGCTCATGCCGGGAACACCACGCGCTTTCCGGGGGCGAAACTCACGCCGACCTCGTCGCCCAGATCGATATCCGGCCGGGCGCTTGGCGCGTAGAGCGCGGTGATTTCGTGGCCGTCATGGTCGAGCACGTACTGGATGCTTTCGCCGAGGTCGCGGATGAAGATGACCTTGGCCGGAAGGCCGGTGCCCGCCGCCTCCAGCCGCACATCCTCGGGCCGGACGGAGAGCATTAGGTCAGAGCCCGGTTCGCTCTTGATCCGGTCGTCTTCGGCTGCGTCGAAGCGGTGGCCAAGAACCTCGATGTTGTGGTCGGCGTCGAGAGTGCACGGCAGCAGGTTGGACGTGCCGATGAAGCCCGCCACGAAGGCATTTGCGGGATCGCGGTAGATTTCCATCGGCGAGCCGATCTGCTGAACTCGGCCCTCGTTCATCACGATGACCATGTCGGCCATGGTCAGCGCCTCTTTCTGGTCGTGGGTCACGACGATCGTGGTGACGCCAAGGCGCTGCTGAAGCTGGCGCAGTTCGACCTGCATGTGTTCGCGCAGATTGGCATCGAGTGCCGAAAGCGGCTCGTCCAGCAGGAACACTTTCGGGTCGATCGCCAGGCCGCGCGCGATGGCGACGCGCTGGCGCTGGCCGCCGGAGAGTTGGTGGATGCGCCGGTCGCCGAGGCCGGAAAGCTGCACGAGGTCGAGAAGTTCGGTCACGCGCTTGCGGGCCTCGGCCTTCGAGCGGCCGCGGATTGTGAGGGGATAGGCGACGTTGTCGGCCACGCTCAGGTGCGGGAAGAGGGCAAGCGACTGGAAGACCATTCCGAAGTCACGCTTTTCCGGAGGCACTGCCGTCTGATCCTCGCCCGAGACGATCACCTGACCTTCGGTCGGCATCTCAAGGCCGGCGAGCAGGCGCAGCAAGGTGGTCTTGCCACAGCCCGACGGCCCGAGAAGGCAGACGAAACTGCCGTCGGGTATGTCGAGGGTGACGTCTTCAACCGCGGTCAAACGCCCGAAGCGCTTGGTCATGCTGCGCAGCGACAGCTCGGTCATGGAGGAATCCTTCTGATCGTGACCGGCCCGGGGTCGTTCCGGGCCGGTCTGGCGTCGCTTGACTTAGCCGGTGACGAGCTCGGACCACTTCTGGTTCACCCAGTCGGCCTTGTCGACATAGAGTTCGTACCTCGGCAGGATCGGCTCCTGCTCTGAAGAGACGGCGGCGAATTCCTCGTCCGTGAGGTCGGTCATGTCGCGCGGGATCGTCGGTGCGGTGCCGACGAAGCGCGAGAGTTTCGACTGGATTTCCGGCTGGGACATGTAGTCGATGAAGACCTGGCTGGCCTCGATCGCCTCGGAAGCCTTGGACACCACCCAGGAGCCGGAATCAAGCACGGCGCCCTCTTTCGGGAAGGTCGAGCGTACTGGCTTGCCATCGGCTGCTGCGAGGCCGGTCACGTCGTGGTAATACTGACCCATCGGGATCTCGCCGGTTTCCAGCGCCTGCTGGAACTGGCCTTCGTCGCGGTACCACAGGCGGACATTCGGCTTCACTTCCGCCAGCTTGTTCATGACCTCCAGCACGCCTTCCTCGGTGGCGAGAATGTCGGTGCCGTCGAAGTAGCAATGCCCGGTGATCTCGAGCAGGAAGGAGTTCGACGCCAGGGCCAGCAGACCGAGGCTGTTCTCGTTGGCCGGATCCCAGAGCGTCGTCCAGCTTTCGGGGGCATCGGGATATACATCGGTGTTGCTAACCAGGCTGATGTACCAGGACACCGCGCCGGTGCCGTAAAACCCTGCACCTTCATAGCCGTGCACGAAGTGATCCGGCAGGTTTTCGACATTGGGCATGGCGCTGCGGTCGAGTTCGGCCCAGAGGTTGGCGCGCTCGCCGCGGATGCGCGCGACCTGCGCCATCATCGAGACGTCGGCCGGCGCCTGGCCGGCGCGGGCGGCCTGTTGCAGCTGGACGAGCCAGGCCTCGCCCGTGGGCTCGGCGATCGATTCGACCTCGATGCCGGTGGCCTCGGTGAAATCGGGGAAGATATGGGTCTTGAAGCTTTCCTCGAAATAGCCGCCGTAGGTGCCCACCTTGAGCGTCTTGTCCTGCGCCAAGGCGAGGGACGGCGCCGCGAGCGTGCCGAGCGCGGCCGCACTGGTCGTCGTAATGAATTCGCGTCTCTTCATCATTGTTCAGTCTCCCTGTTTCTGAGGTTACTTGGCGCCCTGCGGTACATTTGGAAGGACGCAGAGCATTTCGTACAACAAATTCGCCCCGATCAGAGCGGTGTTGCCCGTGGGGTCGTAGGGCGGCGAGACCTCGACGAGATCGCAGCCGACGATATTAAGATCACGGCAGCCGCGGACGATTTCAAGCGCCTGCCAGGTCGACAGGCCGCCGGGCTCGACCGTTCCGGTGCCGGGGGCGAAGGCGGGGTCGAGGCTGTCGATGTCGAAAGAAATGTAGACCGGCCTGTCCTGCACGGCCTCACGGACCTGCTGCATCAGAGGGGCGAGCGACTTGTACCAGCATTCTTCGGCCTGAATCACCGTCCACCCCCGGTCACGGCCCCAGTCGAAATCGTCGCGGGAATAGCCGGTGCCGCGCAGGCCGATCTGGAACACCCGGTCATTATCGAGGCAGCCGTCTTCCCACGCGCGACGGAAGGGGCAACCGTGGGCCACTTTTTCCCCGAACATTTCCTCGTTGATATCGGCATGGGCATCCACGTGGATCAGCGCCACCGGGCCGTGCACCTTCTTCATAGCCTTAAGGATCGGCCAGGTCAGCGTGTGATCACCCCCTAGGGTAAGCGGAATTGCCCTGTTCGAGAGGATCTCGTCGTAAAAGGTCTCGATAATGCCAACGGATTTCTTGAGGTCGAAGGTGTTGATCGGCACATCGCCGATGTCTGCCACCTGAATATGATCGAAGGGTGCTGCGCCGGTGGCCATGTTGTAGGGACGCAGCATCCTGCTTTCATCGCGGATCTGGCGAGGGCCCAGGCGCGTGCCTGGACGGTTCGACGTACCGATATCCAATGGGATACCGACAAAGCACGCATCGAGCCCTTCGGCGCTCTCGTGCGCTGGAAGCCGCATCATCGTCGCGGGCCCACCGAAACGCGGCATGTCATTGCCTCCAAGAGGTTGGTTTAAACTACGCATTCTGCATCCCTGCCAAATCGATCGCCGTATATTCGGTTGCTCAAGGATAAATGAGTTCTGCGTCGGTCGAATATCATCTTACGAACGAATACATTTGCTCATCCAAATGTATTTCACGTCTGTGCGGTAGGTCTCTCTTCCTCAATGAACGATAGACGGTTCCGCGCGCGGCGAAAGCCGCCCTCCGACCTATCAGCGAGTTAGCGGGTGGCCCTTAGCTGACATTGCGACGGTCCGACGGATGCTGCGTTCTCGGCCAGAGTTTCACACGTTGGCACGTACTTTCGGCGCCCCCCCCCCCAAGGCTTCAGTAGCCTGGGATGCGCAAGCGGGAGGTGTCAGACGGAGTCCAACTCATCTCAGCTCGGACAGTGAAGCTGTCCTTTATGCCGCGCCGAGTTGGCGCCACTCGGTGAGAGCAGCGGCGCGGTTGCGCTTGAAATTTTGTCTGCTGTAGAGGCTGCGCTCCGAATTGAACAAGTTGTGGATTGAAGAATGGACGGCGGCGAATTTTTGCAAACTTCGCCTGCGCCGGAAGCGGACATGGCGCGCTCTCTTCGTCGGAATGGCAGGTGTGAGTTCTCTATTCGGCTATTGAGCCAGCGCCCTGTATTCTTCCGATCCGCGTTCCCGATGTCTTTCATCGCGGCGCCGTAGGAGCGCAGGTTGTCGGTGACGATCTCTTCTGGTTGACCGTAGCGCTTCATCAATTTCTTTAGGAATTTCAACGCTGCCTTGCGGTCTCGACGCTTGGTGACGAAGGCCTCGAGAATTTCGCCTTCATGGTCGACAGCACGCCACATGTAATGTGTCTCGCCGTTGATTTTTACAAAGACCTCGTCGAGATGCCATTGCCAATTCGAGTAGCAGCGCATCCGCTGGGCTCTGGCTTTCGAGACCGAGAATTGAAATATCCTGATGCATTTGATGGCTTCTTAGACCTGGCTTAACGGCCAAATCATCGAACACTACGCTGGTGCAGGGGCCGTCCACAGCATCAGGTCAGTCTTGAGATGCCACGAAGACGAAGAAGATATCACGTACTACGTGAGCCCTTCGTATTTGATCATCATCGGCCCGGCGAGGATCAGCGCGACGAGATCGGCCTGGCGGTTCGTGCCGGTTTTTTGAAACAGGTTGCGCATATGGAAGGCGATGGTGGTTTGCGAGACGTCCAGTTCTTCGGCAACGTCGACCGTGCGGGCGCCATTGGCCAAGGCGCCTGCGACACGCGCCTCGGTGGGGGTCAGGCCGAATAGATCCATCAACAGGGTTTCCGGCGCGCGGCTGCGGCGGTCGGGAGCAGCGAGGAACAGGGCCAGGGCCGGGGCGTCGGGCGGGTCGTCTTCCTGAACGGGTAAGGCGCAGGCCAGCGATGAGAGTGCGCCTTCGCCGGTAACGCTAGGCAACTGGATGCCCACGACCTTGTCATCCCCCGCTTTTGCCGCCTCTAGCGTTTCGGACAGGGCGCGCCGGAAGGCACGGCCTGACCCTTGGTCCAGCGGGATCACACTCTTGCTCTGAATACCGATCCAGTCGGCGGCGGCCGCCAGATCGCAAGCTGCACTGTTGGCGTAAAGCAACCGCCCCGACCCGTCGAGAAGGACCACGCCCAATGCAACCAGGTTCAACACCTGTTCGGCGCCCTTGCCCGAAAGCCCGGCAAGGGCGCGGCGCAAGGCGGAGAGCTCGTCGTGATGATGCTCGCGGATACGTTCGACCTGACGCAGGCGGGCCGCGATCGTTGCCAGCATCAGGTCGTAATCGACGGGCTTGACCAGGTAATCGTCGGCGCCGAGGAGCTTTCCCTCGACGACCTTGTGCGGTTCAGACAGGGCAGTCAGGAAGACGAACGGGGTTGTGGCCAGTTCGGGCGGCATCTCGCGCAGGGTCTCGAGGACGCCGTAGCCATCGAGACCGGGCATGGAGATATCGCACAGAACCAGATCGGGCTTGGCGCTCGTTAGAAATTCGAGCGCCGCCTCGCCATTGGCCGCTTCCATGGCGCGATAGCCGGCGTCTTGCAACTCCTCGACGATGTCGCGACGCAGCGCGTCCTCGTCTTCGATGACGAAGATCAGGGGGGGATCGGTGGAGGTGGTCATGCGGTGCTCGGTTTGAAGCGGGGGAGGGTCATGCGGAAGGTGACGCCGTCGCTGCCGGGTCGCAGGGTGAGGTCGCCGCCCTGCATCCGCGCCAGCGTGCGCGCCATAAAGAGGCCGAGCCCGGTGCCCGCGCTTCCGGTGCTGTTGGTGCCCCGGTAGTTGCGATTGAAGATCAGGTTCCGTTCCTCCTCGGGGATGGGGCTGCCTTCGTTGTGCACATCGCAGAACAGGTTTTGCCGGTCGCCATGCACGCGGATCGAAACCAGTGATCCGGGAGCAGTATATTTTATCGCGTTCGAGAGGAGGTTTTCGAGAATTTGTTCGACATGGGCCGGGTCGCAGAAAACCGCATCGCCGGTGTCCGGTGAGGGAAGGATACTGATTTCGCGGGCCGGGTCGGTCTCGCGCTGGCGGGCGCAGACCGTGTCGACGATGTCGTTCAGGTCGCACCGCACCCTTTGAGAGCCGAGTTGGCCTGCGTCCAGCCGGGCTACATCCAGTGTGCTTTCAACCAGCCGTGTCAGCCCGGCAATCGCGCTGCGGGCACGGTTGGCCCGTTCCGCGACCTCGCCCGGCTCCACGCGGGGCCCACGCCGGATCAGCCTTTGCAGGGCGGAATCCGCCACGGCCAGCGGGGTGCGGAACTGGTGCGAGACCATCGCCGCGAAGTTGCGGTAGAGATCCGCGGCGGAGCGTTCGCGTTGTAGCGCGTCGTCGAGATCGCGGGTGCGCTCGGCCACCAGGTCCTCCAGCCGGTCCCGGTCCTCGGCCTCGCGTTGCTGGGCGGCGTGACGGTCTGTGGCGTCATGCAGGAAGAGTATCGCGCCGATCACCTCGCCGTCGTTGCGCATGGGGAAAAACCGGAGATCCACGTAGCGGGGCTCCGTTTGTTCGTTTTGGAAAAGCGGGTGCAGGGCAAGCTCGGAGGACTGGCCCTCAAGCGCCCTGGCTAGGCCGGCTTGCAGCGGGGCGATGCCGAAAAAGCCCGCAAGTTCGGCCGGCGGTCGGCCCATGGCCTGTTCTGCAGATTTCCCGATCAGGCCCGCCATGGCGTCGTTCCACAGGGTACAGCGCCCGGCGCGATCGACCGCCAGGATGCCTTCGCCGCTGGAGGAGACCAGCAGCGCCGAGAAATCCCGGGACTGCCGGAGCATCAGGTTGCGCTGATGGGACTGGCGAAGGGCGACCGCCAGCGTCGCAGCGAGTATCCCGCCCGCCGCCATGATGCCGATCAGAAACAGGATGATCTGGCGGAGCTGGGCGCGATAGGTTTCGAGCCGCTCCCCTAGGTCATTCCATTCCGCGATCATTGCCTTGTTGGCCGCACGCCCGAACAACCTGGCTGCGGGTTTCAGGGCGTCTCTCAGGCGCGCCCCGTCGCCCGGGGATAAGTCGGCGACGACCGGCGTCATGGCGTCCAACACCGCGGCTATCCGGTCGAGGTCGTCATCATAGCCGATCTCTTCGACAAAGCGGCGCTGCGGGCCGTCGTTCAGGATGGCGATCCGACTTTTCAGGATGTCGAAGCGCAGGGAAAGTTCCTCGGTGTCGGCTTCGCCCAGTCCGATGAGCGCTGCCGTTTCCGTCAGACGGCGGGCGGCGACCTCGCTTTGGTGAAAGACCCAGAGCATGTTCTTTTCCGCACCGACCCGCATCGCGTTCTCGACCTCGAGCATGCGGATCAGGGAGAACGTCAGCAGTACCGCGAAGACAACGACCGCAACGAGGGGCAGAAGCAGGCCGAAGGCCAGGTTGCGAAACCGGATCATTGCACCTCGAGCCGGGAGAGTTGCCAGACCCAGCGGTAATCATACCGGATATCCTGTAGCGCCTGGTGCTGGTCGCGCGGATAGACGATCCAGAGTGGACCCTTGTCATTACGGTGCAGGGGCTGACCATCCATGCTGTAGGCTACGATCACATCGAATTCGGTGAAATCCGTCATCGGGATTTCGACGATGTAATCGTTCAGCGCGGAGGCGATGACCTCATCGCCCTCGGCACCGAGTTTTTTGAGCAGGTCGCGCATGAGGAAGCCGGTGAATCTGTGTGTGCCGTCGGTGACGACTGTGGATGTCTCCAGCGAGGCCCGGGGTAGTTTCTGCAGGGCCTCACGATCAAGCCTGACCGTGCCTTCGGTGATATTGCCAGTGACTTCCAGAATGATATCATCCTGACCGGCGAGAGCGGCGCCGCTGACCAGCATCAACGTAGCCACCATGCAGGCTGTTGGATTCAGCATATCTTACTCCCCTTGTTTTGCGCCTTACTTCACCAGCCCTCAGACCTTTGCGCAAACCCTTATCTTACAATTAATTAGGCTTCCCCCTCTGAACGAACGGGGCGCGACGGGGAAAGCTGACCGACCCTTTCACCCAAATTCGGAATCAGGCGGCCGGTTCACGTCCTGGCCCGAAACCGGCGGGAGCCTGAACAAGGGGAAGATGGATATGTGGGATTTCAGCCTTGGCGGCGCATTGGGGATGATGGCGCGCACGATGCCCTTCATTCTTCTGCGCATGGCCGTCTATTTCGGGATCACGCTTGGCTACATTCTGGTCACCGGGGCCGGGGCCGGGATCGGGTACGGAATTGGCGGTTTCGGGGATGAGGACTTTCGCGCAAGCGCCACCATGTGGGGTGGGTTTGCGGGCCTCGGGATATTCGGGGCGATCATGTACTGGGTGCGGGAGTACATCCTCTACATCGTCAAGGCTGGCCATATCGCGGTTCTGATCGAACTGATCGACGGAAAGCCTATGCCGGAGGGGCGCGGGCAGGTCGCGCATGCGACCGCCGTGGTCAAGGAACGCTTTCCGCAGGCGAGCCTGCTGTTCGCGATCGATCAGCTGATCAAGGGGGTCATCAAGGCGATATCCGGGCTGGTGAAGGGGATCCTGACCATTCTGCCGATCCCCGGGGTGCAGCAGATCTCAAGCATCTTTTCGGCTTTCATGCGCGTCGCGGTCGGCTTCGTGGACGAGGTGATCCTTGCCTACGCCATCCGAACCAATTCGGAAAATTCCTGGATGTCCGCGAAGCAGGCGCTGGTGCTTTACGGGCAGAACTACAAGGTCATGCTGAAGAACGCGGCGTGGTTGGCGCTTATCGTGTACGGGCTGGGCTTGTTGGTATTTCTGGTCATGCTCGCCCCTGCGGCGCTTGTCGTCTACATCATGCCCGGCGCGTGGGCGGCCGGGGGCGTAGTCTTCGCGCTGTTGTTTGCGTGGAGCGTCAAGGCGGCGCTGCTGGAGCCCTTCGCCATCGCCTGCATGATGCAGGTCTATTTCCGCACCATCGAAGGCCAGACGCCCAACCCGGAATGGGAGGCCAAGCTGGAGCAGATGTCGGGAAAATTTCGCGAGTTGAAAGAACGGGCCGTCGGGGCCGTGGGCGCGGAGACGGTCCAGGACGGCGGTGCCAAGCCGGCGTAACGCGGTGTGACCAAGCACATTTTACCAGTGACGGAGGGTATCTTGCTGACATTGACCAAGCGTTTGATCATCATGCTTTCCTTGCTTCTGCCCCCGGCGGCCGCCTTGTCGCAGATGGACGGGCATGGGCCGGACGCATGGCAGGTCACGGGCGTTGCACCGAATGACACGCTGAATGTGCGCACGGGGCCAGGGACGGAGCATCTGGTCATCGGCACCTTCGAGCATGATGCCACGGGATTGCGGATGAGCACCTGCGTTCCATTCCTGACTCGTCAGAAATATCACCAACTGACAGAGGCCCAACGCGCGAACCTGCCGCCCAGATGGTGCCTGATGACAAGCCCGGACCGCCAGACAAGGGGGTGGGTTTCCGCACACTACCTGCAGGAGGATATATCGGGCGTGCATGCGGAGATGGAGCCGTCGGTGGCCGAGGCACAGGCGCTTGTGCGTGATCTTTACAGCAGCTTCGAAACCGCCAGCACAGTCGCGGCCAACCCTTTTTCCCCGGAAAATCGCCAAGCCTATTTCTTCGCGTCGATTGCGCCTCAGTTGTCGGGGCGCGGCGCGGACCTGCTTTACGACGCACAGGATTTCCAGGGAGAAGTGACGCGCATCGCGCCTGACTCCGATCAGCCAATGCTTCGGGGAATGATCACCATCGAAGTGGATTTCACCAACTGGGGCCAGTCGCAGCGTGCCGTCTTCCGGCTGCGCGCAGATACCGCAAGGCCAGGCGCCCCGGTGCGCATTTTCCGGATCGAACATGACGGCTGGGAATTTCCGTGACCCGTGATCTTCTCATTCACCCTGTCCGGAATTCCAGAAGGGCGCATTAAAGCCCAAAGAACAGAGGCAATATGACGACCACATTCACCGAGCACGCCGAGATTGAGACAGGCTTTTCCAAGGTATTCTCTGCCCGAATTGTGCCGCGACTGGCTGAACTTGAGGACAAGAGAAAAGCGATCCTGGCAGTGGCCAAGCGACACGCCATCATCGCGCTGGCGGTCGGGGCGGTCTTCGGCCTTGTTTTCACTGTGTTCGGTGAAGGGGCGGACGGGATCGGGGGCCTGCTTGTCGGGTTTCTCATTCCGGTCGCGTTTGGCGGTGTCGCCGCGTTCCTACTGTGGAAGCGGCAGGCCGCGAAATGGCGTGGCTCTGCGGCACAAACCGTGATGCCCGTCATCTGCGACTTCCTTGGCGACATGACATACGACCACGAGGCGCTGAGAGGGTTCGAACTCGAGCGGATGCAGAAGCTTGGCGTGATCCGCCCTTACAGCGAAACCAGGATCCGGGATCGGCTGGAGGGCACCTATCGCGATACGCCGTTCGAACTTGTCCATGCGGAGTTGTCTTCGAATTCGCGTCGGCACGGCGACAATTCCCCGAAGACGCATTTCAAGGGCTTGCTGATGCGCGTTCGCGTGCCCGAGCCGATTTCGGACCGAATCCTGATTGCGCGCGATTTTCAGGGGCCGGGCAACAAGCTGGCCGAGATGTTCGGGGGCGGCACCGGGCGCGACCTGCCGAAGGTGGACACGGGGCACGAGGTGTTTGAACGGTATTTCGAGGTCTATTCCTCGAACCCCTCCGTCGCGCGCAGCATTCTGGCGCCGGGGTTCCTCGAAAGTTTCGTAATGATCGCGGAAGCCGAGAGCGGCCGGCACGGGCCGGAGGGGCTGGAAGCGGGGTTTCACGAGGAGTCCTTCTTCATGGCGCTCAAAAGGGAAGACGACTTCCTGCAGATGGGGGCCCTCACCACGCCGGCCGATGACATCGAGGAGGATTTGCACGGTGTCTTCGAGGACATCACCACCGTGCGCCGCATCATCGACCGCCTGCATGGTGATCATCCGGCATGACCGTCACGGACATGCCACGGCCGGACAGTGCCAGAACAAGACCAGGGAGAAACAGGACATGAAACAGAATGCCTTGCGCAGAGCTGCATTCGCGCTTGCCGGGGGGATGGCGTGTGCTACCCCTGCCATCGCGGAGGATGAGAACGTCATGATCGTTTTCGACGGGTCGAACTCGATGTGGGGCCAGATCGAGGGCACCGCCAAGATCGAGATCGCCCAGGGCGTGATGGACAACCTGCTGGGAGACTGGACCGAGAGCCGCAGGGTCGGGCTGATGGCCTATGGCCACCGGCGGCGCGGGGATTGCACGGATATCGAAACCATCGTCGCCCCGGGTGACGGCACCCGCGCCGACATTCTCGACCGGATCGGCGGGGTCACCCCAACGGGGAAGACGCCGCTGACCAGTGCGGTGGAACAGGCCGCGACAGAGCTGTCCTATACCGATACGCCTGCCACCGTGGTGCTTATCTCCGACGGGCTGGAAAGCTGCGACCGCGACCCGTGCGCGCTGGCGGAAACGCTTGAGAAGGGGGGCGTCGGGTTCACGGCGCATGTGGTTGGGTTCGGTCTTGGCGATGCGGATGCGGGTGCGCTGTCCTGCCTGGCGGAGAGGACCGGCGGGCAGTACATTGCGGCCGGCAATGCCGAGGAATTGGGGCAGGCGTTCAGCGCCGTGGCCACTGCGGTATCCGAACCGGAGCCCGAGCCGGAACCGGAGCCGGAACGCCCCGAAGTGATCGTCACCGGCCCCGAGACGGCCCCCGCAGGGTCGCTCGTGCGGGTGGGCTGGGACAAGACCCTGGACAACAGGAATTACGTCACCATCGTGCCCGCCGGTGCCGATGCGGGGGAGTACGGCAACTACATCCGCGTGAAGGACAGGTCCGAGGGTGACCTGCGGGCCCCCGCGGATACCGGCATGTATGAACTGCGCTACATGACGGACGAGGGCGATAAGGTGCTCGGCACCGCAGCCATCGAGATCACCGAACCCGCGGTGACGCTGAGCGGTCCGGAGACGGCGCTGGCGGGTGAGCTGTTCCCGGTGGAATGGACCGGGGCGGTACACGGCCGGGATTACATTACGATCGTCGCAATGGGTGCCGAGGACGGTAGCCACATCAACTATTTCCGCGTGAAGGACAGGAGCCGCAACAAGCTGCGGGCACCGGCGGAGCCGGGGCTTTACGAGCTGCGCTACGTGCTCGAGGAGGGCGAGCGGACGATGGCGAGCCAAGCCATCGAGATCACCGAGCCGGAGGTGACGCTGAGCGGGCCGGAGACGGCGCTGGCGGGTGAGCTGTTCCCGGTGGAATGGACCGGGGCGGTACACGGCCGGGATTACATTACGATCGTCGCAATGGGTGCCGAGGACGGCAGCCACATCAACTATTTCCGCGTGAAGGACAGGAGCCGCAACAAGCTGCGGGCGCCGGCGGAGCCGGGGCTTTACGAACTGCGCTACGTGCTCGAGGAGGGCGAGCGGACGATGGCGAGCCAGGCCATCGAGATCACCGAACCCGCGGTGACGCTGAGCGGGCCGGAGACGGCGCTGGCCGGTGAGCTGTTCCCGGTGGAATGGACCGGGACGGTGCATGGCCGGGATTACATTACGATCGTCGCAATGGGTGCCGAGGACGGCAGCCACATCAACTATTTCCGCGTGAAGGACAGGAGCCGCAACAAGCTGCGGGCGCCGGCGGAGCCTGGGCTCTATGAGCTGCGCTACGTGCTCGAGGAGGGTGAGCGGACGATGGCGAGCCAGACCATCGAGATCACTGAGCCCGAGGTGACGCTGACCGGGCCGGATGAGATCAGGGCCGGCACGGAAGCTACGATTGAATGGACCGGAGCCGTGCATGGCAGGGACTACATCACCATCGTGCCGGTAGGGGCCGAAGAGGGTAGCCACGGCGAGTACTTCCGCGTGAAGGACAGGAGTCGACAAACGATGCAGGCGCCCGAAAAGCCCGGGCTTTATGAGCTGCGCTATGTGCTTGAGGAGGGCAAGCGCACGATGGCCCGTCACAAGATCGAGATCCTGGCCGCCGACGCGCCGCTGGAAAGCGGTGCCAGCCTCAGCGCCCCGGAAACCGCCGCGCCCGGTGCCGAAATCGACGTTGGCTGGGAGGTGGAGACCGAAAGCGGGGATCAGCGGATTACCCTGGCGCGCGGCAACCAGGCAATCTTCACCTGGCTGGAGGCAATCAAGATCTCGGGCGAGCCCCCGGTGAAGCTCACCCTGCCGGAGGAGCCGGGCATGTACGAACTGCGCTTTCTGGATGTGGCGAACCAGGCGGTTCTGTCGCGCAAGGTGATCAAAGTTGAATGAGACCAGTCGGGCGAACCCGGGGCAACAGGGCGGCGCGGTCGACTGCTGCCTGCCGTCCAGAGCTTGTTGAATGGAGGAGAGGCTTAGTAAATGAAACCTGCTATTGCAGCGATGCTGGTCATGCTGTCTGTCGTCCCCGCACGTGGGGAAGGCGCGCCGGAGGCCGTGGCAGATGCGCCGAATTACATTGCCGAGTCCGAGCATTTTCGCCTTTATTGCAACGCTGGCGATCATGATTGCGGAGCGTCGAACGACCCGGCACTGGCGCAACATTCTCGCGAGATGCTCGACAACATGGAAGCGGCCTATGCATGGCTCGACGATCTGGGTTTTCCGGTGGAAGAGAGCCATCTGGAGAGAGCGCGTTCGGACCGCAAGTTCCGCTTGCGTCTCGATCCGAATAGCGCGGCGAATGGCGGTTGCGTGGGCGATGCCTGCACCGATGTGAGCGGCGCGGATTCCAAGCTGTTGATCCCGAAGTCCAACGTGGCGATGGCGGCGAATGATCCTTCGCTTCTGGCGCATGAATTCGTGCATACGCTTCAGAGGGCAGTCGATGTGCGCGGCTCCGACAGGTTCTGGATGGACGAAGCCACAGCAACCGCGATCGGCACCTCGTTCGGTACGAAATACGGGTACGGCGTCGATCTTTACGAGCCCAAGTATTACATGTCCTTCGACCGGCCCTTTTACGATGTGGTAAGCGATGGCTACGGCAATTGGGCCTACCTGCTCGGGGTCGGGCAGAACCTCGGCAGCCGGGACATGGTCGCCTACCTGTCGAAACCGCAATTCTTGAACATTGAAGAGGATTTTCACGGAGCCTCCCCGTCGGCCCTCATGGACTTGCTCTACGACAAGGATCTGGTTGGAGGGCTGACCTTCGATCAGGAGTCTCCGAAGTTCGTCGCCAAGATGAACAACATCGAACCCTCGAATGACCCGGGCGACAGTGCCTATCACTATTACACCGACATCGAGGACCATACTGTCAGCATTCCCGCCACCGACGCCTCTCATGAAGAGCGGTTCGACGGCTCCGCTCTTACCTATGCCGTGGCCCCGATGCGCTTGAAATTGGACGTTACGGCGAAACCGGATGCCGAGCCGCGCGACACGCTGATGATGGTCGATCTGGAGGTGACTGACGGAAGCCCGCGCGACGATCTCACCCTGGTCATCGAGCATAAGCAGGCCGATAAGCCACTTCAGGAAACACTTATGCTCGACGGTTCCAACCCACCCGATGAACTGGGCTTCGTTCGGGTCGTCAATGTGCCATCGGCCGCGCAGGGCGATGCGAGCCCGAACCGATTCGAGCTGGAAGTACGTGCCCGGCCCATCGGTCTCGATCCGCCCGGCTGCTTGCGCGCGGGCGAGCCGGCGGGTTTCGCCGCGCGCGGCTTCGACCCGGAAGAGGCGGACAATTGGCGGCTGGAGGCCGACAACGGCACCACCGACGGTCTGAGCGTTACGCCCGCCCACTCCGGTGAGGTGAATGTCAGCCTGGAGGTGGACAGCCCTGTCACGCGCGGCCAGACCGGCCTTGAACCTGTGACGCAAGAGACCAGCCGGGTTGAGCTTGGGCGCTTCAAGGTGGCCCAAGACGACTGCATGGTCCGCCTGAGCGTGGGCCCGGCCCAGGCCACCTATACATCGGACGGGTCCTATACGGAGTATCGCACGCCAAGCGGCAGAGCCCTTTATTTCAAACAGGGAGATATCGCAGTGTACAAACAGTCTGGCTGGATGCCCATCCCGGCGCCGGCCAAGCAGATGGTGATCGGCCGTATCTCAGGGAGCCCGCTGATGGGCGGGCTGGCGCAGGGGGCACTGAAAGAAGACGCGGATACCGAGGCGATCCTGCCAGCCATGCCGCTGGAATTCTCCAGGCGCTTTTCGTGGAAGAACATCCGAAAGGCGACCCTGCTGAGTGGAAAAAAAACCCAGCGCAGCGCGGCGCCTTGCCCCGGTGGTGGCGAGGGATGCACCGAAACGGTGTTTCGGATGGGGCCGCACGCCATCCCGATCATCTATGACGCACAGGACCGCCCCCTCCGGGCGGTATTCAAGAACCAGCCCGTCGAATTCGCATATGGCACCTGGCCGATCCGCCGCCCGCCTGGGTGGTAACCCGCAAGTCGGCAGACATGGCAACGCAGTTCCGGAAGGGAGGATCCGCATCGTGCTTTCCTTGAGGCGAGGTGAAGAAAGCATAGCACTTCTTTGCCCTCGTCAAGGGATAACTGCGAGCCTGTCTTTCAGCTGATCGAAGGACTTTCTTGAGGCTGGGAAGAACCGGCTGGCGGGTGGCGGGGCGCCTCAGGCTACCACCCCCGAGGACAAGGATCTGCGCTCTGATGCAACCGCGCTGAAGGAAGTGGTCGCGGGGCTGATACTGGACAACAGGCGACCTGCTCCCCTTGGAGGCCGCGTTAACGAGTCAGCTCTGTTCAGGTTTTGATGTGCTACCCAATGCGCCCTCGGCCGTTGTCAGATTTTTGGCGCTTCGATCAGACGCACGGGCTGTTCTCGTACGCTGAATTATTCCATCGCCGCGACCGCAATGCCTTCCGCCTTCTTCGGTCTTTGTGCCAGCACCGAAGCCAGCGCCAGCAGGCCGGAGCCGAGCATCAGCACCACCGACATGGCATTGAGAACCGGGGTGGAGCCGACCTTCACCATGCGGTCATACATGGTGATCGTCAGCGGCGCGTCGGAGCCGACCAGCATCAGCGTGGTGTTGAAATTCTCGAAGGATACGAGAAAGGCCACCACGAACGCCGAGAATAGCGCCGGGAACAGGAACGGCAGCGTGACGGTCGTCAGAACGCGGCCCCGGCTTGCCCCGAGGTTCAGCGCCGCCTCCTCCAGCGCGATGTCGAATTTCTGCAACCGCGCGGCAATGACGAGCGACGTGATGGTCGTCAGGAAGGAGAACTGCCCCAGCACAATGAGCGGGATGCCCGGGCGAAGCGACAGGAGGAAGATGCCGAACTCCCGGTCGAGAAAATTGGCCACCATCGAGGCGAGGAGAAGGATCGATATGCCGATGATGACGCCGGGAATGACCAGCGGGATGATCATCAGGATATAGAGCAGGGATTTCATCGGGAACTGCCTGCGCTCGAACAGGAAGGCGTTGCAGGTGCCTGCCGCCACCGACAGCGCGGCGACGATCACCCCGATGTAAAGCGAATTGCCCATGCCGCGCAGCAGCCGGTCGTCGTGCAGCAGGCCAACCTTGGGATCGCTTGAGGAAAAGAACCAATCCCAGGTGAAGCCCTGCCACGGCAGCGACGGGAACATCGAGTCGTTGAAGGCAAAGACCCCGGCGGCCACGAGCGGCGCGATCAGGTAGATGAAGAAGATCAGCACGTAGGCCCGGAACACCCAAATGAGCGATTTGCTGCCCTGCATCGGCCTATTCCTTCGCAACCGTTGTGGCGAGGCTCTGCCCCGTCAGCCGAAGGCCAAGCCAGACTACCAACGAGGTGAAGATCAGCAGCAGGACACCGAAGGTGGAGCCCATCTCCCAGTTATAGCGGGTGACGAACTGGGTGTAGATCTGCTCGGTGAACCAGCTCGAATTCTTGCCGCCCAGGAGGATCGGCGTCAGGTAGCTGCCCGCGGTCAGCATGAAGGTGATGATGCAGCCTGCCACGATGCCCGGCATGGCATACGGCACGATGATCCGCCGGAACACCGTCAGGCGCGAGCCGCCAAGGTTGTAGCCCGCCTCCAGCAGCGCGCCATCCATCCCCTGCAGGGTCGAGACGAGCGGCACGATCATGAACAGGATCACCGTGTAGACAAGGCCGATGATCACGGTCACATCGTTATAGAGCATCTCGATGGGGCCGGAGATGATGCCGAGGCTGACCAGCGTGGTGGAAATGACGCCGGTTTCTCGGAGCAGCAGTATCCACCCATAGGCGCGGACGAGGTCGGATACCCAAAGCGGGATAAGACACATCAGGAACAGGCCCGCGCGGCTGCGCTCCTTCGCGATCTTGGCGATGTAATAGGCAACCGGAAATCCCATGAGCAGCGCCAGCGTGGTCACGAGGACGGAGATCCACGCCGTGCGCAGCAGGGTATTGCGGTAGATCGGCTCCTCGAAGAAGGCGGCGTAGTTCCCGAAGCCGAAGGTGAACTCGTTTACCCCCACCTTCTCCCGAAGAGAGACATAGCCGATGCCAAGCTGCGGCAGCACGATCAGAAGCCCGATCCACAGCGCGAACGGCGTGAAGAGCAGGGCTAGGGACAGCCTGTCGGCGCTGCGGCCCATCAACCGGCCCTCCGCGCGAAGATGAGCGCGTGATCGGGGCGCCAGTTGACGGTGGCGGCATCGCCCTCGGCAACCGCAGGCGCCTCAGCCGGGATCGCGACCTCCAGAAGCTGACCTGTGCTGGCGCGCATCAGGATGCGGGAATTGGCCCCGTTGAAAAGCAGGCTGTCCACCTTCCCCTCAAGGCTCTGTCCTGCCCCGCCCGCGCCGAGATGAAGCGCCTCGGGTCGCAGGAACACCTCCACGTCGTCGCCTGTGCGGCTGCCGTCGCAAAGCTTGCCGATCACATCGCCACCCTGCGGTAGCTCCACCCGCGCCTCGCCGGAACGTATCTCGGCGATCTTGCCGGGGAAGCAGTTGGCATCGCCCACGAACCCCGCGACGAAGCCCGACACGGGCCGGTCATACAGCTCCCGAGGGCTGCCGATCTGTTCGAACCGGCCGGCATTCATCACCGCCACCTGATCCGACATCACCAGCGCCTCGGACTGGTCGTGGGTGATGTAGAGAAACGTCGTCTCGAACTGGTGCTGAAGCTGCTTCAGCTCGATCTTCATATGCTCGCGCAGCTTGAGATCCAGCGCGCCGAGCGGTTCGTCGAGCAGGAGAACATCCGGCTCCAGCACCATGCAGCGGGCGATGGCGATGCGCTGTTTCTGCCCGCCCGATAGCTGCTCGATCCGCTTTTCCTCGACCCCGGGCAATCCGACACGGTCTAACACGCGGGCGACTTTTTCGGCGATGCCGGACCGGGCATCGCCCCGGCAGCGCAGGCCATAGGCAATGTTTTCGCCCACGTTCATCATCGGGAAAAGCGCCAGATGCTGAAACACCATCTTCACGTTGCGCCGGTTGGGCGGCAGGCCCAGCACGCTTTCCCCCTTGATCCGGATATCGCCGGAGCTGGGCGTCTCGAACCCCGCGATCATGCGCATCAGGGTGGTCTTGCCACAGCCCGACGGCCCCAGGATCGAGAAGAAGGCACCGGACGGGACATCCAGCGACACTTCCGAGACGGCGGTGAAATGGCCGAATTTCTTGGTTACGCGCTCGCAGCTCAGGTCATTCATCGCGGCTCATCCGTCAATCAAGGGGTCCACCCGGCGCACGGTGCGCGCCGGGTGGCCTGTACACTTATTCCGAGGTGGCGGCCTTCACGCGGTCCAGCACCCGGCCTTCCAGATCTTCCAGCCCCGGCGGAACGCTGGGCATGAACTTGAGGTTATCCAGCGCCTCCTCGTCAAAGGCGGCCGCGACGGCCTCGCGCGCTTCTTCAGGCATCAGCTCGACCCCACCCTTAACCGCGCTAACCGCACCGCTGGACGCGGAGATCATGGTGACGATCTCGGGCTGGTTGACGAAGTTGATCCACTTGTAGGCCGCATCGTCCGCCTCGCCCCGCTTGGGCAGGGTGAAGGTGTCGATCCAGGCCAACGCGCCGGTCCGGGTCGGGATGAAGCGGATATCGGGGTTTTCCTTGTAGAGCTTGAAGGCGGTGGAATCCCACGCGTCGGACATGACGATCTCTCCGGAAAGCAGCAGCGCGGACAGGTCATCCCCGCCGGTCCAGTAGGTCTTCACGTTGTCCTTGCAGTCAATCAGGGTTTGGCCGATCTCGTCGATCATCGCTTCGTAGGCCTCGAAATCGTCATAGGCCGCAAACGGATCCTTGCCGGTGTCGAAGGCAAACCCCAGCAGCAGCGCGCGTTTCAGACGCATCGACACGCGGCCCTTGTATTGCGGGTCGCACAGGTCAGTCCAGCCTTCCACGTCCGGCGCCTTGGAGATGTCGACCACAAGGCCCTGTGTTCCCCAGACATGCGGGATGGAATAGATCTCGCCGTCTATCTCGGCGTATTTCTCCATCGCCTCCATCATGTTCGGCTGGAAGACCGAGGTGTCGACCTGGGACAGGTCCATCGGCTTGTAGATGCCGTACTCGGCCTGCGCCGCCTTGATGCGCGACACGCTGGGCTGCGCCAGGTCATAGCCGGAGCCGCCGGTGGCGCGCAGCTTGGCGACCATTTCCTCGTTGTTGGAGAAGGTCACCTCCACGTCGATGTCGGGATACTTCTCTTCGAAGAGCTCGATCACCGAGTCCGGGGCATAGCCGCCCCATGTCAGCAGCCGGAGCGTTTCCGCTTGCGCGCCGTGGGCCGAAAAACCGAGAGCCACGATACCGGATACGAATGCGTTCATCTTATTATTCATCGTCTTCTCTCCTATTGGATGGCAGTTTTTGGTTGTTCTAGTTTCTTGTTTTTATGTGGAAATAAGGCGTGCTCGATACATCCTCGCCAAGGCCCGGAAAGAAGGACGACACCCCGTCGCAGGCGATCTCGAAATAGTAGAGGATCGCGTAGGGGCTGTCGGTGTACTCTCCGGGAATGGTGGCATGACAGGCGCCGCCGGCCCACGTCATCGGGGCCTCCTGCCACGGGGCTGTCTGCAGCGTCTGGCGGAAAAGCAGGCGGACGTCGCGGCGCGAGGCGCCGAAAGGGGTGCAGGTGATCCGGACGGGCTCGCCCCGCGTGACCTCGGGCCGGGGGACATGCTGGCAGGGCATGATCTGCGCGGCGGACCAGTGCAGGATGCGCGCCACGGCCAGCGCGTCTTGCCGCGTTCCCTCGCCTGCGCCATCCGCTGCCAGTCTTGCCGCCATGTCCTCGATATCCGCGTCGATCGCGGGTAGTCGGTCATCCCAACGCCCACGCAACCAGCGGAGCGGGCCGAAGGCGATATCCTCCAGGTAAACCTCGCAGCTGATCTCGGCCGCCACGGCCCAGGCGGCGCGGGCCGCGCGGTAGCAGCGCAGCGCCTCCCGGCCCACCCCGGCGGCGCCGGACAGCAGGTAATATTCCCATAGCGTCGCGGCGCGGATCTTCTCGGCGAAGAACCGGCCGATCCCGGCCATGATCGTTACATCGACACGCAGCAGGTAAAGCGCCGTGCTTTCCTCCCCCGTCCGGTCCAGCGCGCGTGCCATCGCGGCCTCGGCCGTGTCGGCGAACTGTTCTAGCCAGTTGGCCCATGTCAGGGGGGCCAGCTTGCGGATCGGCGCGCCGTCTCGAAGCGCGCGGGCGAACCCTGCGGGAGAGAGGAACATCTGCGGATCGGTCGCCCCCACCGTGCCGAAGCGGGATCCGACAGGCAGCTCGTACCCGTAGGGCAGCGGCGGCGCGTCATGCAGGATCGACATGTTCTCGTACATCTCCGGCCAGTAGGAGTTGTTCGAGGCGGTTGGTGCATGGGCATGGGCGATCAGCGGCATGATCCGGCTGGCCGAGGCAAGGGCCGTCGCGCAATGCGGCGCGGCGGGCCCGTACTTCGCGGCCATCCCCCGCTCGAACGCCTGCCCGTCGGCGCGCGGATCATAAAGCGACCGGCCCCAGACGCGGTAGGTATAGGTGAATTTCTCCCAGTCGCGGGACCGCGGGAAATAGGGCTTGTTGTAGCCGATGCGGTCCTTGTCCTGCGCCGCGCCCATGCGGCCCTTGAAGGACAGCGGATCGCACAGCTCGATCCCTGCCGCACCGCTGAAACTGCCATTTGCCCCGAAAGCCGCGGCCAGCACCGGATCGCCCCAGAGCAGCACCCGCTGCGTGCCTGGCCAGATGCGGAACATCAAGTCATAGGGCCGGCCCGCGGTCAGCAGGTCGCCATAGGAATAACGCATGAACTTGCGCGAGCCCTCGCTGAACTTCCACAGTCCGTCAAAGCGATGCGCATCGTCGCCCGAGTAGAGCGTCTTGCGCGCGCTTTTCTTGCCGCCTTCCAGATCCAGCTCCAGCGGCCGGATCGAGGCCTGGTGATAGGCCAGCCCCATATGCTCCAGCGTGTACTTGGGAGATACCGTCACCGGCATGCGCGTCTCCAGCGCCATGCCGATCAGCGTCTCGTCGATCCCCTTGGCATGAAGATCGAGCCGCAGGGTGCGACCGGCGCCGGTCACCGCGCCGAAATAGGTCTTCCAGAAGGCGTAATCGCCCTCGGGAATGCCCGATTCCACATGCACCCGCAGGGTCAGGCCGCTGATCTCCGGCACCTCCGCAAGGATCAGCGCCAGCGCGTCACGGCAGTAGGCGGCCAGGTTATCCGGGCCCAGCCCCTGCACCTGGTGGCGTGCGCCGGGGTAATGGTCGAAATCGTAATTCTGGGTCCAGAGCGCAAGCTGGAACTCCAGCCCGCGCCGCGCGGCCTCTCGCGCGATGAACTTCAGCGTGTCGAGATTCTCGCGCCGCTCCGCCTCGGGCAGGTTGGTTATGGTGACGCCATGGCCCGGCACGTCGACAAGGAAAGGATAGGCGAAATGCAGGTAGACATCTGACAGGAACTCGTTCCCGTAGGGGTAATTGTAGTGCATCCCCAGCGTCAGGGTCAGGCGGTTGAACCGGTGGGTGACCAGCTCGTCGAGATACGCCTGCCAGCCGTCGCGGTCACGGAACCACGGCAGGTCCTCCACCTCGCTTGAAAAGCATTTGGAAAGGCTTCGCACCCTTGTGGCGGGCTCTCCGACCAACGGCAGGGGGATGTCGAAGGCCTGCTCCGGCGTGGGCATGGTGCGCAGTCGGTCGGCCAGCTCGGTGATGGCGTAGATCAACCCGCGCAGGTCCGCGCCGTAAAGGCAGAGCGGCGCCTGCGCCTCGCGGCCGTTGCGGAAGATCGCGAAGCTTTCCACCCCCTCGGGAAGGGTCACGTCGCAGGCGGCAGCGATGCGGGTGATTTCCGCCCCGGCGCCCAGCGCAAGGTCAAGGTGATCGCGACCGCCCGCACCCGGCGCAGCCGCCTGTCGAAGCGCCGCGCCGCAGGTGCCCAGCCGGTCCGCCAGCAGGGCGATGCCCCAGTCGAGCCCGTCCCGCTCCGCCGCGCTTTCCACGCCAATCACGCGGAAAGACACGGAATCTTCCTGGTCCAGAACCGTCTCACCCTGTCGCGTCATTGCGGCCATCCCCACGTCTCGGGGTCGTCTTGCGCCTGAGCGGCGTCTTTCCCCTTGAGCCAAGGCTAGGTCACAAGATTAAACCGATAAAGCGAATATATTTGCGCAATATAATCGGAATATCCGATTGAATATCGACAGGCCGGCGCGCCGGGTGCTAGCCTTGCCTGCGCCCCCGGACCTCGCACGGAGAAGCGAAGAGCGATGCATATCGACCAGATCCGCACCTTTCTCGAAGTGGTGGCGACCGGGAATTTCAACCGCGCCGCCGAGAACCTCAATGTCACGCAATCCACCGTCAGCGCGCGCATCCGCTCGCTGGAGGAGGAGCTGGGCCGCGCGCTGTTCGAACGCGGCCGCAACGGCGCGCGGCTGACCGCGGCGGGGGACCGGCTGCTGCGGCACGGGCACAGCATGCGGCGCCTGTGGCAGCGCGCACGCAATGACGTGGCCCTGCCGGATGCCTATGATTCCTCGCTCAGCCTCGGCGTGACGCTCAGCCTCTGGGAGGAGATAGAACTGCCCTGGGTCAACTGGATGCACCGGGAGGCGCCGACGGTCTCGCTTCACGTGGAGGCGGATTATTCCCCCGGTCTGATGCGCCACCTGCGCGACGGCATCCTCGATATCGCGGTGATGTACGAGCCGCTCCAGATGCAGGAACTGGTGATCGAGGAATTCCTGCGGGACGAGCTGATCCTGTTCACCACCCATCCTGCCTGCGACGTGGCCGATGAGATCTGGCGGCAGGATTACGTGCTGGTCGATTGGGGCGAGGATTTCCGCTACGACCACGATTCCATGTATCCGGACCTCGTGCACAGTTTCTCTGCCGGGCTCAGTTCGGTCGCGGTGCAATACCTGGAGCAGAACGCCGCCAGTGCTTATCTTCCGGCGCGGCTGGTGTTGCGGCAATTGAAGAAAGGGGTGGTCCGGCCTGTGCGCAATGCGCCGGTCTTTGAGCGCACCGGATGCCTGATCTACAGCAAGTCACCGGCGGATGGCGATCTTCTCAATCTGGGGCTTGAGGGGCTGCGCAGCGTTACCGCCGAGCTGGAAGCGCAGACGGCGCGGCTCGTCGAAGCCGCGCGCTGAACCGCTCTGGGTTTCACGGAGGCTCCAGTTGGTGCTGTCAGACGAATTCGAACTCGTCTCTACTTAGACAGTGAGGCTGTCCTTTATGCCGCGCCGAGACTGCGCCACTCGACCAGAGCGGCGGTTCTGTTCAGCTTGAAGATATCGCGCCGGGAGAGGGCTCGGCCCTGATTGAAGTGGTTGAAAACGGAAGAATGGACGGCAACGAATTTCTGAAGACTTCGCATTCGGCGGAAGCGCTGCATGGCTCGCTCCCTTCGTCGGAATGGCAGGTGTGAATTCTCAATACGGTTATTGAGCCAGCGCCCACATGCCTGCAGATCATCACATCCGAGGTCACGCAGCGCGGCCCTGTAGGAAGGGAAGCGATTGGTTACTAGAACTTCTGGTTGACCGTAGCGGCGCATCAATTTTCTCAGAATTTTCAATGCGGTGCGCTTGTTTCTGCGCTTCGTGACAACGCTCTCCAACACCTCACCCTCGTGATCTATGGCCTGCCAGAGATAGTGGTGCTCGCCTTTTGTATTCAAGAAGACTTCGTACACGTGCCACTGCCATGTCGAGAATGCACGCAGCTTTTGAACCCGTTTTCTTCTGATCTCTGAGGCGAAACTTGGGCCGAACCTGCTCCACCAGTATCGTATCGTCTCGTAGCTAACGTCGATGCCGCGCTCGTGGAGAAGGTCTTCGACATTTCGCAGCGAGAGCGGAAACCGGACGTAGAGCATCACCGGCAGGCGGATGATTTCCGGGCTGGATTTAAAGTATTTGAAAGGGTCGCGTTTTGGCATGCCAGTAGGGTAGGGGCCCGGTCAGCGGGCCTCGAGCCAAGTTCTTCTGACATGACCCCGCGGAGTTTGGCGGTTTGAGACTTCTTCGAATTTGTCGGTAGGGTGTGGGCAAACGGTGCGTCTCTGTTTGAAAGCCGCTCCTCCAAACCCCGGAAATGACGGAGCAATTTAGGGAAATTGCGAACGAGGAAAGAGAGACCCGTCTGGCTGGCGGTGCTGTCAGACGAATTCGAACTCGTCTCTACTTGGACAGTGAGGCTGTCCTTTATGCCGCGCCGAGACTGCGCCACTCGACCAGAGCGGCGGTTCTGTTCAGCTTGAAGATATCGCGCCGGGAGAGGGCTCGGCCCTGATTGAAGTGGTTGAAAACGGAAGAATGGACGGCAACGAATTTCTGAAGACTTCGCATTCGGCGGAAGCGCTGCATGGCTCGCTCCCTTCGTCGGAATGGCAGGTGTGAATTCTCAATACGGTTATTGAGCCAGCGCCCACATGCCTGCAGATTATCACATCCGAGGTCACGCAGCGCGGCCCTGTAGGAAAGGAAGCGATCGGTTACTAGAACTTCTGGTCGACCGTAGCGCCGCATCATTTTTCTCAGCATTTTCAATGCGGCGCGCTTGTTTCTGCGCTTCGTGACAACGCTCTCCAACACCTCACCCTCGTGATCTACGGCCCGCCAGAGATAGTGGCGCTCGCCTTTTGTCTTCACGAAAACTTCGTCCACGTGCCACTGCCATTTCGAGAAGGCACGCAGCTTTTGAACCCTTTTTCTTCTGATCTCTGAGGCAAACATTGGGCCGAACCTGCTCCACCAGTATCGTGTCGCCTCGTAGCTAACATCGACGCCGCGCTCGTGGAGAAGGTCTTCGACATTTCGCTGCAAGAGTGGGAACCGGACGTAGAGCATCACCGTCAGGCGGATGATTTCCGGGCTGGATTTAAAGTATTTGAAAGGGTCGCGTTTTGGCATGCCAGTAGGGTAGGGGCCCGGTCAGCGGGCCTCGAGCCAAGTTCTTCTGACATGACCCCGCGGAGTTTGGCGGTTTGGGACTTCTTCGAATTTGTCGGTAGGGTGTGGGCGAACGGTGCGTCTCTGTTTGAAAGCCGCTCCTCCAAACCCCGGAAATGACGGAGCAATTTAGGGAAATTCCGAACGAGGAAAGAGAGACCCGTCTGGCTGGCGGTGCTGTCATACCAATTCGAACTCGTCTCCACTTGGACAGTGAGGTTGCCCTTTATGCCGCGCCGAGACTGCGCCACTCGGCCAGAGCGGCGGTTCTGTTCAGCTTGCAGATATCGCGTGGGGAGAGGGTTCGGCCTTGATTGAAGTGGTTGAAAACGGAAGAATCGACGGCAACGAATTTCTGAAGACTTCGCATTCGGCGGAAGCGCTGCATGGCTCGCTCCCTTCGTCGGAATGGCAGGCGTGAATTCTCAATACGGTTATTGAGCCAGCGCCCACATGCCTGCAGATCATCACATCCGAGGTCACGCAGCGCGGCCCTGTAGGAAGGGAAGCGATCGGTTACTAGAACTTCTGGTCGACCGTAGCGCCGCATCATTTTTGGAAGCATTTTCAATGCGGCGCGCTTGTTTCTGCGCTTCGTGACAACGTTCTCCAACACCTCACCCTCGTGATCTATGGCCTGCCAGAGATAGTGGTGCTCGCCGTTTATCTTCACGAAGACTTCGTCCACGTGCCACTGCCATTTCGAGAAGGCACGCAGCTTTTGAACCCGTTTTCTTCTGATCTCTGAGGCGAACATTGGGCCGAATCTGTTCCACCAGAACCGTACCGTCTCGTAGCTAACGTCGATGCCGCGCTAGTGGAGAAGGTATTCGACATTTCGCAGCGAGAGTGGGAACCGGACGTAGAGCATCACCGCCAGGCCGATGATCTCGGGGCTGGATTTAAAGTACTTGAAAGGGTCGCGGTTAGCCATGCGGGCAGGGTAGGCGGGGGCTCAACCAGTCTCAAGCCAAGTTCCTCTGACATGACCAATCGCCCAACTCGATGCAGCGGTTTCTGTCTGTTCACGATGACATTTACAATCAATTCAAACGGCAACGCCACCTGATCTCCCGCCGCACCTTCCGTGAGACGCGCGCTAAAGCGATGGCCGGGTGGCATCAAATCGTTGCCGCTTGAATGCGGACTGAAGCAATTTCTCGGGTAACCTGAAGTTACCGTGACAACGCCCTGCAGAGAATGAACGCTCTGCCTTACTGAGACGATCGAAAATCGTAGAAGCTGCAAATATCGTTGTCGCCTCGCGGCCTGTCCGCGCCTTTGACTTCGTAAACTTCTTACGCAAAACCTTCTCCCCCGTTTCGGTAATTCGCTGAATAAAGTGAGGCGGTAATTGGTTTGGAAGAAAGTCTGCATAGTCCAGACAGGCATCCCTCTGACACTGCAGGCGCGCCGTCTCGGAAATCACCCGTTGAAGCTCAGCCTGAGCCCGGGCCGCTCCCACCGCATCTTCAGCAATTGCCCCGAGGAGGAAAGCGTAACGTAAGCGTCCTTCATGTCCGGGCCACCGAAGGCGATGTTGGTGCAGAACGGGTCGGGCATGGCGATTTCGTCGACGATCTCGCCCTCGGGCGAAATCACCAGCACTGCCCCGCGATAGATCTGGCCGATGCAGATGTTTCCAGCGCTGTCGACGGCGAGAGAATCAAAGCCCCGTTTCCCCTCGGGCGAGGCGACGAGGCGCCCGCCATGCGCAGCCCCCAACTGGGGGTCGAGCGCAAGCTGACCGGGCCCCGTGACGTCGAAAGCCCAGAGACGGCAGGTAAAGGTCTCGGTTACCCAGAGCGTGCGGCCATCAGGGGACAGGCCGACACCGTTCGGAGAATGTACCGGAAAGATCACCTCGCGTAGCTCACTGCCATCGATCCGCCCGTAAAGCACCGCGCCACGGTCCATGTCCCGCTCACGCACCTTGCCGTGATCGGTGAACCAGAAGCCGCCATGCTCGTCGAAGACGATGTCGTTCGGCCCCTTCAGCGGGGCCTTGTCCGAGGCGGTGTAAAGTACCGTCACCTCGCCAGTTTGCAGGTCGACCCGCTCGATCCGGCCGCCCGCGTAATCCTCGGCCTGGCCCGCCGGGCGCAGGTCGTCTTCCGCGAATTCCTCCCAGCGGAAGCCACCGTTGTTGCAGACGTAAAGCGCTCCATCCGGCCCAATGGCAGCACCGTTCGGGCCGGAGCCGGTTTCCGCGACGATCGAACGCGTACCGTCGGGCGCCACCCGGGTGATCTTGCCGCGGGCGATCTCGACGACGATCACCGATCCATCCTCCATCACGACCGGCCCCTCGGGAAAGCGCAGCCCCTTGGTGACGACCTCATGCTTCGTCTTGCTCATGTACTCTCTTCCTCCTCCCGGGCCCGTCGTATCAGTCCGCCGCCAGGCCGCGCGTTTCCGACGTTTCCGAATAGGCCAGCCGCGCGAAGGACACCTCCATCGAGGCCTCCACGTCGATGACGGCGGGCCGCTGTTCCTCCTGTGTGACGCGTAGCGCGGCGGCAAGCGCCTCCTTGAGCGGTTCGATGCCCGAGGCGTGGAACCCCGCGCAGCCCATGCCCCGCGCGATTGCGGCATAATCGACCCTCGAGAACTGCGTCGCGAAGGGGCCGCGTGAATGCTGCGACCAGCCGAGCGCGTCGTTGTTCATCACCACCGAGATGATCGGCAGCGCGGCCTCGATCGCGGTGATCAAGCCGTTCATCGTCATCGAAAATCCGCCATCGCCCGAAAAGGCGACGACCGGGTTTTCCGGCGACAGCAGCTTGCGCGCCATGGCCGAGGGCAGGGCATAGCCCATCGGGCCTGCGCCGGCCGGCTGGATGAAACGGCCCGCCCCGCGCGGGCGCAGGAAGTGCAGCATGAAGATCCGGTTCTCGCCCGCGTCGCAGGTATAGATCGTCTCGCGCGGCAGGATCTCCTGCATCGTCGCGATGATCTCATGCGGGTGAATCGCGGCCGCCCCCGCATCCGAGGCGGGCAGGGACACGTGGCGCGGGGTGTTCAGCGCCGCGGTCCAGGTCTCATGCGCGGCGGCGGTCCAGCCGGTGCGCAGCGCGTCGAGAATTGTCGCGGCATCGCCCAGTAGCGGATGCGCGACGGGGATCGTCCACGACAGGTTGCGCGGTTCGATATCCACCTGAATCAGCGTTTGCCGCGACGGGTCGATAAGTCCGGTGTCGCCGTTGTTGGTGTCCGAGGCCGAAAGCTTGGTGCCGATGGCCAAGATCACGTCGGCGCCGGCGACTGCACGATGCGCCAACGGGTTGCCGTAACCGCCATAGACCCCGCAGGAAAGCACGTGGTCTTCATCGAAGACGCCTTTGCCCGAGGGCGACGTGACGACGGGAATGCCGCACGCCTCGGCAAATCGCATCAGGGCGGCTTCGGCGCGGCCCACGCGAATGCCATTGCCGGCGATGATCAGCGGCCGTGCGGCACCCTGCAGCGCGGCAAGGGAAGCGGTCAGTTCGGGCACGCCGCGCAGGGGCGGGGCGATAAAGGCCTCGGCCGGGTAGATTCGCGGCGCGGCCTCCGGGCGCGCCTCGCCATCCAGGGCGCGCAGACCCAGAAGCATGGCCACCGGCCCCGGTTCGCCCGAACAGGCGTGCTTGATCGCAAGCTGCGTGGCCACCACCGCCGAATTCGGATCTTCCGCGGTAAAGACCTCCTTGGTGACGGCGCCGAAGGCCTGCCGGGCATCCCAGTTGCCGTACTCGCCTGTCCCCGACTGGTAAGGCGCATGCAGCGAGGCGCCGGGCGTGTCTGAGAAATCGGTCAGCAGCAGCAGCGGCGTCGCCGAAAGATGCGCCTCGATGGTGCCGAGCAGCCCGTTGCCCAGAACCCAGGGGCCCTGGCCCAGCAGCACGCTCGGCGCGCCGGTGATGCGGCCGATGGTTTCGGCCATCACCGCGCCAAGGCTTTCCTCGCGCACGAGGATGGTCCGAATTTTCTCCTGCCGCTTTTCCAGCGCGCCGAAGATCCTTCCGGTATGCCCGCCGGAAAGGCCGAAAACATGCTTGATGCCCGCGGCGATCAGCGTGTCGACAATGGCATCCGCGGCGGCGACCGGGGCGTCGTAAAGCGGCTGGCAGGTCATCGTTTCGTTCCGCCGGGTGTATCCTGTGCTTCCAGGTTGCCCAGGATCGCCGTCGCGCTGCCCGCGATATCGGCCTGGATCGCCTCGCGTGCGGCCGCGCCGTCGCGGTTGTGCAGCGCTTCTATGACAGTCAGGTGCGAGTGGCGTTCGCCCAGGCTGGGCACGTCGCGATGCTCGTAAAGCACATTGAGTAGGGGCCCCATCTGAAGCCACAGTCCTTCGACGATGCGCAACAGCCGGCGCGACCCGCCGGCGGCGGCCAGTTCGAGGTGAAAGCGCTGGTTCCAGACCAGCGCCGAGCGATAATCGGCCGAGTTCTTGGCCTCGATCAGGTGCGCGTGCAGGCGGGTGAGCTCGGCGATGGTCTTATTCGTCGCCAGCCCGGCGGCGCGAAAGGCGGCCTCGCCCTCGGTCAGCTCGCGCAACCGGCGCAGGTCTTCATAGCTCTCGGCGTCAAGCTGCGGCACCACGAAGGAGCGCCCCGCCGTCTGTTCCAGCGCGCCTTCTGCGGCCAGTTGCACCAGCGCCTCGCGCACCGGGGTAGGGCTTATTCCCATCGCCGAGGCCAGGTCGCGAATCGTCAGCTTGGCGCCAGGCCGGAAGCCGCCGGTCATGAGACCGCGCTTGAGTTCGCCATAGGCTTCCTGGGCAAGATTCACATGGGCAAGCGACCGCAAGCCTTCTGAGCGCTCGTCGTTTGAAGGCCTGTCCGCGCCCATAGATTTCAACTCCATCAATTCACCGCGTTTTCTACCATGAAAGGCAGATCTGTCCCGATCTGAGTAGGACAAATCCGAAGTCGCATCAAGTTTGATATATCATTTTACATCTTGATATATCATATTTCGGATTGTAGCTGTCGAGTCGAGGAACGTGGGAGGACAGATGGCAGACCAATCCGGGCATACGGGGCAATCGCCCGTTGCCGTGACGCTTGCGGCTTCGCTCAAGCGGCACGGGGTCGAGGTGCTATTCGGCCAGAGCCTGCCGAGCGCGCTGCATCTCGTGGCGCCGGAGTTCGGCATGCTGCAGGTGAATTACCGAACCGAGAACGCGGGCGGCACCATGGCCGACGGCTATGCGCGGATCGCCAACCGGATCGGCGTCGTGACGGCCCAGAACGGCCCGGCAGCGACGCTGCTGGTGCCGCCGCTGGCCGAGGCCTTCAAGGCGTCCGTGCCGCTTCTGGCGATCGTGCAGGAGGTCGACCGCGATGCCACCGATCGCAACGCCTTCCAGGAATTCGACCACATGGGGCTGTTCGCCCCCTGCACGAAATGGGTGCGCCGCATCGACACGGCCGCGCGGGTCGAGGATTACGTCGACATGGCTGTCACCGCCGCGACGACCGGTCGGCCCGGCCCGGTCGCGCTGCTCTGCCCGGCCGACCTTTTGCGGGACGCGCACAGCGTGGCCCAGGCCCGCGTGGCCGCAATGGGCTATTTTCCCCTCGACCGCGTGGCCCCCGACCCCGACCGCATCCGTGCGGCGGCAAGTTTAATCGCCGGGGCGAAGAACCCTGTCGTGATCGCCGGGGGCGGGGTGCACCTGTCGCAGGCCACGGATGCCCTGACCGACCTTCAGGAGGTGGCCCATCTTCCCGTCGGCACCACGAACATGGGCAAGGGGGCGGTCAGCGAAGAGCATCCCCTGTCGCTCGGCGTGCTGACCAATGCGCTGGCCGAAGGCTCGCCCGCCCGGCCGATGCGCGCCATCCTGGACGAAGCCGACGTCATCCTGCTGGTGGGCACGCGCACCAACCAGAACGGTACCGACAGCTGGAAGCTTTATCCGCGCGAGGCCAGGATCATCCATATCGACATCGACGGCTGCGAGGTCGGCCGGAACTACGAGGCCGATCGGCTTGTGGGCGATGCCCGGCTGGCGCTGACGTCCCTCAAGCAGGCGTTGGAGGCCGAGGGGCTGGCCGCGCGCAAGGACGCCCGCGCCGCGCTCGAAGAGCGCATCGCCAATGGCCGGACGGAGGGCCGCGAAGGCGCTGTCGCGATGTACTCCGACGCCGCGCCGCTCAGGCCGGAACGGATCATGGCCGAGCTCGACAGCCGCATCGACGGCGACACCATCGTGTCGGCCGACGCGAGCTATTCCTCGCTCTGGGTTCTCGGCTTCCTGACCGCCCGCCGGGCCGGTCAGCGTTTTGTCACGCCTCGCGGGCTGGCCGGTCTCGGCTGGGGGCTGCCCCTGGGGCTCGGGGCCAAGGCCGGCGCGCCGGACCGCAAGGTTGTGACCGTGGTCGGCGATGGCGGGTTCGCCCATAGCTGGCAGGAGCTTGAAACGGCCCGCCGCATGGGGCTGGGGCTGGTGGTGATCGTTCTCAACAACGGCATCCTCGGGTTCCAGAAACACGCGGAGCTGGTGAAATTCGGCGCCCATACCGGCGCCATCGATTTCACGCCGGTCGATCACGCCGCGGTTGCCAAGGCCGCCGGCTGTGATGGTATCCGCGTCGAGACCGTGGCCGAACTCGGCGCGGCGCTCGACACGGGCCTCGCAAGCGATGGGGTGACCGTCCTCGACGTCGTGACCGACCCCGATGCGTACCCGCCGATCACCGTCTTCGAAGGACACCTGTAGGGGAGGATTGCAATGCAGCTCGTGTTTCAGCTGCTGGTTTCGGGTGTTCTGCTGGGCGGCGTCTACGCCCTGGCGGCGCTCGGCCTGAACTTGATCTTCGGCGTTGCCAAGATCGTGAACTTCGCACATGGCGAATTCCTGATGCTCGGCATGTATGCCGGCTTCGGCCTGATGACCCTGACGGGCATCAACCCTTATTGGGGCTCGCCGCTGATCGCGGTGGCCTTCTTCGTGCTCGGCATGGCGTTCTACTGGTGCGTCATGCGCTTCACGATCTATTCGACCGAGCTGACCCAGGTTTTCACGACCCTCGGCCTGTCGATCGCACTCCAGAACCTCGCGCTGGTGCTGTTCTCGGCCGATTACCGGACCATCCAGACGATGCCCGAGGGTATGTCGTCGCTCCAGGTCATGGGCTTTCACCTGTCGACTGACCGGGTCATCGCCTTCTTCTTCGCGCTGGCCATCTTTGGCGGCGTGATGTTCTTCCTTCGGCGCACCTATACCGGGCGCGCCATCGAGGCGGTTTCGCAGGATCTGACGGCGGCCCGGCTGATGGGCATCAACACGCGCAAGATTTTCCTGATCACCTTCGGCCTGGGCATCGGCATCACCGGCGTCGCCGGTGCGGTGCTGGTGCCGTCCTTCTATGCCTTCCCGTCGGTCGGCACCTTCTTTGTGCTCATCGCCTTCGTGGTCGTCATCCTCGGCGGGCTCGGCAGCGTGACGGGCACGATGATCGGCGGCCTCTCCCTGGGGCTGATCGAAAGCTATATCGGCTACTTCAGCCCCGACCTGAAGGAGGCCACCCACTTCATCCTGCTGATCCTGCTTCTCGCGGTGCGCCCGCAGGGCATGCTGGGGGTCAAGGGTGCCGAGAAGGAGACGCTGAAATGAGCTGGCTTCTCGACTATTTCGACATTCGCCGCAGCGACGGTATCTGGGCCCTGCTTCTGCTGGCCATGACGATCGGCCTGCCGCTGACCCTCAGCAACGATTACTACCTGAACGTGCTAGTCCTGATCTTCCTTTATGCCGGCATGGCATCGGCTTGGAACATCCTGGGCGGCATGGCGGGGCAGTTCTCGCTCGGGCACACGGCCTTTTTCGGAACCGGCGCCTATACCTCGACGCTTCTCTACAATTACCTCGGCGTCTCGCCCTGGCTTGGGCTGCTGGCGGGGGGTGCGCTGAGCATGGTCTTCGCGGTGATCATCGCCTATCCGGCGTTCCGGATGCGCGGCGTGTTCTTCGCCATGGCCACCCTGGCCTTCGGCGAGGCGATCCGCATCCTGCTGGTCTATTCCCGCAAGTTCGTGGACATGCCCTATGGTCTTTCGATCAACTGGCAACCGGGCTTCGGGCGCATGATCTTCGAGGAGCGTTCCTCCTACGCGCTGCTGGCGGGGGCCTTCCTGATCATCGTCACCGTCATCGCCTACGGCATGTCGCGCAGCTATCTCGGCGCGTATCTGCGCGCCATCCGCGACAGCGAGGAAGCGGCGGTGGCCTCGGGCATCCCGATGCGGCGCTACAAGATGATCGCCTTGCTGGTCTCGGCGTTCTTCACCTCGGCGGGCGGCACGCTGCTGGCGCAATACGTGCTCTACATCGAGCCCAGCACGGTCTTCAGCATGGCTTTCTCCGTCGACCTGCCGCTGATGGGGCTGCTCGGCGGACTCGGAACCGTGGCCGGGCCGATCCTCGGCGCGATCATCGCCCTGCCGCTGCGGGACATCCTGCTCGATCTCTTCGGAAGCGCGGCGGCGGGTCTGCACCTGGTGATCTACGGCGTCATGCTGATGGTCATCGTGATCGTTCTTCCCGAGGGGCTGATCGGCGGGGTGAAATCCCTGGCCCGCAAGTTGCGCCGCGGCCGCTCCTCCAAGGCGTCCCCGGACGCCTCCAAGAGAAAGGGGTCGTGATGCTCGAGATTGATACAGTCACCAAGCGCTTCGGCGGGCTGGTCGCGGTGGACGCGGTGTCGCTCACCGTCAACGAGGGCGAGATCGTCGGCCTGATCGGCCCAAACGGCGCCGGCAAGACCACGCTCTACAACGTCATCGCGGGTACCTTCCCGCCGACCGAGGGCACCGTGCGCTTCAATGGCCGGCGAATCGAGGGCATGCGCGCCGACGAGACCTGTACGCTCGGCCTGGCGCGGACCTTCCAGATCCCGCATGTGTTCGCCTCGATGACCGTCGGCGAAAGTATCCAGGTCGGTGCCTTCCTGCACCGCCGCCGCCGCTCTGCGGCACGGGCGCTCTCGCTGGAAGTGGCGGCGGCCGTGGGGCTTGGAGAGCGGTTCGATACGCCGACAACGGCGCTGACAACGGCGGAACGCAAGCGGCTCGAAGTCGCCCGCACGCTGGCCACCGAACCGCAGATGATCCTGCTCGACGAGGTGATGGCAGGGCTGAACCACACCGAGGTCAACCTGATGCTCGACCTTGTCCGCACGCTGCGCGACCGCGGCCTGACGGTGCTTTTCGTCGAGCACAATCTCTCGGCCGTGATGAAGATCTGCGACCGTGTCGCGGTTCTCGACCACGGCGCCAAGATAGCCGACGGCCTTCCCGAGGAGGTGATGGAAAATCCCGAAGTGGTTGCGGCCTACCTCGGCCCGCCGGCCGGGCGCGACGTTGCGGAGACGGAGGGCGGGAATGCTTAGTGTCGAAAACCTTCACGCGGGCTATGGCGACGCCGAAGTGCTCTTCGGGATCGACCTTCAGGTCGAGAAGGGCGAAGTCGTGGCCATCGTCGGCTCGAACGGGGCCGGCAAGACGACCCTGCTTCGCGCCTTGTCGGGCATCATCCAGCCGACGCAGGGCCATGTCCGCCTTTTGGGCGAGGACGTGACCGGCATGCACACGCACAACCTCGTCGAGAAGGGGCTGGTCATGGTCCCCGAGGGCCGGCGCCTGTTTCCGCGCATGTCGGTGCGACGCAATCTCGAGATCGCCGCCTATTCGTCGCGGGCGCGGCCGCACCTGGCCGAACAGCTGCGCGAGGTCTACGAGCTTTTCCCGATCCTTCAGGAACGCTCCGACCAGCTGGGCGGCACGCTTTCGGGCGGTCAGCAACAGATGGTCGCGATTGCCCGCGGGCTGGTCGCGACGCCCGAGGTCCTGATGCTGGACGAGGTCTCGCTCGGTCTCGCGCCGGTCATGATCTCGCGGGTATACGAGGCGATCCGGGCAATCCGGGACACGGGCGTCACGCTCGTTCTCGTCGAGCAGAACGTAAGTCAGGCGCTATCCGTGGCGGATCGTGCCTATGTCATCCAGCACGGCCAGGTCGCACTCTCCGGAAGCGGAAAAGAGCTTCAGGACAACGAGGAGGTGCGTCGGGTCTACCTGGGTCTTGGTCCAAAGGAGGAGAACTTGAAATGACTATGAACCGCAGAAGATTCGGCCAGACAGCCCTGGCCGCGGGCGCCGCCGCACTGGCCGCACCCTGGGTCCGGCCGGCACGCGCCGCCGGAGATGCCGCACGTCTCGGCGTGCTGCTGCCCTTGTCGGGGCCGCTGGCCTCGCTCGGCAACGACGTGTTGCGCGGCTTCCAGCTGGCGATGGACCTGACGAACGAGGATGGTGGCGTCATGGGCCAGCAGGCCGAGTTCGTCACCGTCGACGTGCCGTCCTCGACCGAAGCGACTTCGCAGGCCACCCGTCTGATCACCAGCGAGAACGTCGACCTGATCATGGGCTCCTACGCCTCGTCGATCTCCTTTGCTGCAAGTCAGGTCGCCGAGCGCAACAAGGTGGTCTACTTCGAACAGGGCGCCGTCGCCGACGACATCACCAGCCGCGGGTTCAAGAACCTGTTCCGTTTCATCTACCCGGCCTCCGAGTTGGGCGGCGGCGCGGCGCAGTTCACCCTCGACAAGGTGCTACCCGAGATCGGCAAGGAAGCCGGCGACGTGAAGGTGGCGCTTCTCTACGAAGACAGCTTTTACGGCACGGCCGTGGGCGAGGGCGCCCACAAGGTGCTCGAGGAGGCCGGCGTGAACATCGTCGACGAGACCTCCTACAGCTACAAGACCACCGACCTTTCGCCGATGGTCCAGCGCTACAAGCAGCTCGAGCCCGACGTTCTGATCCTGTGCCAATACACTCCCGACGGCATTCTGTTCTGGCGGCAGGCCCGCGAAGCGGGTCTCGAGGTCAAGGCGGTCGTGGGCAATGGCGGCGCGCATAACGTGGGCGATTTCGCCGATGCGCTCGGCGACGATGTGAACGGTGTGCTGAATGCGGGCACCTCAGTCTACATCGACAAGAACGGCCTGACCGAGGACGCGGCGGCCACCTTCACCCGCTTCCACGAAGAACATGTCGCCCGCTTCGACGGCCGCAAGCCCTCGGCGCACACCGGCATGGGCTTCAACGCCATGTGGACCGTCCTGCAGGACATCCTGCCCGGCGCCGGCGAGCTGTCGACCGAGGCGATCCGCGACGCGGCGCTGGCGCTCGACAAGCCGGTGGGCTCCAGCATCGTGGGCTGGGGTACCAAGTTCGACCCGGAGACTCAGAACAACACCCGTGCCTTCCCGACCTACGACCAGTGGCAAGGCAAGGAGATCCACACGGTCGCACCCGAAGAGGTCGCGATCTCCGAGATCAAGGCGCTCCCGCTGCCGACATGGGGCCAGCGCGGCTCGATCTGACCAACCAACCTGGCGGGGGGGCCGAAGCCTGCCCCCCCGGCAAAACGTCTCATTCGGGTATCCGGACATGCTGAGCTACAGAAAACCCGCCCCGGGGCCGGGCCTCGAACTGACCGATACGCCCGCGCCGGGCGATCCGGGGCCCGATGAGGTGCTCGTCTCCGTGCAGGCGGTGGGCATCTGCGGCTCAGACCTGCACGTCCTGGAATGGGATGGCGGCTACGAATTCATGGTGCCGCATCTTCCCGTCACCCTCGGACATGAATTCGCGGGCATCGTCGCCCGTACCGGCGAAGGCGTCTCGCATGTCTCGGCCGGGGACCGGGTGACCGTCTGGCCCTCCAGCCCCTGCGGCGTCTGCCAGGCCTGCCGCGATGGTGTTGCCCAGAACTGCAGCGACAAGCGCACCCTCGGCCTCTATACCGACGGCGCCTTCGCGCCGCAGGTCCTCTGCCGCGCCAACGGCGCCTTTCCCTTGCCCGCCGACCTCGATTTCGAGATCGGCGCGCTGACCGAACCGCTCTGCGTCGGCCACCGCGCTGTCGCCGTCGGTGGCGTGGGGCAGGGGGACCGGGTTCTTGTCCTCGGCCCCGGCACCATCGGGCAGGCGATCGCCATCTTCGCCCGCGATGCGGGCGCCGCCGCGGTCGCCGTGGCCGGCTATGACGACAGGGCAAGGCTTCAGGCGTGTGCCGACCTCGGCTTCACGACCACCTACGACCTCGCACAGGAGGGCGACCGTGCCGCGATGGAACGCGATTTCTCCGGCGCCGACGTGATCTTCGAAGCCACCGGCCGCGCCGTCAGCGTCACTGACGGCCTGTCGCTCTTGCGGACCGAGGGCGTGCTGGTGATGACCGGCATCCATTCCCGCAACGTCACGTTCGCCCCCACCGATTTCGTCCGCCGCAAGTTGCAGATCCGCGGCTCTCACGGCTCGCGCAAGTCCGACTGGGAAGCGGTGATCGCCAAGCTTCGGGCTGACGGCCCGTCCCTCCGCCCGATGATCACTCACCGGCTGGGTCTGCACGACATCGCCAGCGGCTTCGATCTCGCACGGCAGCGCGTCGCCTCCAAGGTGATGGTCTTCCCGCAAGACACCGGACCCGAGCAGGAAGCAGACAGATGACACAACAGAAAACCGCGCTCGTCACCGGGGCCGCACAGGGCATTGGCGCCGGCATCGCGAAACGCCTGGCCGACGACGGCTGCCGCGTGATCCTGATGGACGTGCTGCCCGACGTGGCCGAAATGGCAAGGCAGATCGGCTCCGGCGCCAGCCCGGCCGTTCTCGACCTCTCCGACGTGGCGGCGATCGAACCCTTCATGGCCGGATTGATCGGGCGGGACGGCCCGATCGACATCCTCGTCAACAACGCCGGTATTTCGCCCAAGCATGACGGCAAGCGCGCGCCGGTGCGCGACACCGCGCTTGCCGAATGGCAATCGGTCATCGACGTGAACCTCACGGCCGCCTTCCTGCTGTGCAAGATGGTGGTGCCCGGCATGCAGGCGCGCGGCTGGGGCCGGATCGTCAACATGTCCTCCCAGGCGGCGCGCACCCGCTCGACCGTGGCGGGCTCGCATTATGCGGCCTCCAAGGCCGGGCTGATCGCCTTCTCCCGCACGCTGGCGGGAGAGGTCGGGCAGGACGGGATCACCGTCAACTGCATCGCCCCGGGCCGCATTGACACGCCGATGGCCGCCACCGCCGGGGCCGAGGTCAACACCGCCTACGTCAAGACCATCCCGGTCGGCCGGATCGGCACCCCCGCCGATGTCGCAGAGGCCGTCGCCTATTTCGCCTCCGACGCGACCGGTTTCGTTACCGGAACCGTGATGGATGTGAACGGCGGCCATTTCATGGGCTGAACGAGGAGAACGAGCAATGTCCGATACCATGCGTTACGTGAAGATCGACGGCTTCGGCGACCCCGAGGTGCTGAAACCCGCCGAAGGGCCGCGCCCGGTTGCCGCCGAGGGAGAGGTCCTGATCCGGGTGAAAGCCGCCGGGGTGAACCGCCCCGACGTGGTCCAGCGCCGGGGCGCCTATCCGCCGCCTCCCGGCGTTACCGACATTCCCGGCCTCGAGGTCGCAGGCGAGATTGCCGAGGTCGGGCCCGGGGTCTCCGGCCTGTCCGTCGGTGACCGGGTCTGCGCGCTCGTCGCGGGCGGTGGCTATGCCGAATACGTCGCCGCACCCGCCCCGCAGGTACTGCCGATCCCCGGCGGGCTTGACGACGCAGCCGCTGCAGCCATCCCGGAAACATACTTCACCGTATGGACAAACGTATTCCAGCTCGGCGGCTTCAAGGCCGGCGAAACGATTCTCGTGCACGGCGGGGCATCGGGCATCGGCACGACCGCGATCCAGCTTGCCGCAGCCCTCGGCGGCCGCGTCTTCGCCACCGTGCGCAGCGATGAAAAGGCCGCCGCCTGCCGGGAAATCGGCGCCGAAGAGGCCATCAACTACACGACCGATAATTTCGCCGACCGTGTGCTCGACCTCACCGACGGGGTAGGGGTGGACGTCATCCTCGACATGCGCGGCGGCGACTTCTTCCCCGAGAACCTGCGCGCGGCCGCCCAGGGCGGTCGCATGGTCTCCATCGCCTCGCTCGCCGGGCGCGAGGTTACGCTCGACATCCCAACCATGATGCGCAAGCGCGTAACCATCACGGGTTCGACCCTGCGCGCCCGGCCAGTGGCCGAAAAGGGCGCCATCGCGGACGAGCTGCGCACCCATGTCTGGCCGCTCTTCGAGGCCGGAAAGATCCGGCCCCGTGTTGCCCAAACTCTCGACCTCCACGAAGCCGCCGACGCGCACCGGCTGCTGGAAAGCAATTCGGTCGTCGGCAAGGTCGTCCTGCTCTGCGAATAGCGGAGCATGGCCTCCTGAAGTTGCCGTGACAACGCCTATCGCTCCAAAGTAGCCAAACGGATTCGGAGATACTGGTCACGGGGGTGGTGCAGGCGGAGTATGAATACAACGCGCTCGGCCAACAGGTGGTCCGGCGGCTGTGGCGCTCGCTCAAGCAGGAGGCGGTCTATCTCGAAGAAATCGCCGACGGCTTCCAGGCCAGGCGGGTGATCAGCAACTGGATGGCGTTCTACAACACCGAACGCCCTCATTCTTCCCTTGAGCACAGAACGCCGAAGGAAACACATTGGCGCGGTCGAGACGAGAAATTGGCGGCAAGAAAACCAAACCCGATACACCTTAGATCAGCCGCAGAGCTGTTCGGAAAACCGGGACCACTTCACCGCCTTGTTTCGCTCAGGAATGTGCGCAAGGGTTGAGTGAAATGATTCGTAAACAACTTAAGTATAGCATTCCATGTGTGATGCCCGGCCGATCTCACCCCGGCTCGACACTCTGACCAGCTCAGCCATCTGCTTTCTATTCGTGCTGGTCGCCTTCTACGCCAATCACAAAACCTGGTTTCAGGACATGGGCGCGGTCTGGGTCGCGGCCGAGTTCTTTGCAGACGCGATGCCGGAGCGTATGTACGATGCGCCGGATCAGTTTTTCCAAGGCAGAATGCCTGAGGGCTGGACAGAAATGGCCTTCGACGCCGGTGCGCCAAACGAGACCTCAGAGCTGGTGCCTTATGTCTACCCACCGCTCTGGGCGGCGCTGCTTGCGCCAGTGACAAAGATCACCTCGGCGCAGGTGTTTTTCACCGTCAGCCAGACCTTGCAGGTCGCCGCACTTGTTGCGGCGATGCTTCTGGTCCGGCGGATGTACACCATGGGCCGCGGATTGACCGTCCACGTCGCGATCAGCTGCGCGCTATTGTACTATTCCGTGCCCTCGGCGCTCGCCCTGTTTCAGAACCAGCCACAAATCATGGTGACATTTCTGACAGTATGGGCGTTCGAACGTTATGGATCCGGGCGAAGCGTACAAGCGGGCGCCCTGCTTGCGACAGCGGCGGCAGTCAAACTTGTGCCTGCGGCCTTTGTCCTGATCTTTCTTTTCGACCGCGATGGTCGAGCCGTGCTTTCCTTTCTTCTGACCTTGGTTGGGTTCAGTTTGCTTAGCGTCGCCGTGGCCGGTTGGGATGTTCACCTGCTCTTCCTGGACCGCGTCCAGGAATTCGAACGGCACATTATTGCGGTCGCCCACAACCATTCCCTGTCGGTCGTTTGGGCACAGCTTGCAGACTGGAACACTGTATCCAACGCGCTGCCCCTGAAAGAGCCGATGCTGCTGCTCAAACAGCCAGCAGCGCTTGGTCTGGCGCTCAAGCTTGTGTTCCTTGGGTCCGTTCTGGCCTTGTTGTTCCAAACTTCGAAGATGGCCTCTGACAAGCGATTGGCTGTCCGTCTTCTGGGCGTCGGCATTATGCTTGGATTGACCGCGCCGGTGGGTTGGGCGCATTACTACCTGCTGCCTATCTTGCTGCTTCCATTCCTTTTCGGATTTCTGCCCCGGACAGAGGCCTTAATCTGGATCGGGGTCCAACTGACGGTCTTATCCGTCAACGCCCTGTTCATCGCGCAGTCTTACCCGTCCGCAAGCGCCCTGTCAGTGATCGCACCCATAGCGTTCTGGTTTGGCCTGTTCGTGAGGCTCTGCGGCTATTCGTTGGCGTCGTCCCGGTCTCTACTCCATGACGGCGCGGTTTCGGCCAGCAGAGGACCCAGACGTTCGAGATAACCATTTGATTTCCAATTCTTAGCTCTCACGCGATTTTCCTGAATACCCCAAATGATATCTCCATATCTCTATTTATTGAGAGGTCCGAATGCCTTACAGGGATGCCGCTGCAGGCATCTATGCAGAGAAGATCGCGTCAGGTGCGGGATCGTCGGCTGCAGAGCGTAAAGGCAATCATCCAAAGGCAATTGAGTGTGGCGCCGAAAAGCAACGATTACGGCCTCTTCTTCGCTTAGAAGGGTCGAGCGCGGCTCCCGCGGCCCGTTCGTCTGATCTACGACGGTCTGCCGGGCGCAGCCGTGGCGTATCTGTCCCATAAGGCATCCTTCCATTCCAACGAATGGATCGCGCCATCAAAACCTGGGATCAAACACCTAGCGGCGCAGCGTGGCCGGGGCTCAGGTTCTGGAGGCCAAATTGGTTGTCCCGGAACAGGGAAGTCGCTGAGGCCGCCGTGTGCCATGAACATGACGGTGCCATTGGGGCGAAGCCATAACTGGCGGGCCGCGTTGGTGGGTGGGCATGAGGGCCTGCGCGCCACGCGGCCACAATCCCGAGACTGCCGTTCACGGCTTTGCGTCAATCCTGGCTTCGCCCTCTCTACAAAACCAATTCGGTTTCGCCGCCGCAACTCATCCATGGTACGTCCTGGAACGCCGCCATTTCCCGCCACCGCGCACTCCCCGGTAGCACCTTGGCCAGGAAGCGCCCGGCATATTCGCCTGCCTCCGCCCGTGCGATCTCATCGAAACGCGCCATGCGGCGGGGAGCGTCGAAGACCCAGAGCACCAACGTGTTCGCCCGCAGGCCGAAATAGCGGCGATGGGCCTCTGTCACGAACATTTCACGATAGAGCTTGATCGAACGCTGCAGGCTCTTGCAGTGCTTTGCCGATCGGAGCGGTTCGGTGCCGCGATCAAACTCAAGCAGGAACGCCCGGTAGCAGTCAGGGTATTTCAGCGCGAAGAGCTGATCCGGGATCAGCTGACGGCCGCCAACCGGGACTGGCAGCGCTGCAGCGTTGCGCGCCAGGATCGTATGACCGGGAATGAATTCATGACGCCGTTTTTGCACGGCGATATCAAGCGAGCTGGTGACGGCCACGACCAGAAACCCATGCCAGCGAACGGACGGGGAGGACCTTTGGCGCGATCTGGGAGCCGGCCTACGACCGTCGGGTTCGCCACTATCGGAGCGATGTGAGGACGGCGGCAGCGCCTGACCTGCTCCATCTGCGGCCCACGCTTAAGTTCCTCGGCGTCTCGCGCTCCCCGCTCTTCATAGATCACCGAGATGTCGTCGCGAGCCCGGGGGAAACCCGATACACCTTAGATCAGGCGCTGAGCGGTCCGAAAAACCGGGACCACTTCAGCGCTTACCTCGAAGATTCGTGACTATAGCTACGCTATTCAAAACTTCGAATAGCCTCAGACTGAAGCAGAATGATTGCTGCCAATAGTTGATCAACATTTTCAGCATTCTCCCTTAAGTGTTGCCGTGCCGGCTTTGCGCGCTAGGTCGCCGCAACATGGGAGGTTTTTTGAGTGAGGATCATTGTATGTTTACTAGTAGGTGCTCTCATCATGGCTCTTGCTGTCGTCGAAGGCTTTTCTGCGGAAGCTTCTGAACAAGCCAGCCCAGTACGACGGCCGCTCTAACCATCGCAAGCGCAGCCTTTGCCCTTATGGCAGGTGTAACTCCGTTTGATGCATGAATCCCCGCAAGCTTTGCCTTTCCGGCAGACCTTACAGCACGCAGCGGACCAGATCTGCATTGAGGCACCTCTCAGCCTTTCGGCGGCCGACAGGTCAGCTTGCTCATTAAAAGTAGGTGGATAACTGTAGAGGCCCGTCTTAACCGAACCTGCTTCGGCGGAAGTTACCACCAATACAATAGCAGTAAGCGCGAATAAGCCTCTGAATTTGATATTGTTCATATCAATATCTCCAAGTGTCAAAAAAGGTTCGCGCAACAACCTTTAGGTCACATTGAAACTGCTATTTCAACTTATAATCCATTTCATCAGGAGAAGACGTTTGCCTCAAATCACACCTTTGGAAGAGCGCGTCCTCAAACTTCCTGTCAGAAAATCGCCGTACTGGGAGACGCTGGAATACTGTCGGCATATTGGAATCCAGAAAACCGGACAAAACACGGGCCATTGGGTCGCGAGGATCAGAAACAAGTCTGGCGGGTACAAGCAGTCAACTTTGATGTCTTGGCATTCGGAAGCTAATCAATTCTCCGAGGCCGTCGAAATGGCATGTTCTTGGTTCAGTTCGCCGAGCGTATCAGCGGTGGCCGCCGATCCCTATCCCAAGGGCTCCAAACAGGGGTTGGCCTACTGTCCGTGGGGTTCAGAATTTACACTGGGCCACGCGCTCGACGACTACGTTAAGTGGAAGCGCATTGCGGCGACGCAGAGCCATTTCGCATCCCTTGTTAGTTTGATCAATCACCACATTTTGCCGAGGCTAGGGCACATTCTGCTCGATGAACTGAACGGTCGCCACATCATCCAGTTTTCTGTAGACGTGCTCGAAACGCCTCCGAAGCGGGGCAACCAGAAGCCAGGGCCGCGCAGGAAGCTTGCTGAACTCAGTCCCGACGAGCTTAGAAAGCGTAAAAAGACACTGAACACGCTGATTGGTGTTCTGCGACTGGCAGTGAAACTAGCCTGGGAAAATGGGTCCACCGAATCTGAACGAGCATGGCGCTGTATTCGACGCGTGCCCATTTCCGATCAGCCACGCACGATTTTCCTCTCGCGCCAAGAATGCGTAACGCTATTAGAGAGTTGTCGAGGCGACTTGCGGGACTTGGTCCAAGGGGCTCTCTATACAGGGTGTCGTGTAGCTGAGCTCTCCAATCTAAAGGTTCGCGACGTGGCGTGCGATGTCTTTGGCATCTACGTTGCACCGCTGAAATCTCGCCGTCCGAGATACGTTTTCCTACCCGACGAGGGATTGGCCTTTTTCCTGGCGCTTTGCGCGGGACGAATGCCGGACGATTACGTATTTCGGCACCGGTCAGGCTATTCGTGGCAGGGTCGGCATAAGCACTTATTCAAGGAGGCTGTGCGTAATGCAGGACTGCCTGAAGAGTTCGTTTTTCACGGACTTCGCCATACGTATGCAAGTCAACTGGTACAGGCAGGAACGCCGCTCATCGTTGTATCGCAACAGCTAGGTCATGCGAACACAGATACTGTCAGCCGAACCTACGGGCATCTGGCACCCCAGATCAGAGAAGTTCAGGTTCGCACGCATTTTGCAGAATTGGACATGAGTTATGCTGAGAAGGCGAGAGGGCTAAGCGAGAAATTTCAGGAGCTTTCCAAATCATTGCAGGGGAATGACTGGCGCGAATACGGAAAACTTGAACCTGTTCATTCATGGCCCCGGTCAAACTTTGTGACCAGTGATTCAGAAGTAGCACAATTACTGCTTGGTTTTGAGGGGCCAGACTGCGAAAAAAAGAGCGAGGCAAGTGACTGGCGCTGAGAGGAGATTTGCACAACGGCAATTCTGGGCGCACCTTGAAATGCTTCCAACTCAATTTGGCAACTGAATTGCAGATGGCCACTTCGACGTGATTTCCTTCCAGTCCGCCTCGTACCTTTCATCGAGTTCGGAGGTCATTTCTGAACTCCAGAGCGTGAAGGCAGGATTTGTCGCAGTTGCTGGGTGACGGGCCATGGCTCGCCGCGAAACCTTTCCGGGCGCTAGTTGAAATGAGCCATGCTGGATCTTTCGCTCTAGCCAACTCACGGCATCCATGGAAAGCGTCGGTAAAGGTCGATTATCCAAGCTGACTAAATCCGTTCCAGCGGCCAGGGATGCCAGTATATTGGGTTCTGTTTGCCCAAAGTCTTCATATCGCCAGATCATCAACTTGGCTCTCGGCAAAGCTGCCTTTAGCTCCGTAACCACATCCACCCACGAACGGCTCAATGGCCACAGGGATGCAGCTACTTCGTCTTTTTCAAGCAAAGTTCCATTTCTGAGTGCACTCGTGTAGTTCGACGAAAAAAACTTCGAGTAAGCTCGGACAGCAAAGTACACGCTGACCGAACTGTGATTGAATAGCTCCGACAAGAGCGACAAGCGCATTGCGATATCCGGATACAGGCCCTTCAGGATAAGATTGTTCTTGCAGGAGCCAATCAGGTTCTCTTCAGAGACAATAACGCGCTTTGCGCGCGGTTTGTCTTCAACTCCATTACGAATCATTCGCCTGAGACGCTGGCCTGTGTCCGCACAACGCTGCAAATTTCTCGCATCGGACTGTCTCGGCGACGGGAGCTTCAGCCCAATTTTGCCTCGTATGTCTTTCGGGAGAAACAACTGAACGCCTGCTTCGGAAAGTCCATCTCGGTTCTTATCCAGTCGCTTTTGAAGGTATGTCGTCGCGGTTTTATGGGCACCCAAATGCAAGCAGATATCCAGCTTATCTGTATCCTTCGCCATCAAAATTTCGATCCTAAAAAAAACTTGAACAGGACTCTGCATCAGCCGTCTGAACTTCCAGCGTTGCAGGTCAGGCTCTTCCTTGCAAATTCTCTTGAAACTTTGGCGGCGGCCGAATTGCTCGCCAGGATCCTCCTTCCATAGCGCGCCGGCATCTCGGGCGACGTCCAGCGACCGGCCACCATGATGGAAGAGAGGTCACAACCAATCCGAAAGGCGTCATGAACGCCTCCCACGCGTGTACTGTGGGCCGATACATCCTTTCGGCCGGTGCATCGCTTGATGATCCTTGAAATCGTTGCCGGATCCATCGGGGCAATGCGTGCGTTCGCTTGGGACTTGGTCAGCAGCGGATCCTCGGATTTCAATCCGGCCAGTTCGATCCATTCAAGGACTGCGGCCGTTCCCTGCTCCGATAGAAAGGCGTAGGCGCCTTGGCCGAATTGGTCCGTCTTTGACTTCGCAACGAAGAGGAGACTTGAACCATCGTCCTGCCGGATCAGGTCGCGAACCTTGAAGGCGACGATTTCCGAAGACCGGCACCAGCTATCGGTCGCAACCCACAGGACAGCTTTGTCTCTGATATGTTGTCGAGAGTTCCCGAGCTTCTGGATCGCCTTGTAGACTTCCGCCTTGCAAAGCGGTGGTGCTTGCCGAACCCATGCACCGTACTTCCGCTTCACGCCTTTCAAAGCCAACTCCACGAGCCTGTGCCGGCATGGTGTCGGCTGAAAGGTGGCTCGATGCATTTCGGATATTGCCCAAAGCCGGGTTTCGATGGTCGTGCATTTAACTTTGCCACCCAGATAGTCGACATACTCGGCAACCGCTCTTGGATCGACGGGTGGGTCCGGGTTGTGACCATGCTCAGAACACCAATCCCTGAAGTTCTGGGTGATCTGGCGGTAGTTACGAAGCGTTTCCTTCGCAAAGGCGGCCTCTGAGCGCTTCCGGTACTCAGCGATGAGTGCTTCTCGTGTTTCGGATGGTGCATGGGCGAGCTTTACGACTGTCTCCAGACGTTCGGCGTCCCGGTCAAAATTGTAATCCATCTGAGCCTCGGCTTGTTCGATTAGAAATCCGTATGTTCAGACAAGCCGGTATTAACGATTCGTTAAGCTTTTTAGGTGAAGGCTTCGGGCATGAGAGAGCCAAAAAATTCCCAAGTCTCAGACCGTTTGATCATGGCAGAAGAGGTCATAGCGGAGTACGTCCAGAAGTTCGGCTTTACCGTTGCAGCGAAATGCTACTTCCTCAGTTGGAATGACGAAGAGAACCAAAGTGATACGCTTGGAGCCGATGTTTTACCGCCAGATACGGTAGGTGGACAGCGACCAACTCTGGATAAATAAAGAAAATCCCTTCCTTCATTCACGTTTTGGTTGTGCCACATTTGAATCTCCGAAAAGGTGGTGGTTCAAAAATAATGAGGGACAGATGAGACTTCGTAATCTTACCACTATTTTCGTAGCTGTGTGTGCATTGGCCGCGTGTGACTCTTACTCGGCACAACAATACCAAAGCAGTCCTCAGAACGTGATTGCGCTTCAGTCATTGGCGAAACAAGGCGTTCGTGCTTCGGTGGGCACCGTGCAGGTTGCTGAAGGCGTTAATGCACAGCCGACCTGCCGTCTGGCTGGTCCATTGGATCTGGGGGGCGGACAAAGCGTAACCGAGACCGTCAAAGAAGCAATTCAGTCAGAGTTCCTAGCTTCGAACATTTACAGCCCAAGCGGAACGCCTATTAGCGTCGTTATTACACAACTCAAACCGAGTTCGTTCGAGGGGACTTGGACGATTTCGATGCAGGTTTCATCACAGCGAGGCAAAGGTTATTCAGTCACGACCAACACGAAGTTCAGCACTAGCTTTTCTGCTATGGCGGCATGCAACAATACTGCGCAAGCATTCAACAGAGCCCTGAGTGCCGCAATCAACGATATGGTCACCGATCCAAGGTTCCGTTCACTGCTATAGTCATCTGTTTGCGCTCAGATTGGGAAACCCCGAAATGAGCGGGGTGAATAGGTAGCTGTCAGTTTCGGCCAGTTTCGGCTGGCCGCGGCATCGCCTAAAGGCCCTGGTCGGACATTCTGAATTTCAGGGCGGTGTTCATCAACGCTCGCCGCCGTCTACGTACCGGCCAGTTACGGTGTGATCTTCTGACGGTACATCCTCTCAAGCTAGATCTTTGGGGCTCGATCAAGGGCGCGCGGAACGGTGCCGCGCCCTTTTCTGTGAACAGGCGTGCAATTTTGGCCTCTTAGCAGGGTGATCGGCGTCGAAAAATGGCTCTGAATCAATTTCGGTGCAGCTTGGGGCCCTCCGGTCAGGATACCTCAACGAGCCGGGCTCTGAGCAGGTCGATGTTGGCCTGGCCATACATCTGGCGTTTGAGGGTCTTGAGGCGGTTGATCTGTCCCTCGGTCTGCCCGTTCGACCATGGCTCCCGCAGAGCAGCGGCGACCGCGGCCTGGTCCCGCCGAAGCCCGCGGGGTCCGGCCGAAGCCCGCGGGCGAAAGCACCGAGCTGGCTCTCTCCGGCTTTGTCCAACCATGTTTCCAATGCTGTTGGATGTCACTGAGAACTGACCCGGCGGCAGTCAAAATTGTCACTGAAAATTGACCCGTGTGGAACCATGCCCTTGACGGGATTTGTCGGGGGTTTTCGGAGTGATCGACATGGGTTTATTGAGCGTCATTCGACGTTGGGCATTGCGGGACAAGATGCCCATCCGCGAGATTGCGCGGCGGACAGGGCTGTCTCGCAACACCATCAAGAAGTATTTGCGAGCGGGGATTGTTGAACCCTAGTTCCAGAAACCGGCGCGGCCAAGCAAGCTGGACCCATATGCTGAGAAGCTGACAGGCTGGCTGGTGACCGAGCAGCGCAAGTCGCGCAAGGACCGGCGCACTGCCAAGCAGATGCACGCTGACCTAGTTCAGCTTGGCTATGACGGCTCGTTTGAGCGGGTCGCAGTCTTCGTGCGGACCTGGAAAGGAGACCGGCAACGCGCGCATCTGACGACGGATCGCGGGACATTCGTGCCGCTGGTGTTTCAGCCGGGCGAGGCGTTCCAGTTCGATTGGAGCGAGGACTGGGCCCATGAACCTGAAACACGCTCTTCGCGAGATCGAGACCGAGAATCGAAATATCCTGATGCATTCGATGGCTCCTTAGGCCTGGCTTAACGGCCAAATCATTGCACACTACGCCGGTGCAGGGGCCGTCCACAGCATCAGGTCAGAATTTTAACAGGTCCAGGGAGCGGGCAGGTCCGTCGCAAGCTCATGCGTATGACACTGCCCTCTGCCGCTTACATCATAGACATCATTGGCAGACAAGGAGGCCGATCAAATGCTCATAGGATACGCACGTGCAAGTTAACCTAGCATGCCCCCTTTGACAGTGTCTTGGAACTGATCAATGATTGGGTCTGCAGCACGTTGCGTGCTGGCAAACCTTGTGAGATTACAACGAAGACCAGTTATGACTTTAAATGATACCAAGAAGATTTCCCGACCCAATGCTGTTACGCGGAGCTTGCTCGCACTCCTTATCGGGGCCGTCGGTGCCGCAGTACATACTGCGATCGTGTCCACAATTCCTGTGTTGATCATGATTGTGAGCACGTTTTCCATTGCTCTGGCGGCTTTGAGCTGCGTGTTCTACGCGATGATCCCGAGCTCCGGGTTCAATCGCTTCTGGATTGCCGCTATCGGCGGCTGCGTGAACGTGATCGTGGCGGTGCTTGTCTGGTTCGCCATCCGTCTGGGCAGCCTATCCGACGCGTTTTTCGTGCTCAGCATGGGCCCCGGGGAAGTCTGGAGCACAATCGTTCTCTTTTCCCGAAACATCGCATTTTCCCTGAACGGGTCGGAGTTGACAGGCGAGAGCCTGCTTTACATCTTCTGGGTTCCGGAACTGGTGCTGCTCTTCCTGTTTCCCGTCATCATGTCGCGGTTCGGGAGCGGGCTGAGTGGATTGCGCTGATCTCAAAAGTGGTTTTGCGGCCTGTTCAGGAACCGGCATATGTGAGCGCGTGCGAATGCTTCTGATGCGCGCGTGCCGCTGACTGGTCGCCTCGGGTCAGGCAGCAACGTCTTCTTCGACCTTGACCGTTTGACCCAGCTTTTCGAACCGGGACGCGAGGTAATAGGCCATTGCCTGGCTTCGCAGGTCCGAAATTCGGATTGCCGCTTCCTCGCGCAGCACGAAGGGAAGGTCGGGAACCGCGCCGGCCTCGTCGCCTGTCGCGATTTCGACCGTAATGCAAAACCTTTCGGCGGCGCCTGCCAAGTGCATTCGCAATTCGTTCAGCATCGCGACCTCGGCCTTTGAAATCTGGTCATCGAGACTGGCGACGAGATTGACGAGACCGAACACGAACTCACAAAGGCCGTACTCCCCGTCAGCTCTGGTCAACTCGCGAAACACCTGTATGAGCCGGAGTGAATGCTGGATCGACCCCATCGAAAGGTCGAGTGTGTTCAGCGGGATATCGAGAAAACCGGCCATATGTGTCAGAAAGTTGTGTTCCCGCTTGTCGATATCCTCGTCGATGGCCACGGTATGGGCCATGACCTCGAGCAACCGTGTACGCTGCACGTCTGGTAACGAGAGCGCATGCGACTTGCGAAGCGTGCCTTCCATGACAAACAGGTTTACCAGGTTCATGTCAGACTGGCACAGGTAGGTGACGACATCCCGATCGAGCGAGATCAGGGTGCTGTCTTCTGCTGCCTCGGCGCCGTTCTCCGAAAGCGCGTATTCATCGGTCCACAGGCCGAAGACCTCGCCCGGCCCCCGGTCCACCACATGGCCCGCCTTGGTATAGGTCACGCGCCCCGTCACCACAAAAAGAAGCCTGTCGATATCCGACCTGGGAGGGAACACAGGCTCTCCCTGCCGGAAGACCTCGAAACTGCCGAGCTCCCGGATGGCCGCATACATGTCGTACGGAATGGCCTTGAAGAGGGCGTGCGCGGAAAGATAGGCGTCCAGATTCAGGTCATGATGTTCGATCATCGTGCTACGCTTTCGTTGACCTTCTCGGTGACCTTGGCCTTTTCCAGAAGCAATGTGCGATCAGAGCGTCTACCGACGAACTGATCATGAGTGATCGTCAGGATGATCGCTTTCCGCTTCAGGTCGTGGAGCATCGCCACGATGCGGTTGCGCGCCTGTTCGTCGAGCGCTGATGTGGGCTCGTCCATCACGTACAAGTCGCTCTCGCAGGCAAGGCATCGACAGATTGCGACCAACTGACGTTGTCCGCCGGAAAGTCGCTGTCCCCCTTTCCCGATGCCGGCGCCGAGGGACCAGTGAAGCAGGTCGTTGCGTGCGAAACGTGTTTCGAGGACATCGAGGATCATCTGATCGATCGTATCCTCGATACGCTTGTTTCGTACGACAACCCGCCCCGCGATCAGGTTGTCGCGCAGCGACAGGTTAATATCCATTAGGTCTGGATCGCCCGTGTCGCGGGAAAGGTTCCGCTGCCTGATCCATCCGATAAGATACTCGCGGCTCTCGGCATCAAGCACCTGTTCGAGGGGCACGCCAGGGAACTCGTCAACGCGTGCCGACAATGCCGAGGCGATCAGCAAGAGCGCCTGGTCCTCGCTCTCTTCGATCCTGACCAGCCCCATCGCCGCCCGCCGCAATGCCCAGACGTGTTCGTCCAGGATGTTATTCGTCAGGCGGACATAGATGTCGTGACTGTCGAGATTGCGAAGGCTCCAATCCCACCGCTCAAGAATGTGCTGGCCAAGGCGACGCAGCGCCGGCCAGTCGTGGGGCGCCTCCTGGCCCAAGGCCACGAGGCGGTCGAGCGTCAGATCCGCATGGTCGATATGCAGCCCCGTCAGCTTTTCGATCAGAAGAACCGCACCGTCATTGCGCTTTGACGGGACCAGGTGCAGGCCCTTCATGGCAGCAAGATGCGTAGCAAGCTCGGCGCGCAGCTCCGATATGTTCCCGGAGTTGACCGGCCAGTCATCATTTGGCGGCTGATCGAGGATGTTCTGGAAACAGAATTGAGCCACGCCGGATTTTTGAACGGCCTGCAGCATCATTTCTTCGTCAAGCTCGCCCTCGGGAACGGCGATCTCGATGTTGTCACGCACATTCCCGCTAACGAGATTGACCTGCTGCGGCATGTAGGAAATCCTGATGCGGTCCAGCGCCGCCCCCGATTTGTCGCGCCCGGTTATGGTGCCCTTGTCCTGCGGCATGCGCCCAAGCAGAAGATTGATCAGGGTCGACTTCCCGCTGCCTGAAGGCCCCATCAGAGTGTACCAGCGTCCCTGTTCAAGGTCGAAAGATGCATCCGCCACGATCGGCTTGTCGTACCCGAACCCGAGGTCTCTGACCTCGAGCCGGGTGCCGGAAACTCCATCCGGCATAGCAGCCTCTTCGGATTCCGGGCCATTTTCCTCTTGCGAAGCATATTCGCCAAGCCGTTCGACGCTGTTGCCGCCCAGTTGCAGCAGCGCGCGCGCCTGAATGATCGCGGACAATCCGGAAAACAGCTCGGGCAGAACCTTGATGACCACCGGAATGAGCGCGATCTGTGTCGCGTCGTCGCCAACTCCCCAGAGCAGCGCGACAACAATCATTGCAAGCGACAGCACGTAAGACAGCGTGTTCCACGACACCAGTGTCTGGTGGTGCAGGAAGAAGCGCAGGTATGTCCGGTCACGCTTCGCCTGATGGGCGCTCAGGCGGCGGAACATGTTGGGAGCGATGCGAACCACCTGCGCAATTCCGCGCAGTCCCAGGTTGTCGATCACGATTTCCTTGCCGCCATCCTCAAGCACGGCGAACTTCTGGTCGATGCTTGGCAGGGGCTTTGCAAGCTGAACGCTGATCAGTGCACAGAGGACCATCGCCCCGAATGTCGCCGCGGCGACAAGCACGTCGACCGACAGGAAGAAAAGGAAAGTGGACAACAGGAGAAGCACCTGAAAGATCAGGTCCACAAGGTGATCGCGCCGTTCGCAGACCCGCCTTATGTCAAAGACCATTCGGTTGCCGATTTCACCCAACGAGGTGTTCTGAAAAAAGCCATCATCCTTGCGAAGCAGATTGGCGAAGACCGCGGCCTCCAGATCGCTCTTCGACCGCGTGTTCATCTGTGTCTGCAGGATGTGACCGGCGCCCGAGGCAGCAATCTTCAGCAGGCTCACGACCACGAAAAGGATGAGAAACCCCGCCCACGGCTGAACGGCCTGGTGTTGCACCGCAGTCCGGATTGCTCCCATCAGACCTCCTTGATCGTCGGGCCTGTCGTCCGACAGGCTCTGGATCATCAACAGCAATGCCGTGTTCTCCAGGTACACAAGCCCCGCGGCAAGCAGGCCGAAGGCGATAACGATCAGGAACTTTCTTAGATACGGTGCCGCAAAGATGGGCATCAGTCGCGAGATTTCGAAGTTGGATTGCATTCGGCTTTCCGATCGAGTTTTCACCACCGCTTCATTCAATGTGGAGTTCGACCGTTATGGCTCCCATTAAAAATGTAGACTCAAATCGACTGCCATGTTACCTATATTACACGTCTTTTAAAGTGGGTAACTTAACTTATCTTATTATAAAGACTAAATTATTAGAGAAGGACCTTAGTACGGTAATGGAAAGCAAGATTTTTGAATCCCGCGAACAAGATCATCATTTCTCCTCCAAAACCTCGGATGTGGTGACAACCGAAACCGCCATCGCAAACACGAGCGGTCAGGCGCCGCGTGCGATGGGGACTGGCTTCTCCACTTGTCCGGCCAAGACGGGAAAGTACTGCTGAAGCAGGCGGCTTTTGTCGGCTTTTCTCTGCCGAAAGCTCATCGGGATGCCGGGCCCCGGCATCCTCTTTCACCGAGAGCCTCATGCACACCGAAACGGGTTGCGAAAAGGATCTGCGCCGCGTCCGTCAGTTCGACGGCGTACCTGATCTCGCCTGTTTCACGGAGCAGCTTCACTATAACCTCGAACCGGTTGTCCTTCGAAATTCGTGCTTCGACTGGCAGCCGGTGCGCGAGTGGAGCCCTGAACGACTGGAAGGCAAGCTGGCCGACCAGATGCTACGCATTTCCTCTTCCGCTTCGGGGTACTTTCCGGACACAGGGTCAACCTGTCGTGAAAAACTGTCGGGCCGAGCCTTTTTTGAGCGCTTGAAGGACGAGGCCGCCGGACGTTCGCCTCGATACAGCTATCTCGACGGATCGGAGACGTTCTTCAACCTTGGAGGCGAAAGCTCTTCCGCGCTAGTGGCGCTTGAACCGGAAGCCCGTCCGCCCCGCGCGGTACTGTCGCCCTTTCTGGTCAAATCGGCGTTATGGATCGGGGGCGGCGGCGTCCATTCAGGCCTGCATTACGATGGCAACGGATGCAACAATTTCAACGTGCAGGTCTGCGGCCGGAAATCCATAATTCTGCTTTCGCCGAAATATATCGACCGTCTCAGCATGCTTTCACCGGACAAATTCGCGCATCTGGGACATTTTAGCGGGCTGAGTCTGGATCGTGACGACATGGCAGGCCACCCTGCGTTCTCGGAGCTCACCCTGTATCATGCGGTGCTCGACCCCGGTGATGTCCTTTTCATTCCCGCGCTCTGGTTTCATGCGGTCACATCGCTTGAAGCATTCAATGCGAACGTGAATTTCTGGACCTTGCCCGATTCCACCTATCTGACGCCGCTCCTGAAAGATCTGGTCACCTGATGTTAAGCCGGGCGCAAATGCAATCCATTGCGGCCGGAGCACTCTCGCTGGAGGAAAGATGGGCGTTTCCAGGGTCAACCCGGCGTCCGTGCGATGCCGAAACGCTTGCGAACTGGTACGAGGCCCTGAATGGGGCCATGCCTCAACGGTTGCATCTGGCCGGCCAGGAAGGAACCGATCCGGCCGACCTGCTCTTCGAAATCGATCCTGCCGGTATCGACCCGTTGCCGGCTTGGGTCGTGGCGTTGAACTCGGCGCTGTGCGATCTGGGGTCATCTGCGGAACGGCGGGTTGTTGCCCCCCCGGGAAGCCCTTCGCTTTCCCCGGAGCCTTTCGAAGAATTGCTCTGGCCATTGGCCCGAACGCTGGCCGACGATTGGACAGCGGAGCAGAAGAGGCTTCTTTCTGAAGTGGCGCGGTTTCAGGCGCGTCATGCCTTGCTGCGGCGGCTGGCCCGCCAAACCGAACGGTCACTGGGGGTTGTCTTTGCAAACTACCGTGCATCGCACACGGAAGCCGGCGCATACGGGCGTTTCATCGCGTTAATGCGGCAAGGCGGATTTGGCCAATATCTCCTTGCCTACCCCGTGGCCGCCCGCGCGATCATGCGCACTGTCGACAACTGGCATTCCGCCTTGCAGGAAATGATCGAACGCCTGGCCAGGGATCAATCGGCCCTTAAGAGACTGACGGGAACATCGGCGATCTTCCCCATCCGGGACATCGATTTCGAACTTTCCGATCCACATGACGGCGAGCGTAGCGTGGCGCGTCTTACACTGGCTGCGGGAAAATCCGTCCACTACAAGCCTCGGCCCATCGAGGCGGAGCATGTGCTGGCCAGTGTCGCCCGAAAGTTCGAAGACTTCGACCCGGCGCGCTTCTCACTGCCATGTCCGGCAATGATTGCACGCCCAGACTGTGGATGGGTTGAAACGATAACGCAGACCGACCTGCCGGAAGACGTGCCTCCATCCTTGTATTTCAGACGCTTCGGCCACTGGCTCGGGCTGATGCATGTCCTGCAAGGTGGCGACATCCATCCCGATAACGTGGTCGCATGTGGTGCCCATCCCCATATCGTCGACGCTGAAGTTCTGTTGCAGGGTGTTCTGTCGGAAAACAATTTTTTTATCGACGCAGCGAGAGACCCGGCGCTGCGCGCGCTGTCGTATTCGACCATTCATACCGGGATGCTGCCGAGTTTCGCCGTGAAGGAGGATGGACAAACTACGGACCAGAGCGGCTGGTATCTTCCGCAGGCCAATGACTTGAACAGGCTGCGCCAACGCTGGGCCGAAATCAACTCGGACGATATGCATTTGGCGGATGAAACCGGGCCGCGGGCGACACACCACCTTCCGACCATAGGCGGTCGGCAGGTCGGTGCGCGTGAACACGCCGCCGATATCGTTGTCGGCCTGCGCGAAATATTGGAAGCCTCGCTCGACTTGCGCGACCCCGTTGCTGTTGAACTGGACAGGCTGATGGCATCCGGCACGATCGCGACAAGGTTCGTTTTTCGCGATACTCAGGTCTATGGCGCGATGCTGGATCGCTTGGCGGACCCACCAGCACAACGGTCGGGACTGGCGCGAAGCATAAGGCTGGAAACGCTTGCCCGCGTGCTGAAATCCCCGAAAACAGGCTCGGTCGTGCCTGCTCTCTTGCGTTCAGAACTGACCGCCCTCGAGCGCGGAGACGTTCCGCTCTTTCGTACCTTCGTCGCGTCCGGTGAGATCCTGTCCCGGCGTCAGGTCATCGTGACGAACGCATTTGGCCCAACCGGTGTGCAGTGGGTGAAGACCCGTTTGGCTGCATTGGCTCCCGCGAGCATTGCACGAGAGGCCGACATCGTTTCAAGCGCTTACATGGCCACACATGACAAGTCACCGGCCCCACCAAGAGACAGCGGTGGTTCCGCCAACTTCCGTGAATTGGCCGTGCCGGAAATGGAACGGCTTACCACGCTGCTTTCGAGAACGGCTTTGCAGGATGATGGTGACGCCCTGAACTGGCTTGCGATTCAGCCGGTCGGGACTGAAGGGCGGACCCACGTCGCGCCGCTTGATACATCACTTTACGATGGTCTTGCCGGCATCGCCCTGGCGCTTGCCGTTTCGGCTGACGTGACCCGATCTCGAATGGCTGCAACGCTGTGCGAGGGTAGCCTGAAGACCATTGCGCACAAGCTTTCAGCCGGCGACCTGGCCGAGGTGGGCCCGGGATATGGTGAAGGTGTGGGAGGTGTCCTTGCCGCGTCGGCCCAGATCGCGAGCCTGTTTCCGAACATGATCGCACGGCAGGTGATCGACCAGATCGCCACGGCGCTCGAAAGAGGGCAGGAACTGGAAACTTGGGACGTCGAGGACCTGTATGGAGGAATCGCCGGCCTGATCCTCGGCCTCGGAGCGGTGGAGCCCGTGCTGGGAAGGGCCCGCACCGCGGTGTTGATGAAACGGGCATTTAAACGATTGAAGCTCCTGCTGGCTCGTCCGCAATCCGACACAACCGGCCGGGCTTGGGGTTCCGGCATGGCCCATGGCGCGGGCGGCATCGCCGCGGCGCAAGCCATGTTGCAGTCATTCGGGGTGCTCGGGCCGCACGAAAACCTGCCCGAGAGCGGCGAAAGCGGCGCTCCGGCGAGTACAGATGATGAAAAACCGGCACGAGCAACCTCCTGGTGTCATGGTGCAGGGGGGCTGGCTCTCGATACAAGCATCCTTCAAAGGGCGGCCGGCTGCGGCCCCGATCACCTGTGTTGCGGCGAAGCCGGGCGATTGGATTCAAGGCTGGCCCTTGGAGATGATGTCGAACCCCTTCGTCGTGAGGCGGCGGGCATGGTGTCAGCGGCGCAAGGTTCCGTCGGGTATCGATTCTATCTTCGGGGCCCCGACACACTGAAACCGGGCCTCTTCACCGGGCATGCCGGGATCATCTACCTGTTGGCGCGATTGCATGACCCGGATCGATATGACTCAATCCTGCCGCGGATGACGTTGACCAGGGCCCCGCGACCGAAAAAGGAAATTGCATGAAGGATTTCAACAAGCCGACACTGGCTGATCTGTTGGGTGACATGACGGCAGATACGTTTCGGACAAACTACAACAACGCGCGCACGGTCCATCTTCCCGGCGCAATGAGCGATCAACGGCATCACCTCGATTTCTCCGAGCTTCGCGCTTTGGTCGAAAACCTCGACAACGCTGCGGAATACTGGCTTGACGAGGCCGGGGTCGAGCGCAGCGTCAGTCTGGACGGCAAGACCGCATGGCAGCGCGCGCAAGAGGGTTGCACCCTGATATGCAACGGTCTCAGCCGGGTCAGCGAACCGGCAAGGGCACTCTCCGAGAGCATGATCGATGGACTGGACGGCGAGGGCTGGCCCGGGGCGCGGCTGTTTTACTCGACCGCGTTCGATTACGGCTATGCAAGCCATCTTGACCCTTTCGCGACCTTCACGGTTCAGGTTTCCGGCCGAAAACGCTGGTTCGCCTCCCCGACGCCCGAGCGGTTCGATGTACAGAAACTCTCCCATTCGGTCATCATGCCGGCGCCGGGTGAGATCGAAGAAATGCCGTTCTTTACCTTCCGGCACCGGGAGGAAACGGATATGCAGAGTTTCGATCTGATGCCAGGTGACGTGCTCTATTTCCCTGCCGGAACATGGCACCGTGCCGTTTCGCTGGAACCTTCGCTTTCCGTGGCCATCGATATTCGTCCGCGTATTCTGCCTGAACCGGAATTCGAGGCAACGGTTATCCGGCATCCCCCACCTGACTGAGCCTGTGAGAGGGTCCTGTCACACGGTTTCGAACTCGTCTTCGCTAATCGGGTTGCATTTGTGAAGTCCTTCAAGCGGTTTTCTCGCCTTGGTATTTGTGCCCCGGCTGGTTCGCGGTATTCGAAAATACTGAAGATGACGAGCGATACCCTGAAACGAATGGCAGGAATGTATGCATTGCAGACATTGCTGAGTAGATAAAAGTAAGTCTGGTTCGGGGCAAATGCGGAGGCGCGTAGGTTCCATTATGTTAACGTTCTGTTCGCGCCCTTCGCCGCCGAGCTAGATGGGCGGGAAGCTGACTTTCGCTGCTCTACCGCGAGAAATTGCACAGATCGGGAAAGCGGACGTTCGACCCCACGAACCAGGGTTGGTCATTTTTCGAGACAGTTCTTCAGGGAAGCTGGCATTCGCAGCAGCAAGCGCAAATGGTCGGCTTGCAGTCGATCGCGAACCCAGGGTGCTTTCGCTGGGTGCTGCATGGATCGTCACATCATCGATCAAAATTCTGCGAAAACCGTGGTCAAAGTCGCTCGATCTCATGAGCTTCGAACCAGCCGTTACGAAGTGCAGAAGCTGCAAGAGTATCGGGCTCTTCGGAATAGGCGACCAGCGCCAAGCTTTTCTTTGCTCGTGTACAAGTGACGTAAAGCAGGCGGCGCGTGCGCGTAATGCCGCCTTCAGTGCCTTCGGCAAGATGCTTGCGGTCAGTGTCCGACAGCGGCTTGGCTTCGAATAGCTTATCGTAAGAAAACAGGAAGCCTCGCGCGTCGCTGTCGTCAAGAATTACCAGCACACGATCGAACTCAAGCCCTTTTACGCCCTGATGGGTTCCGAATGGACCACGATCACTGACATATTCGGCGAAATGGACCGTTTGGTTGTACGGAGTCTCAAGAAATGCCCGCCAAGCCTCTAGGCTTTCGGGAGACATCTCCGCAACTGCTTGCTCCTCTTTCGACTCTGCTTCTTCATTTGTCTTCTCAGGCTCCGCAATTTCAGCCTTCGGCTCATCAGCTACAAACGGCTGCAAGGCAGCAGGAATCTCGAACAGCCCGTGTTGCGCCACGCATTGGAGAACGGTGAGAAAGGTTGCATCTGGGCTTTCAGTTTCGAGGCCCAGCAGCGCGTCTACTCCTGCACGTATTGTCTGCAAGGGATCGCCGGTTGTTGACCTCTCAGCAATTGCTGATCGCTTAAGAAGGGGAGAAGTCGCGCGTAGGTGCGCCATGACCGCGAAAGCATTGTTCGCCTGTGCAGCCGCGACTAGTGGAGCGACGCGTTCAGTAAAGAGCCTTAGGCCTGCAAGTTCTCCCGTCCGAACCCCGGTAGATAGGCGCGAGTCCCGGTCAAGCGCCTGGAACATCTCAAGGAACCCGTACCTTGAAGCCGCCATATGGTGTTCAAGCGTGAGTGCCTTAACTCCAGCTTGGTCTCGCCAATTAGGATCGTTGCAGAATTCAGCCATTCGATCCTGAACCTGCCGTTCAAGCGCTGGCTTGTCGGGCGAGCTGCTAGAGGCAACAAACAAGCGAACGAGGCCGACATCGCTATCGTCGCGGGCCACCTGGCTTTGGCGATCAATTGGAGCGCGAAGTACATTGCCAAGCGCGATCACGCGTTGAGGCGATCGGTGATTCATTCTCTTCACGGGACGCGCCCAATCATCCGGAACGAGGCGCTCCAGTTCCGGATGGCCGTCAAGAAAGATCCGCTGCATCATATCCCCGAACAGGCCCACCGCAAACTTGTCCTTGTTCGCCGCAGCAAGTGCGAAGAAGGTTCTGTCAGACGGATTCGAACTCGTCTCGCCTTGGACAGTAACGCTGCCCTTTATGCGACGCAGAGTTGACGCCACTCGGCGAGAGCAGCGGCTCGGTTCCGTTTGAAATTCTGTCTGCTGTAGAGGCTTCGCTCCGAATTGAAGAAGTTGTGGATTGAAGAGTGAACGGCGGCAAATTTCTGTAGACTTCGCATGCGCCGGAAGCGGGACATGGCACGCTCTCGTCGTCGGAATGGCAGGTGTGAATTTTCTATTCGGTTGTTCAGCCAGCGCCCTGTACGCTGCCGATCCGCGTTCCCGATTTCCTTCATTGCCGCACCATAGGAACGCAGCTTGTCGGTGACGATGCGGTCTGGCTGCCCATAGCGCTTCACCAATTTCCTGAGGAATTTCAATGCCGCTTTACGATCGCGACGCTTTGTGACAAAGGCATCGAGAACCTCGCCTTCGTGGTCGACGGCCCGCCACATGTAATGGGTTTCGCCGTTGATCTTCACGAAGACCTCGTCCAGATGCCACTGGTGGTTGGAGTAGCAGCGCATCCGTTGGATCCTGGCCTTGCGTATCTCCGAGGCGAAAAGCGGGCCGAACCGCATCCACCAATACCGGACGGACTCGTGGCTGATGTCGATACCTCGCTCGTGGAGCAGGTCCTCGACATTGCGCAGTGAGAGCGGGAAACGCACATACATCATCACCGCCAAGCGGATTACTTCACGGCTCGTTCGAAAGTAGCGGAACGGATTGGGTTTGCTCATTGAGGCAGGGTAGAGGCCAGCGAGGTCGCTCGCAAGCTCATCCCTCTGACACTGCCGGCGCGATTGTTGAGCCAGCGACCGCAGGCTTGCAGATCGCCACAGCCAAGTTCTCGCAGCGCGGCGCGATACGAGGGTAGGCGGTCGGTGACCAGGACTTCTGGCTTTCCGTATCGCCGCATCAAATTCCTGAGCATTTTGAATGCGGCGCGCTTGTTTCGTCTTTTCGTGACGACGCTTTCCAGCACCTCGCCTTCATGGTCCAAGGCCCGCCAGAGGTAGTGGCGCTCGCCGTTGATCTTCACGAACACCTCGTCCCCATGTCACTGCCACTTCGAGTAGGTACGCAGGCGTTGCACGCGCTTTCGGCGAATTTCTGACGCGAACACCGGTCCGAACCGGTTCCACCAATACCGAACGGTTTCATGGCTGATCTCGATCCCGCGTTCATGCAACAGGTCTTCAACGTTCCTGAGCGAAAGTGGGAACCGCACGTTGAGCATCACCGCCAGGCGGATGATCTCTTGGCTCGATTTGAATTATTTGAAAGGGTCGCGTTTTGCCATGCCGGCAGGGTAGGGCGCCGACCAGCCGGCCTCAAGCTGAGTTGTTCTGACATGGCCGAGGATTGGCTACCTTTCACATTGCGGTCAAACGAAATTCGCAGTGAGTGATATATTGCGGATGTTTCTGTCAGATCTCGTGTTCCCGAAGGAAGTCGGCGACTGCCCTGATGCCCACATGCCAAGCCGGTTCCTTGTCGACGATGATATGGTTGCGGCTCTGGAGAGGGACGAAACGGGCGCCGGGAATGCCCGAGGCCAGCGCGCGCCCCATATCCAGTGGTATCCGCTGGTCGTACTGGGAATGCAGCACGATTGTCGGCACCCGCACGTCCTTGAGGCGGTGGCGCACATCGATCCAGCCGAACGCCTCCTGAAAACGTGCGGCGTTCCTTGGCGACGCCGTCTTGTGCTGGAAATCGTCGAACCATGCCAGGTCCTCTGCGCTGGCATCGGGCATGAAGGTCTGCGAGAAGATGTGCCGGTAGGCCGGGTTGTCCGTTCCCCAGCCCACTTCGGTCAGGGTCAGCACGGCCTCGCGCCGCGCCTGTTCTTCGGGGCTGGAGAGGTGGCGCCAGCCCGCAGCATAGCCGCCGAACAGGATCAGGCCGCTCACCCTTTCCGGGTGTCGCGCCGCGTATTCGATCGACACGGCGCAGCCCTGGGAGATACCGAGCAACGGGAACCTTTCAAGTCCCAGGCTGTCGGCGACAGCCTCCAGGTCTTCGACGAAGGCATCGAACTCCAATTTGTCCACGTCCCAGTCGGACAAGCCGCTGCCGCGCTCGTCATACCGGATGAAAGTGCGAGCCCGGGCGATTGTGCCGAACGTCCTGCCCCAGATCGGGCTGTTCCAATCGAATTCGAGATGGTTCAGCCAGTTTGCCGCCTTCAGCATGGGTGGGCCCGAGCCGATGGTGGCATAGGCAATCTTGGTGCCGTCGGGCACGTCGCAAAACCCGATACGCTGAGCCTGTACAGCCCGTCGACCGGGATTTGATTTCCGCGTGGTCCGGGGCGGCGGTCCGGCGTTTTTTGTAGTTGCGCCCTGGTCTTCTTCATGGGCGCTCGCGCCCTCGGGATCGACCTCGTGCCACAGGCGGCGCCACTTCCCCGCTTTGAACGCGGGCATCTCGGGATGGGTTGCGAGGCGCTGCAGGACCTCGACCCGCAGGGCGCTGGCGTCTTCCCGTTCCGAGGTCAGCCAGCCGGTAAACGCCTCGTCGCCCGCCTCGTCGAGACCGTCGAGAAGCGGCATGTCAAGGCGATCTGCCATGTGTTCAAGTTCGTCGACCGAAAGGCTTACATCGTCGGATTTTAGACGCGTCGTGATATCGTGCAGGTCGATCTGGGCGTTGTTCGCATCGAACCACACACGTTCCCTATCGGCCCTGATCTGAATGTCTTCGGGGGTGTCGACCACCTTGCGCAGTTTGGTCAGGGACCAGCGCAGGGCCGCCTTGGGGTCGTCCGGTACATCCCAGAGCAGTTCGCACAAGCGTTCCCGCCTGTGGGGGCGCCCGGTCGCCGCCAGGAAGCCAAGCAAGGCCCTTGCCTTGCGTGAGGCCGGCAAGGGTATTGGCCGACCGTCCCGAGTGACCCGCAATTCTCCGAACAATGAAATTTGCAGTTGCTGCGACAAGGCCTGTTCCTTTTTGTTCGAACAACCCAACCAGACGTTCCGGTCTGGGCAACCCTTTTCTAATCGCTACTGACGGCGCGAGACACCAAAAGATTGGGCGATAATACGGGCATTACAACTCTGGTTACAACGGTCACCCTTTAGGCAGCTGCACAGAGCCTTTTGGCGACACCCGGAAACCTGTTCTTTGAATGAGATCAACAGATCAGAAGAGCCATGCCCGTGACTGCTTTGGAATCGCCCCGAAAAAGCCGTATAAGTCCTTTCGTAGGCTACGTTATATCTTCGTACGAGATTGCCGAAGAATTGGTGCGGAACTGTCCGTCGGCGGTGATCGTCGCGCGTCTTTCGGACGGCCGAATCGCCGCCGAAAGCGAGTTGGCCCGAAAGCTGATGAAATGTCAGACCTCCCGCATTGGGCATCAGCTGAGCGCGCAATGGTCCAGCCGCCGCCATTTCCAGAAGTTGATTGCGCAGTTCGAACAAACGGGGGTTCTGGACAACGTCGAGGCGCGGCTTCAGAAGAACGACGGAACACAGTTCTGGTGTGCCGTTTCCGCCCGAATGCTGAGGGTCGAGGAGGAGCGGTACATCTATGTTCACCTTCTTGACCTGACCGACCAGTTGACAGCGCGAAGCGAGATTTCCCGCCAGCGGGATGCGCTTCACGCGGCCGAAAAGCTCAGCGCGATCGGCCAGCTACTTGGCGGCATCTCGCACGAGTTGAACAATCCGCTCTCGGTCCTGTCCGGTCAGGCGCTGATGCTGAAGGAAAAGGCGCCGACCGCCAATGTCGCCGCACGGGCCGACCGGATCATCAACGCCGCCGAGCGCTGCTCGCGCATCGTGCGAAGCTTTCTCGATTTGGCCCGGAACAAGCCCGTTTCGCCCGTGGTGACCAACCTGAACGAGGTCGTGGTTGAGGCGGTCGAGACGACGATCGACGCTCTTCGGGGCGCGGGCATCGACGTCGTGCTGGAGTTGCCCAAGGACCTGCCCGAGGTGCTGTTTGATCCGGATCAGCTGAGGCAGGTTCTCGTGAACCTCATCGTAAATGCGCAACAGGCGATGGAGGGGGCCGGTCGGCCGATGCGCATCACCATCGCCACACGCTGTTCTACGGATGGAGAAGCGGTTCTGCTGCGGTTCATCGATACCGGTCCCGGCGTGCCCAGGGACATCAGTTCGCGTATCTTCGACCCGCTCTTCACGACCAAGGCGCCGGGCAAGGGAACCGGCCTAGGCCTGGCGCTGTGTCGGCGGATCATGGAGGCGCAAGGCGGCGATATCGAATTGATGAGCACCTCAGCCCGCGGCACGTCCTTCCAACTGTCGTTCAGGTCCCTCGCGCCGGTTTCAGAGGCTGGCCCCGACGTCCGCCGGCGTCCGGCGACCCATGCCAGGGGCGTTTCGGTCCTGATCGTCCACAATGAAGAGGACGCCGCTGCGGATCTTGCGGATATCGTCACGGCCGAAGGCCAAGGGGTCGAGATCGTGCACTCCGCCTACGTGGCGATAGAGCGATTGCGTAAGGGTCGCTACGATCAGGTGTTTTGTCGGGCCGGCCTCGGTGACTTGGCCCCGCGCGATTTTCTGCGGGCCGTGGAGGATGCCCGGCCCGGCGCCTCTGCCGGGCTTGTGTTTCTGCTGGACCGGACGCCCGACCGCAAGACCACGGATTACCTCGACATGGTCGAGCGCCCCTATCTTCGAAACCCGATCCGCCGCAGCGATGTCAAGGAAGTGCTCGAGCTTCTGACCCTGCGTCCGGCAGCCTGACCAGAGGAGTGACTTCATGACCTGCGGCCAACATATCGCGGTGGTGGACGATGACGACGAGATCCGCGCCACCTTTGAGGAATACCTCACCGACAAGGGGTTCCGCGTGTCCTCGCTCAATGGCGGTGAGGCCTTGCGGGCGCTTATCGACGGTGACGACCACCCCGTCCTGGTCCTTCTGGACATCACGATGCCCGGCGAGGACGGATTCTCCCTTGCCCGGTTCCTGTCGGCGTCCACGAACGTGAAGATCATCATGGTCACGGCGTCGGGCGAAACGATCGACCGGGTCGTGGGCCTTGAGCTGGGCGCGGATGACTACATCGCCAAACCCGTCGACCTGCGGGAATTGCAGGCCCGCATCAAGGCGGTGCTGCGCCGCTCTGACCCCGGGACGCGCGAGGCGTCGGTACAGAAACAGGCTTCGCGGGTGCGCTTCGGGGAATGCGAGCTTGATCTGCAGGCCCGGCGGCTGTTCGACCTCGATGGCCGTGAAATCAGGATGAGCGCAATGGAATGCGACCTGCTGCGGGTGTTCGCGGAGCGGCCCAACCGGGTGCTGACCCGCGACAACCTTCTGGAACTCGCCCATCACGGCGACTGGGACCCCTACGATCGTTCGATCGACCTGCGGATCTCGCGGTTGCGCCGCAAGATCGAACGTGACCCGGGCAAGCCCGAAGTACTGAAGACCGTGCGGGGTGTCGGCTATGTGTTCGCGACCGAGGCAACCGGCATGGCGGAGGTCCGGACATGATCCGGGTTATGCCCCCCGCCCGCCTGCCGCGCGCCGGCCTTCGGGTCTGCGCTGTCGCCTGCACCGGCCTCATGCTGTCGGCCCAGCCCGGTGCGGCCGAGATACCGGCCGAGACCGCCTATGTCCTCAACTCGCTTTCGTTCCTCTACCATGGGATGCTGGTCTTCTTCATGGCGACCGGGTTCTCGATGCTCGAGGGCGGGCTCGTCCGAACCAAGAGCGTGTCGACGATCCTGCTGAAGAATGTGATCCTGATCGCGGTCGCGATGATCGGGTTCTACCTCGTCGGCTACAACCTGATGTTCTACAACGTGGACGGCGGGTACTGGGGCACGCCCCGGGCCTGGTCGCCGGACCAGACCGACGCGCTGTCGCAGGGCGCGGCGCCCGCGTCGATCTGGCTGTTCCAGACGCTGTTTGCGGTGACCGCTGTGTCCATCATTTCGGGGACGCTGGCCGAACGGATGCGTCTGCTGCCGTTCTTCGTCTTCGTCGCCTTCATGTCCTGCGTGCTCTATCCCGTTCAGGGCGCCTGGGGCTGGGGCGGGGGATGGCTGGCCGAGATGGGGTTCCTGGATTTCGCCGGGGGAACCCATGTCCACAGCGCTGCCGGCTGGGCGGCCCTAACCGGGGCTATCGTGCTTGGCCCGCGGCGCAGCCGGTTCGCCGACAGCGGAGAAGTGCGGCCCATGGCGGCGTCGTCGCTGCCGCTGGTGACACTGGGGACGATGATCCTGTGGCTTGGCTGGCTGGGGTTCAACGGCGGTTCGCAGGGATCGATGGATTCCGTCGCCGATGTGATCGCGATCGCGAATATCTACGTCAACACCCTGATGGCGACCTGCGGCGGCATCGTCGCGACCGCTGCGCTGCTTCAACTTCTGCGTCGCAAGATCGACCTCACCATGGTGCTGAACGGGGCGCTGGCGGGGCTCGTCAGCATCACCGCGGGTCCGGATACCTCAGGCATTGTCGGCGCGCTGCTGATCGGCGCGGTCGGCGGCTGCCTCATGCTCTGGACCACGCACCTGTTGCTTCGGCTGAGGATCGACGACGTGATCGGTGCGATCCCGGTGCACCTCGCTTGCGGGATCTGGGGCACGCTCGTCGTCAGCCTGCATCACCCGGAGGGAGACATCAGGGTACAGCTGATCGGCGTGGCGGCGGTCGCGGTCTTCTGTGTGACGGCCAGCGTCGTGGTCTGGATCGGCCTGCGTCGCTTCATGCGGCTGCGACTGAGCCAGGGGGAGGAAGCGATCGGTATCGACCGGGTCGAGACCGGGGCGCTGGCCTATCCGGAATTCGCGACGCGGTCGGTCCTACCGGGAGACTGATATGGCGAGTCCGAAACGGAACGCTTCGAAGGGGGCCGGTGAACAAGCGTTCAACGGCCCTTTTGCTGTCTGATCCAGGTCGATCCCAGCCACCGCTTGCGGTGGCCACTGACAAATTCCGTGGGTGCTGAAATATGTACCGCCGAATGTGTCAGTCGGTGACACAGGTCTTACACTTCCCCGGGTTTCGCGAGGTCATCGGGACAAGTCCCGCTCCTAGAACACTCCCATCAACGGTCGGTCACCAGCGCACAGCACGGGCCGGCGCATACGAAAATTGATGAGGAGATAAGGAATGTGGAGTCTTACCACCAATGTATTCTCGCTGCCGGCACTCTTCGGCATCCGAGGTTCCATGGCCCGCCCGGCGGGTGAAACGGACACTCGGATCGTCGCCGCCCTGAGGGAATTGTCGACCTTCGAAGATCACGAGTTGAGCGACATCGGCCTCTGTCGGTCCGACCTGACGCCGGAGGGCTTGGTCCTTGCCGGTGAGCGCCGGAAGACGCAGCAGGCCGCCATCGACAGGGAAGCCGCCTTCTCCGTCAGCGCGGTCCGGAGGGCCAACTGATGGGAGCGCGTTTTCAAGATATCAGGGGCCTCGGGCGGGCCGGCCTTTCCCTCGTCGCGGATGACCTTCGCGGCGGTCGGCCCGGTATCGACAGCGTCTCGCTCGCGCCCGGGATCCGCCGCGCGGATTTCGAGCAGCCCAGGCTCGACTTCTCGTGTTCCAACATCGGGAACGTTCTGGTCATCGACCTTTTTGGGGATATCGCCAGCCGCACGACCGGTGCGCTGAAGGATGCGCTGATGGCACCGATCGCCGCCGGAAGCGTCCGGATCGTCGTCGATCTGTCCGCAGTACGGTCCATGACGCGGGCCGGTGTCGGGCCGTTCATCATCGCGGCGAAGCTTGCGCGGTTTCGCGGTGGCGACCTGCGGATTTGTGGGGCCGATGCGGCCGCCGCAGAGATGCTTTCAGGCCTTGGGCATCATTACCTGGTCCGTGTCGATCGCAGCCGTAAAGAGGCCGTGGCCGCGCTGGCCAAAGCACAGGGCAAAGACGAGATGGCGTGGTCGACCGCAGAAAACCTGTGCCAGCCGTCGCTCATACCGGAGAGGCTGACATGATCGCGCAGATATTTCCGGACGATCCGGCGACGCTTCTGACCGGCCTCGCCGCGATCCTGTGCCTGAGCAGCAGCCCCGCCTTCGGCAATCGAAAGGCGATGCTGACGGCCCAGTTGGCCGCAAGTGCCTTCTTCCTTGCGCATTACCTGTGCCTTGGGATCACGGTCGCCGCTGCGGCCAATGCGCTTGGCTTCGTTCAGACCCTGGCGGCGATCCTTGCGCCATGCAGCGCGAGGATGAACCGGCTGGGCTATGGCCTGATCGGCCTGATGCTGCTGGGCGGGTTCTGGTTCTGGCAGGGCCCGATCTCGGGGCTGAGCATGCTTGCCATGACGGCGATCGCGCTCGGGCGGATGCAGACCGATCAGCTCAGGCTGCGGCTGCTGCTGCTTGCCGGAGGCGCGGCATGGATCGCACATGACTTCATCGGCGAAGCCTGGCTCGCGCTTGTCGCGGATATCGGAGCCTTCATGATCGGTCTCGTCGCCCTTGTCGCGATGCATGTGTGCATTCGGATTGAGTGGCGGCTGCCGGCCCCGATGTCCGCAAACCCCGCCGCCTGACGCTCATGCAGGCCGCAAGGCACGGCCTGCCAACTTCACACCCCATTCACACAGGATTTCAGGACATGACACTGTTTAACGCCGCCATCACAAAGCCCGGAACTGGCCTTTCCATAGGGAAGCTGGTCTGGGCTACGGCCCGCCACTTTCGCCCCAAGTCCCGGGATGACCTCGGTTCGCTAACAGACCACATGCTCGAGGACATCGGGCTGACCCGCTTCCATGTCGACCGCGCAGGACGGGGCTTGCCGTTCTTCTGAAGACCGGCCGCCTCGCAACAAAGACCCCAACCAACCCAAACAGGAGAAAAGACATGACCAAACTTGGATTTGCAGAATACATCTGGCTCGACGGCGGCACGCCTACGCAGGGCCTTCGCTCCAAAGCGCGCGTTATAAGCGTGCCGTCCAGCCCCGTCGCTGCCGACTTCCCGATCTGGAGCTTCGACGGCTCCTCCACCGGGCAGGCTGAGGGCGAGGATTCCGACTGCTTCCTCGAGCCGGTCTGTGTTGTCGCGGACCCGAAGCGGGGCGTGGGCAGCTACCTCGTGCTGTGCGAGGTGATGAACCCCGACGGCACGCCGCATGACACCAACCACCGGGCCGCGCTGCGCAGCACGCTGGCAAAGGCGGGCGACGAAGCCCCCTGGGCCGGGTTCGAGCAGGAGTATACGATCTACCGAGATGGCCGCCCGCTCGGGTTTCCCGAGAACGGTTACCCCCGCCCGCAGGGTCCCTATTATTGCAGCGTGGGGGCCGATGTGGCCTATGGACGGAACCTGGCCGATGCCCATGCGGCGTCCTGCCTCGACGCCGGGATCATGATTTACGGCATCAATGCCGAGGTCATGCCGGGTCAGTGGGAATTCCAGATCGGCCCCCGTGGCATCGACGCAGAACCGGCGGATGCGCTCACCATGTCAGACCATGTCTGGCTCGCGCGGTTCCTCCTTCAGCGCGAGGCCGAGCGGTTCGGCTATGTCATCTCGTTCTCGAACAAACCGATGGCGGGCGACTGGAACGGCGCAGGGATGCACACCAACTTCTCGACCGCCGCGACCCGCAGCCAGATGGGCGGACGCAAGGCGATCAAGGCCGCCGTCACCCGTCTAGGCAATGCCCATGACAAGCACATCGCGGAATATGGGGCTGATCTTGCCTCGCGTCTGACTGGTCTGCACGAGACCTGCAGCATCCTCGACTTCCGCTCGGGCATCGCGCATCGCGGCGCCTCGATCCGGATCCCGCAGCCGGTGGCACGCAAGGGCTATGGCTATTTTGAGGATCGACGACCCGGCGCCAACGCGGATCCCTACCGCGTCGTAAACTGCCTCGTGGACACGGTCTGCTGCGCGCAAGACGCCGTGCCTCAGGTCGCTCAGGAAGCCGTCTAACGGCCCCGGCGGATGGTATCGCCGCGGTCGGGGGCATGTCGATCGAAACATCGGCATGCCTCCGACAGCCACTTGCACCCAATTCGGGGATGCAGGCGTTCAGGGGCAGTCCCGAAACCTCTGATCCGCGCGGATTCGGGACCCAAGAGGGCCGACGGATCGAGGATCGTCTCCGCCCCGACGATGAGCGACATGAAAGAATGGCCAGCGCAGACGGCTCGAACGGGCCCGTCCGAGGGCAAAAAGCGTGGCCGACAACGCGGCGCGGTTGACGGGTCCCGAAAGGGTCCCGTCCGAACGCTAGCTTCCGGCCCAGTTCCGCCAGCCGTCCGATCCGACAACGCTCATGCTGCACGCGTTCGCCGGACGGTTTCGTCCTCGGGCACGCCCGGCCGGAGCGGGCCGCAGCGGACGCCATGCCGGCGGGCGACTTCGTCCAGGGCGGCACGGCACCAGGCGGTGCGGCGGGCACCGTACCGCTTGATGCCCAACAGGGCCCGAAGCCGCCGATATATGGGAAAGACACTGTCGAGGTCGGTGCCGCAGCGCATCATCGTCCTGGCCGGCAGCGTCTCGATCAGCGCGATGGTGTTGGCGTAGGTCAGCGCGGCGATGGCGGCGACATAGGCCTGTGGCGAGCGGGCGAAAAGCGCATCGCCGTCCATCTCGTAGAGCGGCATCCGTGACATCCGGTCCGAAAGGAAGGCATGCGTCATCAGGAACGCCGCCGTCGTGCTGAGGAAGTGCGTCGTGGCGTTCGGCACGATGCGCAGCACCTGCCCGTCGGCCGAGAGGCACGGCGCCTGCGGGCGCGGGTGCCGCATCAGTTGGCCGGTGCAGCCCACGATCAGCGCCCCGGGCTCGACAGGGCGGTGGGCGCCGCTGCGCAGGATCATTTCCGGCCCCTCCGGCCCGTCGACGACGTCCTCGAGATGATCGCCGATCACCTCGGAGAGCCCACCCGCGATCGTATCGCGCTCCGCATCGGACAGAAGGCCGAAGAGGAAGCGCCGCCCTGCGCCGACGGCGGTGCCGTAGTGCTGCGCGATCCGGTCGTGGATCGCATCCTCGTTCGTGCCGTCGAAGCGCAGCGCGATATCACGGAAGAAATCGGCCACCAACACGCCGGTCCACCAGCGCCGGGGTGACTTCGGAAACAGCATCTCGCGGCGCATGAAGGTGGTGCCAGTCCCGTCGATCAGGGTGACCGGGCGACGGTCGTCCCCCGACACGATGCGGTGAATCGCGTCCATCCCGGTCTTTCCCCCGCCAACGACGTAGACCGGCGCCGCAGGCCGGCTGTGCAGGGCCGTGATGAGGTCTTCGGAGGCCACGGAGTCGACCGCGCGGCTGGACAGGCTGAGTGGCGCGGAGCGCGGAACGTTGTAGCCCGTGGCCCAGACGACGCGACGGGCGCGCAGCTCGCTGGCTGGGCCGTCGGCGGCCAGGCATAGCCGGACAAGCTGGTGGTCGCCCTCCGGTTGGCAGGACTGGGCGTACTGGCCGAAGTGCTCCTCGACCCGAAGCCGGGTGCGGAGGTTTTTGTAGCAGCGTTCGAGGTGCCGTGCGACCTCGCCGCGGGAGGCGAGGTAGTCCGCCGGCCGTCGCCAGTTCCAGGGCATGTTGCCGACAGTGAATGCCGTGTGGGGTTGATGCAGGTGGCAGTGATCGTAGATCCAGGTCCACATGCCGCCGGGTCGGGCGTTGGCATCGACAAGCGCGACCCGGGCGTCCTTCGGCAGGAGGTCGGCAGCCGCCGCAAGGGCGTTGAGGCCGGCAATGCCCGCACCGATGACCACGAGGTCGAAGAGGGGCGCTGCAGGCGATTGAAGCGGGTAGGTCTGGGCCGGCAATTTCATCGTAGATCTCCCAGGGGTCTGACGCCCTCGGCGATCCTCAGGGAATGGAGGCCACGCGGCGCGCGTTTGCCGTAGCGATCGGACCGTGTCGGGCCGATGTCTGTGATAAGGTCGTCCGGCATGTCGGAGAGCCGGTCCAGTCGCCGACGGATACCGATAAGGCCTTTCACGGCTTTGAAGAGGGTCGCCAGTTTCGAGCGGCGCGGCAAAGCCGCCGGAAGAGGCACGTCAAAGTGTTCGGAGGACGTCATTTCTAATGCTCCTTTGAGGGCTGTGGGGGCATGTAGTTGGGGTCAGTTCCGTTCTCGCGCCGCATTCGACAACCAGGCGGCTGTAACCGGCTCGTATGCGTTCGACCGACTGATCGCAGAGCGGGCCGGTGGCTCGGGAAACGATCTGCCCGTCGAGGTGGACAATCGTGACATCGCCCTTGATTTCGTTCTGGCTGAGCATCGCTCTTCCCCATCTGGCAGTGCCGAGGAAAAAAGCTCTGCCCGGCCATGGGGCGTCCAATAGTCCAACCCGCGTTGTAGCGAGCGTTGTTGTCGCCGTTTTAGTTGGGACGACCCAACGTTGTTTTTCCCGAGCCGGTCGCGGTCCGGAGTGAGATACGATCCTCCTCAAAAAAATTGATCACGGATGTGACATAGGATCGCCATGTCGGCTCATAGCCGACAAGAACACGGTTCCGGCTCTCCCGCGGCACAAAGCGCCAGGGATGGTTGAGGCGAGTTCCGCCAGTGTCCCAGATGCCTGTGAGCATGTCCACGGAACCCAACGTTCTGCTCGCGCCCGAACCCGTTTTCGATTGGACTTGTCGCGGTTTGATGCCCGACGAACAGGCGTTGTCACGGTAACTTCGGGTTGCCCGAGAAATTGCTTCAGTCCGCATTCAAGCGGCAACGATTTGATGCCACTCGGCCATCGCTTTGGCGCGTGTCTGACGGAGGGTCCGGCGGGAGATCAGGTGGCGTTGCAGGTTGAATTGATTGTAAATGGCATCGTGGACGGCCAAAAACCGCTGCATCGAGCAGGGCGATTTGAACCGGCCCATTCGCCGTTCTCGTCGGCGTGTTGGTTGATGTGAGACTTCAGCCCGATTGTTCGATCGACCGCCTGTGACATGAAGGTGGTTCAGGCCGAGTTCTCGAAGCGCTGCGGAATAGGAACCCAGCTTATCGGTGACGATCCTGTCCGGAACGTAGCCCCGCTTTTTCAGGAGTTTACGCGTGAGGTTCAGGGCTGCGCGCTTGTTTCGGCGTGATTGGGCGAGGACTTCAAGAACCTCGCCTTCGTCGTCAACGGCGCGCCACAGGTAAACCCGCTTACCACGGATACGGACAAAAACCTCATCAAGATGCCAGGTTCCCGAAGGCTGAACTCTGCGAGGAGGAGGGCAGGATCGAACAGTCGGTCCGGAATGCAAAAGCCAGATGAGTCGACTTGGACCGGATAGATTGCGTCCAATGATGTGTCGCGTCATCTGGCAAAGAGGAGCGGGAAGCAGCCGTTCGTTGCTTTAGCGTTGGAGTGTGGGCGAATTCCTTGAACCGGACATTCAAACTGCAATACGTGCCATCACCGCGGAGGATAGCGGCTTTGTCGCACAAACTTTCGGACAAACCGAGCCGTCGGTGGCCCCCTGCCAGTCGATTTGTTAGAATTTCGGGCCATGTCGGGGCGCACTTTCGATGACAACGCTTCACTTTTTCTTCGGCTGTGGGATCGGCCGCTGGTGTTCGATGCGGAAGGAGAGCCGGTCCGGTTCCCGACGCAGAAGGCACGTGCACTGTTCGTCTACCTTGCCCGAGCCGGAGAAGATGGCGCAGCCCGCGGGCATTTGTCGGAACTGTTCTGGCCGGGCAGACCGGAGCGGGATGCGCGCCGGGCTTTGCGCGGGACCTTGTACGAGATGCGCAGCGCGCTGTGCCAAGGTGCCAACAAGATCGTGCGGCAGTCGCGTGACCGACTTTCGGTGAATCCGGAGTCGATCGCTACCGAGTTCAGAGGCGGTGATGGCAATCCTGGTCATGCGGCCGGCGAATTCCTGATCGGGCTCGAGATCGGCACGCCCGGCTTCGACCAGTGGTGCGCGGAAGAGCGGGCGCGGTTGTGCGAGGCGGCGGTTGGCAGGGCGGTCGCGTCCATGGAGGTGTGCCTCGCGGAAGGTCGCTTCGCGGCTGCACTCGGCGCGGCCGAACAGGTCATGGCCCTCGATCCCCTGAGCGAACTGGGCTGCCGCGGCGCCATGCGCGCGCTGAGCGGGATCGGCCGGCGCGCCGATGCGCTGCGGCGCTACGCGGCGTTCCGCGCGACACTGGCGGAGGACCTGGGCGCCGCGCCGGAAGCGGCGACCGAGCGTTTGGCGGATCACATCCGGCAAGCCGACGACCGCCTGCCGCACGTCGCGCTCAGCAGGCCGGACATGCCCTCGCTCGTCGTGATGCCGTTCGCGGACCTGACCGGGGGCGACAAGGCGCATCTGGTCGATGGGATGGCTGCGGACGTGCGCACCGCGCTGGCGCGCGACAGGGCGCTGTTCGTGGTGGCCGGCGACTCGGCAGACACCTATCGGGAAACCATGCTCGGTGCGGCCGAGATCGCGGGGGAACTGGGGGTGCGCTACCTGCTGCAGGGCCGGGTCCGGCTGGATGACGAGCGGTTGCGGCTTGATGTCGAACTGGCCGACGGACCGCGAAAAACCGTGGTTTGGAGCGAGCGGTACGACCGGCTTCGCGGGTCGATCCTGAGCGTTCAGGATGAGGTGGTGGCACAGATCGTGGCTACGTTGCGCGGCTACAAGGGAATCGTGCAACGCAACGAGGCGCAGCTTGCCCGGGCCAAGTCCGAAGCCGACCTTGAAACCCATGATCACCTGATGCGCGGCATGATGCTGAAGGAAAGGTTCCTGAAGGAAGACATGCGCGCCGCACGCGATCATTTTGATCAGGCGCTGGCGCTGTCCCCGAACTCGGCACCCGCGCATGGCTGGCTCGCCTGGACGTGGTTCTTCGAGGTGTATCTGGGGTGGGCGAACGATCCCGCGGAGGCCCTGGCACTGACCGAGCAGAATGCCCGGAGGTCGGTGCAACTCGACCCGGATCTCGACTTCGCGCACTGGGCGCTCGGCGCCGCTTATCTTGCCGCGGGCGACAATGCAGCGGCGCTCGACTGTTTCGACCGGGCGCTGGAACTCAATCCGAACAATTCCGATGCCCTTGCCAACTGCGCGTGGCCATTGATGTTCGAAGGCCGGACGGAGGAGGCGGTCTCCCGGCTGGAGCGCGCGATGCGGCTGAACCCGTTCCACCCGGACTGGTATCTCTGGGGCCTGGGGATGGCCCGGTATCTTCAGGGCAAATTCCCCGAGGCCTGCGCGGCACTCGGCCGGATGGCGCAACCCAACGAGCAGAGCAAGGCCTTCGAGATCGCCGCGCTCTTCCGCGTCGGCGAGGCCGAGCGGGCACGCGAGGAGGTTCTCGCGCTCGACCGGCTGGCCCCGGGTGCGCAGGTTGCGGACATCGTCGCACCGCTCGGGTTCAGGGACCACCGGGTGCAGATTGCGTTGGCGGATGCCCTTCACGCCGCAGGCGTCGCGGGCTGAGCGGCAAGCGACCAACGGTTTTCCGACGCGAATCGGTTTCCCTCCAGGCTGTCGAAAGACCGAAAACAGGAGGACATCAAGATGCAGACCAACGACGAAACTGCGATCCGAGACACTATCGACCGCTACGTGGAGGGCATGCGCACCGCCGACGTCGCGCTGCTCAGATCCGCGTTCCACGAACACGCCAACATGTTCGGCGATTTTGGCGATGACCTGATGGCCGCCCCGATCGAGTCGCTGTTCGACTGGGCCGCCGCGGAACTGGAACCCGGGGCAACAGGTGCCGATCACCGGGTCGAGATCGAGGACGTCGAAATCGCCGGCGAAGTCGCCCTGGCCCGCGTGCACGAGCGGGACTTTTTCGGCGGCGACGCGCGCGAGTTCTTCACGCTCGTGCGGTCGCCCGACGGCTGGCGGATCACCTGCAAGTCCTGGGCGACGATCGGCTGACATCTCTCCACCAGCCCGAATTCAATCCGCGAAACCATACTCTGCCAAGAAAAGGCGGTTTACGATGCCCGACCCGTTTCAGAATGTTTCCGCCGCGGGTGACGCGATGATTGGTCAGATCATCGCCGCGCTCGAAGACCGGGCCGACGATCCCGCGATGAATGAGATCATCGCGCGCTACTTCGCCGAACTCGACTGGCCCGAAGGGGGCACGCTGCTGGAGGTCGGCTGCGGCACAGGTCCCGTGGCACGGGCCGCGGCGCGCCATAGTCCCGGAACAAAGGTGATCGGGACCGATCCGGCCAAGGAACTTGTCACGGATGCGCGGAACCGCGCGACTGACATACCGAACCTGCGTTTCGAGGCCTGCGATGGTGCGCTACAGCCGGTGGATGCGGGTTCGGTGGACGCGGTGATCCTGCACACGGTACTCAGTCACGTCGCGGACCCGCAGCCGCTGCTGGCCGAGGCATTCCGCGTGCTGCGACCGGGCGGACAACTGGCTGTCTGCGACGCGGATTTCTCGCGGCTGTCGCTGGCGCTGTGTCCGGACGATCCGCTCGAAGCCTGTGCCATCGGGTTCACGCGGAACTTCGTGACCGATCCCTGGCTCGCGGCGCGCCTCAGGCCTTTGCTAGCCGAGGCGGGGTTCGAGACCGAAACATTCCGGACCGAGACCAGGCTTGACCTCGATGGTCACGGCGGCCCGGTGTGGACGCAATTCGCGACGGGGCACCTCGTCGCAGATGGGATCATCGGTCAGCCGCTCGCGGACGCGCTCGTCGCCGAATGCCAGCGCCGCATCGATGCCGGAACCCTCTACGGCTTCAATCCGTTCGTGACAGCGGTCGTGCGCCGACCCTGAACTGGGTGCGGGCCTGGGCAGCGAGGGCGAATGGCATTGCCCGTGCCTCCCCCTCACTGCTCGTCGTCGACTGGCCGCACGCTCTGATTGCCGCGGAACAGGTTTTCGGGGTCCTCGCGCACCCAACCGAGCACCCACGCCGACGGCCCATCGAGGCGTTCGGCGCCTGGATGGGCGCATATGCATCGCATGAACGGTAGAGTCCCGTTACAGCGTCATCAACTTCTTCTGACCGACGGCAACGGAATGCGTCGGCCAAGCAGGCTCATAGGACTCCGGGCATATTCTCAGCCACTGCTGCGGCGTGTCTCTTCGCAGGCAGGATGATTCAAGACGTCCGCGTAGCTGCTTCGCACGAGCCACCTGGTCAGGGTCCGGGCCATCAATTCATCTCCGCTCAGGCAGATCCTGTCGGCATCAATCTCGGCCTCGAAGGTCGAATGCCCCATCCAGGCGGCGGTGAGCGCCCGAAGGTCGCAGACCACGAACAGGTCCACCTCGTGCTTGGGGTCCGTGAAGCAGAGGTCGGTTTCCTCACCGGGCTTGGACAGTAACCAGTAATGGACGGTCTCCTCGGGAGGTTGTTCGAGGATGAACTGGATGACGCATTTCCGCCGGGGAAGCTCGAGCTGGTCGATCTTGCGCCGGATGTTCCACATCAGCAGCTGCGCATCGAGGTCCTGCAGCGACACCTCGCTGTCGATGTTCCGGTGCGCCCACTCGCCCAACCCGCGGATCAGCGGCTCGGCCTCATCAGCCATTGCCGTCGTGACATATTCCGCGTGGCCACCCGGCCCGTCGGTCTTCTTGCGCACCAGCCCGTTGGCTTCCAGTTCCTTCAGGCGCTTAGACAGAAGCCCGGGCGACATGCCGGGAACGCCGCGCTGGATCTCGTTGAACCGGGTGGAGCCGGACCACATCTCGGTGAGAACCAGCATCGTCCAGCGGGGCTCGAGCAGGCTCGCTGCCATGACGACGGGACAGAATCTCGGATAGTTCGAATCTGGCATCTCGGCACCTCCGCTTTGACCCAAACATGCCGCCCGCCCTTTCGTCCACTTCACATAGTGTAGCGGGTTTGCTGCATTTGCTGAACTGGGCCGGTCCGATCCGGCCGTGAGAGGGTCGTTTCATCGAAACCGCAAAGGAAGGAGTGGAATCATGCCTCTTGTAGACATCGAACTGGTCGAAGGCGTCTTCGACGACCAGCAGAAGGCGAAGATGATCGAGAAACTGACCGACGCGATGGTCGAGGTCGAAGGCGAGAACATGCGCCAGGTAACCTGGGTGCGGGTCAAGGAGGTCCGCAGCGGTCACTGGGGCATCGGTGGCAACCCGCTAAGGACCGAGGACCTCAAGGCGATGGCCGCCGAATGAGCATCGCTGCCGGCCGGGCCATCCTCCGGGGCGGCCCGGCCCGGGAACCGCCTGGAGGAACAGTCATGGACAGGAACAGTAACGCGCGGGAGGCGCAGTTGCGCGCCATCTCCGTCTTCGTGAAGAGACCGGAGCATGCCCATGTCGTCAACCGCGGCACCGCCGAGGTTCGAGAGGGGCTGAGTTGCGTCTACGAGCAGGACGGTCACCGGATCGCCCTCGACATGCCCGAGGCGATCGGCGGCAGTGGCGAAGGGCCGTCTCCCGGTTACTTTGGACGCGCGGCGATCTGCGGGTGCCTTGCCATCGGGATCAAGATGACGGCAGCGCGGGACGATCTGCGGCTTGATGCGGTGCGCGTCGGAATCGAGCAGGACTTCGACATTCGCGGAGTGCTGGGCATGGAGGGTGTGAATGCCGCCCCCGGCGATACGCGGATCACCATCGAGATCACGAGCCTCGAACCCGAGGCGCAGCTGCGACTGATGGTCGACCGCGCGTTCGCGGCGGATCCGTGGTTTCTGGCTTTCCGAGATGCGCAACCGATCCGCACGGCGGTTTCCGTCATCGAGGAGATCGCGTGATGGAGGCGCGCTTGCAGACCCGTGTCCAGCGCTACGGCTGGGATGCAGCCGCCCCGCATTACCATTCGGGTTGGGAGGCGCAGCTGCGACCGGCCCATGACAGGCTGATGGAGATGGCCGGGCCTGCGCTTGGCCAGCGGGTCATCGCGGTTGCCTGCGGAAGCGGACTGGTGACGAAACGGCTGGCGGACCGGATCGGACCCACGGGCCGTCTGCTCGCCACGGGCGTTGTCACGGTAACTTCGGGTCGCCTGAGAAATGGCTAAGATACGGTGTCAAGTGGACTATTTTTCCTATCTTATCTGATTTTAACCCCCGTACCCCCCCGCAAATCTTAATGAAAGTATGAAAAAACAGGTGTTTGGGAAAAACGGGGGGGCGGCTAACCCCCGTCAACCTCCGTCATCTGGTTGCGCCCGCCGTACCCGCCCTGCTATCGCAGGCCCATGGAACGTCGCATCAAGCGTCAAACCAAGAAAGACCCCGAGGGCCGCCTCTTGATGCTGTTCGAGGTTGTTGACGTCATCAACGGTGAGGAACGCCACTCCGGCGAGCGCCCGTTGTTCGATACGCGGGAGAAGGCGCAGGCTTGGATTGATCGGCATCGCCCGCGTTAGCTTCGCAACCGTCTACAATTTTTCCGGCTATCAGATTACACTCGACAACTTCGGCTTGTTATTGCCAATGACATGCAACATCGGATCAAGCGTCGCGTTAAGAATACCTCCGACAACCGCCTCGTAACCCGGTTCGAGGTTGTCGAGGTAATCGATGGGAAGGTTCATCACTCCCATGATCGTCCCTTGTTTCGGACGAAGGACGAGGCGGAGAGATGGATTTATAAGTATGGTTCGCGAAAGAGATACTGACGCGGACCCTCACCAAATTGGATGCAGGGTGAAGGCCCGCGCCACTAGGAGTGGACCCAGCGCGCCAACGCTGTGATTTGAACGGCCCAATCTCTGCCAGCAACCTTGCCTGTCTCGCGCCTGCCGTGCAACCGAAAGCTGTGCTTCTATCCGGGGCGGTTTTTGTTGTAGGGGTTGCTATCCTTCATATCTGCCGTGCGGAGGAAGCCGGTATCGAACGCTCGATCCTGTATCCTGCAGATCACCCGTTTTGTGTGCCGTCGTGGTGTCTCAGTGCCGTGGCGACCAGTTCTGCCAGCCGACATGCCTCGCCTTCACTCTGGGCGGCCGCTTGGTCAAAACCACGCGCCAGGTCTTCGCGTGCATTCGGGCCGTTTGTGACGGCCTCTGCCATTCCCATGACCATTGCCACTGCCGCGTGTCGCACCTCGATCACTTGATCCTCAAGTGCTTTGATTTTTTCTTCCGGCGTCATGGTGCCCTTTCGATATGCATCCGCGTTTATTGACAGTGGCAGCCTGTAACGGCTCGCGACCTATGCGTAATCCAATCTCTGATTGGTGGTAAAGAACCCATCTGATGTTGAGCACGATAGAATTCTGGAAGTTGCATCGTCTTTGTCGTCCGACGCCATCACGTTGGATGTTTTGCTCTTCTTGTAAAACATTGGCGTTTTCTCTGGAACGGACTGGACTGCGGCGCCCTTTCGAGCGTTGCTGTCCCTGCGCCCGGCACATGGTTCGGGCTTCTCTCGGTGACAGGGCCGGCATAGGGCCAGCCCCGTAAACCGGGAGAACTCCATGACGAAGAAGAACACTAAAACGGCAAGTAAGAAGGCCGGGAGCGCGGAGCGCAAACGGCCGGGTCGCAAATCGCAGGGCGCGGCGCCGAGGAATCCCAAGACCGCGCTGGTGCGCGAGATGCTGGAAGGCGAGGTCGGTGCGAGCCTGGACGATCTCTGCAAAGCGACCGGCTGGCAGCCGCACACCGTTCGGGCGGCGCTCAGCGGCCTGCGCAAGACGGGAAACGTAATCAACCGCACCAAGAATGATGCAGGCAAGTCGATTTATCGCGTCACGGATACAGGCGGTGCCACGTGATGCCTCATGTCGACGAGATAGAAGCGATGGATCGCCAGCAGCTCTTAGCGCTCTGGCAAGATCTCTTCGACGTGCCGCCGCCAAAGAGCCTGAGCCGGCCCTTCCTGCGACGGGTGCTCGCCTTCGAGGTGCAGGCCCGCGCGATGGGCGCTTTGCCTAAGGGCTTCATCACCAAATTGGAGCGAGCGGCAGGCGAGGACGCGCCCAAGCGCAGTGATGGCCTGAAGCCCGGCGGCCGGCTTCTGCGTGAGTGGAACGGTGTCACCCACGTCGTTGATGTCACCGAGCAGGGGTTTCGATGGCGGGACAAAACTTGGCGCTCGCTTTCGGCCATCGCGCGTGAGATCACCGGTGCGCACTGGTCGGGGCCGCGTTTCTTCGGCTTGAATGGCGGGGCAGGGCGGTGAGCCGCAAAATCCGTTGCGCCATCTATACCCGGAAATCGACGGAGGACGGGCTGGAGCAGGGTTTCAACTCCCTCGACGCCCAGCACGAGGCCTGTGCGGCCTATGTGACCAGCCAGCGTGGCGAAGGCTGGACCCTACTGCCCGCCCGCTATGACGATGGCGGCGTGTCGGGCGGCACGTTGGAACGCCCGGGCCTGCAACGCCTTATGGCCGACATCGTGTTAATTTCCGCTGAGAAGTGACCCGGTATTTTCACCGAGATTTGACCCGCCCTTACAGCTTATCAGCGGTCATGTTTTGGTCAATGCGGGGGTCTCCTTTCGCTTTTGCTTTGCAGCCTCGGAGCTGGCCTTGAAGCGGTAGCTGTCGTTGCCGGTCTCCAGGATATGACAGCGATGTGTGAGGCGATCGAGGAGCGCCGTTGTCATCTTGGCGTCGCCGAAGACCTGGGCCCATTCCGCGAAGCTGAGGTTGGTTGTGATGATGACACTGGTGCGCTCATAGAGCTTGCTGAGGAGATGGAACAGCAAGGCGCCACCGGACGCACTGAACGGCAGGTAACCGAGCTCGTCGAGGATGACCAAGTCGATTTTGGTCAGCATCTCAGCCATCTTCCCGGCCTTTCCGATGGCCTTCTCTTGTTCGAGAGCATTCACGAGTTCCACGGTTGAGAAGAAGCGGACCTTGCGACGATGATGCTCGATGGCCTGGACGCCGATCGCTGTCGCAACGTGGCTTTTTCCGGTGCCTGGGCCGCCTATGAGGACGACGTTCTCTGCGTTTTCCATGAACTCCCCGCGATGCAGCTGCCGGACTGTGGCCTCGTTGATGTCGCTGGAGGCAAAGTCGAAGCCCGCGAGATCCTTGTAGGCTGGGAAGCGCGCGACCTTCATGTGGTTGGCGATGGATCGGACTTCCCGTTCAGCCATCTCCGCCTTGAGCAGCTGGGACAACATCGGCGTTGCGGCCTCGAAGGCAGGTGCACCTTGGGCGACGAGATCATCGACGGCCTGGGCCATGCCGTGCAGCTTGAGGCTGCGCAGCATGATCACGATCGAAGCCCCTGCAGGATCATGACGCATGACGCTTCTCCGTGGTTTGCCTCAGGCCGTCATAGCGGTCGACATCGGCCTTCGGGGCGGTCGCCAGCGCCAGCGCTTCCGGCGGATCGATCTCGGGGGGATCGGTCTGTTTGCGGTCGACCAGCCTGTGGAGCAGGTTCAGGATGTGCGTCTTGGTTGGCACGCCGGCCTCCAGAGCCAGTTCTACGGCGCACAAGACCGCCTCTTCGTCATGGTGGAGCACCAGGGACAGGATATCGACCATCTCCCGGTCCCCACCTTCCTTGCGCAGCATGTGATCCTGCAGGCGGCGGAAGGCGTCGGGCATCTCCGTGAACGGCGCGCCGTTGCGCAGCGCTCCTGGTTTGCGTTGGATGACCGCGAGATAGTGCCGCCAATCATAGACGACCCGGCCCGGCTTGTGGTGCGAGCGCTCAATGATGCGCGCATGTGTGCACACCGTCTGCCCCTCCGCCACGATGACCAACCGATCGGGGTAGACATGCAGGCTGACGGGGCGGTTCGCGAAGCTGGCAGGGACGCTGTATCGGTTGCGTTCAAAGGTCACCAAACACGTTGGCGATACACGTTTGCCGTGCTCGACAAACCCGTCGAATGCGGGGGGCAATGCCATGAGCATGGGCTTCTCTGCTTCCCAGACATCTGCGATTGAACCGGGCAATGTCTGATGCGCCGTTTCCGCCCAGAGGGCGATACAGCGATCCTCCAGCCACTGGTTCAGCTCGTCCAGCGTGTCGAAGACCGGTATGATCTGCCAGAGGCGGTTGCGGGCGTCTCGTACGCTCTTCTCGACCTGACCTTTCTCCCAACCCGCGGCAGGATTGCAGAACTCTGGCTCAAACACGTAGTGGCTGGCCATGGCTTGGAAGCGCGCATTGATATCGCGCTGCTTGCCGCGACCGACACGGTCCACGGCCGTCTTCATATTGTCATAAATCCCACGGCCAGGCACTCCGCCGAAGACGCGGAATGCATGCCAATGGGCATCGAACAGCATCTCATGGGTCTGAAGCAGATAGGCCCGAACCAGGAAAGCGCGGCTGTGGGACAGCTTCGTGTGTGCGACCTGGAGCTTGATACGCTCACCGCCGAGGGTGGCCCAGTCCTCGCTCCAGTCGAACTGGAAGGCTTCGCCAGGCTGGAAGACCAACGGCACATAGGTGCCGCGTCCCGTTGTTTGCTCGGCCAGGTGCCGATCTGCGCGCCACGCCCGGGCAAACGCGGCGACACGCCCGTAGGACCCGTCGTAGCCGAGCTTCACCAAGTCTTCGTGCATCTTCTTCAGGCAGCGGCGCTCTTTGCGCGGCTTGCGCGTTTGCGCCAGAAGCCATGCGGAAAGTCGATCCGCATAAGGGTCCAGCTTGCTGGCGCGTGGCGGCGTCTTGAACCTTGGTTCAACAGCGCCCTCGCGAAGATACTTCCGGATGGTGTTGCGAGACAGGCCCGTGCGCCTGGCGATCTCGCGAATGGGCATCTTGTCACGCAAGGCCCAACGTCGAATGACACTCAAAAATCCCATGTCGATCACTCCATGTCTCCCCGACAAAACCCGTCAGGGAAAGGTGTTCACATGGGTCAATTCTCAGTGAAAAATTTGAAGCCTACCGGGTCACTTCTCAGCGGAAATTAACAGTCAGAGACTGGATCGCCGCGGTCGGCTCGAAGACTGCGTTCATTGAGCCCGGATCACCCTGGGAGAACGGCTATTGCGAAAGCTTCAATGCCCGCTTCCGCGACGAACTGCTTAACGGCGAACTCTTCTACACACTCAAGGAGGCGAGGATCATCATCGAAACCTGGAGAAGACACTACAACACCGTTCGGCCTCACAGCGCCCTTGGATACCGGCCACCCGCACCGGAAAGTATCGTCCAGATGGACCAGAGGCCGGTTATGCACTAACAATCAACCTGGATCACTCAGTGGGGGCATCCCACCATCCTAACAGCGAACACGAAAGAGTTCTGTTAACGCTGGAAAGCGTTTAACCCGCGTTTCGGCGACTCAATAAAGCACATCGAATCCGCTCTGAGAAGCCGCGCCATCTCGCGCCGTACCCACTTTGGGCTGGTATATACCGACCGCAGCTGCAGTATCTGAGGTAATCGCAACCGTCCGGTGTGGGCTCGTTCCGGACCTTCGCCGCAAGGTTCGCGAAGGCCGGCAACGCGGACTTTCCTGACTTTCGCTGCGACTGCGCGGTGTGAGATTTGTGCAGTGTCCTCACGGCGACCCTGAGATCGGTGCCGTCAGGCAGCCTCGTAGCTGGAGAAGATTTTCGTCCCGCCATCTCTGAGGATCAGGAACACATCGTAGACTTCCCGCTCATCCTCTGGCCCCATGCCCGGTGATCCGTAAGGCATCCCGGGCACGGCGAGACCGACGGCATCGGGACGCTCGGATAGCAGCCGTCGAATGTCGGCCGTCGGCACGTGTCCTTCGATCATGTAGCCCTCGATCTCGCCGGTGTGGCAGGAGGTCATGTTCTGGGGGATGCCGTTCTCGAGCTTGTGCCGGATCAGGAGGGTGCCGAAGCTGCGCTCGGTGGTGACCTTGAAGCCGTCCTCTTTCAGGATCTCGATCCAGGCGGTGCAGCAGCCACAGTTCGGATCTTTCAGAACGTGGATCGCGGGAGAGCTTTGGGACAGTCCGGCGGTCGGTGCCGTCGCGGCGAAACACGCGGCGGAGGCCATCATGGCGCGGCGGGTGAGGGTCATCAGGGTTCCTTTCAGGTCGTTGCGGCTGCGTGATCGGGGCGTGTCTCAGCGGTCAGACCGACGTGCCCCGCAGGATCAGGTGTGCCGGTGGGCCGGAAGAACAGCAGCCGGAGCGCGTTCATCGTGACCAGCACCGTGGCGCCGGTATCCGCAAGGATCGCGATCCAGAGGCCGGTGATGCCAAGGACGGTAGTTACGAGGAAGACCGCCTTTAGCCCGAGGGCGATCGCGATGTTCTGGCGGATGTTCGACATGGTGGCCCGGGCGAGGCGGATCTTGCCCGACACATCGGTCACGCGGTTGCGCAGGATCGCCGCGTCGGCGGTCTCGAGCGCGACATCGGTGCCCGAGCCCATTGCAACGCCGACATGCGCGGCGGCGAGCGCGGGCGCGTCGTTGATCCCGTCGCCGATCATCATCACCCGGGCCTCCGCCGTCAGGTCGCGGATCGCCGTCACCTTGTCCTCCGGCATCAGTTCCGAACGATGTTCGATCCCGAGCCCCTCAGCGATAGCTTGGGCCGTGCGCGGGTTGTCCCCCGTCAGCATGACCGAAGAGATGCCGAGCCCGCGCAGTTGCGCGATAGCGTTTGCCGCGTCGTCCCGCGGCTCGTCCCTGAGCGCGATGAGGCCCTGAGGCACGTCATTGCAGAGCACGATGACCACCGTCTTGCCCTCGGCTTCCAGTGCCGCCACGCGGGTCCGCAGGTCGTCCGTGAGTGCGCCGCGCTCGTTCGCCAGCCGTGGGGAGCCCACGCTGACGGTCACACCGTCGATGGAGGCTTCCGCCCCCTTGCCGGGAAGCGCGCGGCCGCCGGTGGCCGTCGCCGCGCCCACGCCTCGCCACTCGGCCTCGGCGCAGATCGCCTGTCCGAGCGGGTGGCTCGCGCCGCTCTCGACCCCGGCGGCAAGCGCCATGAGGTCGTCGTCGCTTCCGCTCAACACAGAGACATCTGTCACGCGGGGCCTGCCATGTGTGAGCGTCCCGGTCTTGTCGAAGGCGACATGGGTCGTGCGGGCCGCCGACTCGATCACCGCGCCGCCCTTCATCAGCAGACCGTTGCGCGCGCCGGTCGAGAGCGCTGAAGTGATCGAGGCCGGCACCGAGATCACCAGCGCGCAGGGGCAGCCGATCAGCAGCAGCGCCAGCGCCCGGTAGACCCACTCGCCCCAAGCCAGCCCGAAGGCCAGCGGCGGAACGATAGCGACGAGAACAGCGACCCCGACCACAGCGGGCATGTAGACCCGGCTGAACCGGTCGATGAAGCGCTCGGTCGGCGCGCGGGCGCTCTCGGCCTCTTCCACGAGGCGGACAATGCGGGCGATGGTGTTGTCCTCGGCCGACCTCAACACCCGCACGCGCAGCAGAGCTTCGGTGTTGATCGACCCCGCGAAGACCTCCGCGCCCGGCTCCTTGAGGCTCGGGACGCTCTCGCCGGTCACTGGGCTCTCGTCGACACCCGACGTGCCGTCGATCACCTCGCCGTCGCAGGGAACGCGATCACCGGGGCGGACCTGAACGACCTGGCCCAACTGGAGCCTCTCGGCCGCGACCTCCCGTGTCTTGCCACCCACTTCGAGCCGTGCCGTCTTCGGCACGAGCTTCGAGAGTGCGCGAATGCTGTCGCGCGCCTTGCCCGCAGAGACGCCTTCCAGGAGTTCGCCCACGGCGAAGAGGAAAACGACGAGCGCCGCCTCTTCCGGCTCGCCGATTATCAGCGCGCCACCAGCGGCGATGGTCATCAGCATCTCGATAGTGAAGGGCATTCCCGCCCGCGTCATGGCGAAGGCGCGCTGCGCCACGGGCACGATCCCGACCAGCGTCGCCAGGACGAATGCCCAATGCGCGATCTCAGTCGGCAGGACGAGGCGGGACGCCCAAGCCGCCGCGAGCAATGCGCCGGTGCCGAGCACGAGGCGACCCTTGGACGTCTCCAACCAGGAGGTCGGCGCGTCATCGGCGGGCCCAGTGATCTCCTTCGGCTCGCTGTCGATTTCCACGGCCTCCGCCGCATCCGGAAAGGCTCCCTCCGGCAGGACAAAGCCGCCCTGGGGTTTCTCTGGCCGCGCGCCTTTTGGCGCGATCCCGAAGCCGACGCCGCGCACTGCCTTCTCGATGTGCTCTGGCGGTGTCTGTGTCTCATCGAGCGTCAGTCGCAACCGCTCGGCCATCAGGGCGACATCGACACGCTCGACGCCAGGCAGGCGCTCGACTGCGCCGCGCACCTTGGCGGCGCATGACCCGCAATCCATGCCTGTAACGCGCCATTCGCGTTGTTTTGCACTCGTGTCTGCCATGAAGGCTCTCCGTCGTGATTCTTCGATCGACCCTTGATATACGACCTACAGCAACTGTAGGTTCAAGCCTCGGCTGGAGATTTTCTACAACGTTTGCCGTGGTGAGGAGCCACGCGATCCCCGCACCACAGGGCCGTAGGAGGAAACCCATGCTTTCAATCGGCACTCTCGCCAAGCGCACCGGCACAAAGGTGCAAACGATCCGATACTACGAACAGATTGGTCTAATGCCTGAGCCCGGTCGGACAGATGGTGGCCAGAGACGCTATGGGGATGTCGAGCTTGATCGTCTTTCCTTCATCCGTCACTCCCGGCAGCTCGGCTTCTCGCTTGGCGCGATCCGCGAGCTTCTGGATCTTTCTGACAGTCCGGAACGGTCATGTGCGCAGGTCGATGCAGTCGCCCAGAAACAGCTGCGCGAGGTCGAGGCGCGCATCGCGCGTCTCGAGGCGCTCCGGATCGAACTTCGGCGAATGATCGGCGAGTGCAGGGCCGATCGGGTTGCGAACTGCCGCATCCTTGAGGTGCTACGCGACCACGAAGAGTGCCTCTCCGATCACGACCGGCCCAGTTCCTGATGCCGACCGTGTTGATCTATCCTTTCGCTGCGCTGGCCGAGATCGCCGGCTGCTTTGCAATCTGGGCCTGGTGGCGGGGCGCGTCGATCTTCTGGCTGCTGCCAGGGATTGCGAGCCTTGTGCTGTTCGGCTGGCTTCTGGCACAGGTCGAGGCAGGTTTCGCCGGTCGAGCCTATGCCGCCTACGGCGGCGTATATATCGCCGCGTCGCTTCTCTGGATGTGGAGCGCAGAGGGGCAGCGGCCTGACGTATGGGACATCGCCGGTGCCTGCCTGTGCCTGATCGGCGCCGCAGTAATCCTTCTCGCACCACGCGCAGGTTGATAAAGGCTCAAGCCAGACCTTCGCCGCGTTATGCATGAATGGCCGCACTGGGCCGTTGCCTACTGCCTAAACGGAATGACGTTTGAACCACCGTTTGCGAAGGCGACTGCACCTTCACTGCGAATGGTCCTTATTGCCTCCGCGAATGCGGCTCGGTCGTCTTCAAAGAGATCATCCCAGACAATGGAAGTCCCGTCTTCGGTCACAACTTCCAGCGACCAACCGTCCCCACCTTCGAGTTTGTAGATGTCCACCTTAAATGTCACGCCATCCTCAACAATGCGCTGCGAGGCGCTGGAAATGACAAGGTTGGGTTCGGGTTCCATCTGAATACCTCTTTGATCTTCCGCTGATGATAGAAGCACTGGAGATGGAAGCCAATGTCCGCAAAGCGGGATGCTGTTGCAGCATCTGGAGCAATCGACAGATGGCAGGTTAGGGCCGTTCGCGACGTGGCACTTGACCCTTTTATCTGCATGAAATATTGGTCTGCAGTGTTGAGCGGGCGTTGTGTAATGGTAAGACCTCAGCCTTCCAAGCTCGTGTTTTCCTCCAAGACGTGGATCAGCCTTCAAAGTTTCCCGGCCGACAAATAGCCTGCAAAACCCAGAACCTACGGGACTTGGCGTTCGGTTACTTGCGGACCGGCCTTTTCAAATTGCGTTTCTGGCGCTCGACATTGATCGGGTGACGACGACCGAGGGCCCGGCGAAACCCATACCCCTTGGTCCAGTTCAGGAACTGGCTGAAACTGTCCACCTGGTCATCCCATTTTCCCCTGGGGAAACTCTGGAGCTCGCGTTTGAAGGTTTTGAGCCACGGCGCGTCAACCGGCAGGTAAACGTTCCCTTCTTCGACCGGAGCGCAGGCCGCATTGAAACGGACTTCCTTGTCATGCTCTGGCTTGATCGACACGGCCTGCCTGTAGTCGTTCACCCCAAATTCCTGCAGCAAGGGTTTCCCGCTGGCCGCGTCCTCGATCAGTACGCGGTCGACTTGCCAGTCGTCACAGAGCCTGAACGCCTTTTGCTTGAGCTCGGGAAAATCCAACTGGTCGCGGAAGACGTGCAACAAGTACCAGCGGCGCTCACGAAACCCCCAGGTCGTGCAAACCGAGTAATCCGATCCCGGGTCAGACGACATGCCGGTATCCCAGCTTTGGACCACCAGTTCATAGTCATTGCGCGACAAGTGCTCCTCGTAGCTGCCGAACCACTCCCAGCGAAGGGGCGAGCCGTCGGGCGCGATCGGGTTTTGCTGATACTGACAGTTGAACGTCGTGGTCCCCAGTTCCTTGCGCATACGCTCAAGGGTTTCGAGATCCATCCTCTCGGGGAACAATGCCTCGCCTGTCTTGCGCAGGTGAACCTGCCCCACACCGATGGCAATTTGTTCGTCCTGCTCGGCAATGGCCGTGAGATTCAAATGCCGATACGTGCCCTTTTCGAGCAGATAGCCGGGCGGGTCCATCTCGTGGAGACGTTGGGCAATCATCGCAACACGACCTTCGCTGGGATTGTTGAACCGGGTCAGCAGGGTCTCCTCGATGTAGATTCTGGCCCTCTCCAGCTCCGTTTCGGATGCCGCGTCCTGAGCTTTCAGAAGATCATCGATGATGATGTAGTCCGCCCCGAACCCCGTGACGGCGCCGCTGATGGAAACGGCCTTGCGGCCGCCCCCTTTGGTCGTGCGGAAATCGTAGGCCGAGTTGCCCTTGGCAGCGAGGCGCGTCCCAGGAAACACACGCTTGTACCAGTCCGACTCCATGATCCTTCGGCAGGCTTCGGAGTGGATCCGCGCGAGGTCCAGGCCGTAGCTTGCCACAATGATCTTGGCGCTGGGATAATGGCCAAGGATAAAGGCAGACAAGGCCACGGCGACGGTGATCGACTTGAGATGGCGCGGCGGCACGTTGATGACCAGTCGGGTATTTTTGCCGGAGAGCAAATGGTCAAGCTCGTGACACATGGCTTGCACGTGCCAGGCAGGAACGAACTGGTCCTCTTCACCCTGGTGCAGGGTCTCGAAGGCCTTCCACACAAACGCAAAAAGGTTTTTCCGATAGAGGGCTGTCGCTGCCTGGGCGCCAAGCTCGGGAGCCTGAAACGTCATTGGTGCTCTCCCTCATCGTCGTCGGCGTCAAACAAGCCCTTGCCACCGACCTCGAAAAAATAACGCAGGACATCTTCGTCCGTTTGGTCGGTCCGTACGATCTGTGCGTCTTGCTCAGCATCTGACGCATCAGCATCCGCCAAGGGGAGGAGTTTGATCAGCCGGTCTTGCGCCCGGGCGTCGCCTTCAAGCCCGGACTTGAGCAAAGTGCGGAACAACGCTTCGATCATTGTAATCTGCTTGCGGCGTCCGTTTTCCTTGATGTTAACCGTACTGAAGAGACGCTCTCGGAAAATGGTCGCGACGTTCTTCGACCCCTTCGGCCGACCCTTGGGATTGCCCGACTGGCCTTTCTTGAACTGGCTGTGCTTCGGCGGTTTGCCGTAGCCCACCTCGTAGTCCTTGTCATCGTCACTGGTCGTCATGGGTCTGCTCATCTTCGTTGGAGTTCGTCGCGTCTTCGCGGTCGGCGAAGGTCTCGCCGGTCTCAAGGTGAGTGGCCGTCTCGCCGGTCAGCGCCTGCCACCGGCGGATCGCCACGTCGACGTAAAGCGGGTCGAGCTCGATCGCGCGGGCAGAGCGGCCCGCCTTCTCAGCGGCGAGCACCGTGGCGCCCGATCCGCAGAAAGGATCGAGCACGATCTCGCCGCGGTGGCTCACGTCCCGGATGGCATCGGCAACGAGCGCGGTCGGCTTGACCGTGGGGTGATCGACGAGATCCTCGCTACGGCCTTTGCGGAACGTATTGACGCCGGCGTAGTCCCAGACGTTGGTCCGGTAGCGGCCGTGACGGCCGAGCTCGACATTGTTGATATGGCCCACGTCGCCTTTCTTGAAGATGCAGACCATCTCGTGCTTCGAGCGGTAAAGGCTGCCCATGCCGCCATTGGTCTTGTTCCAGACGCAGAGATTGATGAGCGACAAGCCTTCCGCCTTGCCGGCATCGATCAAATCGGCCAGGTGGCGCCAGTCCATGCAGATCATGCAGATCCCGCCATCCATGACGTGAGCCATGCTCTGGCGGATGAAGGCCCGCAGGAAGTCGCGGAATTCCGCGTCGCTCATCTCGCCAACGCCCATGGCAAAGTCACGGTGGGTGCCGGTGTCACCCATACGCACGTGACCATTGATCGGCACGTTGTAAGGCGGATCGGTGAAGATCATCCGCGCGGTATCCTCGCCCATGAGCGCGGAATAGGCGGACGGCTCAAGCGCATTGCCGCATAGGATGCGATGCCGGCCCAGCTGCCAGATCTCCCCGGGACAGGTGACAGGGCCTGCCTGCGGATCCGGTTCATCGACCGTTTCCTTGTCTTCGGTGTCATCCTCTGTCGGAGCGTCGCCGAGAATGATGTCGAGCTCCGGCGTATCGAACCCGGTGAGCGTGAGATCACACTCGAGTTCACCGGCAAGGTCGAGATCGCTGAGGTCCAGGATCTCGAACCGCAGGATCTCGTCGTCCCAGTCGGAGAGTTCGGCAATGCGGTTGTCGGCGATCCGGTAGGCCTTGATCTGGGCGTCGGTCAGGTGATCGAGTTGGACGGTCGGAACGGTCTCGAGCTTGAGCCGCTTGGCGGCCTCGAACCGACCGTGGCCGGCCACGATCGCGCGGTCGCGGTCAATGAGTACGGGGTTGTTGAACCCGAACTCCCGGATCGACCGGGCAATGAGATCGATCTGCTTGTCGCTGTGCTGCCGCGCGTTGCGCGCGTAGGGCTTCAGCCGGTCAATGGGCAGGGCGGTGGTCGCCGGTGCCTTGGCCGGTTTCTTTCTGGGTTTAGGATGGGACATACATGTCTCCTGAGTTTCACGAACCCCAAGGGGGCGGTTGCGGGAAACCAGGATCCGGAGACGGAACAGAGCAGCTCAACGGCGCTTCGGACCTTGCGATCCGGCTCCTGGTTGAGGCTGCTCCCTGTCGGCCACGAGGGGCCAGTGGGTATTCTGCCAAACTGTGAAGTATCGCGCGTGCAAGACGGCGTACGGCGATGGTGGATAGGTAACGAGTTGATCCCGATCTGGCAAGAGGTAAATTTGAAAAAATGCAGCGTTGACAAAGAATTAGGGGTATCCAACCTGAGCGATTATTTGTCTGGTGAGAAGATACTGTCCATGACATTCCGCTGGACTTCTGCGCCACAGGAAGCGTTGCTGTCTCTGCGCCCGATACATGGATCGGGCTCCTCTCGGTAGCAGGGCCGACATGAGGTTGGCCCGCAAACCGGGAGACCAACATGACCAACACCGCAAAGACCCGCAAATCGCGAGTATCAAAGCCGAAGACGGATACACCACGGAAGTCGAAGACCGCGCTGGTGCGCGAGATGCTCCAACGCGCAGACGGAGCCGGCCTTGATGAGCTCTGCAAGATGACGGGCTGGCAATCGCACACGGTGCGGGCCGCGCTCAGCGGCCTGCGCAAGGCCGGCGATGTGATCGACCGCACGAAGAATGAGGACGGCAAATCGATCTATCGGATCACCGCAGCCGCAGAGGCGCAGTGATGGTTGCGGTATCCGAGATCGAAACGATGGACCGCCCGCAGCTCATCGCGCTCTGGCAGGACCACTTCGGTGGTCCGCCGCCAAAGAGCCTGAGCCGACCGTTCCTGCGGCGGACGCTGGCATTCGAAATGCAGTCACGGGCACAGGGCGGTCTGCCCAAAGGGTTCGTGGCGAAGCTGGAACGGGCAGCCGGAGGCGATGCGCCCAAGCGAAGTACGGGTCTGCAACCGGGCGGTCGGCTCCTGCGGGAGTGGAATGGCGTCACCCACGTCGTCGACGTCACCGAGCAGGGGTTCCGCTGGCGCGACCAAAGCTGGCGCTCGCTTTCGGCCATCGCGCGCGAGATCACCGGCGCCCATTGGTCCGGTCCGCGCTTCTTTGGGCTCAATGGGAGGGCAGGGGGATGACCAGGAAAATCCGGTGCGCCATCTATACCCGCAAGTCCACCGAGGATGGGCTCGACCAGGAGTTCAACTCGCTTGATGCGCAACATGAAGCCTGTGCGGCCTATATCGCGAGCCAACGGGGCGAAGGCTGGAGTATGCTTCCCGCCCGCTATGACGATGGTGGCGTATCGGGCGGCACGCTGGAACGTCCGGCGCTCACGCAGCTGATGGAGGACGTCGATGCCGGGCGCATCGACATGATCGTGGTCTACAAGATTGACCGGCTGACGCGCTCGCTCTCGGACTTCGCCAAACTGGTGGACCGGTTCGAGGCCGCCGGGTGTTCCTTCGTGTCGGTCACACAAGCCTTTAACACCTCCTCGTCGATGGGCCGGCTCACGCTCAACATGCTCTTGAGCTTTGCCCAGTTCGAGCGTGAAGTGACGGCGGAACGCATCCGCGACAAGATCGCGGCCTCGAAGAAGCGCGGCCTCTGGATGGGCGGCGTGCCGCCCCTTGGCTACAACGCGCATCCCGATCCCAACACCCGCAGCCTCGTCATCAACGAGGGCGAGCGTGGCACGGTCGAAACCCTTTATGATCTCTACGACGAACTTGGCTGTCTCCGGGCTGTCGAGCAGGAAGCTGACCGCCGCGGTCTGCGTTCCAAGCGGCATGTCTTCTCGACGGGCCGGGTGCAGGGCGGCGGCTCGCTGTCCCGGGGCCAGATCCACCACATTCTCTGCAATCCAATTTACGTCGGCCGAATCCGCCACAAGGACAAGGTGTTTGACGGACAGCATGCGGCCATCATCGTTGACGAGTTGTGGGACCGGGTGCAGGCCAAGCTGCAGGACGCGAGTGTCAGGCCAAGATCGAGAAGCAAAGCGCAGGGGAGCGCGACCAGATCTGCGCCGCTCACGGGCAAGTTCCGCGACCAGACCGGCGACCGCCTGACGCCATCGCATGCGAGCAAGGGCGGTCGGCGGATCCGCTACTATGTCTCGAACCGGCTTCTCTCCGGGGGCGACAAGGCGAACGGTTGGCGGCTACCGGCCCAGCAGTTCGAGAACTCGGTTGCCACCACGGTCGCAAAACATCTCGAAGACGCCATGCGCCGTCATACCCTGCTCGCGGCTCCCGACCTGGAGGCGGCGGACGAAACCTCGCGCAAAGTGGACGATCTTGTTCAACGCTTTCGAAGCGGAGATGCCCAGCTTCTCAAGACGCTCGTCACTGAGGGGCAGCTTGGAAAGGATCGTCTCAAGATACAGCTTGACCGTGATGAAATTGCGGCCCTTCTGGAAATGGCTCCCGAAGACATATCCGAGGCGATCCTGTCCATCGAGGCTCCATTCACGATGCGACGGCGAGGTGTGGAAGCGCGAATCGTCACCGGCGAGATCCTGTCCGGACCGGACCGCACGCTTATTCGTGGATTGGCCAAGGGCCATAAATGGGCGGCAGACCTCCAGAAGGGCATGCCGATCTCGCAGATTGCCCGCCGTGAAAAAGTGACCGAGGCCTACATTCGAACACGGGCGCAGCTCGCGTTCCTGGCGCCGTCGATCCAGACGGCGATTTTCGATGGCAAGCAGCCAGCCAATCTGACGCTTGAAAAACTGGTGCGCATGCAGATCCCGCTCGACTGGACTGAGCAGGAGAGATTGCTTGGAATCGGCGCGTAACAGGCCGTCCCTGATACGCGATCCAATCTCCCTGATCCTCCCTGAAAATTCCCTGTTAGCCTGAAACGTTTCCCTGTTCTGTTTGTAGGGAAATGACGCCTTAAGGTATTGTTTTGCAGTGGTTTCGTCTTGGGCGCATATGCCCAATCTCTCTCAATACCCTGTAAATCGAGTGTTATCAGGGAAATCTCTCTAAAACCGAACCGCGCCAAATGGCCAACTGAGACGCGGGCTATGATCCAGGGGAAATGGGGAGATACGGTGCGTCTCACTTCGAATGCCCAGCTCGTATCCAGCGGGAATTGCGGCTGAAAACGCGGGAAAACCGTACACGGGAAATGAGACTGGGGTGGGTGGCGGAGGAGGTGGGATTCGAACCCACGGTACGCTTTCACGTACGCCGGTTTTCAAGACCGGTGCAATCGACCACTCTGCCACTCCTCCGGGTCCGGACCTCCTTAAGGGGGCCTGCGCGATTCTGAAAGGTGCGAGTTGCAGGGGAATTTCGCCAAGGAGCGCGCGGCGCACTTTTCTTGTGTCCGAACTGGCGCTAGACTGCGGCAAGAGCGGCCTGTGCGCGGGGTGCGCGTGGGGCGGAAGGCGAGAAAATCCGGAAAAACCGGGAGGGCGCAGATCAACGCGCCGCGACAGGCAAGGAACTTGGGATGGCGTATCATACAGAAGGGCGCAGGCTATTGAGGGCGGGCACGGCGATCGCCCTGGCCGGCGGGCTGGCCCTTGGCGGCTGCGGCGAAGGCACGGAGGGCGGCACGTTCGGCTTTCTCAAGCCCAAGGCCGACACGGCCGAGGCGGCGGACATGCAGGACACCTCGACCACCAAGCTGGTCGAACGCGATGTCGAGGCGCCGGAAGTCTTCCAGGTCACCGATAGCGGGCTGTGGGACGGCCGGCCCTCGCTGGGCGGCGTCTGGGTGGCGCACCCCGACGTGAAGGAGCCCGAGCGGGTCATCATCCGCAACACCAAGAATTCCAAGTTCGTGATCGGGGCGCTGTTCCGCCGCGAGCGCAACAACCCGGGCCCGTCGATCCAGGTGTCGTCGGATGCCGCGTCGGCGCTGGGCATGCTGGCCGGCGCCCCGGCGCAGCTCAACGTGACGGCCCTGCGCCGCGAAGCGCAGCCCACCGATGCGGAAGAGGTGGCCGAGGCGCCCGCGACCGATCTGACGGCGCCCGAGAGCGTCGAGGCGACCACGCTCGATCCGGTCTCGACCGCGACCGCCGCGATCGAGGAGGCCGAGGCCACGCCGCCCACGCCGGAACCGAAACCCAAGCCGCCGCAAACCTCGTCTCTCGACAAGCCCTACCTGCAGATCGGCATCTTCAGCGTCGAGGAGAACGCCCTCAACACTGCCGAGGCCATGCGCCAGAACGGCATGGTGCCGACCGTCAAGAAACAGAGCGCCAAGGGCAAGACCTTCTGGCGCGTCATCGTGGGCCCCGCCGCCAACAAGGCCGAGCGCAGCGCGCTGCTGCGCAAGGTCAAGGGCGTCGGGTTCGCGGATGCCTATCCCGTAACAAACTGAAGCTGATCCCTATGCCTCGTCTGACCCTACTCCTGTCGCACATCGTTCTGATCGTCCTGCTGGCGCTGCCGGCGCGCGCCTTCGACACCCAGGCCAAGGCCGCCTATGTGATGGACATGACGACCGGCACCGTGCTGCTGGACAAGAACGCCGATACGCCGCTGCCGCCTGCCTCGATGTCGAAGCTGATGACGCTCTACGTGGCGTTCGAGGCGATCCGTGACGGGCGGCTGTCGCTCGACGAAAAGCTGCCGGTCTCCGAGCACGCCATGAGCTATGGCGGCTCGACCATGTTTCTCGACACCACCGACCGGGTGACCGTCGAAGACCTGCTGCGCGGCATCATCGTGCTGTCGGGGAACGACGCCTGTGCCGTGATCGCCGAGGCGCTGAGCCCCAACGGCACCGAGGCCGGCTTTGCCCGCTTCATGACCCAGCGCGCCCAGCAGCTGGGGATGACCAGCTCCACCTTCCAGAATTCCAACGGCTGGCCCGCGGCGGGCCACCTGATGAGCGTGCGTGACCTTGCGCTTCTGGCCCGGCACATCATCGAGGATTTCCCGGAATTCTACCCGATGTTCGCCGAGACCGAGTATTCCTTCGATGGGCGCGCCCCGCAGAACACGCAGAACCGCAACCCGCTTCTGCGGCTTGGCATTGGCGCCGACGGCCTCAAGACCGGGCACACCGAGCGGGCGGGTTATGGCCTTGTCGGGTCGGCCAAGCAGGGCGACCGCCGGGTGATCGTGGTGGTCTCGGGCCTGCAGACGGCCGGCCAGCGCGCCGAGGAGGCCGAGGCGCTGGTCACCTGGGCCTTCCGCCAGTTCGTGCAGAAATCGGTGGTCAAGGCCGACACGCAGGTTGCCATGGCCGATGTCTGGATGGGTCAGGCCGACAGCGTCGGGCTGGTGCCGGGCGAGGATGTATCGGCCTTGCTGCCGGTGCTGTCCGATGAAGAGGTGCAGGCCGAGGTGGTCTATACCGGCCCGGTTCACGCGCCGGTGGCGAAGGGTGACGAGCTGGCCCAGCTTGTTTTCGCCCCCGAAGGCCTGCCCGAGAAGAGCGTGCCGCTCTATGCCGCCAACGACGTGCCGTCGGGGGGCTTTCTCGTCAGGCTCAAGACGGTGTCGGGGCTGCTTCTGAATCGGCTGAGGCAGGGCCCCGAGGGCCAGCTTTGAGTGGCGGTGCCCGGTTCATCACGCTTGAAGGGATAGACGGTTCGGGCAAGTCGACACAGGCGCGGCTGCTGGCCGAGGCGCTGCGCGGGCAGGGGCATGTCGTGCATCTGACGCGCGAGCCGGGCGGCAGCCCCGGGGCCGAGGAAATCCGCAAGCTTCTGCTGGAAGGCGACCCCGATCGCTGGTCGGCCGAGACCGAGATCCTGCTCTTTACCGCCGCGCGGCGGGACCATCTGGAGCGGGTGATCGAGCCGGCGCTGGCACGCGGAGAGATCGTCATTTGCGACCGCTTCGCCGACAGCACCCGCATGTACCAGGGCCTGCGCAGTGCCGAGGGCCGCGAGATGGTCGACAGCCTGCATGACCTGATGATCAAGCGCGAGCCCGACCTGACCCTGCTGATCGACCTCGACCCGCAGGCGGGGCTTGACCGGGCGCTGTCGCGCAAGGGCAGCGAAGAGCGCTTCGAAAGCTTCGGTACCGACCTTCAGGCGCGGATGCGGGCCGGGTTCCTGGAGCTTGCGGGCGACTTTCCCGACCGGATCACCGTCATCGACGGCGCGCGGGCGCCCGAGCAGGTTGCACAGGATATCCTGGGCGTCGTAACCTCGCGCCTCAGATGAGCGACGACTCCACAGCCAGACCCGATCAGATCGCCGGCGCCCCGCATCCGCGGGAGACGCCTGAATTATATGGTCAAAAACCCGCCGAGCAGGCGTTCCTGACCGCGTTCAACTCGGGCCGCATGCATCATGGCTGGTTGCTGACCGGCCCGCGCGGGGTGGGCAAGGCCACGCTGGCGTGGAAGATCGCACGGTTCCTGCTGGCCACGCCCGAGGCCGACGAGGGCGGGCTGTTCGGCGATGCACCGCCCGTGCCCGATACGCTCGACGTGCCCGAGGATCATCCGGTCGCAAGGCGCCTGCTGGCCGGGTCCGACCCGGGGCTGTACCACATCACCCGCAGGGTCAACGAAAAGACAGGCCGCCTGCGCGACATGATCATCGCGGAAAATGTGCGTGATTTGAACCGCTTCCTGCACATGTCGGCGACCGAGGGCGGGCGGCGCGTGGTGATCATCGACAGTGCCGACGAGATGAACACACAGGCCGCCAACGCCCTGCTGAAGATGCTTGAGGAGCCGCCGGCAAGAACGACGCTGCTGCTGATCAGCCACCAGCCCGCCAAGCTTCTGCCGACGATCCGGTCACGGTGCCGCGACCTGCGGCTGGTGCCGCTCTCGACCGAGGATATGGCCGCCGCGCTGCGGCAGGCCGGGGTGGAGCCGGGCACGGAGACCGAGGCGATTGCCGAGCTCTCCGGCGGGTCGGTGGGGGAGGCGGTGCGGCTGCTGAACCTCGAAGGGTTAAAACTTTATGAAGAGCTGGTCGGATTGGCGGCCAGCCTGCCGCGGCTTGACCGGCCCAAGGCCAATGCGCTGGCACAGGCCGCGGCGGCGCGCGGGGCGGAGGACAAGCTCGACCTGCTTTTCGGCCTGACCGACCTGATGCTGGCCCGGCTGGCCCGCACGGGCGCCACCGGCACGGCCCCGCCCGAGGCCGCGAAAGGCGAGGCCGAGATGCTGACCCGCCTCGCGCCCGGGCCCCACCAGGCGCGCGCCTGGGCGGCGCTGGCGCAGGAGATCGGCGAACGCGCGCGCCATGGCCGGGCGGTGAACCTTGACCCTGCCGCCTTGGTGCTTGATACGGTCTTCAAGCTGCAAAACTGTGCCAGAGCCTGAGGTTTCATGTCCGACCCCGTCGCGATCACCGACAGCCATTGCCATCTCGACTTCGACACGTTCGACGAAGAGCGTGACGATATCGTTAACCGCGCGGTCGAGGCCGGCGTCACGAAGATGGTCACGATCTGCACCAAGCTGCGGCTGGAGCCGCAGGTGCGGGCGATCGCCGAGGCCTATGACCCCGTCTTCTACGCCGCCGGCACCCACCCGATGAGCGCCGCCGACGAGCCGATGGCGACGGTCGACGAGCTGGTGAAGCTGGCAGAACATCCGAAATTCGTGGGCATCGGCGAGACGGGGCTCGATTACCATTACACCGCGGAAAGCGCGGAGGTGCAGAAGGAAAGCCTGCACGTCCATATCGCCGCCGCGCGCGAGACCGGCTTGCCGCTCATCATCCATTCCCGCGATGCCGACGAGGACATGGCCCGCATCCTGACCGACGAGTACAGGAACGGCGCCTATTCCTGTGTCATGCATTGCTTTTCTTCCGGGGCCGCGCTGGCGAAATCGGCGCTGGAGCTGGGGTTCTACCTATCGATGTCGGGCATCGCCGCCTTCCCGAAAAGCCAGGAGCTGCGGGATATCTTTGCCGCCGCGCCGGCCGACCGGATCCTTGTCGAAACCGACGCGCCCTATCTTGCGCCGCCGCCCTATCGCGGCAAGCGGAACGAGCCCTCCTATACCGTGCACACCGCCAAGGTGGGAGCCGAGGTGTTCGGCATGGACTGGCCCGATTTCGCGGCGCAGACACAGGCGAATTTCCGGCGCCTCTTCTGGAAGGCCGCCGCATGACCGAAACGCGCTTTACCATCCTGGGCTGCGGGTCGTCCGGCGGGGTGCCGCGGCTGGGCAACAACTGGGGCGATTGCGACCCGGAAAACCCGAAGAACAACCGCCGCCGCTGTTCGATGCTGATCGAGCGGGAAGGCGAGGGGGGCACGACCCGGGTGCTGATCGACACCTCGCCCGACCTGCGCAGCCAGCTTCTGGGCGCGGGCGTGGGCGAGTTGGATGCGGTCGTCTACACCCATGACCACGCCGACCACGTGCACGGGCTCGACGACCTGCGGATGATCGTCTTCAACATGAAGCAGCGGGTGCCGGTCTGGGCCGATGGCGACACGCAGAACACGCTTTATTCCCGCTTCGGATATGCCTTCATGCAACCTGAGGGCTCGCCTTATCCACCGATCCTCGAGATGCACACCATCAAAGGCGACATCACGGTCGAGGGGGCCGGCGGGGCGGTGACGCTGCGGCCGTTCAAGGTGAACCACGGCTCGATCGATGCGCTGGGCTTCCGGATCGGCGAGCTGGCCTACCTGCCGGACGTGGCGGAGATCCCCGAGGAAAGCTGGGCCGCGCTGGAGGGGCTCGATTGCTGGGTGCTCGACGCGCTGCGCCGCACGCCGCACCCGACCCATTCGCACCTGGAACAGTCGCTTGAGTGGATCGGCCGCGCCGCGCCGCGCCGGGCGGTGCTGACCAACATGCATATCGACCTGGATTACCAGACCGTGGCGGACGAGACGCCCGAGCATATCACCCCTGCCTATGACGGCATGGTGATTACCTATACGGACTAGGCCCTTGCAGGCGCTTATTGATGTCATCCTTCCGGTCTTCCTGGTCATCGGGTTCGGTTACCTGGCGGTCTGGCGGGGATGGTTCAGCCAGGCGGGTGTCGACGGGCTGACGAAATTTTCGCAGAGCTTTGCCATTCCCTGTCTTCTGTTCACCGCCATCGCGCGGCTGGACCTCGGCCAGAGCTTCGACTGGCGGCTTCTTGTCAGCTTCTATGCCGGCGCCCTGGCCGGGTTCACGCTGGGGCTGTTCGGGGCGCGGTTCCTGTTCCGGCGGGACTGGGAGGATTCGGTTGTCATCGGGTTCATCTGCCTGTTCTCAAACTCGGTCCTGCTGGGGCTTCCGCTGACCGAACGGGCCTATGGCGCCGATGCGCTGGAGGCGAATTTCGCCATCATCGCGATGCATTCGCCGATCTGCTACGGCATCGGGATCTCGGTGATGGAGATCGTGCGCGCCAAGGGGCAGGCGGGTTTCGGCGTGGTCAAGCGGGTGGTGAAATCGATGTTCTCGAACGCGCTGATCCTCGGGATCGGGGCGGGGTTCATCGTTAACTTCTCCGGTGTGACGCTGCCCGGCGTGCTGAACGATGCGCTTGACCTGATGGTGCGGGCCGCGCTGCCGGCGGCGATCTTCGGGATGGGGGGCGTGCTGGCAAGCTACAAGGCCGAGGGCGATTTCCGGATCGTGCTATATGCCTGCCTTATTTCATTGGTCATTCACCCGACGATCACCCGCAGCATGGGCCTGGCGCTGAGCCTGCCGGTGGAGCCCACACGCTCGGCCGTTCTGACGGCAGCGATGGCGCCGGGGGTGAACGCCTATATCTTCGCCTCGATGTATGGCCGCGCCATGCGCGTGGCTGCGACGACCGTGCTGGTCGCCACTGCGTTAACCATTTTGACCGCCTGGGTCTGGCTGAGCTTCCTGCCGTAAGGGGCAGGGGGCTTCGTAACAGACCTTCCTTAAGACTTCGCAAACGCCGTGGAGATCATTCCTTCGGCGGCGCGCCACCCGCAAAGCTGTTGCCGTTGACGTAATCGCAGGGCGCTTCCTGCATCTGCAGGTGCAGCCCGTCATCCTCGTACGGGTGGGCGCGGGCGAAGTCCTCGTCGACCTCGATGCCGAGGCCGGGGGCCTCGGGCGGGGTGATGAAGCCCTGCTCGACCCGGATCGACCCCTTGATCAGCCGGTCATGGAACTCGGTCTCGATCGTCTCGCACATCAGCAGGTTGGGGATCGAGGCGGCGAGGTTGATATTCGCCGCCCATTCCACCGGCCCGGCATAGAGATGCGGGGCGAGCTGTGCGTTGTAAACCTCTGCCATGGCAGAGACTTTCTTCATTTCCCAGATGCCGCCCGCCCGGCCCAATGCCGGTTGCAGGATGGCCGCCGCGCCCTCGCGCAGGAGGGGGGCGAACTCGGCCTTGGTGGTCAGCCGCTCGCCGGTGGCGATGGGGATGCGGACTTTCGCGGCCACCTGGGCCATCTGGCCGACGCTGTCGGGCGGCACCGGCTCCTCGTACCAGAGCGGCGAATAGGGCTCGAGCGCCTGGCCGAGGCGGATGGCCCCGGCGGTGGTGAACTGGCCATGGGTGCCGAAGAGCAGGTCGGCCTTGTCGCCCACCGCCTCGCGGATGGCCTTGCAGAAGGCGACCGAGAGCGAGATGTCGGACATGGCCGGCATATGCCCGCCGCGCAGGGTGTAGGGGCCTGCCGGGTCGAATTTTATCGCGGTATATCCGCGGCTTACGCAGTCGAGTGCGCTTTCGGCGGCCATCTCGGGCGAGGTCCAGAAATCGGCCAGCTTGTGATGCGGCAGGGGGTAGAGATAGGTGTAGGCGCGGATGCGCTCGTTCATCTTTCCGCCGAGCAGGGCCCAGACCGGGCGGCCGCGGGCCTTGCCGAGGATATCCCAGCAGGCAATCTCCAGCCCCGAAAAGGCGCCCATGACGGTCAGGTCGGGCCGCTGGGTGAAGCCCGAGGAATAGGCCCGGCGGAACATAAGCTCAATGTTTTCAGGGGTTTCGCCGGCCATGTGCCGCTCGAACACGTCGCGGATCACCGGCTTCATCGCCTCTGGCCCGACCGAGGCGGCATAGCATTCGCCCCAGCCGGTGATGCCGGTATCGGTGGTCAGTTTCACCAGGATCCAGTAGCGCCCACCCCAGCCCGGGGCAGGCGGCGAGGTGACGATGATGTCGAGGTCTTGCAGCTTCATGGCGGGCCTCCCGAAGGGGGTTTTGCAACGTCGGTATTACGTCGGTATTTTGTCGGTATCACGTCGGTGCGGCATCGGCGCGGCCTAGCGCAGCATGATCACGTTGCGCCGCGCGCTGCCGGTGTTGGTGTCGGCGATGGCCTCGTTGATCTGGTCGAACGACCAGCGGTTCGAGATCAGCTCGTCGAGCTTGAGGCGGCCCTGGGCGTAGAGGTCGATCATCCACGGAATGTCGCGCTTGACCACCACGTCGCCCATCAGCGAGCCGGTGATGCCCTGCCCGTAGGCGGCCAAATTCACCGGCTCGTAGGACGACATGTCGCCGGAATGGGGCATGCCGACCGCGATGATCCGGCCGCCGCCCGCAAGGTAGCGCGGCGCCTGGTCATAGGCGGGGATCGCGCCCACGGTCACGAAAACGGCGTCGGCGCCCCGGCCCATGGCCTTTTTCGCGGCGCGCCAGGGTTTTTCTTGGGTGGCCAGCACGCCGTCGGTCGCGCCGAAGGCCTTGGCGTCTTCCAGCTTGCCCTCGCTCATGTCGACGGCGACGATACGGCGGGCGCCGGCGATGCGCGCGCCCTGGATGGCGTTGAGCCCGACACCGCCGGCGCCGATCACGACCACGTCCTGCCCGGCGCGCAGCTTGGCGGCGTTGACCACCGAGCCGATGCCGGTGATCACTCCGCAGGCCAGCAGGCAGGCGGCGTCCATCGCCATGTCCTCGGGGATCTTCGCGACCTGGCTGTGATGCACGACGACCTTCTCGGCAAAGGCGCCACAGGCCATCGCCTGATGCAGCACACCGCCATCGGCCGTGGTCAGCGGCCCGTGATCGCCATCATAGGGCGTGTCGCAGCCGGTGGGCCGGCCGCTGCCGCAGCTGGCGCATTCGCCACAGGCGCGGATCAGCGTCACGACCACCGGGTCGCCCTCGGACAGCCCGTTGACCCCGGCGCCGACGGAGGTGACGCGGCCCGCCGCCTCGTGGCCGTAGACGGCGGGCAGGGTGCCGCCCCAGGCGCCCTCGGCATAGGAAATGTCGGAATGGCAGATCGCCACGGCATCGAGCGTGACCTCGATCTCGCCCATCTCGGGGGCGCGCAGCCTGACGTCTTCGATGACAAGGGGTTTGCCGAATTCGTGGCAGACGGCGGCCTTGATGGTTTGCATGATGATCCCTCCGGCAGGTTTTGAGGGGCAGCCTGACCCGGATTCTTTCACCGGTGCAAGCGGGAAAAAGGCGGCTTCGGCCTCTTACGGGGCGGAAACGGGGCGGCGCGTGGTAAGGAACAGCACGAGCGCCGCCAGGGTGAGCAGAAGCGCGGCGAGGAAGGGCGCGCCGGGCAGGTAGATGGCGCCGCCCGGCATGGTGGCCGCGGCGAAGACGCCGGTCATCAGCAGGGGCGAGAGGATCATCGCCAGCGCGTTGACGGAGGTGAGGATGCCCTGCAGCTCGCCCTGCGCGTCATCCGGCGTCTGCTGCGACATCATCGCCTGCAGCGCGGGCACCGCCATGGCGGCCATCGCGGCGACCGGCGTGAGGATCAGGGCGAGCGGGCCATTGGTGATGAAGGCCAGCACCGGGAAGGCGAGGATGGAAAAGCCGAAGCCCAGCACCACGGTGCGCAGCTCGCCCAGCCGCGACAGCGCCAGCCGGATGACGCCGCCCTGCACGACCGCCATCGAGATGCCGAAGACGGCCAGCGACAGGCCGATCATCCGCGGATCCCAGCCAAAGCGGGCCTGGGTGAAATAGGCCCAGATCGCCGGGTAGACATGGGTGGCCAGCTGGTAGAGCAGCAGCACGGTCAGCAGCCGCCCCATGCCGGGCAGCGCCCGGATCTGGCGCGCGGCGCCGAACGGGTTGGCGCGGCGCCAGATGAAGGGACGGCGTTTGTCGGGGGTGACGGTTTCGGGCAGGATGACGAGGCCGAAGAGGAAATTGGCAAAGGCCAGCGCCGCGGCGGCATGGAACGGCGCGCGGGTGCCCAGGTCGCCCAGCACCCCGCCGATCACCGGCCCCAGCACGAACCCGAGGCCAAAGGCGGCGCTGACCATGCCGAACCCCGCGCCGCGTTTCTCGGGCGGCGAGATATCGGCCATGAAGGCCGAGGCGGTGGAATGGGTCGCCCCGGTGATGCCACCGACGATGCGGCCCAGAAGCAGCAGCCAGATCGAGCCCGCCAGCGCCATGACCACGTAATCGATGGCCATCACGAAGAGCGAAATGAGGAGTACCGGCCGCCGCCCGAACCTGTCGGAGAGGTTGCCCATCACCGGCCCGAAGAGGAATTGCATCACCGCGAAGGCGGTCGACAGCACCCCGCCCCAAAGCGCCGCGCGGGCCAGGCTGCCGCCCTCGACCTCGAGGATCAGCGCCGGCATGACCGGCAGGATGAGCCCGATGCCCATCGCGTCGATCATCACGGTCATCAGGATGAAGATGGTGGGCAGCCGCCGCCGCATCGGCCTCTCCGGTCTGGCGGGGCCGGGCCCCTGTCTGCCGACCATAGACGCGCCACGCCCCCCTGCAAAGCGCCCCCCCGTGCTTCTTCTTGGGTCAAATATCCAGTCCGTTACGGATGTGCGATCATGGGTGCGGGCGGGAGCTTGTAAATATCCAGATGTGAAGACATCGTCTCCGCGCCGGGGCCCCGGCCGCATTGGTTTGTCCTGCACACTTGATTGGAGCGGTTGGCGCTGACCCCATGCGACTGGAACAGGAGTATCATGATGGATGATCAAGGGGGCCACATGGTTGCAGCCAACGGTCCTCGTGCAGAGTTAGGTGGGCACTTGTTGTCAGAGGCAGGTCAATAATCCCGCGAATGGTGTGGTATTGCCAACCACACGAAATTCCCCAATCCCAATAACAAGTTCCTTCGCCGGGGGAGTGGCATCCACCGTCAACGGTACTATGACTATCTGAACAAGCGGTTGAAAAATGTTCTTCCCAGCCAATAGTCGAAGACGACTCGGCAACTTGCAGATGAAATTGAGCGCGGCGAAATTAACTGGTGACTATGATGGCATATTACGAATTGAAGTATCCAGATGACGTTAGTGCTTGGGTTGCCACCTTGGGCCGACACCCAGGTCAAAAGTTTGATCCTAAGACCGGCGCGGAAGACTTTTCGGAGCACAGAAAAGTTGCTCATTATCTGGCGTCTTGGCGACCGGGAGAAGATTGGCGTCCAGCGCCGGTTTGCCTACATTTCAGGGCACGAGGGCGAAAGCTCGTCAAAAAAGATCGCATTTTCAACGATGTGGTCGGGCCTTTCATTTCGCAGAATGCTGTTGAAAGAATGCGAAATCTTCTTGAGCGGCAAGGTCATGTCCTGCCACTTGATGTGGTAAACAGCGACGAGCGATTTTTCTTATGGTGGGTGCCCTGTATCGAAGACAGCGTTGACTATACGCGTTCGGAAAAATTTCCAGATGGAACAGTAAAGAAAATTGCGCTTGATGTCCAAAAAGTTGCTGGCATCACAGCGTTCAGGCCGCATTATACAGGTATGTACAATCCAAGTTCACAAGGCATGGTTCTGGTCGATGAGGAGTTCAAATCCGCATGGAATGATGCAAAGCTAACAGGAATAGATTTTAGCCCAGTTTAGCCGTCTTTTGGCGTGTTCTCACTGGCAGCCTGAAAGTCATTTAAACACTTGTATTGCCCGAACATCTGAGTGCCATTGGTGATGGCCTGCTCCACTTGGAGTCCGCATTTGTCAATGAAATCCCTTAAGGATTTCAACGTGGGGGCAGCGCCCCCTTACCCCGTTGTCAGATATGCCCCGTCTCGCGCAGGAAATCCGTCAGCAGCCCGGCATATTCCTCGGGTTTCTCGACGCAGGGCAGGTGCCCCGCGCGGCGCATCAGGTGGAAGCTCGACCCCGGCACCAGCTCGACCGTCTCGCGCACGAGGTCGGGCGGCGTGGCGCCGTCTTCCGAGCCGGCGATGCCCATGAGCGGCAGTCGCAACCCGCTGGTGGGGGTATAGAAATCGGTGCCCGCGATGGCCGCGCCGCAGCCCATGTAGCCCTCGGCGGGCTGGCTCACCAGCATGTCGCGCCAGTAGGGCAGGGCGTCGGAGGCCAGGAAGTCGCGCGAGAACCAGCGCTCCATCACCGAGTCCGCCATCGGCTCGAGGCCACCTTCGCGGATCGCGGCGATCCGGTCCTCCCACATCTCCTTGGTGCCGATCTTGGCCGCCGTGTTCGACAGCACCAGCGCGCGGACCTGGTCGAGCCGCTTGACCGCCAGCCCCTGGCCGATCAGCCCGCCGATGGAGAGGCCCACGAAGACCGCATCGCGCACGTTCAGGTGGTCGAGCAGCTGCTCGGCATCCCGCACCAGCGCGCCCATCGCGTAAGGTGCGGGCGGCACCGAGCTTTTGCCGTGGCCGCGCTTGTCGTAGCGGATGATCCGCAGCCCCTGCGGCAGGTAAGGCAGGATCGGGTCCCACAGGTGCAGGTTGGTGCCCAGCGAATTGGCAAAGACCACCGGCGCACCGGCCGGATCGCCGTCTTCTTCGTAATGCAGGGTCACGTCGTCGAGTTGCAGCTCGGGCATGGGGCCTCCGGTGGTCTTGTGGGTCGCGCGCCCCGGGCCTGGGCCCCGGGGCCTCCTTGTCGGCTGTGCGAGGTCCCGGGTCAAGCCCGGGACGGATCAGTAGGGCAGGCCCACGTAGTTTTCCGCCAGCGCCCGCTGGGCGGCCTCGTTTTCCGACAGGAAGGCCAGCTCGGCGGCCTGGACATGCAGGTCGAACTCCGACTGTTCGGGGAAACGGTGCAGCAGGTTGGTCATCGACCAGCTGAAGCGCTGGGTCTTCCAGATGCGCTCCAGCGCCGTTTCGGAATAGCGGTCGAGCCCTTCGCTCTCGCCGTCCTGATAGTGGGCGACCATGCCGTGATAAAGGTAATGCACGTCGCTGGCGGCGGTGTTGAGCCCCTTGGCGCCGGTGGGCGGCACGATATGGGCGGCGTCGCCGCAGAGGAACATCCGGCCCCAGCGCATCGGCTCGCACACGAAGGAGAGCAGCGGCGCGATGGATTTCTCGATCGACGGACCGGTGACGAGTTTCTCGGCCGTATCCTCGGGCAGGCGGCGCTTCAATTCGGTCCAGAACGCCTCGTCCTCCCAATCCTCGGGCCGGTCGGAGAGGGCGCACTGGATGTAATAGCGGCTGAGGTTCGCGTTGCGCATCGAGCAGAGGGCAAAGCCGCGGTCGGAATTGGCGTAGATCAGCTCGTCCTCGACGGGCGGCGTTTCCGACAGGATGCCGAGCCAGCCGAACGGGTAGGTCTTCTCGTACTCGGTGCGCACCTCTTCCGGGATCGCCTGTCGCGAGGGGCCGTGGAAGCCATCGCAACCCGCGATGAAATCACAATCGAGCCGGACAACCTTGCCCTCGTGCAGGAAGGTCACGAAGGGCGCGTCGGTGTCGAGATCCTGCGGCCGCACGCCCGAGCACTCGAAAAGCGTGGTGCCCCCTGCCGCCTCGCGTGCGTCGTAGAGGTCGCGGGTCACCTCGGTCTGGCCATAGACGATCACATGATTTCCGGTGAGTTTCTCGAAGTCGATGCGGAAAAGCCCGCCTTCATGGGCGATGCCGGTGCCCTCGTGGATGATGCCTTCCTTGTCCATCCGCGCGCCCACGCCCGCCTCGCGCATGAGCCCGGCGAAACCGGTTTCCAGCACGCCCGCGCGGATGCGGCCGAGCACATGCTGTTTCGTGCGCCGTTCCAGAACGACGGTGTCGATCCCGTGTTTCAACAGCAACTGCCCAAGCAGCAGGCCGGACGGCCCGCCGCCGATGATGGCGACCTGAGTGCGCATGACGATCCTCCCCTTCTTTGTCCCCGGGCCCAGTCTGGCGCAGGCCCCTATCCCGCGTAAAGGTCCATATGCGCCATCACCTGTCCATGATCTGACGCAAGTTTGTTATAGGGCGCCTCGGGGTGCGAGCCGTCGGTGAGGTGGTCGTTGAAGACGCTGAAATAGGTCATCTCGCCGATCTTGCCCTCGTAATCGGGGTGGAAGTGGCGCGACAGGAAGATCTGGTCGATCGACTCGAAGACCCCGCCGAAGGCCGCCGTGTAGACCATGTCGCGCAGGGATTTTCGGACGAAGAGCTTTTCGGCGGAATGCAGGCGGACGCGCTCGACATCCTCGGTGATCTGGCGGTTCTCTTCTTCGCTGTAGCGGTCGGTGGGGCTTTGGGCGTCGTGGCGCAGCATCCAGGCGTAGTTGCGGAAGGGCGCCTCGCCGGTGATGATTTCCGAGCTGACGGCGTGTTCGCCATCGTTGAAATCGCCCAGAACCATGACGGGGGTGCCGGCGTTGAGTTCTGTAACGATTTCACGGCGCAGCACCCAGGCCTCGGCCATCCGGCGCAGCGCCGAGCGGAGGGAGCCCATGGCGCGGCCGACCGGGTCGTATTTCGTGAGGTCTTCCTCGGGCGCATAGGCCGCGCCGTCCGGCTTGATGTATTCGCCGAGCTTCGATTTCAGGTGGCAGTTGAAGACCGTGACGGTCTGGCCGCCGATGGGGATGCGGGCCTTGAGAATGGGGCGCGAGAGGCGGCGAAGGGTGTAATGGCCGGCCTCCTGTGCCGCCATGCCCCGGAGTGGCTGGAAGGGAATTTTGAGAGGTTCCGGCAAGTCCTGGATGACTTCCGGCGGTTCCGTGAATCCGAAACGTGACAGCAGCGCCAGGCCGGGGCGGCGCTTGCCGGGCGTGCCGGGATCGGCGGCATTGGGGGCGAAGGCCAGTTCGGCGTCGCCGTAAGGGTCGACGCGGATGCGGTCGAAGATGACCTTGCGGTGATAGCGCTTGGATTTGTCGGGCACGGTCGCGGCGTTCAGCACCTCGGCCCGTTCCGAGGCCTCCTCGATCACCTCGATCAGCGGGTCTTCCTCGAAGATCTCCTGGAAGCCCACGATATCGGCGTTCATGGTCAGAAGCTGGTCGGCCATCCAGTCTTTCTTCCAGGCGTATTCCTCGGGCGTGTATTTCTGGAACTCGTAATATTCCTTGTCGGCACCGATGAGGTTCTTGACGTTGAAACTGGCGATGGTGAAGCGGGGCATGGCGGACCTGTGGGTTTGTTTGGGCGGAGGTTGCGTTATGGAAAGCACTTGGTTGGTTTTTGGGTGTTTTTCCGGGCGCTAAGTCGGATTGATGCAAGAATGGGGGCTGGAAAGCGTGAGGCAAGCGGCCGTTTTCCGCGCGGAAAACGGGATAGAAAATGCGTATTTTCTATCCCGGAATTTGCGCAAATTCCGGGGCCGCACAGGGGGAGAGCGATGCGCGGGACCCGGTCCTGTGGACCGTCCCGACGGGTCAGGGGAAGGGCGCCGTTAAGGCGCATCGTCCAGCGTCGCCAGCGCCCGGCGAAACACCTGCGCGTCGACATTGCCGCCCGAGATGGTGCAGATCACCGTGTCCCCCTCGATCTCGTCGCCGTGGTAGAGCGCCCCCGCCAGCGCCGCCGCGCCGCCCGGTTCGGCCACCAGTTTCAACCGTTGGAAGGCCACGCCCATGGCGCGCAGGCACTCGTCTTCGCTGACCGCGATGCCGGGGCCGCAGAGGCGTTGCATGATGGGAAAGGTGATCTCGCCCGGGGCGGGGGTGAGGATGGCGTCGCAGATATTGCCCGAGGCGCGGGCGTTGCTCTCGCGCTGGCCGGATTCGAGCGAGCGGGTGACGTCGTCGAAGCCTTCCGGCTCGACCGGGCGCACCCGGAAGCCCGGCGCGTCCGCTTCCAGGGCCATGGCGACGCCCGCAGTGAACCCGCCGCCGCCGCAGCAGACCAGCACGTCGCCGGTTTCGATGCCTTCCTCGCGCGCCTGTTCGGCAATCTCGAGCCCGCAGGTGCCTTGGCCGGCGATCACCAGCGGCTCGTCGAAGGGCTTGACGAGGGTGAGGCCCCGCTCGGCCTTGAGCGCCTCGCCCACCGCCTCGCGGCTTTCGCCGTTCTCGCGGTCGTAGAGCACCACCTCGGCGCCCAATGCGCGGGTGTTGTCGATCTTCAGCTTGGGCGCGTCGGCGGGCATGATGATGACCGCCGGCACGCCGTATTCCGCCGCCGCCTTGGCGACGCCCTGCGCGTGGTTGCCGCTGGAATAGGCGAGGACGCCCTTGGCACGCGTCTCGCCGTCGAGCGCCGAGAGCGCCGAACGCCCGCCGCGATACTTGAAGCTGCCGGTGTGCTGAAGGCATTCGGGTTTGACGAAGACGCGGCGGCCGGCGATCTCGTCGAGGAAGGGGGAAGAGAGCAGGGGCGTGCGCCGGGCGTGGCCCTTCAGCCGGTCGGCCGCGGCGCGGATCATGGTGATATCGCTCAAGTCACTCTCTCCAGAAGGGCGCGGATCGCGGTCAGGGATTCAGCCTCGTCGAGGAAGGGCACATGGCCCCGGTCGGGCACGACGGCGGTGATCATGTCGGGGTGGCGGGCGTGCATTTCGGCCTGCGTCTCGGCCGTGAAAAGGTCGGAATTCTGCCCGCGGATCGAGGCGAGCGGCTGATCCTTCAGCCCGTCGAACAACTGCCAGAGGTCGGGCGCGTCGCCCGCGCCGGCCTGCCCGATCATGGCGTCGCGCAGGCGCGAGTCGTAGCGGATGCCGATGCCGCCATCGTCGGGCTTCTCGAACCACATGAACTCGGCCTGTTCGCGCCAGCGCTCCAGCGGCACGCCCGGGAAGCCCGCCTCGTTGCCCTTCTTCAGCGCCTCGGCCGCGCTGTCGAGATCGGGGAAGGGGGGCGTCTTGCCGACGTAATCCATGATCCGCTCTATGCCGATGGGGGCGACCTCTGGCCCGATATCGTTGAGCACGACGCCATTCAGCCGGTCGGGATGCGTGTGGGAGAGCGCCATGGCGATCAGCCCGCCGCGCGAGGTGCCGATGATGGTGGCCTTGTCGATCCCCAGGTGATCGAGCAGTTCGACCGCATCCTGCCCTTCGCGCAGGATGTTGTAGCTCATGTAATCCTCGGCATAATCCGACTGCCCCCGGCCGCGATAATCGAGCCGTATCAGGCGCGTATCGGTCATATGCGGCACGAGATAGGTGAAATCGGTGGTGTTCCGGGTGAGCCCCGCAAGGCAGAGAACGGGCGGGCCGTCGCCCTGATCCTCGTAATGCAGGGAAAGGCTGTCGGAGGTGGTGAACTTGGGCATCAGGCAGCGATCTCCGGTATGCCGGTGAGGTCATTCAGGGTGGTGTCGGGGGTGGCGGGCAGCCGGTCCATCGGCTGGCCCGCGCGGTTGACCCAGGCGGTGCGGAAGCCGTAGCCCGCGGCGGCCGCGGCATCCCAGCCGTTGGACGAGACGAAGAGCACCTCGCTCTTGGCACAGCCGAAGCGGTTGCCGACGAGGTCGTAGACCACGTGGGCCGGTTTGAAGACGCCCACGCTTTCGACAGAGAGCACGTCGTCGAGCAGGTCGCCGATGCCGGCGGATTGCACGGCGCCGTCCAGCATGTCGGGCGAGCCGTTCGAGAGAATGGCGGTGGTTTTCCCCGCCTCCTTGAGGGCGCGCAGCATGGCGGGCACCTCCGGAAAGGCCTCGAGCTCCCAGTAGAGTTGCAACAGGCGCTCGCGCAGGTCTGCGTCACCGCCCAGCCCCTCGGCCTCGAGCGCCCAGTCGAGCCCGTCCTGCGTGACCTGCCAGAAATCGGTGTGATGCCCGGTGATCGCCCGAAGCCAGGTGTATTGCAGCTGTTTCAGCCGCCAGTGCTCGGCGATGGCGGGCCAGTGATCTCGGAACCCCTCGCGCCCCGGTTCGGCGGCGGCGTTGCGGGCGGCGGCGGCCACGTCGAAGAGCGTGCCGTAGGCGTCGAAGATGCAGGTCGTGATGGCCATGATGTCCCTCCCCGTCACGAGCGGCAGGTTTGCATGTCTCGCGGGCGGGTGAAAGGCCCATTTCTTTCAAGAAATATTGGTTTTATCGTCGCGCGCGGGCGCGCGGCGGTTTGCAATCCGGGTTCGGCGTTGCTACGTTGAGGTTTGTCGAGACAAGCACCCGCCTAGGACGCGGCCTTGTAAACCCATTCCCAAACCGATCGGATTCCATATGACCCAGGCAAAGACGGGCGACACAGTACGTATTCACTACACCGGCACGCTGACGGACGGTTCCACCTTCGACAGCAGCGAAGGGCGTGACCCGCTCGAGTTCACGGTTGGCTCGGGCCAGATCATTCCCGGCCTCGACGCGGCCCTTCCCGGCATGGAAGAGGGCGAGAAGAAAACCGTCGAGGTTCCGGCGGACGAGGCCTATGGCCAGCCCGACCCGAACGCCAAGCAGGCCGTGCCGCGCACCGACATCCCGGAAGACATTCCGCTCGATATCGGCACCCAGCTGCAGGTTCAGACGCCGCAGGGGCAGGTGATGCCGGTGACCGTCGCGGAAGTGACCGAAGAGCAGGTCATCCTCGACGCCAACCACCCGCTGGCGGGCAAGGACCTGACGTTCAACATCGAGCTGGTCTCGGTGGCCTGAACGGCTTTTCCGGACAAGTCCGGTAATTGAAAACGCGCGCAAGGCCTCGTGGCCTTGCGCGCGTTTTTTGTATGGTATCCTCTTGGTCCAGGGACGGGGCCGCCCGTGCCGGCCCGGGAAGAGAGGGTGACATGAGCACGTATACCGAGGCGCTCCTGGAGCGGATCCGCCAGCTTCAGGACGAGATCGAGGCCGAGATCCACCGCGGGCGCGAGCGCTTCCGCTACCGGCTGGAGAATGGCCGCGTGGTGTTCGAGGCGGAGATGCGCCAGCGGCACCGGGCCTTCCGGGTGAAGCTCTCGACCTTCCTGCGGCAGGCCCGGCCGATGGTGATCGTCACCGCGCCGGTGATCTACGCAATGATCGTGCCCTTTGCGCTGCTCGACCTCTTCGTGACCGTCTATCAACGGGTCTGTTTCCCCGTCTACGGGATCGAACGGGTGAAGCGGGGCGATTTCATCCGCCTCGACCGGCACCACCTGGCCTATCTGAACGGGGTGCAGAAACTGAACTGTATCTATTGCGGCTATGCCAACGGGCTGATCGGCTACGTGCAGGAGATCGCGGGCCGGACCGAGGCCTATTGGTGCCCGATCAAGCATGCTGCACGGGTGGGCGGGCACCATGCCTATTACGCGCAGTTCGTGGATTACGGCGATGCGGAAGGCTACGGCCCGGGGCTGGAGGCGTCGCGGGCGCGGATCACGAAGGTGGGCCTGTCGGGCCACGAGGTGGGGGAGTAGAGGGAGCCCCGCCCGGTGGCTCTCAGTCCTGACCGGTGCTCAGCAGAACCGCCCCAGCCCGGCCCGGCGCCAGCACGATATCCTGCGCCTCGGCCGCTTTCTCCAGCGGCAGCACGTGCTCCACATCCGGCTTCAGCGACCCATCGGCCAGCGCCGCGTGCAGGCGCTCGATCGCCTCGGACCGGGGGCCGTCGGGCAGGATGTAGATGAGCGAAATGTCGAGCTTCAGCGCCTTGAACAGGAACGGGCCGAAGGGCAGTTCAGGCGTCATGTTCTTGACCGAGCCATAGGCGGCGATGGTGCCGAGCGGCTTCATCACCTCGGCCAGAAGCGGGGCGTTCACGCCGAATTCCACCTCGACCGCGCGGTCGATGCCGGCGCCGCCGGTGATCTCGGTGATCTTGGCGGCCAACTCGGGGTCGGCATAGTCGAGCACGTGGTCGGCGCCCGCCGCTTTCACGCGGTCGATGCCGCCTGACGAGCAGGTGGCGATGACCGTCGCGCCGCCGGACTTGGCCAGTTGCACCGCGTTATGGCCCACGGCCCCCGCACCGCCGCTGACGAGCATGGTTTGCCCGGCCACGTCGCCGCCGCCGAAGACGGTCTGCGCGGCGGTCAGGCCCGGAATGCCGAGCGTGGCGCCCGCTTCGAGCGAGACACCCTCGGGCAGGGCGACGGCCTGTGCCTCGGGCAGGGCGATATACTCGGCCGCGGTGCCGAAGGGGCGCTGCCACTGGCCGTTCCAGATCCACACGCGCTCGCCCACGCGGGCGGCATCGACGCCGTCGCCCACCGCCTCGATCACGCCGCTGCCGTCGGAATGGGGGATGATTCGGGGGTAGGCGGGCTTGGTGACCCCGGGGCGCGAGCCCGCGCGGGCCTTGGCATCCGACGGGTTCACACCGGAAAAGGCGACGCGCACGAGCACCTCGCCCGCTTGCGGGGCGGGCGTGTCGAGCTCGCCCGTTTCGAGAACCTCGGCAGCGGGGCCGAAGCGTTCATACCAGACGGCGCGCATGACGCTCTCCTTCTCGCTGAATTTCCAAGTGGAACACTGGCTTGCAAGTGCTTGTAAAGAATTTGTTTACCATGCGCACCTAATGCTCGGGGCCGTGAAAGTAAACGGAGGGGGCATATGATCCTTGGAAAAAAACCTGCATTTTACATCGCGGCCTTGGCCGTTTCGGCCGGGCTGGCCGGCTGCGGCACGCCCGAAAGCATGACCGAGCCGATCGTGTCATCCTTCAACGAGGCGAGTGTCGAGATCCAGGTGGGGGAGGGCGACATGGGGTTCATGAGCGAAGAGATGCGCGCGCAGGCGGTTCAAAAGGCAGACGCAAAGGCGGTGGAAATCTGCGCGCGCGGGCCGAACCGGCGGGCAGAGTTCGCAAGCCAAAGGCGTGTGCCGATCAGCCAGTATCTCGCCGTGACGAGGCGGCTATATCTCTGTCTCAAATAGCTCGGTGTCCCTTGCGTCAGGCGACTGTTCGATGTTGACCCGACGTTTGACGCAAGGACGCCCATAATCGCGCCCCGGGCATGGATCCGGGGCGTAAGCTGCCCGTGACGCGACAGCATTCGAAAGATCTTGTCGAAAAACTCTTATTTCCCGGTGCGGCGCAGGCGGATGACCACGTCGACGCTGGCCACCTCGGCCCCGTCGGGGGCCTTGGGCAGGCGGGCGATCTCGAGCTCTTCGGCGGGAGCGTCGGTCAGTTTCTGGTCGTCTTCCCAGAAGAAATGCGGGTGGTCATGGGTGTTGGTGTCGAAATAGCTTTTCGAGCCGTCCACGGTGATCTCCTGCACGAGGCCGGCGTCGCAGAACGCCTTGACGGTGTTGTAGACCGTGGCGAGCGACACTTTCTCGCCCGTCTCCTGGGCCGAGGCGAACAGGCTTTCCGCGGTGAAGTGGCGATGACGGCCGTCGCCAACGAGCAGCGTCGCGAGAGCCACGCGCTGTCTTGTCGGTCTCAGGCCCGAGCCTGCTAGCCACGCCGTGCCGCGTGTGATCGCTTGCGTTTCGGTCATACTGCACCTCTCAGTCAGGCGTAATATAAGCAGTGCCACAGGGGGATTTCAAACAAATTTCATGGCGCTGGCGAGCGATGCGGGGGGTGTCGCGGGCTTGCAAGGCGCTTTGTCGCAATGATACAGGACTTGGGACTGAGCCGCATCCAACATGAAAGGGCCGCGTTGCATGGCCGACTACCCGAGCAGCTTCGACCGAGATGACCTGCTGAAATGCGCACGGGGCGAATTGTTCGGGCCGGGCAATGCCCAGCTGCCCGAACCGCCGATGCTGATGATGGACCGGATCACCGACATTTCCGGGGATGGCGGGCCGCATGGCAAGGGGCACGTGATCGCCGAGTTCGACATCAAGCCCGACCTGTGGTTCTTCGAGTGCCACTTTCCCGGCAACCCGATCATGCCCGGCTGTCTCGGCCTTGACGGGCTGTGGCAGCTGACCGGCTTCAACCTCGGCTGGCGCGGCTGGCAGGGGCGGGGCTATGCGCTGGGCGTGGGCGAGGTGAAGCTCAAGGGCATGGTCCGGCCCGACCGCAAGATGCTGACCTATTACGTGAATTTCACCAAGGCCGTGCAGACCCGCCGGCTGACCATGGGCGTCGCCGACGGCGTGGTCGAGGCCGATGGCGAGGTCATCTACGAGGTCAAGGACATGAAAGTGGCCCTCAGCGAGAGCTGAGCGCCGGACCTGTCCTAAAGCAGGAAGTCGAATCCGTCCGTCAGGTCGGGGGGCACGTTGCCCTCCCACTCCGGTTCGATGTCTTTCGGGTCCGGGGCGGGGCTGGCAAAGCCGGTATGTCCGTTCAGGCGATCTTCCAGGATTTCCTGGATTGAAAGCGGCCGGGGCGGCACAGCGGGGCCCGGGCCCGTGTCCGGGAATTCCCTGTCGAGTTCCTCGCGCAATTGGTCGATGAAGAAAGAGGGGCGGCCACCGGGGTTGGGGATATCCGGCCCGTCACCGCCGGGAGGGCTGTCGCCATGGCCGAAAAGGATTTCGAAAAAATCTTCCCGGGTCGTATCGCCCGGGTATGTCGGGCCGGTCGGGTCGGAGCCCTGGCCGCCAAACTCCTCGATTAATCTTCGCAACGCGTATCCGGGCGAAAGGTCTTCCGGCATGATCGTATCCTCCTCGAAATTCGATCGTTTAGCCCGGGCGCGATGCCGGAGCCGAAAAATGCGCTTTCATTATAGCAGATTTTCCCGGTTCTGCTGAGCCAAAGATTCCGAGCGGAAAGGTGGTGGCGACGGTCGAGCTGCCCCGACCGCCGCCCTGTTCACTACAGCAGGAAATCGAACCCGTCGGTCAGGTCGGGCGGCACGTTCCCGTCCCAATCCGGTTCGGCCTTGACCTCCGGTTCGGCGGGGGCCTGTTCCACGACGCCCGGGTGGCGAAGGTTCAGGATGTCTTCCAGAACCACCTCGGGCGGTGATCCCGGCGGGCCCATCGGATAGGAGCCGGGGCCGGAATGACCGTTGCCGAAGAGCCCGGAAATCAGATCCCCGAGCGGGTTGTCCGAGCCCGGCGGTATCGGAGGAAGCCCACCCGGGCCGCCATGCCCCGGGCCTTCGCCAAAGAGGCCGCCAAGAAGCTCGGCCAACGGGTTGCCGGGCGCGGGCGGTCCGGACGGGTAGCCGCCGGGGCCACCGTGACCGGGCCCGTCGCCGAAGCCGCCGCCGAACAGGTCTTCGAAGATCTGGTCAGGCGGACCCGATGGCCCCGGGCCCGGCCCTGGGCCGGGCAGGCCGTGCCCGCCGCCAAATATCTCATCGACAAAATCGAACCCTGGAATTCCATCTTCTGGCATAATCTAATCCTCCCTCAATGCCTTTTGGGTGTCCCCTGGGTGACCCGACGTAAAGTCGGATTGAAGAGTTTGTACAGTATAGCACAATATTCGCCATTTTCGTCAGAAAGAGTTTCGGAAGGATTAAGCCTGCCAGGCCGGGGGCAGCTCTGCGCCGAAACGCTCGCGGCAGAAGGCGTATTGGGGGCCGAGATGCGCGCGGAAGGCCTCACGCGCGGCGTCGGGCAGGGGCAGGGTGACGGTGGTTTCGTTGCGCCGCTCCGACAGGGCCGCGGGCCGGTAGGGCGCATCGGCGAAAGCACAGAGCCGGCGAAGCGTCTCTTCGCGGAAGAGCGTTTCGTAGAACAGGTAGAGGATATCCCCGGCGGGGAAGGTCGCGTCGAGCGCGGTGACGATGGCACGGTAATCGGCGCGGGCGGCGATGGCGGGATTGGCCAGCGCCCGGGGCCACTTGGTGGCGGCATCGTTCGACGCGCTGAGCTGTTGCAGGTGGCGCAGCTGTGACCAGAGCCGCTCGACCGGGTCGCGCATCACGAAGAGGAGGCGCAGGCGCGCGTTCTGCGTGGCGCAGAAGCGTTTCATCCAGGCAAACCCCTCGGCCCCGATGACCGAATAGGACGGGGTCAGATCGCAGACGGTGCGGGTATCCGGCCCGCAAAGCCGGGCGAGATGGTCGAAATAGGCGCTGTCGTCGTAAAGCATCTGCGCCCGGTCGAGGCTGGCGCGGAAGGTGGGGCGCGCGCGCAGGTTGGCCGCCTTGTCGCCCGGCTGATCAAGGTGATAGGCGAGGCGCGAGAGCGCCAGCGCCTCCATGTCGCCAAGCGCGAGGGCGGGGAATTTCGCGTCGAAGAAATGCACCTCCTTCAGCGGCGAGGGGGCGACGCCCGGCAGCGTGCCGAGATAGTGGAACAGCCAGCTGGTCGCGCATTTGGCGGCGCCGACGCAGATCAGCAGCGTCTTGTCGTCGAGCTCCGGCATGCGGCGGGGGAGGGGGCCGGTTTCCGGCCCCGGTCCATCGGCACTGGGCGCGTCGCTGGTCATCTGTCACATCCCCGGCCCGGGCGGGCCCTGACGCAACGTTGCCACAACGGCGCGGGCCGCTCAACGTCAAGGCAGGCGGGGCCTGCGCATAAGTGCCTGTCGCGATTGCCCTCCTGCCATCTTGCACCACCCTCCCCGCATGCCCTACAAGGCGATAAGACAGCTAGGGAGGCAATATGCGCCGCGTCGTCGTCACCGGGCTGGGGATCGTCTCCAGCATTGGCAACAATGCCGAGGAAGTCCTTGCGTCGCTCAAGGGCGGAAAATCCGGAATCACCGCCAATGAAGAGATGGCCGAGCACGGCTTTCGCAGCCGGATCGCGGGCGATCTGAAGATCGACGTGTCCGAGCATGTCGACAAGCGGACCCTGCGTTTCATGGGGCCCGGGGCGGCCTATGCCCATATCGCCATGCAACAGGCGATTGCCGATGCCGGGCTCGAGGAAGGCGATATCGTCAACCCGCGCACCGGGCTTGTGGCCGGGTCCGGCGGGCCGTCGACATCCGCCATGCTGAGCGCGCACCAGACGGTTCTGAAAACCGGCGGGACCAAGCGGATCGGGCCGTTCGCGGTGCCGAAATGCATGTGCTCGACCGTGTCGGCGAACCTGTCGACCGCCTTCAAGATCAAGGGAATCAACTATTCGATCACCTCGGCCTGCTCCACCTCGCTGCATTGCATCGGCAACGCGGCCGAGCAGATCATGATGGGCAAGCAGGACGTGATGTTCGCCGGCGGCGGCGAGGAGCTGGACTGGACGCTGTCTTGCCTCTTCGACGCGATGGGCGCGATGTCCTCCAAGCGCAACGACACGCCTGAGGCGGCCAGCCGGGCGTTCGATGCCGACCGCGACGGGTTCGTGATCTCGGGCGGCGGCGGGATGCTGGTGCTGGAAGACCTAGAACACGCCAAGGCGCGTGGCGCGAAGATCTATGCCGAGGTCACGGGTTATGCCGCCACCTCTGACGGGCATGACATGGTGGCCCCCTCGGGCGAGGGCGGCGAACGGGCGATGCGGCTGGTGCTCGACCAGCTGGGCAACGATCACAAGGTCGGCTACATCAACGCTCACGGCACCTCGACCCCCGTGGGCGATGCCGGCGAGGTGGCCGCGGTGCGGCGCATTTTCGGCGAGGGGCACGTGCCGCCGATCAGCTCGACCAAGTCGCTGACGGGCCACGCGCAGGGCGCGGCCGGCGCGCTCGAGGCGATCTTCTGCCTTCTGGCGCTGGAGCACGACTTCATTATCCCGTCGATCAATGTCGACACCCTGGATCCGGAGATCAACCCGGGCGAGATCGCCACGGAATGCGCCGAGAATGCCGGGCTCGACACGGTGATGACCAATTCCTTCGGCTTCGGCGGAACCAACGGCTCGATGCTGCTGAGCAAGTACCACGGATAGGTAACAGATGAACAATTCGATGAAGGGCATGCGCGGGCTGGTCATGGGCGTGGCGAACGAGCGCTCGATCGCCTGGGGCATTGCCAAGGCCATGCACGAGGCGGGCGCCGAGCTGGCGTTTTCCTACCAGGGCGAGGCCTTTGGCAAGCGCGTGCAGCCGCTGGCGGCGACGCTGGGCTCGGACCTGCTGCTCGATATCGACGTGACCGACGAGGAGTCGCTCGACGCCGCCTTCGCCAAGCTGGGCGAGACATGGCCGACCATCGATTTCCTGGTGCATGCGATCGCCTATTCGGACAAATCCGAACTGACCGGGCGGTTCCTGAATACCAGCCGGCACAACTTCAAGCATTCGATGGATATCTCCTGCTATTCCTTCATCGAGGTGGCCCGGCGGGCCTATCCGCTGATGAAGGACAATGGCGGCACCATGCTGACGCTGACCTACCAGGGCTCGAACCGGGTGGCGCCGAATTACAACGTCATGGGCGTGGCCAAGGCGGCGCTGGAGGCGACGACGCGCTACCTCGCCAACGACCTCGGGCCCGACAAGATCCGGGTGAACGCCATTTCGCCGGGTCCGATGAAGACGCTGGCGGGCGCGGCCATCGGCGGCGCGCGGCGCACCTTCCGGCATACGGAAGAGAACGCGCCGCTCAGGGCCAATGCCACGCTCGAGGCGGTGGGCGGCACCGCCGTCTACCTTGCCTCGCCGGCGGGGGCCTTCACCACGGGCGAGATCATCCGCGTCGATGGCGGCTATCACGTGCTGGGAATGCCACAGGCCGAGAACCTTTAAGAGATTTCCGGGCCGGCGGCCCGGATTCCGCCACGCCTTCGCCGTGCTTTGGCCAAACCGGCCTGTTACGCGACAGGCATGGATTACATTCAGAAAGCCCAGGAAAAACATCAAGAGCGGCCCCATGCCGCGCGTGCCGTCAGGGCGCGGCGCTGGTCGCGGCGAGTGTTCGCGCTTCTGATCCTCGTGTTCCTCTACGCCGTCTGGCAGGACAGGGCGCTCGCGCCGCCGATCCACGACGGAATGCAGAAAACCGTAAGTCTTGCGACCGGTTTCGTGGAAAACTCGGACGATATCCGCTCCTATGTGAAACAGACCTTCGGCAGTTCCTCGGGCACGAGCGTCGAGCAGCAATACGATCCGATCACGCGGTGGCTGCTGAAATGGACAAGCTGAGCCGGCGCCTCTGAGCGGCGGTCCGCGCGCCGGGCTTGACGCGTCGGGAACGCGACCCCACCTCCCGTGGGTTATGCCTATGCAAAAACGCTCCCACCCGAACGTTCCGGGCATCGATCAGAGCGATCGCCTTGTTCCCGCCAACCTGCGCCAGAGCGGTCAGACGCCCGTGCAGATGCTCATTTCCACGAGGGTCCGGAAATCGGCCTTCTGGCACCTGTCGATCGAAGCGGGCGCGTGGCGGGCCTCCGTCTACAACCGCATGTACCACCCGCGTGGCTATATCCGGCCCGAGGATGGCGGCGCCATGGCCGAGTACCGGGCGCTGGTGCACGGTGTGACCCTGTGGAACGTCGCCGTCGAGCGCCAGATCCGGGTGAAGGGCAAGCAGGCGGAAGATTTCGTGAACTACGTCATCACCCGCGATGCCAGCCGCATCAAGGTGATGCATGGCAAATACTGCATCCTTTGCAACGAGAAGGGCGGCATCCTGAACGACCCGGTCGTCCTGCGGCCGGCGCGCGACGAATTCTGGTTCTCGCTGTCCGACAGCGACCTCATGCTGTGGCTTCAGGGGGTGAACACGCCCAAGGCCTGGGACGTTGAGATCGACGAGATCGACGTCGAGCCGCTGCAGGTTCAGGGGCCGCTCTCGGAAGACATGATGGCCGAGCTGATTGGCGAGGACCTGCGGAAAATCCCCTATTACGGCCTGATGGAGGCCGAGATCGGCGGCGCGCCCGTGCTGATCAGCCAGACCGGGTTTTCCGGCGAGAAGGGCTACGAGGTCTATGTCTACAACGCCCACGAGACGGCCGAGCAGGTGTGGTACGCGCTGCGCGGCGTCGGCGCGCGCTATGGCCTGCGGGTGATCGCCCCCGGACACCACCGCCGGATCGCCGCCGGCATCCTGAGCTGGGGCCAGGACATGGATCACGAGACCTCGCCCTTCCAGGTGAACCTGGCCTTCCAGGTGCCGAAGAAGAAAAAGGCCGAGTACATCGGCAAGGCGGCGCTGGAAAAACAGCGCGACCAGATCGAGGCGGGCAGCTATCCGTTCAGCCTCAAGCTTGTCGGCATGAAGCTGGGCGGGCGGCCCATCACCGATTACGCGCCCGATTTCTGGCTGATCCAGAACCGCGAGGGCACGCGCTGTGGCTATGTCACCTCGCCCTGGTGGTCGCCGGAGCTGGAGACGAACATCGCGCTGGGCTACGTGCCCTGGGCGCTGTCGAAGCTGGGGACCGAGCTCAGGGTGGAACTGCCCGAAACCTATGCCGAACAGTCGGGCGAACCGGTGCAAGCGGTCGTGTCGGAGGTGCCGTTCGTGGCCTCGGAACACCCGAGCGCCCGCGAACAAGGCAAGTAGGGGCGTTTTCTTGAAAAGAAAACGGTCCGAAATCTTTTAAAGATTTCGGGGCGTTGCGCCTAGAACCACTGGCCCGGCTCCATCAGTCCGAGGTCGAGCAACTGGCGCGAATGCCACTCGAACGGGGCCGAGTTGTGCCATCGGAAATCGTGGATGTCGAAGGTCGAGCCCGGGTTGGTCTTGAGCGCCTTGGCGGTGCGGAACGACACCACCGCCGCCGTCAGGTTGTTGTGCCACGGACAGGCATAGGTGTTGTATTCCTCGTCCGAAAACGTGTGGGTGTCGCGCAGGGTCAGGCCGGGCTTGGCCTTGAACAGCGAGATCCGGTCGATCTTGCGGCGTGCTGGCGGGATATGTTCCTCGTAGCGCCAGCGCAGGCCGCCGAAGAAATCGAGCTGGCGGTCCTTCGGGTGGTTGTGATTGTCGGGGTCCTTGCGAGCCAGCGCGTAATAGCCCGACTTGTCGAGATTGGCATCTTCCAGCGCGACGGCGTTCTTGTGCTGGCGCAGGTCGCCGGCATAGATGTCGATCACGTAGGTCAGCATGGCGTCGCGCCGTTCCTCGCCGTGGAACGTGGCAAGCTCCCCCACGGTGCGCGTCTCGCAGAAGGGGAAGAACAGGTACTCGGCATTGAAGCAGTAATACAGCCAGATGCCCGGCGCCGCCTCGATCACGCGGTTCACCAGGTCGGGGAAGCCGGCCTCGCGCTTGACGTCGTGGTCGACACGGATGACGGCCTCCTCCACGTCGGGCGCAAGGTCGAAGGCCGGCGGCATGAAGGCCACCACCTGCCTGAACCGCAGGTCGAGGTGATGGCGCAGGGTGCTGTCGGTCTCGACATCGTCCTCGACAAGGACAAGCGCCACCGGCCCCTTGGCCAGCGCCGTCTTGCCCTCCGCCAGAAACGCATCCAGGCTGGAATACCGCATTGTCACCCTCAAACTGCCCGGCCGCGAGAGTCGGCCAATTCGCGACGCATTGCAAGTGACCCCGGCCTTGATGTAGGGAAACGCCCTGATCACTCACACAAGCTTTCCGGAGCGCGACGAGATGGCCGAGGCGAAGAAGCTCTACATCAAGACCTATGGATGCCAGATGAACGTCTATGACAGCGAGCGCATGGCCGAGGCCATGGGCGGCGCGGGCTATGTCGAGACGCAATCGCCTGACGATGCCGACATGATCCTGCTGAACACCTGTCACATCCGGGAAAAGGCGGCCGAGAAGGTCTATTCCGAGCTGGGCCGGTTCCGCGGGCTGAAAGAGGCGCGCCCCGATCTCAAGATCGGCGTGGCGGGCTGCGTGGCCCAGGCCGAGGGCGAGGAGATCATGCGCCGCCAGCCGATGGTCGACCTTGTCGTTGGCCCGCAAAGCTATCACCGCCTGCCCGAGCTCGAGGCCAAGGCGCGGGCCGGGACAAAGGCGCTCGACACCGACTTCCCGCTCGAGGACAAGTTCGACGCGCTGAAGAACCGCCCCAAGGCCAAGCGCGGCCCGACCGCCTTCCTGACCGTGCAGGAAGGCTGCGACAAGTTCTGCGCCTTCTGCGTGGTCCCCTATACCCGCGGCGCCGAGGTCAGCCGGCCGGCGACGCGCGTGCTCGACGAGGCGCGCGACCTGGTCGAGCGGGGCGTGCGCGAGATCACCCTGCTGGGCCAGAACGTCAACGCCTACCACGGCGAAGGCCCCGACGGCAAAGACTGGTCGCTGGCGCGGCTGATCTGGGCCCTCAACGATATCGACGGGCTGGAGCGCATCCGCTTCACCACCTCGCACCCCAACGACATGGATGACGACCTGATCGCGGCCCATGGCGAATGCGAGAAGCTGATGCCCTACCTGCACCTGCCCGTGCAGTCGGGCAGCGACCGCATCCTCAAGCGGATGAACCGCAGCCACACCGCCGAAAGTTACCTGCGGTTGATCGAGCGGATCCGCGCGGCGCGGCCCGATATCCTGATGTCGGGCGATTTCATCGTCGGCTTCCCGGAAGAGACCGAGGCCGATTTCCAGGCGACGCTCGATCTCATCGAGGAAGTTCAGTACGGTTACGCCTTTTCCTTCAAGTATTCCCCGCGTCCCGGCACGCCGGCCGCCGAGCGGTCGATGGTCGACGAGGCCGAGGCCTCGGAGCGGCTGCAACGGCTGCAGGCGCTGATCACCAGGCAGCAGCGCGCGGTGCAGGATTCCATGGTCGGCCGCCGGGTCAAGGTGCTCTTCGAGAAACCGGGCCGTCTGCCCGGCCAGATGGTGGGCAAGTCGGATTACCTGCATGCCGTGCACGTGGCCGAATCTGATGCGCAGCCGGGCGAGCTTTCGGAGGTCGAAATCATCGAAAGCGGGGCCAATTCATTGGCCGGCCGGCCCGTGCAGGGCCTCTCTTAAACCGGTGATTCAAGACTGTCGGCTAAGGCCGTATTGTCAATGAATAAACCCTGAATCGCCCCTTCCGGCCCCGGATCGGAACGGGGTTGTTTCCGGTGCTGCGACAATGTGGCTTCATTTAGGCTTCACAACAAAGCGAAACTTGTTACACTCAAACAATAATTTCATTTCGCATGGATTCTCTGCTCATTTCACCGTGCGATCTGGGGGGTTAACATAAGGACAGTGGCTGTGACCGAATATCTTTCGAAAACAGTTCGCGGCATCCTCGGCGGGCTTGCTGCCGCCGTCATTGGTATTTCAGTGACGGCAAGTTATGCCGAGGCCCAGAGCGGCCAGCGCGTGGTTGTCGGCGAACGGTACGTTCCTACGATCTGGGTCGACCCGGACGGGTGTGAACACTGGGTGATGGACGATGGCTGGGAAGGCTACATGTCGCCCCACGTGACGCGTCAGGGCATCCCGGTCTGCCGCCGCGGCAACGTGTGTGGCGTGATGAACTCGGATCAGCTCTTCGCCACGGACAGCGCGCATATCAACGCCTCCGGGCGCCAGCGGCTGGCCAGCTTCTTCCAGCAGACGCAGGCGATTTCCTACATCATCGTCGGGCACACCGACAGCCGGGCGTCGGACGAGTACAACCTCGACCTGTCTCTGCGTCGCGCCAATTCGGTCGCCCAGATCGCGGCCTCGACCGGTGCGCGGATCGCGGATGTGCGCGGGTATGGCGAACGCATGCCGAAGGCGCCGAACTCGACGGCCGCCGGGATGCAGCAGAACCGCCGCGTCGAAATCATCTGCATCCGCTAGGGGGATACCATGAAGATCGTCAAAATCTGTGCCGTTCTCGGCGCTGCCCTGCTGGTCACCGGCTGTGTCGGATCCAAGCAGAACAAGACCGTCGACCGCTTTATCGACAGCAAGCACCTGAGCCAGCTTCAGGCCGGCATCTGGGTCGACCCGAACGGCTGTGATCACTGGATCATCGACGACGGGATCGAAGGCTACCTGTCGCAGCGTCTCGACCAGTACGGCAAGCCGGTCTGTTCGGGCGTCGCACCGCCGAACGTGGCCACCGGCGCCTTCAAGCGCGGCTCGCCGGTCTCCGACCCGATCTGATCCGGGCGCCAGCGTACCAAAAATCAGCCGCAGGCAAGGCGCCTGCGGCTTTTTTTGTACCAGCCCGGTGACATTTGATCCCTTTATCTTGCAGTTGTCTCGCCGTCTTGGCACCATATATACGACACGCTGGTTCAGGAGATCTGTTTGGCTACAACCGCGCTGCCCCCGATGGACGACTCTTCCGCGCTGCATGAAGAGACCGTTGAATTTCCCGATAATTTCCTCCTCATTGACCTGTGCGGCGAGCATGACCGCAACCTGGCCGAGATCGAGCGTCAATTGGGCGTGCAGATCATGCGGCGCGGGAATCAGTTGTCGGTGGTGGGCGAAGAGCCCCTGGTCAAGGAAGGCGTCGGCGTCCTGACCGCGCTCTATGCCCGGCTCGAGGCGGGGCGGTCGGTCGAGCCGGCCGATATCGACCGCGAGCTGCGGATGGGCGGCAGCGGGCCCGAGCCGCAGTCGGAACCCTGCGACGGCGACCAGCTCGAAATGTTCAAGGGCGGGCCGGTCGAGATCAAGACCCGCAAGAAGCTCGTCGAGCCGCGCACCGACGCCCAGAAGGCCTATGTGCTGTCGCTCTTCAACAACGAGATGGCCTTCGGCATCGGCCCGGCGGGCACCGGCAAGACCTATCTTGCGGTGGCGGTGGGCGTTTCGATGTTCATCGAAGGCCATGTCGACCGGATCATCCTTGCGCGCCCCGCGGTCGAGGCGGGCGAGAAGCTGGGCTATCTGCCCGGAGACATGAAGGAGAAGGTCGACCCCTACATGCAGCCGCTCTACGACGCGCTGAACGATTTCTTCCCGGCCAAGCAGGCGGCCAAGCTGATCGAGGAGAAGCGGATCGAGATCGCGCCGCTCGCCTTCATGCGGGGCCGGACGCTGGCCAATGCCTTCGTGGTGCTCGACGAGGCGCAGAACGCGACCTCGATGCAGATGAAGATGTTCCTGACCCGCCTGGGCGAGGGCAGCCGCATGGTCATCACCGGCGACCGCAGCCAGGTCGACCTGCCGCGCGGCGTGACGAGCGGGTTGCACGACGCCGAGCGGCTGTTGCGGGATATCCCCAACATCTCGTTCAACTACTTCACCTCGAAGGACGTGGTGCGCCACCCGCTGGTGGCGAAGATCATCGAGGCCTATGAAAAGGACGTGTGAGGCGGGGCGCCGTTTTCTTCGAAGAAAACGGACCGGAAAATTCGAATTTTCCGGCCTGCGACGGTAGGCGATGCAGATCGACATTCTCTACGAAGACGACCGCTGGGACTCGGCGGATTTTGCCGCGCTGGCCGACCGCGCGGCAGAGACGGCGCTCCGCCATGTCGGGCTGGACCCCGACGCATGGGAAATCTCCATCCTCGCCTGCGACGACGCCCGCATTGCCGTGCTGAACGAGGACTTCCGCGACAAGCCCACGCCGACCAACGTGCTGTCCTGGCCGTCCGAGGAACGCGCGCCGGAAGAGCCGGGTGCGATACCCGACCTGCCAGAGCCGGGCCTCGACCCGGAACTGGGCGACATCGCCATCGCCTACGACACCTGCGCGCGGGAAGCCGAGGCCGCGGGCAAGCCGATGGCCGATCATGTCACGCACCTCGTTGTTCACGCGCTGTTACATCTTCTGGGCTATGATCATGTGCGTGACCAAGATGCCACTTTGATGGAAGCAACCGAGGTGGCGATACTTGGCAAGCTGGGTCTGCCTGACCCATATTGAAACCTGTCAGGGCCGCGTGTATGCACGGCCCCACCTTTTTTTGGACCTAAGGACAATGGGCGACAGCACAGACGCATCTTCTAACGCGGCGCGTTGCGCGCAGGCGGATAGCCAGGACAGCGAAGAAGAGCAGGGCGGTTTTTTCCGCCGCATATTCGATGCATTCAGCACGGGCGAGGATGAAGACGAGGAAGACGGGGCAAACAGGCCGCGCTCTGGCGCGTTGGGCCTTGGTAACCTGCGCACCCTCACGGTCGAGGATGTTTCGGTTCCGAAAGCCGATATCGTCGCCGTACCCATCGACATCACCAAGGACGAACTTGTCAGCGTCTTCCGCGAAAGCGGCAAGACCCGGCTGCCGGTCTATGACGGCACACTCGATTCGCCCGTGGGCATGGCGCACCTGAAGGATTTCGCGCTCAGCCACGGATTCAACGGCAAGGGTGGCAGGTTTTCGCTCAAGCCGCTGGTGCGGCCGCTGCTCTACGTGCCGCCCTCCATGCCGATCGGCGTGCTCCTCCAGAACATGCAGAACGAACGCCGCCACATGGCGCTGGTGATCGACGAATATGGCGGGGTCGACGGGCTGGTGACGATCGAGGACCTGATCGAACAGGTCGTGGGCGAGATCGAGGACGAGCACGACACCGAAGACGACACCTACTGGGTGCAGGAAAAGCCCGGCATCTACCTCGCGCAGGCCAAGACCCCCCTCGACGAGTTCGAGGAGGAGATCGGCCAGTCGCTGACCGAGGCCGAAGAGGTCGACGAGGAAGAGATCGACACGCTGGGCGGTCTGGTCTTCATGCTGCTGGGCCGGGTGCCGGTGCGCGGCGAGATGGTCGAACACCCCGGCGGCACGGTCTTCGAGGTGGTCGAGGCCGATCCGCGCCGCATCAAGCGGCTGCGCGTCCGCCTTCCCGGACATTCGGACAGCTAGGATACATGCGCGCCCCCGGGATCGTTCAGGCGCTCGGGCCGCGTGCGCAACTGGCGCTCGCCGCGCTGGCGGGCGCGCTGGGCGCGCTGGGGCAGGCGCCGGTCGCGTTCTGGCCGGCGACGGTGCTGTCGCTGGCGGTGGTCTTCGGGCTGGGGCGCCTGGCGCCGGGCTGGCGGCGGGCCGGCTGGCTGGGGCTCTCGGCGGGCACCGGCTATTACATGCTGGCGCTCTTCTGGATCGTCGAGCCCTTCTTCGTCGACGCCGCCCGGCATGGCTGGATGGCGCCCTTCGCGCTTTTCTTCCTCGCGCTGGGGCTCGGCCTCTTCTGGGGCGGCGCGCTGGCGATCACCCGCGCGCTCGGCGGGCGAGTCGCGCCCTTCGTCGCGATGGTCATGCTGATCGAAGCGGCCCGCACCTATCTGCTGACCGGGTTTCCCTGGGCGCAGGTGGGCCATGCCCTGATCGACACGCCGCTGCTGCACTGGTCGTCCTGGGGCGGCTCGCTTGCGCTGACCGGGCTCGTGGTGTCCGGCGGGGCAGGGCTCTGGCTGCTGGCCGAGCGGCGCTGGGCGCCGGGCGGCGCGCTTCTGGCGCTGCCGGCTGTGCTCTGGGCCGCGGCCATTCCCCTCACGCCAGAGGCACCGGCCGGGCCCGACGCGGCCACCGTGCGCCTCGTGCAGCCCAACGCGCCGCAGCACGAGAAATGGGACCCCGAGAAGGCTCTGGGCTTCTTCGAACGGCAGATCGACTACACCGCCGCGCCGCCAGAGGGGCCGGCGCCCGACCTGATCGTCTGGCCGGAAACCGCGATCCCGTGGGTGCTGGAACGGGCGCGGCCGGCGCTCGACGCGATCTCGGACGCCGCCGGTGACACGCCGGTGGTGCTGGGCCTGCAACGCTTCGAGGGGCGGCGCTATTACAACTCGCTGATCCGGCTCGACCGCGGGGGCGCGGTGTCGGCGCTCTACGACAAGCACCACCTCGTGCCCTTCGGGGAATACATGCCGTTGGGGGATTTCCTTGCGAATTTCGGCATTTACGGCCTCGCCTCGAACGAGGGAAACGGCTATTCCTTCGGCCCCGGCCCGCAGGTGATCGACCTTGGCAAGCTGGGCCTTGCCTTGCCGCTCATCTGCTACGAAGGGGTCTTCCCGCAGGATGTGGGCGCCTATGACAGGCGGCCCGACATGCTGCTGCTCATCACCAACGACGCGTGGTTCGGCAATATCCTCGGACCCTACCAGCACCTCGCCCAGGCGCGGCTCAGAAGCGCCGAACAGGGCCTGCCGATGATCCGCGTGGCCAATACCGGCGTCTCGGCAATGATCGACGCGACGGGGCGCGTGACCACCTCTCTGCCCCTTGGCGAGGCAGGATGGACCGACACCCCCCTGCCACCGCCGCTGCCGCCCACGCCCTATGCGCGCACCGGCGATTGGCCCATCGCCGGGTTTGCCCTTTTTTTGCTCGTTCTGTCCCTTCTGTACCACAAGCGTACAAACCGCAGTTTTTAAGCGTTGACGCCCTCATGGGCGCGGCCTAAGCAGTTTCGACCCGTCACAACGGCTACCTGACGTGACGGGAAAATCTTAATGGAGCAACATTCATGTCCCGTCAGAACTATATCTTCACCTCCGAGTCCGTTTCGGAGGGGCACCCCGACAAGGTGTGCGACCGAATTTCCGATGCCGTGCTCGACGCCTTCCTGGCCGAGGATCCCCTCGCCCGGGTGGCCTGTGAGACATTCGCCACCACCAACCAGGTCGTCATCGGCGGCGAGGTGGGCCTGACGGATCAGGACAAGCTGCGCGATTACATGGGCAAGATCGAGGGCATCGCCCGCGAGTGCATTCGCGACATCGGCTACGAGCAGGAGAAGTTCCACTGGGACACCTGCAACGTCATGAACCTGCTTCACGAACAATCGGCGCATATCGCCCAGGGCGTGACCGGGGCCGACAACCGCGACGAGGGCGCGGGCGACCAGGGCATCATGTTCGGCTTCGCCACCAACGAGACCGACGCGCTCATGCCGGCGCCGATCCAGTTCTCGCACGCGATCCTGCGCCGCCTGGCCGAGGTGCGCAAATCGGGGCAGGAACCGGCGCTGGGCCCGGACGCCAAGTCGCAGCTTTCGGTGCGCTACGAAGGCGGCAAGCCCGTGGGCGTGACCCAGGTCGTGCTGTCGACCCAGCACCTCGACGAGGACCTGACCAGCGACGACATCCGCGAGATGGTCGAGCCTTACATCCGCGAAGTGCTGCCCGCCGACTGGCTGTCGGATGAGACCGTCTGGCACGTGAACCCGACCGGCAAGTTCGTCATCGGCGGCCCCGATGGCGACGCGGGCCTGACCGGCCGCAAGATCATCGTCGACACCTATGGCGGCGCCGCGCCGCACGGGGGCGGGGCCTTCTCGGGCAAGGACCCAACGAAGGTGGACCGCTCGGCCGCCTACGCCGCGCGCTACCTCGCCAAGAACGTGGTCGCCGCCGGCATGGCCGAGCGCTGCACCATCCAGCTCTCCTACGCCATCGGCGTGGCCGAGCCGCTGTCGATCTATGCCGAAACCCACGGCACCGGCGAAGTGCCCGAAGAGCAGATCGAAAAGGCGATCCGCGCCTCGATGAGCCTGACGCCCCGCGGCATTCGCGAGCAGCTCGAGCTCAACAAGCCGATCTACCAGCGCACCGCGGCCTATGGCCATTTCGGCCGTGAGCCGGATGCCGATGGCGGCTTCAGCTGGGAACGCACCGACCTTGTCGAGGCGCTGAAGAAAGCGATCTGATCACAGAATGCAGGTTGCGAAGGGCGGCGCCGGGCGCCGCCCTTTTTATGTGGGTGATGCATGGGTCAAGCTGTCAAACATCAAGGAAACCGCGCCGATTTGCGGAAAGCTGCGCCGTTGATGTACGATTTCGGCAAGGCTGTACCGATGATGTCGTACCTTGGAGGGCCTCAAAATGACCGATAAATCCCATCCGTCCGGCGCGCCGTGGCGCAATTTCTACGGCCGGCTCAAGGGCAAGTCTCTGCGCAAGTCGCAGAAGATCTATATCGACGAGGATCTGGCCGCGCTGTCGCCCGGCAAGGTCGACTGGGATGTGAACCCCGAGCGCGAAGCGATTGACCTGAAAGGGCTTTTCGGCGACCGGCCCCTGTGGCTCGAGATCGGCTTCGGCGGGGGTGAGCACATGGTGCACCAGGCCGCCCGGAACCCCGGCACGGGGTTCATCGGCTGCGAGCCTTACATCAACGGGGTCGCCATGCTCCTGGGCAAGATCCGCGACGAGGGCTGCGAGAATATCCGCATCCACCCCGGCGATGTGCGCGACCTGTTCGATGTTTTGCCCGAGAAATCGGTGGATCGCGCCTTTCTCCTCTACCCCGATCCCTGGCCCAAGAAACGCCACCACCGGCGCCGCTTCGTCACGCCCGAGCACCTCGAGCCGCTGGCGCAGGTGCTCAAGCCGGGGGCCATTTTCCGGGTGGCGACGGATATTCCCGATTACGTCCGCCAGACCCTGCAACAGGTGCCGAAGCACGGGTTCGAATGGCTGGCCGAGGGCCCGAAGGACTGGCGCGAGCCGTGGGATGACTGGCTCTCGACCCGTTACGAACAGAAGGCCCTGCGCGAGGGCCGCGTGCCCCACTACCTGACCTTCCGCCGGGAAGGTTAGGGTTTTCCATCAAGGCGTTGCAGGGCGGTCTTGAACACCCGTCCCGGGCTTGCCCCGGGGCCTCCGCGGTCCCACGAAAGGCCCCGGATCAGGCGGCGGCCCGTCAGGCCGCCAGTTTCCCGCCCAGCCGGTCGAGCATGTCGAGGCATTGCTGCAACTGCCCGATCGAGACAAACTCGTCGGGCTTGTGCGCCTGATCGATCGAGCCCGGCCCGCAGATCACCGACGACATGCCGAAGCTCTGGAAGATCCCGGCCTCCGTCCCGAACGGCACCACGTCGACCGAGTTGGCGCCGGTCAGCTCCATCACGATGTCCTTGGCCTCGTTTTCGTCAACCGGTTCGAGGCCTTCCACCTCGCCGATCACCTCGGTGACGATATCGGCGTCGGGGCAGACGGCCTTCATCGCGGGAAGCAGCTGGTTGAAGCAATAGTCGCGCAGGTCGTCCTTGACGAAATCGGCGTCAGAGGTCTGCACGGGCCTCATTTCCCACTGCACCTCGGCATGGCCGGCGATCACGTTATGGGCCACGCCCCCCTGCAAACTGCCGGTGTTGATCGTGGTCCAGGGCGGGTCGAACCGGCTGCCGGCCGGGGCCCGGGCCCGCAGCGCATCCTTCAGTTCCAACAGGCGGTTCACGTAGCGCACCGCATATTCCACCGCGTTCACCCCCCGGTCGGGTGCCGAGCCATGGCCGGCAAGCCCGGAAAACCGCGTCGTGTACTCATAGCAGCCCTTGTGCCCCTCGATGATCCGCATCGAAGTGGGCTCTCCGATCACCGCAACACCGGGCCGCAAGCCCTTGGATTTCAGGCTTTTCACCAGCGATTGCGCCCCGAAACAGCCGACCTCCTCGTCATAGGTGAAGGCAAAATGCACCGGCCGGTCCTTGACCCGCTCGGCAAAGATCGGCGCCATGGCGGTGGCGGCGGCGATGAACCCTTTCATGTCGCAGGTGCCGCGCCCGTAAAGCCGGCCCTCGTGCTCGATCATCTCGAACGGGTCCGACACCCAGTCATTTGCGTCGGCCGGCACCACGTCGGAATGACCCGACAGCACGATGCCCCCGTCAACTTCGGGGCCTATGGTCGCGAAAAGATTGGCCTTATGCCCGATATCGTCATGGTAGATGTCGACCCGCGCCCCGGCCTCTTCGAGGCGGTACGCCAGGTACGAGATCATGTCGACATTGCTGAATTCGGAAACGGTGGGAAAGGCGATCAGGTCGCCCAGAAGCGCCACCGTATCGGAAAGCTGTGTTGTCACGCGCACCCTCCCGGCTGTTGGAAAACCTGATCGACTGTGTTGAGGCGGGGCTGCCCCGTCAAGTCAATTCTGGACAGAATGCGCTGTCAGGCCGTGCTGACGGCGCTCGGTGATGGAAGATCACTCGCCGGGCGCGGTTTCTGACCGGCCTGTGCCCCGTTTCGCCCGGCTCATGTCGCATGACGCGTCGTGCGGTGTCGATCTGGGATAAGCGCCGCCGCCCCGGGCCTGTTACACCAAGGCCAACTTCCCTGAAACGTTTGACCGAATTGACGCGCGTCGCCGCGCGAAAGGAGATATCATGGCAGAGTTCGACTGGCACGCCGAGCGGGGCGACCTTGCAGGCCTCGCCCAGCTGGATCGCAGCCCCGACGACGAAGGCATCGACCTGAAAGCGGTCCGGCAGTACCGCCAGGCGCAGGTGCGCCGCGAGATGGGCCGCCACGGCATCGACGCGGTGATCCTGAGCGACCCGGTGAACATCCGCTACGCCACCGGCACCCGCAACATGCAGGTGTTTTCCATGCGCAACGGCCCGGCGCGCTACCTGCTGCTGACGGCCGACCGGTCGATCCTGTTCGAGTTCACCGGCTGCCTGCACCTGGCCGAGGGGTTCGAGACGGTCGACGAGGTGCGCCCCGGCAAGACGGCGAGCTTCGTCGCGGCCGGCCCGGACATCGCCGCGCGCGAGATCGGCTGGGCAAAGGACATGGCGGCGTTGGTCGAGGAGGTCGCGGGCAAACGGGCCACCGTCGGCATCGAACGGATGAACGCCGGTGCAGCGCTGGCCCTCCGCGATGCGGGCGTGCACGTGGTCGATGCCCAGGCCCCGGTCGAGATGGCCCGCGCGATCAAGTCCGCCGAGGAGATGAAATGCATCAACGCCTCCCTGCGCGCCACCGAGCGGGGCGTGGCAAAGCTGCGCGAGGCCATCCGCCCGGGCCTGACCGAGGCCGAGCTCTGGTCGGTGCTGCACCAGTCGGTGATCGCCCAGAACGGCGATTACGTCGAAACCCGCCTGCTGAACGCCGGGGCGCGCACCAACCCGTGGTTCCAGGAGACCAGCGACAACGTGATCGGAGAAAACGAGCTGATCGCGCTGGATACCGACGTGGTCGGCTGCCACGGCTATTACTCCGACTTCTCGCGCACCTTCCATAGCGGGCCGGGCAACCCCACGGCCGAGCAGAAGGAACTCTACCGCGTGGCCCATGAGCAGGTGTCGCACAATATCGGCATCCTGCATCCGGGCATGTCGTTCCGCGATTATGCCGAGGCCGCGTGGGACATCCCCCAGAAATACCACGCCAACCGCTATTACCTGTCGGCGCATGGCTGCGGGATGACGGGGGAGTATCCCTATCTCTACCACCGGGGCGATTTCCCCGATGCGGGCTACGATGGCGAGATCAAACCGGGCATGACGCTCTGTGTCGAAAGCTATATCGGCGCCGAAGGCGGCAAGGAGGGCGTGAAGCTGGAGCAGCAGGTGCTGATCACCGAAACGGGTGTCGAGCTGTTGTCGCGCTTCCCTTTCGAGGAGGCATTGCTGGGGTAGGGGGCGCGTCAACGGGCGGCGGCGCGCTCCGGTTTCGTGGCATGCGTCATTCTCATGCGATACCGGAGCGCCTGCCGGCCACGCCGCAGGGCTCCCCCGCACGAGCCACGTAAACCGCAAGGTACAACGACGCCGCCTCTACCCTCGTGCCAGTGACACACACGCGCGATGGCCTTCAATCCAGGCTGACACACCCGCTGCGCAGGTCGAACCGCAGCCGGTCGGGGAAGGCGAAGATCCCATCGCTTTCAAGCAGCGCGCGTTCGGGGTCTATCGAGCCATCTTTCTGATATCCGAACAGCGCCATTTCCGTGCGAAAACGGAACAGCAAACGGTTCGTCAGGTCCGGGTTTGTCACGTACCGGTTGCGATAGGCCCCGATGTTTCTGGGCTTTGCCACAAGCGCGGCCTCGTGGCCGAGAAGCTTTGAAAAGACGCTAATGGCGTCGTTGAGCCGCTCCTTGTACACAAGGAAGTCGACCTGGCATTTCCCGTTGCGGTCAAAACATTGGGCAATCTGGAAATCCCTGATCGGGCGACAGTGCCATTCAAAGTCATGGTCAAGGAACGACTCCGCGAACTGTTCGAAGCTTTGAAACCCGTGGTACTCCACGGCAGAGGCCCATCCCCAGCCGTCCAGGTTGGGCCTTTGGTTGTGGTAGTAGTAGCTGAACAGCCACTCGGTGGGCGAACGTATCACCGCGAAGCGGATGCATTTCCGGAAGTTCCTGTCGTAGATGTAGGTGGGCCAAGTCTTCCACCCGCGTTCAAAATGCGCAATGTGCCCCACGTGCACGACATCATCCACGCCGAAAGCGTGTCCGGAATTGAAGTAATTCGGAGCTCCCTTGAAGGCATTGTTCAGGGTGCTGCCGCCAGTCTTGGGGATGTGGACGTGGAAAATGCCGTTTTCCAAACTTCTCAGGCCGACTCCCGCCACAGCCTCGATGCGATCTTCGAGCCTTTCTGTCATGGGCGTCCCTCAAGCGATTGAACCGACAATTGCCTTCGCGATCTAATGCCATTGAATTTGCGCCCCGGGGTGAGTCGTGTCAAGAAACGGGCGCGGATGGGTGAGGGCTGGTTGGCCTCTTTGCCGGAAATGTCCGGAAAATGCGCGGAGGGCCTGTAAGCCGGATTCTGTCCCGGGTTGCCCCGGGGATGACCATTCATCTGGGCCTGCTGTTACCAACAGGCTCGTGCTGCCAACCCGGACCGCGGGGCCAAGGCCGGCCCAAAATGCGGTCCCTATTCGGCATTGCTCCCGGTGGGGCTTGCCGTGCCGGTCCGGTTGCCCGTCCCGCGGTGGGCTCTTACCCCACCGTTTCACCCTTACCCCGCGTGGTTCGCCGAAACGAATGGCAGGGCGGTCTGTTTTCTGTGGCGCTTTCCCTCGGGTTGCCCCGGCCGGGCGTTACCCGGCACCGTCGCCTTGTGGAGTCCGGACTTTCCTCGCCACCTTGCGGTGGTGCGGCCATCCGGCCCTCCGCGCATCTGTGGCAATTAGGCGCTCGGCGCCGCCCGGTCAACGGGAAACCGGCTTGCGAGGTCGGCGGCGAGGCTTGCGTCGATGGCATCCGCCGGGCCGCTGGCCCAGGAGCGGAAGCGCAGGCGGAAGGCGTGCAGGATTTCCTCCGGGGCGGCCTCGGGCGGGTAGCCGAAGCGGCGGGCGCTCTCAAGGAAATTCCCCTCCGCACCGGGGCAGGGCCACACCGACAACCCCGACAGCGCCAGCCGCCGCCAGTCGAACCGCGGGCCCGGGTCGAACTTGCGGTCGGGCGCCATGTCGGAATGGGCGATCACCCGGTGGGGCTCAATGGACCAGCGGCCCATGACCCCCCGCATCAGCCCCTCCAGCGCCGCCATCTGCGGTTCAGGGAAGGGGGCGGTGCCGGTATTGACCAGCTCGATGCCGATGGAGCGGGAATTGACGTCGTCCGTGCCGGCCCAGTGCCCGGCCCCCGCATGCCACGCCCTGAGCGCCTCGGGCACCAGTTGCCAAAGCGCCCCCGTTTCCGAAATCAGGTAATGCGCCGACACCTCGGCGCCAGGGTCGCACAGCCGCTCATGCGCGGCGGCGCAGCTGTCCATGCCGGTGTAATGCAGCACGATCATGTCGGGCAGAACGCCACCCCGCCGCTCGCCGCAATTGGGCGATGGGGTCACAGTGGCCGACGGGTGGTCGGGGGTCACCTCAGCCGTTCACCGCGATGCGGAAAGGCGCGGGGTTCCAGCCGCAGGCATAGCCGTCGCCATCGGGGTCGAGCCCCATCTTGTCGCGGTTCGGCCCGCCATTGGCGAGAAAGTCGATCTGGGCCCGGTCGGCCGAGGAATACTTGGCGCAGTTCCGCTCGAAGCGCGACTGCTTGTTGATGCCGATCCGGCTGTAGATCTTGGCGCCCACCGGGTGCTTGGTCGACAGGGCATATTCGACGATGTTCGGCCCGGTATTGCCCGAGCGCGAGGGCAGGGCGGTGGGCTGCACCACCTGGTACTGCTCGCGGTTGCGGGCGATCAGCTCGGCATCGCTCTCGATCGAGCGGGCCTCGCCCACGGCGTCGAAATCGTTCTCGGTCGAGATGCCCGAGGCGGTTTCCACGGTCTCGGGCGCCGGGTTGTTGGGATTGGCGCGCAAGGGCTGCTGGCTGGAATTGGCACGGGTCGCGGCCAGCGCGGCCTGGGTTTCGCGGGCCAGCGTCTCGCTGTCGGTGTCGTCGGCCGACGCGGTTGTCGTGGCGCTCAGAGGCTGGGTCGTAACCGCCGTGGTCGAGACTTCGTCGGACATTGCGCCGGCGGGCGGTACGGCGGTGGCGCCGGTCTGCGCGGCGGCGCTTGCCTGCCGTCTGCTCTCGTACTCGGAATAGTCGTCAAACCCCACGCCAGCCGCGCTGTCGGGGATGCTGGGCGAACAGGCCGAAACGGCCGCCAGGGCCGCGACGAGGATCGTGATACGCATCTGCTTATGTCCTGCCATCTATCGTTTTGGACAGTTTACCACCATTTGGCGGGTTTTGCCACATATCCCGCCGCCTGTTCGAGCGCATAGGCCGTGTTGAGCAGATCACCCTCTTCCCACGGCCGCCCGATCAGCTGCAGGCCAAGCGGCAGCCCCTGCCGGTCGAGCCCCGCCGGCACGGCGATCCCCGGCAGCCCGGCCAGGTTCACGGTCACGGTGAAGACGTCGTTGAGATACATCTGCACCGGGTCCGCCTCGGCCATCTCGCCCAGCCCGAAGGCGGCCGAGGGGGTGGCCGGCGTCAGGATCGCATCGATCCCCTCGGCAAACACATCCTCGAAATCCTTCTTGATCAGCGTCCGCACCTTCCGCGCCTTGTTGTAATAGGCATCGTAGAACCCCGCCGACAGCACGTAGGTGCCGACCATCACCCGGCGCTGCACCTCGTGCCCGAACCCCTCGGCGCGGGTCTTCTCGTACATCTCTGTGATGCCGTCGCCCTGTTCCAGCTTGGCGCGATGCCCATAGCGCACGCCATCATACCGGGCGAGGTTCGAAGACGCCTCCGCCGGCGCGATCACGTAATAGGCGGGCAGGGCGTATTTCGTATGCGGCAGGCTGATATCGCGGATCTCGGCCCCCGCATCCTTCAGCATCGCCGTGCCGTCGGCCCACAGGGTCTCGATCTCCTCGGGCATTCCGTCCATCCGGTATTCCTTGGGAATCCCGATGACCTTGCCCTTGATGTCACCCGTCAGCATCGCCTCGAAATCCGGCACGGCCAGATCGGCAGAGGTCGAATCCTTCGGGTCATGCCCGCACATCGCCTCCAGCATGATCGCCGCATCCCGCACCGACTTGGTCATCGGCCCCGCCTGGTCGAGCGACGAGGCAAACGCCACGATCCCCCAGCGCGAGCACCGCCCATAGGTGGGCTTGATGCCGGTGATGCCGGTAAAGGCGGCAGGCTGGCGGATCGAGCCGCCGGTATCGGTGCCGGTCGCGGCCAGGCAGAGGTCGGCGGACACGGCGCTCGCCGAGCCGCCCGAAGACCCGCCCGGCGTCAGCGCCGTCTCGTCATTCCCGCGCCGCCACGGGTTCACCGCGTTGCCGTAAACCGACGTCTCGTTCGACGAGCCCATCGCGAACTCGTCCATGTTGAGCTTGCCCAGCATCACCGCGCCCGCGTCGAACAGGTTCTGCGTGACGGTCGATTCGTATTCCGGCTTGAACCCTTTCAGGATCCCGCTCGCCGCCTGGCTCGGCACGCCCTTGGTGCAGAACAGATCCTTGATCCCCAAGGGAATCCCGCACATCGGCGCATCGTCGCCCTTCTGCAGCCGCGCATCGGCGAACTTCGCCTGCTCCCGCGCGATCTCCGGCGTGTTGTGCACGAAGGCATTGAGCGCGCCCGCGCTCTCGATCGCCTTCAGGCAGGCCTCCGTCAGCTCGGACGACGTCACTTCGCCGGCACGCAGCTTGTCGCGCGCCTCGGCGATGGTGAGGGTGTTCAGGTCGGTCATGCTCACTCCACCACTTTGGGAACCGCGAAAAAGCCTTCGCGCGCGTCGGGGGCGTTCGACAGCACCTTCTTCTGCTGGTGCCCGTCGGTCACCTTGTCCTCGCGCCGTTTCAGGCGCATGGGCGTGACGCTGGTCATCGGCTCGACGCCGTCCACATCCACCTCGCCCAGCTGTTCGATGAAGCCGAGGATGGTGTTGAATTCATTCGCCAGCGCCGGCAGGTCGTCTTCATCCACGCGGATGCGGGCGAGCTTGGCCACGCGGGCGGCGGTTTCCAGATCGATCGACATGTGATGCCTCTTGCGGTGCTCGGGTCTGACGCCAGCGTTTACCCCCCGTGCGGGCGGCGCGCAAGCATGTGACGGCGGTAGACCTCGATCATCCAGCCCAGCAGCACGCCATTGAGCAGGTGCCAGGCGAAATGCGTGCCCAGGGGCCAGCTGTCACAAAGCGGCATGTCGAGGCTGCGCAGGGTGATCGAGCCCAGAAGCAGCCCCGCGCCGATGGCCAGGCCCCGGGCGGTTTCGGGCGCGCGGCGGGCCAGTATCGCGGCATAGCCGGCGACCAGCACGACAACGGGCATGTACCCGGCCGAGCTCGACAGGAACGGCACCTGCCGGAAGATCGGCACCAGCAGCGCCGCGAAGGGAAAGAACAGCCCCACCGAGACCAGCGACCAGAGCTTCGACAGGCCAAGGTAATCGCGGCTGGAGGCATAAAGATAGACCAGGATGAAGGCGAGAATCGGCGTCGTATCCGCCAGCGCCGACCAGCCCTGCGCATGGGTATGAAACAGGTAGCTGCCGATCCCGATGATCGCCAGCAGCACCACCATCGCGTTGGCGCGCGGCAGATGCGCCCCGCGCAGCCGCCATGCCATCACCGCAGCCGACAGGATAAAGGCAAGGTTGGTCACCGCGTTCACCGGCTCGGCCCAGTAAGCGGGCCCCAGCCGTTCGCAATATCCGTCGATTGACGCAAACAGGTCCATCGGGCTTTTCTCTCTCGCGCGAGTTGCTAGGTTACGATCAAACATAGGAGTACATCATGCAAATCACATGGCTCGGACACGCCTCTTTCAAGATCGCCATCGGGGGGCAGGTTCTGCTGATCGACCCGTGGCTGACCGGCAACCCCATGCTGACCGAGGATCAGCACGACGCGGCGGTCGAGGGGGCGACGCATATCCTTCTCACCCATGCCCATTTCGACCACGTGTCAGATACGGTGGGGCTGGCCCGCAAACTCGATATCCCCGTCGTCGGGCAGTTCGACCTGATGGGCTACTGGGAAGAGAAAGAGAAAATCTCGACCGTCGGCTTCAACAAGGGCGGCACGGTCGACCTTGGCGGCGTGAAGGTCACGATGGTCCACGCCGTGCACTCCACCAGCTTCGGCACCGAAAACGGCCCGCATGTGCCCGGCACCGAATGCGGTTTCATGATCGAGGCCGACGGCCACACCATCTATGTCTCGGGCGACACCGACGTGATCGCCGACATGAAAATCTTCAACGACCTGCACGAACCCGATATCGGCATCCTCTGCGCCGGCGGCCATTTCACCATGGACATGCGCCGCGCGGCCTATGCCGCCAAGACCTTCTTCAATTTCAAGACGGTCATCCCCTGCCACTACAAGACCTTCCCGATCCTCGAACAATCGGCCGAGGAACTGGCAAAGGCGCTGCCGGGCGTGAACGTGATCGAAGCGGACGTCATGGAGCCGTTCGAGCTCTGACCGACCCCCCCGGGGCGCTGCCCCGGACCCCGGAGTACTTACGGCAAGATGAAGCCCAACCCGAGCTTCATCTTGCCAAAAATACTCAAATCCCCACGCTTCAACGCCGCGCGGCGAAGAAGGTTTTCAGCAACCCCTCCGCCTCTTCCGCCGCGATCCCGTCATAGACCTCCGGCACATGGTGGCACTGCGGATGCGTGAAGATCCGCGGCCCCTGTGCCACGCCCCCCGATTTCGGGTCGGCCGCGCCGTAGTAGAGCCGCGCGATCCGGGCATAGGAGATCGCCGCCGCGCACATCGGGCAGGGCTCCAGCGTGACGTACAGGCTGTGGCCCGGCAACCGCTCGCTGCCCGCCAGCAGGCAGGCCGCGCGCAGGGCCAGTATCTCGGCATGGGCCGTGGGGTCGTTCATCTCGCGCGTCCGGTTGCCCGCCTGCGCCACGATCGCCCCCGACGCATCGGCAATCACCGCGCCCACCGGCACCTCGCCCCGGTCGCCCGCCGCGCGGGCCTCGGCCAGTGCCGTGTCCATATGGCTCTTGAACGTCATTCCCCCTGCATGCCCCGCGCATGACGCTTTCGCAAGCGCGGCTTTTGCGGTAAGCGCCATGCCATGAACAGCAAGACCCCAGACGGCGACCGGATCGCCAAGGTGATCGCCCGGGCCGGCGTGGCCAGCCGGCGCGAGGCCGAGCGCATGATCGAGGCCGGCCGCGTGAGCGTGAACGGCAAGGTGATCGACCGCGCCGCCCTCAACGTTACCGAAAAGGATGCCGTCACCGTCGACGGCAAACCCCTCGACGCGCCCGAGCCGCCGCGCCTCTGGCTTTACCACAAGCCCACCGGCCTCGTGACCACCACGAAGGACGAGCAGGGCCGGCCCACGATCTTCGACGACCTGCCGGAAGAGATGCCGCGCGTGCTGAGCGTCGGCCGGCTCGACATCAATTCCGAAGGGCTCTTGCTGCTGACCAACGATGGCGGGGTGAAGCGCAAGCTGGAATTGCCCTCGACCGGCTGGATGCGCCGCTACCGCGTGCGGGTGAAGGGCCGGCCCAAGGACGAGACATTTGAGCCGCTCCGCAAGGGGCTCGACCTCGATGGCGAGAAATTCCAGCCGATGACCGTGACGCTCGACCGCCAGCAGGGCGCCAACGCCTGGGTCACCGTCTCGATCCGCGAGGGCAAGAACCGCGAGGTCCGCCGCGCGATGGAGGCCGTCGGCCTCTCCGTCAACCGCCTGATCCGCGTCTCCTACGGCCCCTTCCAGCTGGGCCAGCTGAAGCCCGGAGAGGTCGAAGAAGTGCGCCCCCGCGTGATGCGCGAACAGCTGGGGCTGAAGGAAGACCGGCCCGGCAAGAGCGGCAAGGGCGAGGCCAAGCCCGTCCCCCAACGCACCCGCCGCCCGAAACGCCGGTAATTCAGCCTCCGGCGACCGGCTGCGTCCACCCCTTCCGGTACACGCTCGGGCTCTTCCCGTACCGCTTCCGGAACCGCTGCGAGAGCTGCGTGGAACTGGTGAACCCCGTTGCCGCCGCCACCTCCGCCACCGTCATGTTGGTCTCGTTCAGCAGCGCATGCGCCCGGGTCACCCGCAGGTCGAGGTAGAACTGCGCCGGCGTCGCCCGGATATACCGCTGGAACAGCCGCTCCATCTGCCGCTTCGACAGCCCGATATGCCCCGCCACGTCCCGCATCTCGACCGGGTCCTCCAGATGCGCCTTCATGTACTCCACCGCCGCAATGAGCCGCGGGTTCCGGCTCCCGATGGCCGAGGCATAGGCCGACCGCTGCGGCACCGCCCGGTTCTCCGATCGGCTGTGCAGGCACATGTCCGCCACGATCGTCGCCAGCTCACTGCCGAAATCCGCCTCGATGATCGCCAGCATCATGTCCGTCGCCGCACTCCCCCCGCCACAGGTCAGCAATCCGTCGTCGTTCTCGTAAAGGTTCTCGGTCGGCTCCAGGTCCAGGAACGTCTCGACGAAGGCCGGCTGGTTCTCCCAGTGCAGGGTAAACCGCCGCCCGTCGAGCAGCCCGGCCCGCGCCAGCGCAAACGCCCCGGTGCAGATGCCGCCCACCCGCGCCCCGAAGGCCCGCTGCCTCGTGATCCACCCCACCGCCCGCCGCGAGGTGCTCTCGTTCGGCTCGATCCCGCCACAGACAAACGCCGCCCCGTCCCGCGGCACATCGCGCAGGGCCGTATCCGGCGTGATGGTGACCCCGCAGGAACAGGTGACCGAGGCATCGTCCTCCGTCATCACGTACCAGCGGTAGAGCTCCTTGCCGGTCACCTGGTTGGCCACCCGCAACGGCTCCAGCGCCGAGGTGAAGGCCAGAAGCGTCAGCTTCGGCAGCAACAGGAAATGATAATCCCGCGGCGGCCCGTCATAGACCACCGAAAGGCTGGCCGCACCGCGGGGAACGAAAGACCGGTCTTGCATGACGACCGGCTTAGCACCGCGCGGGTCGATTGTGCAAAATTCCTTGCGCCCGGCCTGCTGCTTGGCCAAGGTCCGGCCCGGAACATCGAAGGGGAGAAAGCGATGCGCGCATTGCTGCAACGGGTGGCCCATGCCTCGGTCAGGGTCGAGGGCGAGGTAATCGGTCAAACCGGCCCCGGCCTGCTGATCCTCGTCTGCGCCATGCAGGGCGATGCCGAGGCGCAGGCCGACCAGCTCGCCGCCAAGATCGCGAAACTGCGCATCTTCCCCGACGAGGCCGGCAAGATGAACCTCTCGGTCCGCGACATGGGCGGGGCGGCGCTGGTGGTCAGCCAGTTCACGCTGGCCGCCGACACCAGCCGGGGCAACCGCCCCGGCTTCTCCGCCGCCGCACCCCCGGCCGAAGGCGAGCGGCTCTACGAGTATTTCGCCGACCAACTGGCCGCACAGGGCATCCCCGTCCAGAAAGGCCAGTTCGGCGCCGACATGAAGGTCGAGCTGCTCAATGACGGGCCGGTGACGATCTGGATGGAAAGCTGAGCCCGCGCGCATCGGCGCGGTTTTCCTTTCCGCGATCCACGCTAGGATAGGGGCATGCCGTACGAGTGGAACGCATCGTCTAAGCCGACAGGCACCGTGCGCCGCCTGCGCCTGTGGCCGCACCGGTCACTGCCGCGCCGGGGGTTTGCCGCGTTCATCCTCGCGACCTTCACGCTGATCACCATCCCGCTCTACCCGCTGCTTGGCACGATCGTGCTCTGGGGGCTGCTGCCCTTCCTGCTGCTGGCCGTGGCCGGGCTCTGGTGGGGGCTCGAGCGGTCCTATCGCGATGGCACCCTCGAAGAGGAACTGACCATCGACGCCGAGCAGATCCGCCTGACTCGGACAGACCCGAAAGGCGCGAGGAAGGAATGGGAATGCCAGAGCTACTGGGCCAAGGCCACGATGCACGAGAAAGGCGGGCCGGTGCCGCATTACGTCACGCTCAGCGGCAAGGGCCGCGAGGTCGAGATCGGCGCCTTCCTGTCGGAGGACGAGCGCAAGGCGCTCTACGGCGAACTATCGGATGCGCTGCGCCAGGCGACCAGGCCGTAGGGTGGGTGAAACCCACCATTCACCCGCGCCCCGCACCTGAGCCTAGGGTAACAACGCATCGAATTCTTTAAAAGAATTCGACCCGATATCTTTTCAAGATATCGCCCCAAACCGCCACGTCTCGGGAAAAAACACCGACAAAATACCGACGTTATACCGACGCGATACCGACGTCGCGTTTGCCGCCGAATTCGTTAACGCAGCACGACGCGCGGCCCCGGTCAGGCCAGCCGTTCCTTAACCTTCGGACCGACCATGCCGAAATCCATCTGGCCGGTGTATTTCTCTTTCAGCCGGCCCATGATCTTGCCCATGTCGCGGATCGACGTGGCGCCGGTATCCTTGATCGCCTTGTCGATGGCGGCGTCCACCTCAGACTCGTCAAGCGGGCGGGGCAGGTACTCGGCGATGATCTCGATCTCGCGCTGCTCCCGCTCTGCCAGGTCGAGCCGGCCGCCTTCTTCATAGGCGCGCACGCTTTCCTGCCGCTGCTTGGTCATCTTGCCGAGAATGGCCATGATGTCGGCATCGGTCAGGTCGGTATCGCCATCGGCGCCGCGGCGGGCGATGTCCTGGTCCTTGATGGCCGCATTGATCAGCCGCAGCGTCGCCAGACGCGCGGTGTCTTTTTCTTTCATGGCCTGTTTCAGCGCAGTGTTGACCTGCTCTCTCAATCCCATCGACATTTTTCCCCATGGCCGCTGGCAAGGCTCCCAAACTATCGGAAAGCGCCGGAGGTGACAACCGCGCGCGACGCAACGGCACAACCGCCGGGCGCGTGGATGGCAGCCGCGCAACAGCGGGCGCTTGTCCCTTGACCCTCGGGGTCCGCGACCATAGTTTCCGGCCAATTTGCACCCCCGGAGATTCTTTCGCCATGGCTCACTCGCAGCAAAAGCGCCCGACCGCCTGTCTGGTTCTCGCCGACGGTTCCGTCTTCTATGGCAAGGGGTTCGGGGCGACCGGCCAGGTCACGGCCGAGCTTTGCTTCAACACCGCCATGACCGGCTACCAGGAAATCATGACCGACCCCTCCTACGCGGGTCAGGTGGTGACCTTCACCTTCCCCCACGTGGGCAACGTCGGCGTGAACCCCGAGGATGACGAAACCGCCGACCCGGTGGCCGAGGGCATGGTGGTGAAATGGGATCCGACCGAACCCAGCAACTGGCGCTCGGCCGAGACGCTGTCGGAGTGGCTGGCGCGGCGTGGCCGCGTGGCGATCGGCGGGGTCGACACCCGCCGCCTGACCCGGGCGATCCGCCAGCAGGGCGCGCCGCATGTGGCGCTGGCCCATGATCCGGACGGCAATTTCGACGTCTCGGCGCTGATCAGCCACGCCCGCGGCTTTGCCGGGCTCGAAGGCATGGACCTCGCCAAGCGGGTGAGCTGTGCGCAATCCTATCGCTGGGACGAGATGCGCTGGGCCTGGCCCGACGGCTATGCCCGCCAGAAAGAGGCGAAGCACAAGGTCGTGGCCGTGGATTACGGCGCCAAGCGCAACATCCTGCGCTGCCTTGCGAGTGCGGGCTGCGAAGTGACGGTGATGCCCGCCACCTCGACCGCCGAGGACGTGCTGGCGCAGAACCCCGACGGCGTGTTCCTGTCGAACGGCCCGGGCGATCCGGCGGCGACGGGCGAATATGCCGTGCCGATGATCCAGGGTGTGATGGACAAGGGCCTGCCGATCTTCGGCATCTGCCTCGGCCACCAGATGCTGGCGCTGGCTGTCGGGGCCAAGACGGTGAAGATGAACCACGGTCACCACGGCGCCAACCACCCGGTGCAGGAGCTCGAGACCGGCAAGGTCGAGATCACCTCGATGAACCACGGCTTCGCGGTCGACAGCCAGACCCTTCCCAAGGGCGTGACCGAGACGCATGTGTCGCTCTTCGACGGCTCGAACTGCGGCATCCGGCTCGACGGCCGGCCGGTCTTCTCGGTGCAGCACCACCCCGAGGCCAGCCCGGGCCCGCAGGACAGTTTCTACCTCTTCGAACGCTTCGCGGCCTCGATGAACCGTTAACCATTCGACGCCGTGTGCGTTAACGTGTTGTTTACCCATAATTAACCATCTGCTGCCACCCTCGCGGTCATTCGAGACCGCAAGGAGCGGCACATGGGCATTTCAGAGCTACGGCACCTGACCACCTCCCCCCGCACCGGAGACGGTGCGCCGTCGGCGCTGGAGCGGGATCTTCTGGCCCGCGGGACAGTCGAGCCCGGGGACCTGGACCGGGCGGCATGGGTTCAGGCACGATCGGATGCCACGCTCGACCGTATTCTCAGCGCCGAAGGGTTGGTCGGCGAGGAGGATCTGCTCGATGCCCATGCGCGGGCGTTCAAGTCGCGGCGGCTCTCGGCAAAGGACCTGGGAGAGTTGCAACAATTCCGGGTCGATACCGATGTCGAGCGTCTGATCCGCCACGCCGCGCTGCCGGTGGTGGACCGGGACGGAAAGGCAGCCATCGTATGCTGCGACCCGCAAAGCTTCGATGCCATCAGGCCTGATCTGCCCGAGGCGCTCAGCCCGGCGCGCGTGCTGTTCGCGCCGCGCCGCGCGATCCAGGACCGGCTTGCCGCGCTGCACCGGTCCGAACTGGTGCAGGCGATGGTCACCCGCGTTCCGGATGTCGAAAGCTGCCGGACCTGGAGCCAACGACAAGACCGGCGGTTGTTGGTTGTGGCCGGTGTGCTGCTCGGGTTGGTGCTGCTGACGTTTCTCTTTCCCCGGCTGGTCTTTGGGCTATTGGCGGGGTGGGCGGTGTTCACGCTGCTCGTTTCGGCATGCTTCAAGATCGCGGCCTTTGTCGCGCGCATGGCCGCGGGTCCGCCCGCGCCGGCGCCGGCGCAGCCCTTGCGCAAGCTGCCACTGCCGCGGGTGTCGGTGCTGGTGCCGCTCTACAGGGAAACCGAGATCGTGCACGAGCTGGTCGCGCGGCTGACGCGCCTGACCTATCCCAAAAGCCTGCTCGACGTGATCCTCGTGCTGGAGGAGGAGGATGGCGAGACGCGCGACGCGCTGGCGGAAATTGACCTGCCGCCATGGATCAGACCGGTCGTCGTGCCGGATGGCGAGCCGAGGACCAAGCCGCGCGCGATGAATTACGCGCTGGATTTCTGCGATGGCGACATCATCGGCATCTACGACGCCGAGGATGCGCCGGCGCCCGACCAGATCATGCAGGTTGTGCGCGGCTTCGGCGCGGCACCGCCTGAGGTGGCCTGCATCCAGGGATATCTCGACTATTACAACCCGCGTCAGAACTGGCTGGCGCGGTGTTTCACCATCGAGTACGCCACGTGGTTCCGCATGATGCTGCCGGGCATGGCGCGGATGGGGCTGGCGATTCCGCTTGGGGGGACAACGGTTTTCATGCGCCGGCGCGCGCTGGAGAAGCTGGGCGCGTGGGATTCGCACAACGTGACCGAGGATGCCGACCTGGGGTTCCGGCTGGCGCGCCACGGATACCGGACGCAGATGCTGGCCACGGTGACGGCCGAGGAGGCCAATTGCCGGCCCTGGCCCTGGATCAAGCAGCGCTCGCGCTGGCTGAAGGGATACATGACCACCTATCTCGTGCATATGCGCCGGCCGCGCGAGTTGTGGCGGCAACTGGGCGCCTGGCGGTTTCTCGGCTTTCAGGCGCATTTCCTGACCGCGCTTTCGCAGTTCTTCCTGGCCCCGTTCCTGTGGTCGTTCTGGCTTGTGCTGCTGGGGGCGCCGCACCCGCTCGACACGTTCATTCCGCACGGCGCGATGGTGGCGCTCGGCTCGCTTTTCCTGACGATCGAGGTGATCAACATGACGATCCACGCCACGGCCGTTTCCGGGCCACGGCACCGACACCTCATGTTGTGGACGCCGACGATGCATTTCTATGCCCCGCTGGGGGCGGTCGCGGCGTACAAGGCGCTCTACGAACTGGTGCTGAAACCGTTTTTCTGGGACAAGACCCAGCACGGCCTGTCACTGGGAGGCGCGCAGGGACGGCGGTCGATCAGGCCCATGTCAGACGGTGCTTTCGACTTCTCCTGAATCGAGCTTCAGCCGGGTGACAAATGCCTTGGAAATATGGGCCCTGAGCGCCTCGCCGGCGGTCGTGGCATCGCGCTTTTCGATCGCCGAGACGATGGCGTCATGTTCACGCAGGGCATCCTCGTCCCGGCCCACCGCGGCCAGCGAGGTGGTCGCCATCAGCGCCATCGAGCGATGCACCAGATCGAGCTGCTGGACCAGGAACCGGTTGTGCGAGGCAAGGTGGATCTGCTTGTGAAAGCGCCGGTTGGCGCGGGCCATCGCCTGCGGGTCGCCGATCAGGGAACGGTCGTCGTCGACCATGTCGCGCAGCACGCGCACCTCTTCCTCGGTCGCGTGGCGGGCGGCAAGGCTGGCAGCCAGCCCCTCGAGCTCGGCCCGCACGACGTAGAGCTCGGCCAACTGGTTGTGATCGAGCGAGGCCACGATGAGGCTGCGCCCGTCGCGGGCCAGCAAAGACTGGGTTTCTAGCCGCTGCAACGCCTCGCGGATGGGCGTGCGCGAGACGCCGAACCGCTCGGCCAGATCGCTTTCGACCAGCCGGTCGCCGGGCTTGAACACACCCATGTCGATGGCTTCGAGAATGAGCGTGTAGGCGTCTTTCATCGGCGCTTTCATGAGCGGTTGTGTCCCTGTCGCGTGCTTTTCCTTATCCGCGAGAGCTTACGCACGGGCCTTCACGGCAATCAACCCTTGCCGTTGCACGCAATGTCGCAGGCGCCTATCCTGCCGCCATGCCAAAGCAGCACTTCACACATGTCGAAACTTGGGTCTTCGATCTGGACAATACGCTCTATCCGCCGCGGGCGCGGCTGTTCGACCAGATCGAGGTGCGGATGACGCAGTTCGTCATGGATGCGCTGAAGGTGAACCGAGGGGAAGCCGACCGGTTGCGGAAGAAATACTGGGCCGAGCACGGCACCACGCTGGCCGGGCTGATGCGGGTGCACGGGGTCGACCCGGGGCCCTACCTGACCCATGTGCACGACATCTCGCTCGATCACCTGGAGGCGGATGTGGACCTGAATTCGCATATCCGAAGCCTGCCGGGGCGGAAGATCGTCTATACCAACGGCACCGCGCCCTATGCGCAGAGAGTCGTGGAAAAACGGGGGCTTGGCGGCGCGTTCGATGCGATCTACGGGGTGGAGCATGCAGGTTTTCACCCCAAGCCCGACCGGGCGGCCTTCGATGCGGTCTTCGCACTGGACGGGGTGCGCACCGACCGCGCGGCGATGTTCGAGGACGACCCCCGTAACCTGGCCGAGCCGCACGCCATGGGCATGCGCACCGTGCACGTGGCCGAGGCGCCGCATAAGGCCGACCATATCCACCATCACACCGATGACCTGACCGGGTTCCTGGCGCGGCTGATCTGACCGTGCCCCTGCGTCGAATTGCGCGTTTCGCGCGCGCTCAAAGTGCCTATCTGTCCCCCTGAAGACAGCGCGAACACGGAGAATGACATGGCGTATCAGGACACGGCCAGCGAGGCCGAACTTCAGCAGCATGGCGAGGAAAAAGAGGTCAACGTGGCCTATATCTATCTTGCCCTGGCTCTGGCGGTGGCGGCATGGGCCGCGGCGGTTGTAATCTTCGGGCTGCCGGGGCTTTATATCCCTGCCGTGGCGATGGTGCCGGTCTGCATGCTGACCATCGTGCGGATCACATTGGGCTAGCCAGCCCGCAAGGGCGGAGGACGCATGGACGCGGATATCATCATCTCGGGCGGCGGCGTGGCCGGGCTTTCGGCCGCGGCCATCTTCGGCAATGCCGGGTTCAGGGTGATCTGCGTCGACCCCGCCCCGCCGGTGACCGAGCGGGATGTCGAAGGGTCCGACCTGCGGACGACGGCTTTTTTGCAGCCTGCTCAATCGCTTATGGAAGAGGCGGGGCTCTGGGCAAGGCTGGCGCCCCATGCCGAGCCGTTGCAGGTGATGCGGATCGTCGATGCCGGTGGCGAGGTGTCGGAACCGCGGATCATCAAGGAATTCGATGCCGGCGACATCTCGGAAAAGCCGTTCGGGTGGAATCTGCCGAATTGGCTTTTGCGGCGCGAGATGGTGGCGCATCTGGAGAGGCTGGAGAATGTCGAGTTCCGGCCCGGAACCGGGGTGTCTTCGCTGTTCACGCGGGAAGCCGAGGCGCGGGTTGGGCTGTCGGATGGGTCGAAGCTGCGCTGTCGACTGGTGATTGCCGCGGATGGACGGAATTCGCCGGTGCGCGAGGCGGCGGGGGTATCGGTGAAGACCACGCGCTATGGGCAGAAGGCGCTGGCCTTTGCCGTGACGCATCCCATTCCGCATGAGCATGTGTCGACCGAAATTCACCGCTCGGGCGGGCCGTTCACGCTGGTGCCCTTGCCGGACTATGACGGGCGGCCGTCTTCGGCCATCGTGTGGATGGAAGAGGGGCCCGAGGCGATGCGGCTGAAGGACCTGCCCGAGGCGGAGTTCGAGGCGGCGATGAATGAGCGGTCTTGTCTGCTCTTCGGGCCTTTGAAACTGGCCTCGCGGCGCACGGTCTGGCCGATCATCAGCCAGGTGGCGGAGCGGATGTATGCCGAGCGGGTGGCGCTGGTGGCCGAGGCCGCGCATGTGGTGCCGCCGATTGGCGCGCAGGGGCTGAACATGAGCCTGGGCGATATGCGGGTGCTGCTGGAACTGGCGCAGGCGGCGCCGGAACGGCTGGGGGACCGGGCGATGCTGGAGACCTATCACAAGCGGCGGCACGGGGAAGTGAAGCTGCGAGTGACGGGGATCGACGTGTTGAACCGGGCCTCGATGGTGCATGCGCAGCCCTTGCGGGATGCGCGGGCGATGGGGCTCAACGCGATCTATTCGCTGGCGCCGGTGCGCAAGACGCTGATGCAGATCGGGCTGGGGGCGCGGGGCTGAGCCTGCGGGGCGGCATAGGTCTGCTGAAGGGGCATTGGCAGTTGCTGGTGCTGGTCGGGCTGATTGCCGCGCTGTGGCAGACGACGGCGGTCATGCCGTTGAAACTTCTCGTTGTTTTCCTGCACGAGCTGTCGCACGCGGTGGCGACGGTGCTCACCGGCGGGTCGGTGGTGGGGATGACGCTGGACCCGATGCAGGGCGGCTCGGTGACGTCGCGCGGGGGGTGGCGGTTCGTCATTCTGAGCGCGGGATACCTCGGGTCGCTGCTCATCGGCGTGGGATTGTTTCTGACGGCCGTTCGCACAAGGTGGGATCGGGTGATCCTTGGGGGTCTGGGCGTGGTGCTTCTGGTCGTGACGGTTTTGTACCTGCGGAGCCTTTATGCCATCGGGTTCGGAGTGGTGACGGGCGTGCTGATGATCGGGGCGGCCAGATACCTGCGGCGGGACTTGAACGACCTTGTTTTGCGGGTGATCGGGCTTGCCAGCATGATCTACGTGCCGCTCGATATCTTCAGCGACACCATTGCGCGGGCGCATCTGCGGTCGGATGCGCGGATGCTGGCGGAGGAGTTTGCCGGCCCCACCCTGTTCTGGGGCGGGGCGTGGCTTTTGCTGAGCCTCTGGGTGATCTGGCTGTGCCTGCGCCGGGGGCTGGGGCGCAGCAGCAATATCGCGTGGCGGTAGCCTAGAGCACCTTGTCGATCACGGCCTGAAGGCGGGATTTGGCGGCGTCGACGTCGTAGAGCTTGTCGAGGCCGAAGAGGCCGAGGCGGAAGGTCATGAAGCCCTCGGGCTCGTCGCAGGCCAGCGGGACGCCGGCGGCAATCTGCATGCCCTGCTGGCTGAATTTCTTGCCGTTCTGGATGTCGGGGTCGCTGGTGTAGCTGACCACCACGCCCGGTGCGCCGTAGCCTTCGGCGGCGACGGAGGTGACGCCCTTTTCGGCCAGCATGGCGCGGACGCCGTTGCCGAGATCCCATTGCGCCTGGCGGAGTTTCTCGAAGCCGTACTCTTTCGTTTCCAGCATCGTGTCGCGGAAGGCGCGCAGCGCGTCGGTGGGCATGGTGGCGTGGTAGGCATGGCCGCCGTTTTCATAGGCCTGCATGATCTGGTGCCATTTCTTCAGGTCGATGGCGAAGCTGTTGGAGGTGGTTTTCTCCAGCCGTTCCAGGGCCTTGTCGGAGAGCATCACCAGCCCGGCGGAGGGGGAGGCGGACCAGCCCTTTTGCGGGGCGGAGATCAGGACATCGACGCCGGTTTTCTCCATGTCGACCCAGGCGCAGCCTGAGGCGATGCAGTCGAGCACCATCAGCGCGCCGACCTCGTGGGCGGCCTCGGCCAGTTGGGTGATGTAGTCGTCGGGCAGGATGATGCCGGCGGAGGTTTCGACGTGGGGGGCGAAGACGGCGTCGGGTTTCGCTTCGCGGATCTTGGCGGTGACCTCCTCGATGGGGGCCGGGGCGAAGGGGGATTGGGCGCCGTTGCCGGTCTGGCGGGCCATGCAAACGGTTGTTTCGGCGGTGAATTTGCCCATGTCGAAGATCTGCGACCAGCGGTAGGAGAACCAGCCGTTGCGGACGATGAGGGCGTGGGCGTTGGTGCCGAACTGGCGGGCGACGGCCTCCATCGCGTAGGTGCCGCCGCCGGGGATGATGGCGGTGGAGCGGGCGTTGTAGACCTCTTTCAGCATGCCGGAGATATCGCGCATGACATGCTGGAAGGTCTGGCTCATGTGGTTGAGCGAGCGGTCGGTGAAGACGACGGAATATTCGAGCAGGCCGTCGGGGTCTATGGTGTCGAGAAGGGCAGTCATTTGCAGGCTCCTGTCTGGCAAGAGGGATTTGTCGCAGGGCTTAGCAGAGGGCGGGGGAAACCACATCCGAAAAAAGGCGGCAGGGGTGGGGTGGTTTTCGACAGCGGGGGCGGTGGGGGCGAAATCTTGAAAAGATTTCGGATCGATTTCTTTTGAAGAAATCGATGCGGGTCAGATAGTTAGCCGATGGGGCCGGGGCGGCGTTCTTCCGACAGCATGACGTTGGCTTCGACGTCGCCCACGCCGGGCAGCATCATGATGCGGCGGCGCAGGACGCGTTCGAAATCGGAGATGTCGCGGGCGACGATGCGCAGGCGGTAGTCGAAGAGGCCGAGGATGTGTTCGACCGTCTGCACCTCGGGGATGGCCGAGACGGCGCGTTCGAAGACGTCGATGCTGACCCGGCCCTTGGTGGCGAGTTTCACGCCGAGGAAGACGGTGACGCCGAAACCCAGCCTGTCATGGTCGAGATCGAGGCGCTGGCCCTTGATGACGCCGCTGTCGTAGAGCCGGCGGATGCGGCGCCATGTGGCGGGTTGGGACAGGCCGAGCTTGCGGCCAAGGGTGCTGGCCGGTTGGGTGGCGTCCTGGACCAGTTCGCGCAGGAGGCGGCGGTCGGTGGTGTCGAGCTCGATCATACCGGCAGGATCTCGTCTGTCTTGATGCGGGCGACGTGCATCAGCCCCTCGATATCGGCGATATGGGGCAGGGCGAGGATGGCGGTGCGGTAGAGCTCCTGGTAATGGGTCATGTCGCGGGCGATGACCGAAAGGCGCAGGTCGACACGGCCGAGGAAGGTCTGGATTTCCACGACCTCGGGCACCTCGCGCGCGGCGGCGAGGAATTCGTCGAAGGCGCGCGGCTCGGATTTTTCGAGCGTGACGCGCAAGCTGACCTCGACCTCGTAGCCAAGCGCGCGCCAGTCGATCACCGCGCGGTTGGCGCGGATGATGCCCGCGCCTTTCATCCGGTCGAGCCGGCGGGCGCAGGTGGCGGGCGTGACGCCCGCGGCCTCGGCCAGGTCGGCCACGGGCTGGGCGGCGTCGTGCTGATAATGGCGCAGGATGCGCCTGTCGATGTCGTCGAGCATGAAAATTCACATATCCGGGTTAACGGAGAATGAATACCACGTGGTTTTTCGAAAAGCACGGGCAAATGATGTGATTTTCCACCCCAACAGGCAGATTGTGCGCCCAGAAACGTTAAAGGAGACTGAACCATGCGTGTCTATTACGATCGCGACTGCGACATCAACCTGATCAAGGACAAGAAGGTTGCCATCCTGGGCTATGGCAGCCAGGGCCATGCCCACGCGCTGAACCTGCGCGACAGCGGCGCCAAGAACGTGGTCGTCGCGCTGCGCGAAGGCTCGAGCTCGGCCGCCAAGGCGGAAGGCGAAGGCCTGAAGGTCATGGAGATTTCCGAGGCCGCCGCATGGTGCGACCTGATGATGTTCACCATGCCCGACGAGCTTCAGGCGGATACCTGGAACAAGTACGTCAAGGACCACATCAAGCCGGGCGCGGCGATTGCGTTTGCCCACGGCCTCAACGTCCATTTCGGCCTGATCGAGGCGCCGGACAGCGTTGACGTCATCATGATGGCGCCGAAGGGCCCGGGCCACACGGTGCGCGGCGAATACGTCAAGGGCGGCGGCGTGCCCTGCCTCGTGGCCGTTCACAACGACGCGTCGGGCAAGGCGCTGGAGCTGGGGCTTTCCTATTGCTCGGCCATCGGCGGCGGGCGCTCGGGCATCATCGAGACCGATTTCAAGGAAGAGTGCGAAACCGATCTCTTCGGCGAGCAGGCGGTTCTGTGCGGCGGTTTGGTCGAGCTGATCCGGATGGGCTTCGAGACGCTGGTCGAGGCGGGTTACGCGCCCGAGATGGCCTATTTCGAGTGTCTGCACGAGGTGAAGCTGATCGTCGACCTGATCTACGAGGGCGGCATCGCGAACATGAACTACTCGATCTCGAACACGGCCGAGTATGGCGAATATGTCAGCGGCCCGCGCATCCTGCCTTACGACGAGACCAAGGCGCGGATGAAGGCGGTTCTGGACGATATCCAGCAGGGCCGGTTCGTGCGCGACTGGATGAGCGAATGCTCGGTCGGCCAGCCGTCGTTCAAGGCGATCCGCCGCAACAACGACGCCCACCAGATCGAAGCCGTGGGCGAGACCCTGCGCGGCATGATGCCGTGGATTTCCGCCGGCAAGATGGTGGACAAGGCGAAGAACTGAGGGCTATCCCTTGGACGAGCAGAGGGGCGCCCCGCCGGGCGCCCCTTTTTCATTCGCGGGGAGGGGAATGATGCAGGATATCAGGCCGGTCAACTGGCTTCGGATCGTCGTGCTGGCGGCGATCTGGGGGGCGTCGTTCATGTCGGTGTCAGTTGCGCTGGAGGGCGTCGGGCCGCTGACGGTGGTGGCGGTGCGGCTGGGATTGGGGGCGGCGTTTCTGGTGGTGCTGTCCTTTGCGCTAGGGCATGGGCTGCCGCCGGTGAGGGGAAGGCCGGCGGGGCGCGTCTGGGCCTTCGTGCTGGCGATGGCGGTGTTTTCCAACGCGTTGCCGTTCCTGCTGTTGAGCTGGGGGCAGCAGGTGGTGGCCTCGGGGTTTGCCGGCGTTTGCATGGCGGTGGTGCCGCTGTTGGTTTTGCCCTTGGCGCATGTGTTCGTGCCGGGGGAGGTGATGACGTTCCGGCGGCTCATCGGGTTCTGTATCGGGACGGCGGGGGTGATTGTGCTGATCGGGCCGGAGGCGTTTGCGTCGACGGGGGAGAGTTTCGAGAGTCTGGCCAAGATGGCCTGCGTGGGGGCGGCGTGTTGTTACGCGATTGGCGGGATCTTCACGCGGCTTTGCCCGGCGGTGGACCTGCTGGCGCTGGCGGCGGCGGTGCTGCTGGTGGCGGCGGTGCTGTTTGCGCCCTTGGCGTTGGTTGTCGAGGGGTGGCCCCGGGACGTGCCGGGGTTGAGTTTGGCGGCGCTGGTGTATCTGGGGCTGTTGCCGACGGGGGTGGCGCAGATCCTGCTGGTGATGGTGATCCGGGATGCGGGGCCGGTGTTTCTGGGGCTGGTGAATTACCAGGTGCCGGTGTGGTCGGTGATCTTTGGCGTGGTGCTGTTGGCTGAGCCGTTGCCGCCGAGTTTGGTGCTGGCGATGGCGTTGATCCTGGCCGGGGTGGCGCTGAGCCAGTGGGGGGCGTTGAGCCGGTTGTTCCGGCGTTAGGGCAGGCGGCCCAGGGTGGCGGCCTGCCAGAGGCGGAGGGCCTCGGCCGTTTCGCGGACGTCGTGGATGCGGAGGAGCTGGACGCCCTGGGCCACACCTGCCAAAGCCACGGCGACGGAGCCGGGGGCGCGGTGGCGGGCGGACTCGGCGCCGCCGATGGTGCCGATGAAGCGCTTGCGGGAGGCGCCGAGGAGGACGGCGCAGCCGAGCCCGTGGAAGAGGGCGAGGTTCTGCAGGAGCGTGAGGTTGTGTTCGAGCGTCTTGCCGAAGCCGATGCCGGGGTCGACGATGATGCGTTCACGCGGGATGCCGAGGGTTTCGAGCGCCGTCACGCGGGCGGCGAGGTGGTCGTAGACGTCGAGGGCGACGTTGTCGTAGCGGGGGTCCTTCTGCATGATGTCGGGCGTGCCCTGGGCGTGCATGACGCAGACGGGCAGGCCGTTCTCGGCGCAGTAGGGGGCGAGGGCCGGGTCGAAGGTGAAGCCGGCCACGTCGTTGACGAGGTCGGCGCCGTCTTTGTGGGCGGCGCGGGCGACGGGGGCCTTGCGGGTGTCGATGGAGATGGGGGTGGCCATCTCGGCGCGAATGGCACCGATGACCGGGGCGGTGCGGCGGATTTCCTCTTCGATATCGACTTCCGTCGAGCCCGGACGGGTGGATTCACCGCCGATGTCGAGGATGTCGGCGCCCTGTTCGGTCATGGCGCGGGCATGGGCGAGGGCGGCGTCGGGGGAGAAGTGCTCGCCGCCGTCGGAGAAGCTGTCGGGGGTGACGTTGAGGATGCCCATGAGGCGCGGCGTGTCGAAGGTGAGGCCGGCGATGGGGGCGCGGGGTTTCGTCAGGTTTTCAAGGGCGTCGGCGGGGATATCGGCCGCGGGGATGAGGCGCGAGGGGGCGTCGCGGTGGAGCGCCTCGACCGTGTCGAACCACGCCCAGCCGCCGGCAAGGGGGAAGGCGCCGGTGGGGCGGGCGCGGTCGGTGCTGGGGATGGGGCGGTAGTAGGTCATGGGCCCTCAGAGGCCGGATTGGGCGATATCCTGAACCAGCACCGGAACGGGCGGGTTGGCGGGGGGCGTTTCGCCGATCAGGAGCAGGTCGGAGGCGTCGATATGGCCGGCGAACCACGAGGCGAGCGCGACCGGGTCGTCGGGGCCTGTGGTGGGGCCGTCGACCGCGTCGAGGACGATTTTCGAGGGGGCCCAGACACTTATCTGGCCGTTCTTCATGGACCAGTCGAGCTCGGTACGGCTGCCCACGACGACGCAGCGGTCGTCGCGGCCCGCGAGCACCCAGGCGTTCTGTTCGAGCGCCAGAAGGTCGACGCGGCGTTGGGTCATGCGGTGGCCGGTTTGCGGCGCGGCGGTGTCGGCATGGCCGACGCAGAGGATCACCGGCTCGGCGCGGGCTTCGAGCTGGTCGAGCCAGCGGGCGAGGTTGGGCGAGCGGATGGCGGCGTTGGTGAGGTAGACGACATGGGGGTGGGGCGCGGTGTCGTGGTGGGGCGTGACCGGCTTGGTTTTCAGGTCCGAGACGGAACGGACGATCTCGACGCCGAGGGCGCCGGGGCCGCGGTCGAGTTTCTCGATGCGGACGAAGGTGCGGACGGCCTGCGGCTCCCACAGGATGCGTTCGGCGATGCGGTCTGCGAGTGTTTCCAGCAGGTTCAGGCGTTCTTCGGCCAGCGCCGCGTGGATCGCCTCGGTCACCTTGTCGTAGCTGAGGATGCGGTCGACATCGTCGTCGATCGGGTCGGTGAGGGGCCGGACCTCGACCACCACGTTGAAGGAGACGCGCTGGGTTGTGCCGCGCTCGGCCTGGAAGGCGCCGATCTCGACCTCGACCACATGATCGCGCACGGAAATGCGGTCGAGCGGCCCGTCGGGGGCCGTGGCATCGGCGCGGGCCGAGGGGTGGGCGAAAGCGAGGCGGATTTCGTTGGACATGGCGCGTCCTCCGGCAAGGTCAGTGGGGCGGGGGATAGCATGGGCCGAGACGAGGGGGGAAGGGCGAATGCGACGGGGCAGGGCGCGGAGGCGGCAGGGTTGGCGATTCGATGGTTAACGGCGTTGATTTGCTGGGATCGGGACGTCGGTATCACGTCGGTATTTTGTCGGTATCGCGTCGGTATCGGCGTCTGTGGGGGCGGGGGTAAATGTGGCGCGCGGTGCGCAACGGGCCAGATGTGGGGTGGGGCGCAACGGGGATGGGGCGGCGCGGTGGACGCGGGATGTGCAAAATTCCTCTGTCCGTCGGCCGTGACACTCGCCGCGCCGGGCGAATGCACTATTCTCTCTGCGGACAGTCGAAGACATGTCGACGTCTGACGACGCCACGCAACAAACCCGGGAGGTTCCCACATGACGACCAGACGCAATTTCCTGATTGGCAGTGCCGCTGCCGGAACGGTGACGGTTCTGCCCTCGCTCGCACTTGCGGCCGAGGACGGCGCCAGCATGAGCTTCATGGATGGCAAACTGACCATTCACCCGATTTCGCACGCTTCCTTTGTCATGGAGACGCCGGCGGGCGTGATCTATGTCGATCCGGTGGGCGAGGTCACGGATTACGAAGGCATGCCGGACCCGGAGCTCATCCTCGTGACGCACCGGCATGGCGACCATTTCAACGCCGAGTTGCTGGGCATGATGCCCGACGTGCCGATCCTGACCAATGCGGATGTGATGGGCATGATGCCCGAGGAGATGCAGGGCCAGGCGCAGAGCATCGCGGCGGGCGAGAGCACCGAGATGATGGGTGTCGGGATCGAGGCGGTGCCGGCCTACAACATCACCGAGGGGCGGATGGATTTTCACCCGCAGGACCGGGGCGATATCGGCTTTGTGCTGACGATCGACGGGAGCCGGGTGTATATCTCGGGCGACACGGAAGGCACCGACGAGATGCGCGCGCTCGAGGATATCGACGTGGCGCTGGTGTGCATGAACCTGCCCTTCACCATGACGGCGGAGCAGGCGGCGGAGGCCGTGGCCGAGTTCAATCCGGGCGTGGTGATCCCCTATCACTATCGCGGCCGGGATGGCGGCACGCAGGACCCGGAAGCCTTCGCGCAGATGCTGAACGATGCGGGGGCCGAGACCGAGGTCAAGCTGCATGACTGGTACAACGGCGAGCTGAGCTGAGCCGTTAAGAGTGGTGGGTTGGCACCCACCCTACGGAAGGGCTCCGGCGTTGGCCGGGGCCTTTTTTTGTTGGTCGGTGCAGTGCGGAGCTGAGAGCCGTTCAGGGTCACCCGATGCCAAGCAACCGGTTCCCGAAGATATCCTCGGGAGTTGGGTATGATGGATGTCGGTTGCGCGGGACGAAGCGGTCATCGCTCACGCGCGTTTCGAGGTCGGCTTTGATCTCTGCCGCTCGTTTCTCAGATGTCCGAATTTAGCCAAGCGATGTTGTGAGCGTAGCCTTCGCTGCACCATGCTTGCTGCAATTCGAGGTCCAATACGCAAAAGTAGTGTTCATAACGGTATTGATGAGTTTCCGAGAATGGCTGTCCGACAGAGTTACAGAATGCTTTGGCTTCCTCTAAGTCTTTGCCGGTCAGTTTCTCGCGACCTGTCAGTCTGGCCAGTCCATAGCGTGCGTCTGGGCTGAAGACTACGGGCTGAGCGTAACTGCCGCATTTGCCGGAACTTGTATCCAGCCCCGAAAGCTCAACAATCACTTCAAAACTGCCATTCTTAGAATTCAGTTTCGCCAGTACTCCGTCTTTGAGATCAAACCAAACGTCACCTTTGCCATCAATCGCAGGGTACTTTCCATGTTCGCAAAGACGACTGGTCGAGCCGCTTACCGTATCCCATCCCCAAAGCCCGTCACCTCCGAGGATTATTCGGCGCTCATCCGTGTCAAAAGCACCACCTAGCACCCAAGGCGACAGTTCAATCGAAGCCAAGGTGCTGACTTCGTTCGCTAAATGGTAGACAGCCGCGCCCTGTCGGTTGCTGTATAGAACCTTTTCACATGTGCCACTGAGCGCGAGAGGAACGAACGCTCCTTCCGGAAGTTGCAGTCTTTGGATACTTCCATTCTCAAGGTTCAGACGGGCGATGAAGCTTTGCATCGGTTCTTCGCCGCGCAAATGCATCAATAAATCGGGCCCCTTCGGATTATGCGAAAGCATCCAAACCGGAGATGCATTTTCACTGATCTTGCTTTCTTCCTCGGCGCTACCATGAAGCTCATAAGATACAATTCCGTCGACCGATACAAAGACCCGCCTCGTGGTTTCATCGACAGCAATGGGACAGTTGCTTCCACCAGAGAAACCAATCTCTTGTTTATGTCGGAACGCTGTATCCGTCGAAATCAAGCATTGTCCGGGAGACTGTCCCGATATCAGGAGTTCAAAACCCGTTTCCATTGGTTCGACCTGCGTCCAACCATCGGCCAAGGACAAATTCATACTAGACATGGATTTAACCTAGAGAGTCCAAAAGCACATGAAAAGCTGCCATTCGCGCAAGCCGCAGCATCCGTCACTTTGGGCTCGAAGCGGTCATTGCGATCAGGACCCACTGCTGGTTCCCACGTAAGCCAGTTGCGGCAAAGGCCCCGGTATGTGCCGGGGCCTTTGCTGTCATGTTGTCGGTGAGTGCCGTCAGACGAACATGAACTCGTCGATGGCGGTGTCGAGGGCCAGCCCGTCCTGGAAGTCGAGGTTCTGGATGCGGGTGTCTTCGGCGGGGCCGGTGTCGGCCATGTCGAAGGCGGTGTCGGGCGTGGCGTGGGTGTCGAGCAGGTATTCGGCCAGCGCGTCCTGTTCGGTGCCGTCATCGGCGAAGGTGGCGTCGCCCGTCTGCACGCCTTCCTGTTCGAGGGGGACGTAGTCGAAATCCTCGGGGAAGGGGTAGCCGTCGCCGCCGCCGATGAAGGTGCCGTTCTCGTCGTAGCGGGGTTCGGCGAGGAAGCCGAGGGTGACGACACCGTATTCGGCGTCGGGGTTGACGATCTCGCCGTCCTTGACCAGCACCGCGCGGATTTCGCCGGTCTCGGGATCGACGAAGGCGGCGTCCTCGATGCGCTGGCCTTCGGGGGCGTCGGGGTCGAAGCTGAAGACCACGCCGGAAACCTGGATGAACTGGCCTCCGGCCTCGGGGTAGGCGGCGATGCCGTGTTCCAGGAGGGCCACGATCTCGGCGCCGGTGAGCGTGCCCACCACGAGGTCGTTGTTGAAGGCGAGCGTGGTCTGGATGTCGTTCTGGCTGATGCCGCCCTCGGGTTTGACGACGTTGCCGTCCTCGTCGAGGATTTCCTCGTTGACGCCGCGCACCGGCTCGGAGCCGCCCGGGGGCACGATGGTCTGGCCGATGGAGGCGCGGATGCCGCCGCCGTTCTTGACCGAGAGCCAGATGTCGTCGCCGTCGCCGTACATTTCATTGGCATAGGCGAGGTTGGCGTCGGCGGTGAGGTTGCCGAGGTTGGTTTCCTGGGTGCGGACGCCGTCGGGGTCGTCAGCGGTGCCGGTGCCGGAGCGTTCGCCGTTGAGGAAGACGTCGGAGACGCCGAAGACATTGCCCTCGGTGGCGAGGATCTGGTCCTGGATGGCGTCGGCGATGGCCTGGATTTCCGGGTCGATGTCGTCTTCGGCGTCGAGGTCGGCGACGCCCTGGTCGTCGGTGGCGTAGGCGCCGGAGATGTCGGGGTCGTAGCTTTCGGGGATGATGTTGCCGTAGGCGTCGAACTCGATGACCAGCCGGCCCACGTATTTGTAGGAGCCGTCGGTATTGACCACGGCGGTCATGGTGCCGCCGGCGTTTTCGACGAATTGCGGGTAGTCGCCCTGGTCGCTGTCGCCGTCGCGGGGGCGGTCATTCTCGTCGAAGAGGCGGGTGTTGGAGCCGCCGGCGACGATGATGTCGACATCGGTGAGGCGCTCGGCCAGTTCGAGCTCGATATCGATCTGCTGCATGTGGGAGAGCAGGATGACCTTGTCCATGGTCGGGTTGGCGGCGAGCAGCGCGTCGACCTCGGCCTGGATCTCGGCGGCGAGCGCGTCGAGCTCTTCGTCGGTGGGGGTGGTGCCGGCCCAGCCCGGGTGGGCGGTGACGCCCTCGGGCGAGGAGATCGAGCCGAGCGTGGGGGTGGTGGCGCCGACGACGCCGAAGATCTCGCCATCCTGCTCGATCACGGTGGAGGAGGTGACGACGCCGCCCTGGGGCGCCTGGCCGCCCTCGGTTTCCAGCGGGGCGAGGTTGGGGTCGCCCGAGAAGTCGAGGTTGGTGGAGAGGTAGGGGAACATGGTGCCGCCGAAATCCTCGCCCGCGAGTGCGGTGCCGTCGAGCGACGAGAAGTCGCCGGGGGCGGTGCCGTCGATCAGGCCGCCGAGCGGGGCGGTGCCGAAGTCGAACTCGTGGTTGCCGAGGGCGATGGCCTGCACGCCGAGCTCGTTCTGGATCTGGATGTCGGCGATGCCGGCGGAGCCGAAGACGGCGGCCGAGGCATCGTAGAAGAGGCCGGGGATGAAGGCGTCGCCCGAGGAGAGGGTGAGGGTGGCGTCGGCGCCCACGTCCTCGTCGCGCAGGACGTTGAGCACGCCCGAGAAGTTGGGCGCGTCGGTGACGGCGCGGGTGCCCGCTTCCTGGTCGGCGAAGTGCAGCAGGATGAGGGTGAAGGTGTCGGCGGGGTCGAGCACCTCGATCTCGACCGAGGCGAGATCGCTTTCGAAGGCGCCGTTGGAGATGCGGTAGTCGAAGGAGATGTCGCCGCCATCGAACCAGCGGGTCTGGGTGACTTCGACGGTGCCGTCTTCGGTCACCATGACATAGGCTTCGGGGAAGATGAAATTGCCGCCGACGCCGATCATCTGGCCGGGGCGGACGTCGCGGCCGTTGATTTCGGAGATATGCAGGTCTTCGGCCTCGGCGCCGTCGCCGGGCAGGTCGTTGCCGATCAGGTCGAGGGTGACGGGGTCGCCTTCGACGGTGCGTTCCATGTCGTCATTCGCGGTGGGGGTGCCGGCCGGGGCGGGGGTGGTCGGACCGTCGCCGCCGCCATCGCCGCCATCGTCATCGCGCAGGTTGCGCAGGACTTCGAGCAGGCGGGCGAGACCGGGCCCGTAGCCGTCGGTCGGGCCGGCGGGCGGCGTGGGCTGGCCGGGCATGTCGGGGAAGCCGGGGAAACCGGGGAGCCCGGGAAGGGCTTCGGCGCCGGGTTGGGGCTGGGGTTTGGGCTGGGGAAGGAAAGGTAAGGACATGTGGTAACGCACCCTCGTATCCGGTTGTTGCGGTATGGAATGAAGCAATCAGGCCCATTCTTTGCGCAGGTCGGGTGACGGCTTTGTGGCGGTTTTCACAAAGTTTGGTGACGGGGGTGCGAGGGAGGTGGACGAGAGGGGAGGGCGCGAAGCGCGAGGGGGGGCGGAGGCTGCGGACCGGGGGCCGGGGTGCAGGGGTGGTGGGTTGGCACCCACCCTACGGTACGGCGCGAAGTGGCACGCCCCGGCGAGGGGCGTGCCGTCGTCGAGGGTCGAGGGCCGGCGGGGTTACTTGCCGCCGAGCTTGATGGAGACGCGCAGCAGCGCCGAGAAGGTTTCCGGCGCGACGGAGTAGGGCACGTCATAGGCCATCACGGTTCGGTCGAATTCGGCCCAGCGGGCCTCGGCGCCGATATGGACCCGGTCGTTGACGGCGTATTCGAGGCCGAGGCCCCATGTCCAGCCGCCGATATCGCTCGAGTCCGGGAAGGTTGTGACGGCGTTCCGGGTGAAGCCGGAATAATCCATCTGGGCGTAACCGGCGGTGCCGTAGACCAGCACGCGGTCGAAGGTCATGCCGGCGCGGGCGCGGATCGTGGCGATCGAGTCGATCCCGGCGTTACAGGTGAAGGCCGGGTTGAAGCAGGGCACCGTGCTCGACATGTTCGTGAAGGCCCAGTCGGCTTCGACACCCACGAGGAAACGGTTGTTGAACTGGTAATCGTAGCCGAGAAAGACGCCATACATGGCATCGTCAGAGTTGGGCTGGAACAGGTTGAACGCGTTCGATTTCGGCTTCAGCTCGCCATAGCCGGCCATTGCGCCGGCGTGGAAGCCTGTCCAGTCATGGGTGCCCTGGGCTTCGGCCGCCTGGCCCATGAAGAGCGCTGCGGCGAGGGCAAGTGCGGTATTTCTGATTTTTGCAAACATTCTAAATTCCACCTTTGGTCCGTTATCGGAGTCCCCACCCCGAAGAGTCTCAGTGAACTTGAATCCGCGCAGTATGCACCGAGTCGGCGTCTTTTCCACGAAATAAGTGGGGGCCCGTCCGGGCAGGCCGGTGGATGAACCGTGGAACGAAAAAGGCCCCGGGCGATGCCGGGGCCTTGATCTGGTGTCGCTGGAGGGCGGCGGTCAGTGCGCGTGGCCCTTGTCCCAGTCTTCCTGCTTGGGCAGGATTTCGAATGTGTGCTCGGGCGGGGGCGAGGCCACCGTCCATTCGAGCGTGTCGGCGTATTCGTTCCAGTAGTTGTTCTGGGTCACCTTCGCGCCGCGGAGGAGCGAGTAGATCACGATCCCGAAGAAGAACACGAAGGACGCAAAGGAGATGAACGCGCCGAGCGAGGACCACCAGTTCCAGACCGCGAAGGCCTCGGGGTAGTCGATGTAGCGGCGCGGCATGCCCTGGCGGCCCAGGAAGTGCTGCGGGAAGAAGGTGAGGTTGGCGCCCAGGAACATCGCCCAGAAGTGCAGCTTGCCTGCCCATTCCGGGTATTGGCGGCCCGTCATCTTGCCGAAGTAGAAGTAGATCCCGGCGAAGATGGCGAAGACGGCGCCCAGCGACATCACGTAGTGGAAGTGCGCGACCACGTAGTAGGTGTCGTGATAGGCGCGGTCGATGCCGGCCTGCGAGAGCACGATGCCGGTCACGCCGCCCACGGTGAAGAGGAACAGGAAGCCGAAGGCCCAGAGCATCGGCGTCTTGAACTCGATCGAGCCGCCCCACATCGTGGCGATCCACGAGAAGACCTTCACCCCTGTCGGCACGGCGATGACCATGGTTGCCAGCATGAAGTAGCTTTGCTGGGTCAGCGACATGCCGACGGTGTACATGTGGTGCGCCCACACGACGAAGCCGAGAAGGCCGATGGCGATCAGCGCCCAGACCATCGGCAGGTAGCCGAAGATCGGCTTGCGCGCGAAGGTCGCGATCACGTGGGAGATGATGCCGAAGCCGGGCAGGATGATGATGTACACTTCCGGGTGGCCGAAGAACCACAGGATGTGCTGATAGAGGATCGGGTCACCGCCGCCGGCCGGGTCGAAGAAGGTCGTGCCGAAGTTCCGGTCGGTCAGCAGCATGGTGATGGCGCCCGCCAGGACCGGCAGCGACAGCAGGATGAGCCATGCGGTGACGAAGATCGACCACGCGAAGAGCGGCACCTTGAAGAGCGTCATGCCCGGGGCACGCATGTTCAGGAAGGTGGTGATCATGTTGATCGCGCCGAGGATCGAGGAGGCGCCCGAGACGTGGACCGCGAAGATCGCGAGGTCCATCGACATGCCGGATTCGTTGACCGAGAGCGGCGGGTAGAGCACCCAGCCCACGCCCGAGCCGAGCTGGCCGTTGCCGCCCGGAGAGAGCAGCGAGGCGACGCCCAGCGAGGTACCGGCCACGTAGAGCCAGAAAGAAAGGTTGTTCATCCGCGGGAACGCCATGTCGGGCGCGCCGATCTGCAGCGGCATGAAGAAGTTGCCGAAGCCGCCGAAGAGGGCCGGGATCACCACGAAGAACATCATCAGGACGCCGTGATAGGTGATCATCACGTTCCAGAGGTGGCCGTTCGGGGTACATTCGCCCGCGGCCGCCGCGATGAAGCGCGCGCCTTCGAGGCACATGTACTGAACGCCCGGCTCCATCAGTTCCATCCGCATGTAGACGGTGAACATGACCGAGATCAGCCCGACGATGGCCGAGGTGATCAGGTAGAGGATACCGATATCCTTGTGGTTGGTGGACATGAACCATCGGGTGAAGAACCCCCGGTTATCTTCATGGCCATGGCCGTGAATGGCTGCATCTGCCATTGGCTGCCTCCTGCTGAAACTTACTGTGGCGCGTCACCGGTCGAGTCACGCACCGGCAATTGTTGCAGGTTTTAGAATGTCTCCGTGACCGGGGCAATGCATGAGTTTGATCTGGATCAATGAATATTGTCGCACCCCCGCGGCGCGTGGGGCCGGTTCGGTTCCCTGTGATCACGCGGATGTGTTCTAGGGACACGAAACGGTGAGGCCGTCCGGGGCAAGCGGAATTATTCTTTGTTTTCAGGGGTAAGTGACCAAACGTCACCCTGCGCGACGCTGGAACCATCTGCGTGTGGCTGACGTTGGGTTGCTGAAGTTCGATGATAGGAAAGAGGAGATTATCATGAAACATTGGAACGCCATTACCAAGACCGGCGCAGCCGCCACCGTTGCGCTGCTGGTCGGTCTTCCCGCCAACGCCATGACCTGCGAGGAATTCACCGCGATGAGCGCGGAGAACCAGCAGGGCTATATCATGGGCCTTGATGCCGGCCGTACCGAAGCGCGCGAGATGGCGCGCGGCGACGCGCCGGACAGCCAGGGCGAAGGTGTCTCCGTCAAGGAGGACGAGAGCACCGATGGCGGGCGTGAGGAAGCGCGCGACGAAGCCAACAGCGCGCCGGACATGTACGTTCAGGTCGTGGAAGACTGCACCGCATCGCCGGGCATGACCGTGACCGAGGCATTCCCCATGGCGGATCCTCAGGGGAAGGGCGGCTGACGCCCAACTGATCCGTTGCTTTTCAAGGTTGCCGGCCCTTTCGCACCATGTGCGGAAGGGTCGGTTCTTTTTGGGGGCGGTGATTTTTCAATAAATTTAGGAAGTTAGTCCACGCAAGCTGAGCGGGACAGCCGTTCGGCTTATACCTGTTCCAGCGCCGGGAAGACGTTGGGGAAGGTTTTCTTAAGCGCCACGTCGACATCGCCCATGTCCACCGGAAGGCCGAGATCGACGAGCGAGGTGACGCCGTGCTCGGCGATGCCGCAGGGGACGATGCCGGAGAAGTGCTCGAGATCGGGTTCGACGTTGATCGAGATGCCGTGGAAGCTGACCCAGCGGCGCATCTTGATGCCGATGGCGGCGATCTTGTCTTCGGGCTTCTCGCCCGTTGGGGTCAGCGGCCTGTCGTCGCGCACCACCCAGACGCCCACCCGACCGGGGCGGATTTCGCCCTTCACGTTGAACTGGTCGAGCGTGGCGATGACCCAGGCCTCGAGATCCTCGACGAAGCGGCGCACGTCGCGGCCGCGGCGGCCGACATTCAGCATGACATAGACCACCCGCTGGCCCGGCCCGTGATAGGTGTACTGCCCGCCCCGGCGGGTCTGGTGCACCGGGAACCGGTCGGGCGCGTGCAGGTCGGCGGGGTCGGCGGAGGTGCCGGCGGTGTAGAGGGGCGGGTGTTCGAGAAGCCATATGGCCTCGGCGGCGCGGCCCTCGGCGATGGCGGCGGCGCGCGCCTCCATCTCGCGGCAGGCGGTTTCATATCCGGTCAGGCCGGGGGAGGTGATCCAGTCGACCATTTTCCAGGTGGCCTCTTTTCTGGCGCCCGCGATTCGCCCGCGCGCGCGGTAACCAAGGGAGTATCGTATTGAGGGAAAAGTGCAAATTCGGCCGCAAAAAACCCTGACGGATTCGTGATGGGCCGTGCTAGCATGCGCGCTATCAAGGAATTTTCGTACCTGGAGGGATAAAAATTATGGCTTTCAAAAGGATCACCGGCGCGGCGGTGATGACCGCGATGCTGATGGTGCCGGTAAGCCGGGCCCATGCCGGCGACGAGTTTGTCGGCGGGCTTGTCGGCGGGCTGATCGGCGGCGCGATCGGCAGCGGCATTGCGAACCAGCAGCGCCAGAAGACGCGCACGACGCGCTCGCGCACGGTTTACGTGCAACCCCGCGCCACCTCGGCGCAGCGGCAGACGGCGCGGGAAATCCAGACCTCGCTGAATTACTTCGGCTTCAATGCCGGGGCGGCGGATGGCGTTCTGGGCGGGCAGTCGCGGGCCGCGATTTCGCGCTACCAGGGCTACATGGGGTATCCGGCGACGGGGCAGCTGACCGAATACGAGAAGACCATGCTGCTGGGCGCCTATCACCGGGCGCTGGCGGGCGGGGCGGAGGTCAACCAGATCATCGCCAAGTCGAACGAGGGCGCGCGGGCGGTTCTGATCGCGCAGCGTGACGGGACGACCGGCACGCGCACCACCGGCTATGCCGGGCTGCCGCTGTCGGTGTCGCAGGCGGTGGACGAGGTGGCGGACAGTTCCGACCCGTCGGCCGAGCAGCTGTTGCAGCGCTCGGGGTTCATCCAGCTGGCGGACCTCAACGGCGATGGCAGCACCGATTACATCATCGACACGGCGCTGGCCGGCAGCAGCTTCTGGTGCAACGCCTCGCAGTGCAAGACGATGGTCTTCGCCTCGACCTCGGACGGGTACCGGCGCAACGACCTGCTGCTGCACGCGCCCAAGCCCGACAGCTTCGACTGTATCGGCGGCACCTGCCAGGTGAAGGCGGCGCCCGCGGCACAGCCCGAGGCCAACACGATGATGGCCAAGGCCGAGGAGCCGGAAGCCGGCGCCACCGCCGGGCTGACCCTGCCGGTGTTCAACACCGCCCCGAAGCAGAAATCGCTGTCGAGCCATTGCAGCAAGGTCAACCTGCTGACCAGCGCCAATGGCGGGTTCACCACCGTGTCGGACGTGAGCAACCCCGATTTCGCGCTGAGCGAACAGCTGTGCCTGACGCGGACCTATGCCGTGGCAAGGGGTGAGGACATCATCGCCTCGGTCCAGGGGGCGAGCCAGGCCGCGATCGAGCAGCAATGCGACGCCTTCGGGGCCAGCATGGCGGGCTATATCGGGTCGCTCAACTCGAAGTCGCCCAAGGCGGTTCTGAACGAGGTGAGCACCCTCGTCCTGAACAGCGGCATGACCCCGGAACAGCTTCGCACGACCGCGCAGATCTGCATGGCGAGCGGCTACCAGTCGGACAAGATGCCGGCGGCGCTGGGCGGGGCCCTGCTGCTGACCGCGCTGGGCGAACGGCCCTATGCCGAGCTGGTGGGGCACCACCTGCATGGCGGGTTCGGCACGGATGACAACGCCGACATGGCGCTGGCATGGTACGAGGTGGCGATCTCGGCGCTGGATGGCGGGGCGGCCCCGGTCTTTGCCCCGAGCCAGGCCGAGCGGATCGACGTGGTGCGCAAGGCGGCCCTCGGGCTGGCCGGACACGACATGACGACGCCGGTTCCGGCGGCCAGCACCGGGACGACCATGCCGGTCTTCACGCTGTCGGAGTAAGGTTCACAGCCGGGAGGGCGCTCCTGTTTGACCCGGCTGCGGCCTGTGTGCCGCGGGGTTTCATATATGCGGCTCCGCGGGGTCACAGGCGATGCGCGGCATGGGGGAAACCCCGTGCCGCGCCTTCGTTCGAGGGGGGCGCGAAAAAGGCGGAATTTTCCTCTTCACAAGGGCGCGGCAATTGCGTATACGCCGCGCACCTACCTGATCACGTGCGGTCGTGGCGGAATTGGTAGACGCGCAGCGTTGAGGTCGCTGTGGGGTAACACCCGTGGAAGTTCGAGTCTTCTCGACCGCACCAATCACTCCCAGACATGGATGATGCCTTTGTGTGCTGTCGGCGCGGGTGAGGCGTTTTCTTGAAAAGAAAACGGTCCGAAATCTTTTGAAGATTTCGGTTTGGCCGTTGGGGTTTTGGGCAAGGCTCGGAGGCGTCTTGCGCCGAGCTGTTCTTCCGGCGCGTACGCAGCGTGGCTCTCGATCCAGCGGCCGAAGGCCTTGACGGAAATTCATTCGGCCATTCTGATGACGGTATGGGACACGCAGGCAGGTTGGATCAGAGGCAGAAAAAGACCTTCGCTGTCGCGTTTCCCGTCGTGATGGCCGTGACACTTGCCGTGCTTTACCTCGTGAATGACCATGACAGCCCGGGCCGATTGTTGGCGGGGGCGGTATACGCGACGTTGCGGATGTCCTCGCTGTACCTGTTCGTCATATTCGTGACGTGCCCATTCGGGTTCTTCTGGAGGGTCGCGGCGATTAATTCTGCCGTCGGTTTGATCGTTCTTTTCGTGGCATACCACGCCTATGCGGGGCGGGACGCCGATATCGGGGCGGTCATCACCTCGACGCTTGTCGATTACGGCGATTACCTGAAAGTGCTGGGGCTTGTCTCGGTTCTGCTTGGAAGCGTCGTGAAATACGTGTCCCGGCGCAGGTTCTGGTGAAACCAAGCGCTTTTCGAGCTCACACCCGATAATGTTGCGGAGTCCAAACCGCTCGGGTGGCGCCAAGTCTCGACTATCCCCGGGAAACATGCTTCCTGACCCAAGGTAGGGTGTGTGAGGGCCGGGATGACGGGCAGAACCAACAATGCCGTGATGGGCATTCTGATCAGCATCGTGGCGCTTGTCCTGTTCGACTTCATGGCCCTGATCATCAAGGCCCTGTCGGTGCGCTATGCGGCGGCGGAGCTGTCGGCCTATCGCAACCTCTTCGGGCTGGTGCCGAGTGCGCTGGCGCTGTGGATGACGGCCACGTGGCGGCGGGGCGACCGGAGCCTGAGGATGCGGCAGTGGCGGCTGGCCGTGGGGCGGGGCATGGCGGTGACGCTGGCGCAGCTGCTGTTCTACCTGTCGCTGGGGCTGATGGCCTTTGCGACGGCGACGACGATTTCCTACACGACCGCGCTTTTCACCACCGCGCTGGCGGTGCCGCTCCTGGGCGAGCGGGTGGGGGTGATCCGGTGGGCGGCGGTGGCGATCGGGTTCGTGGGGGTGCTGCTGATCATGCGGCCGGGCACGGATGCGTTTGCCTGGCACATGCTGCTGCCGTTCGGGGCCTCGGCGCTCTATGCCTTTACCGGGGTGAGTGCGCGGATGGTCGACGAGGGGGTGCCGACGCCGCTGTTCAACCTCTATTCCTCGGCCGTGGCGGCGGTGGGGTCGGTCGTGCTGGCCTTTGCCCTGGGCGGGTTTTCCCCGCTGGCGAGCTGGTACGATGCGGGGATGATCTTTCTGATGGGGCTTTTCGGGGGCTCGGCGGTGCTGTGTCTCGTGGTGTCGTTCCGGATGACGGAGCCCAGCAACCTTGCCCCGTTCAGCTATTTCGGGATCCCGATCGCCTTTGTCTTCGGCTGGCTCTTCTTCGGCGAGGCGCCGATCGATACGCTGATGCCGGGGGCACTTCTGATCGTGTTCGGCGGGCTGATGATCGTCTTCCGCGAACGGCGGTTGCGGCGGGCCGGGCGGTTGGTGGAGTGAAAAGGGCCGCCACGGTTGTGACGGCCCTCGTTCGTTTCACGGGTGCCTCCGGCTATCCGTAGACGATGTTCGGCAGCCAGGTGATGATCTGCGGGAAGAGCATGCACATCACCAGTCCCACGATCTGAAGGAAGAGGAAGGGCAGGGCCGAGCGGAAGATGTCGCCCATCGGGATCTCCGGCGGGGCCACGCCGCGCAGGTAGAAGAGGGCGTAGCCGAAGGGCGGCGACAGGAAGCTCATCTGCATGTTGACGAGGTAGAGCACGCCGAACCACAGCACGAGGTCGCCTTCGTCCCCCAGCCCGAAGGCCTGGGCGCCGAGCGCCTTGACGATGGGCACGAAAATCGGGACCGCCAGAAGCAGGATGCCGACCCAGTCGAGGAACATGCCCAAGAGGATCAGAACGATCTGCATCAGGATCAGGATGCCCCACGGCCCGAGGCCGAGGCCTGTCATCGTCTGTTCGACGAAGTGCTGGCCGCCTTCGAGCACGTAGAGGCCGACGAAGATGGTCGCGCCGAACATGATCCAGATGACCATGGCCGAGGCCTTGAGCGTGGTGAGGCAGGCCTCGCGCACGGTGGCCCAGTTGAGCTTCTGGTGGATGGCGGCGACGATGAAGGCGCCGAAGGTGCCGATGCCGGCCGCTTCCACCGGGGTGGCGACGCCGGTGAAGATCACGCCGAGGACCACCACGATGAGCGTGAGCGGCGCGGCCATGTTGCCCAGCAGGCGCAGTTTCTCGGCGGTGCTGACGCGTTCCTCGACCGGGATGGGCGGGCCTTTCTGGGGATTGGCGTAGCACATCACGGTGACGTAGAGGATGTAGAAGCCCGAGAGCATCAGGCCCGGCAGGACCGCGCCGATGAAGAGCTCGCCCACCGATTGCTCGGCCACCACCGCGTAGATGATGGCGAGGATGGAGGGCGGGATCAGGATGCCCAGCGTGCCGCCCGCCATGATCGAGCCCATGGCGATCTTGGGGTCGTAATGGCGTTTGAGCATGGCCGGAAGCGCGATGATGCCCATGGTGACCACCGCCGCGCCGATGACGCCGACCATTGCCGCGAGGATCGTCGAGGCGATGATCGTGGCAGCGGCAAGCCCGCCCTTCACGCCGCCCAGCAGCTTGTAGATGACGTCGAACATCTCGTTGATGATGCCCGCCCTTTCCAGCATCGCGGCCAGGAAAATAAAGAGCGGGATGGCCGAAAGCTGGTAGTTGGTCATCAAGGGGAAGATCCGCGACGGCACGATGTTGAGCGTGCGCGCATCGCCGAGGATGAACAGGAAGACGCAGGCCAGGCCGCCGGTCACGAAGGCCAGCGGCAGGCCGGCCATCAGCAGCACGATGAGGCTGCCGAACATCAGCAGCGTGAGCCATGCAATGTCAATCTCGATACCCATGGCTTACCCCGCCTGCAAGTTTTGACGAACGATGTCGACGTCGCGGGCGAGCTTGGCGATCCCCTGCAGGATCAGCAGCACCGCGCCCACGACGATGGCCCATTTGAAGGGCCAGTAGGCGATCGTCCATTCCGAGAAGGAAATCTCGTTCACCACGGTCGCATCCATCGCGAAGATCCAGCCGGTGACCAGCAGGGTGCCCGCGAAGATGAAGAAGAAGATCGAGGTGAAGAGATCGACCACCGCTTTGCGCAAGGGCGACCATTCGGCGTAGAACACGTCGACCTTCACATGGGCATCGGTCAGCGCCGCGTAGGCGCCGGCGATGAGGTACTGCATCCCGAACATCAGGAACATGCCCTCGTGGACCCAGATGGTGGGCGAGTTGAAGACGTAGCGGGCGACGACCTCGAAGTAATAGGCGAAGACCGCGATGACCGCCCAGTAGGAGACGAACTCGCCGCAGAAATAGGACATCCGGTCGATCGCCCCGGTCCAGCCGGTGCCGATATGGTCGTGGTCCTTTTTCTCCTCCTCGTGCTCGATATGTTCGAGCGCCGCCGCGGCCGGGTCGGTCTTAGTCGGTTCGGCGTCGGCGCGGGCCTGGGCCTTGCGGACCATGCCGGGGATCAGCACCGCGTCGATGGCGATGAGCGCGCAGAGCAGCATGAGCGCGTAGAAGGCGAAGTCGGACCATTGCTGGCGGGCGGCGCGGGCGTTCTCGAGCGCGGGGCCCGCGGCCTCGAGATCGGCGCGGGCGCCGTCGAGACGCTCGGCGTCGGTGACCTTGGCCTCCTGCGCCTTTTCCAGCTCCTTCTCGGCGCGGATCTGGGCGAAGGAGCCTTCCTCGGCCTCGGCGAGATCGGCCTCAAGCCCGGCGATCTTGTCGTCGGCGCCCGCCACCTTGGGTTCGAGCCGGTCGACGATGCGTTGGGCGCTGCTGACGGCGTTGGCGGTTTCGCTGACCACCTCGCGGGCCTCGCGGCCCTGGGCGTTGAAGACCAGGATCGAGAAGAAGATCGGCAGGAAGATCAGCCCCCACATGTTGCGGAGGTAAAGCCGGTGCAGGCCGAGCAGCCCGCCGGTGAAGAGGATCATGTAGGCGATGGGCACCGAGTAGCCCGGTGTCCGCCGCCGGCGGGCCATCACCATGGCGACGAGGGGGAAGACGATGAGGCCCCCCCAGTACAGCCAGTGCGGCAGGATGAAATCTATGCTGGGCATTGTCTTTCCGCTTGTGCGCGCGTGTCGGGCCCCCGCGATGGCGGAGGCCCGGTTTCCATCAGGTCAGGAGCGGTCGATCAGAGATCGAGTTCCTGGCCTTCGACCATGTCGGGCGTCACGTAGCCAAGCGAGCCGGACATCATATAGTCGAGCTGGGTCTTGAACACGCGGGCCGCGTTCTTGTCGCGGTTGGCGTATTTGTACCAGATCGGCACGGCGACCTCGGTCATGATTTCCACGTCGGTCTGGCCGAGGCGGGTAACCTCGGTGCCGTCGGCCTCGAATTTCTCCCAGGCTTCCTGGTCGGCCTTCTGGATGGCGGCGTGGTGCATGTCGGAATAGCTGTGCACTTCCATCTCGACGAATTGCTTCATCTCGTCGGAGAGGGCGTTCCAGCTGTCCATGCCCACGGTCAGATCCATGATGTCGACGGGCTGGTAGACCGACATGAAGCCCGGCGGGCCCATCGAGATGTAATCGGTCACCTGGCTGAAGCCGAGCGCGTAGTTCACCGCCGGGCCCACGTAGTCGGCCACGTCGATGGTGCCTTTCTCCAGCGCCGGGAAGATTTCCGAGCCGGGCAGGAGCGTGGTTTTGGCGCCAAGGGCCGAGAAGAGTTCGGCGACCATGCCGCCGGGGGCGCGCATCTTGCGGCCGGCGAAATCGTCGACCGAGCGGATCGGCACCTTGGAGTGGATGATGTTCGGCCCGTGGTGGATGGGGCCGACGAAGTGCATGTTCTGCTCGGCATAAAGTTCGCGCGCCATTTCGAGGCCGCCGAGGCCGTAGTAGAACACGTCGAATTCATGCGGGTTGCGCAGGCCCATCGGGTAGCTGGTCAGGAACATGGCCGCCGGGATGATGCCCTGGGCGTAGATGGTGAAGGGGTTCACCGCGTCGAGCACGCCGTTCTTGACCGCGTCGTAGAGCTGGAAGTCGCCCACGACGTCATTGGCGCCGAAGGATTCGAAGGCCAGCTCGCCGCCGGTCTTTTCCTGGATCGAGGCGGCCCAGTCCTTGAAGATCTGCAGGCCGATGCCGCCGGGCCACGAGGTTTGCACCTTCCACGTGGTGCCCTGGCCTTGCGCGGTCGCGATGGCCGGGGCGGAAAGCCCGGCTGCGCCCGCTGTCGCCAGCCCGGTCAGCGCCGCGCGACGTGAAATCGTCTTGTTATGTGTCATCATATCCTCCCTAGTGTTTGGCGGTGTGCCGCGGCGCCCTCCCTGACGCCGGCGGCGCAAGTTGCCGCGACGTCCAAACTAAAGCTTCGCTGAAATTGGTAAAGGTTTTTTTCCAATTCGGCCCATTGCGCGGTTTGCGCCGGGGGCACTGGCCGTGCTCGGCGGGTCTGATAGCGTGCGGGGAAGAGGGAATCGGAAGGAGCGGGACATGGCGGAAAAGGTTTGCGTGATCATCGGCGGCGGGCGCGGCATGGGCGCCGCGACCGCGCGGGAGATGCACGGGCGGGGGTACAAGCTGGCCTTGATGTCCCCTTCGGAAAGCTGCGAGGCCCTGGCGGCCGAGCTGGGCGGGGTGGCAAGGCGCGGCAAGGCGGAGACAGCGGAGGACACGCAGGCGCTGTTCGACCTGGCGATGGAGACCTATGGCCGGATCGACGCGCTGCTCATCCATGTGGGCGGGCCGCCGAAGGGCGACCTGCTGGAGATATCGGAAGAGGACTGGGACCGCGCCAACGAGATGGTCATCAAGCCGGTGATCCGGATGGCCAAGCTGGTGACGCCGGTGATGGAGAAACAGGGCGGCGGGTCGATCGTGGCGATCACCACGTTTTCGGCCTTCGAGCCGAGCCTGACCTTTCCCACGTCGAGCGTCTACCGGGTGGGGGTGTCGTCTTTCGCCAAGCTCTATTCCGACCGTTACGGGCCGGCGAATATCCGGTTCAACTGTTTGCTGCCCGGTTTTACCGACAGTCTCGACCTGCCGCAGAAGTTTGCGGAGATGTCGGCGCTGGGCCGGCTGGGCCGCGCCGAGGAACAGGCCAAGGCGGCGGCGTTCCTGCTGAGCGAGGACAGCAGTTACATCACGGGTCAGTCGCTCAGGGTCGACGGGGGCGTGACGCGGCATATGTAGTGTGGCGTGATCCCGCCCGTCGGGCCCGGGCCGCGGAGTTGTGACGTGCATTGACCCGGGCCGGGCGGCTAAAATATGCCGGCCACTCAGATGCCGATGGACGGACCTTTGCCGATGATGCTGCGCGCCCTTGCTTTGCTGATGGTTGTCACCTGCCTGCCGGCGGTCGCCGGGGCGGTGGACCGGGCTGCCGTCGAGACACAGTACCAGCGGTGGCTGGAACAGACCGTGTGGCCGCAGGCGCGCGCCAAGGGTGTGTCGCGCGGCACGTTCGAGCGGGCGTTCAAGGGGGTCACGCTGAACTGGAAGCTGCCTGACCTGGTGCCGCCGGGCACGCAGGCGCGTACGCCCGAGGACCAGTTCCAGGCCGAGTTCGGATCGCCGGCGCGGTATTTCGGCGGCAACAAGCTGGAGAGCGCCACCTCGGTCGGGCGGGTGATGGCGAAGCGGTACGCGGGCGTGCTGGCCGCGGCGGAGGCGGCGACGGGCGTGCCCGGGCGGATCGTGCTGGCCGTCTGGGGCCGCGAAAGCGGCTATGGCCGCGTGGCCATCAAGTATGACGCGTTCGAGGTGCTGGGGACCAAGGGGTTCATGAGCACGCGGGCGGGTTACTTTACCGAAGAGCTGATCGCCGCGCTGCAGATCGCCGAGGCGGGCCATGCGCCGGGCGGCGGCATGAAGAGCAGCTGGGCCGGGGCGCTGGGCCAGCCGCAGTTCATGCCCTCGCGGTATTTGCAGTTTGCCACGGATGGCGATGGCGACGGCAAGGCGGATATCTGGAATTCGGAGGCGGATACCATCGCCTCGATCGCCCGGTACCTGGAGCATTTCGGCTGGGTGCCGGGGCGCGACTGGGGGTTCGAAGTGCGGGTGCCTGCCTCGGTGTCCTGCGCGCTGGAAGGCCCCGACCAGGGGAGGCCGATTGCGGACTGGGCCGAGATGGGCGTGACACGCGTGTCGGGCCGGCCGTTTCCCGAGCATGAATTGCGCGGCGAGGGTTACCTGATGATGCCGGCGGGCCGGAAGGGGCCCGCGTTCATCGTGACGCCGAATTTCTACGTGCTGAAGAAGTATAACGAGAGCGATCTTTACGCGCTTTTCGTGGGGCATGTGGGCGACCGGATCCAGTACGGGATGAAGGATTTCCGGGGCGACTGGGGCCGGGTCGGGGGCCTGAAACGCTCGGACGTGGCGGCGATGCAGCGGGCGCTGGTGGATATGGGCCATGATGTCGGTGGCGCCGACGGGCTGGCGGGGTTCAAGACGCGCCGGTCGATCGGGCGGTGGCAGGCCGAGGCGGGGAGCGCGCAGACCTGCTTTCCGGAGGCGTCGATGAAGAAGGCGCTGGTGCGGTAGGGATGCCCGAGGCCGTGGCCCAGTGAGATTTTGCCTGTAGGGTGAGGGCCATGGGACCGTACCGGATCACGTCATTGGGGTATGCCGCGCTGTTGCTGCTCATGGGATGCGTCGGATTGCTGTATGACCGCCTGTCGCGCGGGCTTGCAGAGCCGGGAGAGGGCGGCCCGTTCTTCTGCCGGGAACTGCTGAGTTCGGGTGGAGACGACAGCGGGCTGGTGTCGGTCTTTGCCGCCTTCCTGGTGCCTGCGGGTCTGAGACTGGCCCGTCTGTCTGCGGGGCCTGTCGGGTACGAAGGTCTTGTCTTCCTGATTTGCCTGGTCTTGAGCTGCGCTTCGCTGGTTCTGGCGCGCCTCGACTGCGGGGCGATAGTCTACACCGCTTTTGGCGTGCCCGATCCGATGTTGGCGGCCGCGCTGGTCGCTCTTCCGGTCTCCGGGGGCTTGCTGCTGAAGCTGTATTTCGACCGCCGGCAGGGCAAGGGCCGGTAGAGCCGGTCTTTTCCGCCGCCGATCGCCCGTTCAGCCCTTCATCACCGTCAGGAAATCGTTGAAGGCCTGCATCCGCGAGGCGAGGGCGCCGGGGCGGTTGATGCCGGCCTTGTTGCCATCCATCTTCTCCCACGCCGTCTTGCCCTGATTGTAGAGCTTGTCGGAGGCGTAGATCGAAAGGTCGGACTCCTGGGCGCGGAGGCGGTCGAAATTCTCGGAGAACATCTTCCAGCAGATGTCCTTGAAATCGATCCGCACCGGGTCGGGGCGCCTGACGGGCGGCCGTTTCGAGGGCACGTGCTGATCCAGCACCTCGAGAGCGGGGGGGAATTCGAGCACCTGCCCGTCATATTGCGAGGGGCGGTGGTAGTCGGACTGGGTGAAATCGACATCCCAGGGCTTGTCGTACTGGACGTAGGCCAGCTTTTCACAGAGCGCGCGGGTGATATCGAAGACCACGCGGCCGGTGGCCTTGACCTCGGGCGGGAGGCCGCGGGCGGCCTTGAGGAGCGAGATCGAGACGCCGGGGTTGATGTCTTCCGCGATGCCGATCTTGGGCATCTTGATGCCGTAGTGATAGCTGTTGCGGAAGAAGAAGTAGTGGCTGTCGACCTTCTGGCTGAAGGTCTCGCCGGGCAGGCGGTCGAACGTGTCGGCGTAGTACGGCATCGCCGCGGTCAGGATTTCGGGCGTGTCGTCCCACGGGTCGCGGGCCCTGAGGTGGCGGTTCAGCGTGTCGGGGTCGTAGGGCTCGCGGCGGTCGGTGACCTGCAGGAATGTCTGGAACACGTCGCGGTAGATCTCGCCCGCCCCGCCGAGCATGCGGACGCCCTTGATCTCGGCCAGCTCCTGGACGGTGTTGAGCTGTGTCTTGGCGAAGAAGTGATACGCGCCGAAGAGGTGGCTGCGCCGTTTCAGAAGGCGGTCGCGCGGGGTGGTGATGTCCCACCCGATGACCTCGGGGTTGGGGTGATAGCTGCCGCCGAATTCCTTGACGAGGCCGGTGGCGATGGCGAGGTCGACATCGCCCAGCTTGTTGGGGGTCACCTTGGTGTTGAAGACCACGTCCTTGATGCGGCCGAGCGCCACCACGGCCGAGAGCACGATGCGGCTGTCGCGGCCGCCGGAGATATCGCACAGGACGGGGCGGCCGGAGTCGAGAATGGCCTGCACGTTGGCGATGATCTCTTCGGCGCCTTTCTCGACGAGGGCATGGTATTCGTCGGGGGTGAGGTAGTCGGGGTTGCCGTTGGCGTCGGTGGGCGGGCCGGGGAAGACCGCATCGCGCTGATGGGCGGTGACGGTGTTGGTGACCTCGACCTCTTCGCCGCCCAAGAGCACGTTCACCCCCTCGACGGGCGTGGCGATGGTGGAAAGCTGGTGGCAGATGACCGAGTTGAAGGCCGCGTTGGCGAAGGCGCCGCGCAGGTCGAGCCGGCCCACCGCGATGGCCGCGAGGTGCAGCCGGTTGGTGACGATGCCCGCGCCGTAATAGAGCGAATGGTGGGCGCAGATATCGCTGCGCACGGTGGTCTTCTCGGGCCAGAAGCTGAGCAGGTTGAACATGCCGACGCCGGGCTGTTCGGGGAAGCGGTCGAGCACGGCGGGGCCGATCGCGAACTTGCCGTCGAAGATGCCGGTGCCGCTGAGGATGTGCTGACCGCGGGGGAGGTTCCACGTATAGACGGTGTGGCCGTTGCGGACCATGACCTCGGCGCCCAGGGCGGTGAACTTGGCGCGGAGTTCTTCGGAATCCTTGGTGGTGATCAGGAAGTCGCCGCAGGCGCCGTCATAGGGCACGAAGTCGAGGGAGTCGGGGCCGTAAGCGTCGTACATGGGAAGCCTTTGCGTGTTGTCGGAGCCGGCGGACCGGGCGCGGGAAATGAATAACGAACGGGCGCAGGCTTGGAAAGCGAGAAGCGGCGTCAGGGGCCGGTGTCGGCGAGCCAGTCGAGGAGGAGCGGCAGGACGGTTTCCGGGGCTTCCTCATGCGCGAGGTGGCCGAGGCCGGGGAGGCGCGTGAGGGTGGCGTTCGGCATGGTGGCCGCCGCGCGGTCGGAGGTTTCGGGGGGCACGGCGCGGTCGTTTTCGGCGGCGAGGAAGAGGGTGCGGGCGGTGATCTGCGGCAGGCGGTCGGCGAGGGGGTCGATGTTCCACTGGGCCATCATCTGTAGCGTGCCGTCGACATGGGCGCGGTCGGCGATGAGGCGGGCGTAGAGGGCGTAGCCTTCGTCGTCGAGAGTGGAGCCGGTGCCGGCGATGAGGCGGCGGGCGCGGGCGGTGGGGTTGCCGCCGAGGGTGAAGGCCATGGCGGTAAGCGGGTTGAGGGCGAGCACCTTGGCCAGCACGGGGAAGAGCCAGCCCGCGACGCCTTCGAAGCGGCCGAGGGCGGCGTTGAGGGCGATGACCTTTGGCGCGGGTGAAAGGCGGCTGGCGAGGTTGAGGGCGAGCGCCGCGCCGGCGGAATGGCCGAGGACGACATCGGGGTGCCAGCCTTCCTGTTGGCAGAGATGGGCGATGTCGGCGGTCATGGGCTCGAGCCCGCAGCGGGTTTTCGTGCCGGCGCGGGTGAAGCCCTGGCCGGGCAGGTCGAGGGCGATGACGCGGTGGGTTTGGGCAAGGGTCGGGATGAGGGCGCGGAAGCTGTGGGTGGAGGCGCCGGCGCCGTGGAGCAGGAGGATAAGCGGGCCGGTGCCGGTTTCCTGCACGTGCCATTGGTGGGGCTTCGAGGCGATGCGCCGCGAGAGGTGGTGGAGCGGCCATGTGGGGAGGTCGCGGGACCAGTCCATCGCGCGTCAGCCCGTCAGCGCCGCGTCGGTGGCGGCGGCGAGGTGGCGCGCGTCGGCGCGGGGGAGGGCGAGGTATTGGGCGTTCAGCCAGCCTGCCAGCAGGGTGCCGTCGCGGCCCGGGCGGGCGGCGGTGTCGATGACGACGGAGGAAAGGCCGAGATGGGAGAGGCGGCGGGCCATGGCTTCGGCGTCGGATGCGGCGGTGGCGCGGCCGGGGGTGCCGTCGAGCGCGATATTGGCGCGGCCGTCGGTGAGGAGCGCAAGTGCCGGGGAGAGGCCGCGGGTGCGCGCAAGGTCGGTGAGGTCGAGCGCGGCGCGCAGGCCGGAGGCGAGCGGCGTGCCGCCGCCGCCGGGCAGGCCCGCAAGCTGGCGCTTGGCCTGCACGAGGGAGCGGGTTGGGGAGAGCAGGATCTCGGCCCCCTCGCCGCGAAAGGCGATGAGGGCGACCTGGTCGCGCTTGGCATAGGCCTGGGCGAGCATGAGTTCGATGGCGCCTTTCGCCTCGGCCATGCGGGCCATGGCGGCGGAGCCGGAGGCGTCGACAGTGAAGATCACGAGCCGGTCGGAGCGGTCCTCGTACCGGCGCAGGCGAATGTCGGCGGGGTGGATGATGAGGCGGGGGCCGTCGGGGCGGGCCTCGCGGCGGAGCGGTTGCCACGGGGCGGCGGCCCGCAGGGTGGCGATGATGTCGATGCGGGCGCGGCCATCGGGGCGCCCGGGGCGCGAGGGGAGCGGGCGGCCGCGGCGGTTGCCGGTGCGCTTGGTCCCGGCGCCGCTGCCCTGGGCCGCGCGGGATGCGCGGGCGCGTTTTTCCAGTTGGGTCAGCAGGTCGGGGGGCAGGAGGGCGGCGATGGCCTCGACGATGAGGTCGTCGGGGATATCGGTGAGGTCGGAGGTTGTGTGGCTGTCGGTCTGAGTGTCGGGTGTCTCGTCGGGTTGGGGTTCGGGGGCGTCGGGTTGCTCGGGGATCATGGTCGCGCGGGCGGGGTAGACGAGTTCGGCGGCGTGGCGGAGATCGTCGTCGGTCGTCTCAGCGCGGGCGTCGAGGGCGGCGAGTGCCAGGGCCGCGCGCTGGGCGAGGAGGGGGGCGCGGAGGCTGGCGATGCCGAAGCGGGCGGCGAGGGCGACGAGGGTTTCGGCGTCGTCGGGGCGCAGGGTGACGTTTGGCAGGCGGGCGCGGGCGGCGTCGATGTCGGCGGGGGCCGGCAGGAGGGGGCGGGCCTCGGCATGGGGCACTTGGGAGAGGTCGACGTGGAAGGCGAGGCGTTCGGTGAGGCAGGCGGGGGCGGCTTCCTCGGGCTCGGCGCCTTCGTCGAGGAGGAGGAGGGCGTGGCCGGTCTGGGCGTCGAGGAGTTGGGCGAGGCGGGCGGCGAGGCCGGGGGGCGTGCGCTCGGCCATGGGCAGGACAAGGGCAGAGGGGGTGTCGGCGAGGCCCGCGTCGCGGATCATGCGGCCTTCGGCGAGGGAGGCGGCGACGTTGAGGCCGCCGAAGAGTTGCGTGTCGGACAGGCCCGGATGGATACGGCGGAGGGGGAGGGGCAGGATTTTGAGCTCGTCTTCAAGGGTTTGGCGCGCGGGGCCGGGGCGAGCGCGGATCGTGAGGCCCTTGAGGCCTGCCGGGTCGATCGCCAGCAGGGTCAGCGCGGTGAGCGCGCGGAACCAGTCGGGAGAGGTCATCCGAACGTGTCCGCGACGGTGCGCTCGACGCGGGCGACGGAGCCGGCCTCGTCCAACGGGTCGCGGCGGAGGCGGTGGCTCATGGCGATGGGGGCGATGCGGCGGAGGTGGTCGCGGTCGATGGCGGTGGCGCCCTCGTAGGCGGCCAGCGCGCGGGCGGCGCGCAGGAGGGTGAGCTCGCCGCGCAGGCCATCAGCGCCGAGGGCGACGCTGAGCGTGGCGCAGTCGGTGAGGATGGCGTCGGGGGTCCTGGTGGTGGCCAGCGCGTCGCGGGCGGCAAGGATGGCCTTGCGGATCTTGCCGTCTTCGCGCTGCCATTTCCTGAGGAATTTTTCGGTGTCGCGTTCGAAGGCGTCGCGGCGGCGGATGACCTCGACCCGCTCGGATATGTCGTCGGGGGAGCGGACCTCGACCGAGAGGCCGAAGCGGTCGAGCAGTTGGGGGCGAAGCTCGCCTTCCTCGGGGTTGCCGGAGCCCACCAGCACGAAGCGGGCGGGGTGGCGAATGGAGAGGCCCTCGCGTTCCACGGTGTTGATGCCGGACTGGGCCACGTCGAGCAGTAGGTCGACGATGTGATCCTCGAGCAGGTTGACCTCGTCGATATAGAGGTAGCCGCGGTTGGCGCGGGCTAGGAGGCCCGGCTCGAAGGCCTTTTCGCCCTGGGTTAGGGCACGTTCGATGTCGAGCGCGCCGGTGACGCGGTCTTCGGTGACGCCCAAGGGCAGGTCGACCACGGGGGTGGGGCGCTGGGTGGTTTTGGTCGAGGCGACATGGGCCCAGTCGGGGCAGTCCTCGGGGCGTTGGGAATTGACGGGGCAGCCTTCGACCACGGTGATTTTCGGCAGCAGGGCGGCGAGCGCCCGAACGGCGGTGGATTTGCCGGTGCCGCGGTCGCCGAAGACCAGCACGCCGCCAAGGCCGGGGTCGATGGCGGTGAGGATCATCGCCAGTTTCATTTGGTCCTGTCCGACGATGGCGGAGAAGGGGAAGGGGGTATTCATGCGGCGTAGTCCAGTTGGTCGAGGGGGTTTTGGCCGTGCCATGTGCCGGTGGCGGCGGCGACGTGGAAGCGGGCGTAGAGTTCTTCGCGGAACCAGTTGCCCTCGCGCACGGCGCGGATGGCGCGGGCGTGGGGCCCGTCGGCGCGGGCGAAATTGGCCATGGTGGCGGTGTCGGGCCAGATCGAGAAGGTGATCTGGTGGAAGAGGGGCAGCTCGCCGATGCCGATCTTGAAGAGGACATTGGGATCGGCGCCGATGGCGCGGCTGATGGTGGGCTCGCGGCGCCAGAAGCGGAGGGCCGCGCGGGGGCGGATGGTGGCGCGGGTGAGGGCGGCGACGGGGCCGCTTGATTGTGTGGGCTGTGGGATGAAGGGGGTGGTGCCGGACCATGCGCCGCGCGACGAGGTTGGGGTGAGGTAGAGGGTGTAGCTTTCCGTGGCGCGGGCGCGGTAGCGGCGGAAGATGGCGGTGGTGTCGATGCGGGTTTGGGCGGTGGTGAGGTCGGGCCAGGTGGCGAGGATGGCATAGACGGCGGTGTTGGGCAGCGGGGTGAAGCCTTCGCCGGTGCCCGAGCCGCAGAGCTTCCAGAAGCCGATATCGTGGATGCGCGACATCGGGCGTCTGGCGAGGCCCATCATGGCGAAGGCCCAGAGCCGCGAAAACCCCGGGGGAAAACGGAAAAAGCTGAGGCTGACGGTTTGGATCGCGATGCCCTCCTGGCGCGTGGAAATGACTGTCGCACGGTTTCGGATTCCATCAAAGACGGGCAATGGGTGATTGTCAACTTTAGTTGACAGGTGTAGGCTGAGTTCATGTTGACACGCGTCGATCCCGCGCTGAGCCCGGAGGCGGCCGCACCGGTTGCGCCGCATGCCGTGGTGATTGGCGCCGGGCTGGGCGGCTTGGCATCGGCCATGCGGCTGGGGGCGAAGGGCTACCGGGTGACGGTACTGGACCGGCTGGATGGGCCCGGCGGGCGTGGCTCGGCGATCCGGGCGGAGGGGCACCGGTTCGACCTGGGGCCGACCATCGTGACGGTGCCGCAGGTGTTTCGGGAGTTGTGGGCGGCCTCTGGGCGGGATTTCGACGCGGATGTCGATCTGCGCCCGCTCGACCCGTTCTACGAGATCCGCTGGCCTGATGGGAGCCGGTTTGCCGCGCGGCAGGATACGGGGGCGATGCTTGCGGAGGTAGGACGTCTGTCGCCCGGGGATGTGCGCGGGTATGAGCGGTTTCTGAAGGACAGCGAGGCCCGCTACCGGATCGGGTTCGAGGATATGGGGCGCCGGCCGATGCATCGGTTGGCCGACCTGGTGAAGGTGCTGCCGGCCTTCGCGCGGCTGCGGGCGGATCGGTCGGTCTATGCCCATGCGGCAAGGCGGGTGAAGGATGAGCGGTTGCGCATGGCGCTGTCGTTTCATCCGCTGTTCATCGGGGGCGATCCGTTTCACGTGACCTCGATCTATGCGCTGGTGAGCCATCTGGAGAAGGCCTTCGGCGTGCACTACGCGATGGGCGGGGTGGAGGCGATCGCGCGGGCGATGGTCAAGGTGATCTCGGCGCAGGGCGGTCAGGTGCGGCAGGGCGTCGAGGTGGACGAGGTCGTGCTGCGCGAGGGCCGGGCGGTGGGGGTGCGGCTGGCCTCGGGCGAAGAGATTGGCGCCGATATCGTGGTGTCGAACGCGGATGCGGGGCATACCTATGACCGGCTGATGCGGAATGTGCCCAAGCGGCGGTGGACAGCGCCGAAGCTGCGCCGGACACGGTGGTCGATGAGCCTGTTCGTCTGGTATTTCGGGACGAAGGGAACCAGGGGCCTGTGGCCGGAGGTGGGGCATCACACGATCCTGAACGGGCCGCGCTATGAGGGGCTGGTCAGGGATATCTTCGTGAAGGGGCGGCTGGCTAAGGACATGAGCCTATACGTGCATCGGCCGAGCGTGACCGACCCGGGCGTGGCGCCGGAGGGCGGCGATACCTTCTATGCGCTGAGCCCGGTGCCGCATCTGGGGCATGACGACCCCGTGGACTGGGCGGCGATGGAGGAGGTCTATCGCCGCAAGGTGCAGGATGTGCTGGAGCGGGAGTTGCTGCCGGGGCTGGGGAAGCACCTGACGGCGTCGCGCGTGTTCACGCCGGAGACGTTCCGGGACAGGTACCTGTCGCCGCACGGGGCGGGGTTTTCCATCGAGCCGCGGATTTTGCAGAGCGCGTGGTTCCGGCCGCATAACGTGAGCGAAGAGGCGAAGGGGCTTTATCTGGTTGGCGCGGGAACGCATCCGGGGGCGGGGCTGCCGGGGGTGATTTCGAGTGCCGAGGTGCTGGCGCAGCTGGTGCCGGAGCCGGTGGGCGTGGAGGTGGCGAGATGATCGACCCGAAGGACATGGCGCATTGCGCGGAGGCGATCCGGCACGGGTCGCGGTCGTTCCATGCGGCCTCGAAGCTGTTGCCGAGGCGGCTGCGGGATCCGGCGTTGGCGCTTTATGCGTTCTGCCGGTTGGCGGATGATGCGGTGGACCTGCAACTCGCCAAGGCCGAGGCGGTGTTGCGGCTGCATGAGCGGCTGGACCGGGCCTATGCCGGGCGGCCGGAGAATGCGCCCGCCGACCGGGCCTTTGCGGCGATCATCGAGGCGTACGACATGCCGCGGGCCTTGCCGGAGGCGTTGCTGGAAGGGTTGGCGTGGGATGCGATGGAGCGGCGGTATCAGACGCTGTCGGAGCTCAGGGCCTATTCGGCGCGCGTCGCCTCGGCCGTGGGGGCGATGATGTGCGTGCTGATGCGGGTGCGGGATGCCGATGCGCTGGCACGGGCCTGTGACCTTGGCGTGGCGATGCAGCTGACGAATATTGCGCGCGACGTGGGTGAGGATGCGCGGGAGGGGCGGCTTTATTTGCCGGTCGAGTGGCTGGAGGAGGTCGGGCTGGCGCCGGAGGATCTGCTGAGCGATGCGCGGATGCGGCCGGAGCTGGCGGTGCTGTCGCGGCGGTTGTTGCGCGAGGCCGAGGGGCTTTATGCAAGGTCGGAGGCCGGGGTGGCCGCGCTGCCGCTGGATTGCCGGCCGGGGATATTCGCGGCGCGGTTCATCTATGCGGGGATCGGTGCGGAGGTGCGGCGCAACGGGTATGACGCGGTGAATCACCGGGCGCGGACCAATGGCGCGCAGAAGCTGGGTTGGGTGATGCTGGCGGGGCTGCGGGCGGGGGGCACGCTGGTGATGCCGCGCTCGCCGGTGATCCATGCGCGGGCGTTGCCCGAGACGCAGTTCCTGGTAGACGCGGCGGCGGAGGCCGCGCCAAGGGCCGCGGACTGGAGCGATCAGCTTTATGGGACGCTGGCCGGGTTGAAGGCGCGGGACCGGGCGCAAAAGGCATCATTGATGCAGGGCGTGCGGGTCGCTAGGTAACGGACATGATCTGGATTTGTTTCGCCATCTTTCTGGGCGCCTGTTTCGGCGCGGGGGCCACGGGCGGGCTGTTTCCGCCCGGTGTCTGGTATGCGCGGCTGCAGAAGCCCACGTGGACACCGCCCAACTGGCTGTTCCCGGTGGCCTGGACGACGCTTTACATCTGCATGGCCGCCGCCGGCGCGCGCGCGGCGGTGAGCGAGGGCAACGGGATCGCCATGGCGCTCTGGTCGTTGCAGATCGCGCTGAACGGGCTTTGGACGCCGGTCTTCTTCGGGCTGAGGCGGATGAAGCTGGGGCTGCTGGTTCTGAGCCTGCTTTGGCTGTCGGTGGCGGCGGCGCTGGTGTCGCTGTGGCAGGTCGACTGGATTGCCGGGCTGCTGTTCGTGCCGTATCTTGCCTGGGTCACGGTGGCCGGGGCGCTGAACCTGTCGGTGATCCGGCTGAACCCCGGTGAGACGGGCCGCGCACAGGAAAACTGAGTGTACGGCAGGAACGTCGCCGCCGTCGGTCGCGTTGGGGTTTCATCGTTTCGCTGATCGGGGGGCCCTCTTTCCATGTTCGAATCCTTGTCGATGCCGCTTGTCTTCGGTGCCTTCGCGCTGGCGGCGCTGGTCGTGCTGGTGCTGGGCACCAAGATGGCCGGGCTGGCCGACCGGATCGCAGACAGCACCGGGCTGGGCGAGGCGGTGACCGGGGGCCTTTTGCTTGGCGCGGCGACGTCCTTGTCGGGCACGGTGGTGTCCCTGACGGCGGCGCTGGATGGCCGGGCGGGGCTGGCGTTTTCCAACGGGATCGGCGGGATCGCGGCGCAGACGGCGTTCCTGGCGCTGGCGGATACGGTCTATCGGAAAGCCAATCTCGAGCATTCGGCGGCGGATGTGACGAACGTCTTCCAGGCGGCGCTTCTGTCGCTGATGCTGGTGGTGCCGCTGGGGGCTGTGCTGACGCCGGATATGTCGTTCTGGGCGGTGCACCCGGCGTCGGTCGTGCTGGTGGTGATCTATCTGATGGGGGCCTACCGGACGGCGGACATGAAGGAAAACCCGATGTGGAAGGCGGTCGACACCAAGGAGACCCGCCACGACACGCCGGACGAGGAGACGACGAGCAAGGAAGACCCCAAGCGGCAGATCGCGGTTTTCGTGGCGATGATGCTGGTGCTGGGCGTCGCGGGCTGGGTGATTGCCCAATCGGCGGAGCAGATCACCGACCGGATGGACCTTTCGGCGGCGCTGGTGGGGGCGTTGATGACGGCCGTGGTGACGTCCTTGCCGGAGCTGGTGACGACGTTGGCGGCCGTGCGGCGTGGCGCGTTGCAACTGGCCGTGGGCGGGATCATCGGGGGTAACAGTTTCGACGTGCTGTTCCTGACGCTGTCGGATTTCGGGTATCGTGACGGCTCGCTTTACCATGCGATCGGGCAGGGGGATCTGTTCTGGCTGATCGTGGGGCAGGCGATGACGGCGGTGCTGCTCTTGGGTCTGATCGTGCGCGAGAAGCAGGGGCCGGGGAATATCGGCTGGGAAAGCGTGCTGATGCTGTCGATCTATGGCGGCGCGGTGGGGTTCCAGGCGTGGTCGGGCTAGGTTTCGAACGTCCATCCCGCGCGGCGGGGGACGCGGACGGCGAGCATCGGTTTCAATAGCGGCGAGCGGAAGCGGCGGAGGTCGAGCGCCTCGTGCACGCCCGTCGTTTCCTCTCCTTGCAGCCGGGTTTTGACCGCCGAGCGGCTGTAGAACGGGGCGTCGAGCATGTTTTGCACTTGTTTCGGGGTGTAGCCCGCGTCGGCGCGGGTGGTGCGTTTGACGGCCCAGAGGCTGCGTTTCATGGGCGCCTTGGGTGGCAGCGGGATGGCTTGTGCTGAGCCGGTTTCATCGAAATGGGTGGCCATGGCGAGGGTCGAGCCGTCGCGGCGGGTGGCGTCGTAGAAGCAGGTGCTGCCGCCCTGATGGGGGAAGCGGCCCCATGTCCAGTAGGTGAAATCCTGTTCCAGTGCGCGGGTTCCGAAATTGGCGTCGAAATAGCCGTGCCCTTGCCAGCGCCAGCCGGGGGCGTCGAGGTCGACCTCGACCGTGCAGGTGGGGGCGAAGGGGCGCCAGATATGGGTGCCATCGGGCGTAAGGGGGAGTTCGACGGTGGTGAGCGCCGAGGGGGTGACGGTGATGCGGCCCTGCACGCGGGAGATGACGGGCGGGGATGAGATCTCATCGATGTCGATGATGAGTTGGCCGTTCTGCCAGCGCATGGCGGAGGGGCCGATTTGCAGGGTGTCGGCGGTTTGGCGGAGGGCAGTACGGCCGCGGTCGGTCATGGTGAATCGGCCGCCGGGGCCGTAGGTGGCGACGTTGAGGCAGATATGGTTTTCCGGGTCGCGGCGGCCCGACCACGCGTACCATGGCGAGAAGACCGAGCCTATGAACCCGATGACGCTGACCGCGCGGCCGCCGCCGTCGCGGATGGCGTCGATATACCACCAGGCGTAGCCGTTCGGCGGGACGGCGAGGTTGAAGTTCGGTCGCTCAAGATCGCCTCGGCCGCGTGCCGGGCGGAGAGGGTCGCCATCGGCACCCCCGCCCCCGGATGGGTGCCGCCCCCGGCCAGGTAGAGGCCCTTGATGGGCGTCCGGGCCGTGGGGCGCTGGAAGGCTGCCGTCATGCCATGCGGGCTCTGCCCGTAGAGGGAGCCGGCCGAGGCCGGGAAGAGACTGTCGAAGCCCTGTGGGGTGGTCAGGGCTGTCTGGCTCGGTTCCGGTGAGAAGGTCAGGCCGAAGCGGGCCAGCGTGCGGAAGGTTCGTGTCTGGCATGATGCAGGCTCCTGCGGGTGGCCGTCGGTCAGAGGCGGGGCGTTGGCGATGATCTCGAAGCGTTCGAGTTGTGGCGGGGCTGTGGGCAGGCCGCGGTCCATCGCGCAGACATAGAGCGTGGGGCCAGGGGCGTATCGGCCACGGGCCAGCGCGTCGAATTCGGGCTTCGGATCGGCGCGGAAGAAGACGTTGTGATGGGCGAGGTCGGGGCCGTGCGGCGTGGCGGCGAAGGCCCAGACCTCGGCCGAGAGGCTGCGGTCCGTGTGGCGAGTTTGTTGGGCGACGGTCTCGGTGTCGGGGCCGAGGGCGCCGGTGGCGAGGGCACGGGGGTCGCCGTTGAAGAGGATGGTTTCGGCGGGGATGCGAGTGCCGTCGGAGAGATGGACGGCGCGGGCGCGGCCATTGGTGGCTTCGATGCGGGCGACGTGGGTGGCGTAGTGGAAGTGGGCGCCGCGTGCGGTGGCGATCTGGGCGAGGGCCGTGGCCAGCCGGTGCATGCCGCCTTCGATGGCCCAGACGCCCGCCGCCTCGGCCTGCCAGATGAGCGAGAGGATGGCGGGAACGCCATAGGGCGAGCCGCCGACATAGGTCGCGTAACGGCCGAAGAGCTGGGCGAGGCGGGGGTCGTCGAAGCTTTGGTCGAGGATCTGGGCGAGGGTCTTGCCGGGGGCCATGCGGGGCAGGAGCCACGGGCGGGTGAGGCAGTGGAGGGTGAGCTTGCCGAGGGATGGGGCGGGGGCCTGCATGATCGGCGCGTCGAAGGCCTCGAAAAGCTGGCGGGCGCGGGTGGAGAAGGCGTGGAACTGTTTCGCGGCCTTGGCGTCGGCGAACGAAGTGATGGCCGTTTCGTTCAAGGCCGGGTCGTCGTGGAGGTCGAGTCGGCTTCCGTCGGGCCAGAAGTGGCGGGCGAGGAGGGATTGGCGGTGGAGGGTGACGTGATCTTCCAGCCGCTCGTCCAAGGCGCGGAAGAGCTCGTCGAAAACGGGGCGCATGGTGAGGACGGTGGGGCCTGTGTCGACCGGCCCGGCGGGTGAAGGCAGGGTGCGCATCTTGCCGCCGGGGGTGCTGTGCCGTTCGAGGACGGTCACGTCGAGGCCGGCCTGTGCCAGCCGCGCGGCGGCGGCCAGCCCGGCTATTCCGGCGCCGATGACGATAACCCTGTCCGCGCCGTCGGGTGCTGTGTGCGGCCCTGTCATGAGGGGAATTATTGACTCGGGGGCTGCGATGTGTCCAGAATAGTTTACACTAGGCATGTCATACATTGATGACATTTAGCCCGAAGGAGGCCGTTCATGCCGCTTACCGACCGGATCGAAGGCGCCGTTACACGGGCGTTGGGGACCACGCAGGGCGGATCGGCGCCGAAGCAACTGGCCGAGGCGCTGGGCTATGCCTGTTTGCCGGGTGGGGCAAGGATCAGGCCGACGATCCTTTTGTCGGTGGCGATGGCCTGTGGCGATGACAAGCCACGGATGGCCGATGCGGCGGCGGCGTCGCTGGAGCTTATTCACTGTGCGAGCCTCGTGCATGACGACCTGCCGTGCTTCGACGATGCGGAGGTCAGGCGCGGGAAGCCGTCGGTGCACCGGGCCTATTCGCAGCCCTTGGCGGTGCTGACGGGGGATAGCCTGATCATCCTGGCGTTCCAGACGCTGGCGCGGGCCGCGGCGGTGGATGGGGCACGGGCGGCGCAGCTGTCGCTTACCTTGTCGGAACGGACGGGGATGCCGAACGGGATCTGTGCCGGGCAGGGCTGGGAAAGCGAGCCGGAGATTGATCTGGGCGCGTACCATCGGTCGAAGACGGCGGCGCTGTTCATCGCGGCGACGCAGATGGGCGCGATTTCCGCCGGGCATGAGCCGGAGGCGTGGTATGACCTTGGCGCCCTGATCGGCGAGGCGTTCCAGGTGGCGGATGATTTGCGCGATGCATTGCTGGACGAGGCGACGCTGGGCAAGCCGGTGGGGCAGGATGACCTGCACGGGCGGCCCAATGCGGTGGCGGAGCTTGGGGTCGAGGGGGCGTTCAAGCATCTGTCGGATATTCTCGCTGGGGCGATCGCCTCGATCCCCTCGTGCCCGGGCGAGGCGGCGCTGGCGAAGATCGTGTCGATGCAGGCGGAGCGGATCATGCCCGCGGTGCCGGCGCGTTACCAGGTCTAGGGTATGGTGGCCGAGAGCGACCCGGGGGCTGGCGGGTTTCGCCCGTCGGTCTGGGTCGCGCGGCTGATTGCCCGGCCGGGGTTTCAGCGGGTGGCGAGCCGGGTGCCGCTTGGCCGGGGGTTGGCGCGGCGCGACGGCGCCGGGATTTTCGATATATTGCAGGGGTTTGTGGCGGCGCAGGTTTTGTCTGCGCTGGTCGAGTTGGGCGTGTTGCGGCGGCTCCTGGACGGGCCGGACGGCGCGGGGCGGCTGGGGCTGGCCTGTGGTATCCCCGAGGACCGGATGGGCGAGCTGTTGCAGGCCGGGGCCGCGCTGAAGCTGTTGAAACGGCGGCGGGACGGGCGGTTTGCGCTGGCCCGGAAGGGCGCGGCGATATTGGGCGTGCCGGGGCTGGAGGACATGATCCGGCACAACCGGGCGTTCTATGCGGATATGGCGGAGCCGGAGGCCCTGCTCAGGGGCGAGGGGGAGACGCAGTTGCAGCGGTTCTGGCCCTACGTCTTTGGCGGGTCGGACGGCATGTCGCGCGAGGCGGCGGAGCGGTATTCGGACCTGATGGCGCGCTCGCAGGAGCTGGTGGCGCAGGATACGCTGGAGGCGGTCTCGTTGCGTGGCGTCGGTACGCTGCTGGATGTGGGCGGCGGGTCGGGGGTGTTCCTGGCGGCGGCGTTGAGGCGGTATGGCGGTATGCGGGGCATGCTGCTCGACCTGCCGGCCGTGATGCCGGCGGCGGAGGAGCGGTTGGGGCGTGAAGGGCTGAGGGCCCGCGTGGCGCTGCATGGCGGGAGTTTCCGGGAGGGGGCGATTCCCCGCGGGGCGGACGCGATTTCGCTGATCCGGGTGCTCTATGACCATGACGACGACACGGTGCGCGCGCTCTTGGCGAAGGTTCATGACGCGCTGCCCGAGGGCGGCAGGCTGGTGATTTCCGAGCCGATGTCGGGCGGGCGGCGGCCCGAGCGGGCGGGGGATGTCTATTTCGCGTTCTACACGATGGCGATGGGCACGGGGCGCGTGCGCTCGGCCGAGCGGATCGGCGAGATGTGCCGCGAGGCGGGGTTTGGAAACATCCGCGCGCCAAAGGCGCGGCGGCCCTTCATCACCAGCGTTCTGACCTGCGCCAAGCCGGGCTGAGAGAATCGCCCGGACCCGCCCGTCAATCCTAACAAAGTGTAAAGATAAGTTGACAGATAAAGGTGTCTGTATAGACTGACATTCAGGCTTGGGAGGCCGACCTGCCCGACACATGAGCGGCAGGCGAGAAAAAAGGGAGGCGATCATGGAAACCCGCGCTGTCCTCCTGAATGGTCCGGAAGACCTTCAATTGGACACACTGGCGCTCAAGGCGCCGGGGGCCGATGATCTGGTCGTCGAAATCTCCCATTCCGGCATTTCCACTGGCACCGAAAAACTGTTCTGGTCCGGCCGGATGCCACCGTTTCCCGGCATGGGGTACCCGCTGGTGCCCGGCTACGAGTCGGCGGGCGAGATTGTCGAGGCCGGGGCGAATACCGGGTTCAAAGTTGGCGACACTGTCTTCGTGCCGGGTGCAGATTGTTTTGACGGAGCGTACGGTCTGTTCGGCGGGGCCACGCAACGGCTTGTGACGACCGCCGGGCGGGTCACGCGAATCGATGCGGGGCACGGGGCCGAGGGGGCGCTTCTGGCGCTGGCGGCGACGGCGCGCCATGCGATGGCGGGGCTGGACAAGGCCGTGCCGGAACTGATCGTCGGGCATGGGGTGCTGGGCCGGCTGCTGGCGCGGCTGACCGTGGCCGCGGGGGCCAAGCCGCCGACCGTCTGGGAGACGGATCCGGGGCGCCGGAGTGGCGCGCAAGGGTACCAAGTCATTGCCCCCGAAGACGACGAACGCCGCGACTATCGCGCGATCTATGACGCGTCGGGCAATGCGGAAATTCTGAACGACCTGATCGGACGGATCGGGAAGGGCGGCGAGATCGTGCTGGCGGGCTTCTACCCGTCGGACCTGAGCTTTGCCTTTGCGCCCGCCTTCATGAAGGAAGCGCGGCTGCGCGTGGCGGCCGAATGGGCGCGCGACGACCTGCTGGCCGTGCGCAGCCTGATCGAGAGCGGGGCGCTGTCGATGGCGGGTCTCATCACCCACAGCGCGCCGGCCGGGGACGCCGACCGGGCTTATCGGACCGCCTTTGGCGATCCGGCCTGCCTGAAAATGATACTCAACTGGAAGGACGCAGCGTGAAGGACGACGTGCCTAATCTCAAAGACTTCGACAGACGTCTGCGCGACGAGGCGAGCGAAGACCTCGCCGACCTGATCACCGAAGAGCCTACGAAGAAGACGCAGATCATCGCGATCTACGGCAAGGGGGGTATCGGGAAATCGTTCACGCTGGCCAACCTGAGCCACATGATGGCGGAGCAGGGCAAGCGCGTTCTGCTGATCGGGTGCGATCCGAAGTCGGACACGACGAGCCTTCTGTTCGGGGGCAAGGCGTGCCCGACGATTATCGAGACCTCGACGAAGAAGGGGCTTTCGGGCGAGCCGGTGAAGATTGGCGACGTGTGTTTCAAGCGCGGCGGCGTGTTCGCCATGGAGCTTGGCGGACCGGAAGTGGGCCGCGGCTGTGGCGGGCGCGGGATCATCCACGGGTTCGAACTGCTTGAAAAGCTGGGGTTCCATGACTGGGATTTCGACTATGTGCTGCTCGACTTCCTGGGCGACGTGGTATGCGGGGGCTTTGGCCTGCCGATCGCGCGGGACATGGCGCAGAAGGTGATTTTGGTGGGGTCGAACGACCTGCAGTCGCTTTATGTGGCCAACAACGTGTGCTCGGCGGTGGAGTATTTTCGCAAGCTGGGCGGGAATGTCGGCGTCGCGGGGCTGGTCATCAACAAGGATGACGGTTCGGGCGAGGCCGCGGCCTTTGCCGAGGCCGCCGGCGTGCCGGTGCTGGCCTCGATCCCGGCGGATGACGATCTGCGGAAGAAATCGGCGAATTACCAGATTGTCGGGACGGACAAGAGCCCGTGGGGGAGCCTGTTTGCCGGGCTGGCCGACGCGGTTTCCGTGGCGCCGCCGATCCGGCCGGTGCCGCTGGATCAGGACGGGTTGCTGGGGCTGTTCGACGGGTCCGACACGGGCGCGGGCGTCACGCTGGAGCCCGCGACGGACGAGGATATGCGCGGCAAGAACGCCAAGCCCAGGGAAAGCCTGGAGGTGATCTATGACGACGCGTGAGCGTTCCTTCGAGGCCGACAGGGCCATCGTGCGGGCGGTGTTCCGGGCGGCGCGGCCGGACCAGATTCGTCGGCTGCTGCGGGACATCCTGGAGACGAATTCCGACACGGGAAGACCGGAGGCCACATGAGCAAGCACGTCACATATGACGACGCGGGCGAGGTCGAGGTGACCCGTGGCACGGCCAGCGAGGAGGCGCCCCGGCTGGAGGGCGATCCGGGGCTGGGGTGCCATTCCGGGACGGAGATGGAAAAAGCCGCGCGCATGGCCGGGCAGAGCGAACTGCTGGACCAGTATGCGCGCGACTATCCGCAAGGCCCGCACGACAAGCCGCAAAGTATGTGTCCCGCCTTTGGCAGCTTGCGTGTGGGTCTTCGGATGAAACGGGTGGCGACGGTGCTGTCGGGCTCGGCCTGCTGTGTCTACGGGCTGACCTTTGTCAGCCATTTCTACGGGGCGCGGCGGTCGGTGGGCTATGTGCCGTTCAATTCCGAGACGCTCGTTACCGGCAAGCTGTTCGAGGATATCCGCGACGCGGTGCATGAGCTGGCCGATCCGGACCGGTTCGATGCGGTGGTGGTGACGAACCTCTGCGTGCCGACGGCGAGCGGGGTGCCTTTGCGGCTGTTGCCGGACGAGATCAACGGCGTTCGGATCGTCGGGATCGACGTGCCGGGGTTCGGGATACCGACCCATGCCGAGGCGAAGGATGTGCTGGCGGGCGCGATGCTGAACTATGCGCGGGCCGAGGCGGAAGCGGGGCCGGTGGCCCGGCCGGAGGCGGGAGTGTCGGATCTGCCGACCGTGGCGCTTCTGGGCGAGATGTTTCCGGCGGATCCGGTGATGATTGACCGGATGCTGGCGCCGATGGGATTGGCGGCGGGGCCGGTTGTGCCGTGCCGGGAGTGGCGGGAGCTTTATGCCGCGCTGGATTGCGGGGCGGTGGCGGCTGTGCACCCGTTCTACACGGCCGCGATCCGCGAGTTCGAGGCGGCCGGGCGGCCCGTGGTGGGCAGCGCGCCGGTGGGGCGTGACGGCACCGCGGCCTGGTTGAGCGGTATCGGGGAAGCCTTTGGGATTTCAGCGGAAAAGGTGGCGGAGGCGCAGAACGCGTTCCTGCCCGCGATCGAGGGCGCGCTGGCGGCGAAGCCGGTGCGCGGGACGATCACGCTGAGCGGGTACGAGGGCAGCGAGTTGCTGGTCGCAAGGCTGCTGATCGAGAGCGGGGCGGAGGTGCCCTACGTGGGCACGGCCTGCCCGAAAACGCCGTGGTCGGAGGCGGATGCGGAATGGCTTCGGGCCAAGGGCGTGACGGTGAAATTCCGGGCCTCGCTGGAGGATGATTGCGCGGCGATGGAAGGGGTCAAGCCGGACCTGGCCATCGGCACGACGCCGGTTGTGCAGAAGGCGAAAGAGCTGGGGATTCCGGGGCTTTATTACACGAACCTGATCTCGGCGCGGCCGCTTATGGGGCCGGCGGGGGCGGGGAGCCTGGCGGAGGTCGTCAATGCGGCCATCGCGGGCAAGGAGCGGATGGACCGGATGCGGGAGTTCTTCGAGGGCGTGGGTCACGGGGATACCGCGGGGATCTGGGAAGGCGATCCGAATATTCGCGAGGATTTCCGGGCGCTTAACGTCAAGAAACTCGAGAAGCAGGAGAGGGCGCGGAAGGCGCAGGAGATGATTTGATGGCGTTTCGTGGGGGATATCATGGTGGATTAGGGGCTCTGCCCCCGACGTTGAAATCCGGCGGATTTCAACGCCTCCCCCGGGATATTTCGGGCCAGAAGAAGCATGTCGGTATCACGTCGGTATTACGTCGGTATTTTGTCGGTGCGGAAGGCGGTGCGGGATGTTGATCCAGGATCATGACCGGGCCGGCGGGTATTGGGGGGCGGTCTATGCCTTCTGTGCCGTGAAGGGGTTGCAGGTGGTGATCGACGGGCCGGTTGGGTGCGAGAACCTGCCGGTGACGAGCGTGCTGCATTACACGGACGCGCTGCCGCCGCATGAATTGCCGATCGTGGTGACCGGGCTTGGCGAAGAGGAGCTGGGCCGCGAGGGCACGGAAGGGGCGATGAAGCGGGCGTGGGGGGTGCTCGATCCGGCGCTTCCGGCGGTGGTGGTCACCGGCTCGATTGCCGAGATGATCGGCGGGGGCGTGACGCCGCAGGGCACGAACATTCAGCGCTTCCTGCCGCGGACCATCGACGAGGATCAGTGGGAAGCCGCCGACCGGGCGATGACGTGGCTTTTCACCGAGTTCGGGATGACCAAGGGGCGGATGCCCAAGGAGAAGGCCCGCGAGGAGGGCGCCAAGCCGCGCGTCAATATCCTGGGGCCGATGTATGGCACGTTCAACATGGCGAGCGATCTGCACGAGATCCGGCGGCTGGTCGAGGGGATCGGGGCCGAGGTCAACATGGTGCTGCCGCTGGGCGCGCACCTGGCCGAGATGCGGAACCTTGTGAATGCGGATGTGAATGTCTGCATGTATCGCGAGTTCGGGCGGGGTTTGGCGGAGGTGCTGGACAAGCCCTACCTGCAGGCGCCGATCGGGGTGGACTCGACCACCAAATTCCTGCGCAAGCTGGGCGAGTTGCTGGGGCTCGATCCCGAGCCGTTCATCGCGCGCGAGAAGCATTCGACGATCAAGCCGGTGTGGGACCTGTGGCGCTCGGTCACGCAGGATTTCTTTGCCACGGCCAGTTTCGGGATCGTGGCGAACGAGACCTATGCGCGGGGCATCCGGCATTTCCTGGAAGGCGACCTGGGCCTGCCCTGCGCCTTTGCGGTGGCAAGATGCGCCGGGACCAAGACCAACAACGAGGAGGTGCGCGCGATGGTGGCGCAGCACCGGCCGCTGATCCTGATGGGGTCGATCAACGAGAAGATGTACCTGGCCGAGATGAAGGCCGGGCACGGGCCGCAGCCGGCCTTCATTCCGGCAAGCTTTCCCGGCGCCGCGATACGGCGGGCCACGGGGACGCCGATGATGGGCTATGCGGGGGCGACCTACCTGCTTCAGGAAGTGTGCAATGGCCTCTTCGATGCGCTGTTCCACATCCTGCCGCTGGGCAGCGAGATGGATGCGGCGGCCGCGACGCCCACGCCGCTCAGACGCAATTTCCCGTGGGACGAGGATGCGCAGGCCGAGCTTGACCGCATCGTCGCCACGCACCCGGTTCTGACCCGGATTTCCGCCGCCAAGACCTTGCGCGATGCCGCCGAGGACGCGGCCCTCAGGCAGGGTGCCGAGCGGGTGGTTCTGGAAACCGTGCAACAGCTTTCGCCCGAAAGGGCCACTTCAGTTCGCAAAGGAGGACTGACCCGATGACCGACCTCACATCCAACACGCCACGCCGCGGAAGCGGCGGCCGCCGGCGGAGCGCGGAGTTCCATTTCTACTTCGTGCTGATCTTCCTGCTGGCCCTGCCTTTCGCGACCGTGCGCTGGGCGCGGGACGTGATGACCTTCCGGACGCTCGACCTTCGGGGGCCGCTGGCGCGGGCCTGGGCCGAGGCGGACCGGACGACGCCTTTGATTTTCTCGGCCTGAGCGGTGACGCGCGGGACCCGAGACACGAGCTGCCGCCCCGCAAGGGGGGACAGACGCCAAAGGGGCCAGTCAGGCCCCGATGGACCCGGCCGCGGGGAACGCGGCGTCAGCATAACGTTCCGGAGGAAAGTTCATGGCTGATAACACCGACCTGTCCTTCACAGGTCTCACCGACGAGCAAGCCCAGGAGCTGCATTCGGTCTATATGAGCGGCCTTTGGCTGTTCGTACTGGTTGCAGTGGTCGCACATATCGCGACCTACATCTGGGCGCCCTGGTTCTGAGGAAGGATCGATAAATGTCTAAGTTCTACAAGATCTGGCTCATTTTCGATCCGCGCCGCGTGTTCGTTGCGCAAGGCGTCTTCCTGTTCCTGTTGGCCGTCATGATCCACCTGGTGGTTCTGTCGAACGGCGTCAACTGGTTCGAGAATGCGGCCGCATCGCGCTCGGCATCTTCGGAGTGATCCAAGGGACGCAAGTCCTAAGAGCGTTGCGGGCGGCGCGGCCGCCCGCAGCAAACCACATCAACGACATGACGGCTTGATGTCTGGACAGGACGGGCCGCCAAACGCGGAGAGACACATATGGCGTTGCTTAGCTTCGAGAGAAAGTACCGTGTCCGCGGAGGGACGCTGATCGGCGGCGATCTGTTCGACTTCTGGGTGGGGCCCTTCTACGTGGGGTTCTTCGGGGTCACCACTGCCTTTTTCGCGGCCCTGGGGACGATCCTGATATTCTGGGGGGCGGCCCACCAGGGCACGTTCAACCCGTGGCTTATCAATATTGCGCCGCCCGACCTGAGTTACGGGTTGGGCATGGCGCCGCTGATGGAGGGCGGTCTGTGGCAGATCATCACGATCTGCGCGATCGGGGCCTTCTGCAGCTGGGCGCTGCGCGAGGTGGAGATCTGCCGGAAGCTGGGGATGGGCTATCACGTGCCCTTCGCCTTTGCCTTCGCGATCCTGGCCTATGTCACGCTGGTGGTGTTCCGGCCGGTGCTGATGGGGGCGTGGGGGCATGGGTTTCCCTATGGCATCTTCAGTCACCTAGACTGGGTCAGCAACACCGGCTACGCGTACCTGCATTTCCATTACAACCCGGCGCATATGCTGGCGGTGTCGCTGTTCTTCACGACCTGCCTGGCGCTGGCGCTGCATGGCGGGCTGATCCTGTCGGCGGCGAACCCCGAGAAGGGGGAAGAGATGAAGACGCCCGATCACGAGGACACGTTCTTTCGCGACCTCATCGGGTATTCGATCGGCACGCTGGGGATTCACCGGCTTGGGCTGCTCTTGGCGCTGAACGCGGTGTTCTGGTCGGCGGTGTGCATCATCATCAGCGGCCCGGTCTGGACCAAGGGCTGGCCCGAATGGTGGAACTGGTGGCTCGAGCTGCCGATCTGGCCCTCGCAGATGGGGATGTGAAAAATGGCTGATTATCAGAATATCTTCACGCAAGTTCAGGTTGAAGGTCCGCCGGAATGGGGGATGGACAACGAGAACAACATGGCCGAGGAGCGGATCGGGAAACCGGGGTTCAACCGGCTGATCGGGTGGATCGGCAACGCGCAGCTGGGGCCGTTCTACCTTGGCTGGACGGGGATGATCTCGATCGCGACGGGGGTTTTGTGCCTCAACATCATCGGGATCAACATGCTGGCGCAGGTCGGCTGGTCTATCCCGGAGTTCCTGCGGCAGGGGTTCTGGCTGGCGCTGGAGCCGCCGGGGCCGGAATATGGCCTGCAGATGCCGCCACTGAATGAAGGGGGCTGGTATATCATCGCCTCGTTCCTTCTGTTGGTGAGCGTGTGTACCTGGTGGCTGCGCACCTACCTGCTGGCCGAGCAGCACAAGATGGGCAAGCACGTGGCCTGGGCCTTCGCGTCGGCCATCTGGCTGTTCCTGGTGCTGGGCCTCTTCCGGCCGATCCTGATGGGGTCGTGGTCGGAGGCGGTGCCCTACGGGATCTTCCCGCATCTCGACTGGACCACGGCGTTTTCCATTCGCTACGGGAACCTCTACTACAACCCGTTCCACTGTCTTTCGATCGTGTTCCTTTACGGCTCGTGCCTGCTGTTCGCGATGCATGGCGCCACGATCCTGGCCGTCAGCCGGTTCGGCGGCGACCGGGAGCTGGAGCAGATCGTCGACCGGGGCACGGCCTCGGAGCGGGCCGCCCTCTTCTGGCGCTGGACCATGGGGTTCAACGCCACGATGGAAGGCATTCACCGCTGGGCGTGGTGGTTTGCCGTGCTGACGCCGATCACCGGCGGGATCGGGATCCTGCTGACCGGCACCGTGGTGGACAACTGGTTCATCTGGGCCCAGGAGCACAATTTCGCGCCCATGTATGACGGCTCTTACGGCTACGACAGTTACGGGTCTTACGAGGCCTTCATAGGGCAGGAGAACTGATCATGCTTCCTCAATGGTTCAACAAGTGGAATGAAGACAACCCCACCAACATCTACCGCCCGGCGATCCTTGTCGGCGTGGCGGGCGGGGCGGTTTTCGTGGCGACCATGCTGGTGGCGTTCGGGCAGCCCTATGCGACCGAGAGCCTGCAGACCGGGCCAAGGGGGACGGGGATGTCGGTGACCGAGTTCACCATGGATCTCGACACGCCCGACCCCTCGATCGAGGGGTTCCTGGCCACCACATCCGACCCGGTGCCACCTCAGGGCGGGGAAGAGACCGCCGGGGAGGCGCGTGAGAACGTGCCGCCGGGGCTGGAGGGGCTGACGGTCGAGAACTATGACCGCCTGCTCACCGCCATGCGGGCCTGGACGGGGATACCGGACCTCTTCGAGGATGCGGAGAGCTACCAGACCGCCGTGGGTCATATCATGGTCGGCATGACCCAGAACCTCAACGAGAACTGGGATGGCCATGTCAACGCGCAGAAACAGGTGGGCGTGACCTGCTACACCTGTCACCGCGGGCAGCCGGTGCCGAGCGACGTCTGGTTCCGGACGGTCAAGGACACCCCGGCCGCCGCCGGCTGGTCGGCCAGTCAGAACATGGTGACCGACGTGAGCCAGTCGACCTCGCTTCCGTCGGATGCGCTGGAGACCTACCTGCTCGATTACGGGGTGATCGGGGTGCATGACCTCGACAGCCGGGTGGCCGGTGTGCCGGGGCAGGATGGCTATCCGGGCATCCAGAATGCCGAGCGGACCTATGCGCTGATGAACTATATCGACAATGCGCTGGGGGTGAACTGTACCTTCTGTCACAACACGCGCGCCTTCTACGATGGCGGGCAGGTCACGTTGCAGTGGGGGACCGCGCAGCTTGGCATCCAGATGGTGCAGGAGCTGAACAACGAGTACCTCGTGTCGCTGGACGGGCTATTGCCGGAAGATCGGCTTGGCCCGGTGCATGGCGACGCGCCGAAGGCCGCGTGCAAGACCTGTCACAAGGGCTATCAACAGCCGCTTCAGGGCACCAACGTGATCCGGCAATGGCCGGAGCTGGCCACGACCTCGGGTGAGCCGGACTATGCCGCGTTCGAAGGGGCGGAGTCTGGTTCGGAGAGCGCGGAGGCCGAGGGGGCCGACGAGTCGGGATCCGAGGAGCAGGTGGCCGTAGAGGGCGATGCCGCCGAGGAAGGCGCCGCCGACGGCGAAGAGACCGAAGGCACCGCCACCGAATGACGAACGGGGCGGCCGGGCATTCCGGCCGCCTTGCCCATCGCGCCGCACGCGCCCCGGAAGATTGCGCGGGCGACGCAGCCACCACCCTTTGCGAAAGGGGGACGCGATGACCCATACCACCCCGAAAACCCCGCTTCTTGACCGCGTGGCCGGACCGGCCGACCTGCGGCGGATGCCTGATGATGAGCTGGCGGCGCTGGCCGGTGAGCTGCGTGCCGAGCTGATCTCGGCGGTATCGGAGACGGGCGGGCATCTGGGCTCGTCGCTGGGAGTGGTCGAGTTGACGGTGGCCATTCATGCCGTGTTCAACACGCCGATGGACAAGCTGATCTGGGACGTGGGGCACCAGTGCTATCCGCACAAGATCCTGACGGGCCGGCGCGACCGGATCCGGACGCTGCGCCAGAAGGGGGGGCTTTCGGGCTTCACCAAGCGGGCGGAGAGCGCGTTCGATCCGTTCGGGGCGGCGCATTCCTCGACCTCGATCAGCGCGGCGCTGGGGTTCACCGTGGGCCGCGACATGGGCCAGGCGACGGGCGATGCGATCGCCGTGATCGGCGACGGCGCGATCAGCGCCGGGATGGCCTATGAGGCGCTGAACAACGCGGGCGCCGAGGGGCGGCGGATGTTCGTCATCCTCAACGACAACGAGATGTCGATCGCGCCGCCGGTGGGGGCGATGTCGGCCTATCTGAGCGGATTGTATGCGAATGAGCCGCTGGCGAAGATGCGGTCATTGGCCGAAGGGTTCGAGGCGGCGATGCCGGCGCCGATGCGCGAGGGGGCGAAGCGGGCGAGGCAGTTGGTGACGGGGGGCTTGAGCGGGTCGGGGACGCTCTTCGAGGAGCTGGGATTCGAGTATGTCGGCCCCATCGACGGGCATGACATGCGGCAGGTCTTGCCGGTGCTGCGCGCCGCGCGGGCGCGGGCGACGGGGCCGGTTCTGATCCATTGCTGCACGGTGAAGGGCAAGGGCTATGCGCCCGCCGAAACCAGTGCCGACAAGTATCACGGCGTGGCGAAGTTCGACGTGGAAACCGGCGCGCAGGCCAAGAAGGCGGGCGGGGCGCCGAGCTATACCTCGGTCTTTGGCAAGGCCTTGAGCGAGGAAGCGGCGCGCGACCCGGATATCGTGGCGGTGACGGCGGCGATGCCGGCGGGCACCGGCGTGGATATCATGGCGCAGCGCTTTCCGGGGCGGGTGTTCGACGTGGGCATTGCCGAGCAGCACGGGGTAACCTTTGCCGCCGGGATGGCGGCGAGCGGGCTGAAGCCCTTTGCGGCGATCTATTCGACGTTTTTGCAGCGCGGCTATGACCAGGTGGTGCATGACGTGGCGCTTCAGGGCCTGCCGGTGCGGTTTGCCATCGACCGGGCGGGGCTTGTCGGCGCCGACGGGGCGACACATGCCGGCGCCTTCGACATCGGCTACCTGTCGAGCTTGCCGGGGTTCACGGTGATGGCGGCGGCGGATGAGGCGGAGCTCAAGCACATGGTGGCGACGGCGGCGGCGCATGATGACGGGCCGATTGCCTTCCGCTATCCGCGCGGGGCCGGGACGGGGGTGACGTTGCCGGAGCGGGGTCAGGTGCTGGAGATCGGCCGCGGCCGGGTGCTGTGCGAGGGGGATGACGTGGCGCTGTTGTCGCTGGGGGCGCATCTGTCGGAATGCCTCGATGCGGCGGCGATGCTGGAGGATGAGGGCCTGAGCGTGACGGTGGCCGATGCGCGGTTCGCCAAGCCTCTGGACGAGGCCTTGGTGCTCAGGCTTGCACGGACGCACCGGGCGCTGGTGACGGTGGAGGAGGGGGCCGAGGGCGGCTTCGGCTCCGTCGTGATGCATGCGCTGGCGCGGCATGGCGCGTTCGACCGGGGGCTGGCGATCCGGAACGTCTGCCTGCCGGACCGGTTCATCGAGCAGGCGAGCCCGGCGGAGATGTATGCGGATGCGGGGATGACGGCGGCGGATATCGCGGCCATGGCGCGGGGCGCCGTGGGCCGGGGCACGGAGGTGGTGCCGCTGAGCGTGGCCACCTGAGAGACGAAGGGCGGGCGACGAGAAGCCGCGCGGGCCAAGGGCCGGCGCGGCTTTTTCTTGGCTGTCGGAGGGCTCAGCTGTCGGCGCCGAGGGACGAGAGATAGGCCCAGAGATCGGCGGCGTCTTCTTCCTTGCGGACCTTGTAGGTCATCTTGGCGCGGCCGTCTTCACCGGTGTATTCCTTGAGCCAGTCCGTCGGCTCCTGCACGTAGCCGATGAAGTCTTCCTCGTTCCACTCGAGGCCCTTTTCGCCGGCGGCGGTCATCAGGTCGGAATACTTGAAGTCTTCCTGCGATCCGGCGGTGCGGCCGGCGACGCCGTAGAGGTTCGGGCCGGTGCGGCCGCCCTTGACGATGGTTTCATCCGCCGACTCGATCATGTGGCAGGACTTGCACTTGCGGAATTCCTTCTCCCCGTTTTCCGCGTCGCCTGCGGCGTAAGCCGGAAGGGTCAGAGCGATCGTGGCGGTCAGGGCTGCAATCGTTGATTTCATGGGGTCCTCCATTGCTGCGTAATCAGTGATCTAGAACGGGTTGGTGTAAGTCAACGTTACAGGCTGTCGCGGGGGTCAGGCCACGGCATGGGCGATGGCGCATTGCTTCCACAGCACGGTCAGCGCCTCGACCAGGTGGTCGATATCGGCGTCGGAATGAAGCGGGCCGGGGGTGAAGCGCAGGCGTTCGGTGCCCTTGGGCACTGTGGGGTAGTTGATGGGCTGCACGTAGATCCCGTAGTCGTTCATCAGGATGTCGGACAGCATCCGGCACTTGACCGGGTCCTTGATCATGACGGGGATGATGTGGCTGGGGTTGTCCATGTGCGGGATGCCGCGGGCGTCGAGTTTCGCGCGCAGGCGGGCGACCTGGCGGCGCTGGCGTTGGCGTTCGAGGTCGGAGGTTTTCAGGTGGGCGATCGAGGCCTGCGCGGCGGCCGCTACGGCGGGGGGCAGGGCGGTGGTAAAGATGAAGCCGCTGGCGAAGGAGCGGACGAAATCGCAGAGCGCGGCCGAGCCGGTGATGTAGCCGCCCATGCAGCCATAGGCCTTGCCGAGCGTGCCCTCGATGAGGGTGATGCGGTCCGCCAGCCCCAGTTCCTCGGACACGCCGCCGCCGCGGGGCCCGTAGAGGCCCACGGCATGGACCTCGTCGAGATAGGTCATGGCGCCGTGCTTCTCGGCCACCTCGACGATTTCCTGCATCGGGCAGATATCGCCATCCATGGAATAGACGCTTTCGAAGGCAACGATCTTGGGCGCGTTGGCGGGCAGGGTGGCCAGCTTGCGGTCGAGGTCCTCGGGGTCGTTATGCTTCCAGATGACTTTCTGGGCGCGGGAATGGCGGATGCCTTCGATCATGCTGGCATGGTTGAGCGCGTCGGACAGGATCACCGCGTCGGGCAGGCGGGCGCCCAGCGTCGACAGCGCCGCCCAGTTCGACACGTAGCCGGAGGTGAAGAGCAACGCCGCCTCCTTCCCGTGCAGGTCCGCCAGTTCACGTTCGAGGGCCACGTGGTGGTAATTGGTGCCCGAGATGTTGCGGGTGCCGCCGGCGCCGGTGCCGCATTGGTCGATCGCGGCCTTCATGGCCTCGCGCACGATGGGGTTCTGGCCCATGCCGAGATAATCGTTCGAGCACCAGACGGTGACTTCGTCGGGGGCGTCGTCGTCATGGCTTTTCGCCTTGGGAAAGGCGCCGCAGCGGCGCTCGAGCTCGGCGAAGATGCGGTAATTGCCCTCGCCCTTCAGGTCGTCGAGCTGTGCGGTGAACATGGCATCAAAAGTCATGAGGTCCCTCCGGTCGTGTGCTTGGTGTCTGTTGCCTGGGCGCCGGAAGCATCCAGCGCCAGAGTTTCGCGTCGGGCAGCGGAAGCACCATGAGCCAGTGTTCCAGAAGCGCGAGCGCAGTGATGGCGAAAAGGAGGCCGAAGCCCGCCGCCCCGGCCGGGGTTTCGGCCGCGTAAAGCCGTTCGAGCCAGCAGGCGGCGGCGAAGGTGAGCGCGGTGATCGAGACCGGGAAGACCCAGTTGAGCCGCGAGATGCGGAAATGGCTGGCCAGATGGGCGAGCGCCTCGGGCAGGAACTCGGTATTGATCTTGGGCACGCCGAAATAGAGGTTCAGCTTGGCCGAGATGCGGGCAAAGTAGAGGATCGTGAAGGTCCAGAGGCCGAAGGTGTTTTCCGCCCCCGCGCCGTAGAGCCACATGGCCAGCAGCAGCGAGGTCAGCAGCATTTCGTGATAGGCGATGGTGCCCCAGGCACGGATGAAGCGTTCCCATTCCGGCAGGCCCTTCGGGCAGGGATAGGGGTTGGGCCCGGTGATGACGCCGGTCAGGAAGGCGAGCTCCACCCAGCCCCAGATCGCCAGCGCCGAGAGGAACGCGCCATAGGCCGCGCCGGTCGAGGTGCCGCCGAGCGAGCGCTCGTAGCCCCAGACGCCCACCGCCAGCAGGGGCAGCGCCGCGCCCGTGACCATCCTCCGCGCCCGCCGCCCGGCCCGGTCGGCATGGCGCACCACCATCAGGATCGCCCCGGTGGAGAACCACCAGACGAAAAGCGCCACGAGGGCTGCGACCCACGCCGAACTCATGGCGACCCCCCTGCTTCTTCTGGCCAAAAATATCCCGGGGGCGTGGGGGCAGCGCCCCCACTCCGGTCCGCGATGCAATCGCGGAAACCGGCCATCAGTACGCCGGCTCCAGCCGGGTCGAGGCGGGCACGTTATGCCGTTTCGCCGGGATGACGTAGAGCCGCGCGAAGGCCGCTGCCGCGCGGGTGCTGGCCGCCATGCGCCGCAGCGCCGCCATCGGGCCGGTCTGGGCCTTGGCTTTCGCGAGGTCGGCATTGGCCTTTTGCAGCCGCTTCAGCCCGCGCGACCAGGCGGGGCTCTCGATGTCGAGGGTGATTGGAAAGATCTGTTTCGAGAGCTCCGAGGTCTTGGTGAAGACCTCGTGCCCGTACCAGTCGGGATCGACGCCCAGGGCCGCGTGGAATTCCGGCCGCTGGTGGTCGCGCACGTACATGGTGGCGTAAACCGCCGTCAGGAAGAACTTGATCCACCAGACATTGACGCCCGAGGTGAGTTTCGGGTCGGTCTTCATCAGCAGCGCGAAGGCCTCGCCATGGCGGAACTCGTCGTTGCACCATTCCTCGAACCATTTGAAGATCGGGTGGAAGCGGTGTTCGGGATGCGCCTGAAGGTGGCGGAAGATGGTGATGTATCTCGCATAGCCGATCTTCTCGCTCAGATAGGTTGCGTAATAGATAAATTTCGGCCGGAAGTAGGTATATTTCTTCTTCTGGGTCAGGAAGCCGAGGTTCACCGCCACGCCCGCCTCGCGCAGGGCATCGTTGATGAAGCCCGCGTGGCGGGCCTCGTCGCGGGCCATGAGCTGAAACAGCTTGGTGATGTCGGGGTTGCCGCCGCGGCGCTTCATTTCCTTGTAGAGCACGCAGCCCGAGAATTCGGCGGTGCAGGAGGAGATCAGGAAGTCGATGAATTCCTTCTTCAGGGCGGGGTCCATCCCCTCCCAGTCGACATGGTCCCAGTCTTCGGTCTTGCGGAAGTGGCCCTTGTTGGGGTCGGCGTCCATCTCGGCGATGAGTTCGTCCCAGTCGCGGCGCACCGGGGTGACGTCGATCGCGTCCATCTCGTCGAAATCGGTGGTGTAGAAGCGCGGCGTCAGCAGGGTGTTCTGCATGGCCACGTCGGTGGCGAAATGGCTGTCGAGCTTGGCCTGCTCTTCCTGGATGGCGAGGCCTTCCTCGGCCGTGGTCGCATCGGCGGTGTGCCGGGCGTGAAGGGGTTTGGCTTGCATGTTCATAGCGTGGCCTCCTCGGAGAAGGAAAATTCGCAGAGTTCCATGACTTCGATATCGCCGGTCCAGCGCGTCCAGAGGCGTTCGAGCTTGCTGGCGCGGACGATGGTCGCCTCGCGGTCTTCGCGGACGATCTCACCGAAGGGGGCCATGATCTCGGGCCCTTTGACCTGGACCTCATCCCCCGGATAGACGGTGGTGCCGTTGTTGAAGCGCACATGCGCGTGCAGGCTTTCGAACTTGTGGCTTATCTCCACCGTGCAGGGCGCGTGTTCTATTTCTCTTGTCAGCCATCCCATTTTGGCCTCCTCTCTCAGTTTGCCAGAAGCCGCGCGAAGGCCTTGGCGTTGTCTGCGCCGAACCCCATGAGGTCGGCGCTCCACCCCGTTGCGGGGTCGTGGATTTCGAGACGCCCGGTGTCGCGTCGGCGCAGCGCGAGGGGGGCGTCGGGGGCGACACCGTGCTTGGTGCGTTCGCGCAGGATCACGCGGTAGACGCCCGAGACGAAGCCGCCTTCCTGCGGTGTCAGCTCGGCGATGAGCGTGCCGTCGGGCGCGGTGACGGTGGCGCGGCCGGCCATGTCGCCCGAGAGGACGATGGCGCGTTCGGTGACGATGGCGCCTTGCGGCGGCGTGGCGACGAGCGGGCGGTCGGTGAGGCGGGCCCAGGTGACGACGGCCAGAACGGTGAGGCAGAGGATCAGCATGGCGCGGGCCATGAAGCGGGGCACGAGTTCCTTGTCCTGCGGTTTGCGGGGGGCTGCGGGGTGTGTGTCGATCTGGGTCATCGGTTCGGTCCTATTCCGCCGCCACGGCCGGGGCGGGGGCCGTGCGGGCCACTTGCGGCGTGCTGATGCGGGCCTCGGCGGCCTCGGAGAGCAGGCGGGCGATGTTGTCGGCGTCGGGGATGCAGCGCAGCGCGGGCTGGGTGCGGCGCATGACCCAGGGGCGCACATGCGGCCAGCAGACGAGGTAGGACAGCCGCGTCTTGCCCTTGAGGTCGAGCGCGATGGTGCCGGTGCCCCCCTTGCGCAGGTCGAGCGAGGCACTGGCGATCTGGGTGAAGGGCAGGTTCAGCGTGACGGTCAGCGCCGCGCCGATGCGCATGGCGACGCGGCGGTTGGTGATGGTGTAGATGGTCGAGCGAGCCTGCATGAAGCCGATGATCATCAGGAGCGCCGCCGTGATCGCGCCCATGACGAGGAAGGGGAAGGCGGCCGCGAAGGCCGTGCCGGCCGCCGCCTGGTCGATCAGCGTGACGAAGCGCCAGAGCGCCAGCGCCACGAAATAGGCCACCACCCATTTGAGGTTGAGCGACTCCTTCGTCAGCGCCCACCAGTCGGGGCGGCCCTGCCAGAGGATCCGTTCCCCCTCTGGCGGTGTTTCGGGCAGCCCTGCGACGGGCTCGAATGCAAAATCGTCATGGCTCATGGTGGCCTCCTCCCGTTTTCCTTGTTGGCCCCGGGCTGGCCGTGTCAGCCCAGTTGTGGTTCCAGCCGCTCTGCGCTGGCGTAGAGCGTGCCGCCGGCGTAGTAGCCGGTGATCTTGTCTTCCTCGAGCAACGTGACCTGCCGGGGCGAGGCGTGGGCCGGGATGCCGGGGAAGTGCTTGCCGTAGAGCGAGCGCACGGCGACCCGGTCGGACTTGATCCGCGCCATGGTCAGCGGGATGAGCCGCTTCCCCTTGTTGTCGTTCAGCTCCATCTCGAGGTAGCGGACAAGCTGTTCGGGCTCGTCGATCCACATGTCGGTGACGCGGCCCACGACGGCGCCGTCGCCCGCCACGACCGGCAGGTTGCGCGGGTCGCGGCCGGCGGCCACGGAATAGTGCTCGTTCGCGGCCATCGGCACGATCTTGGGATGGCCCTGGCCGTCAAGCTCGGGCACGTCGCGGCGCGGGGCCCAGCTTGCGGGGCCGACGCCATCGGCCATCGGGTCGCCGGTGGGCACGAACGGAAAGCCGTTGCCGGCCGCCGTCTTGGCGAGCGCGATCTCGGAACGTTCGGCATTCTGGGCCGACGGCACGGTGACCTCGCCGCGTCCGTGGGGCAGCTTGAAGGTCTTGTCGTCGGGCACCGGGAACAGGCCCTGGTTGGCCGACGGCTTGCCGTCATCGTCTTCGAGGGGGTAGCCCTCGCGCATGTTCTCGCGCTGGATGTAGTAGATCAGCAGCGCGAAGAAGATCCAGAACAGCCAGAGCGTCAGGCTGGCCAGGTCGAAATTGCCAAAGAACGGTTCGGTCATGTTTCAATCCTTTCGATCGGTCTGCGGGTCATGTCGGGAAGTCGGCCAGGCCGATACGGGCCGTTCCCGGTTTGGGGGGCTGCGGGGCGAGGCCGGGCAGGCGGACCAGCGGGCCCAGCACGACGAGCGTCACGAAGAGCAGCCCGATTTCGATGTGGTAGACGAAGGAATAGCCGGTGGCGGCGGTGTTCAGCGCCTCGCCCCAGGCGCCGGTGGTGGCGATGGCGTTGATGCCGTCGCGCAGCGCGCCGCCGAAGGCGATGGAGAGACCCGCCGCCGTGGCCTGGGCCGCGCCCCAGGCGCCGAGCGCGAGGCCGTGGCCGGCGGCGCCTTTCGCGGGCAGGGTCATGGCGGCGATGAGGGTCGAGACGGCGAAGAGCCCGCCGCCGAAGCCGATGAGCAGCGTGCCGGCGAAGAAGATCGCGGCGGATTGCATGGGCGCGGCGAAGATGACGGTGGAGAAGGCGGCGATGCCGAAGAGGATGCCGGTGGCCGCAAGTCGGAAGGCGTTGCGGCCGTGTGACAGCGCCCGGCCGGCAAGTGCGAAGCCTGCCAGCGCGCCTGCGGCCCAGACAGCGGTGAGAAGCGTGGTGGAGGAGACCGAGAGGCCGAGGATCTCGCCGCCGTAGGGTTCAAGCAGGACGTCCTGCATGTTGAAGCCCATCGTGCCGAGGAAGGCCACGGCGAGGAGGCGCCCGGCCTGACCGCCGTTCATCAGGTCGGCCCATGCGTCGCGGAAGCGGGGGCGGGGCGTTTCGCGCTCGGCGCGGCTCATCGGGCAGACTTTTTCCTGTTTCCAGAGCGCGATGAGGTTGAGGAGGATGCCGACGCTGGCCGCGCCCTGCACGACGCGGATCAGTTGCAGCGGCGTGAAGTCGCGCAGAAGCCAGCCGATGATGATGGAAGACAGCCCCATGCCGAGGAGGAACATGACATAGAGCAGCGCCACGACGCGGGGGCGGGTTTCGTCCGTCGCGCGGTCTGTGGCCAGCGCGAGGCCCGCGGTCTGGGTCATGTGGATGCCGAGGCCCGTCATCAGGAAGGCCAGCGCGGCGAGCACTTCGCCCGCCCATGCCGGGCCGACGGTCTGCTGGCCGGAGAGGACGAGCAGCGCGAAGGGCATGACGGCAAGCCCGCCCATCTGCCAGAGCGAGCCGAACCAGAGATAGGGGATGCGCTTCCATCCCAGCGCGCTTTTGTGGGTGTCCGAGCGGAAGCCCAGAAGGGTGCGGAAGGGGGCGATCAGGACCGGCAGGGCGATCATCATCGCGACGATGGTGGCCGGGACGCTGAGTTCGACGATCATCACGCGGTTGAGCGTGCCCAGAAGCATCACGGTCGCCATGCCCACCGAGACCTGGAAGAGCGAGAGGCGCAGGAGCTGACCCAGCGGCAGGCCGTCGCTTGCCGCGTCGGCGAAGGGAAGGAAGCGGGTGGTCAGCTGCTTGAGGTGATGCGGGCGGAGGATCATGGGCGATACTCCATCGCCTGGCTGATGTAGAAGCCGGAGGTGACGCGGTCGAGCGCGGTGAGGGTGCCGGGGGCCTCGGCCTTGGTGAGGGCCTTTGTCAGGCGGGCCGGGGCGTGGGGCACCATGGTGGGCGAGCGGTCGGCGCGCGGGAAGAGCTGGCCCATGCGCCACATCGCCATCAGAAGCGCGGTGCGCGGGGCGACGGTGAAGACAATGCTGCCGGAGGTGCGTTGGCCGAGGTTGTTGAGGGCGGCGGCGATGTCGGCCTGGGTGTAGTAGATCAGGCTGTCCATCGCCATGACGTGGTCGAAGCGGCCGAGATCGGTGCCCAGCATGTCGCCGGTGCGGAAATCGACCTTGGCCGTCAGGTCGAGCGGCAGGCGCTGGCGGGCGATGCCCACGAGCGAGGGCGAGATGTCGATCGCCACCACCTCGGCGCCGCGGGCCGCCAGTTCCGCCGTCATCTGCCCGGCGCCGCAGCCCGCATCGAGCACGCGGGCGCCGGTAAGGTCGGCGGGCAGGCGGGAAAGCATCTGCGCGCGCATCGCATCGCGCCCGCGCCGCACGGTTTCGCGGATCTTCGAGACCGGCGCATCGCTCGTCAGCCGTTCCCATGTGCGGGTGGCCGTGCGGTCGAAATAGGTCTCGACGCGGGTGAGCGTGCGGTCATAGGTCATCAGTCGAACCCCAGAAGCTCGAAGATGTCGCGGTCTTCCATGGGGGCGGGGGCCAGTGGTTCCGTCCCACGCCAGAGGGTTTCGGCGAGGCGGACATATTCGGCCCGGCAGGCGAGGATATCGTCGTCGTCGTCCATCTCGAAGAGGGTCTTCTTCTTGAGGCGCGAGCGGCGGATGGCGTCGACGTCGGGCATGTGGGCGATGCGGTTGAAGCCCACTTCGCGGCAGTAGCGGTCGACCTCGTCGGTGTCTTTCGAACGGTTGGCGATACAGCCGGCGAGCCGCACCTTGTAGTTGGCCGACTTGGCCTGAACGGCCGCGATGATGCGGTTCATGGCGTAGATCGAGTCGAAATCGTTGGCGGTGACGATGACCGCGCGGTCGGCATGCTGAAGCGGCGCGGCAAAGCCGCCGCAGACCACGTCGCCCAGCACGTCGAAGATCACCACGTCGGTGTCTTCCAGCATGTGGTGCTGTTTCAGCAGCTTGACGGTCTGGCCCACCACATAGCCGCCACAGCCGGTGCCGGCGGGCGGGCCGCCGGCCTCGACGCATTGCACGCCGCCCCAGCCCATCGTGACGAAATCTTCCGGCCTCAACTCCTCGGGATGGAAATCGACCTCCTTCAGGATGTCGATCACCGTGGGCTGCAGCCGCCCGGTCAGGGTGAAGGTACTGTCATGCTTGGGGTCGCAGCCGATCTGCAACACGCGCTTGCCCATTTGGGCGAAGGCGGCGGAGAGGTTCGACGAGGTGGTCGATTTGCCGATGCCGCCCTTGCCGTAGACCGAGAAGACCTTGGCGCCTTCGATTTTCATCGACGGGTCCTGGTGGACCTGAACCGACCCTTCGCCGTCCTGACCCTTGAGGTTCGGGATGTCGTCGCGGGGACTCATGGTGCCTCTCTTTCATTGTTCTTCAAATACTCCGGGGGTGTGGGGGCAGCGCCCCCACGAAGGCCTCGGAACATGGCGCGTTGCGGGGTCATTCTGCGGCCACCCCTTCCAGCCGGTCTTCCAGCGCGTCCGCGGCATCGCGCAGCGCTGCAAGGGTTGCGTCGTCGGGTTGCCAGTAGGCGCGGTCATGGGCCTCGAGCAGGCGGTTCGCCATGCGCGAGGAGGCCGCCGGGTTGAGCGTGGCGAGCCGCTGGCGCATCTCCGCGTCGAGGACGAAGGTTTCGGAGATGCGCTGGTAGACCCACGGCTCGACCTGGCCGGTGGTGGCCGACCAGCCCATCGTGTTGGTGACGTGGCTTTCGATCTGGCGCACGCCTTCGGCCCCGTGTTTCAGCAGGGCCTCGTGGAATTTCGGGTTGAGCGAGCGCGAGCGGGTTTCCAGCGCGACCTGGTCGGCCAGCGTGCGGATGCGGCCGGCGCCGCGGGTGGTGTCTGAGATGTAGACCGCCGCTTCCTGCCCGCCGCGGGCGCGTTTGACCGCGCGGGAGATGCCGCCGAGCGTGTCGAAATAGTGGTCGACGGTGGTGATGCCGAGTTCGACCGACTCGAGGTTCTGATAGGCGAGGTCGACATCGGCGAGGGCCTTTTTCAGTAGGCCGTTGTTCTGTTGGGCCTTGCCGTTCATGCCGTAGGCAAAGCTCTTGCGGGCGACATAGGCGTCGGCCAGCTCGTCCTCGTCGTCGAAGGCGGAGCTGTCGACCAGCATGTTGACGTTGGAGCCATAGGCGCCCTCGGCATTGGAGAAGACGCGGAGGGACGCCGTTTCCATGTCGCAGCCTTCGCTTTCGGCGTAGGCCAGCGCGTGGGCGCGGAGGAAGTTCATGTCTTCCGGCTCGTCAGCGGTGGCGGCCTTGAAGGCGGCCTCGGCCAGCAGTTTCGTCTGCAGCGGCAGCAGGTCGCGGAAGATGCCGGAGAGGGTCATGATGACGTCGATCCGGGGGCGGCCCAATTCGGCGAGCGGCACGAGGTCGGCGCCGCAGAGGCGGCCGAAATTGTCGAAGCGGGGCTTGGCGCCCATGAGCGCGAGGGCCTGTGCCAGCGGCGCGCCGTCGGACTTGATGTTGTCGGAGCCCCAGAGCACAAGCGCCACGCTGCGCGGCAGGGTCTTGTGGGTGTCGAGCAGCAGTTGCGCCTGTTTCGCGCCTTCGCGGCAGGCGAATTCGGTTGGCATGCGGAACGGGTCGAAGGCGTGGATGTTGCGGCCCGTGGGCAGGATGTCGGTGGAGCGGATGAGATCGCCGCCCGGAACCGGGGGCGTGAAACGGCCGTCGAGGGCGTGAAGGAGCGCGGGAAGTTCGGTGTCGCGTTGCAGGAGGTTGTCGGTGCGGGCGCGGGTCTCGGCGTCGGCGCCGTCGAGCAGGGTGAGGTATTCGGCGCGGGCGGTGTCGGACATGGGCTCGCCGACGATATGCAGGCCATCGGGGATGAGGGCGTCTTCGGTTTCGAGCAGTTTCAGCCAGAGCGTGTCGGGGTCTTGCGTCGGCATGTCGACGGCGGCGGCCTGTTCGGCGATGAGCGCCGCGATCTCGGAGCGTTCCGGGGCGTCGGGGGCGGTGGCGCGCCAGCGGGTGAGGCTGTCTTTCAGCTCCGCCAGCCCCTTGTAGAGGCCGGAGGCGGCCAGCGGCGGTGTGAGGTGCGAGACCGTCACGGCGTTCGAACGGCGCTTGGCGAGCGTGGCCTCGGAGGGGTTGTTGGAGGCGTAGAGGTAGACATTGGGCAGATCGCCGATCAGGCGGTCGGGCCAGCAGGCCGCGCCGGGGCCGGCCTGTTTGCCGGGCATGAATTCCAGCGCGCCATGCATGCCGAAATGCAGGAGCGCATCGGCGCGGAAGGTTTGGCGGAGCCAGAGGTAGAATTGCGTGAAGGCGTGGGTGGGGGCGAAGCCGCGCTCGAAGAGCAGGCGCATCGGGTCGCCCTCGTAGCCGAAGGCGGGCTGGAGGCCGACGAAGACCTTGCCGAACTGCGCGCCGAGGATAAAGACGCCGCGGCCGTCGGATTGCACCTTGCCGGGGGCGGGGCCCCATTGGGCCTCGATTTCCGAAAGCCAGGGCGTGTCGGCGACGATCCGGTCGGCGGGGACGTGATCGGCGACGTTGGCCTCCTGTCCGTACTGGGCGGCCGAGCCTTCGAGGACGGCGGCGCGGAGGGCGTCGACCGTTTCCGGCGGGTCGAGGTCGTAGCCGCGGGCTTTCAACGCGTGGAGCGTGTTGAAGAGCGAGCGGAAGACATCGAGATAGGCGGCGGTGCCGGCGGCGCCCGCGTTGGGCGGGAAGCCGAAGAGGACGATGCCGAGGCGGCGGTTGGCGGTCTCGCTGCGGCGCAGGCGGGCCTGCCGGTCGACGCGGGCGGCCAGCGTGTCGATGCGTTCGGGGCAGGGGGCCATGGCCTTGACCGCCGAGATCATCGAGCAGGCGCGGAAGCAGCCGGCGCAGCCCTCGGGGCCATGACGGCCGGCGAAGACGGTGGGGGTGGTGGCGCCGTCGAGCTCGGGCAGGGCGATGAGCATGGTGGTCTCGATCGGCCCCAGCCCCTGCGGTGAGGCGGCCCATTGGCCGAGCGTCTGGAACTCCAGCGGGTGGGCGGCGGTGTAGGGCACGTCGAGCGCCGAGAGCACGTCGATGGCGGCGGTGTTGTCGTTATAGGCCGGGCCGCCGACGAGAGAGAAGCCGGTGAGGGAGAGGAGGGCGTCGATTTGCGTGACGCCGTTCTGGCGGAAGAAGCTGTCGATGGCGGGGCGCGCGTCGAGGCCGCCGGCGAAAGCGGGCAGGACGCGGAGGCCGCGGGCTTCGAGGGCGCGGATGACGGCGTCGTAATGGGCGGTGTCGTTGGAGAGCACGTAGCTGCGCATCATCAGCAGGCCGACGGTGGCGTGATACCCCTTGGGCGCGGGCAGGTCGGCGGGGTCGGTGGTGATGCGGTCCTTCAGACCCGGGTGGTAGAGGCCGGTATCGGGGTAGTCGAGCGGTTCGGGCGCGCGGGCGCCGCGCCAGCCGGCGTGGCGGCAGTAGCGCGAGATCATGAAGCGGACCATCGCCTCGATATTGTCGTCCGACGCGCCGAGCCAGTATTGCATCATCAGGAACCAGGCGCGGAGATCCTGGGCCTTGCCGGGAATGAGCTTGAGGATGCGGGGCAGGCGGCGGAGCATCCGCATCTTCTTGGCGCCGTCATCGGTTTTCGAGGTTTTCGAGCCGCCGCGCAGTTTTTTCAGAAGCTTGCGGGTGGTGCTTTCGGGGGCCGCCATGTCGAGCGTGCCCATGCGGGTGAGCTTGACGATCTGGGCATCGGCGATGATTCCGGCCATGGCATCGCAGTTGTCGCGGCGGGCCTGCAGGTCTGGCAGGATGGCGGCGATATGCTCTTCGAGAAAGAGCAGGTTGGCGATGACGATGTCGCCGGTGGCGATGGCGGATTTGGCCTCGGCCAGCGCCTCGGGGCGTTCGCCCCATTCGGCGGCGGCGTGGACGGTGAGTTCGAGGCCGGGGAAATCGCGTTCGAGCCGGCCGGCGACGCGGGCGCAGGGGCCGGCGGCGTGGCTGTCCAGCGTGAGGATGACCACGCGGTAGGGCTGGGGCCCGGGTATGATGGCATCACCGCGCATAATGGGCCTTGGCCTCGTAGAGCGTGTCGATGCCGATCTGGGAAAGGCCTTTTTCGGCGGCGAAACTTTCGGTGTTGCGGCGGGCCTTGCCGCGGACGAAGAAGGGGACTTTCTTGAGTTCGCGCTCGGCGTCGTCGAGCCAGACCACGGTACCGGGGTGCTCGTCAGCCGTTACCGGCTGCCTCGCCTCGGGGTCGGGGCGGGGCTTGGCCTTGTGGCCGTGGTGGCTGGCGCCGGCGTCGTCGTGGAATTCGAAATCCTCGCGGAACATGTGGAGGAGGTGTTCTTCCAGCCCCATGACGAGGGGGTGCACCCAGGTGTCGAAGATGACGTTGGCGCCCTCGATGCCCATCTGGGGCGAGTAGCGGGCGGGGAAATCCTGGACGTGGACGGGCGCGGAGATGACGGCGCAGGGGATGCCGAGGCGCTTGCCGATATGGCGCTCCATCTGGGTGCCGAGGATGAGTTCGGGGGCGAGGGTTTCGATGCGCTGTTCGACGTCGAGATAGTCGTCGGTGATCAGCGCCTCGACGCCGTACTCCCGGGCCAGCGCCCGGATCGGGCGGGCCATTTCGCGGTTGTAGCAGCCGAGGCCCGCGACCTCGAAGCCCATCTCGTCGCGGGCGATGCGGGCGGCGGTGGCGACATGGGTGCCGTCGCCGAAGAGGAAGACGCGCTTGCCGGTGAGGTAGGTGGAATCGACGCTGGCCGAGTACCAGGGCAGGCGGAGGCGGGCGGTGTCGAGGGTTGGTTCGACGCCGGTGAGGGTGGCGACCTCCTTGACGAAATCATGGGTGGCGCCGACGCCGATGGGGACGGTTTTGGTGAAGGGCAGGTTCAGTTCCCGTTCCATCCAGCGGCAGGCGGCCTCGCCCGTCTCGGGGTACATGAGCACGTTGAAATGGGCGGCGCCGAGGCGGGTGAGGTCTTGCGGCGTGGCGCCATAGGGGGCGCAGACGTTGACGGAGATGCCGAGGTCGGAGAGCAGCGCCGTGATCTCGGTGATGTCGTCGCGGTGGCGGAAGCCGAGGGCGGTAGGGCCGATGAGGTTGCAGGTGATCTGCGGGGTCTTGTCCATCGGCCGGGCGAGGGCGCGGGTGATCTGGAAGAAGGTCTCGTCGGCGCCGAAGTTTTCCTTGCGCTGGTAGCTGGGCAGGTCGAGCGGGATGACGGGGATGGGCAGGCCCATGGTTTCGGCCATGCCGCCGGGATCGTCCTGGATCAGTTCGGCGGTGCAGGAGGCGCCGACGATCATCGCCTGCGGCTGGAACCGCTCGTAGGCGTTCTGACAGGCGGTCTTGAAGAGGTTGGCGGTGTCGGAGCCGAGGTCGCGGGCCTGGAAGGTGGTGTAGGTGACCGGCGGGCGGTGGTTGCGGCGCTCGATCATGGTGAAGAGCAGGTCGGCATAGGTGTCGCCCTGCGGGGCGTGGAGGACGTAGTGCAGGCCCTTCATGGCAGTGGCGACGCGGAGGGCGCCGACGTGGGGGGGGCCTTCGTATGTCCAGACGGAGAGTTTCATTGTGGTGTCGGAGCGAGGGGCCAGCCCCTCGCGCTCCCCGGGATATTTGTGGCCAGAAGAAGCATGGGCGTTTTCATTCTGCCGCCTCCAGTTTCAGCGCGTTGCGGCGGTGGAGGGGGCGGGAGAAGAGCGCGGCGAGGTCGCCGGCCTGTTCGTAGAAATGGACGGGGGTGAAGACGAGTTCGATGGCCCACTTGGTGGCGAGGCCCTCGGCCTCGAGCGGGTTGGCGAGGCCCAGGCCGCAGACCGTGAGGTCGGGGCGGGCGGTGCGGCAGCGGTCGAGCTGGAGTTCGACATCCTGCCCTTCGGCGATGGTCGGGCCCTGGCTGAGCAGGTCGAGATCGGGGCCGACGACGGATTTGTGGATATAGGGCGCCCCGACCTCGACCGCTTCCATGCCGCATTCGCGGGTCAGGAAGCGGGCGAGGGGGATCTCCAGCTGGCTGTCGGGAAAGAAGAAAACCGACTTGCCGGAGAGCGTGGTCGCGGCTTTCGCCACGGCCTTGCGGGCGCGAGCGCGGGGCGCGCCGGTGACGGCGTCGAAACGCGCCTCATCGACGCCGAATTCCCGTGCCACGGCTTGAAGCCACGCGGTGGTGCCCTCTTCGCCAAACGGGAAAGGCGCGGGAAGGTGGCGCGCCCCGCGACGCTCCAGGGCGGCAAGGGTGCCACCGAGGAACGGCTGGGTGAGGGCGAAGACGGTATTCGGGCCCACGGCCAGGCCGCTATCGGCATGGCGCGCGGGCAGGACCGATATGTCGTCGATCCCCATCTTGCCCAGCAGGTCGAGGGCCTGATCCTCCACCACGTCGGGCAGGGCGCCCACGAGCAGAAGCTGGCGTTTGTCGGTCTCGGGCAGGGCCGGGACCATCGAGGCGAGGCAGGCATCCTCGCCCTCGGTGAAGGTGGTTTCGATGCCGGAGCCCGAGTAGTTGAGGACGCGCACCTTGGGCGCGTGGCGGGCGGTGAGCTTCTCGGCGGCGCGGGCGAGGTCGAGCTTGATGACCTCGGAGGGGCAGGAGCCCACGAGGAAGAGCTGGCGGATGTCGGTGCGGCGGGCGAGGAGGCGGTCGACGTCGCGCTCGAGCTCGGCCTGGGCATCGGCGAGGCCGGCGAGGTCGGTTTCCTCGAGGATGGCGGTGCCGAAGCGGGGTTCGGCGAAGATCATTACCCCGGCGGCGGATTGCAGCAGGTGGGCGCAGGTGCGCGAGCCCACGACGAGGAAGAAGGCATCCTGCATCTTGCGGTGAAGCCAGATGATTCCCGTCAGGCCGCAGAACACCTCGTGCTGGCCGCGCTGTTTCAGGACGGGCGTTTCGCGACAGCCGGCGGCGGGGGGCGGGGGCGCGTGATGGGTCATGTCGGGGCCCCCGATTGCAGCCGCGCGGCGCGCAGCTTGAGCAGGAATTGCCCGGCGTTGATGACGTAGGCCGCGTAGGCTGCAAGCGCCAGGACCATCAGCCCGGCGGGGGCGAGCGCCCCGGTGAGGAGCGCCCAGAGATAGGCGCTGTGCAGGGCGATGACGGCGAAGCTGAAGACGTCTTCCCAGAAGAAGGCGGGGGCGAAAAGCCATTGGCCGAACACCACTTTTTCCCAGATCGCGCCGGTGATCATGATCAGGTAGAGAAAGCCGGTTTTCACGAGAATCGAGAGGGTCGCGGCCTCGTAGCCGTCGCCGGTGAGCAGGAAGCGCAGGACGAGGGCGAGCGAGACGAGGAAGACGAGGAACTGGGCCGGGGCGAGCACGCCCTGCACCGTGGTCCAGATCGTGGCGTCGCGCCGGGCGCGTTCTGCCTCGGTGTAAAGCGCGTTGGTGCCGGTTTTATGAGGCGCTCGCGGTGACATGCATCCCCTCGCAGGCCAGTGTTGCTGGATCGATGCTAGGGGCTGGGTCGGCGAAGTGTCAACTTAAATTTACACATTGAGATTTCGAGAATGTAAATTCGAGTGGGCATTTTGGGGTGCTCGAGGGAAAGCGGCGCCGAAAAGCTGGATTTTCGGGGGGTTGCCCAAGGGGCGGCTTGCCAAATTGCCGGGGAATCCAATGGAATAGGCCGGGGACGCGGCGGTGTATGTCAAGATAAATTGACATTTTGACGGGGCGGGCGCACACTCTATCTTACCAGAGCAGGATGGATGAGGCCCGCGAAGAGGCCCGACCACAGCCATGGGGGGAGACATGGACGAGGATAATACCCAGGACCGCTCTGCCTTTTCCGACGCGCAATCGCCCGCCCTGCGTTTCCTTGTCGAATCCGCCCTGAAAACCGTGATCTCCGGAAAGGCCCGGTCGCAGCCGCGCAGCCGCGAGGACTGGGTCGCGCGCCTGTGCGACCAGCTGATGTCCGACTCGGAGACGAGCCACCAGGCCGTGCTGTCGCAGCTGATGGCGACGGGGGTGAGCTCGGAGGAGCTGTACCAGCATTACATTCCTGCCGCAGCGCGGAAGCTGGGGCAGCTGTGGCTCAATGACGAGGCGAGCTTCGTCGATGTCACCGTGGGCGCGTCGCGCCTGCAGGCGCTGTTTCGCGCGCGGGCCGGGGGCGGGCCGCTCGACCGGAGCATCCCGCTGGGCCAGTCGGTGCTGATGGTGGTGCCGCAGCACGAGCAGCATTCGCTGGGGGCCTTCGTGGCCGCCGACAACATGCGGCGGCACGGGGTCTGGGTGCATATGGGCATCGGGCTGAACCATGCCGAGATTGCCGAACTTGTGGCCACGAACCGGTTTTCCATGATCGGGCTGACCGCCGCGACATGGAATTCGGTTGTCAATGCAACTGAAATCGTGGATTACCTACGCTCCAACGTGGAGGGCGTTCCGCCGATCGTGATCGGGGGGCGGGCCGCTGCGGAGAAAGACAAGGTCGTCAGGCGCACGGGCGCGGATCATGCCGTGCAATCCGCGCGTGAAGCCGTCGAGAAATGCGGGCTGGTCACGGTTGGTGGCGCCGCGCTTTTCGATAAGGTAACCTGAGGGCGTAAGCGTTGATGACTTGACGAGGAAACATCGTGACCGAGCAAGGGCGCATATCCGAAAGATTTCGAGCGGGCGTCCTGCCAGACCCGGGCCAGATCGACGAACTTGTTGAAAGCGTTGCCGATTTGGCGGTTCTGGTAAGCGGGAGCGGTGTTGTCGAGGGAATTTCCGTCAATCCCGATTGTCCGTCGCTGGGCTGTCTCGACCATTGGGTCGGGCGGAAGTTCGAGACGTTCCTGACGCAGGAGAGCCGCGAGAAGTTTGCCGAGCGGCTGACGGTGATCGCGGCCAAGCCCGACCTGGCGCGGCGGCCGGTCGAAATGAATCACGTCGACAATGCCACTTGGGAATTCCCGATCCGCTACAGCCTGCACCGGGTGAAGGGCAGCGATTCGATTCTGCTGGTGGGGCGCGACATGCAGCCCATCGCCGAGGTGCAGCAGAGGCTCGTTTCCGAGCAGCTGGCGCGGGAGCGTGACCAGCAGAAGATGCGCAGCGGCGAGACCTTCTATCGCGTGGTGCTGGAGGCGGCGGAGACGCCGCTGGTTTTGGTCGAGCCGGAGAAGGGGCGGATCCACGATCTGAACTCGGCCGCGGCGACGCTGTTGGGGACGACGCCCGACACATTGCGCGGCAATGCCTTTGCGCAGGCCTTCGAGGGCTGGCGGCGCAACGAGATGATGGAGGCGCTGCAGGGGGCGGCCGCCGCGGACGGGATGAGCAGCGTCGACGTGATCGCGCGGCGGAACGGGCGGGAACTGGCGCTGGTGCCGGAATATTTCCGGGCCGCCGGAGAGCTGTTCCTGCTGTGCCGGGTGGTGACGACAGAAGAGACCGAGGGCGCCGGGCCGGAAGTGGCGCAGTCGCTGGCGGCGCTGTTCGGCGCGTCGAGCGACGCGATCGTGCTGACCGACGGGAAGGGCGTGATCCGGGATGCGAACGAGGCGTTCCTGATCATGACGGATGCCGCGCAGCTGCGCGACGTGAAGCACAAGTCGCTGGCGGATTTCCTGGCGCGGGGCACGGTGGATCTGAAGCTGATCCTCGAAACCGCCGGGAAGGCCGGGCGGATGAGCCGCTATTCCTCGCAGATCAGCAGCGTGGTGGGCTCGCGGTCGAGCGTCGAGATCTCGGTGGCGCAGCTGGGCCAGCGAAACGGGGAGCTTGGCTTTGGTTTCATCATTCGCGACGTTTCCCCCAGCCAGACGGTTGATGAGGGTGCGGGCGCCGGCGTGATGAGCGACGACGCGATGCAGAGCGTGATGGATCTTGTGGGCACCGCGTCGCTGAAGGAGCTGGTGTCGGCCACCTCGGACGTGGTCGAGAAGATGTGCATCGAGACGGCGGTGAAGCTGACCGGGAACAACCGGGTGGCGGCGGCCGAGATGCTGGGGCTGTCGCGGCAGAGCCTTTACGTGAAGCTGCGCAAGCACGGGCTGCTGAATGCGCGGCCGGGTGACGATTCCGAGGGCTGAGGCGTTCACGATCCGGGGCTTTGGGCAAGAAAAGCCTTTCGGGAATCCTGATTGTATAGTTTAATTGACACCATGAGTGTCACGTTGGATTTACAATCGCGCCGGCGGATGCCTCATCCGCGCGCCGTTCTGACCCTGATCAAGCCGATCACGTGGTTCCCGCCGATCTGGGCGTACCTTTGCGGTGTCGTCTCGAGCGGGGTGCCGGTGATGTCGGCGCCGTGGCTGGTGCTGGCCGGTGTGCTGCTGGCGGGGCCAGTGGTGTGCGGGATGAGCCAGGCGGCGAATGACTGGTGCGACCGGCATGTGGACGCGATCAATGAACCGCACAGGCCGATTCCGTCGGGGCAGATCCCGGGGCGGTGGGGCCTGTGGATCGCGCTTGTGATGAGCGGGTTTGCCTTGTGTCTTGGCGCGCTCCTAGGGCCGTGGGGCTTCGGGGCGACGGTGTTCGGGGTGCTGGCGGCCTGGGCCTATTCGGCCGAACCGGTGCGGCTGAAGCGGTCGGGTGTCTGGGGGCCGGGGCTGGTCGGGCTCTGTTACGAGGGGCTGCCGTGGTTCACGGGCGCGGCCGTGCTGTCGGCGGGGGCGCCTGCCTGGCCGATCGTGGTGATTGCGCTGCTCTATGCGCTGGGCGCGCATGGGATCATGACGCTCAATGATTTCAAGGCTTTGGAAGGGGATCGGCAGACGGGGGTGAACTCTCTGCCGGTGACGCTTGGGCCTGAGAGGGCGGCACGGGTTGCCTGTTGGGTGATGGCGGTGCCGCAGGTCGTGGTGATCGGGTTGATGGCCGTCTGGGATATGCCGGTCTTTGCCGGAATTATCGCGGTGCTGTTGCTGGCGCAGGTCTGGGCGATGCGGGTTCTGCTGACCGATCCGAAGGGCCGGGCGCCGTGGTATAACGGGACGGGCGTGATGCTGTATGTGAGCGGCATGATGATCGCCGCCGTGGCCCTTCGGATGATGGGGGCGGGGTGATGTTGAGCTGGCTCTCCATCGTTCGGCTGGGTCTGGTGCAGATGTGCCTTGGCGCGGTGGTGGTGCTGACGACCTCGACGCTGAACCGGCTGATGGTGGTGGAGCTGGCCTTGCCGGCGGTGCTGCCGGGGTTCTTGGTGGCGTTGCATTACGGGATACAGATCACGCGGCCCAACTGGGGGTTCCTGTCGGATACCGGCGGGCGCCGGACTAGGTGGATCGTCGGCGGCATGGCGGCGCTGGCGCTGGGGGCGTTCGGGGCGGCCTCGGGCGTGGTGCTGTTCGAGACGTCGTTCGGCGCCGCGCTGGCGGTGTCGGTAGTGGCCTATGCGCTGATCGGGCTGGGGGTGGGGGCGTCCGGCACCTCGCTTCTGGCGTTGCTGGCGACGGCGACCGAGCCGCGCCGGCGGGCGGCGGCGGCGACGATCACCTGGCTGATGATGATTGCCGGGATCGCGGTGACGGCGGGGACGGTGGGTGTTTTCCTCGATCCGTACAGCCCGGCCTTGCTGATGAAGATCGTTGGGGTCGTGACCGGGGGCGCCGTGCTGCTGACGGTGCTGGCGGTCTGGCGGGTCGAGCGCGGGCTGACGCCGGCGCCGCGACAGTCCGGGGAGGTGCGGTTCATCGACGGGCTGCGCGAGGTCTGGGCGGAGCCGGCGGCAAGAAATTTCACGATCTTCGTGTTCCTGTCGATGACGGCGTATTTCATGCAGGAGTTGATCCTTGAGCCCTATGCGGGGCTCGTGTTCGGGTTCACGCCGGGGCAGTCGACCTCGCTTTCCGGGGCGCAGAATGGCGGGGTTTTCCTTGGCATGCTGACCGTGGGGATCGCGGCGACGGGCTTGCGGATCGGGTCGCTCAGGACATGGGCGATGGCCGGGTGTCTGGGCTCGGCCGGGAGCCTGGGGATGATCACAGCACTTGGCGGGGCGGCGGTGCCGGGGACATTGATGCCGGCGGTGGTGTCGCTTGGGTTTTTCAACGGAATGTTCGCGGTGGCGGCCATTGGCTCGATGATGGCGCTGGCCGGGCAGGGGCGCGGATCGCGTGAGGGCACGCGGATGGGCCTTTGGGGCGCGGCGCAGGCGATTGCCGCCGGGTTCGGCGGCCTCGTGGGGGCTGCGGCGGCCGACCTGATGCGGGTCGCGATGGCCAATGACGCCGCGGCCTTCGGCACGGTTTTCACATTCGAGGCGATGCTCTTTGTCATCGCCGCCCTGATGGCGCTGAGGGTGATCGACCATGGCCGCGGCCGCGCCGGCGCGGTGGTTCCGGGAGAATAGCCATGTATGATGTCGTCGTTGTCGGAGGGGGGCCGTCGGGAGCGACGGCCGCCGAGGATCTGGCCCGGTCGGGCGCGAAAGTGGCGCTCATTGACAGGGCGGGGCGGATCAAGCCGTGCGGCGGGGCCATTCCGCCGCGGCTGATCGCCGATTTCGACATTCCCGACGAGATGCTGGTGGCGAAGATCACCACGGCGCGGATGATTTCGCCGACGGGGCGGCACGTGGATATTCCGATCGAGAACGGGTTTGTCGGCATGGTCGACCGGGAGGACTTCGACGAGTTCCTGCGCGAGCGGGCGGCGGGCGCCGGGGCGGAGCGGATGACCGGCACCTACAAGCGGGTCGAGCGGGACGAGGCCGGCACGCATGTGGTCTATCGCGACAAGGCGAGTGGCGCGGAGCGGCGGCTGGCGACGAAGCTGGTGATCGGGGCGGATGGTGCACGGTCGAACGTGGCCAAGGACGAGGTGCCGGGGGGCGACCGTATCCCTTACGTGATCGCCTATCACGAGATCATCGAGGCGCCGGGCAAGGTGGGGAGCTATGACCCCGACCGGTGTGATGTGATCTATGACGGGCGGATATCGCCGGATTTCTACGGCTGGGTGTTCCCGCACGGGAAGTCTGCGAGCGTCGGCATGGGGTCGATGGTGCGCGATGTGGATCTGAAGAAGGCGACGGCCGATCTGCGGATGGCGAGCGGGCTGGTGGACTGCCCGACGATCCGGCGGGAGGGCGCGCCGATCCCGCTCAAGCCCTTGGATCGGTGGGACAATGGGCGCGACGTGGTGCTGGCCGGCGATGCCGCGGGCGTCGTGGCGCCAAGCTCGGGCGAGGGGATTTACTATGCCATGGTCGGCGGCCGAGTGGCGGCGACGGCGGCGATGGCCTGCCTGTCGACGGGCCGGGTGAAGGATCTGCAACTGGCACGGCGGCTGTTCATGCGCGAGCACAAAACCGTGTTCCGGGTGTTGGCATCCATGCAGAATGCCTATTACAAGTCGGACGAGCGGCGGGAGCGGTTTGTATCGCTCTGCCATGATATCGACGTGCAAAGGCTGACCTTCGAGGCCTACATGAACAAGAAACTGGTTCGCGCGCGCCCGATGGCGCATCTCAGGATCGGGCTGAAGAACCTGGCCCATCTGACGCGGCTTGTCCCGGCGGCATATACATGACGAAACAGGAACCCATCGCGACCGACATGATCCCCACCTGGGTGGGAGGCGACCTTGTGGCGGTCGAGAAGATCGAGGCGCACCGGCGCGGGCTGTTGCACAAGGCCGTGTCGGTCTTCGTGCTGTGCGGGTCGGAGGTGCTGATCCAGCGCCGGGCGCTGGGCAAGTATCACACGCCGGGGCTTTGGGCGAACACCTGTTGCACCCATCCGCATTGGGGCGAGGCGCCGGAGGCCTGCGCGCATCGGCGGCTTTACGAGGAGCTGGGGCTCGAGTGTCTGACGCTCGAGCATCGGGACCAGGTGACGTACCGGGCCGATGTGGGCGGCGGGCTGACCGAGCATGAGCGGGTGGATATCTACCTTGCGCGTGTCGACGAAAAGCCCGAGCCGGTGCCGAACCCGGACGAGGTGATGGATACGGGCTGGGTCGACATGGCCGAGCTGGCCGAGCGGACGCGGCGCAACCCTGCGCTGTTTACGCCGTGGCTGCGGATTTACCTGGAAAACCACGCCGATCAGATCTTCGCCTGAGCGGAAACGCCTTGTAAAACAAGGTGTGGCTTGATCTGTGTCAAGTCTGAACCTCGCATGACGTGTCAACTTATATTGACACATCAGGGAGGGAAAACCGATGCGCGTGGTGCTGATCCATCCGAATTACCATTCCGGCGGGGCCGAGATCGCGGGGAACTGGCCGCCCGCCTGGGTGGCCTATATCGCCGGGTCGCTGAAGGCTGCAGGTTTCGACGATGTGCATTTCATCGACGCGATGACCAACGACCTGATGGATACCGAGATCGCCGCGCGGTTGCAGGAATTGCAGCCCGACGTGGTGGGCACGACGGCGATCACGCCCTCGATCTACAAGGCCGAGCGGATATTGGAGATCGCCAAGCAGGTGGTGCCGGATGCTCTGGGCATTCTCGGGGGCGTGCATGCGACCTTCATGTTCAAGCAGGTGCTGTCGGAGGCGCCCTGGGTCGACGTGATTGTGCGGGGCGAAGGCGAGGAGATCATCGTCGAGTTGATCCGGGCGGTGGACGAGGGCCGGTATTTTCAGGACCGGCGGCGGATCAAGGGGCTGGCCTTCCGCGATGGCGAGGAGATCGTCGCGACGCAGGCCGCCAGCACGGTGAAGGATCTGGACGGGATCACGCCGGACTGGTCGCTGCTGGAGTGGGAGAAATACATCTACGTGCCGCTCAACACGCGCGTGGCGATTCCCAACATGGCGCGGGGGTGCCCGTTCACCTGTTCCTTCTGCTCGCAATGGAAGTTCTGGCGCGACTACCGGGTGCGTGACCCCAAGGCCGTGGTCGACGAGATCGAGACGCTGGTGAACGAGCATGGCGTGGGCTTCTTCATCCTGGCCGACGAGGAGCCGACGATCAACAAGCGCAAGTTCACCGAGTTCTGCAACGAGCTGATCGCGCGGGGCCTGCCGGACAAGGTGAAATGGGGCATCAACACCCGCGTGACCGACATCATGCGCGATCGCAACGACCTGTGGCTCTGGCGCAAGGCCGGGCTGGTGCATGTGAGCCTTGGCACCGAGGCTGCGGCGCAGATGAAGCTGGACCTGTTCAACAAGGAAACCAAGGTGGCCGAGAACCGCGAGGCGATCCGGCTTCTGCGCGAGGCGGATATCTTCACCGAGGCGCAGTTCATCGTCGGGCTCGACAACGAGACCGAGGAGACGCTTGAGGAAACCTATCGCTTTGCGCGGGAGTGGAACCCCGACCTTGCCAACTGGTCGATGTACACACCCTGGCCCTTCACGCCGCTTTTTCAGGAACTGGGCGACAAGGTCGAGGTGTTCGACTTCGAGAAGTACAATTTCGTGACGCCCATCATGAAGCCCAAGGCGATGGACCGGGCGACGCTTCTGGACCGGGTGATGCACAATTACCGGCGGTTCTACATGATCAAGGCGCTGTTCCATTACCCGTGGCGGGGCACCGGGTTCCGGCGGAAATATCTGCTGGGATGTTTGCGGGCCTTTGCAAAGGCGGGCTTCGCGCGGACTTTCTATGACTTGGGCAAGGTGGGCTATTGGGGCCCGCAGTCAAAGGAGAAGGTGGATTTCCATTTCGACGGCGAGCGGCAGATTGCCGAGGCCCAGATGGCCGACTGGGAGGCGATGGCCGACCGCAAGGTGAAGGCCGCCGAACGCAAGGCGGCGGTGCGCGCGCAGGTGAAGGCGAAGAAGGCCGAACTGGCGGAATTGCAGGCCGGGGCGCGCGCCTGTGGCGGTGGCGAGCAGGGCTAGGCGATGGGCGCGCAACCCGGCCGGGTCGGGCCGAACGCCATATTGCAGAGCCGCGAGGCGCTGGAGGCGCTGGGCGGGGTCGAACTGGCGGTTAGGGTGTTCGAAGCGGCGGGGCTGTTGCCGCTCTACGATGTGCCGCCGGTCGAGATGGTCCCGCAGGACAAGGCGATGGCGTTGCACCGGGCGATCCGCGCGGCGCTTCCCGAGGACGAAGCGCTTTGGGCGGCGCGGGAAGGGGGGTATCGCACGGGGCGCTACATCCTGGCGAAACGGATTCCGAAATTTGCCCGGGAGATGCTGCAAATCCTGCCCGCGCCGCTGGCCGGTCGGCTTTTGCTGAAGGCGATCCAGAAACACGCCTGGACCTTTGCGGGCACCGGGCGGGTCATCACCGCGCCCGGCCCGCCAATGGAGATCGTGATCGAGGACAACCCGCTGGCCCAGCCGGGGTGCCCGTGGCATGGCTCGGTGTTCGAAACGCTGTTCGGGCGGCTGGTGGCGCCGCATGTGCGCGTGAGCCACCCTGCGTGTTGTGCGACAGGCGCCCCCGCCTGCCGGTTTCTCATCGACATCAGCGGCGCGTAAACCCTGCCCAAGCTTTGGGCCAAGCGGTGCCCGGTTGGGCGGCTTGGTGCGGTTTCGCGCATCGCCTATTTGACACGCGGCGTAAAACCCTGAAAAACAAGCCTTAACCAAGGCGCCCCCGAGCGCGGGACTGGCAGGAGGCAAACGGGACGTGCCCAGCAGACCCAATCCATTCGATGCGCGGTTGAGCGCGCTGGTCGGCCGGATCTATCCGGAGGCCGATCAGCGCGCCATTTGCCGCGATATCTGCGAGGCGTTCTGGCCCGAGGGGGCGCATCGGCGCAAGCGGGCGCGGGCGCCGTCGAACCGGCTTTGGTCGGAAAAGGATGCGGTGCTGATCACCTATGGCAACTCGATCATCGACGGCACATACAAGCCTTTGGACCTGCTGGAGGATTTCCTGACGAGCCGGATGCAGGGCGTGGTGAACGGGGTGCATATCCTGCCGTTCTTCCCGTTCAGTTCCGATGACGGGTTCGCGGTGACCGATTACCGGGCGGTGAACCCGCAGCTGGGCGACTGGACGGATATCACCCGCATCGCGAAACGGTTTCACCTGATGTCGGACCTCGTGCTGAACCACGTGTCGAGCCAGGGGCCGTGGTTTCACGACTACATGCAGGGGCGCGAGCCCTATGACCGGTTCTTCTACGAAGGCAACCCCGAGGACGACCTGAGCCAGGTGGTGCGCCCGCGCACGACGCCGCTTCTGCGCGAGGTGGAGACGCGGGACGGTACGAAACATGTCTGGTGCACCTTCAGCCACGACCAGATCGACCTCGATTTCACCAACCCCGAAGTGCTGCTGGAAATGCTGCGCATCATCCGGATGCATATCGACCGCGGCGTGCGCATCCTGCGGCTCGATGCGGTGGCGTTCCTGTGGAAGGAGCCGGGCACGCCCTGCATCCACCTGCCGCAGACCCATGCCATCGTGCAGCTGATGCGTCTGTTGTGCGATTACGCGACCGAGACGGTGGTGCTGCTGACCGAGACCAACGTGCCACGGACGGAGAACCTGAGCTACTTCGGCAACCGGAACGAGGCGCACGCGGTCTACAACTTCCCGCTGCCGCCGCTGATCCTGCATGCGCTGCAGTCGGGCACGGCGCGCTACCTGCATCGCTGGCAATCGGCGATGCCGCCGGCGCAGCTGGGCTGTGCCTATCTCAACTTCACCGCCAGCCATGACGGGATCGGGATGCGGCCCGCCGAAGGGGTGCTTCCGGCCGAGGAGCAGGCGCGGGTGATCGAGGCGGTGACGGCGGCCGGGGGGCTGGTGTCGATGCGCACGCTGCCCGACGGGCGTGAGGCGCCCTACGAGCTGAACTGTTCGCTCTACGAGGCGATGCGGCAGACCTTTCACGGCGAGGATGACCATCACCACGCGCGCTTCCTGTGTTCGCAGACCATCGTGATGTCGCTGGAGGGAATTCCGGCCTTCTACATCCATTCGCTTCTGGCCACGCCCAACGATCACGACGCGGTTGCGCGGCGGGGAATGAACCGGGCGATCAATCGGCACCGGTGGCACTATCCGGACCTTCTGGAGAAGCTGGCCGACGAAGGGTCGGACCAGGCGCGGGTTCTGGCGGACATGTCCGACAGGCTGCGGCTGCGCTCGAAACAGAAGGCGTTCCACCCGAACGCGACGCAGTTCACGCTGGCGCTCGACGAGCGGCTTTTCGGGGTCTGGCGGCAGAGCCTCGACCGGCACCAGTCGATCTTCGCCATCCACAATGTCAGCGCCGACGAGGTGCGGGTGAGTCCCTATTCGATCAACATGATCGAGGGGGAACGCTGGGTCGACCTGCTGTCGGGCGAGGATATCGTGATGGAAGGCGACGACATCGTCTTTGCCCCCTACCAGTGCCGCTGGATCACCAACCGGGGGTAGGGCCGGGCGGTGGCCAGTGTGTTTCCGCGGTTATTGGTGACAGGGAGAGGGGCGTTGCGGTAGCCATCACGGGGCAAAAAGAAATTTGTTTGACGTATGCGATAGATCGCGAAGGGGTGGGTCATGGGTTTTGGCAAGATGTTTCGCGCGGTTGCGGCGCTGTTGTGGGTTATCGTCATTCCAGGGGCGGGGATCGCGCAAGGCACCCTGCCGGACGTCGTGCCGAACAAGCCCATTTCCGGTGATCCGCTGATCGACTATCGCATCGAGGCGTGCAGCGGGACCTATGGGTTCGGGCCGTATCTTTACGCACCGTCGGATCACATCATCCGGTTCAGCGATTTCTGCCTGCTCGAAGACCAGGGCGTTGCGCTTGCCGCAGAGGAACTCTCGGGTCTCACGCTGACCAAGGATGGGCCCAACTTCCGCCTGTTCGAGGACTTCCCGTCGGGGGATGAACGCTATGCGCGCAACAATGTGTCCTTCCTTTTCGGCGAGGGCACCGAGGAATGCGAGTCTTCAGAGCCGAGAAATGCGTTCGAGTACACGATACCCAATGCCGACGCGTTGCGGGATTTCAAGGAAACCGGGTTCGGCTGGCAGGAAGGGTATGTCATCGGCGAAACGGCGGCGCGGCCTCGGGCGGATGAGGCGCGGGTGCTGCTCTGGATCATGCGGTTTTCGCAGTCCGAGATGGCAACGCGCACCCTTGAGTCCTACGAGCTTGGCGAGGACGGTGGCTTGTGGGCCTCGATCCGGTTTGGCGACGCAGGCGGCACGGTCGAGATCGACACCGGTTTCGGAGATCACTACGGCAAGGCCGATGGCGGGCTGTCGATCACCTATAACGGCGATGGCAGCTTCTCGGCGACAGGGCGTTTTTCAGCCGACAGTTCGCGGGTCGCGGGGCATGGCCCGACCGATATGGTTTCGATCTCGGGAGAGATCCCCTTCATGCGAGGGCACTTCCTTGGCGCGGATGGGTCCCGGATAAGCGGATACGGCTTGGTAATAGGCACCTTTCGGACAGCGGGCGGGCAGACACATCCGTTTCGCGCGGTCGCCTCGCTGGAAGGCTGTGCGGTGGAGGATGCCGTGGCGGCGGAGGATGCGCCGGATACGGAAGAGCTGGTTTCGGAAGGCGATGCACAGGCTTCGCCCGACGCCGTCCTTGAGCGCTTCACCAAAACCTGCACGCAGGTGCTTGGCGACCCCGACGCCTATCTTGCCGGTATCGAGACACCGGGCCCGGCGGGGGAGAGGGTGACCTCTGTGAGCCCCGACAAGAAACTTGTCTCTGTCTATGCGAGAGACGGGACCACCTATGACGAGGTCGAACTGCATATCGTCGGCAACAGGCAGGTCAGGGACTGTTCCGTGATCGGCGAGTTCCACGGGGCCGATACCGAAGAGCTTGCCGGGCAGTTCCGGCAGATGGTCGAAAGCCGGGAAGGGCTGACCATCTCGGGCGGGCATGCGCCGCAGGATTATGTCGACGGGGGCGCATTGACCACGGAAGAGGATATCTACCTCTACGCGATCGACGGGCTATGGCCCGAGCTTGGCCTGATCGCGACCGCGCATGTCATTGCCGGTGAATTGCAGCTTTACGTCCAGCGCACGATGAACTGAGGCGGCCGTTCCCCGCGCGGTGAAAAGCGCCTCAGGCGAACTCCGCCGCGTCTTCGTTGGCGGCCTGCTTGAGGTCGCGGAGGAACGCTGAATCGGCGGCGTGGACGCGGTTCCAGGTGGGGATGAAGGGGCTTTCGTTGGGGTTCTCGAGGAAGATCTGGCCCGCCCGGATGATGTTCTCGGCGAAGAGCTCGACCGACTTCTCCTCCTTGTGGCGGTCGACGCGCAGGCCGTTCATCTTGGCGTCGTTGTAGTAGCTTTCCAGCAGGTCGAGCGCCTGGCGGTAATAGGTGGCCTTGAGCGTGCGGAAGAGGTTGGGGGTGAACACGGTGCCGTCGGAGGCGAGCTTGCGGAAGATCGCCTTGCAGATGTCGGTGGACATGCGGCTCAGGCCCTTGCTGGCGTCCTCTTCCGAGAGGTCCTGGTGCTTGTGGTCATAGGCGTCGGAAATCTCGACCTGGCAGACCGATTGCGGGGCAAGGTTGCGCCAGGCTTCGGACAGCACGCCGATTTCAAGCCCCCAGTCGGAGGGGATGCGCAGGTCGGGCAGGGTTTGCGTGCGCAGGGCGAACTCGCCCGACAGCGGATAGCGGAAGCTGCGCAGGTAATCGAGGTAGTCTCGGTCGCCCACCACCTTCTTGAGCGCAATGAGCAGCGGGCTGACCAGCAGGCGCGTCACCCGGCCGTTCAGCTTGCCCTCGCCGATGCGGGGGTAATAGCCCTTGGCCATCTGGTAGGGGAAGGTCGGGTTGGCGACCGGGTAGACCAGCGAGGCCAGCATCGAGCGGTCATAGGTCAGGATATCGCAGTCGTGGATGGCCATGACCGAGCTGTCGGCGCAGGCGATGAGATAGCCCATGCAGGTCCAGACATTCTTGCCCTTGCCGGGCTCCTGCGGGTAGAGGCCGTGTTCCTTGAGCCGTTCGCCCAAGGCGAGCATGCGGGGGCTTTCGTTCCAGAGCACCATGTGGGTCTGGGGCAGCTCGGAGAAGAATTCCCGCGCGTGGCGGAACTGGGCCTCGTCGGCCTGATCGAGCCCGACAATGATCCGGTGCAGGTAGGGGACGGTCTTGAGCTCGTTGAGGATATTTGGCAGCGCCGGGCCTTCGAGCTCGGAATAGAGGCAGGGCAGCACCAGGGTGATGCGGCGGCTTTCGCCGAAGGCCTGAAGCTCGTATTCGAGGTCGTCCAGGCTGCGGGTGCGCAGGTTGTGGAGGGTGGTGATGTTGCCGTTCTGGTGAAAATCGCTCATGCCCTGACCTGCTTTCGTAATTCAATTCCGTGCGGGCGTGCGCCCGAGTTCCTGCATAAGCCCAAGCACGGCCTGACACCAGCCTGCGGGGCCTTCTTCGGTGGTGCGGCGAATGCGGCCGCTGTCCTCGCCCGGCATCTTGGGCAGGGGCGGGGCGGCGTCGTTGCGGATGATGACGCCGATATCGGCCCGCTCAAGCATCTCGGTATCGTTCGGTGCATCGCCGAGGGCGATGGTATGGCGCGGGCGGTAGGTTTCGATGATGTCGTCCATGCGGCCGGCCTTTGTGCCTCCGAAAGAGAGGGTGAGAAAACGGCCGCCGCGCCGGGCGGAGAGGCCGGCCGCATCTGCGGCTTCGAGGAAACGTTCGAGGGCGGCGTCGGTTCCCGTCCAGAGGCCGGGTTCTGAAAAGCGGCGCTGGCGGGCGCGGGCGGCATCCTGTTCCGGCAGGCCGGTGGTGGCGGCGACTTCGGCCGTGTCCATGTCGCCGAAGCCGTGAAAGCCTTCCGGAAGGTCGCCGAGGCGGGCGCGCAGGTCGCGGTATATGTTGTCATCGCCGGTGCTGCCGGTGACGTCGCCGGGGTCGAGCAGGCCGGCGCCGTTTTCGACGATGGCGGGCCAGTCGGAAAGGCCCATTTCGGCGCGGAGCGGGGCGATTTCGGCGGCGGTCTTGCTGCTGGCGAGGATGACGCCGCAGCCGCGCGCCTTCAGGGCATCGAGGGCGGGTTTGGCCGGGGCCCAGGAATAGTCGTCATGCCCCAGAAGGGTGCCATCGAGATCGGAGAAGATCAGGAAATCCGGGGCGTTCATATGTCCGTCGCGTCGGCTTGCAATTCGCCTACGAGGATAGCCGCGCAAGGTCAGGATCGTAAACGGGTTTTTCGGGTGCCGCAGGGGCAGTGCGCCGGGTTCAGGACATGGCGAAGCCGGTGATCAGCTGCCGCAGGCCGATGGCCGCGCCGATGAAGATGGCGACGAAGGTGACCGGCGCCGAGAAGGCCAGCACCGAGAAGGCCGAGAGCCCCTGGCCGATGGTGCAGCCGAGGGCCAGGACCGAGCCGAAGCCCATCAGCACCGCGCCCAGCACCTGCCGGCGCAGTTCGCGGGGGTCTTCGCAGGCCTCCCACCGGAAATGGCCCTTGATGAGGCTGCCGGCGAAGGCGCCGGCGAGCACGCCCAGAACGGAGCCGACGCCGAAGCTGATGCCGCCGCCGCTGGATGTCATGACATAGAGGAGGGTTTCGCCCAAGGGAGCCGAGTAGGTGTGCGACACGACGGGCAGGGCGCTGAGATGGCTGTGAACGATGGCCGAGGTGCCCCACCAGCCCGAGACGATGGCGAGGCCGACCATGACGGACCAGATGAGTGTGGCGGGTTTCGTGAGGAAGTCTTTGGAGGCCAGTGCCGCGGCCGATATGGCGAGGCCGATGACCAGCCCCGGCCCGACCGGCCCGCTGCCCGCGATCTGGCCGATGACACCGGCGATGGAGAAGGTCTCGAGATTGACCTCGGTGGTGGATATGAGCGCCACGCGGGCCGATGCGAGGGGACCGGAGAGCATGATATAGGCCGAGATGCCCATGACCAGCACGATGACGAAGGCGCGGAAATCGCCCCCGCCCGAGCGGGCGAGCGCGCCGAAGCCGCAATGGCCGGCGATCGACATGCCGTAGCCGAAGATGAGCCCGCCCGCGATGCTGGCGACGGGGGACCAGGGCGAGGAGAGGTAGAGGGTTTCGGCAAGGTCGACCGCGCCGAAACCTGCCAGAAGGTGAACGCCGATCACCGCCACGCCGATGGCGAGCACCCACATCCGCAGGCGGACGGAGCTGTGCTGGTAGAGGACATCCTCGATGGCGCCGAGGGTGCAGAACCGACCCAGCCGCGCCGCGAGCCCCAGGAGGCCGCCGCCGAACAGGCCCACGAGGGCCATCAGCGTCGCATCCGACAGACCTTGAAACACGTTTTCTCCTCCCGTGTCAGAGCCTCAGCCGCACCGGCAGAAAAGCTCGTAGACGGTATCCAGTATTCTGATGGCGCGGTTATCTGTCAAACGGTAGTAGATCGCCTTGCCCTCGCGCCTTGGAGTCACGAGCCCCTCGGTGCGCAGGCGCGAGAGCTGTTGCGAGACCGCCGCCTGACGGGCCGAGAGCAGGTCTTCGAGCTCGGTGACGGACTTTTCGCCGGAGGAGAGATGGCAGAGGATCAGCAGGCGGCCCTCGTGGCTGATGGCCTTGAGGAAAGCCGAGGCGTCGGCCGCGCTCTGCACGATTCGGTCAAGCTCGTCCTGCGGGACGGGGGCCGGGGGTTCGGGCGGCAGGGGGGCGTCATCGGCAGGGGGCGAGGGTGCGCGCCCGCGATGGAAGCCCAGTCTCATGACCCGCCCGGCTTGGTGGCCTCGGGGTGGGCGTCGAGCAGCTGGTCGAGCATCGGCCAGAAGAAATGCGCGCCCGGGTAGCCTTCGATCCGGCCCAGTTCCTGGCCGTCTTCGACCAGCACGAAGGTGGGGGTGAAGACCGGTTTCGAGGCGAAGTCTATGTCCTCGGGCAGGGCGCTGATCTCGACACGGCGAAGGGGGGCGCGGCGGGCCTCCTCGGTCTTGTGGTAGCTTATGCCGATCTCCTCGTTCCATTGCTGGCACCAGTGGCAGCCGGGCCGCTGGACCATGACAAGCTCGGCCGCCCGCAGGGGCAGGGCGGCAAGACCGGCCAGGAAAAGGCCCGTGACAATCGCGAGTGGCTTGGGCATGAAAGCTCCGGTTGACGGGATCGTGTCATATACAATAGTTTGAATATGAAATGCGATCAAGCTTGGTAGGCGGTGAATGATGCTGGACGTTTCGCTGATCAGTGCCTTTGTTGGCGGGCTGATCGTATTCTTTTCGCCCTGCGTCCTGCCGATTGTGCCGTTCTACTTAAGCTACATGGCCGGTGCGTCAATGCAGGAGATCAGCGGCGACGGGGCCTTGCCGCCGGGCGTGCGGCGGCGGGCGTTCCTTGCGTCGGTCATGTTCTCGCTGGGAATCATCACCGTTTTCGTGCTGCTGGGGGCGGCCGCCTTCGGGCTGAGCCAGGCGTTCCGGTCGGTGCAGACCGAGTTCCGGCTGGTGGCGGCGCTGATCGTGTTCATCCTCGGGCTGCATTTCCTGGGCGTGCTGAAGATCGGGTTCCTGAACCGGGTGTTCCAGATGGAGGCGGGCTCGACCCAGAAGATGTCGGTGATGGGGGCGTACCTGGTGGGGTTCGCCTTTGCCGCGGGCTGGACGCCCTGCGTGGGCGGGGTTCTGACGGCGGTGGTTTTCACCGCCTCGACCGAGGCGACGGCGATGCGGGGGCTGGTGTTGCTGCTGGTGTTCGGGCTGGCGATGACGACGCCCTTCATGATCGCGGCGCTGTTCATCGGGCCGTTTTTGCGTTTCGCCTCGAAATTCCGGCGCCATTTGCCTAAGGTGGAAAAGGCGATGGGGCTTCTGCTGATCGTGTTCGCCGTGCTGATCGCGACCGACAGCGTCAATTACATCGCCGAGTGGATGCTCGATGCGTTCCCGGCCTTTCAGAACATCTGACGGAGGAGAGATGTCATGACACGCCTGATGAGTTTGGTTGCCGCGCTGATGCTGGCGCTGCCGGTCTATGCCGCCGAGATGGGCGATGACGGGCTGCACAAGGCCGACTGGATGCGCGAGACGTTCAAGGACCTGAACGAGGATCTGGCCGAGGCCAATGCCGAGGGCAAGCGGCTGATGCTGCTCTTTGAACAGCGTGGCTGTGTCTATTGCCGGAAGATGCACGAGGAGGTTTTTTCCGACGCGGAGGTGGCGGATTACATCCGCGACAATTACTTCGTGGTGCAGATGAACCTGCACGGCGACACCGAGATCGTCGATTTCGACGGCGAGGCGATGACCGAGAAGGCGGCGGCGCGGAAGTGGGGCCTGTTGTTCACGCCGACGATTCTCTACCTGCCGGAAGAGGTGGAAGAGGGTAAAAACGCGGCACAGGCGGCGGTGGCCTCGCAGCCCGGGGCGTTTTCCAAGGGGACAACGCTTGACCTGATGACCTGGGTCGAAGAAAAACGGTATGAGTTGGATAATGGCGAAGATTTTCAACGTTATCACGCAAGAAGGATAAAGGAACGCGACGACGGCAAGACGGACTGATCGCGACAGATTGTTGCGATAAATTCAAAAATCGGAATTTAATCTTGCCGGGGTCTGTCGTTGTGTCCTATGATATACAAAAAGTTGAATGTGTAACGGGAGGACACATGCGCACACTCACCACAACAGCCATCGCCGTACTGGCAACGACAGTTGCCGTCACGGCGGCCGAGGTTGCCCCGAAAGAGGTCAAGTTCGACGAATACGGCTCTGTCGAGACCTCGCTGACCGGCACGCCGGGCGATCCGGAAAACGGGGCGGTCATCATGAAGACCAAATCGATGGGGAACTGCATTTCCTGTCACCAGGTCACGGCGCTGGAGGATGCACCGTTTCATGGCGAAATCGGCCCGATGCTGGATGGCGCGGGCGATCGCTGGACGGAAGCCGACCTGCGCGGGATCGTGAGCAACGCCAAGAAGACGTTCCCGGGCACGATGATGCCGGCCTACTACAAGGTCGACGGCTACATTCGCCCCGGTGACGCGTTCACCGGCAAGGCGGCCGAGGAGCCGCTTCCGCCGCTGCTGAGCGGACAGCAAGTTGAAGACGTCGTCGCCTTTCTGATGACGCTCAAGGAAGAATGACGTCTCTCGCGAGAGACTGCCAAAGGAGATGAAGATGGAATTCACAAGACGCGAAACGCTGGTGATCGGTGCGGCCACGGCCGCCGTCGCCGCGCTGCCGATGCCGGCGATGGCCTCGGCGACCGATGACCTGATCGCCGAGTTCACCGGCGGGGCCGACGTGGCCGACAGCGGCGTCGATCTCGACGCGCCGGAGATTGCCGAGAACGGCAACACCGTTCCGATCGAAGTGGGCGCCGAGGGCGCGGTTTCGATCATGGTACTGGCGGCCGGCAACCCGACCCCGCCCGTGGCGACGTTCAATTTCGGCCCGCTGGCCGGCGCCAGCCGCGCCAAGACGCGCATCCGCCTTGCCACCACGCAGGACGTGATCGCCGTGGCGAAGATGGCCGATGGCAGCTTTGCCAAGTCGACGAAAACCGTGAAAGTCACCATTGGCGGCTGCGGCGGCTGAGCGAGAAGGAGACAAGACAGATGGCAAAAGGTGTACGCCCCCGCGTGAAAGTCCCCAAGAAGGCCTCGGCCGGAGACGTGATCACGATCAAGACCCTGATCAGCCACAAGATGGAATCGGGTCAGCGCACGGATAGCGACGGCAACAAGATCCCGCGGTCGATCATCAATCACTTCACCTGTACCTTTAACGGGGAAACGGTGATCGACGTGAAGATGGAGCCCGCGATCTCGACCAACCCGTATTTCGAGTTCGACGCCAAGGTGCCCGAGGCGGGCGAGTTCAAGTTCGTCTGGAACGACGACGATGGCTCGGTCTACGAGGACAGCCAGGAAATCGCGGTCGGCTGAGGATCTGCAAGCGACCCCTTCGCCCGGACGCCCGGGCGCGGGGCAAGCCAGGGAGGATAAATATACATGAAATTCAGAGCACTCACCGCCGTTGCCGCACTGCTTGTCGCGCCCGGTCTGGCCATGGCCGGCCCGGATGACGACACGCTGGTCATCAATGGCGATATGGAAATGGTGACGAAGACAGCCGCGCCCGAGCATATGTCGGAGACCGGGATCGACGAGATCATCTCGGGCTGGCATTTCCGGTCGGACGAGACCCAGGCGCTGGAAGCGGATGATTTCGACAACCCCGGCATGGTGTTCGTCGATATCGGCCAGGAGCAATGGGACACGGTGGAAGGCACCGAGAACAAGTCCTGCGCGAGCTGCCATGACGATCCGGCCGAAAGCATGAAGGGTGTGCGCGCGGTCTATCCGAAGTGGAACGACAACGCCGAGGAAGTCCGGACGCTGGCCCAGCAGATCAACACCTGCCGGGAAGAGCGGATGGGCGCAGAGCCTTATGGCTATACCAGCGGCCAGATGGCCAACATGGAAGCGCTGATCTCGGTTCAGTCGCGCGGGATGCCGGTCGACGTGGCCATCGACGGCCCGGCCGAAAGCACCTGGGCCTGGGGCAAGGAGCTGTACTACACGCGCACCGGCCAGCTTGAGCTGAGCTGCGCGAATTGCCACGAAGACAACTATGGCAACATGATCCGGGCCGACCACCTGAGCCAGGGCCAGATCAACGGCTTCCCGGTCTACCGCCTGAAGAACGCCAAGCTGAACACGGCACATGCCCGGTTCAAGGGCTGCGTGCGGGATACGCGCGCCGAGACCTACAAGCCCGGCAGCCCCGAATTCGTGGCGCTGGAACTCTATGTCGCGAGCCGCGGCAATGGCCTGTCGGTCGAAGGGCCGTCGGTACGTAACTAAGCGGATAGCCCCGCATCGCCTGCGCGTTGCGGGGTTTTCCTTACCTAAACACATTCAAAATTCCGCATGTCATAGCGGGTCAGGATGCGCAAAACATGATTTCTCGCCGCGATTTCCTTCAGGTCAGCATGGCCGCTTCGGCGCTGGTGGGCGCCAGCGGGTTCGGCAACTGGGCGAAGCTGGCAGCACAGCAATCGCTGACGCAGGACGATCTTCTGCAGTTCGACACGTTCGGCAACGTGAGCCTCATTCACGTGACCGATATCCATGCCCAGCTGAAGCCGATCTATTTCCGCGAGCCGGAGGTGAATATCGGCGTGGGGTCGAACAAGGGGAAGGTGCCGCATATCACCGGCGCCGAGTTCCGGAAGATGTACGGCATCGAGGATGGCAGCCCGCTGAACTATGCGCTGACCTATGACGATTTCTCGTCGCTGGCGCAGGCCTATGGCAAGATGGGCGGGATGGACCGTGTGGCGACGGTGGTGAACGCCATCCGCGCCGACCGGCCCGATGCGATCCTGCTGGACGGCGGCGATACGTGGCACGGCTCCTACACCTGCTATCACACGGAAGGCCAGGACATGGTCAACGTGATGAACGCGCTCAAGCCCGACGCGATGACCTTCCACTGGGAGTTCACGCTGGGGCAGGACAGGGTGCGCGAGCTGGTCGAGGGGCTGCCCTTCGCGGCGCTCGGTCAGAACATTTTCGACGCCGAGTGGGATGAGCCCTCGGAGGAGTTCGCGCCGTACCAGTTCTTCGAGCGGGGCGGAACCAAGATCGCGGTGATCGGGCAGGCCTTCCCCTACATGCCCATCGCCAACCCCGGCTGGATGTTCCCCGATTTCAGCTTCGGTATCCGCGACGAGCGGATGCAGGAGATGGTGAACGAGGTGCGCGGGCAGGGGGCCGAGCTGGTCGTTCTGCTGAGCCATAACGGGTTCGACGTCGACAAGCAGATGGCGACCGTGGTGGAAGGGATCGACGTGATCCTGTCGGGCCACACCCACGATGCCGTGCCCGAGCCGGTGCTGGTGGGCGAGACGATGATCGTGGCGAGCGGCTCGAACGGCAAGTTCGTCAGCCGGGTGGACCTCGACGTGCGCGACGGGCGGATGATGGGCTTCCGGCACAAGCTGATCCCGATCTTCTCGGACGTGATCGAACCCGATGCGGAGATGACCGCGCTGATCGACGAGCAGCGCGCGCCCTACGAGGCCGAGATGGGCGAGGTGATCGGGCAGACCGACAGCCTGCTCTACCGCCGTGGCAACTTCAACGGCACGTGGGACGACCTGATCTGCGATGCGCTTCTGTCGGAGCGGGAGGCGGATATCGCCCTGTCGCCCGGCGTGCGCTGGGGGCCAAGCCTGATCCCCGGCGACGACATCACGCGCGAGGACATCTGGAACGTCACCTCGATGTCCTATCCCAACGCCTATCGCAATGAAATGACGGGGGAATTCCTGAAGGTGGTGCTCGAGGACGTGGCCGACAACATCTTCAACCCCAACCCCTATTACCAGCAGGGCGGCGACATGGTGCGCACCGGCGGCATGGGCTACCGGATCGACGTGTCCAAGCCGCAGGGCGAGCGGATTTCCGAGATGACCCTGCTGAAGACCGGCGAGGCGATCGACCCGGCGAAAACTTATGTCGTGGCCGGCTGGGCCAGCGTGAACGAGGGCACCGAGGGCCCGCCGATCTGGGACGTGGTGGAAAGCCACGTGCGCAAGCTGGGCACAGTCAGCCTTTCCGAAAACACTAGCGTCACCGTGACGGGTATCTGAGCAGACGACCGAGGAGGCCTGAGAAAGATGTCAGAGAGCTTCATGAAGAATACCACCTCGCGCCGGGCGTTCCTGCGCGGCAGCGCGGCGGCCGCCGTGGCGGCGGGGGCCGGGGCAGGGGCCGCGAAGGCGGCCGAGCCCGATCCGCTGATCACCGAGGTGCAGGACTGGGCCGCCGGGTTCGGCGACGGGGTCGATGCGACGCCCTATGGCCTGCCGATCCGGTTCGAGGATGACGTGATCCGGCGGAACGTGGAATGGCTGACGGCCGACACGATCAGCTCGATCAACTTCACGCCCATTCACGCGCTGGACGGCACGATCACCCCGCAGGGCTGCGCCTTCGAGCGGCACCATTCGGGCGCGATCGAGCTGCGGAAGGAAGATTACCGGCTGATGATCAACGGCATGGTCGAGACGCCGCTGGTCTTCACCTACGAGGACCTGACGCGCTTCCCGCGGGAAAACCACGTCTATTTCTGCGAATGCGCCGCCAATACCGGCATGGAATGGGCGGGCGCGCAGCTGAACGGCGCACAGTTCACCCATGGCATGATTCACAACATGGAATATACCGGCGTGCCGCTGCGCACGATCCTCGAGGAGGCCGGTTACAGCACCGACGGCAAGTGGGTCTATGTCGAGGGCGCCGATGCCTCGTCGAACGGCCGCTCGATCCCGATGGAGAAGGCGCTGGATGACGTGCTGGTGGCGTTCAAGGCCAATGGCGAGGCGCTGCGCAAGGAGCATGGCTATCCCGTGCGGCTGGTCGTGCCGGGCTGGGAAGGCAATATGTGGGTCAAGTGGCTGCGCCGGGTCGAGGTGATGGACGCGCCTGTCGAAAGCCGCGAGGAGACGTCGAAATATACCGACACGCTGGCCGATGGCACGAGCCGCAAGTGGACCTGGGAGATGGACGCGAAGTCTGTCGTCACCGCGCCCAGCCCGCAATCGCCCATCACCCACGGGCCCGGGCCGCTGGTCATCACCGGGCTGGCCTGGTCCGGCCGGGGCGCGATCACCCGTGTCGACGTGTCGAAGGACGGCGGCAAGACGTGGGAGACCGCAAGGCTGGCCAAGCCGGGCGAGACACGGGCGCTGACGCGGTTCTACCTCGATACCGAGTGGGACGGCGGCGAGATGCTGCTGCAATCGCGCGCCATGGACGACACGGGTTACGTGCAGCCCACCAAGGCGCAGCTGCGTGAGGTGCGCGGCGAGAACTCGATCTATCACAACAACTGCATCCAGACCTGGTGGGTCCGCGAGACCGGGGAGGCCGAAAATGTCGAAGTATCTTAAAGCCACCGCGCTGACCCTTGGCGTGGGCCTTCTGGCCGCGCCGGTTCTGGCCGGGCAATACGGGCTGGGCCGGCCGGCGCTGCCCGAGGAGATTGCCGCGTGGAACCTCGATATCCATCCCGATGGCAGCGGGCTGCCCGAAGGGTCGGGCTCGGTCGAGGATGGCGAGATGCTGTTCTCGGAGAACTGCGCCTCGTGCCACGGCGATTTCGCCGAGGGCGTCGACAACTGGCCGAAGCTGGCCGGGGGCGACGGGACGCTCGCCGACAAGGACCCGGTAAAGACCGTGGGCTCCTACTGGCCCTACCTGTCGACCGTGTGGGATTACGTGCACCGCTCGATGCCCTTCGGCAACGCGCAGTCGCTGTCGAATGACGATGTCTACGCGATCACGGCCTATATCCTTTATTCCAACTACCTGGTGGAGGAAGATTTCGTTCTGTCGAACGAGAATTTCCTCGAGGTGGAAATGCCCAATGCCGACGGGTTCATCGTGGATGACCGGGAAGAGGCGGAAAGCCATTTCTGGCAGGACGAGCCTTGCATGGAGAATTGCAAGGATAACGTCGAGATCACCATGCGCGCCCGCGTGCTGGACGTGACGCCGCAAGAGGAAGAGGCCGAGAACGACGCCGCCTTCGAGGAGCAGAAGGCCGAGGCCGAGACCGCCGTGGTGGAAGAGGCGGCCGTGGAGGAGCCTGCGGCTTCCGAAGAGCCGGCCGCCGCGCCGGACCCGGCGCTGGTCGAGGCAGGCGAGAAGGTGTTCCGCAAGTGCAAGGCCTGCCACCAGGTCGGCGAGGGCGCCAAGAACCGCACCGGCCCCGTGCTGAACGGGGTGATGGGCCGGGCCGCCGGCTCGGTCGAGGACTTCCGCTATTCCAAGGCGCTGGAAGAGGCCGCCGAGGGCGGGCTTGTCTGGACCGAGGAAACGCTGGGCGAATTCCTGGCCAACCCGCGCAAGTATCTCAAGGGCACCAAGATGGCCTTTGCCGGTCTGCGGAAGGACGAGGACCAGGCCGCGATCGCTGCCTATCTGTCGACCTTCGAGTGATCGGGGCGGTGGGGTTTACGTTTCTCCCTGGTCCCTGCCGGAGACATGGCGACGCGATGTCGGATGCCTCCGGCGGGGATATTTTGGGCCAGAAGAAGCGGCGGGCCGGATATCGGCTGGCCGCTTTGTTTTTTCTTGGGATGGGGCTTGCGGGCGCGGCGCAGGCCGAACTGATCGGCGATGCCGAGAAGGGCGCGGAGGCGTTCGGCCAGTGCAAGGGCTGTCACCAGATAGGCAAGGGCGCGGAGGACCGGATCGGGCCGCATCTGAACGGTATCTTCGGACGGCAGGCCGGGGCGCACGAGGGGTTCGCCTATTCCGAGGCGATGGAGCGAATGTCGGCGGACGGGCTGGTCTGGACGCTCGAGACGCTGGACGCCTACGTGAAGAACCCCCGCGCCTTGGTGTCGAAGACGCGGATGAGCTATCGTGGCATGAAGGACGACCAGCAGCGCGCCGATCTGCTGGCCTATCTGCGGACGTTCTCGGACAACCCGGCCAACATTCCCGAGGCCGAGCCCACCGCGCTGGGCACCGATCACGACCTCGACCCTGCCATTCTCGCCCTTGAGGGCGACCCGGAATACGGCGAATATCTCGCCACCGAATGTCTGACCTGTCACCAGGCGGACGGCTCCGCGGACGGCATCCCGTCCATCACCCGCTGGCCCGAGGAGGATTTCGTCGTGGCCATGCATGCCTACAAGAACAAGCTGCGCCCGCACCCGGTGATGCAGATGATGGCAGGGCGGTTGTCGAACGAGGAGATTGCTGCCCTCGCGGCCTATTTCAAGGAGCTCGACGGTTAGCGCAACCAGGGAGGAGGATCCGAAAATGACCTTGAACAGACGGAGTTTCATCGGCACCGGCGCGGTGGCGGCGGCGAGCCTTGCGGCGCCGAAGGTGATGGCGCAGGGCATGGCGAAACCGCGTGTCTTGGTGATCGGCGGCGGGGCGGGGGGCGCGACGGCGGCCCGCTATATCGCCAAGGACAGCAAGGGCGAGGTCAGCGTCACGCTGGTCGAACCGACGCGGGAGTATTTCACCTGTTTCTTCTCGAACCTCTATCTTGGCGGCTTCAAGGAGATCGGGGATATCGGCCATACCTACGGCACGCTGGCGGCCGAGTACGGGATCAACGTCATTCATGACTGGGCCGTCGAGGTGGACCGCGATGCGAAGACCGTGAGCCTCGCCGGCGGCCCCGTGCTGGAATATGACCGGCTGATCCTGAGCCCGGGGATCGATTTCGTCGAGGGCGCGGTGCCCGGCTGGGACATCACCGCGCAGAACGCCATGCCGCATGCCTACAAGGCAGGCTCGCAATCGCAGCTTCTGCGGGCGCAGATCGAGGCGATGCCCGAGGGGGGCGTCTTTGGCATGGTGGCGCCGCCCAACCCCTATCGCTGTCCGCCCGGCCCTTACGAGCGGGTGTCGATGGTGGCGCATGTGCTGAAGCAGCGGAACCCGACCGCGAAGATCCTGATTGCCGATCCGAAGCCGAAATTCTCGAAACAGGCGCTGTTCGAGGAGGGCTGGCAGACGCATTACGGCGGCATGATCGAATGGATCGGGCCGGATTTCGGCGGGCAGAACGTCAGCGTCGACCCGCAGGGGATGACCATCGATATCGACGGGATGGTCGAAGAGGTCGCGGCCTGCAACGTGATCCCCGCCCAGAAGGCGGGCCGGATCGCCGAGCTGGCCGGGCTGACCGACGAGAGCGGGTTCTGCCAGATCGTGCCGGCCACGATGCAAAGCCGGGTGGACGAGAACGTGCATGTTCTGGGCGATGCGACGAATGCCGGGGACATGCCGAAATCGGGCTTCTCGGCCAACAGCCAGGCCAAGGTCTGTGCCAACGCCGTGCGGGGTGCGCTGACCGGGTCGAAGGTCTTCCCCGCGAAGTTCTCGAACACCTGCTGGTCGCTGATCGACGCCGATGACGGCGTGAAGGTGGGCGCGACCTACGAGGCGACCGACGAGAAGATCGCCAAGGTCGACGGGTTCATCAGCGAGACCGGCGAGGATGCCGAAACGCGCAAGGCCACCTACGAGGAATCGCTGGGCTGGTATGCGGGGATCACCTCTGACATGTTCGGCTGAGACCGAATGAGGCGCGGGCCGGGAAAGCCGGCCCGTGCCGAGCTTGCGGACGAGGAAGCGGGAGACAGGCTTTGAAACAACTGATCGCGGCGATGGGGCTGGGCGTGCTGACGGCGGGGGCCGCCATGGCGCAGGACGTGACGGCCTATGATTACGAGGGCAGCTTCGACGATGCGAGCTTTGCGCTGGAAAACGCCATCATCGGGCAGGGGCTGGTCGTGGACCATGTCAGCCACGTGGGCGAGATGCTGGCCCGCACGCGCGAGGATGTGGGCAGCGACGTGAAGCTTTTCGAGGATGCCGTGGTGATGCAGTTCTGTTCCGCCATCCTGTCGCGCAAGATGATGGAGGCGGACCCGCTCAACATCGCCCATTGCCCCTATGGCATCTTCGTCACCGAACGGGGCGGCAAGGTGCAGATCGGCTATCGCAACTTCCCCGAGGGCGAAATGCAGGAGGTGCAGAGCTTCCTCGACGGGATCGTGCAGGAGGCGCTGGACTAGGCCGCGCAACATATTCAAGTTGACGCATGTCAAGGCGGAGCTGCCCGGTCGGGCGTAGGCACGTCGCATGATGGAAACCCTGATTGACAGCTATGGCGACGGCGCGGTCCTGATGATGGCGGGGCTGGCCGTGGGCGTGCTGTTCGGCGCGGCCGCGCAGCATTCGCGGTTCTGCCTGCGGGCGGCGGCGGTGGAGGTGACGGGCGGCGTGCTGGGGCCGCGGCTGTCGATCTGGCTGGTGGCGTTCTTTGCGGCCGTCGCCTCTGTGCAGGGGGCGGTGGCGATGGGCTGGCTCGACGTCTCGCAATCCCGCCAGCTGGCCGCGACCGGCAGCCTGTCGGGCGCGATCATCGGCGGGCTGATGTTCGGGTCGGGGATGATCCTGGCACGCGGCTGTGCGAGCCGGCTGCTGGTGCTGTCGGCGACGGGGAACTTGCGGGCGCTCTTGACAGGGCTGGTGCTGACGCTGGTCGCGCAATCGGCGCTGCGGGGCGTGCTGGCCCCGGCGCGGGAGGCGCTGGGCCGGCTCTGGCTGGTGCCGGGGGGCGAGGCGCGGAGTTTGTTGGCGATGCTGGGCGTGGGGTCCGGGCTGGTGGCGGTGCTGGCGGCGGTGGCGCTGATGCTGTCCTTCGGGCTGGCATGGCGGCGGGGCGTGCAGGCGAGCCACGTGACAGCAGCCGCGCTGGTCGGGCTTGCCGTGGCGCTGGGCTGGGCGGCGACCTACGCGGTGGCGCAGGTCTCGTTCGAGGTGGTGCCGATTTCGTCGGTGACCTTTACGGGGCCGGCGACGGATACGCTGATGGGGCTGGTGAACACGACGACCTTGCCGCTTGGCTTCGGCGTAGGGCTGGTGCCGGGGGTGTTCATAGGCTCGGGGGTGACCGCGATTCTCACGAAAGAATTCAAGATCCAGCGCTTCGGGGCGGACACGCCGATGGAGCGTTACCTGGTCGGCGCGGTTCTGATGGGGTTCGGCGCAATGCTGGCGGGTGGCTGCGCGGTGGGTGCGGGCATGTCGGGGGGTGCGATCATGGCGCTGACGGCGTGGGTGGCGGTGTTCTGTATGTGGCTTGGCGCGATGGCGACGCAGGCGGGGCTGGAACGGTTCGGCGGGGCGGCGCGCGCCGCGGCGGGGTGAGACCGGAATTTTCGAAAATTCCGGGATAGAAAATGCGCATTTTCTATCCCGTTTTCCGCGCGGAAAACGGGGTGTGCCGCGGGCGAGGGGGCAACCGGAAAATTGGAATTTTCCGGACCGTTTTCTTCGAAGAAAACGTCGGCGCCGTTATTCCCACTCCATCTGTTCGTAGACCCGGCCGGCGTTCTTCGTCGCCAGTTCCTCGTAGGTGTCGAGATGGGCATAGGGCGACTGGTCGACGTAATAGGCATCCGACAGGTCACCGCCCGCATCGATATGCTCGCGGATCTTGCCGCGCAGGTAGACGAGGTAGTCATGCGTGTAGCGCCGCACCTGCGCCATGTTGGTCGGGTGCCCGTGACCGGGGATCACGTAGGTGGCGCCGAGCGGTTCGAATTCGGTCTCCCACGTCTCCAGCCAGTCGGCGGTATAGGTGTGCTGGAAGATCGGCAGCATGCGCTCGTGAAAGGCCATGTCGCCCGAGATGACGAGGCTCTGCTCGGGCAGCCAGACGACGATGTCGCCGGGGCTGTGGGCCGGGCCGAGATAGCGGGCCTCGATGTGGAAATCGCCCATGTCGACGATGTACTCGTCGGAGAAGGTTTCCGTGGGGCCCTGCACGGTGGTGCCTTCGGCCTTGTCGCGGTTGTAGCGCTTCATGCCCTCGAGCACGGTGCCGCCATATTCCTCGATTTCGTGCGCGGCGTCCTCGTGGGCGACGATGGGCACGCCCTGTTCCGCCCAATAGGCGTTGCCGAGCATGGCGTGGCCTTGCCCGTTCTCGTTGAAGACAAGCTTCACGGGCTGGTCGGTGATGCGCCTGATCTCGTCATGGAGCGCCCTGGCGAGGCCATAGGCCGCGCCGCCGTTGATCACGACCACGCCGTCGCCGGTGACGATGAAGCTGAGGTTGTTGTTATGGCCGGAGTTCTCGTAGGTGGGCGGCGCCGTGGCGCCGATGGCGGACCAGACGCCGGGGATGACCTCGACCGGCTCGTCGTAGAGTATCGAGCCGGGGTACTTGTCGGCGATCTGTTCGCTGGCGGTGGCGGCGGTGGCGCAGAGCAGCGCGGCCGTCAGGAGCAGGGGTTTCATGCCTCGTCCTCCACGAAGCGGTAGGCGCCGTCCTTGCGCTCGACCCGGCCCATGCCGCCGCCGGGCAGGTGGAAGCCGACGATGCGCATCTTGTCGGTCGCCGCCTGGTCCATCAGCCGGGCGCGGGTTTCGGCGCCGAGCTCGCGGTTCTGGTCGGAGCCGCTGGGCCAGTCGGGGCGCTCGAAATTGACGTGAGCGTTGGTGAAGGCGTCGCCCACCACCAGCACCGGGTCGCCGCCGGTGGCGATCTCGAAGGAGGTGTGGCCGGGCGTGTGGCCGGGGGTGGCATGGGCCATGATGCCGGGCAGCACCTCGTCGCCGGCTTTGAAGAACTGCACGATGTCCTCGATCGCCTCGAGCCGGCGCTGGGCGCCCACGGCGAAGGCGGCGCGGGCCTCGCCGATGGTGTTCACGGTGTCGGGGTCCGACCAGTAGTCCCACTCGGCCTGCCCGAAATGGTGGGTGGCGTTGGCGAAGAGCAGCTCGTCGAACCCGTCGAGCACGCCCCAGAGATGGTCGGGGTGGCCGTGGGTGAAGACGACATCGGTCACGTCCTCGGGGGCAATATCCATGTCGTAGAGCGTGTCGGCCAGATCGCCCGCCGTGGGCATGAAGGAGGGCCCTGCGCCCGCGTCGAAAAGGATCAGCCGGTCGCCGTCGCGCAGGAGCGTGAGGTTGCAGGGCTGCTGGACCTCGTCGCGGGGCACGTCGTGGCGCTCGAGAATCTCGGCCAGCTCGGCCTGGGGCATGCCGTCGAAGACGAAATCGCCGGGCAGGACGAGGTGACCGTCGCTGGCGGTCAGAACCTCGCGCCCGTCGCCCGCGGCGATGACCCGGGTTGCGGTGCTGGTAAATCCGGCTGCGATTGCCGCTGTGCCAAGTCCGTACAGCATCTGCCGTCTGGTGGTGATCACGGCGCATCCTCCCTTTATATATTCCGTGTTGTGAATATTTTATCCTTCAAAGTCCGGCCGGGCAAGCCCGCTACACGATATGGTCACAGGTTTGCCGAGTCGCTAGGGTCGGGACCATGACCGAACTTCTGATCGTTTACCACTCGAAGACCGGGGGCAGCCGGCAGATGGCCGAGGCCGCCGCCACGGCCGCCGAAGGCGAGGCGCCGACCGTGCTGAAACCCGCGGCCGAGGCCGGGCCGGAGGACCTGTTGCGGGCCGACGGGTACATCTTCTGCGCGCCGGAGAACCTGGCGGCGATTGCCGGGGTGATGAAGGATTTCTTCGACCGGTGTTACTACCCCGTGCTGGGGCAGATCGAGGCAAAACCTTACGCACAGATGGTCTGTGCCGGCTCGGACGGGACCAATGCCGTGCGCCAGATCGCCCGGATCGCGCAGGGCTGGCGGCTGCGGGAGGTGCAGGAGCCGCTGATCGTCTGCACCCATGCGCAGACGCCGGAGGAGATCCTGGCCGAGAAAACGATTGCCGAGGAGGAGCTGGCCAAGTGCCGCGACCTCGGCCAGGCGCTGGCGGCCGGGCTGAGCATGGGCGCGTTCTGAGGTGGCGCGCATCCTGATCCTGTCGAGTGTCGTGGCGATGGGCCATGTGGGCCTGTCGGCGGGGCAGCCTGTCTGTCAGCGGTTGGGATACGATGTGACGGGTGTGCCGACCACGGTGCTGTCGAATCATCCGGCGTGGCCGCATGTGGCCGGGGCTGCCGTTGATCCGGGGCAGATCGGGGCGATGGTCGCGGCGCTGGAGGCGAACGGGTGGCTGGCGGATCACGAGGCGGTGCTGATCGGGTACATGCCGAGCGCCGCGCATGTCGAGGTGGCGGTCGACCTGATCGGGCGGGTCCGGGCCACGGCGCCGGGCGTGCGGGTGGTGGTCGATCCGATCCTCGGCGATAATCCGAAGGGGCTTTACGTGCCTGAAGAGGTCGCCGGGGTGGTGCGGGACCGGCTGGTGCCGCTGGCCGATGTGGCGACGCCGAACCTGTTCGAACTGGGGTGGCTGACCGGCCGGGATGGCGCGGATGTGGACGGGGCGGCGAAGGCGGCGCGCGCGCTGGGCGTGCCTGTGGTGCATGTGACGTCGCCGCCGTTGCAGGAGCCGGAGACGGGCGTGCTGTCGGTGACAAGCGACGGGGTGGAGTTGTACCGGACGGCCCGGGCGCCAGACGTGCCGCATGGCATCGGCGACGTTTTCGCCGCCTTGATTGCCGCAGGTTTGCCCGCCGGGCAGGCGCTGGGTCACGTGGCGGCGCTGGCAAGGGCCTCGCAGGGGCAGGCGCATCTTGCTATCGTCGCGGGGGCGGCCGACTGGGCCGCCGCCGGGCCCGTGGCTTCAGAGAAGGTTTGACCGATGGCGTTCAACTTCATCCTCATGCTGACCGAGAACGACCGGACCATTCCCGACGCACCCGAACGGCTCGAGCAGGCGCTGGAGGGCGGGGCGCGGCATATCGGGTTCAAGGATGTGGGCCTGCCGTTCGAGGAGTTGCGCGAACTGGCGCGGACGATCCGGAATGCCGGCGGGCGGTCATATCTCGAGGTGGTCAGCCTTGACGAGGAAAGCGAGCTGGCCTCGGCCCGGGCGGCGGTGGAGCTGGACGTGGATTGCCTGCTGGGCGGCACGCGGGCGGCGGCGGTGACCGAGGTGATCCGGGATCATCCGCTGCGCTACTACCCGTTTCCGGGGCGGATCACCGGGCATCCCAGCGTGCTGGAAGGCCCCGCGGAGGAGATCGTGGCCTCGGCCAGGGCGCTGGCGGATCTGGAGCATGTGCATGGGCTCGATCTGCTGGCCTATCGCTTCGATGGCGATGTGCCGGGGCTGATGCGTCAGGTGGCGCAGGCGGTGACCAAGCCGGTGATCGTGGCGGGCAGCATCGACAGCGAAGACCGGATCGGGGCCGTGGCCGAGGCGGGCGCGGCCGGCTTCACCGTGGGCACGGCGGCCTTTGCCGGGGCGTTCCGGGCAGGCGAAAGTTTCGTCGAGCAGGTGCGTGCCATCCTGTCGATCACGGCCCGGGCGCAGGCGCGTTCGACCGCGCCGCGCAAGTTCGCGCTGGTGGCGCATGATGCGCGGAAGGCGCATCTGCGGGCATGGGTGCTCAGGCATCGAAATGCGCTGGCGGGGCACCGGCTGATCTGCACGGGCGGTACCGGGACGATGCTGTCCGAGATCTGCCCCGAATTGCATGTCCAACGGCTGCAGCGCGGCTCGATGGGCGGCGATCAGCAGCTGGGCGCCTTGGTGGCGAATGGCGAGCTGGATGCGGTGGTGTTCTTCGCCGACCCGATGGCGCCCCATGGCAGCGACGTGGATCTGCAGGCGCTGACACGGCTGTCGATCATGCACGACATCCCGATGGCGCTGAGCGGGGCGGCGGCCGATCTCGTGGTTCTTGCGTTTTTGGCACAGGAGTGAAGCAGGCGCGCCGCGGGTCAGGTTTGGTCAGTTTTCGGGTTGGGGCAGTGTGATCAGCGCAGGCGTGCCTTGCTGATCCGCAGGGTCACTTGACCGTACGGATCAGGGCCAGCAGCAGGCCGCCAACGGCGACAAGTCCGACTAGAATAAGTGCGCTCGACATGGGCATCCCCTTTCACATGCTGAGCATTGGCAACAGACCCGTGCTTACGGGCGACTCACCCTTTCGGGCAACGGGGCGGGAAGGGGCTGGGGGGCGAGTGTTGCTTGAATGTCAGAGGGCTTGGGCGGAATGGCGCCTAACGCGTCTCGGGAATGACCTCGCGGGGCTTACTCGCAGTCTGGAAGCCAGCCCTGCACATTATCGGGCGAGGGCCTGACGCTTTCGGGCAGGTCTTGCAGCACCTCGTCGATGACTTCGGCCGAAAGTTCGGCAACCTCGCAGGCATACTCGGCGCGGGTGCCGTCGGGGTTGTCTTCCTTCCAGTCCTGAAAGTCGCGTTCCTCGAAATAGGCGATGGCGCCGAGGCCGGCGATGGGCACGGCGGCAATCATGCGGCGCAGGCGGGCCTTGGCCTTGGTCCGGGCGATGGCGCGGGCCAGTTGGCGGCGATGGGCGACAGCGGCGGCCGCGGCCTGGCCGCTGACGGTGGCGACGGTGGCGGTGAGTTGCACCGCCCAGACGGTGGCCGCGAGGGTGGTCGAGGCCAGCGCGAAGCAGAGCCAGCCGAGAAAGACCACGTTGCGGAATAGCCTGAAGATCATGCCCATGGGTGCCTGCCCCTGTCCTGCCTTTGCGGGCAGGCTACGCCGTTCGGGCCCTTTGGCCAACCACGAGCCGGATCAGGTCAGGCCGTTGGTCGCGAGAAAGTCGTCGAGCCGGGCTTGTTGCGCGTCGGTGAGGGGCCAGGCGGAGGGCGGGCGTGTTGGGCCGCAGTGGAAGCCTTGCGCCAATAGCGCGGCCTTCACGGCGGTCACGTTGGTGCCATTCAGTTCTTCGGCGCGGATATCCTCGAAGCTCCGCATCCCGGCGATCAGCGCGTTGGCCTTGTCGTAGTCACCATGCGCCAGCGCGGCGTGAATCCCGACAGAGCGTTCCGGCCAGACATTGATGAGCCCGGAGGTGAAGCCGCGGGCGCCCACCGCGTAAAGCGGCGGCGCCCAGATTTCCGCCAGCCCGCAGACCCAGGTGATGCCCGGGTCGCAGGCTGCGATGGCGGCGGCCAGTTTCAGCGGGTTGGGCGTGGCCCATTTGACGCCCTTCACGCCGGGCAGGGCGCAGAGATCGGCGATGGCCTGCGTGCCCATCGCATCGTTGCGCAGGTAGAGCATGACGGGCAGGCCGCCGCCCGCGTCGATGACGGCCTTGACGTAATCGACGGTGCCGCGCGGGCTGACGAACGGGTCGGGCGGCTGGTGGATCATCAGGGCCGAGGCGCCTGCGTCCGCAGAGGCTTTGGCGAGGCGGCAGGCGTCGCGGACACCGCGGCCGACGCCGGCGAGAAGGGGCGCGCGTCCATCGACAAGGGCGGCAGCCTCGCGCACCATGGTGCAGGCCTCGTCGGTGGTGAGCGCGTAGAACTCTCCGGTATTGCCGTTGACGACGGGCATGTGAACGCCGGCGGACAGCGCCCGGTCGAGGATCGGGGCAAGGCGGCTGGGCGCCACATCGCCCGCGTCGTCATAAGGCGTGACGAGGATGCCGGAGATACCGGCCAGCGCGGTGTCGAGGTCGTGGGACATGGGCGTCACCCTTCCAGCAGGCGTTTCTGGTCCTTGCGCATCTCGAAGATATCGATGTCGTCGGTGATCTCCACGTCGGCGAGCGTGATGACCTGGTCGCGTTTCACCGCGCGTTTCAGCCGGATGTGATGCGCAAGGCCGATCGGCAGCGCGTCCTCCGCCGCCGAGAGGCGGGCGGGGATCGCCTTGGCCCAGACCTTGAAACCGCCTTCGCCGTCGAGCATGTCGCCCGCCTCGAAATCGCCCTTGGCCGTGGCCACCGCATCGGCGCGGAAGCGGGTGGAACTGCCCGTCGCCTCGCCCCGCAGCACGGCGGAAAGGACCGAGACCGAGGTTTCCAGCCCGATCAGGTGGAACGGCCGCCACATCGAGCCGTACCAGCCCGACGCGTCGGTCAGCAGGCCGTATTGCTGGAAACAGGCGCGGGTGTATTCATCCGGCGCGCGGAAGGTGACGAACATGCCGTACTGGATGTTGTTGAGCACCACGCGCCCGTCGGGTTCGCGGCTGGCGGCGATGTCGACGAGGCCGGGTTTGGCCAGCTGCCCGCCGTCGGCTTGCGGTTTGAAGACGGTGGCAAGGTCCTGCAGCCCGGCGGGGTGGAAGGCCAGCCCGTCATCGGGACAGTCAAGCCCGGTGGCGTTGGCGACGGCGGCCATTTCGATGGCGGCCTTGGTGCCATCGGTGAAGGAGTTGTACATTTTCGGGTTGAAGTCGCCCGCCGCCACCTCCTCCTCGGACCAGCCGAAGAAGCTCCAGACCGTGTCGGGGGTGGAGTAGCGATAGGGCGGGGCGAAGTTCATGCCCTTGCCCGCCGCGACCAGTTCGAACCCGCTGGCATGGACCCAGTCGACCAGCTCGCAGATCGCCGCCGGCTGGTCGCCATAGGCCATGGAATAGACCACGCCCGCCGCGCGGGCCTTTTCCGCCAGGAGCGGCCCGCAAAGCACGTCGGCCTCGACATTGACCATGACGACATGTTTGCCCGCCTCGATGGCCGCCAGTGCGTGGCGGATGCCGGCGATGGGGTGGCCGGTGGCCTCGATCACCACCTCGATACCGTCGAAATCGAAGAGTTTCGCGGCGTCGTCGGTGATGTGGGTGGCGCCGCTGTCGTGGGCGTCGGCGAGGGAGGGGGCGCTGTATTGCGCCTCGTCCCAGTGGACGCGGGCGAGCGACTCGCGGGCTTTTCCCATGTCGAGATCGGCCACGCCGACCACGTGGTAGCCCGCGATATGCTTCGCCTGCGCGAGGATCATCGAGCCGAACTTGCCTGCGCCAATGAGGCCGATGCGAACGGGTTTGCCCGCGGCGGCGCGGGCGGCGAGCATGGCGGAGAGGTTCATCGCGGCAGTCCTTTTCCGTTCGGTTGGGTCAGACCTTAGCCAACGGGGGGAAGGCCGAACCATCATTATTTCGAACGCGAATGTTAAGTTCTGCTTCAATCCCCTTAATCAAACCTCGCTTGCCAGTTGCCCCGCCTTGGGGGCTTTTTGCGAGCACCTGAGCCAAGCGTCTGGGAGGAGCGGCGGCGTGCAGACCCGAAGCGAGAAAACCGGTTCCAATGTCAGCCTGCCTCGGCGCGCGTGGTCGATCCGGCGCAATGCGCTTCTGATGGGCGAGGTGCAGGGGCAGGGCTATATCGGTCAGGCGCTGGGCGTGGCGGACGCGCTGGCGACCGCGTATTTCCACGCGATGACCTATCGCGCCGACGACCCCGAATGGGAGGGGCGCGACCGATTCTACCTCTCGATCGGCCATTACGCCATCGCGCTTTACGCGGCGCTGATCGAGGCCGGTGTCCTGCCGGAGGACGAGATCCCGACCTACGGCATGGATGACAGCCGGATGCCGATGTCGGGCATGGCCGCCTATACGCCGGGGATGGAGATCACCGGCGGCTCGCTGGGGCATGGGCTGGGCATCGCCGTGGGGGCGGCGCTGGGGCTGAAGCGGAAGAACAACCCGGCCTTCGTCTACAACCTGCTGTCGGATGGCGAGCTGGGCGAGGGCTCGACGTGGGAGGCGGTGATGTCGGCGGTGCAGTGGAAGCTCGACAACCTGATCGCCATCGTCGACTTCAACAACCAGCAGGCCGACGGGCCGACGCGCGACGCGTTGGCCGTGGGGGCGGAGGCGCCGAAATGGGCGGCGTTCGGCTGGTACGCGCAGGAGGTGGACGGCAACGACCTCGATGCGCTGGTCGCCGCGTTCGACAACGCCCGCAACCACGCGGAGGCCAAGCCGCGCGTGATCATCTGCAACACGAAGATGTGCAAGGGCGTGCCGTTCCTCGAGGCGCGGGAGTCGAACCATTTCATCCGGGTCGAGGCCGACGAATGGGCCAAGGCGCTGGCCGTGCTGGACGAGGGGAAACCGCTTTGACCATACCCACCCATTCCCGCCGCAAGTCGAAATACGACCCCCGGTCCGTGCCGGAGGGGGAGCGGCTCGCCACCTCGGCGATGATCGCCTCGCTCGATTCCGAGGGGCGCGAGACCGTTTCGGCGCCCTTTGGCCACGCGCTGGTCGATCTGGCGAAGACGCGCGAGGATATCGTGGGGCTGTCCGCGGACCTGTCGAAATACACCGACCTGCATGTCTTCGCGAAGGCCCACCCCGACCGGTTCTACCAGATGGGCATGGCCGAGGCGGTGCTGATGTCGGCGGCGGCGGGGCTTGCGCGCGAGGGGTTCACGCCCTTCGCCACCACCTATGCGGTTTTCGCCTCGCGCCGGGCCTATGACTTCATCGCCATGGCGATCGCCGAGGAGAACCTGCCGGTCAAGATCTGCTGTGCCCTGCCGGGGCTGACGACGGGCTACGGCCCCTCGCACCAGGCGACCGAGGATCTGGCGATCATGCGGGGGATGCCGAACCTGACGGTGATCGACCCTTGCGATGCGGTCGAGATCGATCAGGCGACACGAGTGATCGCCGAGACGCCGGGGCCGGTCTACATGCGGCTTCTGCGCGGGCAGGTGCCGGATGTGCTGGGGCGGTATGGCTACCGCTTCCAGTTGGGCAAGGCGCAGACCATTCGCGACGGCTCGGACGTGCTGTTCATCTCGTCGGGCTTCATGACGATGCGGGTGCTGGACGCGGCCGAGGCGCTGGCGCGCGACGGGGTGTCCTGCGCCGTGCTGCATTCGCCGACGATCAAGCCGCTCGATGCCGAGACCATCGCCGCCGAGGCCCGCAAGGGCGGGCGGCTTGTGGTGACGGCCGAGAACCATTCGGTGACCGGCGGGTTGGGCGAGGCCGTGGCGGGGGCGCTGATGCGGGCGGGTGTGCACGTGCCGTTCCACCAGATCGCCCTGCCGGACGAGTATCTCGACGCGGGTGCGCTGCCAACGCTGCACGAGCAGTACGGGCTGTCGGTCGACAGCATCACCGCGCGCGTCAAGACATGGCTGGAGGGCTGAACATGCCGGGCACCGCGATCATCGGGCTGGGGAACATGGGGCAGGGGATGGCCCGCAACATCCTGAAGGCCGGCATCGGCCTGAAGGGGTTCGATCTATCCGAGGCGGCGCGGGCGCGGTTTGCCGAGGACGGAGGCACGCCCGCCGAGAGTGCCGCAGAGGCGGCGGAGGGGTGTGACCTGCTGCTGGTGATGGTGCAGACCCCGGCGCAGGCGCAGGACGTTCTTTTCGGAACCGGCGGGGTAGCGGCGGCGCTCGAACCCGGATCAACCGTTATCCTGTGCTCGACGGTAGCCCCGTCGGATGCACGGGCGCTCGGCACGGCGCTTGGGGACGTTGGGCACCTGATGCTCGACGCGCCGGTGTCGGGCGGCATGAAGGGGGCGGAGGCCGGCGCGCTGACGGTGATGGCCTCGGGGGCGCCGGAGGCGTTCGCCCGCGCCGAGGCGGTACTGGAGGCCGTGGCGAAAACCGTGCACCGGCTGGGCGACGCGCCGGGGATGGGGGCGACCTACAAGGTGGTGCATCAGCTGGCCGCCGGCGTGCACCTGGCCGCGGCGGCCGAGTTGCTGGCGCTGGGCGCCAAGGCCGGGTGCGACCCGCAGACCCTGTTCGAGATCGTCACCAGCTCTGCCGGGCAGAGCTGGATGCTCGAGGACCGCGGCCCGCGCATGATGCAGGCCGATCCGGCCTGCGCCTCGTCGGTCGATATCTTCGTCAAGGACGTGGGGCTTGTGCTGCAGACCGGCAAGGAGGCGTCCGTGCCACTGCCCCTGGCGGCGGCCGCGCACCAGATGTTTCTTGGCGCATCTTCGCTGGGCCACGGGGCCGAGGACGACAGCAAGGTCATCCGCGCCTACGAGGCGCTGACCGGCAAGACGGTGCATGAAAGCTGAGCGGCCCGCGGGGCCCACAGGACAGGAGCGACGAATGGGATTACTCGAGGGACAGACGGCCATCATCACCGGCGCGGCCAGCCCGCGGGGCTTGGGCAAGGCAACCGCGCGGCTGTTTGCCGAGCATGGCTGCAAGGTGGCGATCCTCGATCTGGACGCGGCGCTGGCCGAGGAAGCGGCGGCGGATATCGGCGAGGCGCATATCGGGCTGGCCTGCGACGTGACCCGCCGGGCCGATTGCGACGCGGCGGCGGCCACGGTGATCGAGGCGTTCGGCCATATCGATATCGTGGTCAACAACGCGGGCATCACCCAGCCGCTCAAGATCATGGATATCCGGCACGAGAATTACGATGCCGTGCTCGATGTGAACCTGCTGGGCACGCTGCACATGAGCCAGGCCGTCATCCCGCATATGCGCGAGCGGAAATCGGGCAAGTTCGTCAACATGTCGTCGGTCTCGGCACAGCGGGGCGGGGGCATCTTCGGCGGGCCGCATTACTCGGCCGCCAAGGCCGGCGTTCTGGGGCTGACCAAGGCGATGGCGCGGGAGCTGGCGCCCGACGGGATACGCGCCAACGCCATCTGCCCGGGCTTCATCGCCACCGATATCACGCAGGGCAAGCTGACGCCCGAGATGAAAGAGCAGATCCTCGCCGGCATCCCGATGGGCCGCGCGGGCGAGGCGTCGGACGTGGCGGGATGTGCGCTCTTCCTGGCGTCCGAGCTGTCGTCCTACGTGACAGGCTCGGAGGTCGACGTGAACGGCGGGTCGCTCATCCACTGAAATTTCTGGCAGCACGGTTTCGGGGCGAGGGCGGGGCCCTCAGGTTTGCTCGATGCGGCCTGAGGGCCTTTCCGATTCCAGCACGATATCTTCGAGGAAAAGCCCGTGGCGGTCGAGCACGGCATGCAGCTCCTTCTCGTGCGCGGCGACCTGTTCGTCGAGCCAGCCGAGAAAGCGGCGCACGGCCCGGCGGTTGAGGTTGCGCGCGGGGCAGATCGCCCAATAGGCCGGGAACCGCAGAACGGGCAGGGCGGGCGTGACCGGCACAAGCCGGCCCTCGGCCAGTTCGGGCAGGGCAAGCGCCAGCGATTCCAGCACGATGCCCGATCCGTCGAGCGCCAGCTGCAGCGCCATCGACGAGCGGTCCATCAGGATGGTCTTGCGGTTGGCCTCGGTCTCGACCCCGGTGTGCATCAGCCAGAAATCCCACTGGCAGAGGGCGCGGGCACTGTCGATCAGGCGGGCCTTGTCGAACATCTCTCCCGGTTTGCCACTGCCGAGCTCTGCCAGGTATTGCGGGCTGCAAAGCGGCAGGACATGATCCTGGATCACGGCCTGGGCATGGTAGCCCGCCCAGTGGCCGGTGCCGTAGCGGATGTCGAGATCCATGACCTCGCGGTCGAAATCGGTGGGGTCGGGGGCCGCGTCGGCGCGCAGGTCCCAGTCGGGGTAGCGGGCGACGAAATCCGACAGGCGGGGCCCCAGCCAGCGGACGCCAAAGCTGGGCGAGACGCGCAGGTTGAGGCGATAGGTCTCGCGCGTCTTGCCAAGGTGTCGGCGGGCGTCGCGCAGCATCCGCAGGGCGGTGGCCGAGGTCTGGAACAGCTGTTCGCCTTCCAGCGTCAGGCTGAGCGAACGCCCGTCGCGGCGGAAGAGCCGGACACCAAGCTGCTGTTCCAGAAGCTTGATCTGCTGGCTGACCGCCGAGGGCGAGACAGACAGCTCTTCCGCCGCGCGGGTGATCGTGCCGCGCCGCGCCACGGTTTCGAAATAGAGGAAACCGTTGAGGTTCGGGGTGCGTGGCACGGCGCGTTCCGGTTCAGTCGGCGGCGACCGTTTCCTGTCGCTGGGTGCCGAGGCCCTCGACCGTAAGCTCCATCACGTCGCCCGGTTTCAGGAAGCGCGGCGGCTTCATGCCGAGGCCCACGCCCGAGGGCGTGCCGGTGGCGATGATGTCGCCCGGCATGAGCTTCATGAAATTGCTCATGTAGGCAATGATCTCGGCCACGCCGAAGATCATGTCGTCGGTGTTTGAATCCTGCACCGTCTCGCCGTTGAGCGACAGGCTGAGGTCGAGCTTCTGCGGGTCGGCCACCTCGTCGGCGGTGACCAGCCACGGGCCGGTGGGGCCGAAGGTGGGGGCGGACTTGCCCTTGATCCACTGGCCGCCGCGCTCGGCCTGGAATTCGCGTTCCGAGACGTCGTTGATGACACAGTAGCCCGCCACGTGGGAAAGCGCGTCGGCTTCGCTGACATAGAGCGTCTCGCGCCCGATGACGACGCCAAGTTCGACCTCCCAGTCGGATTTGACGGAGTTGCGGGGGATGATGACCGCGTCGTTCGGGCCGCACAGGGCCGAGCTGGCCTTGGAGAAGATGATCGGTTCTTTCGGCGGCTCGGCCCCGGTTTCGGCGGCGTGCTTGGCATAGTTGAGGCCGATGCAGAAGAAGTTCGGCACCGAGGCGAGGCAGGCGCCGACGCGGCCGGGGTTTTCCACCAGCGGCAGGCTCTCGGGGTCGATGCCGCGAATGGCATCCAGTGCTTCGAGCGAGACGCTGCTGCCGACAAAGTCGGCGACCTTGCCGGAAAGATCCCGGACCTGTCCGTCACTGTCGAGAATGCCGGGCTTTTCCTGACCCTGCGGGCCAAAACGCAATAATTTCATGGAGTCGATGTCCCTCGCGCTGGTGGTGGCCGCGATGTCAGGCGGCCGGTTTGTCGTTGGGTTCGGGCGGCAGGTCTTCCTGTCCGTGTTCGAAGAAGTCCCGCACGTTTATCACGAGGTGTTTGAGGTGGCTATGGAGGTGAAGCTTGACCGCCTCGATATCCCGGTTCAGGAGGCCCCGCGCGATGGCGCTGTGCTGTTCCAGCACCCGGTCGCGCGAGCGTTTGCGGCTGGCCGACAGGTAGCGGGCGCGCCAGAGCCGCGCGAGGATGGCACCGTGGGTTTCGGCGAGTACCCGGTTGTTGGCGGCGCGGACGATGGCCTTGTGAAATTCCATATCGAGTTCGAACACATCGACCATGTCGAGATCGTCGTAGAGGCGTTCCATGCGGTCCTGAAGTTCGACGATTTCGCGAAGCTGCTCGTCGCTCGCGCGCTCGACCGCCAGCTCGCCCGAAAGCATTTCGAGCGAGGTCAGCACCTCGATATTGTCCTCGACCTCGCGCAGGGTGGGCTCGGCCACGATCGGGCTGCGGGCGGGCCGCAGGATGACCAGCCCGTCCTGGGCGAGAATGCGGATGGCCTCGCGCATGGGGGTTCGGCTGACGCCCATCTCGGCGGCATTGTCGCGCTCCTTGATGGACGCGCCCGGCGCCAGCTTTCCGCGCAGGATATCCCTGCGAAGCTGGTTGGCGATCTGTTCTGCCAGAATCCCTTCGGCCATGCCGTGTCTTCACCCCGAGTGGTCGATGCCTGCCCTTCCCGATCATGTTCCTCGACGGGGTGCAAGCCTCACTTTTTGCAATTTGGTATACCAAAAATTGTTGATTGTCGAGGCAGCATTCGCTACCGTCTTTCAGGATGGTATACCATCTTGGCCCGGCAATGGAGGATGCCCGGCCGTCAAAAACAGGTGCCGCGAAGGCACCGCTAGGGAGGAGATGACTATGAAGTTGACTAGCTTTCTGATGACCGCCGGCGCGACGGCGCTGATGGCTGCATCGGCCACGGCCGAACCGGTCACGCTGCGGGTTCAGACCCACTATGCCACCGAGCACCCGACCGGCAAGCAGCTGGCGGAATGGGCCGATGACGTACAGGTCATGTCGGGCGGGGATATCACCGTCGAGATGTTCTATTCGTCCTCCGTCGTGGCCACGACGGAAACCTTCGATGCCGCCATCAACGGCATTCTCGACTGTGACGCCACGGGCGGGGCCTACCAGACCGGCAAGAACCCGGCGTTCCAGTTCGTCGGCGACATCATGGGCGGGTACGAAACCCCCTGGCAGCAATATTCGTGGCTCTATCACGGCGGCGGTTACGAGGCCGCGCAGGAGCTTTACAACGCGCAGAACATGCAGCTGATCGGCTGGTCGATCTATGGCCAGGAATCGCTGTCATCCTCCAAGCCGATCGCCGGGCTGGAAGACCTCAAGGGCTGGAAGTTCCGCTCGCCGCCGGGCATGGAAACCGAGATTTTCGAAAAGCTCGGCGCCTCGCCCATCGTGATGGACTTCACCGAGATCTTCACCGCGCTGGAAACCGGCATCATCGACGGGGCCGATGCCTCGGGCCTCTACAACAACGTCGGGCTGGGCCTCTACGACATCGTCAAGCACGCCACCTATCCGGGCTTCCACTCGATGCCGTCCGACCACCTGGCCTGCAACCTCGATGTGTGGAACGACCTGACCGACCAGCAGCGCCGCATCATCGACACCGCCTGGCAGAAAGTGTCGTTCCAGATCGCGCTGTCGAACGGCAAGAACAACGCCGCCGCCGCAGCCGAGCTGCGCGAGCAGGGTGTCACGCTGCATAACTGGTCGGAAGAAGACCGGGCCGAGTTCCGCGAAGCCGCCCAGGCCGCGTGGGATGACTGGGGCTCGCGCTCGCCCGAAGCCGGGGCGATCCTCGAAAGCCACAAGGTCTATCTCAAGCAGCTTGGCCTGATCGACTGAGGCGCACCGCGCCTTAGCCAACACCCGGAATGACGGATGCGCCCCTGTGAATGATGGGCGCATCCGAACCGCCCGGGCAAAAACCATCAAGGCACAGTGGAGAGCGAGCATGGAAAAGGAAAGCCTCTGGCTCGGACCGCTCAGGCAGCCGGTGCGCATGATAATGCTGGCCTTCTGCGCGGCCGTGGCGCTGATCTATCTCTGGCTGATCCTCAACCGTTTCATATCTGAAGACGCGCTGGGCATGCACGAGATGATCCGGCCGCAGGGCCGCCCGCTTGTCTGGGTGATGCTGCTGTCGATGGCGGGGGCGGTTCTTTTCGCCGGGCTCTACCTGTCGGACTTCCACGGCGCGCTCGAAGCCCCGCCAAGCGGGTTCTTCGATATCGTGTCGCTGGTCACCTCGCGCATCGCGATGATCCTGACGGCGCTGATCGTCATCGTGATGTTCTACGAGGTCGTCTCGCGCTACGTGTTTTCGCGGCCCACGCTCTGGGCCAACGAACTTTCGCTCTGGATCGCCGCCTTCGTCTTCCTGTTCGCCGGGCAGTACGCGATGCAGCAGCGCAGCCATATCCGGATCTACGTGATCTACGACATGATGCCCCGCTGGGCGCAGAAGGCCGCCGACGTGCTGTCGGTGTTGCTGATCGTGGCGTTCACCTTCGCCCTCGTCTGGGGGAACTACGCCGACGCCGAACGCCGCTTCCTGCGGATGGAAACCTTCGGCACCGCGTGGGATCCGCCCATTCCGGGCATCGTCAAGCCGGCGGTCCTGCTCATCATCGTGCTGGTCGCGATCCAGGCGGTGTCGAACCTGATCGCCGACTGGAACAAGAAGCCCGAACACCACTCGCCGCTCGACGAGATCGACGAGACCGAGATCAAGCATATCCGCGAAACGCTGGAGAAGAAGTGAATGGAATTCCTCGAGCTATTCGCGTGGATGAAGGTCGGCGACGTGGCGACCCTGTCGATCTACCTTCTGATAGGGATGTTCGTGCTGCTGGCGATCGGCATGCCGCTGGGCTTTGCCTCGGCTTTCCTGGCGGTCGCGGTCATCGTGATGAAATTCGGGCCCGAAGTGTCGTTCGGGCGGTTCGGCAGCGGGCCGATGTCGGTGCTGGCGCAGGCCGTCTATCGACAGATGACCAACTATGTGCTGATCTCGGTGCCCTTGTTCATCTTCATGGCCTCGCTGCTGGAACGCTCTGGCATCGCCAAGGACATGTACGACGCCCTGAACCAGTGGCTGTCGCGGACACGGGGCGGCATTGCCATCGTCACCTCGATCATGGCGGTGATCATGGCGGCCATGTCGGGGATCATCGGCGGCGAGGTGGTGCTGCTCGGGCTGATCGCGCTGCCGCAGATGCTGCGGCTGGGCTATAACCAGAACCTCGCCATCGGAACGATCTGCGCCTCCGGCTCGCTGGGCACGATGATCCCGCCGTCGATCGTGCTGATCTTCTACGGGCTGGTGACCGAGACGTCGATCAAGGCGCTGTTCACCGCGTCGTTCCTGCCAGGCTTCATGCTGGCCTCGTTCTTCATTCTCTACATCATCATCCGCACGAACCTGAACCCGTCTTTGGCACCGCTTCCCGAGGAAGACCCGACCGCGCCGAAGGGGATGGAGAAATTCCTGCGTTTCGTCGGCTTCCTGTCGCGCTTTGCACTCTGGATCACCGGCTTCCTGCTGCTCAGGGCGGTGTTCTTCACCATCACGGGCGACAACACGGTCGAAGAGGGGCTTGAGCCCATCGCGCTGGGGATGGTGTCGGACATTCCCTATATCGTGGGCGCATTCGCGATCGCGACGGCGCTGATCCTGTTCGTGGTCGGGCGCGAAAGGGCCGAGGAAGGCTGGCAGATGGGCAAGGGCCTGATCGCCCCGGTCATCGTGATCGGCGTGGTCCTGGGGTCGATCTACATGGGCATCACCGGCATCACCGAAGCCGCCGGCATGGGCGTGGTCGCGGTGTTCGTCATCGGGCTGGTGCGCCGAGAGATGACCTTCGACATCGTCTGGGACAGCCTGATGCGCACGCTCAAGTCGACCGGCACGATCATCTGGGTCACCATCGGCGCGGCCTCGCTGGCCGCGGCCTATACGCTGGCGGGCGGGCCGACCTACGTGGCCAACATGATCGTCGCGGCAGAACTGCCCACCATGGGGATCATCCTTGTGATGATGGTGATCTTCCTGATCATGGGCATGTTCATGGACTGGATCGGCATCGTGCTGCTGATCATGCCGGTCTTCCTGCCGATCGTGCTGAAGCTGCCGGTCGAGGAAATCGGGATCTTCGGCGAACTGGATCCGCGGCAGGTGGCGATCTGGTTCGGCGTGGTGTTCTGCATGAACATGCAGGTGAGTTTCCTGTCGCCGCCCTTCGGGCCGGCCGCGTTCTATCTCAAGTCGGTGGCGCCGGCGCATATTTCGCTGACGGCGATCTTCCGGGGGTTCCTGCCGTTCATCGTGCTGCAGCTTCTGGCGCTGTCGGTGCTGCTGATCTGGCCGCCGATCGTGACGCTGTTCCTGTAAGGGGCGGCAGGCGGACCGAATGCCTGAAAGGGGGGCGGGTCACCCCGCCCCCCTTGTCTTCCGAAAGCGCGTACCGGGGGGTGCCATGCTTGACCAGTCTCAGATCGATGCGTTCAACCGCGACGGGGTGATCGTCGTGCCGGATGTTCTGGCGGGCGACGTGCTTGCGGCAGTGCGGGCGGAATATTCCGGGCTGCTCGACACGCTCTACGCCGGCTGGCACCGCGAGGGGCGCGTGCCCCCGCCCGAGGGTCGCGATTTCCAGGACAAGCTGCTGACCAGCTACAAGGCGGGGTGCGACTGGTTTCAGCCGATGGATATCTCGCTGCCGGGCGACGAGATCACGCCCGACACGCCGTTTCATTTCGGCCCGGCGGTGTTCGACATGATCACCTGTGCCCGGCTGCTCGACCTCGTGGAATGCCTCATCGGGCCAGAGATCACCTCGAACCCGATCCAGCATGTGCGGCTGAAGCCGCCGGCGGGCGAGTTGCACAAGGACGAAATCCGCGCCCATGTGGGCGGCACCGACTGGCATCAGGATCGCGGCGTGGCGCATGAGGAGGCCGACGCCACAACGATGGTGACGGTCTGGCTGGCGATTTCGGACGCGACCGTGGAAAACGGGTGCCTGCAGGCGATCCCCGGCACGCCGCGAATGTACCCCCATTGCCCCAAGACGCAGACGGCGATTGCCGACGGCGTGCTCGATGTCGGCAAGGCGCAGGCTTTGCCGGTGAAGGCCGGCGGGGCGGTGATCTTTCACCCTCTGACGCCGCATGCCTCGCTCGACAATGTCTCCAAGCAGTTCCGCTGGTCCTTCGACATCCGCTACAACGTGACCGGCCAGCCGACCGGGCGGGCGCATTTCCCGGACTTCGTCGCACGCTCGCGGGCGCAGCCCGAGACGGAGCTGCGCGACTGGCGGGCGTGGCTCAGCATGTGGGAACACGCGCGGGCGCGCCTGTCGGGGCAGGCCCATATTCCCATCCACCGCTGGGACGCCAGCAGCCCCTCCTGCGCCTGAGGCCTCCCGATGAAGACCGTTCGACTGTCCGACGCCGACAACGTGGTGACCGCCATCTCCCAATTGGCGCCGGACGAGGACGACGCAATCGAGCTTGTCCCGCGCGGCCACAAGATGGCCACCCGCCCCATCGCCCGCGGCGATGCGGTGCGCAAATACGCCCAGGTCATCGGCTATGCCTCAACGGACATCCCCCAGGGCGCCCACGTACACACCCACAACCTGGAATTCCGCAACGTCGACACCGCTTACGAATTCTCGACCAACCTGACACCCGCCACGCCCGCGACCACCACCGACACCTTCATGGGCTACCGCCGCGCCTCGGGCCGGGTCGGCACGCGCAACTACATCGCCGTCCTCACCTCGGTGAACTGCTCGGCCACCGCCGCGCGGATGATCGCCGACCACTTCACCCCCGAGCGGCTGGCGCCCTATCCCAATGTCGACGGCGTGGCCGCTTTCGTGCATGGCACCGGCTGCGGCATGGCCGGGTCGGGCGAGGGGTTCGAGGCGCTGCAGCGTGTCATGTGGGGCTATGCCCGCAACGCCAACGTGGGCGGCGTGCTGATGGCCGGGTTGGGCTGCGAGACCAACCAGATCGACTGGCTGGTCGAGGCGTTCGGCCTGACGCCGGGCCCCTTGTTCCAGACGATGAACATCCAGGACGTGGGCGGCATCCGGAAGACGGTCGAGGCCGGCATAGCCAAGATCGAGGCGATGCTGCCGCTGGTCAACGAGGCCGAACGCGAACCATGCCCGGCCTCGGAGCTGATGGTCGCCCTGCAATGCGGCGGGTCCGATGCCTGGTCGGGCATCACCGCCAACCCCGCGGTCGGCCATGCCTGCGACCTGCTGGTCGCACAGGGCGGCACCGGCGTGCTGGCCGAGACACCCGAGATCTACGGGGCCGAGCACCTGCTGACGGCGCGCGCGGCAAGCCGCGAGGTGGGCGAGAAACTCATCGCCCTCATCCGCTGGTGGGAGGATTACACCGCCCGCAACCACGGCAGCATGGACAACAACCCCAGCCCCGGCAACAAGAAGGGCGGCCTGACCACCATTCTCGAGAAATCGCTGGGCGCGGCGGCCAAGGGCGGCACCACGCCCCTGACGGGCGTCTACAAATATGCCGAGCCGGTGACGGCCAAGGGCTTCACCTTCATGGACAGCCCCGGCTATGACCCGGCCAGCGTGACGGGGCAGATCGCCAGCGGCTGCAACCTTGTCGTCTTCACCACCGGGCGCGGCTCGGCCTTCGGCTCGAAGCCCGCGCCGACGCTGAAAGTGGCGACCAACACCCAGATGTACGAGCGGATGACCGAGGATATGGACGTGAACGCCGGCCGTATCCTGACCGACGGCGCCAGCGTCGAAGAGGTCGGGCGCGAGATCTACGAGGCGTGGCTCAGGCTGGCCTCGGGCGAGGTGTCGAAATCCGAGGCGCAGGGGCTGGGCGATCATGAATTCGTGCCGTGGCAGATCGGCGCGGTGATGTAACGGCAGGTCCCCTGCAACGGGGCCGTGCCATGAGAGGGAGGACAACATGAGCAAGCCGACAATCGGCTTCATCGGGCTGGGGCTGATGGGCCGGGCCATGGTGGGGTGCCTGCAGGATGCGGGCTATGACGTGAGTGTGCTGGGCAACCGCGACCGGAGCGGGATCGAGGAGGCCGTGGCACGCGGCGGACGCGAGGCCGGCTCGGCCCGGGAGATGGCCGAGAATTGCGATATCGTGATGCTGTGCGTCGGGACCTCGGAGCAGGTCGAGCAACGGATCTACGGAGAGGACGGCGTGCTGGCCGGGGCGAAAGCGGGCCAGGTGGTGATCGATTTCGGCACCTCCTTGCCCTCGTCGACGCAGAAGATCGGGGCCGATCTGGCGGAAAAGGGCGCCGTCTATCTCGACGCGCCGCTGGGCCGGACGCCGGCTCATGCCAAGGATGGCTTGCTGAACATCATGTGCGCAGGCGACGAGGCGGCCTATGAAAAGGTCAAGCCGGTGCTCGACGTGCTGGGCGAGAATGTCTTCCATCTCGGCAAGCTGGGGAACGGGCACACGATCAAGCTGATCAACAACTTCTTCGCCATGACGACGGCCAACGCGATGGCGGAGGCCTTTGCCACGGCGGATGCGGCGGGCATCGACCGGCAGGCGCTTTACAGCGTGATGTCGGCCGGGCCCCTCAAGTCGGGGATGATGGACTTCATCCGCAACTATGCGGTGGATGGGCAGGTCGACCTTGCCTTTTCGGTTGCAAATGCGGCCAAGGATGTGGGCTATTACCGGCAGATGGCGGGGGACCTGGGGCTTGAAAGTCGCATGTCGACCGCGGCCGATGCCACGCTGCGCGAGGCGCGCGATGGCGGCGATGGCGGGATCATGGTCCCGGAAATGGTGGATTGGATGGCGAAACATCTCGGGAGTAAGCAGTCATGAGGCTGAAGGGCAAACGCGCGTTCATCACCGCCGCGGGGCAGGGCATCGGGCGGGCAAGCGCCGCGGCGATGGCCCGCGAGGGGGCGCATGTCATCGCCACCGATCTGAACGGCGACCTGCTGGAAGGGCTCGACGTGGCCGAAAGCTTTGCCCTCGACGCGCTCGACAAGGTGGCGCTGGTGCAGGCGGTCGGCGAGGCGCAGCCCGATATCCTGGTCAACTGCTCCGGCATCGTGCATTCGGGCACGATCCTCGACGCCACGGACGAGGAGTTCGACCTGGCCATGAACCTCAACGTGCGGGCGCATTTCCACGCGATCCAGGCGGCGGTGCCGGGGATGCTGGAGCGCGGCACGGGGTCGATCGTCAATATCGCCTCGGTCTGTTCCAGCCTGCGGGGCCTGCCGAACCGGTTCATCTATGGCACGTCGAAGGGCGCCACGATCGGGCTGACCAAGCAGGTCGCGGCGGATTACATCACGCAAGGCATCCGCTGTAACTGCATCGCGCCCGGTACGGTCGACAGCCCGTCGCTGCAACAGCGCCTGAAGGACACGGGCGATTACGAGGCGGCGATGAAGGCCTTCGTCGCGCGTCAGCCCATGGGCCGGCTGGGCGAGGCGGAAGAGATTGCCGACCTGGTGGTCTATCTTGCCAGTGACGAAACGCGCTATATGACGGGGCAATGTGTGGCGATTGACGGCGGCATGACGATGTGACCTGCCAGCGGATGATGATGTGAGTGCACCGAAGCCAAGGGAAGACCGGACCGCCGCGGGTGTGCTGACCATGCTGTGCGCGGTGGTGTTTTTCACCTGCATCGACAGTTCGGCCAAGTGGCTGTCGCTTGCGGGCATGCCGGTGCTGCAGATCGTGTTCGCCCGGTATTTCGGGCACTTCGTCTATGCCACGCTGATCTACATGCCGCAGGAGGGGCTTTCGGCCTTCCGCTCGCGGGCGCCTTTCAAACAGCTTCTGCGCTCGACATTCCTGTTCGGCTCGACCGTCTGCAACTTCTTCGCGCTGCAATCGCTGCCGATCACGGTGACAACGACGATCATGTTCGCGGGGCCGATCGTGGTGACCCTGCTGGCGATCCCGATCCTTGGCGAGAAGGTCGGCCTGCGCCGGATCGCGGCGGTCTGCACCGGGTTCGTGGGCGTGCTGGTGGTGATGCAGCCCTGGGGGGCGGAGTTCCACCCGGCGATGATGTATTCGCTGGCGGCGCTGGTGATTGCCTCGATGTATTTCATCATGACGCGGATGCTCGCGGGGGTGGAGACGAATGCCACGCAACAGGTTTGGTCGGCGGGGCTCGCCTCGGTCGTGCTGGCGCCTTTTGCGGCGTCGGTCTGGGTCTGGCCCGAGGGCGGGACGGAATGGCTGGTGATGTTCCTGATCGGCGGGTTCGGGATGACGGGGCATATCCTCGTCACCATCGCGCATCGCTGGGCCGATGCGTCGATTCTGGCGCCGATGGTTTACAGCCAGATCTTCCTGGCGGCGATCGCCGGGATCGTGGTGTTCGCCACGTGGCCCACGATCTGGACCCTGGGCGGCGGGCTGATCATCATCGGCTCGGGCCTCTATATCTGGCACCGGGAGCGGCAGAAGGCCGGAGCGCTGCGAAAGACGACGCGGGTGCCCTGAGCGCGAGGCGGGCTTCGGTCGCAGACACCGACGCAATACCGACAAAATACCGACGTTATACCGACGTCGAATTTCCTGCAAAACAAGGGGTGTGGGCCCTGAACGGGTCAGTCCTCGAAATGCCCCGCCTTGGCGAATTTTCCACCCTGGTAAATCACCTCCGGATCGTCCGGATCCTGGGCCGGGTCGTCAGCGAAGAGATGGGCAAACCGGGCCGAGCTGTCCCTCGGTTTCCAGCCGAGATAGGCGGTCTCGGAATTGTCCCACCAGCTTTCCTCGTTGTCCGAAACCCCGTAAACGATGGGGCATCCCAGCCTCGGCACCTCCAGCATCACGCCGATCAGCCGCAGCATGTCGGCCGACGACATCCACGTCGCCATCATCCGGCGGTCCTTGGGTTCGGGAAAGCACGACCCGATGCGCAGGATCAGCGTTTCGATGCCGTACTTGTCCCAATACATGCTGGCCAGCGCCTCGCCATAGGCTTTCGACACGCCGTAATTGCTGTCAGGCCGGATGGGCGAGGAGGCGGTAAGGCGTGTCTCGCGGGAATGGAAGCCGATCACGTGGTTGGAACTGGCGAAGAGGATGCGGCGTGCGCCCTCCTTCCGGGCGGCCTCGTACAGGTGATAGGTGCCGTCGATATTGACCGGGTGGATGAGGTCGGCGCGGTTCTCGGTCGAGATGCCGCCGAAATGCAGGATGGCATCGCAGCCCTTCACCGTCTCGCGCACGGCGTCGGCATCGGTCAGGTCGCACGTGACGATCTCTTCATGTGCGCCCGGTTCGCCGAGGTCCGCGACATCGGAAAGCCGCACTGTCTTGGCATAATCTGCCAGTCCTTCGCGGATCTGCTGGCCAATGGTGCCGGCGGCGCCGGTCATGAGCAGGCGTTGGGTCTTTCGCATGGGTTACCCCCGTCCGATATAGGGCATGTTGGTGGCCATGACGGTCATGAACTGCACGTTGGCGTCGAGGGGCAGGTCGGCCATGTGCAGGACGGAATTCGCCACATGCGCCACGTCCATCACCGGTTCGATGGCGATGGAGCCGTCGGCCTGCGGGACGCCTTCGGTCATCTTGGCGGCCATGTCGGTGAGGGCGTTGCCGATGTCGACCTGGCCGCAGGCGATGTTGAACGGCCGGCCATCGAGGCTGATCGAGCGGGTCAGGCCGGTGATGGCGTGTTTCGAGGCAGTGTAGGGCGCCGAGCCCCAGCGCGGCACGTAGGCCGAGACCGAGCCGTTATTGATGATCCGGCCGCCCTGCGGCTCTTGCTTTCTCATGATACCAAATGCGGCGCGGGCACAGATGAAGCTGCCGGTCACGTTGATGTCGATGAGCTGGCGGAACTCCTCGACCGGGATTTCATCGATGGGGGCGCCGGGCCGGCCGATACCTGCGTTGTTGAAGATGGCGTCGAGGTGTCCCCAGTCCTGCGCAGCACGGCCGAAGGCGGCCTCGACCTGCGCCTCGTCGGTCACGTCGCAGGGCAGGGTGAGCGCGTTTTCGTGCCCGTTTGCCGTTTCCTCCAATGCCTCGGCACGGCGGCCCACGAGGCCCACGCGCCAGCCGGCGTCGAGGAAGGCATGGGCGGTGGCGCGGCCCACGCCGCCGCCGCCGCCGGTGATGATGATTGACTTGGTCATGTGTGTCCTCCCGCGGGTCCGCCCCGTTCTAGTGGTTGTCTCTGGGCAGATCCTTCGCGATCTTCTGGTACGCGGTTGCCAGTTCGAGGCAGCCGCCATCGGCCAGCTGTCCGACATGGGTGCGGTAGATTTCCTGCCAAGGCGTCTGGCTCTTGATCTCGGGAGCTTCCCAGGCGTCGATGCGGGCCTGCCATTCGGCCTCGTCGACCAAGGCGTCCATCTTCGAGGCGTTCAGGTCGAGCCGCACCATGTCGCCCGTGCGCAGGTAGGCCAGACCACCGCCCACCACGCTTTCGGGCGAGGCGTTGAGGATCGAGGGGCTTTCCGAGGTGCCCGATTGGCGCCCGTCGCCCACGGTGGGCAGGTGGTTGATGCCCTGCCGGATGATCGCGTCTGGCGGTTGCATGTTCACCACCTCGGCCGAGCCCGGGTAGCCCACGCAGCCCACGCCACGGATGAAGAGAACGGTGCGTTCGTCGATGCCGAGTTCGGTGTCGTTGATCCGGTCGTGGTAATCCTCGGGGCCTTCGAAGACCACGGCGCGCGCTTCGAAGACGCCCTCGTTGCCCGGCTCTGAAAGGAAGCGCTTGCGGAAGTCGTCGGAAATCACGCTGGTCTTCATCAGCGCCGAATCGAACAGGTTGCCGGACAACACCTTGAAGCCCGCATTCGTGCGCAGGGGTTCCGCGTAGGGGGTGATCACGTCGCGGTCGACGCTTTCCAGCCCGGCGAGGTTCTGGCCCATGCTGTGGCCGGTCGCCGTCATCACGCCCTCGTGGATCCGGCCCGCGCGCATCAGTTCGGCCATGACCGCCGGCACGCCACCCGCGCGGAAGAAACTTTCGCCGAGATATTCGCCGGCCGGCTGCATGTTGACCATGAGCGGCACGTCGAAGCCGAGGGTCTGCCAGTCCTTCACGTCCAGCTCGACGCCGATATGGCGGGCGACGGCCTGCAGGTGGGGGGGTGCGTTGGTCGAGCCGCCGATGGCGGTGTTGACCACGATCGCGTTTTCGAAGGCTTCGCGGGTCAGGATGTCGGACGGCTTGAGGTCTTCGTAAACCATGCTGACGATGCGCTTGCCGGTCTCGTAAGCCATCGCCATCCGTTCACGGAAGGGCGCCGGGATGGCCGAGTTGCCGGTCAGCGTCATGCCGAGCGCCTCGGCCAGCGCGTTCATCGTGCTGGCCGTGCCCATGGTGTTGCAATGGCCGAGGCTGGGCGCGGCGGAGCAGACGCGGCTGATGAATTCGTCGTAGTCGATTTCGCCCATGGCCAGCAGGCGGCGGCTTTCCCACACGATCAGACCCGAGCCCGCGCGCTTGCCCTTCCACCACCCGTCGAGCATGGGCCCGCCGTTGAGCGCGATGGCCGGCAGGTCGACGGTGGCCGCGCCCATCAGCATCGCCGGTGTGGTCTTGTCGCAGCCGGTGGTCAGCACGACCCCGTCGATCGGGTAGCCGTGCAGCACCTCGACGAGGCTGAGATATTGCAGGTTGCGGTCGAGCGCCGCGGTGGGTCGCTTGCCGGTTTCCTGGATCGGGTGCACGGGAAACTCCATCGGAATGCCGCCCGCCTCGCGGATGCCCGCCTTGATCCGGTCCATCAGGAAGACGTGGATCTTGTTGCAGGGTGCAATGTCCGAGCCGGTCTGGGCGATGCCGATGATGGGCTTGCCGCCCTGAAGCTCTTCGCGGGTGAATTCCTGGTTCTGGTAGCGTTCGAGGTAGAGCGCCGTTATCCCGGGGTTGTTGGGGTTGTCGAACCATTCCTGCGATCGGAACTGCTTGTTCGCACGTGTGTCAGACATCGAGCCGGTCTCCCTGAATTCCGCGTTCGCCCAAAGCTGGTGAACACGCCTCTTGTGACAGCATTCCCATTTGGTATACCAAATGCAAGGGCAAAGCGCCCATATGAGCAAGGCATTCCGGTGAATCTGGCGGCGGCATCCGCCGGAAGACGCGAAATGCCATGTCGTGGTGTCCTGGTGGATGCCGCGATGCTATGACGTGACCCGGGCGTACCTTGCGCGACGCCCTGACAACCGGAGCCCCGAGATGATCGAAGAACCGCCTGTCCTGACCCTCCGCCGGAGTTTTCCGCGCCCCAGCGCGGCCCAGATCGCGGCTTTTCGCGATGTGCCGACGGGGTTCGTCTGCGACGCCATGGGCGGGCAGGGGGCGCTGAGTTCCGACATTCAGCCGATCGGCGGCGGGCGGGATATCGACTGTCGGGCCGTAGGCCCGGCACTGGTGGCGGATAACGGGCCGGCCGAGATTCTCGCGACGATGGGCGCGCTGCATATCCTCGAACCGGGTGACATCATCCTGTCGGCGGTGCATGGCCACCGGAATTGTTCGGCCTCGGGCGATCAGTTCTGCGGCATGATGAAGAACAAGGGCGCGGCCGGGTTTGTGACCGATGGTGAGATGCGCGATTACGACGGCATCGTCGAGGTGGGCCTTCCGGCGTGGTGCACCGGGCTGAGCCCCAACTCGCCCTATTCGAACGGGCCCGCGCGGGCGGGGTTCGGCGCGGTGATCGGCGGCGTGCGGGTCGAGAGTGGCGATCTGATCGTGGCCGACCGGAACGGCGTGGTCGTGGTGCCGCTTGCCGAGATCGACCGGGTGATCGGGCGACTTTCGAAGGTGAAGGAACTTGAAGGCGTACTCGAGGCGAAGGTGCGCGAGGGGTTCTGCCAGATGGCGGCCATCGAGGAGATGATCGCCGATGGTCGCGCGGTGATCGAGGACTAGGCGGTCAATCTTCGGCAAAGGCGCTACGGGCGCCTGCCGATTCCTGCGTGCGGAAGATCGAGCCGGTGTCGGGTGCCGGGGGCAGGGGCATGGTGACGGGAACCTGCTCCAGTCGTGGGGTCAGACAGGGTGTGCCGGTGATCGTGCGATCCTGCAGGTCGTCCCAGAATTTCCGCTGGCCGAGCGCGTGGAAGTAGGAATTCGAGCCGAGGATCGGCCAGGCGTCGGCGCTGGCGCATTCGTAGAAGAGGATCATCCGCGCCCGGTCGCTCCGGTTGGGGGCGGAGCCGTGCAGGAGCCGGGCGTGATGCACCGTCATGCTGCCCGCCTTGCCGGTGAGGGTGACGATCTTCTCGCGGTCGAAGGCCGGGTCGTCGGGGTTGATGGCGCCGGCGAAGACGCCGTTGGACGTATGGTCGAGCACCGGGCCGCGATGGGTGCCGGGGATGACCATGAGGGGGCCGTTCGCCTCGTCCACGTCTTCCAGCATCAGGCCGAAGGCAAGCAGGTCGTCATTGGTGTGCGGGTAGAAGGCCCAGTCCTGATGCCATTCCACCGCGCGCCCGCCGCCTGGGGCCTTGGTGTTGAGCTTGGAGGTCAGGATCGTGGTGTCGGGGCCGAGCAGGTCGTTGAGCACTTGCGTCATGGTGGAGTGGCGCAGCACCTCCCAGAAATACGGGTCCTGCTTGTGGGGGATCTTGATGCGGGTCAGGCGGGGGCTGTCGGGGCCGTGGCCCTTGTCGAGGTCGTAGACATCGTTGCTTTCGCTGACGGTACGCGAGGCGTCGATGAGGCGTGCGGTGATGGCGCGCAGGCGGTCGAGCTGGTCGGGCGTGACCGCGTTTTCGATCATCAGGTAGCCGTTCTCGGCGTAAAACGCCCGTTGCGCGTCGCTCAGCATCGCGTTGTCCTCTCTCAGCGGCCTTTCTTCACCTCGGCTTCCATGTCGAGCCCGTTCAGCCGGCCCACGTGATCCGACAGCATCGGCACGTAATCCTGTCCGGCGCCGATGGCCTCGGCATGGGTGAAATAGTGTTTCGCGGCGGCGGCCATGACGTTCATCACGCCCGCATCGGTGGCCATGGCGTTCACATAGCGGATGTCCTTGGACATGTTGGCGATCGAGAACTTGTGGGCGTCGCGGTCGCGCTCGCAGACATAGGTCATGAACGTGCCGAAGAAGCCGCTGCCGAGGCGGCTGGGCCCGATCACCTCGCGGAAGGTGTGGGGCGAGATGCCGACCTTGGCGCCAAGGGCGGCCGTTTCGGAATAGAGCGCCGCGTAGGCCGCGCCGAGGAAGTTCATCAGCAGTTTCATCTTGTGGCCCGAGCCGGTGGGGCCGATGCGGGTGATGGTGCCGGCCCAGCAGTCGATGACGGGCGATACGGTGGCGAAATCACCCTCGTCGCAGCCGACCATCGCGTCGAGCTTGCCTTCCTCGGCCTCTTTCGGGGTACGGCCAAGGGGCGCGTCGACCATCTTCACGCCTTGCGCTGCCATCTCTTCCGCCAGTGCCATGGTCGAGACCGGGTCGGCGGTGGTGGTGTCTATCACGATCAGCCCCTCGCGCGCCCCGGCAAGGATGCCGTCAGGCCCGCGGATCACGGCCTCGACCTGGGGCGAGTTGGAAAGGCAGATATGGACGATGTCGCAGTTTTCGGCCATCTCTTTCGGGCTGGCGGCTTCCTTCGCGCCCATGCCGAGCAGGCTGTCCACCGGCTCGCGGTTCACGTTGCCCTTGATCCAAAGGTCGTAGCCGCCCTTGAGGATGTTCTTGGCCATGCCGTGGCCCATCAGGCCCACGCCGATGAAACCGATGACGGGTTTGTCGCTCATGTCTGTTCTCCCTTAAAGGCTGGCCGTGATGCCGCCGTCGACGAACAGCGTGTGACCGTTGACGAAGCTCGCCGCGTCTGAGGCGAGAAAGATGCAGGCGCCGACGAGTTCCTCGACCTCGCCCCAGCGGCCGGCCGGGGTGCGGTTCTCGAGCCAAGTGGTGAAGTCCGGGTCGGCGACGAGGGCGGCGTTGAGCGGCGTGTCGAAATAGCCCGGCGCGATGGCGTTGCAGTTGAGCCCGTGTTTCGCCCAGTCGGTCGCCATGCCCTTGGTCAGGTTGGTGACGGCGCCCTTGGAGGCGGTGTAGGGCGCGATGCCGGGGCGGGCGAGAAGGCTTTGCACGCTGGCGATGTTGATGATCCGGCCTGATTGCCGGGCGATCATGTGGCGGGCGGCGGCCTGGCCCACGTAGAAGACCGAATTCACGTTGGTGCGCATCAGGCGGTCGAAATCCTCGGGCGGGAAATCTTCCAAAGGCGTGCGGTGCTGCATGCCGGCGTTGTTGACGAGGATGTGGATCGGGCCGGTATCGGCTTCGTATCGGTCGATGGCGTCACGGGCGGCGGCTGCGTCGGTCACGTCGAAGGGCAGGGTGGCGACCTCGGCGCCCTCGGCGCGCAGTTTCTCCGCCGCTTCCTCCAGCCGGTCGGCGTTACGCGCGTTCAGCACCAGCCGGGCCCCGGCCTGTGCCAGACCGCGTGCCAGGGCAAGGCCGATGCCCATGGACGAGCCGGTGACGAGGGCCGTGCGGCCCGTCAGATCGAACAGTTGCATTCATCCTCCCTGCGGCGGTCCGGCGGGAAATTCGCATTCCCTGTCAAACGCGCCTTGATCAAATGGTATACCATTTTTATAACGATGCAAGCGGAACCCCGGCGGAGGAGACGGGCGATGACGGCGCTCTATGCCCATGCGGCGAAAGACCTGCGGCTGGAAGACTGCCGCGCGGCCGATCCGGAGCCGGGACAGGTTCTGATTGGGATGGCCCGTGGCGGAATCTGCGGATCGGACCTGCATTACTTCAACCATGGCGGTTTCGGTGCCGTGCGGCTGCGCGAGCCGATGATCCTCGGGCACGAGGTGGCGGGGGTGGTCGAGGCGCTGGGCGAAGGGGTCGAGGAGCTGTCTGTCGGCGAGCTAGTGGCGGTGTCGCCGTCGCGGCCCTGTGGCAGTTGCGGCGAATGCCTGCGGGGTCTGCCGAACCATTGCCTGAACATGCGCTTCTACGGCTCGGCGATGCCGTTCCCGCATGTGCAGGGCGCATTTCGCGCCAAGTTGGTGGCGGAGGCGTCGCAATGCGTGGCCGCAAAGGGGCTGGAACCGGCCGAGGCGGCCATGGCCGAACCGTTATCGGTGGCATTGCACGCGGTGCGCCGGGTGGGCGAGATGCTGGGGCGCCGGGTTTTGGTGACGGGCTGCGGGCCGATCGGTGTGCTGGTCATCCTGGCCGCGCGGCGGGCCGGGGCGGCGGAGATCATCGCCACTGATATCGCCGAGAACGGGCTGGCATTTGCCCGGGCGGCGGGGGCGGATGCGGCTTTGGATACGTCGAAAGATCCCGAAGCGCTGGCGCCTTACGCGGCAGGTAAGGGCTGCCTCGACGTGCTGTTCGAATGCTCGGGTGCCGAGGCGGCGCTGGCAGGTGGCATAGCGGCGCTCAGGCCGCGGGGGCAGGTGGTGCAGCTGGGCCTTTCGGGCGACATGCGGCTGCCGATGATGCAGATCACCGCGAAGGAACTGTCGCTCAGCGGCTCGTTCCGGTTTCACGAGGAATTCGCGGTGGCGGTGGACCTGATGCGCAAGGGGCTGATCGACGTGGCCCCGCTGATCACTCACAGCTTTCCGTTGTCAGAGTATGACCATGCCTTCGCCACCGCCTCGGACAGGGCACAGTCGATGAAGGTACAGCTGGATTTCACCGCATGCTGACCTTTGCCGCCGCCGTCTTCTTCCTGATCATCACGCCCGGGCCCGGGGTGATGACGACGGCCGGGTTCGGCGCGGCTTACGGGTTCAAGGCTTCGCTGCGTTACCTGGTCGGGCTTTTCATCGGCACCAACCTGGTGATGCTGGCGGTGATGACGGGCCTGGCGGCGGTGATCCTGTCGGTGCCGTGGCTGCGCAACGTGCTGATGTTCGCCTCGGTGGCCTACCTGCTTTACCTCGCCGGGCGCATTGCCTTTGCCGGCGCGAAGGTGGCGTTCATGGAGGCGAAATCGCCCCCCGGCGTGCTGGGCGGCATCACGCTGCAGGCGATCAACCCCAAGGCCTATGCGGTGAACACCTCGCTGATCACCGGGTTCGATTATGCGCCCGATGCCTTCCTGTTCGAGATGATTTCCAAGGCGCTGATCATGAATATCATCTGGATTCCCATCCACCTGGCCTGGCTTTGGGCCGGCGTTTCGTTGCACAAGCTGAACCTGTCGGACCGCACGCAGCGGACGATCAACATCCTCATGGCCCTGTCGATGCTGGGGGTCGTGGCGCTGGCGCTGTGGTCGGCCTCGCGCGGGGCCGGGTGAGGAGGAGACATGGAGGAGAGCGCATGACCCACGCCACCTATTCAGGCATCTGGCCGGTCGCACCGACACCGTTTCACCCCGACGGCCAAATCGACACCGAGGGGATGACGCGGGTGCTCGACTGCATGATCGACCAGGGGGTCGACGGGATCTGTATCCTTGCCAACTTCTCGGAACAGTTCCTGATTTCCGACGAGGAGCGGGCGCTGCTGACGCGGCTGTCGCTGGAGCATGTGGCGGGGCGGGTGCCAGTGATCGTGACGATCAGCCATTTCGCGACGCCCATTGCTGTGGAGCGGGCGCGGTTTGCCAAGGAACTGGGCGCCGATATCGTGATGATGATGCCGCCCTATCACGGGGCGCTCTTGAAGGGGACGGCCGAGCAGACATTCGAGCAGTTCCGAGCGGTGGGCGAGGTGGGTATCCCGATCATGCTGCAGGATGCGCCGCTGTCGGGGGTCGATCTGCCGGTGCCTCTGCTGGTGCGGATGGCGAGGGAGATCGAGATGCTGAAGCTCTTCAAAATCGAATGCCCGCAGGCGGCGGCCAAACTGCGGGCGCTGATTGACGAGGGGGACGATGCGATCGAGGGGCCATTCGACGGGGAGGAGGCGATCACGCTGCTGGCCGATCTGGATGCCGGGGCGACGGGGACGATGACCAGCGCGATGATGCCCGACTTGATCGGACCGGTGGTGCGGGATTTCCTGGCCGGCAACCGGCAGGCGGCGATTGAGGGGTATGCCAGGGTGCTTCCCGCCGTGAACCACGAGAACCGGCAATGCGGGTTCAGGTCTGCCAAGGCGGCGATGGTGGAGGGCGGGGTGATCGCCTCGGACTTTTGCCGCCACCCGATCCCGCCGCTGCATCCCGACACGCGGGCGATGCTGATGGAACTGTTGCGGCCGCTTGACCCGATGGTGCTGTCATGGGGGAAATGAGGCGCATCGAAACCGCCCTGCCGGAGTTGCAGGCGCTTCTGGGCGAGCGGCTTGTGACGTCGGAGGCCGACCGCGCGTTGCACGGTCAGAACGAGACTTACTACCCGGTCACCCCGCCCGATGCGGTGGCCTATCCGGAGAATACGGAGGAGGTGTCGGCCATCCTGCGGCTTTGCAACCGTCACGCTGTGCCGGTCACGGCCTATGGCGCGGCGAGCAGCCTTGAAGGGCAGCACCTGGCGATTCAGGGGGGGATCAGCCTCGACATGAGCCGGATGGGCGCGGTTCTGGCGGTCAATGCGGAGGACCTGAACGCGGTGGTGCAGCCCGGGATTACCCGCAAGCGGCTGAACGAGGAGTTGCGGGCGACGGGGCTGTTCTTTCCGGTCGATCCCGGCGCGGATGCCAGCATCGGTGGGATGGCCGCGACGCGGGCGAGCGGGACGACCGCGGTGCGCTATGGCACGATGCGCGAGAATATCCTCGCGCTCGAGGCGGTGATGGCGGATGGCACGGTGATCCGCACCGGCAGCCGGGCGCGGAAAAGCTCGACCGGGTATGACCTGACGCATCTGCTGGTGGGCTCGGAAGGCACGCTGGGGATCATCACCGAACTGACCCTTCGGCTTCAGGGCATTCCGGAGGCGATCAGCGCGGCGACCTGCCGGTTTCCCTCGGTCGAGGATGCGGTGAACTGCGTGATCCTGACGATCCAGTCGGGCCTGCCGATGGCGCGGATCGAGTTGCTGGACGAGATGATGGTGAGGGGGTTCAACCGGTACTCGCAGGCCGACCTGCCCGAGGAGCCCCACCTGTTCCTGGAGTTCCACGGCTCGCCGGCCGCGGTGGCCGAGCAGCGCGACGCCTTTGGCGAGATTGCCACGGAGTTCGGGGCGGATGGCTGGAAGACCGCCGATACCACCGAGGAGCGGAACGCGCTGTGGGAGATGCGGCACAAGGCGCATTACGCATCGGCCGCCTTTGGCAAGGGCGGGCATATCTGGCCCACGGATGTCTGCGTGCCGATCTCGCATTTGGCCGAGGCGGTGTTGCAGGCGCAGCGGGATGCCAAGCGGCTGGGGCTGACGGCGACGATCGTGGGGCATGTGGGCGACGGGAATTTCCATGCCGGCTTGAGCGTCGATCCGGGGGATGCGGACGAGATGGCGCGTGCTGAAGAGTTCACGCAGGCACTGGCGGAAACCGCGCTGCGGCTGGGCGGCACGGTCAGCGGCGAGCATGGGATCGGGCTTGGCAAGCAGAAATACATGACGGCCGAGCATGGCGCGGCGCTGGCCTACATGCGGGCGATCAAGGCGGGGTTCGACCCCAACAACATTCTCAACCCCGGCAAGCTTCTGCCGCCGGGCAACCGGGAGATTTCGGATGGTTCCTGACGACGGCAAGGCGACACTGGTCGGGCGTATCTGGCGGCCGGGGATCGGCCCGGCGGTGGTGCGGCTCGACGGCGACGCGGTGGTGGACATCACCAGCCGGGAGCTTCCCACGATGCAGGCGTTGCTGGAGGCGGATGATCCCGCGGCCGCGGCCCGCGAGGCGGGTGGCGACACTGTCTGCACGCTGGCGGAGCTGACGGCGTGTTCGACCGAGGATGCCGGGGCGGATGACCTGCGGTTGCTGGCGCCGCCGGATTTGCAGGCGATCAAGGCCGCCGGGGTGACCTTTGCCGAAAGCATGGTCGAGCGGGTGATCGAGGAGCAGGCGGCGGGCGATGCCGACCGGGCCGAGGCGATCCGGGCAAGGGTGAAATCGGTGATCGGCGACAGCCTGTCGGGGATCGAGCCGGGGTCGGATCAGGCCATGCAGGTCAAGGCGGTGCTGCAGGAGGAAGGCTTGTGGTCGCAGTACCTGGAGGTTGGCATCGGCCCGGATGCGGAGGTGTTCACCAAGTGCCAGCCCATGGCCTCGGTGGGGAGCGGGGCGGCCGTGGGGTTGCACCCGGTGTCGAGCTGGAACAACCCCGAGCCGGAAGTGGTGCTGGCGGTCAATTCGCGTGGGGTCGTCGTGGGGGCGACGCTGGGCAACGACGTGAACCTGCGGGACGTGGAAGGGCGCTCGGCGTTGCTTCTGGGCAAGGCCAAGGACAACAATGCCTCCTGTGCGCTAGGGCCGTTCCTGCGGCTCTTCGACGAGGGGTTCGGGATGGAGGATGTGCGCCGGGCCGAGCTGACCATGCGGGTCGAGGGCCAAGATGGCTTCGTGCTGGAAGGCCATTCCTCGATGACGAAGATCAGCCGCGACCCGGCCCAGATCGTGGCGCAGACCATCGGGGCGCATCACCAGTACCCGGATGGCTTCTTCCTGTTCCTCGGCACCATGTTCGCGCCGGTCAAGGACCGGGGCGCGCCGGGGCAGGGCTTTACCCATAAGGGCGGCGACGTGGTGACGATCAGCGAACCGTCGCTGGGGGCGCTGAGCAACATTGTGCGGCTGTCGACCGAGTGCCCGGAATGGGTATTCGGGACGGCTGCGCTGATGCGGAACCTGGCGCAGAGGGGGCTGTTGTGACGGCGGTGGAGGTGTTTGACGACACGAATTGCCTGCTGGGGGAGGGACCGCTCTGGCACCCGCTGCGGGGGCAGTTCTTCTGGTTCGATATCGACGCGCACCGGCTTTACACGCGCACGGACGAGGGGCAGCAGGTGTGGCAGTTCGACGAGCATGTCTCGGCCGCCGGGTGGGTGGACGAGGCGCGGCTGCTGGTGGCGTCGGAGAGTGCGCTGATTGATTTCAACGTGGAAACGGGGGCGCATGCGAAGGTTTGCGACCTCGAGGCGGACAACCCGGCGACCCGGTCGAACGATGGTCGGGCGGACCCCTATGGCGGGTTCTGGATCGGGACGATGGGCAAGATGAAGGAGCCCGGCGCGGGGGCGATCTATCGGTATTACCGGGGCGAGCTTCGGCGGCTTTATGCGCTTTGGTCGATCCCGAATGCCATGTGTTTCACGCCGGACGGGCGGTTTGCCTATCTCTCCGATACGCCGACGGGCAAGGTCTGGCGGCAGGCGCTGGATGGTGAGGGCTGGCCCTCGGGGGCGCCGGAGCTGTTCGTTGATCTGCCCGGAGACCGGTACCGGCCGGACGGGGCGGTGGTGGATGCCGATGGCAACCTGTGGTGTGCGCAGTTCCGGCACGGGAAGGTGGCGGTTTTCGATCCTGACGGCCGGGAGGTGCGGAGCATCGCGCTGCCTGCAAAGCGCACGACATGCCCGGCCTTTGGCGGGGAGGATCTGCGAACGCTGTTCGTGACCAGTGCCAGCCAGGAGCCGGAGGTCACGACCGAGCATGACGGGCGGACATATGCGCTTCGTGTCGACGTGGCGGGGCAGCAAGAGCACCGGGTGATCCTGTGAGCCGGTCGTTCCTTGCCCTGGGCGAATGCATGGTCGAGATGGCCGATGCGGGCGGCGGGCTCTACCGGCGCGGGTTTGCCGGGGATACGTTCAACACCGCCTGGTACGCGCGGCGGCTGCTGCCGGAGGAGTGGAGCGTCGGCTATGGCAGTTGCATCGGCACCGATGCCGTCTCGGCCGAGATGTGCGCCTTCATGGAGGGGGAGGGGATCGACACCTCGGCGCTGCGGCGGCTAGAGCACCGCACGGTCGGGCTTTACATGATCAGCCTCGAGAATGGCGAGCGCAGTTTTTCCTATTGGCGCAGCCAGTCGGCGGCGCGGGCGGTGGCGGATGATCCGGCCTGGCTGGCAGATGTGCTGGCGGGGCGGGATATCCTTTATTTTTCGGGGATTACGCTGGCGATCCTGACGGCTGAGGCGCGCCGGGTGTTGTGCGATGCGCTGGGCCGGGCGAGGGCCGGGGGCGCGCTGGTGGCGTTCGATACCAACCTGCGGGAACGGTTGTGGGAGACGCCGGAGGCGATGCGCGAGGGGCTGACCATGGGGGCGTCGGTGGCCGACGTGGTGCTGCCCTCCTTCGACGAGGAGCAGCGCGCGTTCGGGGATAGCGCGCCGGAGGAGACGATTGCGCGTTACCGGGCCTGCGGTGCGAAGATCGTGCCGGTGAAGAATGGCGGCGGAGACCTGACGCTGTGGGATGACAAGGGGACCAGAACGCTGCCGGCCGCACGCTTCGAGAGCGTGGTCGACACGACGGCCGCGGGCGACAGTTTCGGGGCGGCGTTCCTTGCAGGCATGGCCGCCGGGCGATCGGTGGATGACGCGGCGCGGGGGGCGATGGCGCTTGCCGCGCGGGTCATCCAGTTTCGCGGCGCGCTGGTGCCGCAGATATTCGAGGGAGGAGAGACATGAACATCCTGATCATCGGGGGCGGCGGGGTCGTCGGGCAGAAGTTGGGCCGGGCGCTGGCCGAACGGGGCGAATTGCGCGGGGAAGCGATTTCGACGATCACGCTGGCGGATATCAACGATCCGGCGCCGATCGACGGCGGGGCGGTGAAGGTCGAGACGATGACCTGCAATATCGCCGATGCGTCCTCGGTCGAGGCCTGCGTCACGGCGGATACGGTCGTGATCTATCTGCTGGCCGCCATCGTTTCGGCCCATGCGGAAGAGGATTTCGACGCGGGGCTTTCGATCAACCTGATGGGCACGCTCAACGTGTTGCAGCGGGCGCGGGAGCTTGGGACGAAGCCGGTCGTGGTGTTCACCTCGTCGATCGCCGTCTATGGCGGCGAGGTTCCGGACCCGATCGTCGATCACAGTTTCCTCAATCCGCAAACCTCTTATGGGGCGCAGAAGGCGATGGGGGAACTGCTGCTGAATGACTTTTCGCGGAAGGGGTTCATTGACGGGCGCGGCTTCCGCCTGCCCACGATTTCGGTCAGGCCGGGCAAGCCGAACCGCGCGGCCTCGAGCTTCATGTCGTCGATCCTGCGCGAGCCGCTCAACGGGCAGGAGGCGGTTTGCCCGGTGGAGGCGGATTTCCCGCATTACTACCTGAGCCCGCGGAAATGCGTGGAGAACCTGATCAAGGGGGCGGAGATTGCGGAACGCGATCTGGGACAGAACCGCTGCATGATGATGCCGGGGCGGATGTGGACGATCGGGCAGATGATCGACGCGATGACGGCGGTCGCGGGGCCGGAGCCGGCGACGCTGATCAAGTGGGAGCCGCAGCCGGATATCCAGGCCATCGTGACTGGCTGGCGGTTCGACCTGCGGCCGGAGAAGGCGGTGACGCTGGGGCTGTCGGCGGATGAGAGTTTCGAGGACAACGTGCGGTACTACCTCGAGGACGACAAGCCGGCGGGCTGAGGGCGGGGGCCGTTTTCTTCGAAGACAACGGGTAAGAAAATGGGATTTTCTTGCCCGGAATTTTTGAAAATTCCGGGTCGTCCTAGCCCTTGAAGTGCTTGCAGGCCTCCAGCCGGGCCAGTGCGCCGCGGCGCAGGAGCGGCAGGTCGATATCGACCGCGGTAAAGGTGCAGCCCGCTTTCACCACGTCTTCCAGCAGCGCCTGATCGGGCGACAGGAAGCCCGACGGTTTGCCGGCGGCGCGGATGCGGGCGATGCCGTCGGTGATGGCGGCGTGGACCTCGGGATGTTTGGGGTTGCCCGGGTGGCCGAGGCTGGCGGCCAGGTCGGCGGGGCCGATGAAGAGCCCGTCGATGCCCGGCACGGCGGCGATCTCCTCCAGCCGGTCGAGTGCTTCGCGGGTTTCGATCTGAACGATCAGGCAGATCTCCTCGCGCGCCTTGGTGAAATAGCCGGGTTCGGCGCCGAAGCCGGTGGCGCGGGAGACGCTGCTGACGCCGCGGATGCCCTCGGGCGGGTAGGCGACGGCGGCGGCGGCGAGTTCGGCCTCCTCGACCGTCTGGACGTAAGGCACGAGGATGTTGCGGGCGCCCACGTCGAGCAGGCGCTTGATCTCGGCCACGTTGAGGCAGCTTGGCCGGACCATCGGTTCGATATCGCAGGCCGAGAGCGCCTGCAGCATGGCCATGACGCCGGGCTCGTCATTGGGGGTGTGTTCGCAGTCGAGCAGGATCCAGTCGTAGCCGAGCTGGCCCAGCATTTCGGTGACCATCGGCTCGCGCATCATGCTCCAGATGCCGATCTGGGGGCGGCCCTCGGCGATGGCGCGTTTGAAACGGTTTTCCTTCATGGGTCGGATCCCTCAGTTGACCGCGGTCAGCAGGGGCTGACCGGCGTGAAAGGCGGCGATGTTGTCGCGCTGAAGCTGGCCCATGGCGGCGCGGGTTTCGACCGTGCCCGAGCCGTGGTGGGGTTGGATGACGACGTTGCTGAGCTCGTAGAAGCACGGGTCGATATCCGGCTCGCCGAGGAAGACGTCGAGCCCGGCGCCGGCGATCCGGCCCTGTTCCAGCGCGTCGAGCAGGGCGGCCTCGTCGACGGTCGTGCCGCGCGAGATGTTGACCACCACGCCGCGGGGGCCGAGCGCGTCGATCACGTCTTTCGAGACGAATTTCTCGGTGTCGGGCCCGCCGACGATGGCGATCACGAGGAAATCGACCGCATGGGCCAGCGAGACGGGATCGGCGTGAAAGGTCCAGCCGGGCGTCTGCTTCTCGGAGCGGGCGTAGTAGTGGATATCCATCTTGAAGGCGGCGAGGCGGTCGGCGATCTCGCGTCCGATGCGGCCGAGGCCGACGATGCCGGCGCGGCCGCCCGTCATCCTGTGGGCGAGCCGGTATTCGCCCCTGGTCTTCCAGTTGCCGGAGCGGGCCCAGTTGCTGGCCTGTTCCATCTCGCGCATCTGCATCAGCAGCATGCCGACAGCGAGATCGGCCACGTCGTCGTTGAGGACGTCGGGCGTGTTGGTCACCCGGATGCCCCGTTCGGTGGCGGCGGGGATGTCTATGGCGTCGTAGCCCACGCCGTAATTGGCGATGAGGCCGAGCTTCGGCAGCAGGTCCATCTCGGCCGGGCCCACCGCCGTGTGGCCCTTGTAGGCAAGGGCGGTGATGGCGCTGCGCGTGGTCTCGTCAAGCCCGGCAAGCTCGGAAATGCGGTCGAGGATGACGGGGGCGAAGGCCTGCTTTGCGGCCGCGGTGTCGGTGTCGGTATAGGGGCCGATGACGAGCGTTGTTGTCATGGTGTCTCCTTTGGAATGCGATGGGTGATGGGGCGGGGTGTCATGCCGGCTTTCCGCGGAAGGTCTTGAGCCAGCCGAGTGTGGCGTCGGTCGGGCCGCCGGGCCGGTATTCGGCGCCGAGCGGGGCCGTCCAGCCGAGGGCGGAAATGGTTTCGAAAAGGTAAACGAAGTTCAGTTCTCCGCCATCGGGCGGGCCGCGGTCGGGGGCGGAGGCGAACTGGATATGACCGATATGGGGGAGGAGGGTTTGCAGGCGGTGGGTCAGGTCGCCTTCCATCAGTTGCACGTGGTAGCAGTCGAACATCAGCTTGAGGTTAACGGCGCGCACGGAGTCGATGATTTGGGCGGCCTGCGCCGTGGTCGACAGGAAATAGCCGGGCGCGTCGTAGTGGTTGAGCGGCTCGATCAGGATGGTGAGGCCGTGCGGGGCCGCGGCGGTGCAGGCGTAGTGCAGGTTGTCGAGGAAGGTTTCGTGGGCCGCTTTGCCCGAGGCAAAGCCGGCCATGACGTGGATGTTGCGGGTGCCGGTGGTGGCGGCGTAGGCGATGGCCTCGTCGATGGCGGCGCGGGCCTCGGCTTCGCGGCCGGGCAGGGCGGCGAGGCCGTTTTCGCCGGCCTCGACGTTGCCGCGGCGGGTGTTGAGGCCGAGCATGGGCAGGTCGGTTTCCGTTAGCGCAGCGGCGACGTCGGCGGCGGGGGTGTCATAGGGCCAGTGGCATTCGACTGCGTCAAAGCCGGCGGCGGCGGCTGCGCGGATGGCGTCGGGCAGGGGGCGGTCGGCCCAGAGGAAACCGAGATTGGCGGAGAATTTCAATCGTCCCACTCCACGTCGAACTTGGTGACCACCGAGCGCACCTGGTCCGCGGTCAGCATCCGCGGCCCCATGCCCCGCAGAAGGAGGGCGAGTTTGGCCGTCTCTTCCAGTTCCTCGATGGCATTGCAGGCGGCTTCCACGTCCTTGCCCGCGACGACCGGCCCGTGATTGGCGAGCATCACGGCAGAGCGTTTGCCGGCCAGCCCACGCACCGCCTCGCCCATGGCCGGGTCGCCCGGCAGGAAGAAGGGCAGGAGGCGGACCTTGCCGAGTTTCATGATGGCGTAGGGGGTCATGGGCGGCAGGAAATCGTCGGGGTCGGTGTCGGGCAGCATCGAGAGGGCGACGGAATGGGTGGAATGGAGGTGGACCACGGCGCCGGTGGTTGAGCGGGTGTCGTAGAAGGCGGTGTGGAGGGGCATTTCCTTGGTGGGTTTGTCGCCGTCGATGAGGGCGCCGTGGGTGTCGAAGCGCGACAGGCGGGCGGGGTCGAGGCGGCCGAAGGCGGTGCCGGTGGGCGAGACGAGCAGGCCGCCATCGGGCGTGCGGGCGGAGATGTTGCCGGTGGAGCCGTGGGTGAGGCCGCGGTCGAAGAGGGACTTGGCGAGCAGGCAGATCTGGTCGCGGAGGCGGGTTTCCTCGGTCATTCGGGCTCCAGCGCGGTGAGGGCGTCGGTGAAGAAGGTCTCGGCGCCGAAATTGCCGGATTTGAGGGCGAGGGCAACCGGGTGGCCGCCGGTTTGGGCAAAGCACCACGGGACGCCGGGGGCGATTTCGCGGCCGACATCGAGGCGGGTGATGCCGAGGGCTTGGGTGACCGCGCCGGAGGTTTCGCCGCCGGCGACGATGAAGCGGCGGGCGCCGTGGCCGCGGGCTGTGGTGGCGCAGGCGGCGAGCGTGTCTTCGACGATCTGGCCGGCGCGGGTTTGGCCGAGTTTGGTCTGGGCGGCTGCGACGGATTGCGGGTCGGCGGTGGCGTAGAGGAGGGGGGCTTGCTGGAGGTTTTGTCGGGAGAGCCAGTCGAGGGCGGGTTGGGGTCCGTGTTCGGCGAGGGAGAGCGGGTCGAGCTGGAAGCACGGCGCGCCGGTGGCAAGGTAGGCGGCGACCTGGCGGTTGGTCATGGCGGAGCAGCTGCCGGACAGGAGGACGGTTTCGGGTGCGGTGGCGGGGGGCGTGAAGGGCTCTGTCTGGCCGATCTCCCGTGTCAGCAGGCCGGGCAGGGGCTGGGCGAGGGCCGAGCCGCCGGTGAGGAGGGGCATGTGGTGCGTGGCGGTGGCGATGGTGGCGAGGTCTTCGTCGGCGACGGCGTCGATGATGACGTGGGCGATGTTGTCGTGGGCAAGATGGGCGAGGGCGTCGCGGATGGCGTCGGGCCCACGGGCGACGGTGAGGCGGTCGATGAGGCCGACCTGTCCCTCCACCTGGGGTTGGAGGAGGCGGAGGAGGCTGGAGTCGCGCATGGGCGTGAGGGGGTGATCCTTCATCGGGCTTTCCGACAGGGGATCGCGGCCGACGAAGAGGTGGCCCATGAAGATCGCGCGCCCGTTTTCGGGGAAGGCGGGGCAGTAGATGGTCTGGGGTGTGGAGAGTTCGGCCATCAGCGCCTCGGCGACGGGGCCGATATTGCCTTTGTCGGTGGAATCGAAGGTGGAGCAGTATTTCCAGTAGAAGCGTTGGGCGCCGGCTGACCGCAGCCATGCAAGGGCCTGTTTTGAAAGGGTTAACGCTTCGTTAGCAGGGGTGGTTCTGATCTTGAGGGCGATGACCTCGAACGGGGCGGTGTTGTCGGGCGGGGTTTCGGGCACGCCCATGCGCAGCGAAACCCGCGCGCCGCTGCGGGCCAGAAGGCCGGCGAGGTCGGTCGCGCCGGTGAAGTCGTCGGCGATGGCGCCCAGGATCGTGGTCATCGGGGTGCCTGCACCGGTCTGGGTGATCTCTCCGGCCGCATCCTGTCGCTCTTCCCTCAGCATGGCATGATTTGGTATACCAAATATCTGCCAAAGCGTGCGGTGGGTCAATGGGTGAGCAAGTCTTTCGCGGTGGCGACGACGCGGGCGGGGGTGATGCCGAAATGGTCATAGAGAACAGGGGCTTGCGCCGAGGCGCCGAAGCCTTCCATGCCGATGAAGACGTCGGTGGGGCGGAGCCACTGGTGCCAGCCGAAGGGGGAGGCGGCCTCGATGGCGATGCGGGGGGCGGTGCCTAGGGTGGCTGTCTGGTAGTCGGCGGGCTGTTGCGCGAAGAGCTCCCAGCAGGGCATGGAGACGATGGCGGCGGCGATGCCGGCTTGGTTCAGGTCCGCTTGGGCTTGAAGGGCGAGGCCGACCTCGGTGCCGGTGGCGAGGAGGGTGATGTCGCGGGGGCCTTCGGTGTCGCGGAGGATATAGGCGCCGTATTGGGTGAGGTTCCCGGAGCGGTCGGTGCGGACCTGGGTGGCATCCTGCCGGGAGAGGGCGAGCATGGAGGGGCCGTCGCTGCGTTCGAGGGCGAGTTTCCAGGCCTCGGCGGTCTCGATGGCGTCGGCGGGGCGGAAGACCTGCATGTTGGGCATGGCGCGGAAGCTGGCGAGGGTCTCGACCGGTTGGTGGGTCGGGCCGTTGGAGCCTACGCCGATGGAATCGTGGGAGAAGACGAAGATGCCGGGCAGGCCCATGAGGGCGGCCATGCGCATGGCGGGGCGTTCGTAATCGGCGAAGGCGAGGTAGGTGACGTTGATCGGGTGCAGGCCGCCATGGGCGGCGATGCCGCAGGTCATGGCGCCCATCAGGTGCTCGCGGACGCCGCAATGGACGTAAGAGCCGCCGCGGTGGTCGGCGGTGAAGGCATCGCGGCTGCGCTTGTGGTTGGTGGGGGCTTCCAGATCGGCGCAGAGGACGAGGGTTTCGGGGAGGATCTCGGTGAGGGCGTCGCAGATGTCGCCGGAGGAGAGGATGGTGGGGCGGGGGGTGTCGGTTGGGAGCTGGTTGGGGCCGAGGTTTTGCCAGAATTCCTCCCATGCATCGGGCAGGGTGGCGGTGTGCCAGCGGTCGAATTCGGGGGGATTTTCGACGTCGGTATAACGTCGGTATTTTGTCGGTATTGCGTCGGTGCGGCTGGCGAGGGCGGCGGCCCAGTCGGCGCGGATTTCGGCCGGGATGTCGAAGGGCGGGTGGGGCCAGTTGCGCTGTTGGCGGGCGGCGGTGGCGTCATCCGGGGTGAGCGGGGCGGAGTGGCCGCCGCGCTGGCCTTCGAGCCGGGGGATGCCGCGGGCGATGGTGGTGCGGCAGGCCAGCAATGAGGGGCGCGGATCGGATTTGGCGGCGTCGAGGGCGGCGTCGATGGCGTCTATGTCGTGGCCGTCGAGTTCCTGCACGTGCCAGTGAGCGGCGCGGAAGCGGGCGGGGATGTCTTCGCTGATCGAGAGCGACGTGGCGCCGTCATCGGTGATCTGGTTGTCGTCCCAGAGGAAGGTGAGCTTGCCGAGGCGGAGATGGCCGGCGAGCGAGATGGCTTCCTGCCCGATGCCTTCCTGCAGGCAGCCGTCGCCGACGAAAGCCCAGGTGCGGTGATTGACGTGGTCGGGGCCGAAGCGGTCGGCGAGGCGGGCCTCGGCCACGGCCATGCCGACGGCGCAGGCGATGCCCTGACCGAGAAGGCCGGTGGTGATCTCGATCCCGGCGTCCTGTTCGATTTCGGGGTGGCCGGCGCAGACGTTGTGCAGCTTGCGGAAGGACTTGAGGGCGTCGATGGTGAGTTTCTCGTAACCGGCGAGGTGGAGGAGGGCGTAGAGCAGCATCGAGCCGTGGCCGTTGGAGAGGACGACGCGGTCGCGGTCGGGCCAGAGGGGGTTCTTCGGGTCGACCCTGACGTGGCGGGCGTAGAGCGTGGCGGCGATTTCGGCCATGCCGAGGGGCACGCCCTGGTGGCCTTCGCCGGCGTTGAGGATGGCGTCGATGGCGAGGAAGCGGATCGCGTCGGCCATTTTCTGGATGTCGGTCATGGTGCCCTCCCGGTCTTTCGGGTGGAGTAGCGGGTTTTGGGGCGGGGGAGGATTAAGTTTTGCTAATGGTGCGTTTGATTTGGATTAAAGGTTCGGTGGGGCTCGGGGTTTGGTGTGCGCTGCGCGGAATCGAGGGCGGAGCCCGCCGCGCATCGACGGGCCGTCCCGACGGCACGGCGATTTGGCAAATGGAGTGGCACGTGCGTAGGTTGGAGGTGCTTGGCGGGGATAAAATGCCCATCACAGAGGTTGGATCGCCGCGCCACGGCCCGTCGATGCGCGGTTTCTCGGAGTGGGGAATATGGCCAGCGGAGGCGGTGGGGTGGTTGTCGGGATCGTGTTGGCTGGCTTAGGGTCGATTCCATTGTGAAAGCAGGGAGAGGGCCAGCAATGACACCGCAGGACGCAAGCCGCAGGACACGGGAATTGTGCGGGCTGGCGCCGGTTATTCCGGTGTTGGTGGTGGAGGATGCGGGGAAGGCCAGGCCATTGGCGGAGGCGTTGGTGGCCGGGGGCCTGCCGGTGCTGGAGGTGACGTTGCGCACGCCGGCGGCGCTGGAGGCGATCCGGGCGATGGCGGAGGTGCCGGGCGGGCATGTGGGGGCCGGGACGCTGATTTCGGCCGAGGATGTCAGGGCGGCGAAGGCGGCGGGGGCCACGTTCGGGGTTTCGCCGGGGGCGACGGATGCGCTGTTGGCGGCGTGCGAGGAGGAGGGCTTGCCGCTGTTGGCCGGCGCCGCGACGGCGAGCGAGGCGATGCGGTTGTTGGCGCGGGGCTATGACATGCTGAAGTTCTTCCCGGCCGAGGCGTCGGGCGGGTCGGCGGCGCTGAAGGCGCTGGGCGGGCCGTTGCCGCAGGTATCGTTTTGTCCGACCGGGGGCGTGAGCCCGGGGAATGCGGGCGATTACCTGAAGCTTTCGACGGTGCCCTGTGTGGGCGGGAGCTGGATCGCGCCCGCCGACCTGGTGACGGCGGAAGACTGGGGGGCGATCGAAGCGAAAGCGCGGGAGGCCGCCGGCCTGTCGGGGTGACGGCCGGCGGTGGGGGTCAGGTGGCCTGAGGTTCGGCCTCGACCGTGATGGGCTGGGTCTTGCCGTCTTTCGACTCGCCGAAATAGATCGTCTGGTGGGGGAACGGGATCTCGATGTTGCGGTCGTCGAAGACGCGCTTGAGCACGCCGTTATAGGCCCGGCCGATGCCCCATTGCCGCCCCGGCACGCATTTGATGCGGGCGCGGAGCATGACCGCGCTGTCGCCGAAGCTGTTGAGGCCGAACCATTCGAGATCGTCGAGGATGCCGTCGGACTGTTCCGGGTCGCCCTTGAGCTCCTCGAAGGCGTCGACCATGGCCTGTTTCACCTCGTCCACGTTCTCGCGGTAGGCGACGCCCATGTCGCAAACGAAATAGCCGTAATCCTTGACGTAGTTCGACACCATGTCGACCGAGGAGAAGGGGATGATGTGGTAGACGCCGTGCAGGTCGCGCAGGCTGACCGAGCGGATGGTGAGACGTTCGACGACGCCGGTGGTGCCGCCCACGGTGACCACGTCGCCCACGTTCATCGCGTTCTCGAACTGGATGAAGATGCCGGTGATGATGTCCTGCACCATCTTCTGGGCGCCGAAACCGATGGCGAGGCCGAGCACCCCGGCGGAGGCGAGAAGCGGCGCGATGTCGAGGCCGATTTCCGCCAGCACGAACATCAGCGTGATGATGATGAGGGCGATGGTGGCGGCGTTCCTTAGAAGCGTCAGCAGGGTCTGTTCGCGGGCGGTGGCGACCGAGCCGAATTCCGGGTTGAGCCGGTAGTCGACCCAGGAGGTCAGCGCGAGCCAGAGGCCGAAGGCCACCAGCAGCACGGCGGAGACCGACAGGATCGTGCCGGTGAGGCGCAGGCCGAACTGGCTGACCATCCAGGCGCGGAGGTCGATGAGGCCGATGGCGTTGATGGCCAGCAGCACGACGGAGACGAAGATGAGCGCGCGCAGGACCGTCAGGATTTTCGGCACGAAGGCGTTGAGGCGGCCCTGGAGGAGCGGCACGCGGTCGGTGAGGTTCGACGGCAGGGTCACGCCGCGGGCGATGGAGCGGCTGAGGAAGCCCGCGATGGCGAAGCCCAGAAGGCCCACCACGAGCACCTGGCCGGAGGCGATGAAGGTCTGGAAGACCGCGTTGCCGGGGCGCAGGAGGACGATGACGAACATCGCCAGCAGGTAGGCCAGCGCCGGCCAGTGCCAGTGCCGCGCGAGGTAGTGCAGCGCGCCGCGCCGGCGGCTGCGGCGGGGCGGGGGTGTGGCGGCCGGGTCCATCACCGGGGCCGGGTCGGACGTGGCGGTGACCATGGGGGCGCCGATCTCGTCGATGGCCTCTTCGCGGGGTGGTTCGGGGTCGGGGTGGTGCGGCGCGGTGTCGGGTTCGTCGGCGCCGAGCATCCAGTCGGTCACCGGCTTGCGGTTGCGGACGACGAGCCAGATGGCGAAGGCCAGCACCGCAAAGGCGATGAGCGCCGAGACGGCGCGGCCCGCCGCGAAGGAGACGTTGCCGTTGATGATCGGGACGACGAGAAGCTGGCCATAGCCCACCACGCCGACGATCAGGCTGATGCGGGTGGAGAGGTAGGCCGCCGCGCGGTCGCCGATGGGCAGGGGCCGGAGCGAGGTCGCGGAGGGCGACAGCACGAGGCGCACCGCAACCTTGGCCATTTCCACCAGCAGGAAGGCGTTGAGGTAGAGCGTCTGGCGGATGCCGATCTGGCCGAATTCGCCGAGCGCGAGGATGGCGAGCGCATAGCCTGCCGCCCAGGCGAGGATGACGATCAGGGCGTCGATCACGGCGGACATGACGAAGAGCACGACGGTGCGGGCCATGCCGCCGTCGCGGGCCGACGCGCTCATCCGGGCGTAAAAGGATTTTCCGAACCAGCGCAGGACGAGGAAGGAGAGGACCGTGCCGGCGATGACGAGGGCGAGGTCGGCCAGCGCGTCGAGAAGCACGCCCGCCTCGCCGCCGCTGAGGCCGGAGAAGACGGCCGGAGCGCGGGTGAGCTGGCGCCAGAAGGTGGTGGCGAAACCGGCGATGTCTTCCGCCGCGGCCTGGGTGACGAGGGCGATGCGGCGCCCGAAGGAGAGATCTTCGGGCGGGGCGGTGCCATCGGCGAGGGTTTCGACGATTTCGTCGCCGGCGCTGTCTGCGGTGGCGACGCCTGCGGCGCGGAGCCGTTCTATCAGGTCGGCGCGGGCCTCGTCATTCTCGATGACGTCGATCAGGAGATCCACGCTTGAGGGCGCGTCTGCGGCAGGGGCGCCGTCGGTGGCGGCCTCCTGCGCCGAGGCGGGCGCGAGTGTCAGCAAAACAAGAACGAGAAAACTCGCAACCAAACGCAGCATACTTCACTGTCTCCGTCTATTCTGATCCGTTGTCCGGGCAAGCCACGCCCGGATGGGCCCTTTGGCCGGAAATGATGACCAAAAGACCCATGTTTTGACCCTTACCTATCGGGAAGTGATGCGAGGTCAAGAAACCGGGCCGACGGAATTTTCTAGTGGCAGAGACCTGCCGCCCGGGCTCAGCCGGTGTCGCCGGAGGCGGGGGCGGGGCTTGGCTGGGGCTCGACGACCTCGAGCCCGTAGCCGCGCAGGGCGACGAGGGGGTGGACGGAAGTGTTGAGCAGGATCATCTCGCGGATGCCGAGGGCGCGGAGGATCTGGGCGCCGGTGCCGTAGTCGCGGATGGTGCTGCCCGAGGGCTGGGGGCTGGCCTTGCGCGACAGGAGCACGTCGGAGGGGCTGCTGCGGTGGGTTTCGCGCATCAGGACGATGACGCCGCGGCCGGCCTTGTCGATCTCCTGCATCGCGCTGAAGACGGCCGAGCCGTGGGAATAGAAGCGGTCGCCGACGATATCATCGAAGAGGTTGACGGCATGGACGCGCACGAGGGCGGGTTTGCCGTCGCCGACATCGCCCTTGACCAGCGCCACGTGCTCGACCCCATCGATCACGTTGCGGAAGACGATGGCGGTGAAGGTGCCGCCGTGGCGGCTTTCGACGGTGTCCTCGCAGACCTTTTCGACCAGTTGCTCGCGGTTGCGGCGGTAGGTGATGAGGTCGGCGATGGTGGCGACCTTGAGGTTCTCGCGGGCGGCGAAGTCGAGGAGCTGGGGCAGGCGGGCCATGGTGCCGTCGGGGTTCATGATCTCGCAGATGACGCCGGCGTCTCCGGCACCGGCGAGGCGGCTGATGTCGACCGCGGCCTCGGTATGGCCGGAGCGGACCAGAACGCCGCCGTCGCGGGCGACGAGCGGGAAGACATGGCCGGGCGAGACGATGTCGGCGGGCCGGGCGCCGTCGGCCACGGCAGCGGCGATGGTGCGGGCGCGGTCGGCGGCGGAGATGCCGGTGGTGACGCCCTCGCGCGCCTCGATCGAGACGGTGAAGGCGGTGCCCATGCGGCTTTCGTTGCCGCGCGCCATCAGGGGCAGGGCGAGTTGTTCGGTCTTTTCGCGGGAGAGGGCGAGGCAGATCAGGCCGCGGCCGTGCATCGCCATGTAGTTGACCGCGTCGGCGTTGGCATGGCGGGCGGGGATGAAGAGATCGCCCTCGTTCTCGCGGTCCTCGTCGTCGACGAGGATGGACATGCGGCCTGCCTTCGCGTCGGCGATGATGTCTTCGATCGGGCTGAGGCCGGGGGTGGCGGTGTCGGGCATGTCACGGGCTTCCTTGGGCGATGTCGCGGCTTGGACGCCTATATTGTGTCATATTGTTGCGAAACAAAATAGGAAAATTGTAGCGGTGCCTATTTCGGGTTCAGTCGGCCCGGGGGATGCGGCGGCAGATCAGGCTGACGCCGAGGCCGATGACGCCGACGGAGGCGAAGAGGACGCTGTAGCCCAGAGAGGAGGCCGTGGCGCCCGGTTCGGGAAAGAGGCCGAGGAGGATGGCCGAGGCGGACTGGGTGAGGAAGACGCCGCCGAGAGAGAGCACGCCGATGGTCGAGATCACCCGGCCCGAATAGCTGGAGGGGAAGAGGCTTTGGGCATGGGCCATGATCAGCATGAAGAAGGTCGAGAGCCCGCAGGCGAAGGCGCAGAGCGCGGTGGCCAGCATCCAGTGGAGGTGGCCAAAGAGGGCGAGCAGCAGGAAGTCGAGCCCCATGAGCGTGGCGCCTATGACGATGAGCTGGCGCCGGGAGGGCATGCGCCGGTCGAGCGTGCCGTAGATCAGCGGCCCGAGGCTGAGGAAGATGATGAGGACGACGAGGCAATAGCTGCGCTGGAGCGCGTCGAGCCCGTGGACATCGGCGAGGTAGGGCAGCGCCCAGAGCCCGGCGAGGATCTGGACGGGGGTGTAGAGCATCGGGGCGGCGAGCAGGAGCGGCCAGACCTTGCGCGTGGCGAAGACCGAGGCGACGCCCTTGAGGCTGTCTTTCAGGCTTTCCGGCTTGCGCTGGGGCAGGATCTGGGTGCCCGGCGGGGCATCGCGGACGACAATGTAGAAAAGGAGGGCTACGAGGGCGGTGCCGGTCGAGAACAGGACGAAGACGGTGCGCCAGCCGTATTCTTCCAGCATCAACGTCAGCGGCGTGGTGGCGAGCAGGCCGCCCAGCATGCCGAAGAACAGGTAGCGCCCGGTGATGGAGGTGGTGGCGTCTTCCGAGACCCAGGCGGCGAAGAGCTTGAACCCGCCCATGACGGCCGCCGAGAAGCCGAAGCCGATCAGGGCGCGGCCGAGCATGAGCACGCCCCAGTGGCCCGACATTGCGACGACGGCACAGCCGGTCGCGGCGACGAGGCCCATGCAGGTCAGGGCGCGGCGGGCGCCGTAGCGGTCGAGCAGGATGCCGGAGGGGATCTGGCCCAAGCCCTGGGCAAGGAACATGATGCCGATGACGACGCCGATCTGTTGCGAGCGCAGGGCGAAGTCGGCGGCGAAGACCGAGGAGAGCACGCTGCCCGAGGTGCGGTGGAACTGACCGAGCGCGAAGAGCATCGAGGCGAGGATGAAGGCGGCGACGAAGCGCACGGATTGTGCGGGAGGGCGGGCGGTGGTGGCGGAGGAACGGCACTCCATAACGGCTCACTTCCGGGTCAAAGCAGCCTATCGGGGGATGCGCGCTTTGCCAAATTGTACGGGTTCAATTGATTTCATTTTTCTGCATTGAGCCGAAAAGTTCAAGGGCGCGCGCGTGCAATGTCGAAAAAAACGATACATTTGCCGGTTTGCACTGGTTTTGGGCGGGGCGCGGGCCGGGGGCGAGCCTGGCGTTGTGGGGCTGCCTGTCGGGGGTGTGAGGGGCGGATGTTTCTTTAAGTACATGAAATATAATGTAAAAAATCCCGTTCGTCTTGGTTTCTTGCGAGGGCGCCTGTCTCGGTCGGCCGGCGCCGTCAAATGGGTTTGTTGCGGTGAAGCGGTAAAAACTTCACCGGCAAAGTATCGCAAAGAGGGGTTGCAATGTTGTTAAATTAAAATCATGATGACAGGTACAAGCGAGATGAACTGCAAGGGAGGACGCGGTGATCGACGCGAAAACGGGGAGGACCGCGGTAGTCACGGGAGGCGGGCGCGGAATCGGTCTGGCGATCGGCCGGCGCTTTGCCCAGAACGGCGACGCTGTCGTGCTTCTGGACCTGGATCCCGGGGTGGCGGAGGCGGCGGAGAAGATCGCCGAAGAAACCGGGGTGACGGTGAAGGGCCTGACCTGTGACGTGACGGACGGTGCGCAGGTCAAGGAGACCTTTGCCGCGATTGCGGATGAGTTCGGTTCGGTCGATATCCTGATCAACAATGCCGGCGTGCTGCGCGACAACCTCATTCACAAGATGTCGGAGGATGACTGGGACACGGTCATGGGGGTGCACCTGAAGGGCGCCTACCTGTGTGCCAAGGCGGCGCAGACCTACATGGTGCCGAAGCGCTATGGCAAGATCGTGAACCTGTCGTCGACCTCGTCGCTGGGGAACCGGGGGCAGCTGAATTATTCGACCGCCAAGGCGGGGCTGCAGGGGTTCACGCGGACGCTGGCGCTGGACCTTGGCAAGTTCAGCATCAACGTGAACTGCATCGCGCCGGGGTTCATCGACACCGAGATGACCCGGTCGACGGCGGAGCGTCAGGGGATCAGCCCGGACGACTACAAGAAGATGAAAGCCGAGAAGATAGCCATCGGGCGCGTGGGCGTTCCGGAGGACGTGGCCAACGTGGCCAATTTCCTCGCGAGCGACGAGGCGTCGTTCGTCAATGGCCAGATCATTTATGTCAGCGGAGGGCCGGAAACCCGGCGATGAGATCATGAATACATTCAGCCCCGTAAAGGGAGAGACCAAGATGCTTGACCCGGTAGACGCCCTGAACACCGACAAGATGCGCGAGCTTGAGCGGATGGCGATCGAGAATTTCCGGCCGAGGGGGCGGGATTACGATGCGCAGAGCGTGATGCCGATGGAGAACATCCGCGAGCTGCACGAGGCCGGGTGGCTTCGGGCGACGCTGCCCCATGAATGGAACGGCATGAACAGCAACGTCGACAGCGACGAGGACCCGGCGACCTTCCTGCAGGGTTTGCGGATGATCGCGCGGGGCTGTCCGGGGACGGCGCATTGCTACCAGGTGACGAACCATTGCGGCTGGGCGGTGCATGACCTTGGCACGGAGGAGCAGCACGAGCTGTTCCTGAAGCCGATGCTGAGCGAGCCGTATCTCGGCACGTTCGTGGGCTCGGAAGCCAAGCGCAAGCACATGTACATGATGAACACCACCGCCAAGAAGGTGGATGGCGGCTATATCCTGCGCGGCGAGAAGAACTATGCCACGAATGGCAGTGCGCTTGGCTTTGCGATCATCTTTGCGGCGATCGAGGGGGTCGAGAACTATCTCGACAACCACCAGATGCTGATCGTGACGCCGGACATGGAAGGGGTGTCGATCGACACGAGTTGGTATCGGCCGAACGGGATGCGCTGTGCCGACAGCCCGGTGATCACGCTGAACGATGTTTTCGTGCCGGACAGTCACGTGCTGGGCGAGCCGGGGGTCTACCCCCGCAACCGCTGGCAGGGCAAGTTCCACCTCGGGTTCACCGCCAACTATCTGGGCGCGACCGAGGGGATGTATGGCTGGTACCTCGATTACATCGTCAACAAGGGCAAGGGCGAGGCCGAACTGATCCAGATGCGGACGGGCGAGATGAAGATCAAGCTCGACGGGGCCGCGTCGATCTTTCACGACGCGATCCGGGCGTATCGCACCAAGCCGATCGTCGAGGCGGAGCTTCTGGCGATGGCGGCGAAGTCGATTGCCGCGGATGTGGCGTTCGAGCTGTCGCACAAGATCATCCATGCGGCCGGGTCGACCGCGCTCTTCGACGAGTTCCCGCTGAGCCGGTATCTGCGCGATCTGGAGACACATGTGCTGCACGCGGGCCATGACAAGACAGCGCAGATCATCGGGCAGTCGGAGCTGAAGCAGAGCTTCGACTCGACCCTGCAACGCTGAGGGCCAAGCCGTGAGCCAGCAATCCGCACCGGAGGTCGGAGACCGGTCGAGTTACACGACCGAGCCGGTCACGACAAAGCAGATCGTGATGTATGCCGGCGCGTCGGGTGACTTCAACCCGATCCACTATGACCAGGCTTATGCGGAATCCGCCGGGCTTGGCGGGGTGATTGCGCATGGGATGCTGACCATGGGCATGGCCGGGCGGTGTGTCACCGACTGGGCCGGGCCCGGGCGTTTCGTCGAGGATATTCGGGGGCGGTTCCTGCACCCGGTGAAGCCGGGCGACAAGGTGACGTTCGCGCTGGAGGTCACGGATGTGGGCACGGCGGTGGAGATGGATCTTACCGGTCATGTCGGCGAGACGCAGGTGTTCAAGGGCACGGCGCGTGTCTCGGGTGGGCGGTAAGCGAACTGGTATCGTTGCGCCGGGGGGACCGGCAGAGGCGCGCGGTCCGGCGACGGGCCGCGCCATTTTTGTGACTGAGAGGAAAGGCGGAGCGGCATGAGGAAGGTATTGATTGCCAACCGGGGGGAGATTGCCTGTCGGGTCATCGCGGCCTGCCGGTCGCTGGGGCTTAAGACCGTGGCGGTCTATTCCGAGGCGGATGCGGCGGCGCTGCATGTGGAGATGGCCGACGAAGCGGTGGCGGTTGGCCCGGCGCCGGCGCGGAAAAGCTATCTCGACAAGGCGGCGGTGCTGGAGGCGGCACGGCAGACCGGGGCGGATGCGGTGCATCCGGGCTATGGGTTTTTGTCGGAGAGTGCCGAGTTTGCGCGGATGGTCGAGGAGGCCGGGCTGATCTGGCTGGGGCCGGATGCCGGGACCATCGCCGTGATGGGCGACAAGGGCGCGGCGCGGACAGCGGCGATCGAGGCCGGGGTCCCGGTGCTGCCCGGGACCGCGCCGCTTGTGAAGGAGGGCGGTGCCGATCTGGATGCGCTGGGCGCCGAGACCGGCTTTCCGCTGTTGGTGAAGGCCACGGCGGGCGGCGGCGGGATCGGGATGCGCCGGGTGGAGACGCCGGAGGCGCTGGCCGATGCGGTGGCCAATGTGCAGGCCCATGCCGAGCGGACCTTTGGCGACGGGACGGTGTACCTGGAGCGGTTCATCCGGCGGGCAAGGCATATCGAGATACAGGTGTTCGGCGATGGCGAGGGCCGTGTGGCCGTCTTCCCCGAGCGGGACTGCACGTTGCAGCGGCGGTACCAGAAGATACTGGAGGAATCGCCGGCACCGGACCTGTCGGAGGAGGTGCGTGACGCGATGAAGGCGGCCGCGCGGCGGCTGGCGCAGGCGAGGCGCTATCGCAGTGCCGGGACGGTGGAGTTCGTCTACGATTCAGAGAAGGGGGATTGGTTCTTCCTCGAGATGAACACGCGGATCCAGGTGGAGCACCGGGTGACCGAGATGGTCACGGGGACCGACCTTGTGGCGATGCAGCTGCGGCTGGCGATGGGGCAGCTTGACGATCTGGCCGAGGATTATGGCGTGCTTGACGGGCGTTGGGCGATCGAGGCGCGGTTGTGTGCGGAGGACCCGCAGAAGAAATTCCTGCCGCGGCCCGGCACGCTGGAGCGGCTGGAGCTGCCGGCGGCGGACGCCACGCTGGTGGTGGATTGCGGTTTGCGGCAAGGCGATGCGGTGTCGCCGCATTACGACTCGATGATCGGCAAGCTGGTGGCCTGTGGTCCGAGCCGGGAGGCGGCGATTGCGCGGCTGGATGCGGCGCTGGCGGCGGTCAGGGTCGAGGGGGTGGTGACGAATGCCGGCTTCGTGCGGCGGCTGCTGGGGCTTCAGGCATTTGCCGAGGCCGAGGTTCACACCCAGTTCGTCGATGCGAACCTGGCGGAGCTTCTGGCGGAAGAAACGACGCCCGCCTGAGTGGCTGCTTTTCTCCTGTCGCGAAACCAAAAAAGAGCCGGCATTGTGCCGGCTCTTTCCAGTTGTGCGGTCGGGAGAAGCTGACCGCGATCAGTATTCCGCGTCGGTCTCGATCTTCGAGAAGATCTCTTCGTCGAGCAGGCGCTGGTAGGTTTCGCGGTCGGTGCCGTTTTCTTCCAGCAGCTTGGTCCATTTCTCGCGCAGGCGGCTGATTTCATCGGCGATCTCCTGCGGGTGGGCGATGCCCTTTTCCTCGCCCTTGGCGACGGCCTCGTCCTGGTACTCCTGCGCGAAGCTCGAGACGAACTCGGCGAATTCGGGATCGGCATGATAGAACTTGGTGCCGGTCTTGGTGTACTCGTCGATCACGTCTTCATCTTCCTTGAGGTAGTTGAAGATCGCGCCGGTCACCATTTCCGCGAGATTGCCGGTGACGGCCTTGCGCTGATCGGGGGTGAGCGAGTTCCACTTCTCGATGCGCATGTTCATGGTCGAGGCGCCGAAGAAGCCGCCGAGCGGATCGAGGATCACGAATTTCGCGGCTTCGCCGTAGGAGCGGGCCTTCTGGGCCGCGACCGAGTGCAGGGCGCAGTCGAGAATGCCGCGGTCGAGGGCCTCGTAGGCTTCGTCGGGGCTGACGTTGATCGGCGTGGCGCCGAGGGCGCGGGCCAGTTCGGCGTAGGCGGCGATGCCGCGGACGCGCTTGCCCTTGAAGTCGTCGATCGTCTTCAATTCTTCCCGGCAGTGGTAGACGTAAGGTGTGAGCGCGTAGGTCGCGAGCGGCCGGGTGTTGAAGTCGCGGTATTCCTGTTCGCAGTCGGGACAGTTGAAGAGCACCAGCTCGTTCAGGACGCCGGTCATGACGAGCGGCTTGTCGTTGAGCAGGCTGAATTCGCCGAGGTAGGTGTCGACCGGCATTTCGGAGGGCACGTAGGCGCCGACGAAATAGCCCGCATCGGCCAGCCCGTCACGCACGCCGCCGGGGATGTCACGGCCCGAGAGCAGCGAGCCGCCGACATGCATCTCGTAGTCGATGGTGCCGTTGGAGTCTTCCTTCACGTTTTCGAAGAACTCGGTCAGCACGGGGTTGGTGATATGCAGCGGGTTGAGATAGCTGGCATACACGATCTTCGTGTTTTCCTGGGCCCAGGCCGCGCCGGCGGTCAGCGCCACGGTCGCGGCAATCGCTAGTTGTCCAAGTTTCATTTTGGTCCTCCTCTGTTGTTCTCTGGGCGGCTCCTCTTCCGCCCGACGGGTTAGTTCCGGAATCCGGGGCCGCCGCGGGTCATCGCATGAGGCCGGGGATGAATAGCGAGATCTGGGGGAACAGGATCAGCAGCGAGAGCGTCACCAGGTCGGCCAGCAGGAACCACAGGACCCCGCGGAAGATCGTGGTGAGCGATATGGCGTTGCCGACCACCCCCTTGATGATGAAACAGTTCAATCCGACGGGCGGCGTGATCAGGCCGATCTCGAGATACTTGATCATGATGACGCCGAACCAGATGAGATCCATGTCGAGTGCGTGCAGGATCGGCACCATGATCGGGATGGTGAGCAGCATGATGCCCATCGAGTCGAGGAACATGCCGAGCATGATGTAGATGAGCGAGACGCCGACCATGAAGAGCAGCGGATCGACCGCCATCTGTTCGACCACGTCGGACAGGAAGGTGGGCAGGCCGCTGAAGGCCATGAAGCGCGCCAGAAGGAAGCCGCCCATGGCGATGAAGAGGATGGTCGAGGTGCCCTTGAGCGCGTCGAGCAGCGAGTTGACGATGACCTTAACGGTCAGGCGGCGCTGGGCTGCGGCGATCACGAAGGCCATCAGCGCCCCGCCGGCCGCGGATTCGGTGGCGGTGAAGACGCCCGAGTACATGCCGCCGATGACGGCGAGCACCAGAAGCGGCAGGGGCCAGACTTCGAGCAGGATGGCAAAGCGGGCGCGCCAGGTGACGGTTTCCTCGACCGGCGGGGCGAGCGAGGGCTTCAGTTTGCAGCGCAGGACGATGAGCGCCATGAACATGAAGGCCGACAGCAGGCCGGGCAGGATGCCCGCCAGCAGGGCCTGGCCGACCGAGACCTCGGCGAAGATGGCGTAGAGCACCATGAGGATGCTGGGCGGGATGAGCGAGCCCAGCGTGCCGGCGACCGCGACGGAGCCCGCTGCAAGGCCGGGTTCGTACTTGTAGCGCATCATTTCGGGGATCGCGATGCGGCCCATGGCGGCGGCGGTGGCGACGCTGGAGCCCGAGGCGGCGGCAAAGCCGGCGCTGGCCATGGTCGAGGCCACCGCAAGCCCGCCCGGCAGGCGGCTGAGCCAGAGGCGCGCGGCGGCGAAGAGGCTTTGGGTGAGCCCGCTGTTATAGGCGACGCTGCCCATCAGCAGGAACATCGGCACGGCCGAGAGCGACCAGTGGGCGATGAAATTGTAGGGCTGTTCGGTGAGCACCGCGAAGGCCGCCGTGGGCCCGCGGATGGCCGCGACGCCGGCAACCGAGACGCCCGCCAGCGCCAGCGCGATGGGGACCCGCAGGGCGAGCAGCAGCAGGAGCACGCCCAGGCCGATGGCGCCTATTGCAATCGAAGACATCAGTGGGCCGTCCCGTGTGCTGGAGTGTTCTGGTCGGGGTCGTTCTTGCCGAAGGCGACGGCGAATTCCTCGATGGCGCTCATGGCGTAGACGATGCTCATCAGTCCGGTGCCGGCCACCACGAGCCAGCGCGCCGGCCAGGTGAAGACGAGGATGACGCCGAGGACGAATTCGCCCAACTGGGTCATGGCCATCGCTTTCTCGATAGCGGCCATCGTGAAGTAGCCCATTGCCAGGGTGGCAAGCACGTAGACAATGCCGTCGATTGCCGCGTTCGTGCGGGGGCCGAGACCGGCGGTGAACAGTTCGATGATGACGTGCCCGCGGTGCAGCTGGATATAGGCCAGCGGCAGGAAGACCACCGAAACCATGTAATAGAAGGAGACGATTTCGAGCGTGCCGGGCACTGTCGAGCTGAACATCGTGCGCAGGGCCGCGTCGGCGCAGATCTGAAGCATCATCAGCACCATGGCAATGGCGGCGATGCCGATCTGTGCCTTGCACAGCAAGACTATTGCGCGGCGTATCGCCGTCATTGTGTCCTCCCTTGCGATAAGAACCTGGCGTTGCAGACTCACGTATCGCCGTTTCAACTTAGGAAATTGATCAATCTGAATGCAAGCAAATTATCTCATTTATATGCGTTCAATTGCGGAATTGTATCGCAAATTGGATCGACACATTCTGGGATTCAATCCTGTGTTGCATTTCGTTCCAGCCGGTCGGCCACGTTCGCCTCTGTCGCGAGTTGCCGGGCCTCGGCAGCGGGGGCGGTGGCGGAGGCGCGGACGAGGCGGCGAATCTGCTGCAGGCGGGCGGGCGGCAGGTCGGCGAGTTGGCGGGCCAGCGCCTCGGCCGCGTCCTCCGGCGTGTCGGAGAGTTGGGTGACGATGCCGAGATCGAAGGCGTCGGCCGCGGTCAGGGGCGTTTCGGTGCAGAGCACGTGGAACGCCCGGCGTTCGCCGATGACGGCCACGAGGGGCGGCACGACGAGGGCGGGCAGGACGCCCTTGCTGAGTTCGGGGAAGCCGAAGCGGGCGCCGGGGCCGGCGATGGCGAGGGTACCGGCGCAGACCATGCCGCAGCCGGCGCCGAGGGCCGGGCCGGTGACCACGGAAATGCTGGGGATCGCGAGGTCGGAGAGGGTCGCGAAGAGGCCGCCCATGCGGTCGGCATGGGCGCGGAATTCGGCCTCGGTGGTCATGGCACCGACCGCCTTGAGGTCGGCCCCGGCGGAGAAGGCGGGGCCCTGGCCGGAGATCGTCACGACGCGGGCGCGCGCTTCGGCCTCGCGCAGGGAGGCGACGATGGCGTCCATCAGCTCGGCGTTGAGGGCGTTGCGCTTGTCGGGCCGGTTGAGGGTCAGCCGGGCGATGCCGTCGGTGATGGCGAAGGTGACGAGGCTCATGACGGCGCCTTTTGGCGGCCGAGCGCGTGGCGGGCCGCTGTCCAGCCGCCGACGAGGCATTCGGTGAGGTTGCCGCCGCTCATGTAGACATGGCCGAAGATGCTGCCCAGCTCGCCCGCGGCGTAGAGGCCGGGGATCGGATCGCCGAAGGGGTCGACGACCTGCTGATGCACGTTGCGGCGGGGGCCGCCTTGGGTGTTGATGACGATGGGTTGGACTTCGCCCGCGTAGAAGGGCGGGGTGTCGATGGGGCGCATGGTGTCGGGCTGGCGGTTGAACGCGGTGTCGGTGCCGGTTTCGCAGGCGATGTTCCAGGCCGCGACGGTCTCGCGGAGCGTCTCGGGCGGGGTGCCGGTGAGGCGGGCCAGTTCTTCCAGCGTGTCGGCCTTCTGGAAGATGCCCATCTCGACTTCCGTCAGGTTGTCGGCGCTCCACTCGTGGCGGGGGTGGGGGTCGTTATGAACGACGCGGCCCATCGGGTACATCTTGCGGCCGTTTTCGTCGAAGATCATGAAGGCGGGTTTGCGCGGGAAACTCTGGGTGCCGAAGTCGAACACGTCGAAGGGGCGGGCGCCGGAATCGCCGGGGTAGGGCGGGTATTCGTCCATGAAGCGGTTTCCGGTGGAATCGACCACGATCCAGGCGAGCGGCGCGAGGGAGCGGGTGCTGGCGCGGGTTTGTGGTGTCTCGCTGCCTTCGAGGCCGAGATCGGCCAGCATGTCGAGGCGACCCGGCGTCCACATTGGGACCGCCTTGAGGAACAGGCCGAACGGGTAGTCGGGATCGGGGTGCTTGAGGCCGTAGGGCCCGTGGTAATGCCACATGTGCCAGAGGTCTGCGCCGACCGCTTGGGCCATGCGGATGCCGTCGCCGGTGTTGCCGAGGAAGGCGCCGGGGATGAGTGGGCCGCCCTGGAAGTATTGTGCCTGCATCTCGGGGGCGTGCTCGAAGCCGCCGCAGGTGAGGATGACGCCGCGGCGGGCGCGGATCCGGCGGGCGGTGCCGTCGATGGTGGCGGTGAGGCCGGTGACGGCGCCGTTTTCGCCGGTGACAAGGCGGTGGACGGGCGCGTTCGTCTCGATGCGGACGCCGGCGGATTGGGCGGCGTGCTCAAGGACGCGGAAGAGGCGGGTGCCGTTCTTGACGGGCGACATGGCGTGGTAGCTGTCGGCGCCGTCGATCTCGGGCAGGGCGGTCACCTCGGCATAGGCCAGCGCGTCGTAGCCGGGGTAGGGGTAGTTGCCGAGCGCGTCGATGACGCGCATCTCGGCGCCGCAGGTGTCGGCGAGGGTTTTCAGGTAGACGGGGGCCTTGGCCATGCCGGTGGCGAAGGCCTGCAGGATGTCGTCGGGGGTATTGCCGCCGCAGGTGGCGCGGAGGTAGTCGAGGGCCTTTTCGGGCTGGTGGCTCACGCGGATGCCGCCGGCGGAGGCGATGGAGAGGCCGCCGGGGAAGGGCATTTTCTCAAGCAGCAGGGTGTCGGCGCCGTTGGCGGCGGCCTCGTAGGCGGCGGTGGCGCCGGCGGCGCCGAAGCCCACGACGACGATGTCGGCCTCGTCTGTCCAGCCGCTCATGGGTCGATCCGCGAGACGAAGCCGGTGCGGCGGGTGGCGTGGGCGCTTTCCAGCGCCTCGATGATGGTGGCGCGGGTTTCGTCGGGGCGGATGATGTCGTCTATCAGGCCCTGCTCGGCGGCGATGTAGGCGGAGGCATCCTCTTCGGCCTGGGCGAGGAGCTCGCGGCGCTTGTCGTCGGGCGAGTCGGCCTCGCGGATTTGTTGGCCATAGGTCAGCTCGACCCCGGCGGCGGGGCCCATCACGTCGAATTGCGCGGTGGGCCAGGCGACGAGGCGGTCGGGGCCCATCGTCTTGCCACCGAGGGCGAGGTAGGCCAGCCCGATGGCCTTGCGGATCACGACGGTGACCTTTGGCACCTCGCTTGAGGCAACGCTGTTGAGGATGCGCGCGGCGAGAGAGACCATGCGTTTTTCCTCGATCTCGGGGCCGACGATGAAGCCGGGGCAATCGGTAAGGAAGACGAGCGGGATGTGGAAGGCGTTGCAGGTGTCGACGAACTTGCGCAGCTTGTGGGCCGCCTTGTCATCCATCGCGCCGGCCCAGTGCATCGGGTTGTTGGCGACGAGACCCACGGTATGGCCGTCGAACCGGGCGAAATGGGTGAGCAGGCCCTTGCCGTAGGCGGGGCGGAAGGGGAAGCTTTGGCCGCCGTCGACAATGAGCTCGATCAGGCGGTGCATGTCATAGGCGCGGCGGTGGTTGTCGGGGACCAGCGCGTTGAGGGCCTCGGCGCCGTCTTCGGTGTCGCAAAGGGCGGGCTCGGGCGCGAGGCGGGGTGGGAGGTGGTCGCAGTTGGAGGGGAAGTAGGAGAGGAACTTGCGGATCGAGAGCAGCACGTCGCGATCGTCTTCGCCGACGTAATCGGCCTGGCCGGTGACCTCTGACGACATCTGCCAGCCGCCGAGTTCGTCGGGGGTGACGGTCTTGCGGATGCCGACTCGGACGACGGCGGGGCCGGACATGCCCATGAAGCCGCTGTTCTTCGTCATCGGCACGAAGTCGGACTGGGCGGCGGTGAAGGAGGGGCCGCCGAAACAGGCGCCCATGATGGCGGCGACCTGCGGCACGCGGCCCGAGAGTTGCATGTGCTCGCGGAAGCGGTTGCCGATGGCCGCGGCGGCAGCGCCGTTGTTCTCCTGGAATCGTCCGGCGCCCGCTTCCATCAGGGCGATATAGGGGGCGGAGTGTTTGAGGGCGAGTTCGCGGAGGCGCGAGATCTTGGCCTCGGCGGTGCGGCCGCGGGTGCCGCCGACGACGGAGGCGTCTTCGGAGCAGACATAGACGAGCCGGCCGTCGATGGTGCCCTTGCCGGCGATCAGCCCGTCGGCGGGGGTGCGGTCGTGCAGGTCGGGGTGGGGGCTTCGGCCGAGGACGCCCAGCTCGGAGAAGGAGCCCGGGTCGAGCAGGATGTCGAGGCGCGTGCGCGCGTCGAGCTTGTTCTGCTTCGCGAGGCGCTCGAGCCGGTCGGGGCCGCCCATCCGGCGCCCGGCGGCGCGGCGCGCTTCGAGCTCTTCGAGTGTCTTCTTGTCCATTCAGTCCCTGTCCGTTTTCATTTTTGTTTCCGATTCACTATAACAATTGACCAGCATTGTGCCAATAACTATGGTTTCATTTAAGAAGAAAGAATGGAGTTGCACATGGCGCGTACTGAGATCACGGCGACGGTCACCGGATCGGTCTGGGAGGTTCCGGTCTCGGTCGGCGACACGGTCAACGCGGGCGATGAGGTCGTGATCGCGGAGGCCATGAAGATGGAGATCGCCATCGAGGCACCTGTGGCCGGCAAGGTGGTCGAACTGCGTGTCGCGAAGGACGACGAGATCGAGGAAGGGGCGGTGATCGCGGTCATCGAGAGCTGACGGCACGGGCGTGCGCGCCGCGCCTCAGGCGACGGCGCTCATGCCGCTATAGGCGCCATCGAAATAGAGCAGGGGCGAGGCGGCCTCGGGCAGGGAGGCCACCACGACGCGGCCGATGAAGATCGCGTGTGTGCCCGACATGATGACCTGGTCGACCTCACAGTCGAAGCTGACCAGCGAGCCCTCGATGGCCGGGGCGCCGGTGGCGAGCCGGGTCCAGTTGCACAGATCGAGGCGCCTGGTGCTTTCGACGTTCAGGAACTGGTTGGCGAGGTCCTGTTGCTTTTCGCTGAGGACGTTCACGCAGAACCGCTTGCTTTCCGCGATGGGCCCGCAGGCGGAGGCGGACTTGTTCACGCAGACCAGAAGGGTGGGCGGCTCGGCGCTGACCGAGCAGACGGCGGTGGCGAGCATGCCGTAGAGTTCGCCGTCGGATTCGGTCGAAATAACGTTCACGGCGGCCGCGAGGCGCCGCATGCCCATGCGGAATTCGTCTGGTCCGGCGGCGGTGAACGACGTGTGGCTCATGTTCATGCTTTCCCTCCCGAGGCGCCGATGACCCCGGTGTGTCCTGGCGGGGGCGTCGGCTCGATTACTGCGATACATTATGCATATATTGTTCTTGCCAGCAAGATAACAATGCGTAATGATTGTCATATCATTGAAAGACAATTCGCCGGCCCAGGCCGGCGATTCTTATGGGAGGAGGTGTCTTGCATGGATTTTGACCTGAACGAGCGGCAGGCCGAGCTGGTGCGCGCGGCGGAAGAGGTGGCCGAGCGCAAGCTGATCCCCATGCTGGATGCCGCGGACACGCCCGAAGGGGTCAATGGGCTGCGCCGGACGATGGCCGAGCAGGGGCTTCTGGGCCTGAACCTTCCCGAGGAATTGGGCGGGATGGGCGTGCCGCTTCTGGATACTCTGCTGGTGACGCGCGCGTTGCAGAAGGCGGCGCCGCTTCTGGGCGGGATCGCGCATCGTAGCTCGACCGGCGCCGTGGGGGCTGTGGCGGAATACGGCACGCAGGCGCAGAAGGAGGCCTTCGTCATCCCGTCCTGCAAGGGCGAGATCGGGATTTCCATCGGGATTACGGAGCCCGACGCCGGGTCGGCGGCGACCGCGATGAAGACCAGCGCGAAGGTCGAGGGCGACGAGGTGGTGCTGAACGGCTCGAAGCAGTTCGTGAGCTTCGTGAACAACAACCATTACACGCTGGTCTATTGCCGGTTCGGCACTACCGGGCGGCCGGGAGATATCGGCGCGGTGATCGTGCCGCATGACGCGCCGGGGTTCAGCCACTCGGAAGGCACGCTCAACATGGCCGACGAGCTGTTGTTCGAGCTGTATTTCGATGAGTGCCGGGTGCCGAAGGAGAACGTGCTGGTCGATGGCGGGGCGTTCGGCAAGCTGATCAGTGTCTACAATGCCGAGCGGCTTGGCTCGATCTCGCGCATGATCGGGTCGGCCGAAGCGGCTTACGAGATGGCGCTGGGCTATGCCAAGGAGCGCAAGCAGTTCAACCGTGAGCTGGCCGATTTCCAGGGGATCCAGTGGATGCTGGCCGACATGCGGGTGAAGCTGGATGCGGCGGCGCTGCTGACTTGGCGGGCGGCGGCGACGGCTGTGAAGACGGGGCTGCCTTCGCCCACCGAGACGTCGATTGCCAAGGTTTTTACCGCGAAGGCCGCCAAGGAGGTGTGCGACGACGCGATCCAGATCATGGGAGCGAACGGCTATACCAAGGAATACCCGCTGGTGCATCGCTATGCCGAGGTGCGGGGCGGGTCGATCTATGGCGGGACGATGCAGATTCACAAGAACATGATCGCCGGGGCCATCCTCGAGCGGTCGTCGAGCCAGTGGAAGCGCAGCTGAACCGGGAGGGCGGATACTCATGGAGATCGACAGAAGCCTGATCGGGACGTCGAGCGATACATGGATCGTGGAGGTGGAGCGCGGGGCGATCCGGCGGTTTGCCGAGGCGATCGGGGATGACAACCCGCTGTGGCGGGACGCGGAATTTGCGCGGTCGCAGGGTTATCCGGACGTGATCGCGCCGCCGAGCTTTCCGGTGAGTTTCGTGATGCCGGACATTCCGCCGTGGTGGGAAGGGCTTGATCGCAAGCGGTTCCTGGCGGGCGAGCACGGGTTTTCCTACACGCGGCCGATCACGGTCGGGGATGTGCTGAGCTGTCGGATGACATTGCTGGACGTGACGCGGAAGGAGGGCCGATCGGGCAGCATGGACCTGATGCTTCAGGAGGTGCGCGGCCTGGATGCGGAGGGGCGGGATGTTTTCGCCCATCGCAGGACGACCGTCTATCGCGGGCTCGACAGCAAGGTACGCGGATCGTGACGGCCGAGGCGGGAACGATCGGGGCGGCTGAGCTTGTGGCGCGGGGCATGGACTGGCCGCGGCGGGGCTGGGCGCTGCTGGATGTCCGCGATGCCGGGGAGTTCGAGCGCGGGCATGTGCCGGGGGCGACGTCGCTGCCGCGGCGGATGCTGGAGTTCCGGGCGCTCGAGGTGATGCCCGACGCCGGCTGGCCGGTGGTGGTGTATGACAGCGGCCGGCCGGGAGACCGCCGGGCCGCCTTGGCGGCAGACCGGCTGGGCGAGCTGGGCGTCGAGCGGGTGGAAATCCTGGCGGGCGGCGTGCTGGGCTGGAGCATGGAAGGCCGTGCGCTGGCGACCGGTGTCAATGTGCCCAGCAAGAGGTTCGGCGAAGAGGTTCTGGAGGGCGACGGCGTCAAGGTGGTGACGCCCGCGGAGCTGATGCGTGGCGGTGCGGGAGCGATCTGCGACGTGCGCACGGCACGGGAGTTCGCGGATCATCACCTGGAGGGGGCGGTGTCGCTGCCCGGGTTCGACCTGGCGGGGCATCTGCCGGGGCTGGCGCGGCAGAGTGACCGGATCATTCTGAATTGCGCCGGGCGGACGAGGTCGATCATCGCCGCGGCGACGGCGGGGGCCTTGGGCTATGCCTGCGCGGCGCTGGAAAACGGCACGATGGGCTGGCGGCTGGCCGGTGGAGAGGTGGAGAGCGGCGCGGGCGAGGAGATGCCCGGCGCGGCAAAGGCCGATGTGGTCGCGGTCGCGGCGCGGGCGCGGGAGCTGGCGCTGTCGCAGGGCGTGGTGCCCGTTGCGGCGGCCGATCTGGCAAGGCGTCGCGCGGAGGCCGGGCCCGAGCGGCCCTACGTGCTGGACGTGCGGGCGCTGGAGGCGTTCGAGGCAGGGCATGTGCCCGGGGCGATCTGTCTGCCCGGGGGGCAGGCGATCCAGCGGACGGATGACTTCCTTGCGGTGCCCGGCGCGCCGGTGGTGGTGACGGATGACGGCGATGCGCGGGCGTGGCTGGCGGCGTGGTGGCTGAAACGGATGGGCTTTGCGCAGGTCTTCGTGCTGGAGGGCGGTGTGCCGGCCTGGCGCGAAGCCGGGCAGGACATGGCCACGGGCCGGGGGCGGCAGAGGCCGGAGCTTGTGGATCGCGTGGTGGCCGAGGTGCCGAAGATTGGCGCGGGCGAGCTGAACGAGCGGCTGCGCCGCGACGACGTGCCGGTGACGATCGACGTGAGTTCCAGCCGCGCCTATGCGCGCGGGCACCTGCCCGGGGCGATCTGGATTTCGCGGGGGTGGCTGGAGCACGAGATCCGGCGGCATGCCTCGCCCGGGGACCTGGTGGTGGTGACGGCGCATGACCGGGTGCAGGCGATGCTGGGCGCGGAGGCGCTGTTGCGGACGGGATATCCGAAGGCGGTGGCGCTGGATGCCGACATGCGCGACTGGCGGGCGCTGGGCGGAGCGGTGGACACCGGGAACCTGCCGGCCCATGCGCTCGATATCGTCGAGCCGCCCTATGCCAAGGGGCTGGAGGGGATGCGCGCGTATCTCGAGTGGGAAATCGGCCTGACCGGAGGCGCGCCGGACGGGAAGAGCCCGTCGGCGGCTGCCGGCGGGTCGGCCGGGGCCTGACGAGATGCGGGCAGGGTCAGACCATCATCGGCGGGGCGTTCCGCTCGGCCATGAGGCCGGCGAGGATGTCGATGCCCTTTTCCACCATTTCGGGTTTTTGCCACGGGTTGACCGAGATGCGCACGGCGGGTGCCGCGCCCGGGCGGATCATGAAATTGTCGGCGGGCACGACCGAGACGCCGGCCCGGCGGGCGGCCTCGTAGAATTCCAGCGAGGTCCAGTGGTCGGGCAGGTGGAGCCAGATGAAGAAGGCGGCCGGGTGGCTGCTGTGGGGCACGCCGTGAAGCCGGCGGCTCATCATTTCGTGCCGGGCGGCGAGGGCCTCGAGGTTGCGCTGGGCGACGGTTTCGGCGGTGCCCTCGTTGATCAGGGCGGTGGCGACCTCGGCCATCAGCGGCGGGTTGGCGAGCGTCAGGGCGTGCAGGGTGGTGCCGAGCTGTTCGAAAAGCTGCGGCGGGCTGACGAGGTAGCCCACGCGCATGGCGGGGCTCACGCATTTCGACAGGCCGGTGACGTAGATTACGTTCGCGGGGGCGAAATGGGCCAGCGGCATGGGCCGGTCGCGCAGGCCGCCGATGGCGCCGTCATCCTCGATGGCGATGACGCCGTGGCGGGTGATGATCTCGGCGATCTCGCGGCGGCGGGATTCGGGCATCACCGCGCCGGTCGGATTGTGGCAGGTGGGCTGCATGTAGACGAGGCGCACGCCGGTTTCGGAAATGCGGCGGTCGAGGTCTTCGGGGATCACGCCCTGATCGTCGATCGCCACGCCCTGAAGGTTGCGCTCGAGCAGCGAGCCGAGGGCCTTGATGCCGGAATAGGCGAGGTCTTCGACGAGGACGGTTTCGCCGGCCTTGCTGAGCGCGGTGATGGCGAGCATCAGCGCCTGCTGGGTGCCGTTGGTGACCATGGTGAGTTCGGGCGCGGGTTTGAAGCCGGTGCGCGAGATCCAGGTGGCGCCGGCGGTGCGGTGCGGCAGGAAGCCGACGGCGGGCGCGTATTTCTGGAGCGGCATCAGGCTGGAGCGATGGCCGACATTGATCATGGCATTGGAGATCGAATCGACGAGCCCCGGGACCGAGAGGCTGAAGCAGGCGAAGTCGATGGTGCCCGGCTGGCGCTCGGGCAGGGGGCTGAGCATGCCCTCTTCCATCGCGGCTTCGCGTACGAAGGTGCCCCGGCCGACCTGGCTGCTGAGAAGCTGTCGTTCGCGGACGATGTTGTAGGCGCGGCCGACGGTGCCGACGGTGACCTTCAGTTCTCGGGCGAGGTCGCGCTGGGGCGGAAGCTGGGCGCCGGGCTGCAGTTCGCCGCTTTCGATGGCTTGAGAAATGGCGCTGGCCAGCGCAAGGTAGCGCGGCCCTTCGCTGTCGGCGATTTCAGGTACCCACATGGTCGGCTTCCTTCGGTTTGTTCCTTACGTACTGCCGGGATTGCACCGGTAATTGTCTCGATCATAGACGATACACTTGCGGCGAATAAAGCCACAATCGTTCGAATGTGTCGAAATTTCCGGGCAATGGTCGCCAGTCCACAGCGACAAGTCGGCCCAAAGTCAAGATTGAGCAGGGAGAGCTTGACCCATGGATAATCCGTTCCTCGGCAAAACTTACGCGGAGAGCCTCGCGCTGGTGGCTGCGACCTACCCGGAGAACGATGCGCTGGTGTTCCGCGACAGGCGCTACAGTTTCGCCGACCTCAAGGCGGAGGCCGACAGCGTGTCGGCGCGGCTGGCCGATCTGGGCCTGGTGCGCGGGGACAAGGTTGCGATCCTGATGCCGAACCGGCCGGAGTTCCTGTTCATGTGGCTGGGGGCCGCGCAGATGGGCATGACGGCGGTGATGATCAACACGCGGTTGAGGCCCGACGAGATCGCCTATCAACTGGCGCAGTCGGAGAGCGACGCGGTGTTCATCCCCGGGCAGGGGGCGTTCCGCGATTTCGTGGGCGAGCTGGCGGAGCTGGCGCCGGCGGTGCGGGATGGCAGGCCCGGCGAAGTCGGTTCGGAGAAGCTGCCGAAGCTGCGTTGGGTGATCGTGGCCGATACCCCGCCTGAGGGCTATTCCGGGCTCACCGACTGGTCGGGACCGGCGCCGGAGGGGCTGCCCGTGCCGCCGCTTGAAAGGGACATGAACCAGCCTGGCATCATTGCCTACAGCTCGGGGACAACGGCGCTGCCGAAGGGGGCGATGATCGGGCATCATGTGTGGCGCAAGGGCTGGGATATCGGCATCCGGGTGGAATTCGACGAGAGCGATTGTCTTTACATGTCGATCCCGCTTTTCGGCTCGATGGCGACGATGAACGGCGTGCTGCCGTTCTGGACGCGGGGCGCCAAGGTGGTGCTCGGCGAGCAGTTCGATGCGGCCGTGTGCCTGGCGGCGGTGGAGACGGAGCGGGTGACGGCCATTCACCTGCTGCCGCCCATCGTGTCGCAGCTGGCGGAACATCCGGACCTTGGGCGGCGCGATACAGCATCGCTGCGGATCGGGTTCGTGCTGTCGATTGCGCCGGAGGTGCTGGACAAGGTGGCGGACGTGCTGAAGATCCCCGGTGTGATGACCGGCTATGGCATGACCGAGACGACCACGGTGCTGACCCGCAACCGGTGGGACGACCCGCGCGAGGTGCGTCATGCGACGCAGGGCTTCGCGCTGCCCGATATCGAGTTGATGATCGTCGATCCGCAGACGCTGAAGGAGGTGCCGGCGGGCCAGCAGGGCGAGATCTGGTCGCGCGGTTATTGCAACATGCTGGGGTACTACAACAAGCCGGAGGAGACGGCGCGGGTGCTGCGCGAGGATGGCTGGTTTCGCACAGGCGATACCGGCTGGCTGGACGAGACCGGGCGGCTGACCTACACCGGCCGGCTTGGCGATGCCTACAAGTCGCGCGGGTTCAACGTGGCGCCGCAGGAGATCGAGCATGTCATCGCCCAGATCGAGGGTGTGCGGCAATGCGCGGTGGTCGGCATTCCGGCGGGCAACGACGACAACGTGGGCGTGGCCTATATCGTGCCGGAAGAGGGCGCGCGGCTGGAGGGCGCGGAGATCCTGCGGGTGCTGAAGCCGAAGCTGGCCAGCTACAAGATGCCGGGCGAGGCGTTCATCGTGGAGGACCTGCCGATGACGTCGGGCACCGGCAAGGTGCAGAAGTTCAAGCTGCGCGAGGATGCGATGGCGCGGATGAAGCTGACGGCCGGGTAGGGCCGCTCAGGTCTTGCGGTCGAGGAAGTCGAGGATCGCCGTGGCGATGCGCTCGGCGCCCTGCGGGTCGAGATGGACATGGTGATCGCCGGGGATGTCGATGGCCTCGTAATCGGCGACCAGGTTGGTGGCGAGGCGGCGGGCCTCGGCGGGCCAGGTGGTGTAGGTCGGCAGACCGCCTTCCGCCCAGATGTTCAGGACCGGCATGGTGAGGGCACGGAGCACGGCCTCGACCTGTGGCCGGGTGAGTTTCATGGCGGAGCTGGCGAAGAGGCGGGCATCGGCGCGGGTGTGGAAGCCATCGGAGGTTTCCGCGACAGCGCGGTCGACGAGCGCTTCGGCGGTCTGGCGGCTGTTGCGGCGTTCGCTGCGGCGGGTGACGTAGTCGTCCTTTGACGTGAAGGTGCGGCGGCGCCTTTGGCTTTGGCGGCGGGTTTCCTCGATGAAGGCGCGGAGCGTGTCGACGACGGCATCGTCGGCGACCGGGTCGGGGACGAGCGCGTCGAGGGCGATGACGGCATTGATACGGTCGGGCTGGGCGGCGGCAAAAAGCGAGTTGATGTTGGCGCCGCGGGAATGGCCCAGCAGGGTGACGGTCTGCCACCCGAGCGTATCAAGCAGGGCCGCCATTTGCGGCAGGTCATCCCAGAGGTTGTAGGTCGCGTCAGGGGAGCGGTGGGCGCTGTGGCCCTGTCCGCTGAGGTCGATGGCGACGACGCGGCATCCGGTCAGGCGGGGGCCGAGTTCGCGAAAGCTGTCGGCGTGATCCATCCAGCCGTGGGTTGCCAGAACGGGACGGCCGTCTTCCGGGCCCCAGGCGAGGCCAGCGTATTGCAGGCCATCGAGCGTCCAGCGGCAGTCTTCGGGTTGGGATTTGTTGGAATCTTGCATTGCGCTGCGCCTCGGTGGTCCGGCTTCGGGCGGAGAATGGCCGACGCGCGCGCGGGTTACAATGCCGGGGAACCGGTTTCGGTTCCGTGGCGTTGAGCCACATGAGTTCAAGACAGCGTGACCGGGGACGCCGAAGGATGCTGGATCTCGTCGGCCGTGGGGTCGCGGGTGCGCTGCCGCTGTTTTTGCTGGTGTCTTGCGGGAAGGAGCAATCGGCTCTGGATGCCGCGGGGCGCGATGCTGAAGCGATCCGCAACATCTTCTGGGTGACGCTGGTAGGCGCCTGCATCCTTTGGGTGCTGGTGAACGGGGCGTTTTACACCCTGACACGTCTGCGCACCCGCCCGATGGGAGACGGGTTCGTGCGGCCGCTCCTGATCGGGGGCGGCATTGTCGCGCCGTCGGTACTGCTGATCGGGCTGCTGGTCTGGGCGCTGAACATCCTGCCGGACCAGCGGGCGCCGGGGGACGGGTTGCAGGTGCGGGTGACCGGCGAGCAATGGTGGTGGCGGGTGGAGTACTGGCCCGAGGGGGCGGAGGAGCCGGTCGTCACGGCGAACGAGATCCGGTTGCCGGCGGGCCAGCGGACGGAGTTCGTGCTGGCGGCGGACCGGGTCATTCATTCGTTCTGGATCCCGTCGCTGGGGGGCAAGATGGACATGTTCCCGGGGCGCGAGACGCGGGTGAGCCTGCATCCGGAAAGGCCGGGGCGGTATCGCGGGCAATGCGCCGAGTTTTGCGGGGTGAGCCATGCGTGGATGGCCTTTGCAGCGGTCGTGATGCCGGAAGACGAGTTCGACGCGTGGCTGGAACGCGAGGCGGGGGATGCCGTGGCGCCGGAGAGTGCCGAGGCGATGCGTGGCCAGGCGTTGTTCCGGTCGGAAGGCTGTGGCGCCTGCCACGCAGTGCGGGGCACGGAGGCGGTCGGGCAGGTGGGGCCGGACCTGACGCATGTGGGCAGCCGCGAGACGCTGGGCGCCGGGCGGCTGGGCACGACGCTTGCGGAGTTCGAGCGGTGGATCGCGCATACCGGAGAGCTGAAGCCGGAGGTGCGGATGCCGACCTATGACCATCTGGACGACGGACAGATCGCCGATATGGCGGCTTATCTGAAGGGGCTGAAATGACGGATCACCGCCAGGACCGATCGGCATTGCCGAAACCCTCGGGCCCCTATCCGCCGACCGAGGAGATGCTGGCCGAGCCGGTGCCGGAGGAGGTGCGGCAGGCCCAGGCCGAGCGGCTGCGGAAGGTGTGGGCGACGCCGAAGGGCATCCGTTACTGGACGGCGGTGAACAACAGCGAGGTGGGCAAGTGGTATTGCCTGACCGCGCTGGTCTTCATGCTGCTGGCGGGGGTCATGGCGCTTCTGATCCGGGCGCAGCTGGCCTTTCCCGAGAGCGAGCTGATCTCGGCGGACCGGTTCAACCAGCTGTTCACGATGCACGGCTCGGCGATGATGTTTCTGTTCGCTGTGCCGATGTTCGAGGCGATTTCGATTCTGCTTTTGCCGGGGATGCTGGGGGCAAGGGACATGCCGTTTCCGCGGCTGTCGGCGTTTGGCTATTGGTGTTTCCTGATCGGCGGGGTGTTCGTGATCGGGTCGATCTTCTTCGATGCGGCGCCGAGGGCGGGGTGGTTCATGTACCCGCCGCTGGCGACCGAGGACGAGGGACCGGGGAGCGATATCTGGCTGTTAGGCTTGAGTTTCATCGAGGTGGCGTCGATCGCGGCGGCGGTGGAGCTGATCGTGGGGACGCTGAAATGCCGCCCGCCGGGGATGCGGGTGAATATCATGCCGCTATACGCGTGGTACGTGATGGTGGTGGGGGGCATGATCCTGTTCGCCTTTCCGCCGCTTATCGCGGGGGATTTCCTGTTCGAGCTGGAGCGGAGTTTCGACTGGCCCTTCTTCGACCCCGAGCGGGGCGGCGACCCGATGCTGTGGCAGCACCTGTTCTGGATCTTCGGGCATCCGGAGGTCTACATCATCTTCCTGCCGTCGATCGCCATTGCCGCGATGATCATCCCGACCGTCGCGCGGCGGCCGATCGTGGGCTATTCGTGGATCGTGCTGTCGGCGGTGGGCACCGGGTTTCTGAGCTTCGGGCTCTGGGTGCATCACATGTTCACCACCGGCTTGCCGTCGATCTCGCTTGGGTTCTTCTCGGCGGCGTCCGAGGCGGTGGTGATCCCGACAGGGGTGCAGATTTTCGCATTCCTTGCGACGCTCATGGTGGGGCGGGTGAAGATGACGCTGCCGATGCTGTGGATCGCAGGCGCCCTGGCGATCTTCACCATGGGCGGGCTGACGGGCGTGATGCTGGCTCTGGCGCCGTTCGATTTTCAGGCGCATGACACGTATTTCGTGGTGGCGCACCTGCATTACACGCTGTTCGGGGGCATGGTCTTTCCGGTGATCGCGGGGGTCTATTACTTCTTCCCGTTCATCCAGAAGAAGCAGTTGTCCGAGCGGCTGGGGCGCTGGGCGTTCTGGCTGATCTTCTGCGGCTTCAACCTGACCTTCCTGCCGATGCACCTGACGGGGCTGTGGGGGATGCCGCGGCGGATTTACACCTATCCCACGGGGCTTGGCTGGGACGGGCTGAACCTGATCTCGACGGTGGGGGCGTTCATCATTGCCACCGGTTTCGCGGTGTTCGTGTGGGATTTGGTGCGGCCCAAGCGCCGCCAGCCGCAGATCGAGCGGAACCCGTGGGAGGCGGGCACGCTGGAATGGACCCATGATGTGCCCGAGGAGGCGTGGGGGATCCGGTCGATCCCGCATGTGACGAGCCGGTATCCGCTGTGGGATCAGCCGGAGATGCAGGCGCGGATCGATGCGGGGCGGTATTACCTGCCCGATGCGGTCGAGGGGCGGCGGGAGACGCTGGTGACCTCGGTGATCGATGCCGAGCCCATACAGGTGCAGCGGGTGACGGGGCCGGCGTGGATTACCCAAGCCGCGGCGGGGTTCACCGGGGGGGCGTTCATCTTTCCGACGTTTCACTGGTATCCGCCGGCGATCGTCTGTGCAGTGCTGGCGGTGTGCTGCATCATCTACTGGCTCTGGACCTCTACCGCGCGGGTGCCGGAGGCGCCGAGCAAGGATGCGGGGCTGGGGCTGACCCTGCCGACCTATGCGTCGGGGCATGCCTCGGTTGGCTGGTGGGCGATGTGGATCACCATGCTGGGGGATGCGACGGCGTTCGCCTCGCTGGTCTTCGGGTTCTTCTTCTACTGGACCTCGCAGGCGGATTTCCCGCCGGAGGGAGCGATGCATGCCGAGGCGGGGCTGGTGGGGCTGGCTGGGGTCGGTTTGGCGCTGTCATGGGCGCTGACCCTAGGGGCGCGAGAGTTGAACCGGCGCTGGGCGGTCGGGGCGGCGAGGGCGTGTCTGGCCGTAGCGCCGTTTCTTGCGGCCGGCGGTGTCGCGGCGTTACTGCTGTCGGTGTGGGAGTTGGCGCCGGAGACGCATGTCTATCCGGCGGTGCTTTGGGCGCTGGCGATCTGGATCACGGTGCATGCCGGGGCCGGGGTGATCATGCAGCTTTACTGTCTGGCCGGGTCGCTCTTCGGGAAGCTGACGCCGGTTTATGACGCCGATATCTGGAACGTCTCGCTTTACTGGCATTTCCAGGTGCTGGCGGCGCTGGTGACCTGTGCGGTGATGGGCCTTGCCCCGGGGGTGCTATGAGCGAACGGAAGGAGCAGTTGGAGGAATTTGCCGAGGAGCGGGCGAGCCTGTTGAAGATCACGACGGGGCCGCTGATCTGGGCCATTCATTTCGTGATCTGCTACGGGCTGGTGGCGGTGAACTGTGCGAAGGGTTGGGATATCGGCATGGCGCGGACCGGGCTGCTGGTGTTCAGCGTCGGGGCGTTGGTGGCGATCGTCTGGGTGGGCTGGGGTAGCTGGCGGCAGTGGAATCTGCATGAAACGGGGGATTACTTCAACAGCTGGGGGCGGGCCGAGGACCGGCACCATTTCCTGGGGCATGCGGCGTTTCTGCTGGCGATCATTTCGTTTCTCGGCGTGGTGTTCGTGTCGTTGCCGCTGGTGATGCTGGGGGGGTGCTCATGACCGCGCGGTTCTTGGTACCCGGGTTGGTTTTGCTGGCGGCGGTGTGGGTGTTGCCGCTTGAGGCGGGGATGCCGGTTTTCGCGGCGCATATGCTGCGGCACATGGTGCTGGTGGCGGTGGCGGCACCGCTGGTCGTGCTGGGGCTGCCTAGGCTGACGGAGCGGCTGGCGGTGCCGCCGCTGGCGGCGGCCGCGGCGGAGTTCGTGGTGGTCTGGGCGTGGCACCTGCCGGTGGCGCACGGGCTGGGGCGGACGGTAGCGCTGGGCTTCGTGGCGGAGCAGGCGAGCTTCCTGATCGTCGGGTTGCTGGTCTGGGCCGGGTGCTTGCGGCGGGACAGGCCGCTCGCCGGGGCCGGGGGGCTTTTGCTGACCTCTATGCACATGACGCTTCTGGGAGCGCTGATCGTGCTGGCGCCGCGGGATCTTTATGCCGAGATCTGCGGGACCGCGCCGGATCTTTCGGGCCAGCAGGTCGGCGGGATGCTGATGCTGGGGATCGGGACGCCGGTCTACCTGATCGCGGGGCTGATGCTGACTGGGATGTCGTTGAGAGAGCGGGGGGCGGCATGAGGGCGGTGTTGCTGACGCTGGCCGCGCTGGCGGCGCTGGGCCTGACCGGGGCGGTGGCCGTGGTGTGGTTTGGGCTTTACAACGTGTCGGCCGTGACCGGGCACCTGCCGGGGGTGAGCTGGGTGTTGCATACGACGTTTCGGAACTCGGTCTGGCTGCGGGCGCCGTCGGAGGAGACGGTGCCGGAGCTGGACGATAAGGACCTGATCGCGCTGGGGGCGGGGCATTACGCGACGGCCTGCGTGCCGTGCCACGGCATGCCCGGAGAGCCGGCGAGCGCGACGATGCAGGCGATGGTGCCGGCGCCGCCGCATATCGACGAGGCGGTGGCGCATTGGGAGCCGAACGAGCTGTTCTGGATCGTCGAGAACGGGGTGAAGATGACCGGGATGCCGGCCTGGCCCGTGGGTGGCCGGGATGATGAGGTTTGGGCGGTGGTGGCCTACCTCGTGTCGGTGCAGGAGGAGGCGGCGCCGGAGCTGGCGGGGGAGGATGAGCCGGAGGAGTATTGTGCGAGTTGTCACGGGCGTGTCGGCGGGCAGGTGCCACGGCTCGATATTCTGCAGGCGGAGTACCTGGAAGAGCAGTTGCAGGCCTACCTTTCGGGCAAGCGGCCGAGCGGGATCATGGCGCAGGCGGTGACCTCGGTGCCCGAGGCGCGGCTGGCGGAACTGGCGCGGCATTTCGCGGAGACGGCGGACGAGGCGGGTGACGAGGATGTGGCCGACGCGGAACTGGCGTCGAAGGGCGAGGCGCTGGCGAGAGAGGGGACGCGGGACGTGCCGACCTGTCTGGCGTGCCACGGCGAGCGGGAGGACGGACAGCGGAAAGGGCCGGTGCTGGATGGGCAGCGGCGGGGGTTCATGGAGGTGCAGTTGACGCTGTGGCGGGACGGAGTTCTGGAGCATGACCCGCTGATGCGGGCCGCGACGCGGGATCTGAGCGATGCGGAGATCGCGGCGCTGGCCGCCTATTTCGCGGGCCGGTGAGACCCCGCGGCGCGGAAACTTTCAAAGGAGATGTGCGTTTTGCCGATGTGGCCTGTCGCCGGGGCAGCCCGGCTCAGGCCGATGGACTGCGCGGAAACTGTCAGGACAAATGCCATGAACAAGCTCGACCGCTATAACGACAAACGTGATTTCGACACCACCCCGGAGCCGCGGGGCGAGGCGGCCCTGGCCGGCGGATCGCAGGCGTCGTTCGTCGTGCAGAAGCATGATGCGAGCAGCTTGCATTTCGATTTCCGGCTGGAATGGGACGGGGTCCTTTTGTCGTGGGCCGTGACAAAGGGGCCGTCGGATGACCCGTCGGAAAAGCGGCTGGCGGTCAGGACGGAGGATCATCCTGTCGCCTATGGCAGCTTCGAAGGGACGATTCCGGAAGACGAGTATGGCGGCGGCACCGTGATGCTGTGGGACAGCGGAGCGTGGGAGCCGCTGCATGATGTGGCGAAGGGCCTGAAGGAAGGGAAGCTGCATTTCCGGCTGCATGGTGCGCGGATGGAAGGCGGCTGGGTGCTGGTGAAGATGGGCGGCGGCAAGGGGGATCGCGACAACTGGCTGCTGATCAAGGAGCGGGACGATTTCGCCGGGCGGAGTGCCGATGCGCTGGTCAACAAGTATAAGCGAAGCGTGACGACCGGCCGGACGATGCGGGAGATTGCGGCCGACACGCCGGCTTTCGAGGCGGTGACGCACAAGAAGGCGCTGCCGCGGTTCCGGAAAGTGGAGCTGGCGACGCTGAAGGATGAACCGCCCGAGGGCGAGGGGTGGCAGCACGAGGTGAAGTTCGACGGGTATCGCTGCCTGATGGCCGTGGGCAAGGGCGGCGTGCGGCTTTACACGCGCAACGGCAAGGACTGGTCCGACCGGTTCGGGGCGCTGTGCGGGCCGGCGGATGCGCTGCCATGTGATGCCGCGCTGATCGATGGCGAGGTGGTGGCCGAGCGGGGCGGGTTTTCGGAGTTGCAGGCGGCTTTGAAGGCGGGTGATCCGCTGGTGTTACACGCGTTCGATTGCCTGCACCTGGATGGAGACGACCTGACCGGAAAGCATTTGTCGGAGCGGCGTGAAGCGTTGGAGGGCCTGTTCGGGGATCTGCCGCCGCGCGGGCCGCTTCGGCTGAGCCCGGTGCTGGAGGGCGACGGCGCCGAGGCGCTGGCGGCGATGTGCAAAGCCGGCGGCGAGGGGATCGTGTCGAAGAAGATCGACGCGCCCTACAGCGGCAAGCGCAGCAAGGCCTGGATCAAGGCGAAATGCATTCAGGAGGCGGAGTTCGTGGTGGGCGGCTGGTCGCCCTCGGACAAGAAGGGGCGGGCGTTTTCCTCGCTCTTGCTGGGGAGCTACGAGGACGAGGGGTTCGTCTATCGTGGCCGCGTCGGCACCGGCTTCGATGACGAGGATTTCGAGGCCCTGGCGAAGGAGCTGAAGCGGCTGGGCCGGAAGACGGCGCCGTTCGAGGGCGATTTGCCGTCGGAGACGAAGGGTTCCCAGTGGGTGACGCCCGAGCTTGTGGCGCAGGTGGAGTATACCGAGTTCACCAGCGAAGGACGGATCAGGCATGGCGCCTACAAGGGGCTGCGCGAGGACAAGGAGGCGGAGAACGTGAGTGCGAAGGCGGAAGCGGAAACCGACAGTGGCGACGAGGAGATCGGCGGTGTGCGGGTGTCGAGCACGGGGCGCGTCATGTTCCCCGATGCGGGGCTGACCAAGGGCGACGTGGCGCGGCATTATGCGCGGGTGGCCGAGCGGATGCTCGAACATGTCGAGGACAGGCCGCTGTCGCTGTTGCGCTGTCCGGACGGGATCGAGGAAGAGTGCTTTTTCCAGAAACATGCGGGGAAAGGCTTTCCTGAGGACATCAGGACCGTGCCGATCAAGGAGAAGGACGGGGACACGGCAGATTACATGTATGTCACCACGCCCGCCGGCCTGATCGGGGCGGCGCAGATGGGGGCGGTAGAGTATCATGTCTGGGGGGCGCGGCGGGACAAGCTGGAACGGCCCGACCGGATGGTGTTCGACCTCGACCCCGACGAGGGTTTGGGCTTTGACGCGGTGAAACGGGCGGCTGTCGAGGTGCGCGAGGGGCTGGAGGCCTGCGGACTTCAGTCGGTGCCGATGGTGACCGGTGGCAAGGGTGTGCATGTGATCGTGCCGCTGAGGCGGATCGCCGAGTGGGATCGGGTGAAGGACTTCGCCAAGGGGTTCGCGCAGGCCTTGGCCGAGAAAGAGCCCAAGCGCTACACCGCGACGATGTCGAAGGAGAAGCGCAAGGGCAAGCTGTTCATCGACTGGCTCCGCAACGAGCGGGGGGCGACGGCGATTGCGCCCTATTCGCTGCGGGCGCGGCCCGGGGCGGCGGTGGCTGTGCCGGTGAGCTGGGATGAGTTGGAGGAGCTGGACCGACCCGACGGGTTTCATATGGGTGACATGGAGGACCGCTTGTCGCGGACGTGCCCGCTGGGCGAGGTCGATGCGCAGGGGCTTGGCAAGGGCGCGATGGAGGCGCTTGAGGACTGGGCCGGATAGGCGCGGTCAGATCCAGTAGTAGAGCGTGACCGGGATGACGGAGAGCAGCGCCAGCGACGCCAGCGCAAGCACGCCGTCGCGGGTGAGCAGGCTGGCGGCGAAAAGCGCGATGACGCCCGAGGCGATGGAGCCCGAGGTGGGCACGATTTCCATGAACGGCATGAAAAGCGTGAGCGCCATGACGAGGATCAGCGGCACCCAGATCCAGGGCCGGTGAAAGAACCACGTGAAGCGCGGCTTCAGGAAGCGCTCGATGAAATGCACCGGCTTGCGCAGCCAGGCGATGCCCTTGCAGAGCTTTTCGGTGGAAAGCTTGCGCCGCGTGATGAAGCGGGGCAGCCAGAGGTCGTCGCGCCCGAGCATCATTTGGGCGACGAGGATGAAGACCAGCAGGGCGACGATGGCCGTGACGCCGGGGATCGCGCTGGCGGGCGAGGTGGAGATCAGCGAGAAGACCAGCATGAGCGAGGCAAACGACGACCGGCCGAGGGCCTCGATCACGTCTTCGACCTCGATCGACTTGCCGTCGACCGTGTTTTCAAGCTCGTCGAGCACGTCGCTCAACGCGTGGGTACGGCGCTTGCTCACCTTCTTTGTCTTCCCTCGGTTGTATAGTGGCCTGCCGGAAAGATAACGAACACGGGTCTGCAAAGTTCCGGCGTTGCGGCAGCTCAGGTGTTGTCGGGTGCGGTGGCCTTCAAGGCGCCTGCAAGCGCCCAGGATTCGAGCCGTTCCTTGAGGGAGGCCGGGGTGTCGAGGCCCATGCGGGCCATTTCCTCGGGCGGCTTGGGTGCGGTCATGCCCGAAAGAACGAGACGGGCCATGGCGCGGGTGTTGCCTTGAGTTTCCGAGAGGCGGCCGAGGGCCGGCAGGATGCGGCGTTCGACCGCGTCGAAATCGGTGCCGAAGGGGAAATCGGGCAGGTCGTGGGGGGCGAGCCACTGGGCGAGGGCCTCGGGGGTGTTGGCGCGCCAGGCGGGGTCGATGGCGAAATCCTTCGCGACCTTGCCGGCGGACTTGGCCTTGTCCAGCAGGTCGTCCTGAAAGCGGCTGTCGGTGATGGCGAGCATGCGGGCGATGGCATCCTCGTCGCGCTGGCCGCGCAGGTCGGCGATGCCATACTCGGTGACGATGATGTCGCGATAGGCGCGAGGGACGCTTTCGTGCGGCTGTTCCCAGACGATGTTGGAAACGGTCTCGCCCTTCTTGGTGCGGGTCGAGGGCAGGGTGATCAGCGCGCGGCCGCCGTCGAGGGCGAAGGCCTGTTCGATGAAGTTGAACTGGCCGCCGATGCCGCTGACCTCCTGTGCGCCGGTGGTGATGTCACTGACCAGACCGCCGAGAAGGGTGGCTTTCATGGCGGAGTTGACGAAGCGGGCATCGGTGCGGGCGGCGCGCTTGGCGGGCTCGTCGCCGTAGAGCTGGTTGGTGTAGGAGACGGGCATCATGTGGATTTTCGCGCGCTGTTCGGGGGGAAGGTCGCGCAGGCGGTCGTAGAAATCGCGGCAGTCGACGAAGAAGCCGGCGTGGATGGCGGCGCCGTCGACCTCGCGCTTGATGATACCGCGTTCGAATAACTGGAGCAGCCCGTCGACCAGCATTTCGGTGACGGCATAGAGGCCGGTGTCGAAGGGGCCTTGCTCGTCGAAGGCGTCGGGGGCGAAGGGGGAGGTTTCGGTGATTTTCGAAAGCTGGCCCGACTGGCGCAGGATGAGCGCATGGGCCACTGCGTCGCCAATGGCGCCGATGCCGATCTGCAGGGTGCCGCCGTCGGGGATGGTGCGGGCGACGTGGAGGCCGATGGCGTGTTCCGGGCGGCCGACGGGGCGTTTGACGACGGAGAAGAGGTCGAAATCTGCGGGAGAGTCGCAGTGGAGTTGCACCTCGTCGCGGGGCAGGCGCGCTTCGGGGCCGTCCATGGCGGGCAGCTTGTCGGTGATCTCGCCCACGATCAGGAAATCCTGCCGCCCTTCGCGGCGGGCGCGGAGGAGATCGGAGGAGATGTCGGTGTTGCAGGACAGGCTGTAATTGGCGTTGTCGAGGGGGGCCAGCAGTTGCATCAGAACGTTGGGCCGCCAGTTGGCCAGAACGTCATAGGCGTGGGTGTAATTCGCGGGGATGTAATGACGCTGGGCGTCGCGAACGCCGATCCAGCGGCCGGCCTGCATGAAGAACTCGGACACCTCGATATTGTCGGGCAGCGTGCCGTCGCGCAGCATGTCGGCATAGGCGAGCGGCGGGTAGCGGCCGAAAAGGCGGTCGGCGGCGGGTTCGAGGAAGCGCTGTGCCATGCCCTCGGACATGTCGGGGCGTTCCAGCGTCAGGGCGGTCAGGATCGACAGGCGCGCGTCGGAGCGGTCGGCCACTGCGCGGGTCAGCGCGTTGACCAAGGTAACCGGTTTGCCCAGGCCGAGGGGCAGGGCAAGCCGGATATCGCCGCCGGTGCGCTCGATGATCTCGTGCGCGATGGCGTCGGCAGATCGGTCTGCGTCAGACAAGGTCGCCCCAACCCGGATCGGGGGTGAAGCGGGGGCCGTGGCGGTCGGCCAGTTGCTCCAGTGTTTTCGGCACGTCGCGGCGGGTCTTGGCGTAGTGCAGAGGGCCGCCGCGGAAGGGAGCCCAGCCGGTGCCGAATATGACGGCGCCGTCGATCGTGTCGGCATCTGGGGCGACGCCCTTGCGCAAGCATTCGATGGCGGCGTTGCACATGGGCAGGATGAGACGGTCGATGATCGCCTGATCGGGGTCGTCGGCGGGCGTGTCGGGCGGCGTTTCGCTGTCGTAGTCGTAAAGGCCCTTGCCGGCCTTCTTGCCGGTTTCGCCTTTCTCGACCTTCTCCGGAAGCCAGGCGGGGGTGTCGGCGACGGGCGTTTCGAGACCGTTTTGCATCGAGTTGGCCACCTCGAGACAGATGTCTAGCCCGACCTGGTCGGCGAGCGTCACCGGGCCCATGGGCATACCGAAGGTGAGGGCCGCGCGGTCGATCTCTTCCTTGGAATAGCCCTCGTCGAGCATGACCATCGCCTCCATCAGGTAGGGGGCGAGGACGCGGTTCACGAGGAAGCCGGGGTAGTCTTTGACCCGCGCAGGCAGGCGGTCGACGCCGGTGGTGAAGGCGGCGAGCCGGTCGAGCGTGTCGGCGGAGGCCTTCTTGTGCGAAACCACTTCGACCAGGGGCATCTGGCTGACCGGGTTGAAGAAGTGGAGGCCTGCGAAGCGCTTGGCATCGGGGGCGGCGCTTACGAGATCGGCAAGCTTGAGGCTGGAGGTGTTGGTGGCGAGGATCGCGCCGGGTTTCATCACGTCGGCGAGGCTCGCGTAGATTTTCTCTTTCAGTTCCAGCTTTTCCGGGGCCGCTTCGATCACGAGGTCGGCGCGGGCCCGACCGAGCCCTTGCGGATCGGGCATGAGGCGGTCGAGGGCGTCGCGCTTCTCGATGCTCTTGAGGTGCTTCTTCTCGTAGATTTTCGTGGCGCGGCGGATGGTGGCGCCGAGGGGGTCGAGCTTGACGTCCTCGATGGTGACGCGCTTGCCCTGCATGGCGGACCATGCGGCGATTTCCGCGCCCATCGCGCCGGCGCCGATCACGTGGACATGGGCGATGCCATCATCGCCCTTGCCGGCCGCCTTGAGATTGCGGCGCAGGAAAAAGACGCGGATGAGGTTCTGGGCGGTGGGGCTGTTCAGTAGTTCCGCAAAGGAGGCAATCTCGGCCTTTTGCATTTCGGCCGGGTCGTCGCCGTGGTCTTCCCACAGGTCGATCAGCGCGAAGGGGGCGGGGAAATGCGCGCGGGGCGCCTTCTTCTCGCTTTCGGCACGCATGCGGGTGGCGGCGAGATTGCGGGCGACGCCGGTGCGCAGGGCGGAGGCGCGGAAGCCGCCGTGGTCGCGCTCCATCTTGCCGGAGGCGGCGGCGTCGGTGGCGGCTGCGACATGGCGCTCGGGGACGAGCGCGTCGAGGATGCCGAGTTTCTTGGCCTTGCGGTCATGGGCGGTTTTGCCGGTGAGCATCATCTGCATCGCTTCTGTCGGGTCGATGAGCGAGGTCAGGCGGAAGGTGCCGCCAAGGCCGGGGTGCAGGCCGAGCTGAATTTCGGGGAAGCCCAGTTTCACGCCCTCGATGCCGATGCGGTAGTCGCAGGCTAGGGCCAGCTCGAAGCCGCCACCGAGCGTGGCGCCGTGGACCACGGCCACGGTCGGGAAGGGCAGGTCGGCCAGCTTGTCGAGGACGGCGTGGCCCTGTTGCAGCATCTCGACGGCATCGTCGCCGCGCAGGTCGGCGAAGCCGTCGATATCGGCGCCGGCGGCAAAGCCGCCCGGTTTGGCGGAGCGGATGACGAGCGCCTTGGGGGTCGCGGCCTTGGCATCGTCGAGCAGGGTGTCGAGCTCGCGCAGGACCTCTTCGGAGATGACGTTGGTGCCGGTGTCGGCGCAGTCGAGCCACAGGACGATCTGGTCGCCGCGTAATTCCTTGCGCCAATGCCGTGCGTCGGGAGCGGCGGGCGCGTCGGTGACTTCATCGGGGGTGATCTGGTCGAGTACGTCGTCGGTCATGCGGCCTCCAGGAGCATGGCGCCGCCCTGTCCGCCGCCGATACATTCGGTGGCGATGCCGCGCTTGGCGCCGCGTGCTTTCAGGGCGTTGGCGAGGTGAAGCACGATGCGGTTGCCGCTGGTGCCGACCGGGTGGCCTAGGCTGATAGCGCCGCCATCCACATTGAGTTTGTCGTGGTCGATGCGGCCGAATGCGCTGTCATAGCCGAGGATTTCCTTGCAGAAATCATCGTCCTGCCAGGCGGCGAGGCAGGCGAGCACCTGCGCGGCGAAAGCCTCGTTGATTTCCCAGAGGTCGACGTCGTCGACGGAAAGGCCGTGCCGCTGGGCCAGCGGGGTCGAGGCCAGCACCGGGCCGAGACCCATGATGCCGGGGTCGAGTGCGGCCCATTCGCTGTCGACGATCTTGGCGATGGGGGTCAGGCCATGCGCCTCGACTGCTTGTTCGGAGGCGAGGATCGTCCAGGACGCGCCATCGGTGATCTGGCTGGAATTGCCGGGGGTGACCTTGCCGTAGGGCTTCTCGAAGGCGGGGTTCAGCTTGGCCAGCTTCTCGAGCGAGCTGTCGGGACGGACGCCGTCATCGTGTTCGTGGGCGTTGCCGTCGCTGTCGAAGGCGGGAAGGACCTCGCCATCCAGACGACCTTCCTTCTGGGCCGCGGTGAGGCGCTTGTGGCTGTCGACGGCATAGGCGTCGGCGGTGGTGCGGTCGATGCCGAAGCGGTGGGCCAGCACCTCGGCCGTCTGGCCCATGTTGAGCGAGGTGATCGGGTCTGTCAGGCCGCGTTCGAGGCCGATGACGGGCGAGAAGAAGTCGGGGCGCACCTCGGACATGGCTTTCACCTTGTCGAGCGGGCCCTTGGCGCGGGCGAGGTCGCCGTACCATTCGGTGGCCTCGCGGCTGTAGACGAGGGGCGCGTGGCTGAGCGCCTCGGTGCCGCCGGCGAGGATCATCTCGTGGCTGCCCTCGCGGATGTAGCGATAGGCGGTGTCGATGCTCTGCATGCCCGAACCGCAGTTGATCTGAACGGTGAAGGCCACCTGCTCTTCGCCCATGCCGAGGCGGAGGGCGGCGACGCGGGCGGGGTTCATCTCGTCTTGGATGACGTTGACGCAGCCGAGGATCACGAGGTCGAAGGCCGTGGCCTCGAAGGGCTGTCGCATCAGGAGCGGACGGCCGCATTGCACGGCGAGGTCGACGGGGGTGAAGGGGCCGGGGCGGCCGCGGGCGCGCAGGAAGGGCGTGCGGGCGCCATCGACGAGGTAGACGGGACGGCTCATTCAGCGGCCTCCTTTCCGCCGGTCCAGTCGTGGTTCCGGCGCATGTCGGGGAAGAGGCGGGCCAGCTCGTCAGGCGTGTAATCGTCGACGGCGACCACCCGCTGCACGGCTTCCTCGGCCCGTTTCAGTTGCTGGAAGTCCTTCTCGGACAGCACGCCGGCGTCGAGGGCTTCCTGCGGGGTCTTGCCCATCTCGCGCAGGCGCTTGGCCAGCGGTTCGGCCTTCAGTACGAGGGCGTAGGCGTTGTCGAGCAGGCCCAGCCCGCTTTCGGGGGCGGGCTTGTGGAGGTCCCTCACGAGCCGCTCGCGGGTTTCCGAGGGGTGGTAGATCAGCATGGCGCATTGTTCCGTCACCGTGTCGGACGGGCCGCGCGGGTGGGCGCGGGGGCGCAGGATGGGGCGCAGCAGCCAGCCGACCCAACGGGCGGGCATGTTGGCGATGGTCTCGTCGAGCGCCTGGCCGATGCGGTTGAAGCCGGTTTCGGCGGCGTGGTGGACGAGGGGCAGGTCGGCCTCGTTGCGGCCTTCGTCCTCCCACCGTTTGAGCGTGGCGGCGATGAGGTACATCTCGGACAGGGCATCGCCGAGGCGGGCGGAGATCATCTCTTTCCGCTTGAGCGCGCCGCCGAGGGTGAGGAAGGCCATGTCGGCGGTCACCGCGAAGGCGGCGGACCAGCGCGACAGGCGGCGGTAGAGCGGGGTGATCTTGCCAGCGTCGTCGGGCGCGTCACCGCGGCCTGTCCAGGCGGACCAGAAGGCGCGGAAGACGGTGCGCACGGAATGGTTCACGTGGGCCCAGAAATGCTTGTCGAAGGCGTCGAGCGACTTTTCCTGGTCGGGTTCCTGCAGGGCCTCGATTTCGTCGAGCAGGTGGGGGTGCGCACGAATGGCGCCCTGACCGAAGATGATCAGGTTGCGGGTGACGATATTGGCGCCCTCGACGGTGATCCCGATGGGGATCGCCCGGTAGGAGGGCAGCAGGTAGTTGAGCGGGCCGTCGATCACCGCCTTGCCGGAATGCACGTCCATCGCATCGGTGATGGCGTCGCGCATGCGGGTGGTGGCGTGGTATTTCATGATCGCCGAGATCACGGCGAGCTTGTAGCCCTGGTCGAGCGTTGCCGTGGTCAGGCGGCGGCCGGCATCGACGGTATAGGCGCTGGCGGCGATGCGGGCCATAGGCTCCTGCACCCCGCCGAAGAGGCCGATGGGCAGGTTGAACTGCTTGCGGATGCGGGCATAGGCGCCGGTGGTGTGCGCGGCCATGGCGGTGGAGGCGGCGGAAAGCGAGGGCAGCGAGATGCCGCGCCCGGCGGCGAGCGCGCTCATCAGCATCATCCAGCCGCGGCCAGCGTATTCCGGCCCGCCGATGATGTTTTCGAGCGGGATGAACACATCGGTGCCGGTGGTGGGGCCGTTGAGGAACATGGTGCCCGAGGGCAGGTGCCGGCGGCCGGTTTCGACGCCGGGCAGGTCGGTGGGCACGAGGGCGCAGGTGATGCCGATATCCTCGGTGTCGCCCAGCAGGTGATCGGGGTCGCGCAGTTTGAAGGCGAGGCCAAGCACCGTGCAGATGGGCGAGAGCGTAATGTAGCGCTTGGCCCAGTTCATGCGGATGCCGAGCACTTCCTCACCATTCCACTGGCCCTTGCAGATGACGCCATCGTCGGTCATCGCCGAGGCGTCGGAGCCCGCGTCTTCGCTGGTCAGACCGAAGGCGGGGAGTTCCTTGCCGCTGGCGAGGCGGGGGAGCCAGTCTTTCTTCTGATCGTCTGTGCCGAATTGCAGGATCAGCTCGCCGGGACCGAGCGAGTTGGGGACCATCACGGTGACGGCCGCCACGACCGAGTGGCTTGCGATGTAGCGGACGACCTCGGAATGGGCATAGGCGGAAAAGCCGAGCCCGCCATGTTCCTTCGGGATGATCATGCCGAAGAAGCCCTTTTCGCGCAGGAAGTCCCAGGCTTCGGGCGACAGGTCGGCGGTGTGCTGGTCAATTTCCCAGCTGTCCACCATGCCGCAGAATTCGCGGCAGGGACCGTCGATGAAGGCCTGTTCCTCGGCTGTCAGTTCGGGCGCCTTCATCGAGCGCAGCATCGACCAGTCGGGCTTGCCCGAGAACAGCTCGGCCTCGAAATGGACATCGCCCGAGTTGATGGCCTCGGATTCGGTTTCCGACAGGGTCGGCAGCGCGCCCTTGGCCCATTTGAAGATCGGCTTGGTGATGTAGGATTTGCGAAATGACACGGTTTGGCCCTCCTGAACTACGGAAACGCGCGGTGACGGACAGGGTTCCGCCTTTCGCCGGGTCAGGGCGCGATTTTCGGGATATGTCGCAGATGGAGCGCGGTTCTGGGCCGATTTTTGCGCAGTGGCATGGGGCGCCCTGGCTGGCGAGCCGGCGGGATTGCCCACGCCGTCGGATTATGATGTGTCGCCGGTCTTCTGTGCCCGCGCCCTCCTCTCCATCCGTTCAGAACGCTTGGCGCGCGGCGGAAAGCAGACCATAAGGATTTGCGGAAATGCGGGTAATACAATGAATTTAATGACGATACACTGGATCGAGGCGTTCGGCTGGCTGGCGTCGCTTCTGACGGTCGCGACCTATGCCATGAATACGATGATCCCGCTGCGGGTTCTCGCCATCGCGTCTTCGATCTGTTTCATCTTCTATGCCTCCGTCCTCGAGCTCTGGCCGCTGCTGGTGATGGAGTTGACGCTTCTGCCGATAAACGCCTACCGCTTCTGGGAGATCCTCACGCTGCGGGGGAGGGTGTCGCGGGCAACGGAAGGTGCGGCGGCGGATTTCTCGATCATCAAGACCTATGGCAAGCGGCGCCGGATCGAGGCCGGAACCTGTATCTTCAGGCGTGGCGACCCGGTGGACCGGCTGTATTTCCTGGCGGAAGGCCGGGTTCTGATCGAGGAGGTCGGGGTCGAGATTTCCGACGGGGACATCTTCGGCGAGATCGCGTTTTTCACCGATGCGGCGCAGCGCACGGCCACGGCGCGCACCGTCGGGGAAGTGGAAGTCTACGAGATCGACGAGAAGCGCTTCATGCGCCTGCAATTCGAGGATCCGAGTTTCGGCCTGTCGATCATGCGCACCGTCACGCGGCGGCTTGCCGCCAACGGACAGCTCGAACTCGGTGCAGGAGCGGTTACGTCTTAGGGGCGCCGGAGAGTTCGACGGAGCGGGCTTTCGCCGCGTCGACGGTGCGGTCGAGCAGGTGGGCGAGCCGATCGTCCCGTGCCAGTGCGGCGAGGCCTGCCGCCGTTGTGCCATTGGGGCTGGTCACCTTGTGGCGGAGGTCTTCCGGCGTTGGGCTCCCTTCCAGAAGCCGGCCCGCGGTAATCGCGGTGCCGACGGCCAGCGTTTCGGCGGTTGCGGCGGGTAGCCCGTGTGCCATCGCCGCATCGCGCAGGGTTTCGCAGAAGGCGAAGAAATAGGCCGGGCCGCTGCCGGAGATTGCCGTGACGGTATGCAGGTCGTCCTCGTTTTCGACCCAGCACATCGGGCCTATGGCGGAGAACATGTCATCGAGCAACGCTTCGGTCGCTTGTGGCACATCGGGGCCCGCGAACCCCGCGGAGACGGCGTAGCCCGCCATGGCGCCGATATTGGGCATGATCCGCGCAATCGGCGTGCCGGCGGGCAGTGCGGTGCCAATGGTGTCGATGCCAACGCCCGCCGCGACCGAGACGATACATGTCGCGGGGCCAATATGAGGAGCGACCTCTTTCAGCGCCGGGACGACCTTGTCGGGCTTCACCGCCAGGATAACGACATCGGGTTTCAACCCTGCGGGGAGCGCGGCGGCCTCGGTATGGAAGGCGACCCCGGGATACCGGTCGGAGGCCTCGGCCACCGGGTCGATGACGTTAAAGGCGGCCTCGTGCTGCCAGCTTCCGATCCAGCCTTGGAGGAGGGCGCCGCCCATGTTGCCGGCGCCGATCAGCACGATCGTCTTCATTCTGTACTTCCTTCCCGGTTTTCGGAGATGGCTCAGGCGTCCAGCGTCACGCTGGACACCGGGTAGGCCTGGCAGGTCAGGCATTGTTGCGGGTCGTCGGTTTCGACCTCGGTGTAGTGGCCGACCTCGCCCGAGATCACCGCGGTGGCGCAGCTTTCGCACTGGCCTGTCCGGCAGCCCGAGGGAAGCGCGAGGCCGTGCTTGCCGGCGAGGTCGAGCAGGGAGCCGTCGGCCGGGGTCCAGCGCAATGTCTTGTTCTGGCGGCTGAAATGTACCTGTTGCGGCGCAAGGTCGGTGGCCGAAACGCGCGGCGGCGCGGTGAAACGTTCGTGAAACACTTCGAAGGCGGGCACATCCATGTCGTCGAGACTTTTGCGGAAGGTGCTCAGCATCTCGTCGGGGCCGCACATGTAGAACCGCGCGCGCCGGGCGAGCAGGGCCGGGTCGATCTTTTCGGGCGAGAGCCGCCCGGTGAGGTGATCGACCGTCTCTTCCGGGCGCGGGCGGCTGTAGAAGTTGTGGACGGTGATGCGCCCGCTTGCCGTGCTCAGCGCCTCGATCCTGTCCCGGAAGGCATGTTCCGCACCGTTGCGGGAGCCGTAGTAGAGGTGGATTTCCGGGCCGCCGTGCTGTGCGACATGCTCCAGCAGGCTGATGAACGGGGTGATGCCGATGCCGGCCGCGATCAGCACCACAGGGAATTCGTTCTCCACGGGCAGGGTGAAGTGGCCGTCGGGGGCGGCGGCGAGAACGCTGTCGCCCGGTTTCAGGTCGCTCAGCGCGCCGGAGAGTGCGCCGTCATCCAGCCGCCGTATGCCGACGCGGTAGCTCGTGGGTGCGATGCCGGGCAGGCCGGTCAGGGAGTAGGAGCGGGAGAGCGTCGGGTCTTCCGCACCGGGGAGGCGGAGCGAGATGAACTGCCCCGGCTTGAAGCCGGTCAGCGGTGTTTCGTTTTCCGAGGCCAATGTCAGCTCGGTCACGCCGGGCGCGATACGGGTGGCATTGGTCACCGTCAGCGGACGATAGCCCGTCCAGGGGGAGGTGGCGGTGCCGGCCGGCACCACCTCGCAGCACATCGAGCGCACGGCGGGCGCGCCGCTGACCGGATCGAGCCGGTCGAAGCCGGCGAGCGAATTGTAGTTTGCGTCGCTCTCGCCGCGGATCTCGTAGGCGGGCGCACCGATGTCGGGGGCCCCTTGCCACCAGCCATACCCGGCGACCACCACGCCGGGGTCGAGGGCGGGGTCGATATGGGCTTCCATGGTGATGCGCGCGCCGTTGCGCAGAAGATGCACGGTTGCACCCTCGGCGATGCCGCGCTGAGCCGCCGTGTCGGGGTGCAGGTCGACCCGGGGCGTGCGGGACTTGCGCCGCAGCATGTTCAGGCCGCGGTGCTGGGTGTGGCAGTAATAGCCGCTCTTGGCGGTGGTGAGGATCAGCGGGGCGTCCTTGGTCGGCTGTTCGGGGGGCACGAAATCGGGCACGGCCGGGTAGCCGTGGGCCTGAAGCTTGCATGAATGGAATTCGACCCGGCGGGAGGGGGTCGGGAAGCCCGCCACGGTGCCGTCGGGGCGCGGGGTGGCATAGCTGCGGAAGCTGTGCTCGAGCGGGATGGTGAGGCCCATGGGGGCGCCGCGCAGATCGTCGGTCGTCAGGCCGATCGGGGCCAGGATCGCGTCATGCGCGGCATCCCAGTCGCCGTGACCGAACTGTTCGCCGAAGCCCAGCCGCTCCGCCAGGGCTGCGACGATGTCGAAATCCGAACGGGCTTCGCCGCGCGGGGGCACCATGGCGGGCCGGAGCTGGAGCGTTTCCTGCGCTGCCAGTGAAATCTCGAACCCGGCCCGCAGGCCATCCCGCTCCCACGCGCTGTTCACGGGCAGGATGATATCGGCGCTCATGGCGCTGGGGTTGAGGAACATGTCGCAGTGAACCTGCAGGTCGAGCTTTTCGAGGGCCGCTCGGCCCCGGTCAGGATCAGGCTGGGAGGACAGGACGTTGCTGCCGAAGCTGACGAGGGCGCGGACGCGATACGGCTTTTCCTCGAGGATGCCGCGGTAGACCTCGCTGCCGGTGACCCAGCCGCCGCTGGCGGGGCCGAGCGGGCGGGTCTGGTAGCCGAGCGATTTTTCCGCCTGTTCCCGGGGTAACGTTGCGTAGCTGCTGATCGGTTCGATGGGGATCGAGGGCCATGTCACGTTGCCGCCCGGTGTGTCGTATTGGCCGGTGAGGGCGAAGACGCAGGCGATGGCGCGGTCGGTTTGGGTGGCGTTGCCCTGTTGTCCGACGCCCGTCCAGCAGTAGTAGCTGACGCTTTTTGCGGAGGCGAGGCGGCGGGCGAAGGCGTGGAGGTCTTTCGGGTCGATATTGCAGGTTTCCGCGACATGCTCGGGCGTGAAGGGCGCGCTGGCCTGGCGGAGCTCGGCGAAGGCCGTCTTGCAGGCGACCGTGCCGCCGCCAGCGAGGGCGATCTCGCCGGTGTGGAAGAGATCGAGGTTTTCGCTGAGTGACGGATCGAGTGCGTGGCGGGTGTCGACGGCCACCGGCGCGCCCCGGCTGGCGTCGAAGGCGACGAAGGCGTCGGCGGGCGTGAGACCCGCGTCGCCGGCCCGGAGCAGTGCGCCGGTGTCCTCGCGCACGAGGAAGGGCGCGTTGGACCATTGGCGCACGAAGGTTTCGTCGAAGCCCTCGTCCGCGAGCAACAGCCGGATGAGACCGAGCGCGAGGGCGCCGTCACTGCCGGGCCGCACGCGGAGCCATTGCGCGGCCTGCGATGCCATGCCGGTTTTGCGTGGGTCGACCAGCACCAGCTCGGCCCCCCGTTGAAGCGCGCCTGCGATCTTCTCGGCCTGGGCCAGCCAGACCTTTTCGGGATTGTGACCCCAGAGCACGATCAGGTCACTGTTGGCGTAATCCGGTACGGGCAGGCCGGTGCCGACCGTCAGCTTGTGCATGTGGTCCTTGTGCCAGTTGCACAGCTCGGTGGCCCAGCAGATGTTGGGGCTGCCATAGGTCCACACGAAGCGTTCGAGCCATGGCAGGCTGTCGGAGATCGATGCCGCGCTGGGGGAGGCGAAGGAGAAGACGACGCTTTCGGGGCCGCTTTCCCGCGCGTATTCGGCCAGGTTGCCGGCGATCTCGTCGAGCGCCTCGTCCCAGCTGATTTCCTCGAATCCGGGGTCTTCATCGCCCTTGGGCCGGGTGCGCCGGAGCGGTTTCGTCAGGCGGCGGGCGCTGTGAACCACTTCGGGCGCGGCGCGGCCCTTGGGGCAGATCGCCTTTCCGGTCGGGTGCTCGGGCAGGGGCTGAACCGAGACGAGCCTGCCGTTCCGGACGCGGTTCAGCGTGCCGCAACGGGACCGGCAGAAGGTGCAGTAGCCGGGTATGTCCCCGTCGGTGACGGAGCTGTGCCGGGGTTTGCGAAACTCAGGCTTGTTCATGCTGGTCTTCCTCGTCTGGTCGGTGCCTGTGACTGCGCGCGTCACCCTATCACAGGAGCACGGCCGCGTCGGGGGCCCAATGTGCATAGACGGTGTCGCCGGGGGCAAAACGTTTCGGACCGGCCGTGTCGAAGTTCTGGCAATGGGCGGTAATTTCTTCCGAGCCCACGTTCATCAATACCTCGGTCAGGGCGCCGCGGTAGATCACCGATTTCACGGTGGCATCCATGCCGTGGCCGTTGCCGGTCTCGTCGTGGTTGCGGCTTTCGCTGAGGCGGATCTTCTCGGGGCGGATCGAGATTGTACCGCGCTCGGCCCGGGCGCCGGCATGGCCGAAGCCTACGGTCTGCCCGCTGGTCAGCTTGAATTGTCCGGCGCCGACATCCTGTCCGGTCAGGAAGTTCGAGGCGCCGATGAATTCGGCCACGAAACGGTTGGCGGGCCGCTCGTAGATTTCGGTGGGCGTGCCGACCTGTTCGATGCGTCCGCCCGACATGACGGCGATGCGGTCGGCGACGCTGATCGCCTCGTCCTGGTCGTGGGTCACGAAGACGGTGGTGAGGCCCAGCGTTTTCTGCAGGGCGCGCAGTTCGTTGCGGACTTCCAGCCGAAGCTTGGCATCCAGCGCTGAGAGCGGTTCGTCGAGCAGCAGGGCGTCCGGTTCGTAGACGATGGCGCGGGCCAGCGCGGCGCGTTGCTGTTGCCCGCCGGAAAGCTCGTGCGGCATCCGCCCTGCAAGGTGTTCCATCTGCACGAGCTGAAGCGCGCGGGTCACCTGCGGGCCGATGTCGGACTTGGCGATCTTGCGCATCTGAAGGCCGAAGGCGACGTTGTCGGCAATCGTCATGTGGGGGAAGAGCGCGTAGCTTTGGAAGACGATCCCGGCGTTCCGCGAATAGGGCGGCAGGAAGGTCACGTCGCGGCTGCCGAAATGAATGGCGCCGTCGTCGGGCAGGGTCAGCCCTGCGATCATGCGCAGGGTCGTCGTCTTGCCGCATCCCGACGGCCCAAGGAAAGCCAGGAATTCTTCCTTCTGGATGTCGAGGTTGAGCTTGTCGACGGTCGTCAGGCTGCCGTAGCGCTTGGTGACGTTTTCGAGGGTGATGCTGGACATTCCGGAGCCTCCTTAAAAGGCGCGTGTAAGCTTGAAGAAGCGGTTGGTGACGATCATCACCAGCGCGATGCTGGCGATCTGAACCGTCGCCACGGCGGCGATGGTCGGATCGATGTTCCACTCCAGGTAATTGATGATCGCGATCGGCAGCGTGGTGGCGCCGGGCCCGACGAGAAAGAGTGATTTCTCGAGGTCGATGAACGAGATCACGAAGGCGAAGAGACCGCCGGCCACGATGCCGGGCCGGATGGCGGGCAGGGTAACGCGCATGAATACGGTGAGCGGGCGGGCACCCATCGTCAGCGCCGCTTCCTCGACCTGACGGTTCATGCCGACGAGCGAGGCCGTCACAAGCCGCACCGTCCAGGGCAGGGCGATCAGGCTGTGGGCAATGCAGAGCCCGGCAAAGGTCTGTGCCAGTTGCAGGCCGGAAAAGACCTCGAGCTCGATCAGGAACATGAAGAGCGCAGCGCCCGACACGATGCCCGGCACGATGAGCGGCCCGAGCAGAACGGTCTGGATCGCCTCACGCCCGCGGAAACTGGTGCGCGCGAGATAGAGTGCGGCGGGCACCCCGACAAGGATGCTGACGCCGGTGGCGATGGCCCCCACCTTGAGGCTCATGAAGAAGCCCTGGCGGAAGCGGGGCATGTCCCAGGCATTCGCGTACCAGTCGAGCGTGTAGCCCTTGGGCGGGAAGCTGATGATCTTGTTTTCGAAGAAGCTGACCCAGATCACCGAGGCGAGCGGCAGGATCAGCACGAGGAAGGCCAGGCCCGCCGAGATCATCATGGCGATGTCGAAGGCCGACGGCCCGGGTTTGCGCGACGCGGACATGGCTTACATCCTCCCGTAGCGTTTCTGAAGGAACAGGCTGGAGGCCACGGTCAGGATGAGCGTGGCGACCATGAGGACGAAGGCCAGGCTTGCCGCGAAGGGCCAGTTGAAGGCTTCGATGGCCTGTTCGTAGACGGCCGGGGCCATCATGTGGAAGGTGGGCCCGCCCAGCAGCACGGGGCTGGCATAGGCATTCATCCCGAGGATGAAGACCAGCAGGCCGCCCGAATAGATGCCGGGCATGGCGAGCGGAACGAAGATGCGGAAAAAGGCGGTGGCCGGTTTCGCGCCCATGGTTGCGGCGGCATCCTCGTAATCGGCGGAAACCCTGTCGAAGACGCTTTGCAGCGTGATGATCATGAACGGCAGGAGGACGGCGACGAGGCTGAGCAGCACGGCCGAGAGCGTGTACATGATGCGGATCGGCTCGTCGATCAGGCCGAGGAACAGCAGGCTTTCGTTGACGAGGCCGCGGTCGGACAGCAAGACCATCCAGCCGGCGACCCGCACGGCGTTGCCCATGAGCAGGGGGATGATCGAGGCAAGGATGAGGATGGTGCGCAGACGGGCAGACTTGGTGCGCGAAATCAGGTGGGCTGCGGGGACGCCGAGGATGAGGCACAGCAGCGTGGTGAGCGCGGCGACGCCGACGGTGCGCAGCAGAACGTCGCGATAGAACGGATCGGTGAAGAACTTGGCGTAGTTTTCGAGGGTCAGGCCCTGGATCGCCATGTCACGCGGGTCGAACTCGGCGAAGCTGTAGCGCGCCATCAGGAGGAGCGGCAGGCAAAGGCCGAAGATGACCAGCAGAAGGCTGGGAACGGGCAGGAACGCGAAGGACGTTCCGCCCCGGGGGCGGCGGACCTTGCGGTCCGCCGGGATGTCGGAAGCGTCGGTGGAAGTCACCCCTTGAACTCCTTGTTCCACCAGTCGAGCCACGCGTTGTCGTTCTCGGCCGCATAATCGTAGTCGACGAAGTGCAGCTTTTCCTTCTGCGCGTCGGTGAATTCGAGCTTCTCCTTTTCCTCTTGCGAAAGGGAGGCATCGGTGGTCGCGACCGAGTAGTAGGTCTTGCGGGCGATGTTGGCCATGCCGTCGGGCGAAAGCATCGCGTCGAGATAGGCGTAGGCCGCCTCGCGGTTCGAGGCCTTTTTCGGAACGCCCACGCCGAAGGCAATCGCGATCGCGCCTTCGTCGGGATAGGCCATCTCGATCGGCAGTCCGTTCGCATTCCAGAGTTGCGCGCGGGCGCTGTAGTTGGCGGAGATGTCGATCTCGCCATTCTCGAAGCCGGCGGCCAGCGCGTCATGGGAGGGGTAGAGGCGTGGCTGGATCTCTTCCTTCATCTCCATCAGCTTGTCGAAGGCCGGCTCGACATTGCTCATGTCGCCGCCCGCGACGAGGGCCGCCGCGTAGATGTAGTTGAAGTAGATTTGGTCGTAGAGCCCGACGCGGCCCTTGTATTCCGGGTTCCACAGATCGGCGAAGCTGGTCGGCGGGGTGGAGACGGTGTTCGGATTGTAGAGCACGACAACGCCGCCGTAGATGGCCGGAACGTAGTAGGGCGACTGCAGCTGCGGGATGATCGTGTCGGCATTCGACAGCTGGCTGTAATCGATCTCTTCCAGCACGTTCTGATCGTTCATCTCGAAGGCGTCGCTGTCGCTCAGCCAGGTCACGTCGACCGAGCTGCGGGGCAGGCGGCGTTCCGCCAGCAGCCGCGTCTTGCGCTCCGAGACCGGGGCCAGATCCTTCACGAGATCGACGCCGTTATCCGCGAACGCGCTGCGTTCGAAGGAGTCGTACATGTAATCGTTCCACGACCCACCCCAGTTGGACACGACCAGATCGCCGGAAAGGGCGCTGGCGCGGCCCGGAAGGGTGGCGGCCGCCATCGCGGCACCCGATCCGGCCACGAAGGCACGGCGGCTCAGTTGAAATCTGTCATCACGTTTCATGGCTGGTATTCCTCGCTGTTGCTGAACTTGTCATTTCTGCACCGGTACGGTCGGGTCCGGCGTTATCTGGGCAACGTTGACGGGGAAGGCGTCCTATTACTATTTTAGAATGATCAAAGCTGATATTGAAAAAATCAATGAATGTGACCATCCGCCAGATCCGGTACTTCGTGGCCACCGCCGAAGCGGGGCAGGTCTCTCGCGCTGCGGAAATATGCAACATCACACAGTCGTCGATCACGCTTGCGATCAACCGGCTGGAAGACGAGCTGGGCCAGAAGTTGTTCGTGCGGCAGTCGCGGGGTATGTTGCTGACCGCCCAGGGCGAGGATTTTCTCAGGCATTGTCATGCGATCCTGCAGACACTGGACGACGCGATGGAGCTGCGCCCGGCGGTTCCCAGTGACCTGACGGCCACCATCCGTGTCGGCATGACCGGCACGATCGCGGGGTATGTGTTTCCGCCGTTCTGGCGGAAGTTCAAGCGCGAGTTTCCCCGGATCACCCTTGCGGTGGTCGAGGCGGAGTATGCCGAGCTTGAGAAGGCGTTGCTGGCGGACGAGTTGGATATGGTGATGATGCTGATCTCCAACATCCGCCGGAGCGATGCCTGTACCTACGAGAAGCTGCTGGAATCGCCCAGGCGGCTTTGGCTGGCCAACAGCAATCCGCTGGCCAACAAGGAGCGCATCTCGCTGGCCGATCTGAAGGACCAGGATTACATCGTGCCGACCATGGACGCGCACGAGGGCATGATCGAGCGCTACTGGGTCGCCAACGGATTCGAACCCAAGGTGCTGTTCCGAAGCTACGCGCTCGAGGCGCTGCGCAGCATGGTGGGGAATGATCTCGGCGTTTCGATCCTGTCGGACATGGTCTATCGCTCGTTCTCGCTGGAGGGGCGCCGGATCGTGCGGCGTGATCTTGTCGAACCGCCCCCGAGTTCGGATGTCGGCATCGCGTGGCGCAAGGATGAGGCGTTGAGCGTTGCCGGCAAGACGTTCCTGTCAATGCTGCGCTCTGAGACGTCGGGCCTGTAGGCTAAAGGGGAAGGCGGATGCAACGGACGCGGCGTTGGGCCAGCGACGACAGGCCTGGCCGGCACAGCTTTCGGAGCATCCCGTCACAAGCGGGACGCAGGCATAGTTTTGATCTGAAGAAAGTGGCTGGGGTGGTAGGATTCTATGCTAAGTTATTGACATATTTGTAATATATAGGCGATTAAAGGATATGGTGTCAAGTCGGGCGTGAGCAAAGAACTCAAAGTGCACCAGTCGGTGACCTCCTGAGAACCTCAAGTTTGGAGTGTCTCCAGTTTTCCCGCGGAAGACCACATTGCGCGGAATTGGTAGGATTATTGTGGGGTGTTTATCTCGGGCGGGCAGCCAACCCCGACCTACCGACCGTTCTACTTTCCGCCCAGTCACATTACGCGCCTTCGGACCGCTTCGCTTTCGTCGAGGTGTTCGGCCTCGGCGAGGACCGCACCCGGCGCCAGAAAATCCGCGCCGAAGCTGACGATCTCCTGCGTTGTCTCGGCTACACCGTAGAGCTCAAGCCCGGACGCGACGTCTACGACGAGACGCCGCGCCGGCCGACCTCGGCGCACGATGAACTTCGGATGCTCCGGTGCCTGCGCGCGGCCTGCGGCATGACGGGCGAGGGGCGCTGACCCTCACACCTCAACTTTTTTCTTCGTCGATCAAGCAACCGGCCAATATCTCATTCGAAACAGAAAGCAGGAAGAACGCAGTACCCTCCAGCACGGTCCAACACCCGGAATTCTGACGGTCGTGGCGGCGCAAGCCGTCCTTTCCCGGACGCGACCTCGGGCAAGAACACCCCCGGATCCCAACCTGGAGGTTGGTATGAACTCGATCGTTTTCACCCAATTCGTGACGCCCGTTCAGGGCGCATCCTGTCTCGACATCCCCCTTCATCGCCTGGGCGCGGATATCGACGCCGAGATCGGCAGCCTGGAGTATCTTCTCGACATCTCCGGCCTCGAGGATGCCATTGACGACATCGGGGCTCTTTCCGAGCTGCACCTCGCCGCCGACGCGTCCCGCGAGGATATCGACCGGCTGCTCGAAAGCGCCGTGGCACCGCTTGAGCGCCTTCTGGCGCGCGTGCGCACGATCCCTCTCGACGGCCCTCTTGCCGGCCCGGCTCCCTCGGATTTCGACGCCTGGCTGCGCTGGCCGGGCGCGCGGCTCGAGGACATTCTGGCGACGCTCCGCCACGCGCTTGCCACCTGAGGAGGGCAAGGCAGGGCCCCGGTGTTGCCGCCTGGGCCCTTTGTCGTATCCGATAAGACGGGTTTTCCGCATCGTCTGCCTTCTCGTTTGGAGAACAGGCTAACTTCAAACTGCGAACTTTTCAGGTAAGCAGGTCAACTGGAAAGGCCAAAGTCATCATCTCTTGCGCGCACAAACTCCTGACTATGCTCAATGCGATTATGAAAACGGAACGGCCTACCGAGACGCCGTCGCATGAAACACAGTTGCTACTCAGGAATTGGAGAGCCTCCGGCAAACCCGGCGCGGTTCAAAGTCAGATGGACCCCGAAATATCGAAGGTGCTGCATTTCCTGTAGCTACATAATCTCCAATTCGTTCGAACAGGAGAGCGTTGGTCAAGAATTCCGTCTCAATGGCGGACAAATCGTAAAAAGACTTTGTGGTTCTGGCATACGGCCAATGATAGGCATTACAAACCAAAATGAGTCCGCCCGGCCGCGGCAGGGCGGTGTTCTCGGAAGAGGAGCGAACCCTTGGGCACTGCATAGCCGAATTCTGAATTCATCACACACCGATAGAATGATACCCCACGTCTGACACACCAACCTCGTTGATCCGCACCGTGACAGTTTTCGCCGCTCCCCGAAGCCATGATCCGATGTCGAGAATCCGCTGTCCGAAAAATGCCGGGAGCGGGCGCCGATCAGAGAACATCCAACAAGAGAGGCAGTAAGGCCAAGTGACGACGGCTCCATCCAATCTGAATACGCTACCCGAAATCGAAGCCGCCATGGTCACGCTTCGTACCGGCGCCGGCTCGACACCCTTCATCCTCGACATGCCTGTGCCCCCCGGTCTTCAACAGGCCGCCGAAAAGGCACTGAAATCCTACTCCATCTTCATGATCCTGGACAAGTTTCCCACACTTGGTGTCTGGGGCGTCCTGCTACCCCTCTCTCGGAACTATGCGGAGGATGGCAAGCACGTCTATCGCCATATCACGTCCTTCCTCGGAAGAGTGAGCGACGATCAACAGGAGATCGAGATGCTGAAGAGCCGATATCGCCAGGCCGCCCGGCGGATCGGCCTGCCCATACCAACATCGAACCAGCCCACCGGCCTCTTTTTCGCCGCGATGGGCCCTGCCAAGGCGCAGTTGGAGGTACTTGCAAACGCGCTGGTCTGGATGGCCCTGCACCATGGACCTCCGGCGACAGAAGACACCGCCTCCGCGCGCGCCTGGCAACGACGCGCCGTTGCCAGGCGCTGTCCGAACCACACCCGCATCCAGGCAACTGTCCGGTTCGACCAATCCGCCCACATCGCCCAACGCTTCGACTACTGGCGTCGGGGCGAGGCTGCCAACGGCGAGCGCGAGGACTTGCTCTTCGATGCCTACGACCGCGCCATCGCCTCCTTCCACCGCAAGAGATCGGATATCGTCGCACCGCCGAAGGTCCTCTGGTCGGGCGCGGAACTGGCCGTGGAACCGGAACCCTCCCGGCATAGACAATCGCTCACCCTGGGAGCTTTCCCGACGCCCGTCGCAGCGGGCACCATCACGCGCATCCCGGCGCCGTGGCCGGGAAAACTCTCCTGGCGCTGCAGGAACCAGTCACAGGACATCCATCTCGCACCGCAACCCGGAGAAATTCTCCTGTTCGACGCAGACTCAGGGGCACTCCTGACACGTGAGCGACAGGACGCAGGGGCAACAACTGCTTCTGCAGAACGACTTGTCATCCTGTCTCGGGGCGCCTTCTCCTCGCCCTCGTTCGGGCCTGCGATCCCAGCGGAAGATCCCGACTTCCGTGTCGCCTGGGCCGTGAACGGAGAGACTCTGGAATTCGAAGATGGGCAACGCTTTGATATATCTGCGCCCGAGGAAGCATCGATCTGGCTCGACGCGCGCAGCCTCGCCTCGGATGGTTCTCGCCGCTTGCTCTCCTGCGAGGGCGCTGTCGTCGTCAAGCTCGATGCCGAGATCGGTGGACGCAGCCGGATTCTTCGAGCAACCTTCGGCAATATGCGCCGTTTCCGCGAAATCACGGTCAACAGCGAAGGTATCGCGCGGCTTCCCTTCACGGACCTCGGCCTCGCGATCGCCGACGCTCCTCAAAAAATCCGTTTCGACGTCCTGGCGCCGGGCGCTGCCGGGGATGCAGCCGCCCGGGCAGAACTCTCGGCCGCCGCCTGGATATGGCCCGGTGTCGCGCGGATCGATGGAGATCCCGCCGTTCTGCCCCGCCCGGCCAACTTCCTCCCCGCCCATAGCGCCGGGCTTCGCGAAACCCCCGGAGGTCTCGTCGTCGACGACCGGGCCGATGTCGAGACCCCTATTCTCGGTGTCTCCTCGGATGGTGAAATCCGGGAATTCGGCCTTCGCCTCGATCGCGAAGACCTTTGGCACTATCACGTTCCCACCCAAACCTGGGCGCGGGTTCCCAGGGGAAAGACCCTCATCTTCGGTCATTCGTCGCTCCACGACACGCTGACGGTCCGATCGACAGACCGGCATGCCGACATCCTTGCGCTCGGGGCGGAAATCCGAGGGCCTTTCATCGGTCGGACGTCATGGGAAATCGGCGCCAGCCTCCTGGAGGCGCCGACGGGCGACGACAGGATCGCCTTGCGCAGGAAGGGCGGGCGGATCGATCTTCTCGCCAGGATCCGCCATGTCGACGACCCCCGGAATATCGATCTCACCATGGAAAACAACCGGCTCGACCTGTCGCTCGACCACCGCGGTGAGGTCGATGCCATTCGGATCGATATTCGCAGAGCGGATGGTGCATCCGTGGTCGCCGACCATTCCCTCGGTCGCAGGCCCGTTCCCCTGCCCGCCTTCCACGGCCTCTCGGTACGCCACGACCCCACGGAACAGCGCCTCACAATCTCCCTTCCCCTGGATCCCGCAGCGGCCCCGGGACGGATGCGGCTTCTCTACCGCGCCACCAACGAAGAGACATTTCAACCTTTCAAAGACAGCGATGGAGCGGATATCGCACTTGGCCTGCCAGGCGAAATCGACCAGATCGATATCGCCTGCCTGAAAAACCTTGCCGGCTTTCTCGCCCAAAAGAGTCCCACCGCTCTCGGGGACCAGGTCAAGTCTGCCCTCCAGCCCGCCTACGAACAGGCAATCCGAGAGATTTCGCCTTCGCGGATGGTCGGTCCGATCAAGGCCGCACTCCTCGACATGCCCGACGTCGATGAGTGTGCGCCGCGACACGATCTCGCCGGATCGGCTCCATGGATTTTCGAGGCCCCTGGCGCTGCGTTCTCGGGCATAAGCGCGGGCTCCGGCCTCACCCCGCTCGCTCAACTCGCGCGCCACCCCCGGGTGCCGGGACTTCCCGACCCTCGAGGAGACGATCCGATGCAGGCCTGGCTGGCGCGCCTTGCAACAGATGTCGAGCTGCCGCCCGACTTCGCATCCGGCAGGCTCGAAGCAGCATTCCATGCCCTGCGCTTTCGCACGAGAGATACGGACCTGCACGATCTCGTCACCGACGATCTTCTGTCGGCGACGGTGCGCCTTGTCACGGATGCCCATGTCGACAACCTCGGGCACCTGCGATCCTTCGATGCCGGTGGCGGTGGCGATCCCCGGCCAGCTCGCATTGCCGCCTCGATCGAACGTTTCGCCAGAGCGGCAGCCCTCGGCGAAGCCGAGAGGCACGTCGATGGGCTGGTCACGCGCACCGGCCTGCCTCGAGCCGAGATCGGCCAGGCCCTTACATTGATGCTGCGGGCGGGCATCGAATTCTTCGTCTACTTCCGCGGGCTCTGGTCCCAGGCCGCACAACAGCACGAAAGACAGACATGACAGACCTCGACCCGAATGCCTTTCGAGATCACCTCAACGCGACCATGGCGCGCTTCGTGTCGACCAGTTCGCCGATCAATGACATCCGCGCGCCGGAGCTCGCCCGCCAGGTCCGGGACGCCGTCGCGAGCATGCAATTCGTCAAGGGTCCCAATGTCGAGATGCTGCCCGACTTCGAAAAGGGTCGCAGCCTCCAAGCGCTTGCCAGCGATGATTTGCTTGCGCCGCAATGGTCCGCCTTTGCGACCAATGCCCCCTCGGTCTGGTCACGACCCTTGCATGCCCACCAGGAAAGCGCCCTGCTGCGCGACGAGAACTACCTCGTTGCGACCGGGACGGGTTCCGGCAAGACCGAGGCCTTCCTCTACCCGATGATCGACCAGATCCTCAAGCAGGGCGACCTGTCGCGCCCCGGGGTCCGGGCCATCCTTGTCTACCCACTCAATGCACTGGCCAACGACCAGCTCAACCGAATTGCCTCCCTGCTTTTCCGCGACCTCGGGGATCCCGGCATCACGCTCGGCCGCTACACCGGCCAGGTGAAGGCCAATGCCACGCGGGACGAGGAGATCACGCGACTGCGGGACACGCCCACCTTCCAGGAGATCTTCGGGGAAGACGCGGATGTGCCGTTGAACTGGAAGCTCTCCCGAAAGGAAATGCGCGAGGCGCCGCCCCATATCCTGATCACCAACTACGCCATGCTCGAGCATATCCTGCTTCTGCCGACAAATCGCCCGCTTCTGGCCGACGCGCGCCTCAACACGATCGTACTCGACGAGATCCACACCTATGCCGGGGCGCAGGCGATCGAAGTGGCTTTCCTGCTTCGGCGCCTCAAGGCGCACCTGGGTGTCCCAGACGGAGCCATACGCTGCATCGGGACCTCGGCCTCGCTGGACCCGGGGCGCAAGGGCGAACTGGCGAATTTCGCCAGCAACCTCTTCGGAGAACCCTTCGGAGGGGAAGCCTCGGTGATCACCTCCCAGCGCAAGACGCATCCTGCCCTCTCCGCCATGCCGACGCCGAGCGGCCTCTCCCCGAAACGCTGGGTCGAGGCTGCGGGGCTCGCCAATATCGCGAGGGAAGCGACGCGCAACGAAACACCCCTCGACACCGAGGCCTGGAATTTCGAGGCGGATCTTCTCGACCTCCCCGAGCTCCGCCTGGACGAGACCCTGCCACTCGGGGATGCCCTGATCGCCAGGCTTGGCGGCTTCGAGGAGATCTGCAGGATCGCCGGCAAGCTCGAAGACGGCGCCGTGCCGCTCCATGTCCTGGCCGAGGAGGTCTTTTCCGATGCCGGATCCGAGGCGATTCCGGCCCTGACCGGACTGATCGCGATCGGGGTGCTTGCCATCAGCGAAGACCAGGCGGTCTTTCCCCTGCTCCCCGCCCGTTACCACCTGATTTCCCGGGCGCCCGACCGGGTCGGCGTCGTTCTGGCCGCCGACAGGGATGACCAGGTTTCCGAGATCGTCATCGGTGCGGACCGCGACGAGGAGGAGCGTCCGGCATTCGAACTCTTCACCTGCCGCAACTGCGGAGAGCCTTACCTGGAGGCCTTCATGGGCGGGGCTTGCCTTTCACCGCAGCCAGGCTCGGGTCCAAGGCAGCTTCTTCGCCTTGTTCCAGGGGTCGCCGACGCCGAAGAAGAAGGCGAGGAAGAGGGCGCCGACGAGCCGCTCCTGTTGCATGTCGACCCGGCAACCGGCGAGCCGCTCGACGAGGACACGCCCGGCGCCGTTGTCCTTGAATCCGTCGAGCTTTCCGAGGATCCCGATGACGGCACACGCTACCTGAAGCGCTGTTTGAGCTGCAATCACTTCCCGAGCCGACACCTCGAGCCCATCACGCGGCTACGGCCCGGCGACGAGGCCATCGCGGCCGTGGCCGCGCAGACCCTGCTCGAGGCCATGCCGGAGAAGTCCAGCGGAGAGAACCCGCCGATGGGTGGGCGCAACCTGCTGGTCTTCTCGGACAACCGCCAAGACGCGGCCTTCTTCGCCCCCTTCTTCGAGCGGACCTCGCGCGAACAGGCCATCCGTGCGGCCATGCTCCGTGCCGTAGAGCGGGATGGTCCAATCGATCTCGACAACCTCGTGGGCGCTGTGGAGCGGCTGCTGCGTGAAGACGGGCTCCGGCTTTACCGGCCCGGCGTGGTCCCGGTGCTGGAAACCGGAACCAACCAGTATCAGCGCCTCAAGGCCTTGATTGTCGCCGAGCTGACCGTTTTCGGAAAGGGGCGCCTCAGCCTCGAGGGATTTGGTCTCATCGGTGTCGATTATCGGCAGATCGCGCGACCGATCCGGGCCGTCGAGAAAGCCATGCCCGGCCCCATGAAACCGCACTCCGAAGCCGTCGTGCGATACCTGCTCAAGATGGCGCGCGAACACCGGGCCGTCGCCGAGAAAGCCTCGGGGATGATCGATCTCGAGGATGAATCGATCTGGACCCGCATCGCCTCCCAACGTGGTCGATGCATTGCACGCGAGCGGAACCCGCGCACGGACCTGCCCCTCGCGTTGATCCCGGCGAGCGGCTTCAGGAACCGCTTTACACGTCTGCTTGAAAAGATGGCCGCGGCCTGCGGGACATCGATCTCCCATCTCGAGAAGCACGATGTCCTCGTCGCATTCTGGAAGGCGATCGAGGGGCCCCGTTCGCTCGCAGAAAAGCACGGCACCGGGCTTGGCCTCAAGTTCGACAAGGACCTTCTCCTTCTGCCCTCCACCGAGGTCAGGCTCTACCAATGCACGAAGTGCGGGGCCCGCACGCAAGCCGACACCGCCGGGGTCTGCCAGTCCATGAAATGCGATGGGGTGCTCCAAGAGGTGCCCATCGAAGACCGGCACACACTGGGCGAGCGCAATCACTACGTCGCCCGCTACCGCGAGCATCCCCGGCTCGGCATTGCCCGTGAGCACACGGCTGCCATTGCTGGCGCGGTGCGCTCGGTGATCGAGGAACAGTTCAAGGCCGGCGAGGTCAATCTCCTCTCCTGCACGACGACGATGGAGATGGGCGTCGATCTCGGCGACCTGGAAGCCGTGCATTGCAAGAACGTCCCGCCCTCCATCGCGAACTACCAGCAACGTGCCGGTCGGGCGGGGCGCCGTGCCCAGGTCGCACCCATCGTGATGACCACCGCGCGCTCCGGGCGCTTCGACCGGGCGGCCTACGAGGAGTTCGGCCGCTATCTCGCCGCGAAGCCCATCATCCCCTACCTGTCGCTCGACAATGCCGGGTTTTTCCAAAGACACCAGGTGGCCATGCTGCTCGCGCGCTTCCTCGAGCACCGGCTCTCGGGTTATACCCGTTCGGGCGCACCGCGGCTGCGCGATGTCCTCGGACAGGTACTCGACGCGCCGGCCCGGGCGGCCTTTGCTTCCGATTTCGACGGATGGCTCACAGGGGCAACGGAAGACGTCCAGGCCGCCGCGGATCTCGGCAAACGCCTCCCCGAGGCCCTGTCGGGGATCGCTCTCGATGCGACGGGCCTTCGCGCCACGATCCGCGATCGCGTCAAGGGTTTCGCAGATGCCGCCTGGGGGCGCTGGGGCGTGATGCAATCGGCCATCGACGATCTCGAGGAAAAGCGGCTCGAGACCGACAAGACCGACAGCAAGGCCATCCTGAAGATCGACCGCTCGACGCGCGCCCTCAGGACGCAACAGGAACTCTACATAAACCAGTTCCTGGTCGACCAACTCTCGCGGCGCGCCGTCATCCCGACCTACAGCTTCCCGGTGCATTCGGTCAGCCTCGAGGTGCTCAACACCGCTGGCCAGACGGCGGACAGCGCTCTTCTCGAACTCGACCGCGACGGCTCGATCGGCATCGCCGAATACGCGCCCAGCTCCGAAGTCGTCGCCGGCGGCCGCGTCTGGACCAGTGTCGGCATCTCGAAACGCTCCCGGTTCACCGGAGACGACGCCTTCGTGGAGCGCGCCCGCTACAGGGTCTGCGAGGCCTGCAAGTCTCCCCAGATCACGAATATCGGCATCGATCCCGCACCCGACTGTCAGCAATGCGGAACGAGCTTTGCCGAGCACGCCGGGACGCGCAATTTCATACGCCCGAACGGTTTCCTGACCTCGATCACCGACAGCGACGGGCGCGACCCGGGCGCCAGCCGCATCCGGCCCGTGGTCTCCGACGAGGCCCTGCTTTTGACCGAGGCGCCGCGCGCGGCCTACGCCGCAACGGATATCCCCGGCCTGCTGACCTTCCACGCGCCGGGTTCCAACCGTCCCGAACACGAACTCGGCCGCATCATCACGGTCAACCGCGGGCGCCACAAGGGCGGCTTTGCCTGGTGCGGATCCTGCGAACACGCGGTGCCAGTGCGGGGCGGCGGTCCGCCCGGTCACATGTGGCAGACGGTGCAGAAGCTCGACGAGCACACCAACCCGCGCACCGGTCAGGTCTGCCGGGCCGATCCCGATGCGAAGATCTATCCAGTGGATCTTGCACATATCTTCGAGACAGATGTCCGCGCGCTTATGTTCGACAGCACGCCGCGCAACCCCGAGGGGTTGGATCTCTCCGGCCACCACTCCCTTGGGAGAACCCTGCAGGAGGCCTTGCGCCTCGGCGCCGCCGACCTGCTCGAGACCGACCCGAGGGACCTCAAGGCTCTGATCCAGCGTCTCGACGGCCGTCTCGTGATCGTGCTCTATGATGCGGTCTCGGGAGGCGCCGGCTATGCCACGCGGCTGACGCGGGAAGACGGTTTCATGGTCCGGGACCTGCTCTTCGCCGCGCGCAAGATTCTCGATTGTGCTAACCCGGACTGCCGCACGAGTTGCACGCGCTGCCTGAACGATTATTCCAATCAGGCCTATTGGCTGGACTTCGAACGACATCCAGCCCTGGCGTGGATCGAGACCATCCTGATCGACGCTGGGCTCAAAATCACGCCCGCAAGTACGCTTTAACGAGGAGGAAAGACAGACACATGCCCAAGGAAACCACGTTCGATCCGTCGCTTCTCACCTCGAGCTCGAGTGGCTTTGCCGAGGATCGCTTACGGGCGATATTTGCCTCATACGACCCCGAGGAAGGGTTCCCAAATGATATGCCAAGCTTTCCGATTCTCGACCTGGCGCCGGATGCCCCATCTTTCCTCGCCAAGGCAGGGCATTTCTCCGCACGGGACATGAAGTTCATCGTCTCCCATGCCTACCTCGATGCGGACCCGAAGAACCCGCTCGAGGTCTACACCGAACTCATGCAGCGCGCCGAGAAAGACCCAACGATCTTTCCTGCCTTGGAAATGAGCGTTGCCAAGAACCGGCTTCAATCGAAATCTGGGCAAGCCCAACAGAAAGTGGATGCGGATAAGCTCTCGCGTTTCGTCGCCAAGTTTCCGACCGACAAGTTGAGACTGAGAACCAACCAGAGCCTCATGGATCGACTCGGAGAGTTCGTCGAGCCGGGGCCCGTTGCAACTGATCTCTGGGTGGGAGCTTTCTTCGAATACTCCGTCCACTGCCTTAATAATCCACACGACGAGGAGTACATCAACCTTGTCGAGATCTTGTTCTTCGGCAAGGGGTCCGAAAAGGATCTTGCGGATGAACTTTTCGCCACCCGTGATCGGGCTGACTGGGCTAACATCGAAGTCGTCATTATGAAGTCGCTGGATTACCTCCTCGAACAGGGGGCCTCCGACCAACTTGATCCATCTCGGCTCTCCATACTGCTGAAATCAATCCTGGCGGCCTACGAGGTGGCACCTTCCGCCGGCTTCCTTCGCATCATCGGTCGCATCACGCAGAAAACTGCGGACCTCATGGATACTCCCCCCTCTGCCGAACCTCCTTGCTTCACCGAAGCACTGGACACGCTCGGCCTGGAAGGATCTTCCGGGACGATCGACGACGCGGCCTTCGCCTGCCTGGACGATCCCAGGCTGCGCGGCCTCGCCTTCAAACTCAGGCATTACCAGGAGGCTGCTCCGGAGATGCGTGAAAAGCAGGACCTCGTTGAAGCGCAGATCGCCGAAGCGACGGCGAACAAGCAATACGGCGCCCTGCGCACCCTGGCCGAAGAGGCAGAAATCATATCCGAAGACCTCGAGGCCGGTGAGCAGCTGAAAAGGCAAATGCAGGACCTGGTCGAGCTCGCCCTGCTTGGAGAGATCGAGAGCTTCGAGGCGGAAATCGCCTCTTTCCCCTCCCCCGAGAGCGAAGACGAGGAACTGGCAATCGTCCAGTGTGGCGCGCGCAAGGCCTCCCGGCCTTCCGCCGAAACGCCAGAAGATCCGGACAGGGAAGCCGAGGAGACCGCGGCCGATGCGGCCACGGCATCCGTTGACGAGACGTCGCCGTTGCCTGGCGCCGACGAGGAGGCTGTGACCCCTCCCGCGGAAGAGGTCACGGAAAGCGACGATCTCGCAGGCGATCCACAGCCTGACATGGACACGAAGGCAGAGGATCTTCCTGCGGATCCCGCCCCATCGGAAGCAGAAAGCCCAGTCGAGGACGTCGAGGATCACGAAATCGCCGAGCCCGGGGATGATACGCTGGCAGAAGGCGACCCTGGGCCCATGGATGACGCGGACCCCGTTATCGCGGAGGCAGAGGACGACACGTCCGAGGCCGAGTCACAGAGTGCCAGCACAACGGACGCGGCGGATGAAGACCGCGAAGCGACGGCTCCCGCGATCGATCCGGCCTGCCTGAACGATCTGATTGCCAAAGATCTCCTCGGGATCGCTGCCAATGCCGCCGCCTCGCTCGAGATGAATGGCAGCAGCTGGCCCATCAGCCACACCGCCCTGAAGGTTGCAGCCGCCTCGCGCTTTCCCCAGCGGAGCTATGGCCCAGAAGCGCACAGCTTCCTCGACATGGCCACGCCCGCGCTGCAGCCACGCAACGACATATCGGCCGTCCTGACCCTCGGCGCCCTGCTCAGGCCCACCATTGGCGTGAGCAACCAGACGCTCAGAGCCTCCCTCGTCGACCTGGCCCGGGGGCCGCTCGGCGCCCACCTGATGCGCGTGGCCGAAGCCGTCTCGCAACTCGACTACGATTTCCCGCCAAGCCCGGACAAGCTGGCGGAGATTTCCGGCGCCCGCCTCGTTCCGCAGAAGAAGCGGATCCTTGAAAGGCTCCTTGCCTGGCAGGACACCACGGCGGGCAAGAAATCGCGTTGGCCCTTTGCCAACCAATTCATGCATCATGTCGTCTCCGACGCCGGGCTAATCGGACATGCGATCCGCGATATCCAGACGGGCAGCAAGCATGCTGCAAGCCGGGCACAGCGCGCCATTGAGGACCTCGGCGAGACGAGCACCATCCAGGACCGGTCCATCGAATACGCCGCGGATGTCGGAAAGCCGACCGCGGGCATCCACCCGAAAGGCCTGGAATATCTCGACAAGCAGTTCGACGAGGCACGCTCGCTTCTCGGTGCCTGGATCAGGGCCGATGAACAGGAAGGCAGCAACGATCAGCGCAACGACGAGAAACTGCGCAAGACCATCGGCAATCTGAGGACACGCCTCGGCAGCGCCCGCGATATGCTCGACAGGATTACCGGTGCCGACGATCTCGATGCCGCTGTTGCCGGTTGGCTCCGGGACCAGGTCGACCTGGCCCTCGAGGCCCTGTCCGGCCACGACACGGGAAAATTCACGACGCTGCAGGACGCTCTCGGAGCAGAGCACGATCTCCTGCCCGCGCACCTGCACAGCAGGCTCGAGGATCCCAAGACCCGCCTCGACACCTGGCGCCATATCCTCGAAGAGAAAAATGTCCAGGAGCCCGAAGCGGCCTTCGCAGCGGCCCTCGCCTCCGGTGCTTTCGAGACCGCGCAGCGGCTGAGCACGCGCTACGATATCGGCGACACTACGGAATTGAAGTCCAGGGCCGGGGAGTTCGCACATCACTGGCTGGCGCAGATGGAAACGCGCGACCGGCGCCTCAAGACGCTCGCAAAGGTCGACTACGCCCATCAGCAGGAACTGGCGCGCCGCCTCGACTGGTGCAAAACCGCGCGGGACGATCTTCTGGGCCTCGACAGTGGCGACAAGATCGCCGATCTCCCCGAAATTCCCGAAGGCGTGGAGGAAATCGACAGGATTTCCGAGAAAATTGAACAGGCCATCCGGGACGACCAGGCCGAACGCATTCAGGAGTATCGCACCGAGGCCAACGCCGATGATGCCGACAATCTCCTCGATGAGATCGATGACATCCCGCTCGAGGCCGCCGAGGATCGTATTGCCCAGCTTCGGGACGGCCGGTCGGCAGCCACCATGGAAGCCGAACTCGACGGCCTGGTTGCGGCCTTCACCCCGGATTTCGTCACGGCAGCCTCCGGGGCGGACTGGCCTCGGACGACCGAGGGCTACAAGGTGGCCTTCATGCGCGACGGGGTGCTGAAGACGGAAGAAGACCGCCGTGCACCGGCCGCCGCATTGCTGGAGCTCTTCCACGAGGTCTGCAAATCCGCCAAGAGCAGCAATGCGCCCGCAACCAAGCTCAAGGCCCTCTTCGAGGAGCTCGGCTTCGAGGACGCACGCGTTTCGAACGTCACCTCGCTCGGGCGCCCCAAGACCTGGAGCATGCGCCTCAACGGCAAGGTCGTTTCCGACGGCTGGTTCTTGCCCCCGAGTTTCGGATCGAATGCCACCTCCTACCGACTGCTGCTGATCGGCCCGGACACGCTTCCCGAGGCCATTCAGAAGGCCCTCGATCCTGAGGCCCCGACGATCATCCTCGTGGCAGGCATCATCGACATGGCGCGGCGCCACGAGTTCGCAGAGCGCCTGCGCGGACAGGCCATCCCGGCCCTTCTCATCGACGAGGCGCTCATCGCCTTCGCCGCCACGCGGCGCGAGACGAGGGCCCGCACCATCTTCGAATGCGGCCTCCCCTATGGCCGGGTCGAGCCCTACACGACCGATCCCGGCCAGATCCCGCCGGAGATGTTCTTCGGGCGCGAAACCGAGATGCGTGACATCCTGTCCAGGACGGCCGACGGCTGCCTTGTTTATGGCGGGCGCCAGCTGGGCAAGTCCGCCCTGCTCAGCCATATTGCCAAGACCCATAACTCCGTGGAAGATAATCGTATCATCGTGCGTCGGGACGTCAAATCCCTGGGGAACTCCGAGAAGACCTCCGCCATCTGGAGCCATCTCAACGGCATGTTGTCCGATTACGGCGTCGTTCGGAAGGAAAGCCGGACGGCGGATGATATCTGCAGGGACATCCGCGGTTGGCTCGTCAAGAAACCCGAAGGGCGTGTCATCTGCCTTTTCGACGAGACGGATCACTTCATGGCCTCGGAAACGAAAGCCGATTACCCCGAGCTCGGCCGGTTGAAAGAACTCATGGAAGAGACCGGACGCCGCTTCAAGGTCGTCTTCGCCGGCCTTCACAACGTCAAGCGGATGCACCGTCAGCCCAACTCGCCCCTTGCGCATCTCGGACAGCCCATCTGCATCGGTCCGCTGAACCGGACCCAGGACGACAAGCGCGCCGCGTATGACCTTGTGGTGGAGCCTATGCGGTCGGCCGGGTTCCGCTTCGAAAGCCTGCAGGCCGTCGAGGATATCCTCGCCTGGGCGAATTACTTCCCCTCTCTCGTCCAGGAATATGCCAAGGGCCTGCTGTCCACGCTGCACGGCGCCGGTAGCGGGAAGGGGTATCGTCTTGTCGAAGACGGGCCTCTTTGGGCGATCCCGACCGACGATCTGTTCAACCATCGTAACTTCCAGCAGATCGAAGCGCGCGTCCGGGAGAAGTTCCACCTTACCCTGGACCTCGATCCGCGCTACGCTCTGGTTGCCTACACGCTTGCGCTTCTGAACCTGGAAGGAAACGAGCTCAAGGCACGAATGATCGGCTTCACTCCGGAGGAACTCCTCGATCACGCCAGCCCCTTCTGGCCAGATAGCGCCGAGCAGCCGACACAGGCCTCATTCGATGTCCTCCTGGACGAACTCTTCGAACTGGGCGTGATCGGCAAGATCCCCGCGCCAGGCTCGGAGCGGGCCCGCTACTGTCTCCGGTCCCGGCAGGTCGCAGCCATGCTCGGCTCCTACGACGACATCGTTCGCGCTCTCGACGACCTGAGCAAGAAAGACCCGGCCGTATCTTATGACCGCGGCACCTATCGCCGTCCCTACCAGGGACCTGGCCAAGGCTCAAAAAGCAAGGTATTGGCCTATTCGCCCTTGACCGATCTTCAGATCGAAACCCTCCTCGACGACGCAGATACAAGCTCGCGTATCGTTTGCGGCCTTCCCATCCTCGGCCTCGACAAGATCGCCCCGGCCCTGAAGCAAATCCACGAGGAGGGTCAGCTGCCCATCGACCGAAAGGACCAGCGGATCGAGTTTGTCACGACCGCCGAGACCAAGGCCTTCACCGCGGCCATCTCAAAATTGAAACCGGCAAGCGGCCTGCGCGTGGTTTTCCATACGCCCGGCTCCTCCGAAGAGGCTCGGAGCGTGCTGTCCTGGCTCGAAGAGGGGCAGAGCCCGGTGCTCGACGGTCACGTGCGGCCGGTCATCCTGCTCGATGCGCGCGATCCGGAAATGAGGGGGCTTGCCTGGCGCCGGCGGGACCAGGCCATATTCCTGCGTCCATGGGCGTCCGAGATGGTCCGGGTGCATCTTCATGCCATCGAGGCGACTCCGCTCGACACACCCGATGACCGGCGGCGCATTCTCGCTGCGACGGGCGGCATCCCCTCAAAGTCCGTGGAGTTGATCGACGCCATCCTGCAATCCGATGACCGTGACGGCACATTCGCTGCCTGGAAAAGCTCCGTCGATCCGCGGAGGGACATTTCTTCGGACGACCTGGCAGGTGTCATTTCCGTGATCGATGACGCGAAGGAGGGGGATTACGAGGCCCTCGACGACATCCTGCAGGGCGAGTTCGGGAAGGATCTCGTGACATTGGCGCCGGACCTTGTCGCAACCGCGCTTCTGTCTCTCTGGTCACCCGAGCAACGCATCATACGAAAGTCGGCGCTCGGCCTTCTCGTGGAGGGCGCAGGCACTTGAAAGCCCGCGCAGCGGCTCCGCCGATGGTGTCGCTGCGCGTCAAATCGTCAAAACCTTGCGCAAGTAACAGAATGCAATTTTGACCCGGGAAACGTGTCTATTTCTGGTGGTAACAGGCCAAGAAAAAGGGTTTTCCGCATGTCGCCAGCCCCTAACGTAAATGTTGAAGCTTTGGGATGCCACCGATGCTCTCGGTGGCGTTTCCATTGGAGAACAGGCGCTTGGCGGGAAGGGCCTCAGCGGTGCCCTATCTTCCCGGATCCTTCAAGAACGGCCATTAGATCGTCATGTCTCTCACGAATATCCGCCATTCGCCGACGTCGCCGGCTGCGAATATTGTTCGCGAGGCTTTCTGCAACCTGTTCGGCGATGTAGTGTGATTTTACGATATCCGTGCTGCCATGATGTGCTGCCGGCTTTGCAAGTTCAATCCCCTCGACACCGTGATGGGCGATTGCGTCAGAGTAGAGCAAACAGTCGCGGAGGTACCACTTGGCAGAGAACGAGCAAGAGAAACCCAAAAAGAAGAAAAAACGGCGCGGTAATACCCTGGAGAACTGGGAAGTCGCGATCGTGAAGGCCATGATCGCCCGCGGCAGCCCGTTCGCAAATGATCAGGACATCCTCGCGTACTTCACGCGCCCGACACGATCAGTGAATCATCGGCTCATCAGCGAGATTCGGAGTGAGGCGAAGCACAAGGCGATCAAGCCCGCGAGCGATGACGATCTTGATGCATTCCTCGCGACATGGCCCGACATCGACCATGAGACCGGACTGAGCGTCCGGGGCGATGAACTCCTCATCAAAGCCCGCGAAGCGATGATCGCTGCCGTGCAAACCTTCAACAGTGCGGGCCTGACGTTCCGCGCTGAACTCTTTATCGTTACCGCTATAATCGCCTGGACTTATCTCCTTCATGCTTGGTTCAAGAGAGAGGGTATCGACTACCGTTACCCTGGCCAGACGACAAAGGAAGGTGCTGACAAGTTCTGGGAACTCGGCCACTGCCTGAAACAGGGCAAGTGTCCGGCGAAGGGCGGCGTAGCGAAGAACCTTCAGTTCCTGATTGAAATCCGGCATGAGATCGAGCACCGCTCAACGAGCCGGATCGATGATGCCCTCGGCGCGAAACTCCAGTCCTGCGCGCTGAACTTCAACGACCTCCTGAAGAAGGAATTCGGGGCGCAGTACGGCCTCGAGAAACGCCTTCCGATCGCGCTCCAGTTCGTGTCTTTCGGCAGCGAGCAGCGGTCTGCTCTCAAGAAGGCGTCTGGGCTGCCCAAGAACCTTGAAGCGGCAATCGATGCATTCGAGCACAGTTTAGACGAGGAGCAGATGAAGGATTCTGCATACCGTATGTCCTATGGCTTTGTGCCTATGGCAGCAAAGAAACCTGGTGCTGCTGACATGGCCGTTCAGATCGTTTCACCAGGCAGTTCGGAGGCGGGAGAGATCGAGAAGATCATCTTCAAAGAGGTGAACAAGAACCGCTACCCTCCTGGCAAGGTCGTCGAGAAGGTTCAGGCGGCAGGCTTCCCGAAATTCAGCATGCATGATCACACGCAGCTCTGGAAGAAGAGAGATGCGAAGAAAGACGGCAAGGGCTTCGGTTGTCCGGGCGACTATAAAGGCAGCTGGGTGTGGTTCGACCGTTGGGTCGAAGAAGTTATTTCTCACTGCGAGGCCGAAGGCGAGCGATATCGTTGACCACGGCGCGTGGCGGCGCTCTCCATCGACGTTTCTCAGCCGACGTCGGCAGATGCATCAGAGACAACCGCCGTCTGATTGAGGGTTCGGAGCCGATCCAGGAAGCGGTCAACTTCCCGCTCGTTGAAGACGCTATCGGGACCGTCGGGTGTGAGGTCGGAGAAAGGGCTATCGTAGAGCAGACCCGGGTCAATGACACCGTTCCGGGTGAGGTGCTCGATGACCATGCCGACGAACTCGATCTGATCGGCCGAAGCACCATCAGCGATGAATTCGGCGAAATACTCCTGGGCCGCCGCACGGTCCAGGCCGACGATGGATCTCAGGAAGACGCCGAACCCTCCGACTTGGGCGCTCTCGGTTTTCCTTGCGATCTCGATGTCGGCGTCCGATCCCACTCCTGCTTCAAGCAGCATACGCTCGAGTTCTTCGATGTCGAGGCGAGTAAGCGACTTTCCCGCCCGCAACCGGCGAAGAGCAACGTGATCGCCGTGCCTCTGAAGAAACTCGCGGGCCTTCTTCTTGAACGCGGCAAAATCTGCCGCGGGATTCAGGGGAACTGGCGTGGCGGCGCCGAGATCGTCTTCGAAGTCGGTGTAGAGGATACTGCGCGAAGACTGATCGATAAGATGGACGATGTCCCGCAGACGCAAACGGGCTCGCTCGGCGATGGGCACCGTCAAGCCTTCCCACCAGCCGTCTGTCAGGACATCCTCGATGAGTTCCGCGTGTCTTGCCACCGCGGGTATTTCCAGCTTCGTCGAGAGCGCCGTCGCGATCTCCATCACCTTCCGACGGCAGGACTCCATCTTCGTCGAACGGCCCATCAGACTGAGTTGAAGCTCGAACATCACGAGGTCGAACCTCTTCGCTTCTTCGCCGCCGAGATCGGCACCACTCGGCAGCGCCGCCAGACCTGTGATTTCCTCGGTGGCCTCCTCCGACAATGCGGACCATGGCGCATCGTCTGCCTGCCAGGTCTCAACTGAGCGCAAGTGACCGCGGACGACGAAGGAGGAGATGTCGAGGCCCATAACGAAGCGGCGCACGTCTGAGACGATCTCCGCGCGGACACCCTTGAGGTCTTCCGCGTCGTCATCGTGCTGCGCTTGGGATTTTGAGGACAGCGTATCGTCGATGCCCTGCGCCACCTTCAACCTTGCCTCGATCAGCCGCTCCGTCAGCGACTTCGAGACCGACGGATCCTTGAGTTCCGGGTTCGATCCGAAGAATTCCAGGTTGCCGCAGACGTCGAAGATCCGGAATGCGGTCTTGTCCTCGCCGGGGCCGAACAGATCTGGCCGAAGTCGTGTTCCCCTGCCGACCATTTGCCAGAATTTCGTCTTAGAGCGCACAAGCTTGAAGAAGACCAGGTTGACCACCTCAGGCACATCCACGCCCGTGTCCATCATGTCGACAGAGATGGCGATGTGCGGCTCACTGCCTGGAATCTCGAAGGCCTCGATCAGGCTCTGGGCATAGCTATCGCCGTGAACGATCCGCCGAGCGAATGTGCCGCCGTAGTTCGGCCAGCCAGCATTGAATCGTTCCTCAATGAATTCTGCGTGCCGCTTGCTCGCTGCGAAGATGATCGTCTTGCCAATCTTGTCGCCACCCGCGACTCGGATGCCGTGCTCCATGACATGGGCCAGCACCTTGTCGACCGTATCGGCGTTGAACAGATACTTGTTGATCTCTCCAGCCGTGACCTCCTCGCGCCGCCCAGTCTCGCCCCAATCAAGCTCATCCCACTGGTCTTTCTCCTCGTCCGACAGGTCGTCGTAGCGGATGCCCTCGCGAATGAACCTGGTCGGCAGCGAGATGGGCTCGAAGGGCACCAGGAACCCGTCCTCGATTGCCTCCTCAAGGCCGTAGAAGTCCGTGGGATGCCCGGGGTCGAGGTCGAACAGCCGGTAGGTGTCTCGATCCACCTCGTCGCGGGGCGTGGCCGTGAGGCCTACGAGGTAGCTGTCGAACCACTCGAAGATTGCGCGGTAGCGCTTGTAGATGGACCGGTGGGCCTCGTCGATGATGACAAGGTCAAAATGCCCGGGCCCGAAGCGCCGGCCGGAATGATCGGCTCGGTCGATCAGGTTCATCATCGTCGGATAGGTCGAGACGTAGACCCGGCCAGTGCCCGAGGGATCGGTCACCAGGTTCACCGGCGAGCTGTCCGGCATCTGCTGCGCGAAGGCGTTGCGCGCCTGCCGGACGAGGCTGATACGGTCACAGAGGAACAGGGCCCGCTTCACCAGGCCCGCGCGCACCATCATGTCCACCAGGGCGATCACCGTCCGCGTCTTGCCTGTGCCCGTCGCCATGACCAGCAGGGCCTTTCGGGAACCGGCATCGAAATGGTCGGCGATCCGCGTCAGGGCGCGGGTCTGGTAGGGGCGTCCGGCGATGGCGGCCTTCGGCTTCTGGTCGACCAGGGCTTTCGCCTCGGTCCGGCGGGCGATCATCTCGCCCAGTTCCTGCGCGGTCTTGAAGCCGCCCAGTCGACGGGGCGGGATGTTCCGGGCATCGTCCCAGATCCAGTGCTCGTAGCCGTTGGTGTAGAAGATCACCGGGCGGCGGCCGTGCATCTGCTCCAGAGCGTCTGCATAGAGCTTCGCCTGCTGCTGCCCCTCGGATGGCGACCGCCGGGTGCGCTTGGCCTCTACGACGGCCAGAGGCAGGCCGTCCGCGCCCCAGAGGACGTAATCAGCGAAGCCATGGCCCTGCTCGTTGGGCATCGGCTCCACGCGGTATTCCAGATCCCGGCCTTCCTTCAGGTCGGACCATCCGGACTCGGCCAGCAGCAGGTCGATCAGGCGCAGGCGGGTGGTGGCCTCTTTGTAGTCGTGCGGGTCGGCGGATTGATCGGCGCGGGCCTTGGCCACGTCGGCGCGCTTTGCCTTCAACTCGTCGTGGAGGCTGGCGTAGCGGGCGCGGAGGTCCTCGAGCTCCTCGGAGCGCGCCTCCAGGGCTTTCTCGGTGCTCTGGATGCGCCCCCGTGCCGCGCGGATCAGGTCGAGCCGGGCGGTCAGCGGGGCCGGGTCGAAATCGTTGGGCTCGGGCGGCTTCTGGCGACGGGCGTAGGTGCGGCCGAACCAGTGCAGGACGTGGTGCAGCTCCTCGACCACCTGGCGCGCCCCCTCGGGCTTCAAATTTGCCCCCTCGTGCGCGGACTTGTTGCGGACGAGGTTGATGAACCGCGCCTTGGCGTGGACTTTCTGGCCCATGATCGTGCGCAGGTCGGGGTCGTTGATCATCCGGCTCGCGCCAACCTGCGCGGGGGGCGTCAGGCCCGCGTCATGGGCGAAGGCCCAGCCGAGCGCCAGCTCCACCGCCTTGCCCGCCAGGATCGCCGCCGCCTCGGGCTCCGACATCGCCAGCCGCTCGGCCGAACTCGCTGCGGCGTGGACGGCGGGGAAGTCGGGTTCGAGATGGGCGAAGTTGCTGGCGGTCATGACGGGGTTCCGGGGTCAGAGATCTCCGGCGAAAGCGCGGGATTGGAGGGAGGCGAAGAGTGTTTCGAGCTCACCGAGATGGGTGGTTAAGTTCTCCTTTGCTCGGCGAATTTCGTCCAGCCGTCGGGTGAACTCTCTTTGCTCCTCGATCGGTGGCGTAATGAAGTCGATGCCCTTCAATGCGGTTGCGTTCAGATGCTGCTGAACCTGCCCAGTCTGATTTGACAATGCCATCTGCCGTCCCGCGTCGGAATTAAGAAAAGCCTCAAGGAAATACGGCAGCAGTTCATCCTCTTTTGGGCTTGCGATCAACATGTCTATGCAATTCGCTCCGGCGATTTCTTCGTCGACAACGGCTGCTCTCCCTGGTTGCCCCGTGCGAACGATAACGACATCGCCCTTTTTCATCTTGGATTTCTTGAGAGGCCCGTCATTTGTCTGCTGCGAGAAATACTTCAGATCCTTCAGGTCAAAGCCGCCCTCTCGGACATTTACCGACCGCAAGGCAGGAACCCCATCATCTACGTAATAGGATGCGGGCTTGATTACGACGCCAACTGTGATCCGCGAGCAAAGGTCCGATAGCTTTCGCGCCGGATAGCCCAGAGGGTTATCGCGCGGGTCCCCGAACATCTCCGCGAAGATCGCGCCCGGGAGGGTGTCGAGCAGGGCGAGGGCCTCGCGGCGGCGGCGGCGCAGGGCGTCGGCCGCATCCAGTATCCCTGCAATCCGCCGCTGCTCCTCGAGGGGCGGGAGGGAGATTTGTAGCCCCTTCAAGGCTGTGGCATTCAGGTTCAGCATCGTCACCCCGGAAGCCGCGTTCTCCAGTTCTCGCCTCGCTCGTGGCGATCGAAGAATGTGCACGAGGTATTCTGGAATTAGCTTTTCGGGAGATGGGACGATTTTCATCGAACCTGTGCCGCAGATCATTCCTGCATGCTCTGGGAGAACCACGGCACATCGCCCCATTTCACCACGTCGCCCCATGATGACCTCACCGGCCTCCAGGTGATATCGTTTCAAGGAAGCGGCCTTTTCATCCGAGATTGAGAATTCTGGATCAGCGGCGATACCATCTGGGGCAATGTGCATCGGGTTGATGACTGGAATGCCGCCGGCGATGTAGTCCGCCTTGTGCAGCAAAGATCCAAAGGGGCCGATCTGAACGTCTGCAACCTCTCCAAGCGTCCGAAAAAACGGCGTGATTGCGATATTCATTCCGCCGCCTCCTGCTTCGCCGCCTGCGCCTGCTGCCAGTCGTGATAGGTCTGGCTCGCGCCCTTCACCTTCCATTCCAGCCGCCCGTTGCTGTTGCGATCCAGCACGACCGCAGCCGCCGCCGAAGGGCTGGAGAAGGACCAAGGCTTGGCGAAGCGCAGCTTGCTGGTGCCCGGCGGCACCTCCTGCGGCACCAGCACGCCGTCGGCGATGAGCTTCTCCTTCAGCCCGCCATAGCTCTGCTGGACATAGCCGGTGTCCTTCAGAGCTTCGGAGCCCTCCAGCACGATGAATTCGCCATCCTCCTCGACCGCCGTGGCCGAGACGCCGCTCTTGTGCCGGATCTCGAATTGCACCTCGTCCGACACGGAGGGCGAGGTCGGGCTGGCCTTGGCGCTGACGGCCTTCGGCTGCGGCTTCAGCATGTCGAGCCCGATCACCGGCAGGATGATCCGGAGGTTTGCCAGGAACTGCTCCATGTTCGCAATGTCGGCCTCGGGGAGGCGCCGGCGGGTGATGTCCGGGTTCGTGCCGTTGTCGAGCGTCACGCGGCCCGCCTTGGCCGTCTGTTCGATCAGCCGCGCCTCGAGGTATTCGGCATGGCCCTTCGACATGTCGTCGTCGCTGGTCGTGACGGTGATCGCCGTCTCCCAGAAATCGCGTTTCACCGCGCTCTGCTTGATGCGTTCGGCGACGGAATTGCCTGACCCGATGTAGACCCGGGTTGTGCCGGTTGTGTCGGGATCGGGGCCGGCGAGGATGTAGACGCCCGTGCGGTCCACCTCGTCCCGCGCCGTGAGGTCACCGAAGGCGGAAGCCCCGGAGACGAAGAGGAGCCCCGTCCAGCCGTGGATGGTCGCCTTGCGCAGACCAGTGGGCTTGCCGTCGACCAGGAAGAGCTGGATCGTGCGGCCGTAGGTCTCGCCATTGCTCATTCGGCGGCCTCGCGCGCGGTCTCGCGCGCGGTGCCGTCGCCGAGCATCTTCTCGAGCTCCTCGAGGCCGTCGAAGATGTCCCGCTCCATCTCGCGCAGGCGCGACAGGATCTCGGCGGGCGGCTCGTGCTCGACCGCGTCATGCTCGATCTCGCGATAGCGGTTGAGGCTGAGGTCGTAGCCGGCGGCGGCGATCTCCTCCTTCGGGACGACGAAGCTGCGGGCGGTGCGGGGATTGTCCTTCTCCGATCCCTCGCGTTCCTGCCACCGGGCGAGTGCGTCGGGGAGGTCGGTGAGCTTCGCCTCGTCCTCGGTCAACTCAGCCCAGGGGCCGATCTTGTCCTCGGGCACGAGCAGGTTGCGCTTGTCGTCCAGGCTGAGACCATCGGCGTGCATGTCGTAGAACCACACGTCCTCGGTGCCGCCGGAGTCGGTGCGCTGGAAGAGCAAGATGGCGGTCGAGACCCCGGCATAGGGGCGGAAGACCCCGGCCGGGAGCTTGACCACACCCTGGAGCTGCTGATCCTCGACCAGCATGCGCCGCACTTCTTTGTGGGCCTTGTTGGAACCGAAGAGCACGCCGTCGGGCACGACCACCGCTGCCCGGCCGCCACGCTTCAGGAGGCGCAGGAAGAGGGCCAGGAAAAGCAGCTCGGTCTTCCGGGTGTTGACGATGCGGGTGAGATCCTTGGCCACCGCCTCGGCATCCAGAGATCCGGCGAAGGGCGGGTTGGCAAGGATCAGGGAATAGGCCTCGGCTTCGTCGCCGTGCTCCTCTGTGAGAGAGTCGCGGTAGACGATCGACGCGTCCTCGAAGCCGTGCAGGGCCATGTTCATGGCGCCGAGCCGGAGCATGGTGCCGTCGAAGTCATGGCCGTGGAACATGCCGGTTTCGACGTGCAAACGCGCGTCCGGATCGGTCCACGCATCGGCATCATTGCGACGCAGGTATTCCGCCGCGCCGACCAGAAAGCCGGCGGTTCCGCAGGCCGGATCGCAGATCACGTCATCCCGCCGGGGTTCCGTCATGGCGACCATGAGCTCGATGATGTGCCGCGGAGTCCGGAACTGGCCGTTCTGCCCGGCGCTGGCGACCTTGGACAGCATATATTCGTAGAGGTCGCCTTTGGTGTCCCGGCTCTTCATCGGCAGATCCGAGACGAGATCGACGACCTTGGCCAGGAGACGGCCGGTGGGGATCTCGTAGCGGGCACTGGCCATATGCTTGCGGAGGGGGGCCCCATCGGACCCGAGGCGACGCAGGAAGGGGATCAGATGGTTCTCGGCCGCTTCCTGCATCTCTGTCGGCGGTAAGGTGATGAATCGAGGCCAGCGGAGATCGGCCAGGGAACGACCGTCCGCGATCTTGTTGCCGGCATCGTCGACTACCGGGATGCCGTCCAGCTCGTCCGGGAAGAGGTTCCGCTCGATCTCCGTGCCGCGCGCCCGGGCCTGACGTTCCGCGAGGGTCTGCGCGTCGTCGAGGCCTTTGAAGAAGAGCAGGAGGGTCAGCTGCTCCATGACCGTCTGCGGGTTCGATAGCCCGCCCGTCCACATCGCGTTCCAGATCGCGTCGACCTTGGATTTCAATTCACCAGTTATCATTGCTCCCTTTCCGTGGCGCTGGGGTCGCACGGTCGTGCGCATCAGCTCTTGCCTCACGCTTAAGAGACATTAACGGACGGGACTGAAACAGGAAAGACGCCGCATGATGCGGCGCCTTCAGTGAGTTTCAACAGGATCGATTGTCATTTTGGGAGGTTGGGGGATCTCTCGGTGACGGGTTCCGTGGATCAGGGCATTGAGGGGTTGCGTTCGCTTTCGACAACCCCCGACATGATTTCTGAGATCACTGATCGGATCTCGTCCCGCGCTTCTGATTTTTTCAACTCTGATAACAGCCGGTCGACGGAATTTCCTGCACTTCTCAGGTGCTCGATTTCGTTACGCAACTCAGCCATGTCTGACTGCAACACAGCGTTTTCGGCCTGCTTCCTTTCGCTCAGGTCTGAGATTTCCTCGATCTGACGCGCCTGGTCATGGATCTTTGTTTCCAGTTCCTTGATGCGCCAATTCGCGTTTGTCTTGTCCCGCCGGAGCTCTTCGCATTCTTCCTGTGCTTTGGCGAGGCACACTGCGTTCTGTTGGGCTACAAGAAGCTGTAGCTCGCGCGTCATTGCGCCGACAATTGATTCAATGGATGTACGGGCCTTTTCCGGCAGCGCCCCAATGAGACGGCCCTCTTCCTCCTCGGCAATACTCGAAAGGACATGATCGACGGGACTCTCAAGGCTACGTGTGTCGATCCCTTTGCTAATGCCGAGCTGCTCGCAGAGAACAGTCTTCACCGCAGCGGCGTCGATCTCATCACGCGGCGTGCCACCGTTGATCAAGCTGGTGATTGCGGCGTGGACCTGCTCGAGGTTGTAGCGCGGTGGCCTTCCGCCAGTGTTCTTCTTGTCGGTCGTCGTGGTCATTATTTGAGTTTGCCTTTCAGTTTGCCAAACCGAGTTTGCGAAACTCGGGTCGGCGTGTTGGGGGTAGGATGAATGTTGGTTCTTCTTCAGAAACCAGAAACGAAAATCCAGCTTATCGGGTTTAACCCGGAGGCCGATGAGCCGTGCGCGTCAAAGTCCAGACGCCGCCTGATCCGGTGACAATTGGATTGTCTGCATTTGCAAGGTCGCTAAGGATACGATTGATCGTACGGTTCAGGTTTTCCGGGGCCACGCCTGCGAAGAGCTCCGGCGGCAGCGTTGCCGCAAGGTCCGCTGTCTTGAAAGGGGCCAGCGCGAGCTCGCGCAGCATGCCGCGTGTTTGAAGCGCAATCCTGACCGCCATGACGCGGCCATTCTCCGCTCTTTTCGGATTGGGTGCTTTTTCAAACGTCGGTGCCGATGTCTCTACGGCATGAGCGGTCGTACGCTCGTCTCCGTCTTCATCCAATCCGAGCACGATTTTCTCGATCCGAAAATGTACGGGCGCAAGTTTGGGCTGGGTGCGCTGCTTGTCCTGCATGACTGCCACACTGTCCTCCGTCTTCCCGGGTTTCAGGCAGATCTCCGTATCGACCGCCGCGCGAAGGGCCGAGCTGCCACGCCCGCCACGATCGACGTCTTTCCCGGTATGATGTACGAGCATGACGTGGGTATTCAGGCTCCTTGCGATCCACTCCGCAGCCTGCACGACTTGCGTCATCGAAGCCGCGCAATTCTCATCAAGCAAGCCGATGGAACGCGCCAGAGTGTCGAAAACGATCAAGACGATGTCTTCGCCGGTCTCATGCATGACGCCTTTAAGAAACTCGACAAAAGAAGCGACAGCCTTGAAATTCGAAAGGTCGAGTGCCTGGCCGCACACAAGGTAGTTTTGTCTTGCGGCAGGAGTGACATCGCTGCTGTGAATGCGGTCGAGCACGGAAGCGGGTGCTTCTGGTGCCACATGCACGACCAGTCCGGGCTTGACCCGAGCACCGAAACTGGGACGAGCCGTGACAATGCAATTGCCGATGTGGCAAACGAGAGCAGACTTCCCAACGTTCGATGGCCCATATAGGAGCGAGGTCTCGTTACGCAGCAGCCATCCCTTCATTGCATAGTTCCACTCCAACGACGGGCTGTGATCGGCCACGGGCCTGATACAGGTCTCCCAGTCGGGAATGTCTTGCTCGTTATCTTGGATATGGGGCATTCGGCCTCTCCGTGTGTCTTCTTGTTTCAATGTCTGACTTCATGACCATCGGGAAATAGAGACGCCTGCGAGCGCGCCAAAATTCGAGGCGCAAGATTTTTCGCATTGTCTCCCACCGGGCCAGCCAGACAACCGGACACCCCCTTACGGGGGAATGTCCGGTTGTCTGGCTGGCCAGTGTTCTGCGGATTTTTGAATGGAGGATCTTTTCCCTATGTCCCTTTCGAGACCGAATGACCGACAGGGATAAATCATGAAAAACAGTCACTTGAACCCAGTATCCTTGAGCGAGGCAGCGCACTTTCTCGCCGTTTCCTCCCGCACAGTTCGCCGGCTCATCGATTCCGGTGGGCTGCAGTGCACGTGGGTTGGAAGCGCACTTGCGGTGCCCGTGGATAGCCTCCCCGGCCTGCGTTGCGCGGCCGATGCAGGCCTGGACAAGCGTCCTCTACTGCGACTTCACGAAGCGTCCGCTCTCCTTGGATGTTCGCCTCGCGATCTACGCGACCTGACGCGATCGGGAAAATTGAATTCGGTTTTCGTGGGCTGTTCGGAGCGGTGGGTGCCTGCGGATATCGACGCGTTTGAGATGACGGGCGCTCATGACGCATGAGGGAGAAACCCGGGTCATGACGCGAGCCAATGTCGCAGATGCGGGCACGGTCGGGCTTTCCATGCTCGCGATCCACTGGTCGGTGTGCGGGGCAACAGCACGTGCCATCATCATAGCCCACGGTCTGCCGGAGGTGTCCGCGTCCGGCTGGCCAAAATACCGCTGGTCGGATGTCTGGCGGATCGAGGGCGCTGGCCTTGTGCCGCCATGTGATTGGGCTGACTTCCGAAAGCCGCTGCTGCGAGCCTCGGACCTCACCGGTCTCGATGCGAAGGGCCGCTCCGCGCGCACCTGGCGCCGCAATGTCGAGACCGGTCGCATGCCGTCGATCCGGCTTTCCAACAACGTGTGCCGCATTCGGCAATGCACCTTTCTCGCGATGGCTCCGTATGTGTGACGATGGCTTCTGCTCTTGGCCGGGATTTACCCGGTTTGGCCGCCAATACCCCGTAATTGCGGTGGTTTCACCCAGACGTACGGCCACAGACATGGCCTGTCTCTGGGGATGCCTATGGGTAAATTGGCCGCCGTTTTCGGATCTTGACCGGGACTTGCGCAAGCAGCGGCCAGGGCCGGGTGAACCCTCGTGACCGCCTGTCGCGGCCGGCTCTTCTGGACGAGAGCCGGCCGCGACAGGCGGTCAGACGAATACCAACATTTAGGACCTACAATGACCGTAGCAAACATCAGAAACATGCAAGATCTCTACGACAATCTCGATGGGCTGGGCTACTCGCCCTCGGTCGTCAATCAGATCCGGCCGCGCATCCTTGAATGCCCGAAGTACTACAACCGGCCACTTTGCCAGATCGACGCGGATTACGACGCCTTCGTGGAGCGCTGGGGCACGGGGCATGTCGCGGCCCTGGCGTCCGGCTTCAAGTCCCGCGAACACTTCGTCGAGTGGCGCAAGCGCGTGCGCGGCGCGCTATCCCGCGTCCATGTGAAACCGGCAAAGGGCGCGCCGATCCTCGCCGAATGGCAAGCGGTCCTTGCTTCCGTCGCAGCGCATAGTGGCCCTAAGAAGCGTCTCGGCCCGCATCGGGAGCATGGTGTGAAGATCCTGGCAGAATGCGCCTCGGCGGCCGGCCTGAGGCCACAGGACTTGACGGATGAGGCGATCACCCGGATCGCGACTCCGTTGAAGACAAAGGCGCGCAGAACCTTCAAGCGGGGGATCGACACGATGAACGATCTGTTCGACCACTCCGACATCATTGCGCCGCTCCGTTCCGGCTTTCCCGAGGCACCATTGGCGCAGCCGGATCGCGTCAAGTCGGTGCCGAGCACGCGCCGCCGAGGCGGCCCCAATGCTTCGTCCAAATTCTGGGATCCTTTCGATGCGTTCGTCGCACGCAAGCGCGGCAAAGACCACCTGGGACGCCCCGTGCCCGCCGAGGAGAGCGAATTCAAGCCACGCACAGCGCAGACCTACGAGAACGCTCTCAACAATGCCACGGGCGTTCTTGAGCGAGCCGGAATTCTCCTGCCGGGAGACGAACTCACGCTGCGAGATCTCTGCAGCCTCGAGACGATCACGCAGATGTCGGACCTCTGGCAACTACGAATGCTGGACGGTGAAGTCGACAAGGAGGCCGCGACGCTCCACCTGACGGTTGAACGCCTGTCTCATATTGCGGTCTATTCGAAATATCTCGGCAAGAAAGACCGGAAAAAGCTGCAGAAGTTGCGTGACAAGGTGCGCAAGAAGGCGAAGCGGCGCGGGCGCATGTCCGCGCCACGGGAAGCCTGGATCAAGGCTTTCTCGCGCAGCACACCGCAGCAGCTGGCCGTGCATGGCATGCCGGAGGCGCTCATGCGCGAGGCCCAGAAAATTCTCGATGACTGGGACCGCCTCAAAAAGGCCAAGAAGCACAAGGTCCGCATGCGCGCCCTGCATCTCGGTATCGCAGCGGTGCAATCCGCAATCCTGTTCAGGGGTTCGGCGGTAAGGGCCTCGAACCTTCGCGGCCTTCCGTTCCGTGGTGAGGATGCGCAACTTTTTCTCGGCCAGGGCGAGGAAGACGTGCGCCTTTCGATCCCGGCCGCGCTGGTCAAGAACGGCGTCGAGATCGAGGCCGACTTCGACGACGACGCCCGGTCGGTCATCGACTGGTATCTGCGCGAAATCCGGCCGCGTCTTATCGAAGATCATCCGTATGGTCACAACCTCGCGGACAGTGACTGGCTGTTTCCATCAAAATGCGCAGACCGCCCCATGGAAGAAACCACGTTCGCGGATCACTACCGGGTTGGCGTCGAGGCCGTCGGGCTCGACATGACTCTGCATCAGTCACGCCACATCACCGTGTACTTCATCCTGGATGAGGATCCGAGCGCGCTCGCGCTCGCCGCCGCGGTTCTCGGCGACGATGTCAGCACAGTGGAAGCGCATTACGCATGGATGGATGGCGTGAAAGCCGTCATCGAAGGTCGAAAATTGCTTCAGGAGTCGCGCAAGAAAGCGCGGAAACACGTCAAAGGAGGGCGCTGAGATGAGCATATCCAAAGATCCGCAGGACTGGTTTGGCGCGTCGCGCCTCAATGGGCTATCCGAGCCGGACCGGGCCCGCCTCGCGCGCTGGACGGCGCATTTGGCCGCGCACGGTGTCAAGGCACCGCGCGCGGAGGATTTCCGGAGCTTCGGAAAACTCTCCACCCTCGAACGTCTGCGGCGTGTACTGGGACTGGTAGCTCCGGAGCAATGTGGTCCGCTGCGCCACGTGATTTCGGAGCTGGGGCGGGCTAAGCGAGCAGGACGGTCACAAGCGACAGGCGCCCCTCGAGGGCCGGATCTTGTGCTCGCAATCCCACGAGATGACCTGCGAGCCGACTGGCACGCAACGCTCGACGACATGCGGGATCGCGCGAAGCGGCGCGATGCCGGTCTCTTGCTCCTGTCCGGCCCGACACCGCCGGCCTCGAGCATGATCGGTGATATCGAATACGTGCTCCGCGCGGTATCAAAGGCTTGCATCGGGGCTGGCCGGTCCCCCACGCTCGACAAGCAGGCAATCCTGTCCTGGCTCGCTCGAGAGGACGCGCGCGGCCGCCGTGGGACCGGACTTGCCTTGCAGCTTCGCCTGATCGCCGGCTTTCTCGCGTATCGCGGAGAGAAGAAGAAACTGATCACCAGGCTCGAAAGTCTCGCCGGAGACTATGCACGGCGAGGAAGGAAACTGCGGAAGCGGAAATTCCAATGGCTGGATCAGCATGGTACGACGATTGGTGAGGTCTGGGACATCGCCGAGGCCCTCCGCGAGGAGAGCCTGCAGGCCCCGGCCGGTACGGCCCGGCGATATCGTCTTGCGCTGCACGCCGCCGTACTTGCGCTTTCGGTCAACATGCCGCTCCGGATCGGCGATCTGCACCGCCTCCGCATCGGTCACGAGATCTGCCGATCAAACACGGGCTGGTCGGTTCAGACGCGGCTGAGCAAGACGGATTTAGAGTACGACCTGCCTGCGCTCTGGCCGGAATCAACACCGTTTCTCGATGCGCTTCTTACACTGGAGGCTGCCGGTGGTGCCCTGTGGCCGGAATACGATAGACGCCGTGGCACGCCGCTCTTCTCCGAGACCGGCGGTGACACAGCGCTGACCGCGGACTGGATATCCGATGTCTTCTACGAGCATGTCGGCACCGGTCAGCACATCATGCGCACGATCTGGCATCAGCTCGCATATGAGAGCGATCGCGACCTGACCTGGATGTCGCTGGCCTTGTGCGGTCAGACGGGCGCGCGCACGAAGCGCGAATACCGTGAGCGCAACGCCCTTGGTCGCACCGTGCGGGCCGGACGGCAGAGCCTCAAGGGACGCCGCAAGCAGGCGTTGCTCGAGGCTCGGCTCGCCGACTGCAAGATGCGGGATCAGAGCCCGAGCGGGACACACTGAGGCATGACCCAACCACCGGGCGCGCGCCCTTGAATGAGGGCGCGCCCGGCCGGTTGGGCGATCTGAAAAAGCTTGTCGGGGACGCCTTGCGCGACGCCGATCGCCAAGCGTGACGGATCTCCACGATCGGAAAGATCAGGCCACACGACAAGAATCGCGCCCTTTCGCAGCGGGGATATCTGACGCGGCTCATCCCGAGTTCGCGCATCACAGAGAGTGAGTATCCCGATGAAACACGAGCCGAATATCAATTCCCTGCTGCGGAATACGAAGATTGCCGATGCGTTCCGGCGCTGGCTTTGCGAAGACGGCGACACCCTGGTCGCCGCGGCCGACTTGCTCGGCGGTCCGAATTGGGCGAGGCGCGCCAGCACCGTCGTCACCTGCGCTCGGAATGGCGGCGATCTGCATACGCACCGGCAGACACTTGCGCGTCTTGCCAAGCTTCTGCGTCTCGAGTTCGTCGATGACCTTTCACGACCCGAGGCAGCACGATTTGTCGCTCTTCACCCCGACGACCCACGTGCCACAGATGCCATGGTTTGTGCGGACGCGGTCTTAAAAGGCAGGCGAGCGTTGGAAGCTCTTTGGCTTGCCGGCATTCCAGGCCACGGTCATGGTGAGGAGGTGCAGTGATGGAGATTGCGAACACTCCCGGTCTCACCACCGCGCGCTTGCAGGCAGAGTTGGCAGCTCAATGGCTGAACTTGATCCGCTTTGAAAATCATCATGGTGCGCCCACATTCTCGCCAAGCATGTGCTACTACCATGCCATGCTCGACCCCGAGGCCGGGGACTCTGCGCGGCTGGAGGCGTGCCGGGCCATGCTGCTCTGCATCCGGCGGCGCCTCCCGATCGAGGACTTCAAGGGCCTTGCGAAATTCAAGGAAGAGCGACCGAAGGATCCGTACGGCAAGGCGTGGAAAACGACACGGTTGGGTGCCGAGTTGTGGATGATCGCACATCTTCTCGAGATCGCGATCAGCGGACTCGAAGAGGGTTGCCGATAAGTCGGAGTAACCGGGGCCGCCATCAGGCGGCCCCGGTTTCTTGTATGCTGACATCAGCCGCGCAAAGCGACCTTCGCTCGAAACGGTTTTTGTCCGGAAAGCGGTTTGACTTGGCCTCTACCATGGCTTTGAGGATCTCGAGAGAGGTCATCGTCAACCGTGTCGTCGCCCGAACCACCTGAACGTCCTCGGTGACGACAGGTTTTTCAGGGGCCCACATTACAGGCTCAAGCGTTGCCCCATGGTTATTCTTCGATTCTGCCTCTTGTCGATGCTACCTTGCCTTTTTCGGCCTCACACTCTTGGTGCGCCTGCGTTCGACTGAAAGGGGGCGCGGCTGTCGCGTGCTCTCGTAGACAGGTTCGGGCGTGATATCTCCTGCACGGCTGAGATGTTCATGAAGGCGTGCTTGCGAATTTTTGCCAATGCGGCCCAGGCGGCGATGCAGCAAGTTTGTATCCGTCTCCGGCACAAGGAAACGCCGTCGCAAATTGAAACGTGTCGGAATGTCGAGCTGGGCCTCGGCCAGTTCCACCGATCCCGAAATCGCGAGTTCATTTGGTGCGGGTCTGGAGGTTTCCAGCGGACAGCCCCAGGCAATATCGAGAAATTTTCGGTTGCCGAGAGTACGCGTGGCGACGATCAACCCAGGACGCCCGGTTGACGAGGTGATATCGCCGCGACGGTTCGGGAGTGCGCAGACAACCAGATCTCCCACGACGAGGTCGACCGGGCGGCAGTCCTGGTCCGGAATGTTCGGTTCGGCATCGATCATAAAATCTTTTTCGGTTTTCTGCTGTCCTGCCAAGGTTTTGCGGTTCGCAGAGGGGGTATATAGTGGTTTGTCGTCGACCAGAATCAGCAGGTGCTCGAGTGCAGCCGTCGCCTCTTCGCTCGCCGGCATGGTGAGGGAATATTGCCGGCTGAGCGAAATGATCGAGGCGGCAACGTCCTTTTCCCCGAGAGGCGCACATCCGTTCCACGGATATGCCGAGGGGGCTTTTCGGCCCGAGACGGATGCTTCGAACACGATCTCGTCGGTTTCCGCGTCGCGTAGCAGGACGGCGGAGACTTCCCGGCGATCGGTCAACGCCACGTCGACATCCAGCGCCGTCTGCAGGGCGGTCGTGTTGCCTGTAATGACCGGGAAGCCAAACCGCCGGTCGACGCCGACCTCGATCCCGTAGTCGACAGTATCGAGCACGTCTTTGAGTTCCAGCAGGCCATGGTCGGAATAATGCCGGTCGATGGTTGTGCCCTCGAGGTGACCGAGGATCCGCTGACGCGTGCCGGTATCGATGCCCAGGCCCATGAGCTTGGAGGACAGCGTACGCCGCATGGCGTAGATGTCCTCACGTGCGTCGTGGAGCTTTAGCGTCGTCAAGAGGTTCCGCAGGCGATCGCCGAAGATCTGTGATCGCCGGCCGTGGCTCTTGTCAGGCTGGATCTCCGGGAAGAGCCAGCTCTCGCCTGCCTTCTTTTTCGCGACGACCCATTCCCGGAACCCCAGCTTGAGAAGGATCTGCGGGATCGGCAAAATACGCCGAGATTGTTCGTTTTTCAGGTATGCATCTTCTTCCTCTCCAAGGAAGATGCAGAGGATGCCGTCGCGGCGAACGATGTCCGACACGGCGGCCTGGAGGATCTCTTCTGGGCGTACGCCCATCGTGATCATAACCAGGGGAACCCAGTAGATTGCATCCCGGATGATATATCTTTTGCGCGCTGTCGCCTTGCGGCTGCGCTGCTTGGGCGAAGAGGTGCCAAGATAAATCGGCGAGCGGAACAGGCGTGATACGTGCTCAAGCGACCAAGACATGCGCCGCTTCGGGCGCGATACCCGTGTCGGGAGTTTGCAGTCGGTCTTCTGGGACTTGTGCCATGCCTGTAGCCGTTTCTTGAGTTGGGAATGTGATGGAACGACGCGATCCTCATCATCGACATCGCGGCCGACGCGTTTCGTTCCGAGCGCGGCGCGGAAGATGCGATTGAGCATGTCGCGCTGGACGAAAAGGTAGCCATCAGTCAACCGCGGGATGAGTTCCTGTACCAGCCGACGGCGCTTGTCGGGTATCGATAATGTGTCGAGGCTGGTGATCTCTTCAAGGAGCTTGGCGTCTTTTGTATCGGCTTCGCGGATTTCCTGAAGCGGACACAAATCCCGTCCTGCATGACCATGGCGATTACGTCCGTGGGCTTTGCCCCAGCCTTTCGGTAGCATCCAGACGGTGAACAGAAACTCGAAAGATTGCTCGAGCACAATCGATGAGACAGGTATGTCTTCGAAGTACGAGATGGCGAGTTTCCCGACGACACGGATCTTATTCTCGACGTCACGAGGGGCCTCTTTGCAGGCTTTCTCGACCGCGTCCGAAAGCAACATGGGGGGCTTCATGCTGTCCCGGGACGGGGCCAGTCCGTGGTCCAGAAGGAGCTCACGGCCGACATGCAGTGGATCATCGAAGTCCCGCTCCACGCAGGCGTTCAACTCGTTCAGCCGCCGCATGAGAAAGAGTACTTGCCGGGCAACCGCAGGGGCCTCGATGGCGTCTGTGCCGAGGCCGTTTTGCCGCGCGATCTCTCCCGCGAATGCCGCGGCCACCGACCAGTCCCGGGTTCGCTGGGCGTCCCGGATACGATCGGTCTCAGCTTCGAGCCGGTCGAGATAGGCGTCGGCGCCCTCGATGGGTGGCGCACTCTCCTGGCGGGCGATCATGCCACCGACGGCCGAGCGAACCATTTCTTTGAGCATCGATTGAACCCTGGCCTCGCAGACCGGGCTGTTCTGAAGTTCGCTGAGCACGTTTCTCTCTCCTGCCTCTATCGCGGACAGCAGGTCGGCCGACCGCTTTACCGCTTCGGCGAGGACGTGCGTACGAAGTGATACCGACAGAAATGCAGGCGCGCCGAAACGCCGAATTTTTTCGGGCCAGCGCCGCCGGAAGTAGAAGATCCCGTTTCTGAGAACGAGGTGAAGCCCCCATTTTCTCGACGGTTCCCGCGCTCCACACCGCGTGCGATGTGAACCAGTTTGTGAACCACCGCGACGTGGAGACGGGAGGCTGGCCGCTTGATCAACGGCTATCCCATTGGGAGGTATGGAGTTTTTTGAGGTCATTGGCTGGGGTGGTAGGATTCGAACCTACGGTACACGGTACCAAAAACCGCTGCCTTACCACTTGGCTACACCCCAACGGTGACGCGCGTATTACTCTGGTCGGTGCGGCTGTTCAAGCCCGGATTGGCAGAAATTCGCGCCTTTTGTGCCGGTCATGCGATCGGGCAGGGTTACTCGAGGATTTCGTCGGCGGCGACGCCCCAGATCGTCTCTTTCGGGGTCCAGCCCTCGTAGCCTGCAACCTCAAGCCGGCACCAGCCTGGGGTGCAGGTTTCGATGCGGGCGATGACGCCGATTTCAAGCCGTGCGATCACGATGGCGTTGGGATCGGGCTGGGCGTGCAGTTCCAGCATGTCCTGTTCGGCGATGGCGGTGCGCACGCCTGACAGGAGCGAATAATGCACCCAGCCGCCGGCGCCGTCACGGTCGCGCACGCGGCGCCAGTGGCCGTGCTCTGCGGTGATCTCGAGGGGAGTGTCCTCGTGCTTGAAGACCCAGTCGATGCGATGCGTCAGGCTCGGGCCCCGGCGGACATTGGCCTCGGCGGCCTTCATCGAGACGAAGCGTGGCAGCGGAAGGTTGGTGACCGGCCCGCGCTCATCTGCCCGGGCGGGCAGGGCGGCGGCCAGACCGGCGATGACACAGGCGAAAAGTCCCGGGGCCATCCCCGGAAACGTCGATTTAAGCGACATGCTCGAATTCCTGCTCTTCAATGCCATTGGGGTTCTTGTGCCCCGCTGTTTCATGGGCCAGTCTGGCACCATCGCGCGGTCATTGGAAGTCAAAGGAGGAGCTCCATGCCATCTGCCCGTCTGAGTGTTGTCGTAACGCGACGCTTGCCCGAGCCGGTGGAGCGCCGGATGCAGGAGCTGTTCGACGTGCGCCTGCGCGAGAGCGATACGCCGATGTCGCGTGAGGAACTGGTCGAGGCGGTGGCGTCGGCCGATGTTCTGGTGCCGACGATCACCGACCGGATCGACGCCGGCCTGATTTCCCAGGCCGGCGAGCGGTTGAAGCTGATCGCCAATTACGGCGCCGGGGTCGACCATATCGACGTGCACACGGCGCGCCAGCGGGGGATCCTGGTGTCGAACACGCCGGGCGTTCTGACCGACGACACGGCCGACATGACCATGGCGCTGATCCTGGCCGTTCTACGCCGCATCCCCGAGGGGCTGGCCCTGATGCAGTCGGGCGAGTGGCACGGCTGGTCGCCCACCGCACTGCTTGGCGGGCGCGTGGCCGGGCGGCGGCTGGGCATCCTCGGCATGGGCCGGATCGGGCAGGCGGTGGCCCGCCGGGCGTCGGCCTTCGGCATGCAGATCCATTATCACAACCGGCATCGCCTGCGCGAGGAGACCGAAGAAGATCTGGGCGCGCGGTACTGGGAAAGCCTTGACCAGATGGTCGCGCGGATGGACGTGATGTCGATCAACTGCCCGCACACGCCCTCGACCTTCCACCTGATGAACGCACGGCGGCTGAAGCTGATGAAGCCCGACTCGGTGATCGTGAACACGTCGCGGGGCGAGGTGATCGACGAGAACGCCCTGACGAGAATGCTGCGGGCCGGCGAAATCGCCGGAGCCGGGCTCGATGTCTTCGAGCACGGGACCGAGATCAATCCGCGCCTGCGGGAGCTGAAAAACGTGGTGCTGCTGCCGCATATGGGCTCGGCCACGAACGAGGGTCGGATGGAGATGGGCGAGAAGGTGCTCTTGAACATCAAGACCTTCGACGACGGCCACCGCCCGCCAGATCAGGTGGTGCCGGCGATGCTTTGAAGGAGGAACGGCGCCACGAGGGCGCCGTTCTTTGTTTGCTCAGAGGGTGATGATGGTGGAGCCGGTGGTTTCGCGGGCTTCCAGCGCGCGGTGGGCCTCGGCGATGTCCTCGAGCGCGAAACGCTGCCCGATATTCACCTTCACGTCGCCGCTTTCCACCTTCTCGAACAGGTGCTTGGCCATCGCCTGGCAGCGGTCGTGATCGGCCAGGAAGGTAAAGAGCGTGGTGCGCGTCATCTTGAGCGAGCCCTTCGAGGCCAGCGTCAGCAGGCTGACCGGCTCGACCGGGCCGGAGGCATTGCCGAAGGACATCATCATGCCCAGCGGTTTGAGGCAGTCGAGCGAGGCGTCGAACGTGTCCTTGCCGACGCCGTCCATCACGACATCAACGCCCTTGTCGCCGGTGATTTTCTTGACCTCGGGCACGAAATCCGTCTCGCGGTAGTTGATGCAGTGGCTGGCGCCCATTTCCAGCGCGAGCTTGCACTTCGCGTCGGTTCCGGCCGTGCCGATCAACTCGATCCCTTCCGAGCGCGCCCACTGGCAGGCGAGCAGGCCCACGCCCCCGGCGGCCGCGTGGAAGAGCACGGTCTGGCCTTTCTCGAGCGGCCAGGTGCGGTGGAAGAGGTATTCCACGGTCATGCCCTGCAGCATGATCGAGGCCGCTTCCTCGAAGGAAATGCCATCTGGCAGGGGGCACACCTGTGCGGCAGGCATGACGCGCACGTCGCAATAGGCGCCGGGTGGTACGGCGGCATAGGCGGCGCGGTCGCCTTCCTTGAGATGGGTGACGCCTTCGCCCACGGCCTCGACGATGCCGGCCGCCTCCATGCCGAGGGCATGGGGCAGGGGTAGCGGGTAGAGCCCGGTGCGCTGGTAGACGTCGATGTAGTTCAGTCCGCAGGCCTTGTGGCGGATGCGAATCTCGCCCGGGCCGGGTTCGCCCACCTCGACCTCGACGAGTTTCATTTTTTCCGGGCCGCCGGCCTCTTCGATAATGACGCTGCGTGACATGGGCGCTTCCTTGTCTGGTTGCGGGGATTTGGGGGCATTACTGCACGGATTGGCCCGCGGGCTCAACAAGGATGACGCCGATGGCCGTCGCGACGGACGTTGGTGGAAATTGCCCGGCGAAGCGCGTGCCGAGGCTCGGTGTGCGGTATGTTACATTGTGGAAAGTCCCGCCCGATCAGAAATTTAGCAGCTTTCCACGACAGGCCGTGGCCCTTGATCAAATTGGTTGACAACACTGGACGATCGAGGCGGTCGTCGGGTACCGATGTCGGCATGGTACCCTTCTGTGGCAGGTGATTTTTTGAACGCATTTGAGTATCAGGATTATCTCGTGTTTCTCGCGGGCGGGATTTTCTGCCTGGGGTATCTGATCATCAACCAGGTCTTCCTGCGGATCATGGGCCTGATCGGCATGGGCCTTTACATTCTCTACTACGCCATCGCCGCGGAAACGCCGCTCTGGTCGGCGATCTGGGTCAGCGTGGCCATGGTGATCACCAACCTGATCGGGCTTTTCAGCCTTTGGCTGCGCTCGTCACCGCTTTCGATCCCGCGGCGGTACCGGGATATCTATGCGCATTTCGACATCCTGCCGCCCGGTGATTTCCGAAAGCTGATGCGGGCCGCCAGGCGCGGTGAACGGCCGATGGGGTACGAGCTGACGCAGGTCGGTAACCCGGTCGATACGCTCACCTTCGTCATCAATGGCGGCGCGGACGTGCTGAAAAGCGGTCAGACATTTTCATTGCCGGACGGCATTTTCGTGGGCGAGATCGCCTATCTCACCGGGCACGCGGCGTCGGCGACGGTCGTGCTGACCGGGAAGAGCGACGTGCTGGAGTGGAACATTCCCGCCCTGCGGCGCCAGGCGGCGCGGGACGTTCAGTTTCGCCTTGCGCTCGATGCCATGATTTCGCTCGACCTGGCCGGCAAGGTGGCGCGCGGCGGCTCACCCGTGCAGGTTTAGGGCCGCCGGTGCGGGGTGGGGCGCGCAAACGCGGCGCATTTCCGCATGTGAAGAACTGTGCGGTTGCCAAGACCCGTGAACGTGCCGTTAGCTATGGTCAAACCCCGACACGGTGCGCGGGGATGAAGGGCGCTTGGCCTGGTCTCTGGCGCCCGGCCAGATAACATTTCGACAGGAGGTTCCATGCCCCGTTTTGCCCTTTCCCTGATTTTCTGTGCGCTTCCCGTGCTGGCGATGGCCCAGCAGGCCGCCGACACGGTAGCCCCGGAAGAAGCCGGCGCGGGGCTGGTGGCGACGTCCGAGGCGTCGGCCAGGGCGCTCGAGGCGAAAGAGGCCGGTCGCCCGACCGAGGCGCAGGACTGGATGGTCGCCGCCGCCAACCCGCTGGCGGTCGAGGCCGGGGCAAAGGTGCTGGAGGAGGGCGGTACCGCGGCGGACGCGATGATCGCGGTACAGGCCGTGCTGGGGCTTGTGGAGCCGCAGAGCTCGGGGCTTGGCGGCGGGGCGTTTCTTGTCTGGTATGACGGAGAAAGCGGCGACGTCACCACGCTCGACGGGCGGGAGACGGCACCGCTGGCGGCGACGCCGCGGCTGTTTCAGGACGAGGATGGCGAGCCGCTGGACTTCTTCGATGCCGTGGTTGGCGGCCGCTCGGTTGGCGTGCCGGGTACGCCCGCCCTGCTGAAGGCGGCGCATGAGCGGTGGGGACAATCCGAGTGGTCCGGTCTTTTCGACGCGGCGATCGGGCTGGCCGATGAGGGGTTCGCGGTGTCGCCCCGGCTGTCGACCATGGTGGCGGGCGATGCCATCCGCCTGACACGGTTTGCGGGAACGCGCGACTATTTCTTCCCCGAAGGCAAGCTGCCCGAGGTGGGGCAGGTGCTGAAGAACCCGGCCTATGCAGAGAGCCTGCGCCTGCTGGCGAGCGAGGGGCCGGCGCCGTTTTACACCGGCGATATTGCCAAGGACATCGTGAAGACCGTGCGGGAAGCGCCGGGGAACCCGGGTGTGATGGCGGAGATCGACCTTGCCATCTACGGCGTTAAGGAGCGTGACCCTGTTTGTGCACCCTATCGCGGCTACGAGGTCTGCGGTATGGGCCCGCCGTCTTCCGGCGCGCTGACGGTGGGGCAGATCCTGGGGCTTCTGGCGCCCTATGACATTGCCACGATGGGGGCGGAGAGCCCCGAGGCATGGCGGTTGATCGGCGATGCCAGCCGGCTGGCCTTTGCCGATCGGGGCCGGTACATGGCCGATACCGATTTCGTGCCGGTGCCGGTCGAAGGGCTGGTCGACCCGGATTACCTGTCGAAGCGGGCGGAATTGCTGAAAGGCGAGGCGGCCCTGGAGGCCGTAGAGGCCGGGGAGCCCGAGTATGATCACGCGCTCAACTGGGCCGATGATGCCTCGATCGAGTTTCCGTCGACCTCGCATATCTCGATTGTCGACAAGTACGGCAACGCGCTTTCCATGACGACAACCATCGAGAACGGGTTTGGCTCTCGCCTGATGGTGCGGGGGTTCCTTCTGAACAACGAACTGACCGACTTCTCCTTCCGCAGCCACGAGGATGGGCGGCCCATCGCCAACCGGGTGGAGCCCGGCAAGCGGCCGCGGTCATCCATGTCGCCGACCATCGTGCTGAAGGACGGCAAGCCGGTGCTGATCGTGGGCTCGCCCGGGGGCAGCCGGATCATCGGCTATGTCGCCAAGACGATCATCGCCCATCTCGACTGGGGGATGGACGTGCAGGAAGCGGTTGCCCTGCCGCACCTCGTGAACCGGTTCGGTACCTATGACGTGGAAGGCGGGCTGGTGAGCGAAGACCTGGCGACATCGCTGGCGGGCATGGGGTTCGAGGTGAACCGGCGGCTGCTGACCTCGGGGCTGCACGCAATCTCGCTGCACGAGGGCGGGATGAAGGGCGGGGCCGACCCGCGCCGGGAAGGGGTGGCCCTGGGCAAGTAGCCGGGTCATTCCGCTTGGGTGTGGTACGCCACCCAATCGCCGCTGCTGATCCCGATTTCCGCCCCAATCGGATGCCATCACTCCGCCACCGAAAAGTCAGCGGAGCATGCTACATGGTCAATATCTACGGTATCGGGTTCGCCTGCGCGGCCGCCACCTTCGCGGTGGGCGCGGATTACGTCGTCCAGGCGAAGGCGAACGGGTATGCGCCGGGCGCCTATGCTTTCTCGGATTATGTCGGCGAGTATAACGCCCGCCTTGGCGAGACGGTCAGCGCCTTCAAGACGGCCCGCCGGCAGTCGGAAGCCGCGCATGTCCACCTGCCCGAGGCGCCCAAAGGTTGGGTCCGGCAGGAATGGGAAGACCCGCATGCGGATTCCGACGAGGCCCTGGCCGGGCTGCCGCTGATCACGCAGATGGCTCTCAAGGATGAACTCAAGAAGGCGGCGCAGGTCGCGTTGTTCAATACTTGGGATTACGTGCGGGGCGATGAGATGATTCGCTTGTCAGCCCGGTATATCGGCAATGATTCCCCCGAGCGGGGGATCGTCTCCTTGGGGCATCTAGTTTCGGAATCTTATTACGGGGAAGCAGGCCCCAGGTATCAACCCTATGCTGTGGTGCAGGGCGTGCCCTATTTCGAAGTCACGGGGCCGGAAAAGCAGGGTGGCGCCCAGTTGGCGCTCGAGGCGTTCCTTGGCGATGACATCATCCTCGGCGTGGCCGCCAATGCAGAGCCGGCGACGGTGCGCGCCTTCCTTGAGCGCATCGATTACGACGGCTTGAACCTGATGCTTGATGAGCCACTGGCGGGCGTCGGGAGCAATGCCCCCAAGCTGACGGAGGAGCAGGAGCTCGCGCTCGGGACAGCGGCGGCAGAGGCCCGATATGAAGGGGAGATGCTTGCCACGGCTGTGAAAGAGAGCACGACCGGGGCGGAGCCCGAGCCTGCGAAACCGGCCGCCTCTGTGGTTAAACTCAACGGGGGCCAAGCGCTTGGGGAACGCGCATCAAATGGCGGTGTGAGCCGCCTGCAACTGTCCGGCGGACGGTCCTGCCTGGGGGCGGCGAGCGGGGCGTTCTGCGACTGACATACGCCATTTCCTGACATGCATACGCCGCCCGGGGTCCGACCGCCCCGGGCGGCGTCGGTTTTAAGCCTGTTTATGTCGGCTGAAACCGCCGTCGCCATACAGGAATGGTACATATGCGCCAACGCATGCACGAAGGAGTCGCAGCCCATGAAAACGCAAGTCAAAGCCCTGGTCGTCGGCGGCGGCGCCGTTGGCACCTCGATTGCCTATCACCTGGCCAAGGCCGGGTGGGATGACGTGATGCTGGTCGAGCGCGACGAGCTGACCTCGGGCTCGACCTGGCACGCCGCCGGGCTGCTGCCACTCTTCAACATGTCCTATGCGACGACCCACATCCACAAATACTCGGTCGACTTCTACAAGACCCTGGAAGAGGAAACCGGGCTGAACGCCGGGTTCGCCGTGGTCGGCAACCTGCGCATGGCACAGACGCAGGAGCGGATGGACGAGTACATGCTCTATGCCTCGACCGCCGAGACCTGTGGTGTGTCTTATGAATTCCTGAGCCCCGACGAGATCAAGGCGCGCTGGCCGCTGATCAACACCGAGGACCTGGCCGGCGCGATCTATCACCAGACCGACGGTTACATTAACCCCGCCGACGTAACCATGGCGATGGCCAAGGGCGCCCGTCAGCGCGGCGTGATGATCGAGCGCAAGTGGCAGGCCGACAAGTTCGAGTGGATGGGCGACCACTGGGACGTTACGCTCACGAAGATGGTCGAGAAGGGCGGCAATCTCGTGCCTGGCGAAGAGCAGACGGTGATCAGCGCAGAGCACGTGGTGACCGCGAGCGGGAACCACGCGCAGCGCACCGCTAAGCTTCTGGGAATCAAGATGCCGGCCATTCCGGTCGAGCACCAGTTCATCGTGACCGATGCCGACCCAGCGCTGCAGAAATATCGCGCAGAGGGCAATGGCGAGCATCCGGTCATTCGCGACGCCGACGCGCAATCCTACGTGCGGGAAGAGCGGGGCGGCTGGATCCTGGGCGTCTACGAGAAGAACGCGCCGGCCTGCTTTGAATATGGCGTGCCCGACAGCTTCCGCGCCGACCTCTTCCCGCTCGACCTCGAGCGGATCGAAGAGCAGTACATGGCGATGATCCACCGCATGCCGTCGAGCGAGGAATGCGGGTTGAAGGACGATTTCAATGGCCCGATCTGCTATACGCCGGATGGCAACCCGCTGGTCGGCCCGGCGCCGGGCCTGCGCAACATGTGGCTGGCCGAGGGGTTCAGCTTCGGCATCACGGCGGCGGGCGGCACGGGCTATTACCTGGCGCAGATGATGGTCGATGGCGAGGCCGAGATCGACATGGCTTCGCTCGACCCCAAGCGGTATTCGTCGAACTGGATGACCACCGAGTTCGCGGCGCGCAAGAACGAAGAGTGCTACGATCACGTCTACATCCTGCACCACCCCGACGAGGAACGCCCGGCCTGCCGGCCGCTGCGGACGGTGCCGGCCTATGACCGCCAGAAAGCGCGGGGCGCGCAGTTCGGCTTCGTCAACGGCTGGGAGCGCCCGAACTATTTCGGCCCGCTCGATGCGCCGGACAATTTCGACCACGATGCGCGCAGCTTCCGCCGGGGCGAATGGTGGCAGTATGCCGTCGAGGAGGCCAAGGCGATCCGCGAGGGCGTTGGCCTGATCGACGCGTCGGCCTTCAGCAAGCATATCGTCAAGGGCGCGGGGGCGACCGCCTTCCTCGACTGGTTCACCTGCAACAAGCTGCCCAAGGTGGGGCGGATCAACCTGACCTACGCGCTGACCGCGAACGGCACGACGCGCACCGAGTACACGATCGTGCGGCTGGAAGAGGACAAGTATTACCTCGTTTCGGCCGGGGCGTGGACGGAGTACGATGCGGATTTCCTGAAGAAGGGGATCGAGGACAAGGAGTCCGAGTTCGGCCGGATCGACCTGCAGGACGTGACCAGCCAGTGGGGTGTGTTCGCCATTGCCGGGCCCAAGTCGCGCGACGTGCTCAATGAAGTGATCAAGGATGCCGACCCGGCCACCGCCCTGTCGAACAAGCGCTTCCCGTGGCTGTCGGCGCGGCCGATCGAGCTGGGCATGTGCCCGGTGAACGCGATCCGCGTGGCCTATACCGGCGAGCTGGGCTGGGAGCTGCACCACCCGATGGAGATGCAGAACTACCTGTTCGACCTGCTGGAAAAGGCCGGTGAGAAGCATGGCATGAAGCTGGTCGGGGCGCGGGCGCAGAACTGGCTGCGGCAGGAGAAATCCTATCGTGCCTTCGGCAACGAGCTGGGCCGGGATGCGACGCCGCTGGAGGCCGACCTGCCGCGCTTTGTCGATCTCGACAAGGAGTTTCACGGCAAGGCCAAGCTGGTCGAGACCGGCGTGCGGGTGAAGTGCTGCACCGTGCTGATCGACGGGCCGGAGGATGCCGACCCGTGGGGCCGCGAGGTGCTTTACACCGAGGATGGCACCCGCGTGGGCCGCTTGACCTCGGGCGGGTATTCGGTTCATTTCGGGAAGTCCATCGGCATGGGCTACGTCAAGCCCGAGCAGGCGGTGGAAGGCACGAAGCTGAAGGTCAAGATGCAGGACAAGCTGTGGGATGCCGTGGTGACCTGTGACAGCCCCTACGATCCAAAGAACGAGGTGATCCGCAAGGATGCATAAACCCGGCCGCCATCGGTACTTTCTAGCCCCGGTGGCGGCGGCGCTTTGTTTTGCGCTCGCGTTCTTTTATCCCCTCAACCCCCTGTCCAAGGGGGCGGAAGACTATGCAAGCAGGGTCGCGGCGGCGAGCGCCGTGACCTATGTTTCCCTGCGCACGCTCAACGCATTTCTGTCGACCGCGCAGGAGGCCGAGGTGGGGCTGTCGGTCGGGGCGTCGGCCTCGGTGCAGCCGCTCAAGACGCTGGAACCGATCGACGACACGATAGAACGGATCGCGGGTGTGGTGTTCGCGATGATGATGGTCTCCGGCGTGCTGTCGGTCGCCATGGGGCCGGTGGGGGCCATCGGGTTCGCGATGAGCGGGTTTGGCCTGCTGGCCATGATGCTCGTGACGAGAATGCGGGTCGGGCGGAAGCTGTTGCTGTACGGGGCATTCTTTGCGCTGGCCCTGCCAGTGTCCTACTGGCTGTCCGGGGCGCTGGCCGACGTGATGACGGAGCGGACATGGACCGAGAACCAGCGCATCGTCAGCGAGATCATCGACGGCGTCGACGCCGCGCAACCGGAGACGGAAGACGAGGGCTGGCTCTCGGGTTGGTTCGAGCAGGGGGATGCCATCGCCAAATACAGCTCGATGGCGTCGCGTATCGCGTCGGAGGCCGACGTGCTGATCCAGAGCTATATCGAGCTGCTGGCGGTGCTGCTGTTCAACCTGATCCTGCTGCCGATGATCCTGATCGGCGGGGTCTTCGTGTTGTTCCGCTGGGTGGCCAACGACGCGCTGGCGTGAGCGCGGGCTAGAACGCTTCCGGTTTCGCCTCGCGCGCCATGTGGTCGAGCACGGCGTTGACGAACTTGGGCTCGCGCCCTTCCGGGTAGAAGCTTTTGGCGATGTCGACGAATTCCATGATCACCACCTTGGGCGGCGTGTCGGAGTTGACCATCTCGGCCCCGGCGGCGCGGAAGAGGGCGCGGAGGGTCGGGTCGATGCGGTCGATCTTCCACTTGGCCACGATGGCGCGGTCGGTCATCTGGTCGATCTTCGCCTGCCAGTTCACGGCATCCTCGATCAGCTTGCGGAACAGGTCGATATCGCCATCGGCCATGTCGACGCCTTCGTCCAGCTCGGCGCCGAAGCGGTGAGACAGGAATTCCTGCACCACGGAATTCACGCTTTGCTGCGAGTGCTCCATCTGGAACAGCGCCTGCACGGCATAGAACCGCGCTGCGGAGCGCATGCGCCGCTTCTGGTTGCCGGAAACTGTCTTGACGTCGTCGGTCATGCCTTGGGGGCGTCCTTGTCATGGTCGGAGGGTGTCGTGTCAGGCTCGGGCAGGAATCCCACGCCCTTGCGCCGACCGCCCCACTTACGGCCCAATGCCACCAGATGCAAGGCCGCGGCAGCCGCGCCGGCGCCCTTGTTCATCTGGGTTGGGTCGGCGCGGGCGACGGCCTGGTCGCGGTTCTCGACCGTGAGGATGCCGTTGCCCACGAGCGTGCCTTGCAGGCCCAGAAGCGTGATCCCGCGCGAACTGTCATTGCAGACGGTGTCGTAATGGGTTGTTTCGCCTCGGATGACACAGCCGAGGGCGACATAGCCGTCGAACTTGGCCATACGATCGGCCATGCCGATGGCGGTGGGAATTTCCAGCGCGCCGGGCACCTCGACGATCTCGTGGGTGCCGCCGCTGGCCTCGATCTCGGCCGTGGCGCCGGCGATCAACATGTCGGCGATATCGCGGTAGAAGGGCGCCACCACGATCAGGATCTTGACCGGGTCGCCGAACGTCGCGCGGGGCAGGGTGTATTCGGTTCCGGCCATCAGGTCTTTCCTTGGCTGAGGGGCTGGGTGCCCACGATCGTGATCCCGTAGGCGTCGAGGCCGAGGTAGCGGGTGTCGCGGTTGTCGGACAGCAGGATCAGCTCGTGCAGGCCCATGGTCGACATGATCTGTGCGCCAAGCCCGGTCTGCTTGATGGTGCGGGGGCCTTCGTCTTCCTCGATCTCGCTGGCGAGCTTGGGGCGGGGCTGCCGGAAGAGAAAGATGGCGCCGCGGCCCTCCTCGGCGATGATGTCCATCGCGCGGGGCAGCTTGCCGGCAGGGCGGCCCCTGGCCGCGGAAAGGCCGATGCCCAGCACGTCTTCCAGCGCGTTGAGGGCGTGGGTGCGGGCCAGGACGGGCTTGCCGTCGTAGATGTCGCCCTTGGTCAGCACCACGTGTTCCGTGCCGGTGATCTGGTCGGCGAAGATAAGCATTTCCCACTCGCCACCATGCGACGAGGTCACCGTGTCGCGCCGAACCTCGCGCACGAGGTTGTCGTGCTTGTGGCGATAGGCGATGAGGTCGGAGATCGTGCCGATCCTGAGGCCGTGCGCCTTGGCAAATTCGACGAGGTCGGGGAGGCGGGCCATCGTCCCGTCAGCCTTCATGATCTCGCAGATCACCCCCGAAGGATGCAGGCCGGCGAGCCGCGAGATGTCGACCGCCGCCTCGGTGTGACCGGCGCGCACCAGCACGCCGCCGTTGCGGGCGCGCAAGGGGAAGACGTGGCCGGGCGTGGCGATCTGAGTCGACGTGTTCTGATCGTTGATGGCCGTGGCGATAGTATGGGCGCGGTCCGCGGCGGAAATGCCGGTCGTCACCCCCTCGCGCGCCTCGATCGAGACGGTGAAGGCGGTTTCGTGCCGCGAGGAGTTGTTGACGGCCATCATCGGAAGGCTGAGCCGGTCGATCCGTTCGGCGGTCATCGGCAGGCAGATCAGGCCGCGGCCATGGGTGGCCATGAAGTTGATCACCTCGGGCGTGGCGAATTCGGCGGCGACGACGAGGTCGCCCTCGTTCTCGCGGTCTTCGTGGTCGACGAGAATGAACATCTCGCCCTTTCGCGCGGCGGCGATGATCTCCTCGGTGGACGAAATCGCGCTTTCGAATTCGCTTTCGACCGGTCCGGGTTTTTCAAAGGCTTGGATTTCGGACATACGTCTCCCCTGGGGGCGGTGCAGGACTGCCAGATAGCGCAGGGCAGGGCCAATGGCCAGAGCCGATTCACGTGGCAGAATTGCGCTTTCCCGGGGAAAACGCCTGTCGAACCCTGCACGCGCCCTTGAGTGCCGGGCGTGGTGTGTTACACTTTAGGGCGCACCTCGAAAAGGAGTCGCAACGTCATGCCCAAGCTTATCCGCCTGTATATCAAGAATGTCGCCATCGGCTTCGGTCTTGCAGGGGTTTTCGTGGGGATGCTGCTCTGGTTCAACATCGCAAACCTCTGGCACCTGATCAGCACGTCCGACAAGGGCTGGATTGCGCTGTTCGTGCTATGGGTCTCGAACGGGGTGATTTTCGCCGGCGTCCAGTTCGGCATCGCCGTGATGCGGATGAAGGATGACGACGACGATGACGGCCCCGGCGGCGGTTTGCGCCAGCATGTCGGCATGCGCCGCGAGCACGCGACGATTCCGGTGCGGGTCGATCAGGGCAGCCGGGCGTTCTGGGAAAAACGCTGAGGCGCTTGGGAAAGCCGAAAATCCTCTCGATGCCGCGCGGTCCTGCCGACGCGGCATTTTCTTTGTGCGGGTGATATCGGGCTTCTTGGGAGTTCGGTGTGACGGGCCCGCACGCAACCGTTTGGTTATCTCATTCCCGAGGACCTGCATGTACAGGTGGGCGCCGGTATAACCGAACCAGGGCTCGGACAGAGCCAGCTCCCTCGGAATTATTTAAGGCCACCGGAATGCAACCGTTCACGAGAAGGGCAGCACCCGTCACGCATCATAGGTAAGCCGGGGCAGGGCCGAGAGCAAGGGGTCTGTCACTCTTCTTCCGTCACGAATCCGTAGGCGCGGAGCTGTTCGGGCAGGAGCACGTAGATTTCGTCGGGCGGGGTGGCCAGCGCGTGGGTCATGACCATCGGGTCGATGCCCATGTCGTCGAGGTAGACCATCACCTCGCCTTGTCCGGCCTGGATGTCTTCGACCGCGAATGACGCCGGCAGGATCGAGCTTTTGCCGAAGTAATGCTGGTGCACGCCGACCTGGGCGCGGTCGTCGATCTGCCGTTCGCTGCCGCCGACCAGGACATAGGGGCAGGCCGACAGGCAGAATTCGCCGGCCAGCATCTGCGTGTTGATGCCCTGGTCGCGCAAGTGACGGCCCAGCTGCAGCGCGTCCTGAACGGACCCGCCGGGGGATTGAAGGACCAGTGTTTCGGGTGTTGGCGTGGTCTCCGACAGCAGTTTCTCGACCCTGGCGCCGTCGCCTTCGGCGATGGCCCCTTCGAGCCTGTAGGTGGCTCCCTCGATCTGGGTCAGCATCAGCCGTTCCGGCAGTTGCCCGGGGTCGCGGGCCGGCTGTGTTGGCGGGCGGTCGCGCTCGGGCCGGTAGGTGCGGCGCTGGTCGCCGGGGCGCACCGGTTCGGTCAGGCGCGGGGTGTCGGGCCCCTGGCCCGGGAGGGACAGGCGCCCAAGCTGGACGTCACCCAGCACCAGCATCGCCCCGATGCCAACCTGAAAGATCAGGATCGCGGTCAGGATGCGGGCAACGCCGTTCGGTTTTTTCCTTTTTTCCTCGGGCTTCGGCGGCTCTTCCGTGGTCATGACGAGCTGCCCGTGATGCGCTTGATCTTGTTGCCATCGGCGTCACGCGGCCGGGAGTCTTCAGTGTGCTCCATCGCGGCATCGACCTCTTTCGCGGCGGCGAGCGCCGCGCGCAGTTCGGCCAGCGTCAGGTTGTCTTCAACGGTCGTCCCGTCGCGGCCGCTGCGGATCGCCGACTGGGTGATGGCGAGGATCAGCACAAGGACGGCAGGCAGAAGGTCGATGGCGATGGCCCCGGCCCAGGACGGCACGAAATTGCGGGCATAGAGGATCACCGCATCGGCGGCGGAGATGGGCGTGTAGGTGACCTCGGGGGCGGAGGGGAGGTTGGCCACCTCCTGTGCCGCGCCTTCCAGCGTCGCGGCGCGTTGGCCCAGCACTTCGAGGACCGAGGTGATCGTGGATGACTGGCTGTCGCGGCTTTCCGCGGTACTGCCGTCGAGCTCGGGCAGAACGACGGAGGCGGCAAGGTCCTGCGCTGCGCGTTCGACGAGGGGGGCCACCGTCAGTTGCCGCATCTGCGTGATCAAGCCCTGAAGCCGCACGGCCAGTTCAGAGAATTCGATGGAGCGCGCCTCGACCGGCCCGGGTTCGACCGTCAGGGCGCGCATCCGGCTGAGGATCTGGTTGCCTTCGGTGAAGGCGCTGTCGACCAAGGGCGTCTGCTCGGCGATCTGGGTTTCCAGTGCAGACAGCTCTGCCGCCTTTTGCCGGAGCACCCGGAACACGGCGCCACGCCCGGCAAGGCCCGAGAGGTTGCCGGTGGCTTCCTGTTCGCTGAGATCCTCGAAAGACTGGCGTACGCGGGCCACGTCGCGTTCCAGCGCCTGGCCGGTCAGGGCCACCTCGTGCGCACGTTCAAGGCTTGCCTGGTAGTCCTGCACGGTCTTGGCAAGGTGTTGTTCGACGGCCGCGGACCCGGCCAGCGCGGCCGCGTTGAGCCAGCTCGACATGGCGACGATGGCAAGCGAGCCGAGCCCCATGGCCCCGAGGAGACCAAGCCGCGCCTGGCGCGAGTTCACGGCCGGGAACAGCCGCAGGAGGTAGGACCAGAAAACGAAGATGCCTACCGAGACCGCCACGGAATAGGCGATCGCGGCGAAGGCCGACATCGCGCCGGTGTCATCCAGCAGCGAGGAGACGCCGAGATAGGTGTAGATGCCGGACGCCACGGCCAGAACGCCGAGCGCCGTGCCCGAGAAGGTGTTGAGCCAGTCCACGTGCCCCTCGAGTTCGCGCGCATAGCGCACACCCCGGCTGCGGGCGGATTCAGGCGAAGGATGGGACATGTCGGGGCGCTTTCGGTTGGGCGTGGACGGGGTGGGCCACATAAGAAGTATGAATTGGATAGTGCAAACATCAAGCGGGCGGCACACGACCTCGCTGGGCTGTGAAGAAGGGCTTGCCAATGTTCACGTATTGTTCATACATTGAGGCCATGAGCCACGCCGTGATCCCGCCCGATACACTGATGCCCGGCCAGTTGCTGGCCCGTGGTGTCTGTCGCCACCTGGCTGGTCACGACTTCGTCTGCGTCGAGGAATTCACGCCCGAGCGCGGGCGCAGGGTCGATGTGATGGCGCTGGGGCCAAAGGGCGAGATCTGGGTGATCGAGTGCAAATCCTCGCGCGCCGATTTCATGTCGGACGGGAAGTGGGAAGGCTATCTCGACTGGTGCGACCGGTATTTCTGGGCGGTCGACGAGGCGTTTCCGTCCGAGCTTCTGCCGGCGGACACAGGTCTGATCATGGCTGACGCCTATGATGCCGAGATCATCCGCATGGCACCGGAGGACAAGCTGCCGGCGGCGCGGCGCACCGCGCTGACCCGAAGGTTTGCCCGGCATGCGGCGCGGCGGCTTCAGGCCCTGCGCGACCCGGTTCTATGAGCCCCGCTTGTCGGCGGCCTTGGCGGCCGACATGATCTCCTCGGCGATCTCGCGCGCTTCGTCGGGGTCGAAATCCATGGGGATTTCAACGCCGTCCGCCTCGACGTAAATGCGGACCATGCCCTGATCGGTCGGCCCGATCTGCAGGTTCGCCTCGATGTTCCGTTCGGTGTTGATGCCCATGATGCCCTCCTGAAAAAGCGCTCTGCAGGTATATCGTTCCGTCTTGAAAGACAAGCCTGCAATGGGTTTGGTTGTTCCATGGAAACGATAGAGATCCGCGAGTTCACCGCTGCCGACGCAGATTGGGTCGTCGCCCGGCACGGCGTGCTTTACGCACAGGAGGCCGGATTCGACGCCAGTTTCGAGGCGCTGGTGGCCGAGATCGTGGCGAGTTTCGCGACCTCGCACGATCCCGCCCGTGAGCGGGGGTGGATTGCCGAGCGCGCGGGGCGGCGGGTTGGATGCATTTTCTGTGTCCGACTGGATGCGACGACGGCCAAGCTGCGGTTGTTCCTGGTCGAGCCGGAGACCCGCGGCACCGGATTGGGCAGGCGGCTCCTGGACACCTGCCTCGGGTTTGCGAAGCACTGCGGTTACGCGCGCCTGTCGCTCTGGACCCATGAAAGCCACCGCGCCGCCTGTGCGCTATACAAGGCGCGGGGGTTTGCCTGCGAATCCTCCCACCCCGTGCATTCCTTCGGGCAGGACCTGATCGAGCAAAGCTGGACGATCGACCTGTAGGCCGACCCCGATTTCCCTTGTTCTGCACGCGCCTGCATTTGGCGGGGCGGGGCGGAAATTATTGACCAATGGATTTACGTAACGTCAAGATGGGTCGAGGGGCGGGCCCCCGTCGTGCAATGGGCGCGTCGGATGTTGGCCGTCAGGGGGAGACGGGGAAATGGTCACATTACAGGGTGCGCACGCACGTGCGCTCACAGGCGTATCCACGTTGGCATTGCTTGTGCCGGCGGGGGCCTCTGCGGCCGAATGGGAGATCTCGGTCGGCGGCTACATGGAACAGTACCTCGCCTTCAGCTCTGCCGATATCGGCGGCGCGGCGGATCGCGACGGGGTCGATGCGGCCGTGGGGACGGAGTTTTACTTTCGGCCGAGCATCACCCTCGATAACGGGCTCACGTTCGGCGCGGACCTCAGCTTGGAAGGGTCGGCCTCGACCACCGGGGATGCTGATGGCGGTATCGACGAGGCGTTCGTTTTCGTTCGGGGAAGCTTCGGTGAAATTCTGATCGGTGAGCAGGAGCTGGCGGGGAGCAGGCTGACGCCGCGACCGCCGGGCGCCTATTTTCCTGGGCCGGACGCGAGTATTCTCTCTATCAACTCCGGGTCGATCGGGAATTTCATACCGTTCTCGGGCGCAGTCGGCGGGGTCGAGACGGGCGACGATGTGTACCGAGGCACGCTCGGGTCCAGCTTTGCCTCGATCGCGGGGGGAGATAATCAGCCCAGCATCACCTATTTCACGCCGCGCTTCGCCGGGTTTCAGCTTGGGCTGAGCTATGCGCGTGACAGTTCGTCGAGCCTGACCGGCTCGTCGACCTATACCGACCTGCGAAATATCTTCGATATCGGCGCCAACTACGTGAACAGTTTCGGGGATTTCGATGTCGCGATATCCGCGCGGTGGGGGACTGCGGAGAACAGGTTCGACCCGCGCGCCGACCCGCAGCTCTGGGGCGCCGGTATCAGCGTGGAACGAGGGGGATTCACGATCGGCGGCAGCTGGGCCGAGAGCCGGGGCTCGTCGCGGGCGCGCAATGACGGCGTGGCCTACGAGGTCGGGATCAGCTACGAAACCGGGCCATGGACATTCGCGTTCAGCCATTTTCATGGTCAGAACACGGATAACGAACATATCGGTTTCGGGCCGGAAGAGCGGCTGGAGACGTTTCAGCTTGGGGTCTCCTATGACCTGAACTACGGGGCGACGCGGGTCGAGAGCCCGTTCTCGCTGGCCTGGGCCGACAAGGCCGAGATCTTCGGGTCGATCACGGCGGTCAATTTCGACGAGGATGTGGGCGACCCGGGCTTCGGCACACCCGGCAACGATGTCGATGGCTTCGTGATAGGCACCGGCTTTCGCCTGTCGTTCTGATGGGCCTTGGCGTGCACGGGGACTGATGGGCCGGTCGGATTTTTCAGCCTGTGAAGCGGGCAGGGCGCGCTTTCCCGGTTGCATCGGCCGAAGAGCTTTGGCATACGAGGCTCCAGTCTCGTCATAAGGCGTCTGTTGCGATGCCGAGACGACCAGGCAGTGCCGCCTTAGCTCAGTAGGTTAGAGCGCTAGATTGTGGATCTAGAGGTCCCCCGTTCGAGCCGGGGAGGCGGTACCATCTTCCCCCCTTTCAAACCGATCGCATCATGCCGTGACGGCAGGGGCCACCCTGCTCATTCGACCTGCAGGGTCTGCCGCAACTCGCCGCTTTCGAGGTCGAAGATCAGGATCTGATCGTCGGAGGTGACCACCGCGTACCAGCCGGCGCCCCTGGTGAAGGCCGTGGGCGTGGTGCCGTCGGGCAGGGTGATGACATCGGGCAGGGTGGGGCCCATGGCATCTGAGAAGCGGATGACAAACAGCACGACGATGATTATGAACCCCAGAATCATGGTCGCGCTGAGCGTGGTGACCAGAATACGCAGGTATTTCACCGTTCCGGCATCGACCGGCTGTTCCTGGGAGTTCTCCGTCATGGGGTCGTCACCCTTGTCCTTTCGGATCGCGGCCGCGCCGCCGCCCCGCCTTGATAAGGCGCTTTCCCGCGATGTGCCAGAGGGGGCGGCGCTATCGCGGACGCGGCTGGCCCGGCTGGTGAGCGACGGGCAGGTCAGGGTGAACGGCGCGGTGGTGACCGATGGCAAGGCGCGGGTGACCGAGGGAGACCTTGTCGAGATCGAGGTGCCGGAGGCCGAGGAGGTGGAGACCGTCGCGCAGGATATCGCGCTCGACGTGGTCTTCGAGGATGACGACCTGATCGTGATCAACAAGCCCGCCGGGATGGTGGTGCACCCCGCGCCGGGCAGCCCCGCAGGCACGCTGGTCAACGCGCTGCTGCATCATTGCGGCGACACCCTGTCGGGCGTGGGGGGCGAGAAAAGGCCGGGGATCGTGCACCGGATCGACAAGGACACCTCCGGCCTGCTGGTGGCGGCGAAGTCGGACAGGGCGCATCACGGGCTGGCGAAACAGTTCGAGAAACACAGTGCGGAGCGGGTGTACCTGGCGCTGGCCTATGGGTGCCCCGATGCGTCGGACCCGCGTTTGCGGGGGACGAGAGGCGTGTCGTTCGAGCCGGGCAACGTGCTGAAGATCACCACGCAGCTGGCCCGGCACAAGACCGACCGGCAGAGACAGGCGGTGCTGTTCGATGGCGGGCGGCATGCTGTAACACGGGCGCGCGTGATCGAATGTTTCGGAAATCCGGGCGCCGTGAGCCTGCTGGAATGCCGGTTGGAGACGGGGCGGACGCACCAGATCAGGGTGCACCTGACGCATGCCGGGCATGGGCTGATCGGCGACCCGGTATACGGCGGGAAGCGAAAGCTGGCCGCCAATGCCTTGCCGGAAAAGGCTTTTTCGGCGTTGTACGGGTTCAAGAGGCAGGCGCTACATGCCGCTGTTCTGGGCTTCGAGCACCCGGTGTCGGGCGAAGTTCTGCGCTTCGAGGCGCCATTACCCGCCGACTTCGCCGAGGTGCTGGAACTGCTGCGCGAGTGAAATCGTTTGCACGGTTGCGTGAGGAGGGTGTCACACCTCTGGCCAAATCAGGCCAAGAGGTTCATCCTTTATTAAACTATTCGGTTCAGTCGGCTTGAAACGGCCCCTGCGTCACCCTAGATCGATGTTAAGCAACTAAACATTGGTTGACGGGTCAACTTGGAGGAAACGAGGCATTGAGCAACTACGCAAATCTTCCCGCACCATCCCCGGAAGGCGGCCTTAACCGCTATCTGCAGGAGATCCGCAAGTTTCCCCTGCTGGAACCGGAACAGGAATACATGCTGGCCAAGCGCTGGGTCGAGGGCCAGGACACCGAGGCCGCGCACCAGCTTGTCACCAGCCACCTGCGGCTGGCGGCCAAGATCGCCATGGGCTATCGCGGCTACGGCCTGCCGCAGGCCGAGGTGATTTCCGAGGCGAACGTGGGCCTGATGCAGGCCGTGAAACGGTTCGACCCCGAGAAAGGCTTCCGGCTTGCCACCTATGCGATGTGGTGGATCCGCGCCAGCATCCAGGAATACATCCTGCGCAGCTGGTCGATGGTGAAACTGGGCACCACCAGCGCGCAGAAGAAGCTGTTCTTCAACCTGCGCAAGGCCAAGTCGCGCATCGGCGCGCTGGAGGATGGCGACCTGCGCCCGGAGAACGTCAAGCAGATCGCGCATGATCTGGGCGTGACCGAGGACGAGGTGATCTCGATGAACCGGCGGATGTCGGGCAGCGACGCGTCGCTGAACGCCACGGTCGGTTCGGACGAAGACAGTTCGATGCAATGGCAGGACTGGCTTGAGGATGAGGATGCCGACCAGGCCGCCGATTACGAGAAGCAGGACGAGCTTTCCGCGCGGCGCGAATTGCTGGCCGAGGCGATGGATGTTCTGAACGAAAGGGAAAAGGATATCTTAACGCAGCGGCGTTTGAGCGATCAGGCGGTGACGCTGGAAGAGCTGAGCGGCCAGTATGACGTGAGCCGCGAGCGGATTCGGCAGATCGAGGTGCGCGCGTTCGAGAAACTGCAGAAGCGGATGCGCAGCCTGGCACAGGAAAAAGGCATGTTGCCGGCCGCCTGAGGTCTTGGAGCGAAATCAAAATCGAAGTAGCCTCCCCGCGTAGTCCGTGGGGAGGCTTTTCCATGTCCGGCGTTCCGAATTCTTTAATCGCCCGGTCGGTGGTGAGCGTGCTGCCCCGCAGGGTGGCGGTCTTCTGTCTTGCGGCGATGCTTGTCGCCTGTTCGCCGCGCCCGGCCGCGCAGTTCGCCCCGCCCGATCCGGCGGCGAGCGTCGAGCGGATCTACGTGGCGACGGAGCTCGACCTTGACGATCTTGGCCGGCAGTTCGGGCAGAAGCGGCCCTCGGGGCTGAAATTCCTGCATGTCGACGTGTCGATCCCGCCAACGCATACGCCGGGCAAGGTGGAATGGCCCGAGGGCCCGCCCGATGCCGCGACGGATTTCGTGATGACCGGCAGCCATGTCTATCGCGGATCGGGCGACATGCTGGGGGCGATGCGGCGGCGGTCGCCGGGCAACGAGACGCTGGTGTTCGTGCACGGGTACAACAACACGTTTTCCGACGCGGTCTATCGCTTCGCGCAGATGCGGGCCGATTTCGGCTCTGACGAGCCGGGGCTGGTGTATTCCTGGCCCTCGGCCGGTGACCCGCGGGGCTATGCCTATGACCGCGACAGCGTTCTTTATTCGCGGGACGATTTCAAACGGGTGCTGGACGCGCTGACGAAGACCGGCAATGACCGGGTGTTGCTGCTGGCCCATTCGATGGGGGCTCAGCTGGTCATGGAGACGCTGCGTCAGGCGGCGTTGAGCGGGGACAGGGCGCTTCTGAACCGGATCAACGGGGTCGTGCTGATGTCGCCGGATATCGACACGGATGTGTTCCGGGCGCAGGCGGCGGCGATCGGGGAGTTGCCGCAGCCCTTCCTGATTTTCGTATCGCAGCAGGATAGGGCGCTGTCGCTGGCGGGGCTTCTGACCGGGCGCAAGCCGCGGCTGGGCACGCTGAAGGACCCCACGCTGTTGCAGGGGATCGAGGGGGTGCGGGTGATCGATTTCACCGCGCTGGGGGATGGCGAGGGGCTGAACCACGCCACCGCCGTAACCTCGCCCGCCGCGATTTCGGTGCTGAAGGGGCTGATCGCCCAGGCGGCCAGCGGGGATGAGGCGTTCGACGATTACATGGTGCTCGACGCCGACCCGTGAGGCCGGGTCGTGACCCTGCGGAACTGCTTGTATTTTCCGGGCGTTCGCCCATCTTTGGCGGATCTCGGTCGAGGGGAGGGCGGCCCATGCATGCGATTGCGGATACCAAGAGCCTGGTTGCCGACGGGGTGATCGATGCGCGCCAGGCGCGCGAGATCGAGGTCAGGGCGCGGGAGACGATGGTTGCGCTGGCGATCAACGCGATCCTGTGTTTCGGCATCGTGGCGGCGACGGCGGGCTTGATCTTCTGGCTGGCCAATGCGGCCTCGGTGGCCGTGTTCGGGGGGCTGGCGCTGACTGGCGGGTTGCTGGTGCTGGCCCGGGGCGGCGAGATGTACCGGATGTTCGGCAATGCCGCCGCGCTGATCGGGGCGGGGATGCTGATCGGCGGGGCGGTGTTCGAACTGATCGACAAGTACGAGGCGAGCGCCGGCTGGGTGATGCTGTTTGCCGGGGTGATCGTGGCCGTGGCGGGGGCCGTCGCGCTGTGGCGCGGGGCGTGGACGACGCATTTCGTGACCGGGGCGATCTTCCTGATGGGGGTGGCGCTGCACCTGGGCGGCTGCGGGCTGGTGATGGTGCAGAACGAGGTGTCGGGGCTGCCGGTGGCGATGCTGTATCTTTATGCCAGCCTGTTGATTGCGGGCGCCGGGGTGCTGACGGATGTGCGGTTGGTGACGGCGCTGGCGATCGCGCCCTTTGCGCAGATGCTGGATACGGGCACGGCCTATTTCCATGCGGCTTACGTGTTTTATTCGCCGGAGCCGACGCTATCGATCCTGCAGATGGGGGTGATGGTGCTGCTGCTGATCTGGGCCAAGAATGTCTGGCCGGAGCGCTACGCGCGGCATGCGCGGGTGCTGTCGGTGCTGGGGTTCATCGTGGCGAGCCTGTGTGCGCTGGTTGGGTCGCTCTGGGGCGACGTGGTGGGCGAGACGATGTGGGGGCCGGGGCGGTTCAGCGACCCGGACCAGACATGGGAGGAGTACGAGGCGATCCGCGAGGCGTTTCGGGAGAGCACGCTGGTGATCTCGCACCACGTCTATTCAGTCGTCTGGGCGGTGGTGCTGGCGGGGGTGATCTATGTGGCGGCGATGCGGGCGAACCGGGGGATCTTCAACGCGGCGATGACCTTTGCGGGCATTCACGCCTATACGCAGCTGTTCGAGAGCTTCGGGGACGAGCCGCTGGCCTATGTCATCGGCGGGCTGGCGGCGATACCGCTGGCCTGGGGGATGTGGCGGCTGAACGGGTGGATCACGGCGCGGCAGGGGTAGGCGCTGAAATGAAACGGGCCGGAAAGCAGCAGCTTTCCGGCCCGTGATTTCTGGACTTTTCCGGTCAGTCCTCCATCGCTTCCAGCTCGTCGATGAAGCGGGAAATCATCGAAAGCCCCTTGTCCCAGAAGGCCGGGTCGGAGGCGTCGAGGCCGAAGGGGGCCAGAAGCTCTTTGTGGTGCTTGGAGCCGCCGGCGCGGAGCATGTCGAAATACTTGTCCTGGAAGCCCTCGGGGTTTTCCTCGTAGACGGCGTAGAGCGCGTTCACCAGACCGTCGCCGAAGGCGTAGGCGTAGACGTAGAAGGGCGAGTGGACGAAGTGGGGGATATAGGCCCAGAAGCTTTCGTAGCCGTCCATGAATTCGAAGGCCGGGCCGAGGCTTTCGCCTTGCACCGACATCCACAGCGCGCCGATATCCTCGGGCGTGAGCTCGCCTTCGCGGCGGGCGGCGTGGAGTTTGCATTCGAAGTCGTAGAAGGCGATCTGGCGGACGACCGTGTTGATCATGTCTTCGACCTTGCCGGCGAGCAGGACCTTGCGTTCCTGGTCGTCCTTGGCGGCGTCGAGCATCTTGCGGAAGGTCAGCATCTCGCCGAAGACACTGGCGGTTTCGGCCAGTGTCAGCGGGGTGGAGGACAGCAGTTCGCCCTGGTCGGCGGCAAGCACCTGGTGGACGCCGTGGCCGAGCTCATGCGCCAGGGTCATCACGTCGCGCGGCTTGCCCAGGTAGTTGAGCAGCACGTAGGGGTGGACGTCGGTCACCGTGGGGTGGGCAAAGGCGCCGGGGGCCTTGCCGGGCTTGACGCCCGCGTCGATCCAGCCCTTCTCGAAGAAGGGTTCGGCGATCTCGCCCATGCGGGGGTCGAAGGCGGAATAGGCGTCCATCACCATGCCGCGGGCGGTGGGCCAGTCGACGGTCTTCTTCTCCTCCATCGGAAGGGGCGCGTTGCGGTCCCAGACCTGCATGGTGTCGAGGCCGAGCCATTTGCGTTTCAGCTCGTAATAGCGGTGGCTGAGCTTGGGGTAGGCGGCGACGACGGCGTCGCGCAGGGCCTCGACCACTTCGGGCTCGACATGGTTGGCGAGGTGGCGGGAGGTCTGGGCCGTGGGCATCTGGCGCCAGCGGTCGATAACTTCCTTTTCCTTGGCGCAGGTGTTGTGGACCCGGGCGAAGGTGCGGATGTTCTCGCCGAAGACGCGGGCCAGTTCGCGGGCGGCGGCCTCGCGCTTGGCGCGGTCCTGTTCGGTGAGCAGGTTGAGCGTGCCTTCGATGCCGAGCTCTTCGCCGTCGACGGTGAAGGTGAGCCCGGCGATGGTTTCGTCGAAGAGCCGTTCCCACGCGTCGCCAACAACGCCGAGGTCGTGGAGGAATTTCTCGAGCTCGTCGGAGAGCTGGTAGGGCTTCATCGCGCGAATGCGGTCGAGCACGGGTTTGTAGCGGGCGAGGTCGTCGTTCCCGGCATACATGGCTGCCAGAGCATCGTCTTCCAAGCGGTTGAGTTCCAACGTGAAAAACACCAGCGGGGTGGTGTATGTCGTGATCTTCTCCTGGCAGTCGGAGAGGAACTTGGCGCGGCCCGGATCGGTGGTGATCTGGTGGTAGCGCAGGCCGGCGAAGGACATGATGCGGCCGGCGATGGCACTGATCTTCTCGTCGCGCTCGATGCATTCGAGGAGGCCCGCGGCGTCGAGCGAGGCGAGCTTGCCTTCGTAATCGGCGGCGAAGGCGGCGCATTCCTTTTCGAGCCATTCGAGGTCGCGCTGGAGCTCGGGGGCGTCTTCGGAGGCGTAGAGATCCGTCAGGTCCCATTCGGGGAGGTCGCCAAGGTTGTCGGAGCCGGAGGTGGCGTTGGCGTCGAAGGCGGGCCGGGGCAGATGGATCATGGAGTACTCCTGATGGGTTTGAGCCAGACATAAGGAAGGCGGGCGGCAGGCTCAAGCGGGGAGATTGGGGCGGGTTTCGCCTTATAAGGGCGAATCACGGTTAACGGCCTGAAATATCACGATTTCCGATGTCGGTATCGCGTCGGTATAACGTCGGTATTTTGTCGGTGTTCATGCCGGTGCCGGCGGCGGGCCGGGCGGGTTAACCGCCCGGGCGTTGCGCAACGGCGGGGCGGCGGTCAGAACCGCTGTTCCAGGGTGACGTGGAAGGCGGTGCCCTGTCGCGTTTCGGTGGCCGAGACGATCCAGGAGGTGCTGTCGCGCAGGATGAAATCGGCGGCCACGCCAAAGGCGTCGTCCTTGTCGTCGAGGCTGAGTTCGCTGAAGGCCAGCAGGTCGAGCCCCTGGAGCGGAGAATACGCGACATCGAGCGCCAGCGTATCGGGCCGGGCGTTGGCGCCGGGGTGGAGATAGGCGAGGCCCAGCCGCGTGCTGCCGAGATCGTAGGTGCCGCCGATCTTGGCGTTCACGCCGTCGGTGGTGACGATATCGGCCCAGACGCCTTCGACCGCGCCGGCGAGGGTGAAGTTTTCCCATTCCCGTTCGACGGCGAAGGCGACGGCGGTGAAGTCACCCTTGCTGGCGTGGTGGGCGGAGGCGACGAAGGTGGTCTGGCCCAGCGTGCCGGTATAGGAGGCGCCCCACGGCACGGCGCCGCGGCGGATGGGTTCGACGGTGGCAAGCGCCCGGGTGTATTCCACGCGGTCGGAGCCGACCCGGGGCGCGGTGTGGTCGAAGGTCGAGATCAGCACCGTGTCGTAGGCCGAGCGGGTGAAGCCCACGCGCCAGGTGTCGTTCCAGGTGAGGGCCGCGTAGGTTTCGTGCGGGCGGCCGGCCTTGCCGGCGAAGCCGTAGAAGCCCAGCTCGGCGCCAAGGGGGACGGTGCGGAAGAAGTCGAAGCCCATGATGAGGTCGGCCGCGCCGATGCCTTCGCCGCCATTCAGGCTGGTGGCGCCGACACGGAGTTCGCCGTCGAAATCGACCTGCTGGGCCGTGGCGGCGGAAACGGACAGGATGAGCGCCGACAGGGCGCTGGCTACTCGGAACATGGAACGGGCCTCGTTTTGTATTTTGGCGCAGAGGATGCACCAAGGCCGGGGAATAGGGAAGCGGGAACAGGAAAGCCGCGGGAAAAGGCCGGGGATGTGTTGCCGCGCTGGCCGTGGGAGCCCGTGCCGGGGAAGGCGGCCGCCCGGCTTACTGGAACCCGAGCGCCGAGAGGGCCGTGTCGTCGTAATGGGTGCCGGGATAGGTGCTCAGGATTTCGAGCTGGATCCATTTCTGGGCCGCCATGCCGGGCAGGTCGAAGCGCTGCCAGTCCATCGTGTCGCGCAGGTTGAGCATGGCCTGCGCGCCGGTCGAGCCGGTGACCCGCAGGCTGGCGACGCGGGCGTTGCGGGTGAAGACGCGCTCGGACTTGGCGTAGCCGTTGATCATGAAGAGCGTGCGGATGTCTTTCTCGGTGCCGAATTCCCAGGCCAGTGTCTGGCCTTCGCCGGTGCCCTTGACGCCTTCGACCCAGGCCGTGGCGGGGCTGTCGTCGATCAGGTTTTCGGGGCCATAGCTGTTCGCGCCCTGCGAGGCGAGCACGCTGGAGGCGCAGAAGCGGGCGGTGGTGCCGTCGATCTCGCCCGAGATGCAGGTTTCGCCCATGAGGGCGGGGCGCGGGTTGTGGGTGACGAGCGGCTTGGCGAGGGCGGTGTTGGCGCTGGTGGAATTGTCGGCAGTCCGGGGGAGGCCGGCGAGGTAGACCTCGTCGATGAGGGCCGAGTTTTCCCATGGGATCTGGCGGTTGCTGGAGGCTTCCATGACGTCGGCGCGGACGCGGCGCATGACGGCGTGGATGTTCTCGCCGGGCCGGTCGATGTGGCGGAGCAGCGCCTCGGTGAAGGGGCTGTTGCGGCCGGTGCCGTCGGCGGCGACGTTGCCGGGCTCTGTCGAGTAGGCGATGAAGGAGCCGACGCCGGCATCCATGCGGAAGAGCCCGCGGGTGGCGTCATCGGCGGAGCGGGAGCCGTCGGTGCGGGCGACGAACGGGTTGTTGCGGCACGCGTCGAGGATGACGAGCCGGGTATGGGCGCGGGATTCGAGCGTGGCGAGGATGGATTGCAGGCTTATCGAGCTTTTGACGAGGTCGTTCTCGCTTCCGGGCGAGGCGTCGACCGGCATGATGTAGTTCTGGCTGCCGAGCTGGGTGGCGTGGCCGGCGAAGTAGAAGAGCACGGTGTCGTCGTAGTGCAGGCGCTGGCCGACCTGCTGGACGAGGCGGAGAGCGTCGCGCTGGGGCAGGTCGATGCCTTCGTGGACGTCGAAGCCCATCTCGCGCAGGCGGGCGGCCACGTCGGTGGCGTCGTTGACGGCGTTTCTCAGGGGCTTGGCGTGGAGGTAATTGCCGTTGCCCATGACGAGGGCGACACGGTCGGCGAGGGCACCGGTGGCGGTGGCGAGAAGCAGGGTCAGGGCAATGAGCAGGCGCATGGAAAGGATCGCTATGTAAATCGAAAGCGATGTTAGCGCGGGATTCGACGCCGGGGAAGGTGGATTCAGCCGTATTGCGACAGGAGAGCGTGCAGGTCGTCGAGGCTGTTGGCCTCCTGCACGGGCTTGTCGTGGCGCCAGCGGGCCATGCGGGGGAAGCGGAGCGCGATGCCGGATTTGTGGCGGGGGCTCTCGAAGATGCCTTCGAAGGCGATCTCGAAGACATGCTCGGGGCGGACCTGCCGGACGGGGCCGAAGCGTTGCAGCGTGTTCTTGCGGACCCAGGCGGTGATCTTGCGGAATTCGCTGTCGGTGAGGCCGGAATAGGCCTTGGTGAAAGGCACGAGGTCGTTGCCGGACCAGACCGCGAAGGTGAAATCGGTGAAGAGGTTGGCGCGGCGGCCGTGGCCTTGCTGGGCGTAGATCATGACGGCGTCGACGGTGAGCGGGTCGAGCTTCCATTTCCACCAGTCGCCCTTCTTGCGGCCCACGTGATAGGGGCTGTCGGCGCGCTTGAGCATGACGCCCTCGGCGCGGTGGTCGCGGGCGGTGGCGCGGGTTTGGGCGAGGTCGTTCCATGATTTGAAGGGGATGAGGGGAGAGGGGCGCAGGGGGGCGTCTTGGGGCAGGTCTTGCAGGAGGGTGTCGAGTTTCGCGCGGCGGGTGGTGAAGGGGAGGTCGCGGAGGTCTTGGCCGTTTTCCTCGAGCAGGTCGTAGGCGAGGAGGATGACGGGGGCCTCCTTGAGCAGTTTCTTCGGCACGGTCTTGCGGCCGATGCGTTTCTGCAGGGCGTTGAAGGGGAGCGGGTGGGGGTCTTCCCACGCGACGATCTCGCCGTCGATCACGGTGCCGTCGGGGAGGAAATCGCGGGCGCGGGCGAGTTCGGGGAAGCGGTCGGTCATCAGTTCTTCGCCGCGGGACCAGACGAAGTGCTCGGCGCCGCGGAGGATGAGTTGGCCGCGGATGCCGTCCCACTTCCATTCCGCGTGCCAGTCGGTTGGATTGCCGAGAGAATCCGGGGTTTCCTCGTCGAGGCCGTAGGCGAGGCAGAAGGGGTAGGGGCGGGAAAGCTCGGCCGCCTTGTCTTCGGCCTCGATGAGGGAGTGGTAGGTGGTTTTCTCGGGCGTCCAGTCGCCCATGAGGCGGTGGGCGAGTTGGGCCTCGTCCTGACCGGTGGCCTGGGCCAGCGCGCGGGTCATCAGTTTGCGGGAGATGCCGACGCGGAAGCCGCCGGTGAGGAGCTTGTTGAAGACGAGGCGTTCGAGGGGCTCCATCCGGTTCCAGGCGTCGAGGATGGCGGCTTTGCGGTCGTCTTCCGAGGCGGCGTCGAGCGCGCGGAGGCGGGTGATCCAGGTGGTGAGGGTGTCGTCATGCGTCTCGGAGGGTTCGGGCAGGACGAGGGCGATGGTTTCGGCGAGGTCGCCGACGATGGGGTAGCTTTCCTCGAAGAGCCAGAGGGGGATGCCGGCGCGTTCGGCCGCCCATTCGCGCAGGCGGGTGGTGGTGATGGTGCGGCGGGGGCGGCGGCCGGAGAAAAGCGCGATTGTCCAGAGGCGGTCATCTTCCGGCGCCTCGGAGAGGTAGGTGGCCAGCGCCTCGACCTTTTTCGTGGTCTTGGTGGTCTGGTCGATGGTGGCGAAGAGGGTGGCGAAGCGTTTCATCCGGGCGCGTCCGCCTCGGTGCTGGCGTCGTCGTCGAGGGATTCGCCGGTGAACTCGGTCGGGACGACTTGGGCGTTGTAGCCCTGCTCGTTCAGCCATCGCGCGAAGATGTCGGTGTAACCATGCGTGGCGTATATGTTTTCGGCGCCGGTCGCCTTGATGGCGGCGTTGAGGCCATCCCAGTCGGCGTGGTCGGACATGACGAAGCCGCGGTCGAGGGCGCGGCGGCGGCGGACGCCGCGCAGGCGCATCCAGCCGGAGGCGAAGCCGGTGGAGGCGGGGCGGAAGCGGCGGGCCCATGGCGTGGAGAGCGCGCCGGGCGGGGCGAGGACGAGGGCGCCGGGGTGGTCGGCCGCTTTGGTGTCGGGGATGACGTGGATGGTGTCGGGGAGCGGCAGGCCTTGCCCGCGCAGGACGGCGTTGGTGTTCTCGACGGCGCCGTGGGTGAGGATGGGCGCAATGGAGGGGTCGAGCAGGGAGAGGACGCGCTGGGCCTTGCCGAGGGAATAGGCGCCGAGGAGGGAGAAGCGGCCATTGGCGGCGTTGTCGGCCCACCAGCGGTTGATCTGGTCCGAAACCTCGGCCTCGGGCGCCCAGGTGAAGACGGGAAGGCCGAAGGTGCATTCGGTGATGAAGCTGTGGCAGCGGACGGGGTCGAAAGGCTCGGAGAGGCGGTCGGGGTCGGTTTTGTAGTCGCCGGAGACGACCCAGACCTCGCCCTCCACTTCCACGCGGATCTGGGCGGAGCCGGGGACGTGGCCCGCCGGGTGGAAGGAGACGCTCGCCCCGCCGATCCGGCGGGTCTCGCCATAGTCGACGGTATCGAGGGTGATGTCGCCGAGGCGATGGTGCATGACGGGCGCGGCGGCGGCGGTGGCGAGGTAGCGGTTGTGCCCCGGCCGCGCGTGGTCGGCATGGCCATGGGTGATGAGCGCCCGGTCGACGGGGCGCCACGGGTCGATGAAGAAATCGCCCGCCGGGCAGTAGATGCCCTGTGGTTTGAATTCGAGAACCATGCCCGAAGGATAGCCCGGCTTGCGCCGGTGGCCAGAGGGATCAGGCCACGCCGGGGGCGCCGGTTGTCTTTCCGTCGGACTGGCTGTGCTGTTCGAAGAAGGAGCCCATCATGTCGAAGACCGCCGCGCGGGTTTCGGGGTCGTCCATCATCACCTCGTGGCGGCCGCCTTCGATCACCTCGAGCCGGCCGTTGGGCCAGGCGGCCATGCGCTGGCGGATGCGGGTGACGTCGACGATTTCCTCGTCGGAGCCCATGATGGTGAGGCAGGGCAGGTTTGGCGAGGGTTTGCGGGCGAGCGCGCGGGTTTCCATCAGCGCCTCGTGCAGCCAATGGAGGCTGGGGCCGCCGAGGCCGAGCTCGGGCTGGGCGTTGAGGTGGTCGATCATGTAATCGTACATCGCCCGGTCGCGGGTGAGCTTGTTGGTCTCGAACGGCTCGGAGAGCACGTAGCTGCCGCCCGCCGTGCCGGGGGCGTAGCGGTGGCCGATGCCGAGGCGCTTGGAACTCCACGAGAGGGACCATGCGACGGGGCGCAGGGCGTCGGACATCTGGATGCCCCACATCGGCCCCGAGAAGACGCAGGAGGCGACGGACAGGCCTTCCATGGCCGCGCGCAGGCCGATGCAGCCGCCCATGGAATGGGCGAGCAGGTGCCAGGGCTTGGGGAGGTCGAGCTCTTCGGCCGCGGCGACCATGGCGCGGACGTCATGCTGGTAATCGGTGAAATGCATGACGTGGCCGGCCATCTCGTCATCGACGAGCCGGTCGGCGAGGCCCTGGCCGCGCCAGTCGATGGCGAAGGTGGCGAGGCCGCGGCTTGCCAGATCGCGGGCGGCGCGGCCGTATTTCTCGATATACTCGGTGCGCCCCGGGAAGAGGAACACCGTGCCGTTTGCCCCCTCGGGCCGCCACAGGCCGAGCCTGATCCGGGTGCCGTCGGCCGTGTCGGCCCACCACGCCCGGCCGTCGCCCGGCCCGTCGGACAGTTCGGCGAAGAAGGGGGCGGCTTCGGTCACGCCAGGACGGAGCCCAGTTTCATGGCGAGGCCCATGTCGCCGTCGACGCTGAGCTTGCCGGACATGAAGGCGGATGTGGGGTCGAGATCGCCCTCGAGGATGGCCTCGAAGGTCTCGGCATCGGCGGTCAGGGTCACGTCGGCCTCGTCGTCGCCTTCGCGCACGCCGTTCTCGTCGATGATGATGGCGCCTTCGCCCTCGATCACGAACTTGGCGGTGCCGTCGTCGAATCCGTCGCCGACCTTGGGTTTCAGGGCCTCGACGGCGCTCTTGGTGACATCACTCATGTTCAATTTCCTCCGGTCTGGCCATCGGGGGGCTATGATTCCCCGAAATGGGCGCTAAATTCAGTGGTGTTATGGGCATGTCATTCCAATTTCTCAATCGTACCGTTGCGTCGGTTCTGGCGATAGTCCTGTTATCAACCGTTTGCTGGGCGGCGGACCAGGACAAGCTCGACCGGCTGTACGGCCAGTTGCAGGACGCCGAGCCGGCGGAGGCGCGGCGGGTGGCCAAGGAAATAGAGCTGGAATGGTCGAAATCCGGCTCTCCGGCGATGGACCTGTTGTTGAAAAGGGGCACGGACGCGATGGAGGCGGGAGATTTCGCGTCTGCGATCGGGCATTTCACCGCGCTGACCGACCATGCGCCGGATTTCGCCGAGGGCTGGCACCGGCGGGCCGTGGCCTTTGCCGCATCCGAGATGTACGGCCCGGCGGTGGACGATTTACGGCACGCGCTGGAGCTCAACCCGCGGCACTACGACGCGATTGCCGCGCTGGGTGGCATCCTCGTGAAGATCGAGAAGCCCGAAGTGGCCGCGCAGGCCTTTCAGCAGGTTTTGGCTATACATCCCCATTACAGGGAAGTAACCGAGGCCCTGGAACATCTGGACAGCCAGACGGGCGGCGCAGATCTCTGAATTGTAACGGAGCGGTCGCATGGCCGAGCAGTCAAGAACCCTTGCGGTTCTGGGGCCAACCAACACGGGCAAGACGCATTTCGCCATCGAGCGCATGCTGGGGTACCGGACCGGGGTGATCGGTCTGCCGCTGCGCCTGTTGGCGCGGGAGGTCTATGACAAGATCGTCAAGGTGCGCGGCCCGTCGGTGGTGGCGTTGGTCACCGGCGAAGAGCGGATCGTTCCGGAGCGGACGCAGTACTGGGTGTGTACCGTCGAGGCGATGCCGGAGGGGATGGGCGCGGATTTCGTGGCCGTCGACGAGATCCAGCTTTGTGCCGACCCGGAGCGGGGGCACGTGTTCACCGACCGGCTGCTGAGGATGCGGGGGCTGCACGAGACGCAGTTCCTGGGCTCGCATTCGATGCGGGGGGCGATTGCTCAGCTGGTGCCGGGGGTGGAGTTCGTGGGGCGCGAGCGGATGTCGCAGCTCATGTACACGGGCTCGAAGAAGATCCCGAAGATGCCGCCGCGGAGCGCGATCGTGGGGTTCTCGGTTGAAAACGTGTATGCCATTGCCGAGCTGCTGCGCCGTCAGAAGGGCGGGGCGGCCGTGGTGATGGGGGCGCTTTCCCCCAGGACGCGGAATGCGCAGGTGGAGCTTTATCAGAACGGGGATGTCGACTACCTCGTGGCGACGGATGCGATCGGGATGGGGCTGAACCTCGATATCGATCACGTGGCGTTTTCCTCGCTTTCCAAGTTCGACGGGCGGCGGATGCGGGCGTTGCAGCCCAACGAGCTGGCGCAGATCGCGGGCCGTGCGGGCCGCGGGATGAGCAACGGCACCTTCGGGGTGACGGGCGAGGCGCCCGATCTCGACCCGGACGTGGCGCAGGCGATCATGGATCACCGGTTCGCGCCCATCCGCAAGCTGGAGTGGCGAAACCCCGCGCTGAGCTTCGGGCATCTCGATGCGCTGATCGCCTCGCTGGAGGTGCGGCCCGAGAACGAGCGGCTGACCAAGGCGCGGGAGGCCGATGACCTTGGTGCGCTGAAAACATTGGCCGAGGTGGCGGAGGTTCGCGCACGGGCCAGCGACGGCCCGTCGGTGCGCCTGTTATGGGATGTGTGCCGGGTTCCCGATTTCCGGGGCATCAGCCATGCCGAGCATGCGAGCCTTCTGGAGCGGATTTACTGCGACCTTCACGAGCGCGGAAAGGTATCGGAAGACTGGTTTTCTCGACAAGTTCGTCGTATCGACCGAACCGAAGGCGACATTGATACGTTAAGCAAACGTCTGGCCTATATCAGGACGTGGACATATGTAGCCCAGCGGAACGGCTGGATTGAGAACGAAACCCATTGGCGCGACGCAACGCGCGCGGTAGAAGACCGCCTGTCAGATGCGCTTCATGGCGCTTTGACACAGAGATTTGTAGACAGGCGCACCTCGGTGCTGCTCAGGCGGCTAAAGCAGAAGGAGGCCATCGTGGCCGAAGTGAACGATACCGGTGAAGTGACTGTCGAAGGCGAATTCGTCGGCCGGCTGGAAGGATTCCGTTTCATCCAGGACAAGGCGGCAGCCGGGCAGGAAGCCAAGACGCTGCAACAGGCGAGCCTTCAGGCGCTGGCGCCGCATTTCCATTTGCGGGCGGACCGGTTCTATAACGCGCCCGATACCGAGATCGATTTCACCGAGCAGGGCGGCCTGATGTGGGGCGACCAGGCGGTGGGCAAGCTGGTGGCCGGCAGCGATCCGCTCAAGCCGGGTGTGTCGGCTTACGTGGACGACACGGCCGGGCCGGAGGTGATGCAGAAGGTGCAGCGCCGGTTGCAGCATTTCATCGACCGCAAGATCGCGACGCTGTTCGAGCCGCTGCTGAACATCCAGCGCGACGAGGAGATGACCGGGCTGGCCCGCGGCTTCGGCTTCCGCATGGTCGAGAATTTCGGCGTGATCCCGCGCGGCCAGGTGGCCGACGAGGTGAAGGCGCTGGATCAGGAGTCGCGCGGCGCGCTGCGCAAGCACGGCGTGCGGTTCGGGCAGTTCACGATTTTCATGCCGCTGCTGCTTAAGCCGGCGCCGACGCGCCTGCGGCTGGTGCTGTGGTCGCTGACCAAGGGGCTGGACGAGTTCCCCGAGTCGCCGCCGCCGGGCTTGGTGACGGTGCCCGCGACCGAGACGACGGAAGGTTATTACGCCATGGCCGGCTATCGCGCGGCGGGCGAGCGGGCGATCCGGATCGACATGCTGGAGCGCCTGGCCGACATGCTGCGGGCCGAGGACAGCCGGGCCGGGTTCGAGGCCAAGGCCGACATGCTGTCGATCACCGGCATGACGCTGGAGCAGTTCGCCGACCTGATGCAGGGCCTGGGCTACAAGGCCGAGCGGGCTGAGCGCGAGAAGGTGAAGCCGGTTGACCAGGCCGTGGCCGATGCGTCTTCGGACGAGGCGACGGCGGCCGAGGCCGGCGACGCCCCGGTGATGGATGCGGCGGACGCCGGCGGAACGGCGGAGCCCGAGGCCGGACCGGTGATGGAGAATGCGGAGGCCGCGGCGGGCCATGTGCCGGACGCTGCGGATGCGCCGGCGGAGACGGCCGAGGACAAGGCCGAAGAGATTGCCGACGCCGGCGAGGCGCCGATCGCGGCGGAACCTGCCGAGGCGCCGGAGGACGAGGCCGAGATCCCCGAGACGCCGGAAGAGGAGATCCTGCCCGGCGAAAGCCCGGCCGACGTGGCCCAGCCCGAGGTCGAGGTGTTCTATACCTTCACCTGGGCCGGCCGCCCCAAGGGCAACCGCCAGAACCAGCAGCGCCGGCAGGGCAAGCCGCAGGGCCAGGAAAAGGGGCAGGGCCGCAAGCCCAAGGGCAAGCCGCGGGGCGGAAAGCCCGAGCAGAAGGGTGCGCGCAACTATTCCTCGAAGCCCGAGAAGAAAGACAAGATCGACCCCGACAACCCCTTCGCCGCGGCGCTCATGGGGTTGAAGGACAAGAGCTGATGCTCGTGTGACCGGGCCCGCGCCGAAGATCCGCCTCGACAAGTGGCTGTGGCACGCGCGTTTCTTCAAGACGCGCGGGCTTTCGGCGAAGCTTGTCTCGGGCGGGCATGTGCGGGTTAACAGCCAGAAGGTGGGCAAGCCCGCCCATGCGGTGGGGCCGGGCGATGTGCTGACCTTTCCGCAGGCGCGGCGGGTCAGGGTGATCAGGATCGTCGCGGTGGGCGAGCGGCGCGGGCCGGCGCCCGAGGCGCAGGGGCTCTACGAGGATCTTGATCCACCGAAGGCCGTTGACCCGAACACCGTTCCACAACCGCCCAAATTTGAGGGAAAAGGACGCCCCACGAAACGCGATCGCCGCAAACTCGACCTCAATCGTTCCGATACGCTTGAATGATCTTCGGCACTGGATTAGTTCAGGCCGGAGATATCAAGGATGAGCCCGCCAGATGACTTATGTGGTGATCGACAACTGCATCGAATGCAAATACACCGACTGCGTCGAGGTCTGCCCCGTGGATTGTTTCTACGAGGGCGAGAACATGCTGGTGATTCACCCCGACGAATGCATCGACTGCGGTGTCTGTGAGCCGGAGTGCCCCGCCGACGCGATCCGGCCCGACACCGAGCCGGACATGGAGAAATGGGTTGAGTTCAACCGGAAGTATTCCGAGATGTGGCCGGTGATCATCACCAAGAAAGACCAGCTTCCCCAGGCAGACGACCGCGACGGGGAAGAGGGCAAGCTGGACAAGTATTTCTCGGAGAAGCCGGGCGAGGGGGGCTGAACCGGGCGGTTCAGCCGATTCGATATCGGACGGCCTGTCAGTGGCCGTACAAAGACGCAGGAGTGCCGTGTAACGCCTTTGATTCAAAGGCGAAATACGGCCGTTCAAGCAATTGTGCTTCCTGAGGCCGCGTTTTTGTGCTATAGTTTTGTGACATGTGAAGAACACCGCCTGATATCCATTCGCCCGAGCTGCCTTTGGGAATGGGTATTTCTGCGCCTATTGCATCGGCTCATCGGATGACCAGATCCCCTGGGGCGAGCCCTTTGCGCTGTCTGTGACGGTTTGCAAGATGAGGAAAGACTGAATGAGCAAATCCAAGAAATCCGAGTTCCGCGCTGACGATTACGTTGTGTATCCCGCGCATGGCGTGGGCCAGATCGTGTCGATCGAGAAGCAGGAGATCGCCGGGATCGAACTGGAACTGTTCGTGATTTCGTTCGAGAAGGACAAGATGACCCTGCGGGTGCCGACGAACAAGGCGGCCGAGATCGGCATGCGGAGCCTGTCGAGCCCGGACGTGGTGTCGAAGGCCATGAGCACGCTCAAGGGCAAGGCCCGGGTGAAGCGCGCGATGTGGTCGCGCCGCGCGCAGGAATACGAACAGAAGATCAACTCGGGCGACCTGATCGCGATTGCCGAGGTGGTGCGCGACCTGCACCGCACGGACGATCAGCGCGAGCAGAGCTATTCCGAGCGCCAGCTGTACGAAGCAGCCCTTGAGCGCCTGACCCGTGAAGTGGCCGCCGTGAGCGGTGGCGACGAGGTGCAGGCGGCCAAGAAGGTCGACGAAGTGCTGGTGTCGCGCGCCGCGTAAACGCCCGGCGAGACTGGAGAAATGTGGAAGGCCGTGCCCCTTGGGGCGCGGTCTTTGGCGTTTATGCGGGCTCGGCTCAGGCGACGAGGCTGAAGAGGATGGCGATCTCGGCCACCTGCTGGGTGGCGCCGAGGACGTCGCCGGTTTGCCCGCCGATCATCGAGCGGGCGAGGAACCCCATCGCAAGCGCTGCGGCGAGGGCCCATGCAATGGCGGGCAGGCCGCTCCAGCCGGTGAAGAGGATCGCGGCGGTGGCGCCGATGGCCAGCGCCAGCCAGGCGGTGCGCGACGGGACCGCGCCGACGCTGTGCGAGAGCCCGCCTTCGCGGGCATGGGGCAGGCGGGCCATCAGGAGCGGCATGGTGGCGCGGGAGAGCGCAGCGGCGACGAGGAGGGCCGCGGCGGCGGTGCCGCCGCCCATGTCGAAGAGCAGCGTCAGGGCCGCCCAGCGGGCCGCGACCGAGAGGATGAGCGCCAGCACGCCATAGGTGCCGATGCGGCTGTCTTTCATGATCTCGAGGCGGCGGTCGCGGGTCCAGCCGCCCCAGAACCCGTCGGCGGTGTCGGCAAGGCCGTCTTCGTGGATGGCGCCGGTGGCCATTGTCAGAAAACCCATCACGATCAGCGCCGTAAGCGGCGAAGGTAATCCGAACGCGTGGGCGATGACGCCCAGCAGGGCGGCCAGTGCGCCGAGGATGAGGCCGGCCAGCGGGAAGGCCCAGGCCGCGGCCGCGCCGCGGGCGGCGTCGCCCGGGGGAACCGGCAGGCGGGACAGCAGGCCCAGGGCCGTGAATATGTCTTCCGCGCTGACGAAGGGGGTTTCGTTTTTGTGCATGCCGGTGCCTCTTTTGGGGCTGTCTCGGAAAACGGGCTGCGGTAGAGGGAACGGGTACTGGAATAACGGGGTCAGGTATGCATCAGGAATTGAATTCGGTCGAGGCGTTTTCGCAGTATTTGCAGGACCTGCCCGAAGAGGATGCCGCCGCGCGGGCCGCTGCTCAGGAGCGGAACGGGCAGCTGACCAAGCCGCCGGGGGCGTTGGGCCGGCTCGAGGATCTGGCCGCGTGGTATTGCGCGTGGCGGGGGGATGCGAAGCCGGAGATTGCCAAGCCGCAAGTGATTGTCTTTGCCGGCAATCACGGGGTGACGGCGCAGGGGATCTCGGCCTTTCCGGCGGATGTGACCGTGCAGATGGTGGCGAATTTCGAGGCCGGGGGCGCGGCGATCAACCAGCTCGCCAAGGCGTTCGGCGCGAAGATGGATGTGCATGCGCTGGAGCTCGACCGGCCCACGGCCGATTTCACGCAAGGGCCCGCGATGGACGAGGCCGAGTTCCTGGCGGCGTTGAAGACCGGCTGGGAAGCTGTTGATCCGGAAGCGGATTTGCTGGTCGTGGGGGAGATGGGGATCGGCAATACCACCGCGGCGGCGGCGATGGCGTTGGCGCTGTTCGGTGGTGAGGCCGGTGACTGGACGGGCCGTGGCACGGGCGTCAGCGACGAGGCGTTGCAGCTGAAGGCCGAGGTCGTGGCGCGGGCCGTGGCAGCGAATGCGGGCTGCGGGACGGACGGGCTTGAGGTGCTGCGTTGCCTTGGCGGCCGGGAGATTGCCGCGATGGCCGGTGCGATGGTGCGGGCGCGGGTGCTGCGGATTCCGATGATCCTGGACGGGTTCATCTGCACGGCCGCCGGCGCCTGTCTGGAAGCGGCGCGGAAGGGTGCGCTGGACCATGCGGTTGCAGGCCATGTGAGCGCCGAGGCGGCGCATCCGGCGCTGCTGGCGCGGCTCGGGAAGGAGCCGCTGCTGGCGATGGGCATGCGGCTGGGCGAGGGCTCGGGCGCGGCGCTGGCGATGGGTGTGCTGAAGGGCGCGGTCGCCTGTCACTCGGGCATGGCGACCTTTGCCGAGGCGGGGGTGTCGGGGGGCTAGGCGCCCTCCTTGTCCTTGTCGGGCAGATCGTTGGCGGCCGATTCCTCCAACTGCGAGAGCAGCATGGTCTGGAGTTCCGACTCGAGCTCCTTGGCGCGGGAGATGTAGGCGGCGTTCTCGACCGTGGGCACTTCGGGGTTCCAGAGCGCGGCGAGTTCGCGGACGGAGTGGCGGTCGTGCTTGTAGAAGGTCTTTTCGAGCTCGGAGGCCTCGAATTCGGAAAGCCCCATGTTTTCAAGAACGTAGCGGCCGGCGCGCAGGGAGCTGTCGAACAGTTCGCGGACGATGTCATCGGCCCCCGCCTGGTAGAGGCGGAAGACGTGGGTGCGGTCGCGGGCGCGGGCGACGATGTGCAGGTCGGGGCGTTCGCGGCGGGCGAAAGCGACGAGGCGGGTGGTGGCCTCGGGGCTGTCGAGCGCGACGACGAGGACCTTGGCCTCTTTCAGGCCGGCAGCGTGCAGAAGCTCGGGGCGGGAGGGGTCGCCGAGGAAGCCCTTGATGCCGAAGCGGCGCATGCGCTGGATGGCCGAAAGGTCGTGGTCGAGCACCACGGTGTCGAAGCCGCTGGAGCGGACGAGGCGGTTGACCACCTGCCCGAAGCGGCCGATGCCGGCGATGATGACGGGGCCGCGAGCGTCGATCTCGTCGGGCTCCTGCGCTTCGCTGCTTTCGTCGATCCGGTGCGAGAGCCAGTCGTAGAGGATGAAGAGCAGCGGCGTGATCAGCATAGAGATGGCGACCACGAGCAGCAGCGTTTCGGTCATTGCCCGGGGGATGACGTTCTGCTGGCCGGAAAACGAGATCAGGACGAAGCCGAATTCCCCGGCCTGGGCCAGCGACAGGGTGAAGAGCCAGAGGTTGCGGCCGCGGAGTGAGAAGATCCGGCCGAGGATATAGAGGATTCCGCCCTTAAGTATGATTACTGCAAGGGATAGGCCAATAATGGTGAAGAAACTTCCGAACAAGATCGTAAAATTGATACCCGCGCCGACCGTGATGAAGAACAGGCCAAGCAGGAGGCCCTTGAACGGCTCGATATCGCTCTCCAGTTCGTGACGGAATTCGCTGGAGGCGAGGACGACGCCGGCGAGGAAGGCGCCAAGCGCGGGCGAAAGGCCGACGAGGTTCATCAGGAAGGCGATGCCGACGACGATCAGCAGCGCCAGCGCGGTCGACATCTCGCGCAGGCGGGCGTGGTGGATGTAGCGGAAGACCGGATGGGTGAGGTAGATGCCGGTGAGGATGATGGCCGCCACCGCGCCCAGCGTGACGAGGGTGACGCCCCAGCCCGGCAGGCTTTGAATGAAGGAGGCCGCCGCCTCGTGGGCGCCCTCGGCATGGGCCGGGGCGTCGCCCTCGCGGGCGCGCTTGATGGTTTCGCCCAAGATCATGTCGGGTGTCTTCGGCAGGGCCAGCAGGGGGATGAAGGCCAGCATCGGGATGACCGCGATGTCCTGCGTGAGCAGGACCGAGAAGGCCGAGCGGCCGCCGCCGGTCTGCATCAGCCCCTTTTCCGACAGGGTTTGCAGGACGATCGCGGTCGAGGAGAGGGCGAAGACGAGGCCGATGGCGAGCGCCACGCTCCAGTTGATGCCAAGGACCATGGTGCCGGCCATGACGGCGGCGGTGGTCAGGCCGATCTGCAGACCGCCGAGGCCGATGAGCCTGTGCCGCATGTCCCAGAGCGCCCGGGGTTCCAGCTCGAGCCCGATGAGGAAGAGCATCATGACGACGCCGAATTCGGCAAAGTGCTGTAATTCCTCGGTTTCATGCCCGGCGACGAAACCCAGCACGGGCCCGATGACGATGCCGGCGGCGAGATAGCCCAGCACCGACCCCAGCCCCAGCCGCGCGGCCAGCGGCACCGCGATGACGGCGGCGGCGAGGAAAATCGAGGCCTGGAACAGGAAGCCTTCCATTTGGCGTTAGGTCCTTCGTAACGTTCTTTGGGTCATAATGGCAGGGGCGCGTCGGGTTTGCACTGGTCCATTACGATCTGGCTTTGCACCTTTGCCACCGCCCCGTGAGGCAGGAGCACGTCGTGGATGAGCCGGTTGAGCGCGGGGAGGTCCTCGCAATAGACGCGGAGGAGGTAATCGGCATTGCCGGTGAGGGTCCAGGCGCTGACGACCTCGGATCGCGTGTCGAGCAGGCGGGTGAAGGAACGGGCCTGTTCGGGCCCGTGGCTGGTGAGTTCGACCTGCACGAAAGCCTGTATGGCGAGGCCGAGTTGAACAGGGTCGAGCTTGGCCGAGTAGCCGCGGATGAGGCCGCTGGTTTCCAGCCGCTGGCGGCGGCGGCCCGCCTGGCTGGGCGAAAGGCCCAGTTCGGCGCCGAGATCCTGCGCGGTGAGTTGCGCGTTCTTCTGGAGGGCCGAGAGCAGGCGGATATCGGTTTCATCAAGCATATGCGGATATTATGCGGCGTAGACGACAGTTTTGCAAATATGCCGCGGGAAATTGGCGAAAACCGGCCATGAATGCGCACATCCCGTATGCCGGATGCGGTAAATTTAGTCTGAACAGGAAAAACCGCGAAGGAGATGCGCTGATGGGACCTTTCCCGCATGACCGCCCGCAATCGAAGATCACCGACGAGAACCCCGCCGGCACGGACGGGTTCGAGTTCGTCGAGTTTGCGCATGCCGACCCGGAGGAGCTGCGGACGCTCTTTGCCTCGATGGGCTACGAGAAGGTGGCGCGGCACAAGGAGAAGGATATCGAGCTGTGGCAGCAGGGCGATATCACCTATGTGGTGAACGCGGAGCCCGGCAGCTTTGGTCAGAAATTCGTGGAGGAGCATGGCCCCTGTGCGCCCTCGATGGGCTGGCGCGTGGTGGATGCGCAGCACGCGTTCGAGCATGCCGTGGCGAAGGGGGCGGAACCTTACGAGGGCGGTGGCAAGGTGCTGGACGTGCCGACGATCTACGGGATCGGGGGCAGCCTGATCTATTTCATCGACCAATATCACGATACCTCGCCCTATAACGAGGAATATCAATGGCTTGAGGTGTCGAAGCCCAAGGGCGTGGGGTTCTATTACCTCGACCACCTGACGCATAACGTGTTCAAGGGGAACATGGACAAGTGGTTCCGGTTCTATGGCGACCTGTTCAATTTCAGGGAAATCCGGTTCTTCGATATCGAGGGCAAGTTCACCGGGCTGTACAGCCGCGCGCTGACCTCGCCCTGTGGGCGGATCCGGATACCGATCAACGAGGACCGGGGCGGGACCGGGCAGATCGTGTCGTATCTGAAGAAGTACAATGGCGAGGGGATCCAGCATATCGCGGTGGGGACCGAGGATATCTATGGCTCGACCGATGCGATCGCCGAAAGGGGTGTGAAGTTCATGCCGGGGCCGCCGGATACTTATTACGATCTGTCGAAGGAGCGGGTCACGGGCCATGAGGAGCCGATCGAGCGGATGAAGAAACACGGCATCCTGATCGACGGGGAAGGCGTGGTCGATGGCGGGGAGACGAAGATTTTGCTGCAGATCTTCTCGAAAACCGTGATCGGGCCGATCTTCTTCGAGTTCATCCAGCGGAAGGGCGATGACGGGTTCGGCGAGGGCAACTTCAAGGCGCTGTTCGAATCGATCGAGCAGGAGCAGATCGACAGCGGCGAGTTGAAGACCGGATGACAGGAGGGGCGGCGGGGCCGCCCTTGCCGTGCCCCGGGGTCAGCCCTGGGGCATTTTCAGAACGACGGAGCGGCCGCCCTTGACGTAGCGCAGCTCGCTCTCGCCGATGGCGGCGACCTGGCCGCCATCGAGGCGATCCCCCACCTGGACCTTGCGATAGCTGCCATTGGCCATGCGCACCAGCGCACGGCGGCCATTGGGTTTGCCGTAGACGCCGATCAGGTTCACCTTTCTGAGCGAAATCTGGTTCCGTTCGGTTGCCGCGCGGGCGACGGAGGTTGCTGTCGGGATGCTGACGGCGACGCGCTGTTCCTGGCTGACGGGTTCGGCCGCAGCCGCCTGCTGCGCCTGGGCGACGATGGAGGCAAAGCTGCTTGGCCGGGTGTTGGGCTTGAGCGAAACGGCAACGGCTTCTTCCGTGGCGGTGGCCAGCGGGTCATCGCTTTCCGCGTCGGTGCCGTTCTCCTCGGCCAGGGCCTCGATCGCCTCCTGCTGGGCGCTCTTGGGGCGCAGGCGGGGGCGGAAGCTGGCCAGTTCGGTGCGGGTGCGGCCGCCGAGGATCGAGCGCTCGCGGGTTTCCTGGAGGTCGCCGGGGCGGGCGCGCGGCCGGATCGTGGGATCCTCGGGCGCCGCGGCGGCGGGGCCGCCGACGATTTCGGGCGCCGCCCGCGGCGGCGTGTCCGGCGGGAGGATGGGCGGCGGGCCGGTGAAGATGGTTACGCCCTCGGGGGTTTCGGTGCCCTCGGGGGTGGCGGCGATGAAGCCGCGATCGTCAAGCTCGAACCGCGCGCCGGGCGGGGGCGGGTCGGAGGGGGTGTCGGGGCGCGCGCCGGGCGTCAGCTCTTCCGCCTCGGGGAGGGCCACCGCGTCGGAGAAATTCACGTCGGGGTCGAGGGTTGTCTGGTAGACGTCCTCGAGAGTGGTAACGCCCGGCGCCTGTGAAGGCTCGGGCGCCATTTGCCATATGCCGGTTGCTGCGTAGCGGGCGCGTGCCTCGTCGGGGGTGAGTTCCTCGGGGACGCGCTCAGGCAGCGGCGTGGGCGGGGGCTCTTCCATCACGTCGACCTGCGCGCCGGTGTCGGCGGCGTCTTCGACGGTGTCCTCTTCGGACAGTGCGGCGGTGTCGATTTCGGCGGGCTGGTCCTCGGCCTCGGGCTGATCGGTCAGGGCGGAGGAGACGGCCTCGTCGATGGCGGGGTCGGTGGCGGGCTGGGTTTCCTCGGCGGTCTGGATCTCGTCGTCGAAGCGGAAGAGGCCGGCGACGCCATCGTCGAGGAAAAGCGCGGCCCATGCGGCGACGCCGACAAGGAAGAGCAGCAGGGCCGCCGTGAGTATCAGCGCCATGTAGCGCGGCTTGTCGGGCTGGATGTTCTCGGTACGGCGGGCGCCGAAGATGGTCATCCGGTCCTTTTCGTCGAGGCTGGCCGCGGCGGCGGCTGGGCTCAGCGCTGGCTCGTCCGCGACCGGGTCGGGGGTGCGCCGTTTGGAGCGGCGGGGCTCGACGAGGTCGTCCGCGGGTTTCTTGCGGCGCGACAGGAAGCCGCCGATCCCGGATTTCCGTTCGCTGTCAGGCGCTTCCGGCGTGAGGGACGCGGGCGGCGGGCCGGTGTAGTCGTCCTCCGGCGGGCTGATTGGAAAGTCGGATTTGGGCTCGGGGGCCGGCACGGCGGCGAGCGCCTCGGGCGAGGGGCCCTTGGCCGGGGTCGGCTTTTTCGCCGCGGGGCTTTTTTGTGCAGGCGCATCGGGCGGGGGCGTGAACCGGGACCTGGGCAGATCGGAGGACCTGTCGCCGCCGCCGCGGGCGGCGCGAATCGAGGTGAAGGCGACAGGGGTGTCGGCCGGTTCTTCGGTCTTGTCGTCGGCCGGTTCCGGGTCGGCTTTCTTGGTGGCCGGTTCCGGGGCGGGCTTGTCGTCGGCGGGCTTGGGGGCGTCCTGCGGCTTGGCGTCTGCGGCCGGTTGCGGGTTGTCTTTCTTTTTCGGTTCCTGCGGGGCGTCGGCCTTCTTTGCGGCCGCGGCCGCGGCCTCGGCTTCGGTCTCGGCTTCGGGCTTCGATTCCGGCTTGGTCTTTGGCTCGGGCTTCGCTTCGGCCTTCGGTTTGGCTTCGGGTTTTGGCTCCTGCTTGGGGTCGGGCTCGACGGCCGGGCTTTCGGGAACCGGTTCGGGTTCGGGCAGGCGGGCGGCGCCGACGATGTGAATGACCTCGTTCTCGCGGTCGACCGATTCGTCGGGGCCGAGCAGCTTGCCGGCATAGGCGGTTTCGCCGAAGAACGGCTCGCCCGCGAAGGCCTCTTCGGCGGGCATGGCGACGAAGCAGAGCGGGTTCAGGGCATGTTCCTGGGCGAAGCTTTCGGCTTCGGCCAGGGTTTCGCGGGCGACGGCGGCCACATGCACGCGCCCGTCGCGCACCGACCAGTCGTAGGACAGCTCGCGCAGGGGGTATGGTGTGGCGCCGTCGAGCGCGTCGCGCACTTCGGCCTCGATCGTGTTGACGTCGCGGGCGGAGGTTTCGACCGTGAGATACTTGATCTGGTCGTCGGGCAGGACGAGCTTGGTGCGCAGGCCGGTCGGATCGAGCGAGCGCGCCTTGGATACCAGTTCTGCCAGATCGGCCGCCAGATCATCGGCGTTGAGCGCCACCTCGCCGACAAGATGCCAGCCTGCATGCGTGCGGTGCAGCAGGCTGATCCCGTCGAAGGAAAGTGTCAGCGCAAAATTCGGTTTCATTGGCAACGCTTTAGCACAAGGAGTTCACTCTCGTACATACTCTTTGAGACCACCGATTTTAGCGTAGCTTCGATCCGAGGGAAAGGGAAAGCCCCGCGCGGCATTCCGGGGAATATAAGGCGCGGGGCGTTCCTCTCCAACGGTGTCAGCTCGAGGCTTTTTTCAGGGCCTGGTCGAGATCGGCGATGATGTCGTCGGCATCCTCGATGCCGATGGAGATACGGACCACGTTGGGCGCGGCGCCCGCGGCTGTCTGTTGTTCGGGGGTGAGCTGGCGGTGGGTGGTCGAAGCCGAGTGGATCACCAGCGAGCGGGTGTCGCCCAGGTTGGCGACGTGGCTGAAGAGCTCGAGGTTGTCGACCAGCTTGACGCAGGCCTCGTAGCCGCCCTTGAGCGCGACGGTGAAGAGGCCGCCGGCGCCTTTCGGGCAGATTTTCGCCACCCGGTCATAGGAGGGCGAGGATTTGAGGCCGGCATAGGTGACGGCCTCGACCGCGTCGTGGTTTTCGAGCCAGCTTGCGACGGTTTCGGCGTTTTCCACGTGTTTCTGCATACGCAGCGACAGGGTTTCGATGCCCATCAGCGTGTAGTGGGCGGCCTGCGGGTTCAGCGTCATGCCGAGGTCGCGCAGGCCGATGGCGATGCCGTGGAAAGTGAAGGCCAAGGGGCCGAACGTCTCGTGGAACTTGAGGCCGTGATAGGCGGGCTCGGGCTCGGAGAGGGAGGGGAACTTGTCGGAGGCCGACCAGTCGAACGTGCCGCTGTCGACGACGCAGCCGCCGGTGACGGTGCCGTTGCCGGTGAGGAACTTGGTCATCGAGTGGACGACGAGGGTCGCGCCATGCTCGATGGGCCGGCAGAGGTAGGGCGTGGCCGAGGTGTTGTCGACGATGAGCGGCAGCCCCGCGTCGTCGGCGATTTTCGCCAGCGTGTCGATATCGGCGATGTGGCCGCCCGGGTTGGCGATGGATTCGCAGAAGATGGCGCGGGTGTCGTCGTCGATCGCGGCTTTCACGGCGTCGGTGTCGTCGATGTCGACGAACTTGGCCGACCAGCCGAAGCGCTTGATCGTCTGGGAGAATTGCGTGACCGAGCCGCCGTAGAGGCGGGTGGAGACGACGACGTTCCTGCCGGGGCTCATCAGCGGGAAGAGCGCCATGATCTGGGCCGCGTGGCCCGAGGAGCAGCAGACGGCGCCGGAGCCGCCCTCGAGTGTCGCGATGCGTTCCTGCAGGACGGCGACGGTGGGGTTGGTGAGGCGCGAGTAGATGTAGCCCACTTCCTGGAGGTTGAAGAGGGCGGCGGCATGTTCGGCGTCGCGGAAGACATAGGCCGTGGTCTGGTAGATCGGCGTCTGGCGCGCGCCGGTGGCCGGGTCGGGGCGCGAGCCGGCGTGGATTTGCAATGTGTCGAAACCGAATTCGTGAATTTTATCGGACATGTGGAGCCTCCCTGAATGCGTCGCACTCAGGGGTATGCCAAGTTCAGGATTGGAACAACAACGATGTTGGCGCGATCACTCTGTCGTCAGATCGGCGCCGGCGGGGGCGCGGCGGAATTCGTCGATATGGTTGGTGTTGCCGGCCTCGCGGATGGCGCCTGTGCAGGGCATCACGGGGCAGGGCACGTCTTCGCCGTTGACGCGCACGGTGCGGTGGCCGTTTTGGGCGCCCAGGAAGGCAAAGACCGGTTTGCGATCGGTAACGGTGTAGTAGTCGTCATCGACGCGCATTTCGAATCGACGGACTTCGGCGGGCTCGCTGCAGGCCGACAGGGTCGCGGCGCACAGGGCGGTGAAAAGAAAGGGCTTTGTAAAAGGCACGGTGCGGAATCCACTCATCTGTCTCGGACATGCACCGGAAGTGTACCATACAAATTGCCGATTTTGTTGCTGAAAGTGGCAAATACTGTTTCTGGCGCAGGGGCGTCAGGCCGGGCCGGCCCCCTTTCCGGAGACGCCGGCCGGGAGCTTATCGGTGTCGGAAGTGCCGGGCAGAGCGGTGACGGAGAAAGAGCCATCGCTTTCCAGCACGACGGCCTGTGCCTGCTCGGGGGCGGCGAGACCGGCGGAGCGGAGGACCGTGTCGAGCTCTGAGAGGGTGACACGCTCGCGCCGGAGGGCGTCGGGGCAGGTCTCGCCGCGGTAGACCAGAAGCTGCGGCTCGGAGCGGACCAGCCGGGCGAGGCGGGGCCAGCGGACGGAGGTGGCGGTGACCGCCCATTGCAGACCGATCAGCAGAAGAAGCGCCGTCAGGCCTTCGAAAAGCGTGACCGTCTTGGAGAGCAGGATGGTGGCGAGCGTGGAGCCGATGGCGACGGTGACGACGAGATCGAAGGCGTTGAGCTTGGCCAGGGTCCGCTTGCCGGAGATGCGCAGCATGGCGACAAGCGCGACGTAGGCCAGCGTGCCCACCAGCACCACGCGCAGGAGGTCGGACCAGCTTTCGAAGAACATGTTTTCGATTTGAACCATCGGTGGGTCAACCGGTGGCGGGCGGGGGAAGTTCCCGGTTCAGCGCATCCAGTAGCCGTTGCGGCGGATGGTGTTGCGGATCGCCTGTTCCTTGCGGGGGAGGTTGTCGCGGTCGAAGAGGGCGCGCGCCTTCTGGCCGCGGCCGTGGTAGATCATGAACTTGATCGGGTCGTATTTCTTGAGGACTTTCTTGACCGGGTTGGGCGAGGCGACCTGTTCCAGCACCTCGACCACGCGGTCGGATTCGCGGGCGTAGAGCAGGGGGAGCATCCGGTAATGGCAGGTGATGTCGCCGTCGAGCAGCCCCTCGGGGAGGGTGTCGCGGCCGCCGCCGAGGGAATGGATGGTGAGCGGCAGCGCGACCTGGTCGAGCCAGGGGTCGAGGGACTGGCAGACAAGCTCGGGCGGTGGATCGTCGCGGATGGCCAATGCGTAGTCGAGGAAGCGCTGGCCGAAGACGCGGGGGCATTTGTAGAAGAAGAAGCCCGCGTTGAAATAGAGGTAGCGGCGCCAGTATTCGTCGGGTTGCGAAGTGTCGAGCGAGCTTTCGAAGTCAAGGCCGAACTTGTCGTAGAGGGATTTCCACGTCTGGGTGTAGCCGGGGCCGTAGAGCTCGATTTCGGGCCAGGTGCCTTCGCGGCGGAGCGAGGCGGTGGGGCGGTCGAAGTCGAAGGGGACGGTGGCGAGGTCGCCGGTGACGAGCGTGTCGGTGTCGAAGAAGACGAAAGGTTCACCCTCGGGCAGGGCGAAGAGGGCTTCGATCTTGTTGCCGTAGGGGTAGGCCTCGCCGAAATGGTGCGACTCGAAGGGCAGGATTTCGGCGCCGAGGCGGTCGAGCAATTCGAGCGTGTCGTCGCCGCGGATCGTCGGGTCTTTCTCCCATAGCGGGCCGGGCCGGGGTTCGGCGACGATCAGGCGGCCGGGGAAATCGGGGGAGTTCATCTGCATCGAGGCGGCGAAGAGGATGGCCTCGTATTGCAGGCGGCCGCCCTGACCGACGATCACGACGTTGAAGGGTTGGTTTTCGCGCACCTTTGCGGCCATACTCTTGGTGGTCCTGCCTGTCTGCTCTGGCGTCACTATAGGTGGCGAAGGGCCGGGGCAGAAGGGGGCAGTTGAGGACATTTCATGATGGAAGGATTTGCGGGATGATCGACTGGATACTGGCGGGGATCGTGCTGGCGTTGGGCGGAGGTGGCGAGACGGACGTGGCAGGCGCAGGTATGACGGACCCGGCGGGGGAAAGCGCGGGCGGGGCGCCGACGGGTTTCGTCGCCGAGCCGCAGGTGCCGACGGGGCAGTTCACCACCGCCGTGGAGGTGAAGCCGATCCTGCAGGCGACGAAGGCGAACTGGGTCGCGGTGCGGGAATACGAGGGGCGGGATCTGCTTTACGTGACGCATCTGCTGAGCTGGCGCTGCGGGATGCACCAGGTGCGGTATGCGATCAATGACGGGCCGATGCAGGTCTGGCCGCTGCCGCCCTGCCTAGAGGGGACGGCGCAGCCCAATGCCATTCGCGCCGAGGACGGGCTCCCCTATCAGGTGTTCGGGCTGGGCAATGTCGGAAGCGTGACGGTGGAGATTCTCTTTGACGACCTGACCACCGACAGCGCACGGTTCGAGCGGGCGCAGGTGCTGATGCCGTGAGCCAGAAGAGATGAATGCCTCCGGCGGGGATATTTGGGGCCAGAAGAAACACGGGGTAGAGCCTGTGTTTCCGCTTAAGTTTCCGCGCGATCCGAATATATTGGGCGCGAGGATGTTTCAGACAGGGAGTTTTCGATGGCCGATTTGGATGCGCAGGTGCGCGAAAGCCAGGAACAGGTGGAGCAGGCGCAGGCCCGGATTGCCGAGCTGACCAGCCGGATCGAGACGGCACGCAGCAAGATCAAGGGCGGCGAGGATGCCACGCTCGACATCGAGAACGCCACGCTGGAAGAGGTGCACGCGCATACCGACACGATGAATGCCAATATCGCCGAGCTGATCATGGGGCTCGACGATGTGACCGCCGCGTTTTCGCGCGATTTCGACGAGATGCGCAACAAGACCGGCTGGGAGAGCTTCGTGGGCGTCTTTTCCAAGGCCAAGGCCGACAGCATGCGGCAGGACCGGATTCGCACGGCCAATATCGACGACAAGCTGCAGGACCTGATTTCGAAGTCGGACGTGATCGTGAACCTTCTGGAGGGCCAGCTGACCATGCTGGAAGAGCAGAAGGTGAAGGTGGAGACGAACCTTTCCGAAACGCTCGACGAGCGGGAGGCGACGGTGGGCGAGCTGGAGACGCTGCGCGCGGATATCCAGGCGCTGGACCCGGAGATCATCCGGCTGGAGCAGAAGATCGCCAACGAGACGGATGCCGCGGCGCGGACGAAGCTCGAGACCGAACTGGCGGAGATGAACGCGAAGTACAACGAGAAGGTGCAGCAGGAGCAGGTGAAGCTGGCCAAGAGCCAGACGCTGGAGCGCTATATCGAGAAGGGCAAGACCTGGGTCGACAGTTTGCAGAACCAGGCGGCGACGCAGATGGTGCTGATCAACAAGCTGCGGACGGACACCAAGCAGCGGGTGGTGCTGTACGATGCCTTGTCGAAGTCGCTGAAGACCGCGCAGCAGCAGGACGTGGCGCACCGGATCAACGAGATCGGCGTGCAGACCGACCAGGAGGCGCAGAGCGCCATGGCCGGGATCGGGGCCGCGACCAACCAGCGGATGGCCGACATGATGGAGCAGCACGAGGAGCACATGGTGTTCGCCCGCGAGGTGCTGGAAGCGAAGGCCAAGGCGGATGAGCGGTTCGCGCGGCGTTTCGCGAAGATCATCGAGAAGCACGACAAGAACCTGTATGGGGCTTAAGTGAGCGAAGGGAAGGCCATCAAGCTCGTGCTGCGGGTCGTGGTGCGTTACGGTTTGGTGGCCGGCTTCCTGGCCATCGCGATGTTGGCGGCCCGTCACCAGATCTACTGGCTTTGCATCGCGGGCGTGACCGGGGCGGGTGTCATGATCGCCTATATCATGGCCACCACAAGGGGCGGGGCGGTGACGCTCGACGCCTACAAGGATCAACAGATTACGGTAGATCGGAACAAGATTGATTGATGAACTGCCACAGAACGCGCGGAGCGCTACGGCCAACGACCATGTCGGGCTGACCGACCTTTACGCCTCGCGCCGGTATTTCGCCAAGTTCGAGCGGATCACCGGGTATCTGAACCGGGTGGCGGCGGTGATGCAGGCGGACAGCAAGTTCGACAAGGACGAGGTGGAGGTGCTGACCGCCTATGTGCAGGGCATCGCCTATACCTTCCGGGCGCTGAGCATGAAGTACCTGCTGGTGGGCCGCGATACGGGGCGGTTCTTCGGCTCGCTGGCGATGGATGTGCGCGAGAGCGGCTTTCCGGTCTTCAACGAGCTGATGGTGATGGCCAATGACGCCCACCAGGCTGGCCGGCACCTGCAGAACATGCCCGATGCCGACACGCTGAAGCGGCAGATGGTCGAGCAGATCATTGGCGAGCGGACAATACCCACGAAGCTGCAATTCGCTTTGTCTCAAAGGCTTTATTACGAAGAGCTCATGCGGGGGCACCTGTTCTGGGCGCAGAACGACCCCTCGCTTGTATGGCTCAGCGGCATGGGCGACCGGCGGCGCTACATGCTGCACTGGGCCGTCTACGACAGCCAGGTCAACCTGCCGACGATCTACCTGATGGAACTGGAGGATAGCGGGCGCACGCCGCTCGCCAAGGACGAGCGGCGCTGGCCTGAGGTGCAGGCGCATCTGATGGGGCAGGCGCTGGGCGGGCTGAAGCTTCTGACCATCGCGCGGGGCATCGACGAGGCGTTCGATGACATTCACCCCAAGCGACTGCGGCGGCTGCATGTGGGGCCGATGTATTCCCACGCCTATACCAGCCAGAGCGGGCCGATCCGGGATGTTCTGGCCGAGGCGCACGCGCCCGAGGGGCAGGACTGGGCGCTGGCCTGGACCGACGAGGTGCTGGAAAGCGAGCGGGTGCGCGAGGAGCGCGCAGGCTGGTTCGGGACGGTGGAGCGCGAGGTTTTCGCGCTCGACCCGTTCTCGGGCCGCGGAGTGGATACCGGGGCCACGCGGACGGAGCGGAGCATCATCCTGCCCGAGCGGCCCTACCAGGTGCTGGCCGAGAAAGCCCCGGCGGGGTTCGCGGCGGTGACGAAATACGTGGTGAGCCCCGGCGGCCGCGTTTTGCGATATTGAGCGGTGGAATTTGAGTATTTTCGGAAAGATGAAAGAACGGGAGGCAGCACGTTGAAACGGTTTGGTTTTCTGGTGATCGCGGCCGCCGTTCTGGTGGCGGGCTGCGCCAAGGTGAAGGAGCCGGCCGCGCCCTCGGCGCAGGTGGTGGCCGAGCGGCTGATGACGCGCAGCGAAAGCCCGGCGCGCGTGCAGCGCTGGCTTTTGTCGCGCGGGTTCCAGCAGATCGAGCGGACGGGATATGGCGGCGTCTGGCCGCGCACGGGGCCGTGCTTCCAGACAGTCAAGGGGCTGCTCTACCGCGACCGGACGGTGACGCGGGTGTGTTTCGCGGCCGACCAGTACCCAGTCGTGCTGTTGCGCGAGCGGCAGGGATATTACTGGACGGAGGTCTATCCGAACGATCTGTCCTACAACCTCTACGGCCCCAGTGGCCTTGGGGCGATTTCCGATGAAACGGTGGAGATATTGAAGCGATGAGCCTGACGGCCGACACGATGGAGCTTCGCGAGGAGGAGATCGCGAAACATTACGAGGCGGCCCAGGCCATGCTGGACGGGTTCGACCACACGCCGCGCGTGGGAAAGCCCCGGGAGACCGAGCAGGAGGAGCGCTCGGCCGGGCTTGGCACGCGGCGGCGGTTCCGGACAACGACGCCGGGGCTGGTGACCCGCTCGACGGCGCGGGCCGAGGGGGTGCACCTGCTGCAGACGATCGCGGCGGCAGACGGGGATGACCCGCTCACGAGCCCGCTGCAGGCGACGGTGATGCACGGGCTGCGCCGGGCGCTGGCGATTGCGCTGGCGGTGGGCGAGGCGTTTGCCGAGGCGACGGGGCTGGCCGAGCTGCGGCGGGCGAACCTGGCGGGGTCGCTGGGGGCTGACCGGAAGACGGAGTTCACCGAGCTGATGGGCGCCGAGGCGCTGGCGGTCAGCCACGTTTTCGCCAATGCGACGGCGTTCCTTTTGGGCCCGCATGGTTCGGAAGTGTCGGTCGAGGTGGGCGAGGTCGAGGAGCTTCTGACCGACAATGCGCAGCTGGCGCTGCATGGGCTGTTGTGGGAGCTCGATCAGGATATCGCGGCGATGGCGGGCGACGATGCGCGGCTGGTGGCCGTCGTATCGGCGTTTGCCGAGCAGGTGATGGAGAAGGTCGCGATCCGGGCGCAGAATACCGGCAGGCTCGGGGCCTTTACCGGGGCGAGCTGGCGGGTGGAGGCGGATGACTTCACCATTCGCGGCTTCGAGGCGGCGGCGAAGGGCAAGTCGACCACGCTGACCATGGAGTTCAAGCAGCCGCACGAGGTGGTGGGCAACCATATCGCCAAGTACCAGGCGCTGAAGCTGGCGAAGATGATCATGGCCTATGATTTCGACCGGCGGCTGAACCCGTTCGTTGAACTGGGCGGGTTCATCTTCACCTTCATGGGCGACGGCAAGCCGGGCACGGGGAAGACCACGCTGATCCGGATGATGGCGGGGCTGATGAACGGGTATTGCGAGGTGGCGGGCTATCCGTTCCGGTACATGAACCTCTCCACGGAAAGCATTGATTCCTATCAGGGAAAGAGTGCTCAGAACGCCAAGAGTTTCATCAACACGGTGCTGGATCCGGGGGTGATCGGGTTCGGGACGGTCGACGATATCGATCAGCTTGCGGGCAAGCGGGGCGACCGGCAGTCGAGCGCCGGGCAACTGGAGATCACCGCCGTTCTGATGGAGAGCTTTTCGGGGGCGAATACGGTGGTGCGGGGGAACTGCACCTTCGGGATGTTCTCGAACTACCCGGAGAACGTGGATGACGCATTGCGGCAGCGGGCGGGGGCGCGGTTCCTGGTCGACGGGCCGCAGACGCGGGAGGATTACATCGACATCCTGCACCTGTTGATGGGGAAGAACCATGACATCCCGCTCGGGAGACATGAACTCTATGCTGCGCAGGAGATCAAGAAGGCGGTGGCGGCGTCGTTCGAAAGCCACAGCCGGCCGCATGAGGATGGGCTGATAAAGGTCTATGATCGTGTGGAAAAAGACCTCGGCAAGCTGGATACGATTGCCAAGCTGGGCACCTATCTGAAGGGCATCCAGGAAGCGGACGAGCGGTTCACCGGGCGGGCGATCAAGAACATCACCGACGCGGTGAAGGTCCGGGCGATGGATTTCGAGTTGCCGGATGAGTGGATGGAAGAGCCGGAGCTGTTCCTCTTCAAACCCTACGAGGAGAAGCTGGGCATGATCGAGGAACTGCGCCAGCCGATCACGGTGGAGATGGTGATCCAGGAAATCAACCGCTACGCGGATTCGGAATTCCGCTATGCCGACAAGTCTGACGAGGTGGCGATCGAGAATATGGTTCGCGAGTTCGGGCGTACGGAGGAGGCCAAGCGGCGGTACTTGGAGGGGAAGGATGGGTGAGAGTTTGCCATGTAGGGTGGGTGCAACCCACCTTGCGTCGAGACGGGGGATGGTGGGTTGCACCCACCCTACGCCCTCATGAAACGCCTCATCACATCCGGGCTGATGTTCGGCAACCTGATCCACGTGGACAGCCCCGCGCTGGTGGAAAGGTATAACCGGGCGCTGAAGCACCTGACGGGGAAGCAGACGGGCCTTACCGATTTCTACATCGACATTTCCGGGTATTCGCCCGAGGTGGGGGACGAGCTGGATGATCCGCTTTACCTGAACCATGCGGGGGTGAACCGGCAGTTCATTCTGCTCACCACGGCGCAGAAGACTGCGCCGCTGCTGGATGCGAAGTTTTCGACCTCGCGGGGGATTTTGAGGCAGTTCATCGAGGAGAACGAGCCCGCGCTTTTCGCGCTGACCGCGCGGGATGCGGTGGCGGGGGAGTTGGTGAACTCCGTCTTCGATATGTCTGATCCGAAACGGCTTTTCGATATCCGGCGGATCGTGATCGAGGCGGATACGACGAATGGGCGCATCCGGCGGGCGGCGGAGCTGGACCAGAAGGTGAGCAGGTTTCTCAACGAGGAGGATGCGTGGTTCGACGACGTGCTGATCGCCGAGATGATCGGGCTGGCGGGCGAGACCGGGGATATCGTGCGCAACCCGGTGTCGCTGAAGAAGATGGAGTTCGAGCAGCGCGATTTCTGGACGGCGCATTTCGGCGGGCTGTACCTGTTCCAGGATCTGGAACTGCCCGGCGTGATTGCCTCGGCCGGCAAGGAGGGCTTGGGCGATTTGCCGATCGAGTATGTCTTCGGGCTGGAGGAGCGGAACCGGATCGCCAATTTCCTCGACCTGAACGGATTGGTGGAACCCATTGTAAAGGCGCGAGGAATCGATGCGAGTGCCGTGCTTCGGCAGAAGATGGATTTCATGATGGTCGACGCGCTGGCCGATGCGGGCGTCGACCTTGCCGGGCGGTCGCGGACGGATATGCGGCGGCTGGCCCGCACCCATGCCAGCCAGTTGCCGGAGGAGTTTCACGCGCTGGCCGCGTTGTTGAACTGGGCCGAGAGCGGGGGCAAGTGGCCCACCATCGCCAGCGACAGCCCGGCCTATTTCTATACGCTCAGGGCCTCGGGTCACAAGGATGCGGACCTGGTGAACATGCTGCTGGCGGAGCTGGCGCCCAAGGATTTCCGGCAGCTTTTCATCTGTCACAAGGAGCTGTTCTACCGCCGCTATGCGGGGTGGAGCGACACCAAGAAGGCCTATGTGGTCGAGTATCTGCTGAACGAATACCAGGTGGACAAGGTGGGCGCGCGCAAGGCACTGTTTGGCCGGGACGCGCCCATGGAAGAAGAGATCAAACCGGAGCCGGACATGGACCAGCTGATCGAGCTGGTCGGTCCGTGGGGCCCGGTAAGGAGGTAAGGCATGGCGGCACTGGCCAAGCTTGTGGTGATTGGCTTCATCGTTCTGACGATTATCTATGTGTGCCTGTCGCTCTATTCCCGCTCTGTGCGCAAGGGGAAGCTGGAGGAGTGGTGGGAAGAGGAAGGGCGGCCGGGCGACCGGGAGGCCTATATCGAGGCCGGGCTGAAGGATTACGAGGGCTCGCTCAGGCGGAAGCTTATCTGGGGCGTCTATATCGTGCCGGTCGCGGTGATCGGCGCCGTCATTTATTTTACCAATTTCCACTGAGGCGCGGGCGATGGTGTATTTGAAATGGGCATTCTGGATCGTGGTCTGGGTGCTGATCGCGGCCTTCTTTCATTACACGTTGCCGCAACATGACATTGCGCGGATCACGGATACCTATGAAAAGCGGATCGATTTCGGGGAAAACTCGATCTTCTGGGCGAGCCCGGATGTGGGGAACGATACCGGTGCGGTGAACCGCGACGTGTTCTTCATCCAGGCGGTTCGCACGAATGGCCGGGTGATGGTGTATCGGAACGAGGATACCGGCTGGGGCTGGCCGCCCTATTTCAAGTTCGACACCGCGAACCTTCAGGCCGAGGCGGCGGACCTCAAATCGACCGGGGAGACGCCGAAATGGGTGTCGATCAAGCATTACGGCTGGCGCAACGAGTTCATGTCGATCTATCCCAACGCGGTGGAGGTGCGCGCCGTGGCCGGGCCGGATGTTGGTACTGGAATACCGTGGTTCAACATCCTGATTATTGGGTGTTTTCTGGTGGTTGTTCTGGGGGTCTGGGCGCTGTGGCGGCGGTTTCGCGCCCGGCGGATCGACCCGGTTTTCGACGATATCGGCGAGAGCTGGGATGCGGCGGGTGACCGGGTGGATCACCATCGCAGCCGGTTCAAGCGCTGGCGGGACAGCTGGAAGCCCAAGCACAAACGCTGATCTGTTCAGAGAGGGAAAGTGGTGGGCGACCTAGGAATCGAACCTAGCGTGCGTCTCCGCGAGGGAGTTACAGTCCCCTGCCACACCTTGCGGCCTGTCGCCCACTTCTGCCCCGGGTGACCCCGTGGCGTGACGGCGTATTTAGAAGCGCCGCCTTGGCCCGTCAACCGGAAAATGCCTTGCGACCCGCGCGTTGGGCGCGCATTGTCGCGGCCCGGACAAGGAGGGCGTTCATGGCCACGAAGAAACCCCGCTGGGTCGTCGAGAAAGAGCAGGCGAAGAAGGCGGCATCGGCCGAAACCGTGTGGCTTTTCGGGCTGCACGCGGTGCGCGATGCGTTGCAGAACCCGGCGCGGGAGAAGCTGCGGCTGGTGGTGACGAAGAACGCGCTGGACCGGCTGGGCGAGGCGGTTGTGGCCGAAGCCGGGATCGAGCCCGAGATGGCGGATGCGCGGAAGTTTCCGGCGCCGCTCGACCCGCAATCGGTGCACCAGGGGGCGGCAATGGAGGTCAAGGCGCTCGATTGGGGCAGCCTTGTCGACCGGTGCATGGGCGATGGCGAGCGGCCGCCGCGGGTGGTGATGCTCGACCGGGTGACGGACCCGCATAACGTGGGCGCGATCCTGCGCTCGGCCGAGGTGTTCGGGGCCTGCGCAGTGGTGGCGCCGCGGCATCATTCGGCGCCCGAGACGGGCGCGCTGGCCAAGACGGCAAGCGGGGCGCTGGAACGGCAACCCTACCTGCGGGTGCGGAACCTTGCGGATGCGATCACCGAGTTGCAGGGCATGGGATACGTGGTGCTGGGCCTCGATGGCGAGGCGGAGGCGACGATAGAGCAGGCGCTGGAGGGGCGGCGCGACCGGCCCGTGGCGCTGGTGCTGGGGGCCGAGGGGCCGGGGTTGCGCGAGAAGACGCGGGAGACGGTGGACCAGCTGGTGCGGATCCCGTTTGCGGGAGCGTTCGGCTCGCTCAACGTGTCGAACGCGGCGGCGGTGTCGTTATACGCCGCCCGGGCGGACGGTTAAGCGGGCGGCGGGTCGTCGCGCAGGAGGCCGAAGAGCCGGCCCTTGAGACACCACGAGAGGCCGAAGGCGACGAGGCCGAGCGTTTCGAACCAGAAGGTGAGGTTGGCGCGGTTCCAGCCGGCGAAGCCGCCGATCGGGTCGTCAAGCCCGAGGTAGCGGATGAACTTGTAGAGCAGCGCGCCGAGGGCTACGAGGATCAGCCCGCCGAAGATGCGGTAGAGCAGGTTGCGCAGGCGCTTGTTGGCGACGGAGCGGCCGGTGGCAGAGACCGAGGCGGGCGACTGGGGCCGGGTGAAGACCACGAGCGAGTAATAGGCCAGCACGAGGAACATGCCCGCGGCTGCGGCGTAGTGGATCATGGTGAAGATCTCGGCATTGATGCCGAAGGTGGGCCAGAAATCGAAACTGGCCGTGCCTTCGAGGGGGACGTCCGGGCTCTGGACGGCGTGGCCGCCCTGTGAGTCTTTCAGGAAGACGCGGGAGACGAGACCGCCGTAATCCTCGCAGCCCTTGCCGCTGGTGGGCATCAGCGCCACCCCGAAGGCGCAGAGCCCGGCAAAGCGGGCGGCGCGAATATCCCACTTGTTGTGGCCGAGATAGCCGTCGACCGCCTGTTCGCGCCCGCCGGTAGCGGCGGGGAGGTGGTAGAAGAAGGTCATCTGCAGCCCGATGAAGCAGAGCGTGCCGACGAGGATGTCGCCGCCGAGACGGGAATAATAGTAGTGGCTGATCGAATCGATGCCGGGGCAGGTGTTGCCGAGGGCGCTGATGAAGAGCAGGGCGAAGGGCAGGAGGAGGGCGGCAAGGCCGATGCCCTTGTTCACGGATTCGAGCTTGATCCGGAAGGGCAGGCCATCGTCGGCATGGGCCCTGAGAGAGACGATATCCATTGATTCTGTCCCCGGCTGCTAAACCTATGCGCGAATCATACGGCGCGGCGGGTAGGTGCGTCCAGCCTCGCGGTTGCAACGGGGGGCGGGAGTGCCTTTATCGGAAAGGTGGATTTTGACGGGGGACAGATGCCCGAGGGACGAAAGATTGCCACCTGCTGTTATTGCGGCACGCGCGCCGTTCTGGTGTTCGACAAGGCGCGGCACGAACTGACCTGCCAGGGGTGCGGGGCGCCGTTGCACAACATGAAGTCGATGCCGCAAGAGGATGGGAAGAAAAGGAAAACCGCCCCGAGGCGCAACACGGGCCGGCGCGATTTGCCGGAGTTTCCGCGCGAGGCGCCGCGGGATCGGGATCATGGCTATCACCGCGCGTGGCACCCGGCGAAGCACAAGAAATCGCGCAAGAAACGCAAACCCATGCTGCGCCGGCTGGTCGAGGAGATCTGGGACGAGGTCGAGGATATCTTCGACTGAGGTCACAGTGCTGTTAACGCATGTTCACAGCTATATTACATGCTCTTTTTATTATCACACCCGTACCTATCTATACCCCGGAGGCGCCAATACGGAACATCGGCGTTTCTCTTCACTGTCCCTCGTTCCGCGACTGGCGCCCGGGAGTTACCCGGGCGCTTTTTTCTTGTGCGACCGGATCCCGGTGTCGTGCGGGCTTTCGCTGTGGGCCGTGCGGCAGTATTCCTGAAGGCATGAACGAGAGCTATTCCGATTCCCACCTGCGCCGTATCCTGAACCGCACCCGCCGCATTGCGGTGGTGGGCGTGTCCCTCAACGAGGTGCGGCCGAGCTATTACGTGGCGCGGTACCTGTCGCTGAAGAAATTCCAGGTTTTTCCGGTGAACCCGGTCTATGCCGGAAAGACGGCCTTTGGCCGGGAGGTCTATGCCAGCCTGAGCGACATCGGCGAGGAGGTGGACATGGTCGACATCTTCCGCCGGCCGGAGCATGTGCCGGAGGTCGTCGACGAGGCACTGGAGGCGTTTCCCAAGCTGCAGACGATCTGGATGCAGATAGGCGTGTGGCACGAGGAGGCGGCCGAGAAGGCGCGGGCGCGGGGCGTGGACGTGATCATGAACCGGTGCCCGAAGATCGAGTATCAGCGGCTTTTTGGCGAGTTGCGGATGGGCGGGTTCAATACCGGCGTGATTTCCTCGAAACTGTGAGCGTGGGTCGGGGCGCTGCCCCGTCGCGCCGGGGGCGCGACTCCCCGGGATATTTTCGGCCAGAAGAAGCGCGGGGTCGGTGGTCAGTCCGGTGTCGGGGCTGTGGCCTCGATATCGGCGGCGATGCGGGTTTCGCGTAGGGGCTTCACGATATCGATGGAGCGCTGGTAGAGCGGGTGCGCCTTGTAGGCGGCGAGCGCGGCCTCGTCGGTAAATTCCGCGTAGACCACGAGATCGACCGGCGCCTCTGTCAGCATGTCGGCATGCAGGTTGGGGCCGACTTCCCAGTGGCTGGAATGGGGGATCCGGGAGAGAAGCGTCAGCCCCTCGCGCACGCGGTCGAGATCGCCCGGGTCGCGGACGGTGAAGAAGACGATGTGACGGATCATGGCTTGCGGGCCGCTTTCTCGGCCAGGCCGGAGCGGGACTGGCGGCGGGCGAGTTCTTCCATGACGTCGGCGACGGAAACGCCGCGGGATTGCAGCATCACGAGGAGGTGAAAGAGCACGTCGGCGGCCTCGGAGGTGAGGCGCTCGGGGTCGTTCTTCACGGCTTCGATGATGGCCTCGATGGCCTCTTCGCCGAATTTCTCGGCCACCTTTTCGGGGCCCTTGGCCAGCAGCTTGGCTGTCCAGCTTTCGTCGGGCGAGGCGGCGGCGCGGGTGGCGACGATCTGTTCGAGCTCTTCGAGGGTCATGCGCCTGTTCTCATCGGGATGCCGGCCGCGGCCATGTGGGCCTTGGCCTGGGCGATGGTGTAATCGCCGAAATGGAAGATCGAGGCGGCGAGCACAGCGGAGGCGCCGCCTTGCGTCACGCCATCGACGAGGTGATCGAGATTGCCGACGCCGCCCGAGGCGATGACGGGGACCGAGACGGCATCGGAGATGGCGCGGGTGAGGGGCAGGTTGAAGCCCGCGCGGGTGCCGTCGCGATCCATCGAGGTGAGGAGGATTTCGCCGGCGCCCTTTGCCTCGACCAGTTTGGCGAATTCGACCGCGTCGATGCCGGTGGGCTTGCGGCCGCCATGGGTGAAGATCTCCCATTTGCCGGGGGAGACGGTCTTGGCGTCGATGGCGACGACGATGCACTGGCTGCCGAAGCGGTCGGCGGCCTCGCGCACGACGTCGGGGTTGGCGACGGCGGCGGAGTTGAAGCTGACCTTGTCGGCACCGGCGAGCAGCAGGGCGCGGACGTCTTCGGCCGTGCGCACGCCGCCGCCCACGGTGAGCGGGATGTAGCAGTTCTCGGCGGTGCGGCGGACCACGTCGAACATGGTGCCGCGGTTTTCGTGGGTGGCGTGGATGTCGAGAAAGCAGAGCTCGTCGGCGCCGGCGGCGTCGTAGGCTTTCGCGGCATCGACCGGGTCGCCCGCGTCGCGCAGGTTGACGAAGTTGACGCCCTTGACGACGCGGCCGTCGGCCACGTCGAGGCAGGGGATGATGCGGGTCTTGAGCATGGGCGCGCCGCCTGTTGGGTGTTTGGGGGCGTTTTATTGGCAAATGGCGGAACATGCCAGAGGTGGGGGGCCCGGAAACTGGTTCCGGCTCGGGCGTCAGGCCGGGCCGGTCTTGCGCCCGAGCAGCAGGTTTGCCGCATGGGCGAAAAGTGCCAGCGGGATGCCGGCGAGGAGGTAGACCTTGCCGGCAAGGATCTGCAGCGGGAGGGTGCCGGACACGGTGGCACCAAGTGCCGTGCTGCCGAGGCAGGTGTCATAGCCGGTCATGAGCGAGCCGCTGCAGGCCAGCATCGGGATGACCACCACGGCCGCGAGAGCCACCGCGACGCAGCCGCCCCAGAACATGAGCGCGCGGGCCGGCGGGAAGGTAAGGTTGCGGGCGGTGACGACCGCGACGATGGCGGGCATGCCGAAGAAGAAGGACAGCAGGATGGCGTTCAGCATGGGCGGGCTTCCGTGCGCGGGAGCGAATACGGGGCATTATGCGGCAGCGAGACGGTCTGTCAACGCGTGGCGGGGGCTTGCCGGCGGTTGGTCTTCACGTGGATGTTTATGGGCAATCGATGGCGCATCGCCGAGGGTGGGGGCGATTTTGAAGCGAGGATGGAAGGAGATCGGAGATGCGGAAGATCTTGCAGACACTGGCGGTGGGAAGCGTTCTGTGGGCCGCGCCCGGATGGGCCGACAGTGACGATATCGTCAAGGTCCGGGCCACGGGCGACGTGGCGACGACCATGTCGGCGCTGGAGGCAGCGGTCGAGGGGGCCGGGGCGACGGTGTTCGCCAGGGTCGATCACGGTGCCGGGGCCGAGGGGGCGGGGCTGGAGCTTGGGCCGTCGCAGCTGTTGATCTTCGGCAATCCGAAGCTGGGGACGCCGGCGATGCAGGCCAATCCGCTGGCGGGGCTTTTTCTGCCGCTGAAGGTGCTGGTCTACGAAGACGCGGGCGGGCAGGTCTGGTTGGCCTATGAAGCGCCGGAGGAGACGCTCGACGATCTGGACGGGGTCGATGACGATGCGGATTACGTGGCCAGGATGACCGGGGCGTTGCGCAAGCTGACGCAGGCGGCGGCGGGCGGCTGATCAGCCGCGTTTCACCCGCAGGCGCAGGTGGCGGATGAGGGCGTAAAGGCCCCACGCCACGCCGGAGGCGAGCACGAAGGGGCCGAAGATGAGCGGGCCCCAGGCTGCCAGAACGCCCATCATGGCCGCCGTGTCGCCCACGTCGCGGCCGTGGAACTCGCAAGGGTAGGAGCCGGCTTCGTCGATGCGGCAGCCGTAGAGGGTGCCGAGAAGGATCACGCCGAGGACGCAGCCCAGCCAGACGAGGATGGGCAGCAGGGTCATGAACGCGAAGAAGCGGTTGATCCAGCGGGACATTTTCGCAGTCTAGTCCGGAAGGCGCGGGGCTGTCACGCGGGTCAGAATTCGTAGGTGGGCAGCCGGTCGAGCGCGTCGGTGAGCGCGGTGCCCCAGTCGCGCGAGACGGTTTGGAAATAAGGGTCGTCAAGCTCGATCCGGCCGGTCTTGCCCGTCTTCAGGCTGTCGGTTTCGTAGACGTGGTAATCGAAGGGCGCGCCGACGGTAAGGTTGGCCTTGAGGGTCGAGTCGAAGCTGACCAGCAGCAGCCGGAGCGCCTTTTCGAAGCTCATGTCGGGGCGGTAGGCGCGCACGAGGATCGGGCGGCCATACTTGATCTCACCGATCTGGAAGAAGGGCGTATCCTCGCCCGACTCGATGAAGTTGCCTTCGGGGTAGATGAGGAACATGCGGGGCGGGCCGCCATAGATCTGGCCGCCGAGCATCATGGTCGCGTTGAAGGCGCTGTCGGCCTGCTGGCCGGTCTGGGCATGGGCCTCGATCACTTCGCGCAGGACGTCTGCCACAAGGCGCGCGGCCTGGAACATCGAGGGCGCCGCCATCAGCGAGGGGTCGCGGTCGTCAGGCGCCTTGGTGCGCTCTTCCAGAAGGCTGATGACGGCCTGGGTGGTGGCGAGGTTGCCCGCGCTCATCAGGGTGAGCACGCGCTCGCCGGGGTTCTCGAAGATCTTCATCTTGCGGAAGGTCGAGATGTTGTCGAGCCCGGCATTGGTGCGCGTGTCGGACATGAAGACGAGGCCCCTGTCCAGCATCATTCCCACGCAATATGTCATCTGTCGGCCCTTACTGCTGCGCCACCTCGATCTCGACCGAGAGGCTTTCGCCCGCCCCGCCGATCCGGGTTCCAGTTACAGGGGCGGCGTCGGCATAGTCCAGCCCGGTTGCGACACGGACGTAACGTGTATCCGGCGAAATGCCGTTCGATATGTCGAAGCCGACCCAGCCGAGCCCGTCGACATGGGCTTCGGCCCAGGCGTGCATCGCTTCCTGACGGATCGAATCGTTGAGCATGAGATAGCCCGAGACGTAGCGCGCCGGGTAGCCCATGCGGCGGGCGCCGGCGAGGAAGATATGGGTGTGGTCCTGGCAGACGCCCTTGCCCGCGGTGATGGCATCTTCGGCCGACCAGTTTGGTTCGGAGGCGGCCAGTTGATATTCGACCTCGTCGCGGATGACGGCCGAGAGGGCGTGCAGTTGGTCGAGATCGCTTTCGGCGTCCACTTGCCGCACGAGGCCCGCCACGCCCTGGCCCTGCTTGGTCTGGGCCGTGCTGCTGAGGTAGAGCCAGAGCGGCGCCGGGCCCGGGTGAGGCCCGACGATGCCGTGGCTTTCGGAGATGTCGAGCGTGCCGGAGGAGGTGATGGTCAGCTCCTGCGCGCCCGCGTCGATGCTGAGCAGTTCGACCACGTTGTTGTGGTGATCCTGGAAGGAGAGCTCCTTTTTCCCGCCGGTGACGTCGGTGGCCCAGTCGACCACGTTCTGCTGGTGGCTGGTCTTGGGGGTCTTGCGCAGCTGTTGCAGGCCGAAGCTGACGGGCTCGGGGAACTGGTAGCGGGTGGTGTGGCTGATCGAAAGGCGCATGGGGCTCACTTGTAGAACCTGTAGTCGATCTCGATCTGGCCGCCGAGATCGGAGAGCAGGGAGAGAATCTGTTGCAGGTATTCGTGCAGACCGTAATCGAAGATCGCGTCGATGTCGTGGCTGAGGAATTTGCGTTCGATATGGTCTGCCTTGCCGAAGGCGGGCGGGCGGTTGCCGTAGTTGGAGCAGAGATAACCGAGGTTGTCACGCAGCTTGGAGACGCAGAAGGCGAGGCTGCGGGGCATCCGCTTGTCGAGGATGAGGAAATGGGCGATGTCGCGCGGCTCGAACTGGCTGCCGTATTCCATGCGGAAGCCGCCGCGGGCCGAGACCGAGCGCAGGATCGTTTCCCATTGCACGTTGTCGATCGAGGAGCCCACCGACATGACCGAGGGCAGCAGCACGTAGTATTTCACGTCGAGGATGCGCGCGGTGTTGTCGGCGCGTTCGAGGAAGGTGCCGATGCGGGCGAAATCGTAGATGTCGTTCCTGAGCATCGTACCGTGGGTGGCGCCGCGCACCAGCGCGCTGCGCTGGCGCAGATCGCCCAGCACGCCGGGCAGGTCGCGTTCCGAAACCTTGCGCGCGAGCAGGTCGCGGGCGGCCATGTAGGCGCTGTTGGTGGCTTCCCACACTTCGTGCGTCAACGCCGTGCGCACCATGCGGGCGTTGAGGCGGGCGGACTCGATGCTGGAACGCACCGACGAGGTATTGTCCTTGGAGCGCAGCATCCAGTCGATGGCGGCGTCCTTGGTCAGGGTGTCGTGGTGCGCGTTGAAGGCGGCCTCGACCCCGGCGGTCTGCATGACCGAGCGCCATTCGTCGTCGGTGCTGCCCGAGCGGGTCAGCGCGATGCGCTGGCCGGTCTCGATCAGGCGGGCGGTGTTCTCGGCCCGCTCGAGGTAGCGGTACATCCAGAAGAGGCCGTTGGCGGTTTTTCCCAGCATCGTCAATCCTCCAGCACCCAGGTGTCCTTGGTGCCGCCGCCCTGCGACGAGTTGACGACGAGCGAGCCCTTCTCGAGCGCCACCCGGGTCAGGCCGCCAGGGGTGATGTGCACCCGTTCGGGGCTGCAGAGAACGAAGGGCCGCAGGTCGACATGGCGGGGCGTGAGGCCGGAACGGCCGAGGATCGGCACGGTCGAGAGCGACAGGGTCGGCTGGGCGATGTAGTTGCCGGGGCGGGCCTTGAGCTTCTTGCGGAACTCGGCCAGCTCCTTCTTCGAGGAGGTGGGGCCGATCAGCATGCCGTAGCCGCCGGAGCCGTGGACCTCTTTCACGACAAGGTCGGCGAGGTTGTCGAGCACGTAGGCGAGCGAGTCTTCCTCGGAGCAGCGCCAGGTTGGCACGTTTTCCAGCAGGGGCCGTTCGCCGGTGTAGAATTCGACGATGTCGGGCATGTAGCTGTAGATCGCCTTGTCGTCGGCGATGCCGGTGCCGGGCGCGTTGGCGATGGTGATGCCGCCGGCGCGGTAGACATCCATGATGCCCGGCACGCCCAACGCACTGTCGGGGTTGAAGTTGAGCGGGTCGAGAAAGTCGTCGTCGACCCGGCGGTAGAGCACGTCGATGGGCTTGTAGCCTTCGGTGGTGCGCATGGCCACGCGGCCATCGACCACGCGCAGGTCGTGGCCTTCGACCAGTTCGACGCCCATCTGATCGGCCAGGAAGGCATGTTCGAAATAGGCGGAGTTGAAGATGCCCGGCGTCAGGATCGCGACGGTGGGTTTCGGCCCCGTCATGGGCGGCGCGCAGGCGGCGAGCGAACGGCGCAGGTCGGCGGGGTAGTTCTGCACCGGCTGGACGCTGTTGCGCGAGAAAAGCTCGGGGAACATCCGCAGCATGGTTTCGCGGTTCTCCAGCATGTAGCTGACCCCCGAGGGCGTGCGGGCGTTGTCTTCGAGCACGTAGAACTGGTCGTCGCCGGTGCGCACGAGGTCGATGCCGACGATATGGGTATAGATGCCGCCCGGAGGCGTGACACCGATCATGTGGGGCAGGAAGGCGTCGTTGCGGCTGATCATCTCTTCGGGGATGCGGCCGGCGCGGACAATTTCCTGCTTGTGGTAGATGTCGTAGAGGAAGGCGTTGATCGCGCGGACGCGCTGTTCGATGCCGCGCCCGAGCTTCTGCCATTCGCGGCCCGAGATGATGCGCGGGACGAGATCGAAGGGAATCAGCCGTTCCTCGGCCTCGGCCCGGCCGTAAACGTTGAAGGTGATGCCGGTCAGGCGGAAGAGCTCCTCTGCCTCGCGCTGCTTGGCGCGCAGGCGTTTGGGATCTTCGCCGTCATACCAGCTTTTGAAGTCGGAATAGGGCCGGCGAAGCGTCTCCGACGTGCCCCACATTTCGTCGAAAATGTCCTGCGTGTTCATAGGGTCATTAAGACATGATTAAGTCTTGCCGCAAAGGGCCTTGGCGGGGAGGATGCCTGCATGACGTGCGGTCCGCCTTATATTTGGGCGTTGGCGGGAGCGGGCGTCGATGTGCGGGGCGGCGGGGGAAGTCTGGGGCCTGGCCGGGCGGCGCATTGTGAGTGGCGTGGCGCAACGTGACGCTCGAAATTATGTGCCCGCCTGCTATCCTTCTGCGTGTGAAGGGCGCTGGCAGGATATGGCCGGCCGGTCTTTCAGCCAGTCACCAGAGGGAGCGGTGGTTAGCCATGAAGCTGACGGTCAACGGGGTGGAGCACGAGGCGGATATCGAGCCGGATATGCCGCTGCTCTGGGTGTTGCGGGACGAGCTGAAGATACGCGGGCCGAAATACGGCTGCGGGATTGCCCAGTGCGGGGCCTGCACGGTGCATATGGACGGGGTCGCCGTGCGCTCCTGCCAGATTTCGGCCGGGGATGCGGACGGCGCCGACGTGGTGACGATCGAGGGCCTCGGCACGCCTGACAGCCTTCATGCGGTGCAGGCCGCGTGGATCGAGCACCAGGTGGCGCAGTGCGGCTATTGCCAGTCGGGCCAAATCATGCAGGCGGCCTATCTGCTGGAGATGACGCCAGAGCCCACGGACGAGGATATCGACAAGGTCATGGGCGGAAACCTGTGCCGGTGCGGGACATATCTGCGCATCCGGGCCGCGATCAAATCTGCTTCCGATGCGATGAAGGGGGCCTGAGATGAGCCGTTTGGGAACGATCACCCGCCGCGCTTTCCTTGTCGGGTCCACCGCCGTGGCCGGCGGGGTGGCCTTTGGCGTCTATACCGTGCGCAAGCCGCATGCGAACCCTTTGGAAGATGGGTTGGCCGACGGCGAGGCCGCGTTGACGCCATATGTGCGGATCGATGCCGAGGGGGTGACGCTGATCACGCCGCGCGCCGACCTGGGGCAGGGGGCCTATCACGTGCAGGCCGCGCTTCTGGCCGAGGAGCTGGACGTGGACCTGGAGGATATCCGGGTCGATCCGGGCCCGCCGAGCGGCGCCTACTGGAACACCGCCATGGCCGAGGAAGCGGCGGAGTTCATGGTGCCGTCGCAGGGGATCCTGCAAGCGGGCGCTGCGACGGTCGTCGGCTCGGTGATGAAGGTGATGGGGCTGCAGATTACCGGCGGTTCGACCACGGTGCCGGACGGGTTCGATAAACTCCGCGCGGCGGGGGCATCGGCGCGGGAGACGCTGAAGGCCGCGGTGGCGGCGCGGGAAGGCGTTTCCGTGGGCGATCTGACGACCGAAGCGGGCCACGTGGTGCTGCCGGATGGAACGAAGGTCGCCTATGCCGAGCTGGCGTCGGACGTGGCGGGTATGGGCGTGGTGCAGAACGTGCGGCTGCGCCAGCCGGAGGAGTGGCGGTACATTGGCAAGCCGATGCGCCGGATCGACATGGTGGCGAAATCCACCGGCACGCAGGATTACGGGATCGACGTCGAGATCGAGGGGATGGTGCATGCCGCCATCCGATTGAACCCGGCGCAGACCGGGCCGCTCAACAGTTTCGACGCGAGCGAGGCGGAGCAGATGCGTGGCGTGAAAGCGGTTGTGCCGGTGACGGGCGGCGTGGCCGTGGTGGCCGACAATACCTGGCGGGCTTTCAAGGCCGCGGAGGCGGTGAAGGTCAAGTGGGGCAAGGCGCCGTTTCCTGCGTCGATGGAGCAGCACTGGGCGGCGCTGGGCGAGGCGTTCGCGGAGGATACGCTCGACAGCCGCAACCGGGATGATGGCGATGTGGACGGGGCGCTGGGCGAGGGCGAGGTGATCGAGGCCGAGTACCGCGCGCCCTACCTGGCGCATGCGCCGCTCGAGCCGATAAGCGCCGTGGTGCGGGTGGATGACGACGGGGCCGAGGTGTGGACCGGAACCCAGATCCCCCGTTTCGTGCAGCAGAACGTGGCCCGCGTGGCCGGGGTGGACGCCGACAACGTCGTGGTCAACGTGCTGATGATGGGGGGCAGTTTCGGTCACCGGCTCGAAGATGAGGTGGTCAAGCAGGCGACGGAAATCGCCGTGACGATGAAAGGGACGCCCGTGAAGCTGACCTATTCGCGGGAGGAGGACATGACGCACGACTTCCCCCGCCAGATCGCGATGGGGCGTGTGCGCGGGAAGGTGGCCGGCGGACGGGTCGAGACGATGGACCTGTCGATCGCCATGCCCTCGGTCATGGCCTCGCAGATGGGTCGGCAGGGGCAGCCCGTTCCGGGGCCGGACAGCCAGATCGTTGCGGGCGCTTGGAATGCACCCTTTGCCATTCCGAACCACCGGGTGACCGGCTATCGCGCGCCGGAGCTGGCGCCGATTTCGTCGTGGCGGTCTGTTGGGGCTTCGTCGAACGGGTTCTTTTACAACGCGGCGCTCGATGAGCTGATCGATGCGGCCGGCGCCGACCCGTTGGAGGAGCGTTTGCGGCTTTGCGATGACCCGCTGGCCCGGCAGGTGCTGGAGGCGGTGGCCGACATGTCCTCCTGGGACGGGCCATTGGGCGAGGGGCGGGGGCGCGGCGTGGCCTTCGTGCAGAGCTTCGGCGTGCGCTGTGCCGAGGTGGTCGAGGTGAGCCAGGGCGACCGTGGCTTGAACATCGACAAGGTCTGGGTTGCGGCCGAGGTGGGCCGGGTGGTCGACCCGGTGAATTTCGAGAACCACATTCAGGGCGCGGTGGTCTGGGGGCTGGGCCACGCGATGAATTGCGAGATCACCTATGCCGATGGCCGGGCGGAGCAGTCGAATTACCACGCTTTCGAGGGGATGCGGATGTGGCAGACGCCCGAGATCATGGTGCGGGGGTTGGAGAATGGCGAGCGTGTGACCGGGGTGGGCGAGCCGCCGGTGCCGCCGGCCGCGCCGGCGCTGGCAGGCGCGATCTTTGCGGCGACGGGCAAGCGCCTGCGGGAGATGCCGTTCAGCAAGTTCGTGACATTCGCATGAGGGCCGGGATGAGACATCTGCTTGGGTTGGTGGCGTTGGCCGGGTTTTCCATGCCCGTGCTGGCGGCCGGTGAGGATGTCGTGATCGCGCCGCCCGAGGAAGGATCGGTGAGCCGGGAAGAGGGGCTTGCGGCCTGGGAGCGGATCTACGAGGTCGCCTCGCATCCGCGCTGTGCCAATTGCCATGTGGGGGAGGACAACCTGCCCATGTGGTCCGGGCCGAGCTATGGCGAGACGCGGCCGCACGGAATGAACATCGATGGCGGCGAAAGCCGGATCGGGGCGGAATACGTGCCCTGCCAGACCTGTCATGCCTATAATGAAACCGGTGGCAACAATGGCGCGCACGAGGCGCCGCAGGTGGCTGACAGCTGGCACCTGGCGCCGGTCGAGATGCAATGGTTCGGCAAGAGCTCGGTCGAGATCTGCAACCAGCTGCGCGACCCGGAGCGTAATGGCGGCCAGGATCATGTCGAGCTGGCCGAGCACCTGGGTCACGGCCCCCTGGTGAGCTGGGGCTGGGCGCCGGGCGGCGGGCGGGAGCCCGCGCCGTACAGCCTGCAGGCGCATATCGACGACATGCTGGCCTGGGGCGTGGCCGGGTTTCCGTGTGAAAACGACTGAGGAGGGGGCGATGCGGAAAGGGTTGATGCGCCTGGCGGCCCTGGTGATGCTGGCAATCGCGGGGCTTCACATGGTGTCGTTGATGCTGGCGGGGCCGTTGGCGGAGGGCCTTGCCGGAGCGCTGCCTGCGGTTGCGGCCGTGGCGGTCGCGGCCGGGCTCTGGCGCGGGTGGCGCTGGGTGGCATGGCTGGCAATGCTGGGCGCGATCGTCGCGTTCGGGGCCGTGCTGGGCCGGGTCGGGGTGTCGCCGGTGCCGGACGGGGTATTGTACATGCTGGCCATCGCCTATGGTGCGTTCTCGGTGATGTCCTTCACCCTGCTGTGGTGGGGGCCGAGGGCGCCGCGCGCCCGCTGATCAGAACCCGTCGAAATCGGAGAGGGACGGCAGCGCTGCGGCAGCCGAACCTGCCACGGCGGCAGGGGGATCGGGAAGCCGCGCAGGCGGGCCCGGCACCGGCCGCAGGTCGGGCGCCTTGCGGGGCGGCAGCGGCGAGGGTTTCGGCTGTGGCGCGAGAGGCCGAGACGCCTGGCGAACAGGCGGCTCGGCACGGCCGGTTTCCTTGGTGATGCCCGACAGGCCCCTGGCCAGTTCGTCGGTGTTCTTCGTCAGCACCGATGACGCTGCGGTGACCTGTTCGGCGATGGAAACCGCGGCCTTGGTGGAGGCGTCGAGCTGGCCCACGTGATCGTTGATCTCGCGGATGTCCGACCTTTGGTCGCGGGCGACGCCGGAAATGTCCGAAATGACGTTTTCAAACCGGATCGTGTTCTCGAGAATGGCCTCGAGCCGTTCGCCCGAGGTGGTCACCAGCTTGCTGCCATGGTTGACCTGCGTCGCACTCTCGTCGATCAACCCTTTGATCTCTTTTGCGGATTTGGAAGCGCGCTGCGCCAGTGACCGCACTTCGGAGGCCACGACTGCAAAGCCCTTTCCGGCCTCTCCCGCCCGTGCGGCCTCGACCCCGGCATTGAGAGCGAGGAGGTTGGTCTGGAAGGCGATGCCGTCGATGACACCCACGACGTGACGGACATTCTCGCTGCTGGCCTCGATCCGGTGCATGGCGTCCATCGCCTCCCGCACCACGGCAGCGCCGCTCTCCGCCTGTGCGCGGCTCTCGCGGGTGACCGTTTCGGCCTGATCGAGACGATCGCTGGCCCCCTGCACGGTTTCCGTCAGGTGCGCCAGAACCGTCACCGAGCGTTCGAGATTCTCCGACTGGCTGTCGGCCCGGTTCACGAGATCTTCGGCCGCGCTCTGGATATCGGAAGCGCCATCGCGCACGGCGTCGATGGATTTTCCCATGTCCCGGATCCTCTCCTGAAGGGCGCTGGCCGCCTGGTTGAATCCCTTGTGCAGCGCTTCATCGTCCGGCGAGGTGGCGGCCGGTGGCTGGGCTTTGATACGCACGGTCAGATCGCCCCGGGCCAGTGTGGCAAGCGCATCTATGGTGGCTTTAACTGTATCTGAAGCTGGCACCGAACCTGCCAGCGGGTCGGCAGGAGGTATCTTGCCGGAATCGGTGCTCGCTACCCCTCGCGCCTTTGCGGAGGCGAGTGTGCTGCGGATGGCCGACAGGCGTCTGGCCAGATCGCCCGACACCCCCGTGTCTTCGGTGTGGGGGATGTCACTGGCCAGATTTCCCCGCTCCAGTTGCTGGGCCGCGTCCGCGATATCTTTCAGAGGCAGCAGGAGGCGGGCAGTGGCAAGACGGTTCAGAATGGCCATCAGGGCCGCACCCAGGGCCGCAGGCGCAACGATGGCGCCCCATGAGGCCGCGCCTGTCGGGCTGTTCCAATAGGTGCGGAACATGGCGATGCACAAGGCTGACAGAACGACGACCACGGCAAGAGCCAGAATGGCCTTGCGGATGTGGGGGGCGGAACGGTTCATCGGGGATATCCTTCGCGCTGGGCGGCTGCACAGGCATGCATCAAAGAAGCTAAGAAATCGTTCTCGAGTCACATGATCTTCGCAGCCGCGGATTTGTCTTCAGAAGAGTTCGACACTGCCGGACGGCGTTCTGGGCCGGCGCACCACTTTTTCGGTGCGTTGCACCTCGCCCCCGGACGGATCGACCCGTTCGACGCGCGCGATGCCGGTCGCCGGGCGAAAGCGCAGTCGCCGGCCGAACCGACCGCCGGTATCCGCCCCTCGCAGGATGAACCCCTCCTGCCGGACGAAATCGCGGGCGAACTGGGCATTGCTGTCGCCGATCCTGCCCAGCCCCGACACCACGTTCCCGCCGCCGAATAGCTGTACCTCGAGCCGGTTGCGATGGGCGCCGGCCCGCAGCATGGCGTTGATCAGCTGCTCCATCGAATGCGCCCCGTACTTGATGTTGTTGCCCGCCGAGGGGTCGTTGCCGGGGAGCAGGAAGTGATTCATGCCGCCGATCTTGCGGAACGGGTCGAAGACGCAGGCGGCCACGCAGGAGCCCAGAACGGTCGTCATTTCATCGTCGGGCCGGTCCGAGACGCGGTACTGGCCCTGAATGATATGGATGACGTTGAGAAGGCGGTCAGCCATGTCGGCTCCTTTCGGTGGATTGGGCCGCGGCGGAGAGAAGCGCGGGGCCGATGCGGGAAATTGGAAGTTGCTGGGCGACGGCCCCCATCTCGAAGGCGGCGCGGGGCATGCCGTAGACGGTCGAACTGGCCTCGTCCTGCCCGATCGTCCATCCGCCGGCCCGGCGGATGGCGGCGAGCCCCTCGGCCCCGTCGCGGCCCATACCGGTCAGCAGGACGCCGACCGCCGCCGGGCCGAGCGTGGCGGCCGAGTGGAAAAGCGCATCGACCGAGGGCCGGTGGCCGGACACGGGCGCGCCGGGAACAAGGCGGCAGCGCCGGCCCGGCGGGACGATCGAGAGGTGCCGGTCATTGCCCGGCGCCATGAGCACCAGCCCCGGTTCCAGCGAATCGGATGCAGCGGCCGGGCGGACCTGCGCCGAACAATGCCGGTCGAGCCGCTGGGCCAGGCCGGGAAGGTACGTGCCGCTGATGTGCTGCACGATCAGCGTCGGCGGGCAGGATTTCGGGTAGGCGGAAAGAACCTGGATCAGCGCCTCGACGCCGCCGGTCGAGGCGCCGATGACCACTGTTTTCCACCCGTCGGAGATATGGGCCCTGGGGCACGGCTGCACGGGCTGGCGCCGAAGCCCGAAACGGGTTCCGAGGTAGGGGCCGAGACCGCCCGCGCGATCGACATCGACGTCGGTGATGCTGGTATATGGCCCGGACGCCGGGCGGAGCCCCGCCGCGATCAGGATGCAGTCGACCTCGAGCGCGGCGAGCATCGCGGCGTACATCGGAAAGTTGCCCAGTCGCGTCACCTCTTCCGCGATGAGCACGAGGTCGGGATGCTCGTGCTCGGTCAGATTGTAGGCCTCCGTCAGGTCCCTCGCACTTCCGATCAGGGCGATACCGGGCGTTTCGCCGATCGACTGAAGATAGCGGTGCGACCGGTGCCGACGCGGGTCGAGCAGCAGGATCGAGAGGCTGGATGATTCTTGCGACGGCACGGGAGCTCTTCCTGGCAATGGCCCCGGCCTGTCCGGGCGCCTGCGTCGATCTTTAGGCGCAGAGAGTTAAGAGCCGGAAAACTCATGCATAGAATTTTACGGGATTGATCTGCGCATGATCCGGCCGGCGTTAACCGATTGTTCTTGGTTGGTGCATAACGTCGCCCTCGGTCCGGGTGCCCTGGAAACGGGGCTCCGCACCGTCCGCAACAGCCGCGCGATCTGTGATGAGGTAAGGAATGGAAGCTCTGAAAATCGTTCAGGAACCGTCGGAAGACCGTTTCGCCACCTTCGGGTTGGACCTGTCAAACACCGAAACGTTGAAGCGGCTTCGGCCGACGATCAGCGCGGCACTCGGTCCGGCGCTGGATGGGCTTTACGACAATATCCGGGCCAACCCGGGGCTGCGCGCGTTTTTTCAAGACGAACAGCACATGGAGCGTTCGAAGGAAGCCCAGCGTCGGCACTGGCTGGCCATCTGTAACGGCCGGTTTGACGACGACTACCAGGAGCGCGCCCACCGGATCGGCAAGACCCACGCCCGGATCGGGCTGCGGCCCATAGACTATATCGGCGGGTACTCGCACGTGTGCGACGCCCTGATCGCGGCCGTGGTGAGCGAGCATCTTGGCCGGTCTTCACGTCTTTTCGGCTTTCGCCGTACCGATGTTGACGGGCTGACGCTGGACATCTGCACGCTGATCAAGGCGACGCTGATCGATGTCAGCGCGTCTCTCTCCGTCTATACCGACAGCGTCGAGAACATGAGGGACGATGCCGAGACATGTCTCGCCTTTTCCCTCGACAAGCTGGCCGACGCGTTGGCCGCGCTGGCGGAAGGCGACCTCACGGTGTCAGTCGACACGGCGGAATTCAACGGCAACGAGAAGCTGGCGTCGGCACTGAATCTTGCCGTGTCTAACCTGAGCGACCTGATTTCCGAGACGCGCCGAAGCGCAGAGACGATCAAGTCGAGCTCGCGGGAAGTGGCCCAGGCGGCGGATGATCTCGCCAAGCGCACCGAGCAGCAGGCGACCAATCTCGAGGAAACGACAGCCGCGGTGAACACGCTCAACGATTCCGTGCGTGACACGGCCGCCTCGGCCCGCACGACGAACGAGACCGTCGACCTTGCACTTCGAGATGCGCGGGCCGGGGGCAAGGTCGTCGAGGACACGCAAAAGGCCATGACGCAGATCGAATCGTCTGCGCATGAGATGAGCCAGATCATCGGTGTCATCGACGAGATCGCCTTCCAGACCAACCTGCTGGCGCTCAACGCCGGGGTCGAGGCCGCGCGGGCAGGCGAAGCCGGCAAGGGATTCGCCGTCGTGGCATCCGAGGTCCGGACACTCGCACAACGCTCCGCCGAGGCGGCCAAATCGATCAAGGCGCTGATCGGTGCCAGCTCGGATCACGTCTCGGCCGGCGTGGAACTGGTGCAGAACACCTCCGAGGTCCTCAAGCGAACGATCGCGGCGTTCGGCGAAGTGAGCGAACAGGTCAACGCGATCACCGAGGCGACGCAGACCCAGGCTTCGAACATCGAAGAAATCAACGCCGCGGTCTCCTACCTCGACCAGATGACCCAACAGAATGCGGCCATGGTCGAGCAGACGTCGGCGGCCGGGGCGTCGCTTGCGAACGAGGCCGACACCATGGCCGGACAAGTCGCGGAATTCCGGCTCGGCTCCTGAAGCGCCTGCACCGACGGCTGCCGGAAAGGCGAGGCGAGACACGCATGTTCATGTTCCGATCAAGAAGGACTTCGACAATGGACGACAAGCTATTGCTGCCTGCGCGGTTTGACAGCGCCGCGGCTCAGACGGTCACCGAGAACCTCATGGTACGGCGGGGCCGCCCCCTGACCGTCGGTGCCGGTCAGGTTGCCTTTGCCGGGGCGCTGGGGCTTCAGGTGCTTATCGCCGCCCGACGCCAATGGGCACAGAGTGATATCGCATTCGAGGTGTCCGAACCGAGCGACGCATTGCTCGACGCGTGCCGGGCACTCGGTATTGCAGGCTCCGAAATCGGCATTTCGCCGGATCCGGAGGTCGCGGCATGACGGTACAGGTTCTGGCAATCGACGATTCCCGCACCATGCGCAATCTTCTCAACGCGACGCTAAGCTCGGCCGGTTTCGAAGTCGAGCTCGCCGAGGATGGTGAAGACGGCTTGCGCCGCTTTGACCAATCCGACCCCGATGTGGTGATCACGGACATCAACATGCCCCGCCTTGACGGTTTCGGCTTCATCGAGGCCGCAAGGGGCCGGTCGCGCGACCGGGTGGTGCCGATCCTGGTTTTGACGACCGAGAGTGCCGCAGACCTGAAGGATCGCGCCCGCGCCGCCGGGGCGTCGGGCTGGATCGTCAAACCTTTCGACGAGGACAAACTTCTATGGGCGATCGAACGGGTCGCAGGACCGGAGGTGCGTCGATGAGCTCCAACGGAACCGAGGATTTTCGCAGCTCTTTCTTCGAGGAGTGTGAGGAACTGCTCGAATCCATGCATGATGGGTTCGATCTGCTGGCGGGTGGCGGGCAGGATGGCGAGACGATGAACGCCATCTTTCGCGCCGTCCATTCCATCAAGGGCGGGGCGGGAGCCTTTGGCTTCACCGATCTCGTGGCCTTCGCCCACCAGTTCGAAACTGCGCTGGATCACGTGCGTTCGGGTAAATGCGAGGCCGATGCGGAACTTCTCGATCTCTTCCGGCAGTGCGGCGACAACCTGTCCGACCTTGTGTCTGCTGCCAGAAATGGCGGCGATGTCCCGCCTCGCGGCGCTGGCTTGCTTGAGCTGCTGCACGATGCAATCGGCACGAGCGCAGACAGCGAAGATGACGCGCCACCGGATTTCGAACCCGTGACGCTCGACATCGGTGCGGGAGGGGGCGCGGATCGGGTTTTCACCATACGCTTTTCCGCCGCGCCCGGACTTTTTGCCTCCGGAAATGAGCCGCTGGTGCTGTTCCGGGCCTTGGCCGGCCTTGGCCGGCTCGACGTAGAGGCCGACGTGTCCGGCGTGCCCCAGCTTGACAGGTTGACCCCGCAGGAGTGTCATCTTGCCTGGACCGCGACGCTTTCAACCCGCGCGAGCGAGACGGATATTCGCGACGTTTTCGAGTTCGTCGATGGCGCCTGCCGGCTCGACATCGACGAGGAGGCCGGACCGGCTGATCCGCCAGAGGAGGTTCCGGCTGCAGGGCTGCCGTCCTTGTCCGAACTGATCGGTGGTGGCGAAGATTCCGATGCCACCCGGGAAACCGATCGCGAACCGGAAGCCGCAGGGCCCGAGCCCGCTGCCACAACGGCCGGCAGCAGTGCACCTCGCCCGGGCGGTACGATCCGGGTCGATCTCGACAAGATCGACAAGCTCATCAACCTGGTGGGAGAATTGGTGATCAAGGAAGCGATGTTGTCGCAGTCGATCACCGATCTTCCCGGGCAAACGGAAAGCGACCTTTCGGCCGCTTTGGAAAGTCTCAAGCAACTGGCTGGCGAGATACAGGAGGGTGTGATGGCAGTCCGCGCTCAGCCGGTGAAACCCATGTTCCAACGCATGGCGCGTATCGTGCGCGAGGCTGGAGCTGCCACCGGAAAGAGAGTGCGTTTCGTCACGAACGGGGACTACACCGAGGTCGACAAGACCGTAATCGAACGCCTTGTCGATCCGCTAACGCACATGATTCGCAATGCCATCGACCATGGCCTCGAAACGGCCGACCAGCGCGAGGCAGCCGGCAAGTCGCGCGAAGGCACAGTCACGATCACGGCGGCGCATAGATCCGGCCGGGTGATGATCGACGTCGCCGATGATGGCGGAGGCATCAATCGCGAGAAAGTCAGGAAACTGGCGGTCGAGCGTGGCCTCATTGCAAAATCAGATACGCTCTCTGCGGCGGAGATCGACAACCTCCTGTTTCTGCCGGGCTTTTCGTCCAAGGACGAGGTGTCGGAAATGTCGGGCCGTGGCGTTGGTCTCGACGTTGTGCGCAGTGAAATCCAGACACTCGGCGGGCGGGTCTCGATCCATTCGGAACCGGGTGAGGGCACGACGTTTTCGATCAGCCTGCCGCTGACGCTGGCCGTGCTCGAGGGCATGGTGATCCGGGTCGCCAACCAAACGATGGTGGTACCGATCTCCGCGATCCAGGAAACCCTGCAGCCGCGGTCTGCCGCCATCCATGCGATAGGATCCGGCGGTTGGGTCCTCAAGAACCGAAGCGGTCTCGTTCCCGTCATCGATCTGGGTGGCTTCTTCGGGTTTCGAGGATCGGTCGCCGATATCGACTCCCACGTGCTGCTGCTGATCGAATCCGATGCCAATCAGCACTATGCCCTGATTGTCGATGACATACAGGATCAGCGGCAGGTCGTGATCAAGAGCCTCGAAACCAACTACCAGCAGGTTCAAGGCGTTGCCGCCGCCACCATTCTCGGCGACGGGCGGATCGCGCTCATCATCGACCCGGACAGCATCGCGCGTGGCAGCGGCGGCCTGGGGTCGGGACATTCCTCTTTCCAAATGGCGGTATGACCATGAAACACGCGGTACTAGAACCTTCGAGAACCTACCAGGAAGTCGTGGCTTTCCGGGTGTCGGACCAGGATTTCTGCTTTGACCTCACATCGGTCAGGGAGATACGCGGTTGGACGGAGACAACCATCCTCCCGCGGGCGCAAAGCTATGTGAAAGGTGTCATAAACCTGCGTGGCTCTGTCGTCCCGGTGGTAGACCTATCAGAACGCTTGGGGCTTGGGGCCACAGACCCTCACCCGCGCACCGTGATCATCATCACGGTGCTTGAAAACCAGACTGTCGGGCTTCTGGCGGATGTGGTCTCTGATATCCTGACGGTGTCTCCAAGTGATCTTCAGCCCATTCCGGATATCGTCGACGACACGGTGCGGCGATTCATTTCCGGTGTCCTCGTCATAGAAGACAGGATGATCCGAAAGATGGATCTGGCCGAGGTGTTGCCGTCGGTTCAGGGTGAGGCAGTATGACGTGACCCGCATGCCGACGCCCGCACCGGCGATGGTGCGCAACGAACTCGACGACAGATCCTTTCTGCGACTTTCCGAGCTCGTTTACTCGGAAAGCGGCATTGTACTGAGCGACGGCAAGCGTAACCTGGTGACGTCGCGCCTGGCGCGACGATTGCGTGATCTCGATCTCGCCGATTTCGATGCGTATTGCCAGCATCTGGAGTCGGCCGATGGCGCCGCCGAGAGGCGCCGAATGATCTCGCTTCTGACGACGAATGTGACGAAGTTCTTTCGTGAAGTGCACCATTTTGAAGCCTTGCAGGCGCAGATTTTGCCACCGCTCATTGCGCGGGCTCGCAGCGGTGGGCGGGTGCGCATCTGGTCGGCCGGCTGTTCGTCGGGGCAGGAACCCTACAGCATCGCGGCGACCGTCAAGAAGCTGATGCCCGACGTGAACCGCCATGACTTGCGTATCCTCGGGACGGATATCGATCCGGAGATGATCCGCGCTGGCCGCGCGGCGATCTACACCGATGCCGACGAGCCGCAGATACCGCCCGACATGCGAAGGCTCATGTTCGGGCCGGCGGAGACCCGGGAAGCCGGAGTGCCGATCGCCCCTGATGTCAAGTCGCTGGTCACGCTGACGGAGTTGAACCTGATGCAGGATTGGCCGATGCGTGGTCGCTTCGACGTGATCTTCTGCCGCAACGTGGTGATCTATTTCGACGCCAAAACCCAGGCGCGCCTCTGGGCGCGGTTCGCGGAGGTTCTGGCGCCGGGCGGCTATCTGTTCGTCGGGCATTCCGAGCGTGTCTCGGGCCCGGCGGTCGACCAGTTCACGCCGACCGGCGTGACGCAGTATTGCCGCACGTGATCCTCCGCTGCGGCCTCAGGAAAACAGGAGACGATCGTGAGTCTGAAAGAAAGATTGAGCGTGATGGTCGTGGACGACATGTCGGTCAGCCGGGGCCTGATCATCCAGGCGTTGGAGGATATCGGCATCAAGACCATCGACTTTTGCAATGATGGCGAAAGCGCGTTCCGCAAACTTGCGGTGAAGCCGGTACACTTGGTCATTTCCGACTACAACATGCCTGGGGCGAATGGCCTGCAGCTGTTGGCGGGGCTGCGGCAGTACCAGGCGACGCAGCGGATCGGGTTCATCCTGATTACCGGTACCGCATCGCAGGAGATCGTCGACAAGGGAAACCAGCTGGGCATGAACAATTACCTCAAGAAGCCGTTTTCTTCGGCCGACCTGAAGGCCTGCATCGAGCGCGTCGTGGGGCCGCTATGACGATGAATGAAGATGAAAACATTTCGCTGGCGGCCGTGCTTTCGAACACCGCGAAGCTGCTGGAGGTCCTGTCGGCCAAGTCCGCGGAGATCGATGAAGCTGTCGGCGACTGGCTGGTCAGCGGTGACGGGACCCGACCGCCGCTTGTTTTGCTGCAGGATGTCGATCTCCTCAGGCAGTCGGTCGACTGTCTGAGGATCCTGGCGGGTAATCTTGCCCGGCAGGAGCTTGAGGGTTGCATCATTTCGGTCGCCGACGCCGTTGATGGTATCTATCTGGAATCGATAAGAAGCGGCTGCCGGCGCACCTGAAAACAGCCGCCGCAGCCGACGAAAAAAGCCCCGACATGTGTCGGGGTTTTTCTTGTTTGCCTGTTTCGATGTTCCGCTTGGCGCCAGGGTGGCGTGATCGCGAGGAGGAGGTCTCTTCGCGAAATGCCTGCCCGCGTGGTTCGCGGCGGCCCGGGTCATGCGACCCGGGCTGTTCCGTTGCGCGGGTCGGTGCGGAAGCTCTGGACAGCGGCGTTGAGATCCCGGGCGTCCTGGTCGAGCTGGTGGGTGGCGGCGGTCGATTCTTCCACCATGGCCGCATTCTGCTGGGTCACACCGTCCAGCTGGCCGACGCCCGTGTTGATCTGGGTGAGGCCGGCCGATTGCTCGGCGGTGCGCTCCGCGATGCGGGTGATATGGATGGAAATATCCGCGACCTGCCGGACGATGGATTGCAGCGCGTCGCCGGCCTTTCGTACGAGCGAGACACCTTCCTCGACATGGGTGGCGGAGCCGTCGATCAACGACTTGATCTCGAGCACGGCCTCGGACGAACGATGCGCGAGCGCGCGCACCTCGGTCGCGACCACGGCGAACCCCTTGCCGGCCTCGCCAGCCCGTGCGGCCTCGACCCCGGCGTTGAGTGCCAGCAGGTTGGTCTGGAAGGCAATATCCTCGATCACGCCGATGATCTGGTGGATCTGGGCCGAGCTTTCCTCGATCGTGCTGACCGCGTCGACGGCCCGGTGCACGACGTGGCCGGTTTCGTCGGCGTCGCAGCGTGCGGTGTCGGCAATATCGGCCGCCTCGCGGCTTTCACTGGCTGTGGTGGCGATGCTGCGGGTGAGCTCGTCGAGTGCCGCCGCGGTTTCCTCGAGCGTGGCGGCCTGGCCTTCGGTGCGCTGGGAGAGATCGTCGGACGACCGGGCGATCTCGGTCGATCGCTGGCTGATGAAACCGGCGTTGTCGCGCACCTTTTCGACGGCGGTCGACAGGAGCGTGGTCGCCCGGTTGAAATTCTTGCGCAGGGCCTCGTATTCCGGTGCGAAGGGGATCTCGATACGCCGGGTCAGATCGCCTTCGGCCAGACCGTCGAGGCCGACGGTAAGCGCATCGACGACCGTGCGCTGTTCCTGCTCTTTCTGCGCGATCATTTCGGCCGTTTCGCGGGCCTTGGCATCGGCCTCGCGGGCGAGGCGTTCGGTCTCTCGCGCGCGCACCAGCTTTTCGCGCTGACCGTCGAGGGCGCGGGCGATGCGCCCGATCTCGTCACCCTTGCCGAGATGTGGCACAGGCGTTTCCAACTGCCCTTCCGCAACCCGTGTCATGGCAGCGGTCACGTCCTCGAGCGGGCGCGAGAGCCAGCGCCGCAGCAGGTAGGCGGAGATGAGTAAAAGGGACACGAGCACGCCGATGGCCCAGAGCCATGCCTCCTGGCTGGCCTCGTGGACGATCTGCATCTGCCCCTCGGGGGACCAGAGGCTGCCGACGGCGCCGACGATCGTGTTCTCCTCGCCCATAATGACGGGAACGACCACGGCTGTGCCGTCTTCGCTGAATTGCGGCTCGCCCCGTTCCATTGCGGCGATCGCCAAGGGCCTGAGGGTCGAGCTTGGATCGAAGCCTTCCATGCCGGCGCGAGCCGCTTCCTCGGCCCCCGGGCGATAAGCCGCGAGCCCGACGACATCACCATGCTCCTTTTCGAGAAGGTTGCTCATTTCCTCTTCGATGCGATCGAACTTTTCGAACCGAATGGCGCCGGCCGACCGATCGGCAAGGGCCGAGGTGGCGGACGTGGCGCGCATGATGATCTGGTCGCCGACCATGCCTTTCAGCATGGCCGAGTATTGCAGTGCCGGTATGGTCGCGACGCAGACCGCCGTGAGGAAGACCATGGTGATGGCTTTGAAAAACACGTTGATTTGCATCCGAACCTCCAGTTCCTTGACGCAGCCCGAGGGCCTTACATCAGTGCTTCGGCATTGACGCCCACGGTGAGCGCCCCCACCGGTTCACCGGTTTCCGGGTCGGTCAGGGTGACCGAGATATAGCCCTGGTAGGTCTGTGTGGATTCGTCGAATTCCACCTCGCCCAGATGGATGGCGCCGGGGCCTTTGGCGTAGGTTTCGGTGAACTTCGCTTCATCGCCCTGCCACATGTCCGAGGTCATGGACGTGGAGGCGACGTTGAGCCCATGGGCATCCATCGCGAAGGCTTCGGTGATGACGCCGCCCGAGTCCTCGACACGCGTGCGCAGGAAATCGGCGGCGTCGTTGTGAAGTACGGGCTGGATAATCGGGGCATCGGCCGCGCCGACTTCGGAGCGCCATTCGGCGTCCATCGCGTCGATATCGGCCTGGGTCAGGCCAGAGCGCGCGGCGTTCTGGGCCTCGATGGCCGAGATCAGCGCCGGGTCGTTCGCCCAGTGTGCGATCGCGGTCTCGTAGTAGTTCGACAGGGTGGCCGAGAAGTCGTCCGCGGTGGCGGACAGGGTCGTGGCGGACAGGCTCGCCACGGCCGTGAGGGCGAAGAGGACTTTGTGCATGGAAGGACTCCGTTCATGTTTGGACAATGAACAGGGCTAGGGAAAATTAGCTTACATGCCGTTAAATCCCGCATGACGGGGGATGTCGGCGCGCGTTATCGCGCTGCCATTTACGTAGAATTGCTCGTAGTTTCGATTACGTCACGCGGTTTGCCCGGTGGAATTCCGGCCTGTCCCAGGCTTTCGTATCGATGATATCGGCGAGGATTGTCACAGCGGCGGAGACGTCGGCGCTGTCGATATAGAGCGGCGTGAAGCCGAAGCGCATGACATCGGGTGCGCGGAAGTCGCCTATGACACCGCGGGCGATCAGGGCCTGCATGGCGGCGTAGCCGTGCTCGAAGGCGAAGGAGACCTGGCTGCCGCGGTGTTGCGCGTCGCGCGGGCTGACGAGATGGAGGTCGGGGCAGGCGGTTTCGACCTCGGCGATGAACTGTTCGCAGAGCGCGACGGAGGCGGCGCGGATCTCGGCCATGTCGGTTTCGGCCCAGACTTCCAGTGCCGCTTCGAGGGCGGTCATTTGCAGCACCGGGGGCGTACCCACGCGCATGCGTTCGATGCCGGGGGCGGGGCGGTAGCCTTGTTCGAAGGCGAAGGGCGCATCGTGGCCGAGCCAGCCCGAGAGGGCGGGTTGGGCCGTGGCCGCGAGGTCGGGGCGGATGTAGATGAAGGCCGGCGCGCCGGGGCCGCCGTTGAGGTACTTGTAGGTGCAACCGACGGCGAAATCGCAGTTGGAGCCTGCGAGGTCGATTTCGAGGGCGCCGGCGCTGTGGGCGAGATCCCAGATCATCACGGCACCGGCGGCGTGGGCCTTGTCGGTAATGGCGTGCATGTCGTGGCGCCGCCCGGTGCGGTAATCGACCTCGGTCAGCATCACGGCGGCGAGGCTGTCGTCGATGGCGTCGGCCACCTCTTCCGGGGCGACGGTACGCAGCTCGTAGCCTGCGTTTTTCAGCGCGATCAGGCCTTCGGCCATGTAGAGATCGGTCGGGAAGTTGCCTTTGTCCGACAGGATCACCCGGCGGTCGGGGCGCATGGCGAGCGCGGCGGAGAGGGCCTGGAAGACCTTGATCGAGAGCGTGTCGCCCATCACGACAGAGCCCTCGGGCGCGCCGATGAGCCGGGCCACGGCATTGCCGACGCGCAGGGGTTGTTCCATCCAGCCGCACGAATTCCACGCGCGGATGAGCTCCTGCCCCCATTCGCGGGTGACGGCCTCGGCCACGCGGGCGGGCACGTGTTTGGGCAGGGGCCCGAGCGAGTTGCCGTCGAGATAGATCACGCCTTCGGGCAGGTCAAAGAGGTCTTTTCGGGGCAGGGTGGTCATCATAGTCCTCCGCGCATGTGCCAGAGTTCGGGGAAGAGCTCGACCTCGAGCATCCGGCGCAGGTAGCTCACACCGCTGGTGCCGCCAGTGCCGCGTTTGAGGCCGATGACGCGCTCGACCGTGGTGACGTGGTTGAAACGCCAGCGGCGGAAGTAGTCTTCGAGGTCGACAAGCTTTTCGGCGAGTTGGTAGAGGGTCCAGTGTTTGTCGGGGGCGCGGTAGATGATCGTCCACGCTTCGATCACGGCCTCGTCGGCTTTATGCGGCTCGCGCAGGCGGAAGATGTCGGGGTCAAAGCTGCGGCCGAGGTGGGTTTCCAGCAGGCGCAGGGCGACGTGGTAGAGGGTGGGCTTTTCCAGTTCCTCTTCCAGCAGGGCATGCAGGTCGGGGCGGTGTTCGTGGACCTTCATCATCGCCGTGTTGCGGTTGCCGAGCAGGTATTCGATCAGGCGGTACTGGTGCGACTGGAAGCCCGAGGAGGCCCCGAGGCTTTCGCGGAAGGTCGTGTAGTCGCTGGGCGTCATGGTGCGCAGCACGTCCCACGCGCCGTTCAACTGCTCGAAGATGCGGGCGACGCGGGTGAGCAGCTTGAAAGCCTGTTCCTGCCGGCCCTGCTGCAGAAGGTCGCGGGCGGTGCCGAGCTCGTGCAGGGCAAGTTTCATCCAGAGTTCCGAGGTCTGGTGCTGGATGATGAAGAGCATTTCGTCATGGGCATCCGACAGCGGGTGCTGGGCCTCGAGGAGCGAGTCGATGGCAAGGTAGTCGCCATAGCTCATGTCGCCCGCGAAGGCCGTCTTGGCACCGTCGCTGGTGGGGTCGTATCCGCTCATCTCAGTATTTCTTTCGTGAGCGGGCTGTCGGGGTCTTCGAGCCCGCCGATCACGGTGAAATGGTTGTGACCGGGGTCGTAGACGGAGGTGACGTCGGCGCCCTTGAGGCCCCAGACCTCTTCAATCAGGCGAGTCTGGCGGATGAATTCGGGGCGTTCCTGTGCGCCGACCCAGGCGGTGAGGGGCACGCCGGGGAGCGGGTCGTACCCGGCGGGGCTTTCGGCTTCGGCTTCCTCGGGCGTCAGGCGCAGGGTGTCGTTGAGCTTGATGGCGGTCAGGGGGCCGAGCTGGTGCAGGCCGGAGATCGAGGTGACGCGGGCAAGGCGGGCCGCCACATCCTCGGGCAGCACGCCCTGGCACATCATCCGGGCCACGAGGTGCCCGCCGGCGGAGTGGCCGGAGAGGCGGATCGGGCCGGGAACCTGGCCCGCGGCGACGGTCACGGCGCGGGTGATACATTGGGTGATCTCGCTGATCCGGGCGTCGGGGGCGAGGGGATAGGAGGGCATGGCCACCGTCCAGCCGCTTTCGACACAGCCGCGGGCGAGGTTGGACCAGGAGGATTTGTCGAAGGCCCGCCAGTAACCGCCATGGACGAAGACCATGAGGCCGCGGCTTTCGCTCTCGGGTGCGAAGATATCCATCACCTCGCGCGGGCCATCGCCATAGGCCACATCCTCTTGCAGGCGCCCGGCCTTGGCCATCTCCGCACGGTAGGCCCCGGCGGCCTCGGCCCATTGGCCGGGCAGGGCAGCGCCGCCGGGTATGTAGGCCATGTTCTCGAATGCGTCGTCCCAGTCGATCATCTCGTTCCTCCGCGTCTGGTCCGCCTTGGCGGGTGGGTGCACAGTATCTGTCATTTGCAATATTTCAAGCTTGAAGGTTTAAGCTTGAAATAAATTTCGGCTCCTCCTATCCTGACCGGGAAACAAGATGCAGGGAAGGGAGGAAGAGCCATGCGTGTTGCCTGTCTGGGCGGGGGGCCGGCCGGTCTCTACTTCGCCATATCGCTGAAGCTGCGCCAGCCGGAGGCCGAGGTGGTCGTGCTCGAGCGCAACAAGCCCGATGACACGTTTGGCTGGGGCGTGGTCCTGTCGGATGAAACGCTCGACAACCTGCATCAGAACGACGCCAAAAGCGCCGAGGCGATCCGGGCGCATTTCGCCTATTGGGACGATATCGCCGTGCATTACCGGGGCGAGAAGGTGGTCTCGACCGGGCATGGGTTCTGTGGCATCGGGCGCAAGCAATTGCTGCTGCTGTTGCAGGAGCGGGCGCGGGAGCTGGGCGTCGAGCTGCGGTTCGAGACGGAGGTGGAAAGCGCCTCGGCCTATGCCAAGGATTTCGACCTCGTGGTCGCCTGCGACGGGCTGAATTCCAAGACCCGCACCGAGTTTGCCGACACGTTCAAGCCGGATATCGAGCCGCGCGCCTGCAAGTTCGTCTGGCTGGGCACGCATCAGAAATTCGACGACGCCTTCACCTTCATCTTCGAAGAAACCGACAAGGGCTGGGTCTGGGCGCATGCCTACCAGTTCGACGACGACACCGCGACCTTCATTGTCGAGACCGACGAGGCCACGTGGGAGGCCTATGGTTTCGGAGAGATGAATCAGGAGGAGAATATCGCGGTCTGCGAGGAGATCTTCCGCGATCATCTCGACGGCAACAGCCTGATGTCGAACGCCAAGCATATCCGGGGTTCGGCCTGGCTGAACTTCCCCCGGGTGCTTTGCGAGAAATGGTATCACGAGAATATCGTGCTGATGGGCGATGCCTCGGCCACGGCGCATTTCTCGATCGGGTCGGGCACCAAGCTGGCGGTGGAAAGCGCCATTGCGCTGGCCGAATACCTGACGACGAAGCCGACGATGGAGGCCGCGTTCGAAGCCTACCAGGACGAGCGGCGGCTGGAGGTGCTGCGGCTGCAATCGGCGGCGCGGAATTCGCTGGAGTGGTTCGAGGAGGTGCATCGGTACCTGCACCTTGACCCGGTACAGTTTAACTATTCCCTGCTGACCCGGTCGCAGCGGATCAGCCACGAGAACCTGCGCCTGCGGGATGCAGCGTGGCTGGAAGGGGCCGAGAAGTGGTTCCAGACGCGGGCGGGCGGGCCGGACAGCCCGGTGCGCTCGCCGATGTTCGCGCCGTACCGGCTGCGGGAGATGGCCCTGAAGAACCGGATCGTGGTGTCGCCGATGGCGCAGTACAAGGCCGTCGATGGCTGCCCCACCGACTGGCATCTCGTGCATCTGGGCGAGCGGGCCAAGGGCGGGGCCGGGCTGGTTTACACCGAGATGACCTGCGTGTCGCCCGAAGGCCGGATCACGCCGGGCTGTCCGGGGCTTTATGCGCCGGAGCATGAGGCGGCGTGGCAGAGGGTCGTCGGGTTCGTGCATGAAGAGACGGACGCGAAGATCTGCTGCCAGATCGGCCATTCCGGGCGCAAGGGCTCGACCCAGCTTGGCTGGGAGGAGATGGACGCGCCTTTGGCCGAGGGGAATTGGGAGACGATGTCGGCCTCGGCGATTGCGTGGTCGGACCGGAACGCCGTGCCGCGAGAGATGACGCGGGAGGATATGGACCGGGTCAGGGACGAGTTCGTGGCGGCGGCGGAGATGGCCGAGCGTGCGGGGTTCGACATGATCGAGCTGCATGCGGCGCACGGCTACCTGATTTCGTCCTTCATCTCGCCGGTGTCGAATGTGCGGCAGGATGAGTATGGCGGAAGCCTCGAGAACCGGCTGCGCTATCCGCTGGAGGTGTTCGAGGCGATGCGGGCGGTGTGGCCCGAGGACAAGCCTATGGCCGTCAGGATTTCGGCCAATGACTGGGTGGGCGACGACGGGGTGACGCCGGAGGAGGCGGTAGAGATCGCCAAGGCGTTCCACGCGGCGGGCGCCGATATCATCGACGTCTCGGCTGGTCAGACCAGCACGCAGGCCAAGCCCGTCTATGGGCGGATGTTCCAGACGCCCTTCTCTGATCGCATCCGTAACGAGACCGGCATCGCGACCATGGCGGTGGGCAATATCTACGAGGCGGACCATGCCAACTCGATCCTGATGGCGGGGCGGGCGGATCTGGTGTGCGTTGCGCGGCCGCATCTGGCCGACCCGTACTGGACGTTGCACGCGGGTGCGGCGATCGGTGACAGGCATGCGGCGTGGCCGCTGCCCTATGAGCCCGGGCGGGATCAGCTGTGGCGGCTCTCGGATCGCGAGGCCGAGGCGGTGCGGGTATGAGCGTTTCCGGGAGCCACGTGGTGATCACCGGCGGCGGCTCGGGCGTGGGGGCCGAGATGGCCCGCGTCTTTGCCGCCGAAGGGGCGAAGGTCACGATCCTCGGGCGGAGCTACGCGCCGTTGAAAGAGGTGGCGGATGAAACCGGGGCGCTGCCGCTGGCGGCGGATGTGACGCAGCGCGCGAGCCTTGATGCGGCATTGGGGCAGGCGCGGGAGGTGAACGGGCCGGTGGCCATTGCCATCGCCAATGCGGGCGCTGCGCCCTCGGCGCCGTTCCGCAAGGTGACGGCGGAGGCTTTCAGTGCCTCGCTGGCGGTGAACCTCGAAGGGGTGTTCCACCTCTGGCAGGCCTGTCACGAGGAGATGGCGGCGGCGGGCTGGGGGCGGCTGATTGCCATTGCCTCGACCGCCGGGCTGAAGGGGTATCCTTATGTCTCGCCCTATTGTGCCTCGAAACACGGGGTCATCGGGTTGACCCGGGCGCTGGCGCAGGAGTTGGGGCGTACGGGGATCACCGTCAACGCCATCTGCCCCGGTTTCATCGACACGCCGCTCTTGTCGAAGTCGATCGAGGCGATCACCGCCAAGACCGGCAAGTCGGAGGACGAGGCGCGGGCGCAGCTTTACGCGGGCAATCCGCAGAAGCGTTTCGTGGAAACGGGGGAAGTCGCGGGCACGGCGCTGTGGCTGTGTTCCAAGGCCGCGGCCTCGGTCAGCGGGCACGCGCTGTCACTTTCGGGAGGAGAAATATGAGCATGACCAAGGAACACCCGGCCCCGTCGCCGGCGTCGAAGGAAAGCCTGCGGCTGTGGCTGCGCATCCTGAAGGTGCAACGGATGGTCGAAGGGGAGCTGCGCGAACGGTTCAGGACCGAGTTCGACACCACCCTGCCGCGTTTCGACGTGATGTCGGCGCTCTACCGCTATCGGGACGGCATGAAGATGAGCGAGCTTTCGCGGGCGCTGAAAGTGTCGAACGGCAACGTGACGGGCATCGTCGACCGGCTGGCTGACGATGGCCTGGCGCTGCGCGTGCCAGTGCCGGGGGACCGGCGGGCGGCGATGGTGCGGCTGACGAAACGCGGCATCGAGGTGTTCGAGGCGCAGGCCGCCGCGCACGAGGTCTGGGTGCACGAGGCGTTGGGCGGGCTGGAAGGCGAGGAGAGCGCGATGGTGGCCCGGATGCTCGACCATGCTTTGACAGAAGGAGACGACGATGCGCAGTGACGTTGAGCATTTCCAGTGCAGTATCGAGAACGGGATCGCGCGCGTGGCGCTCGACCGGCCGGAGCGGAAGAACCCGCTGACATTCGACAGCTATGCCGAGCTGCGGGATTGGTTCCGCGACCTGCATTACGCCGATGACGTCGATGCGGTGGTCTTCGCGGGGAGCGGCGGGAATTTTTCCTCTGGCGGCGATGTGCACGAGATCATCGGGCCGCTCACGAAGATGAACATGAAGGAGCTGATGCGGTTTACGCGGATGACCGGGGATCTCGTGAAGGCGATGGTGAATTGCGGCAAGCCGATCATCGCGGCGGTGGATGGGATCTGTGCGGGCGCCGGGGCGATCATCGCCATGGCCTCGGACATGCGGATTGCCACGCCCGAGGCGAAGACGGCTTTCCTGTTCACGCGCGTGGGGCTGGCGGGGTGCGATATGGGCGCCTGCGCGATCCTGCCCCGGATCATCGGGCAGGGCCGGGCGGCAGAGCTTCTTTATACAGGCCGGGCGATGAGCGCCGAGGAGGGCGAACGCTGGGGGTTCTACAACAGGCTGGTCTCGCAGGAGGAGCTGGAGGCGGAGGCGATGGAGATGGCCCGCCGTATCGCCGCGGGCCCGAACTTTGCCCACATGATGACCAAGACGATGCTGGCGCAGGAATGGTCGATGTCGATCGAACAGGCGATCGAGTCGGAGGCGCAGGCGCAGGCGATCTGCATGCAGACCGAGGATTTCACGCGGGCGTTCAACGCATTCGTGGCCAAGGAAAAACCGGTCTTCGAGGGGGATTGATGGCCGACCGCAGCTATCTCGACTGGCCGTTCTTCGAGCCGCATCACAAGGCCCATGCGGATGCGCTGGCCGGGTGGTGTGCCTCGCTGGAGGTCGACCATTCCGACACCGATGCCGCCTGCCGCAAGTTGGTGGCCGAGCTCGGGGCCGATGGCTGGCTGAAACCCACGGCAAGTGTCGATGGCGCGCCGCTCGACGTACGCACGCTGGCGCTGTCGCGGGAGACGCTGGCACGGCATGACGGGCTGGCGGATTTCGCCTTTGCCATGCAGGGCCTCGGCACCGGGGCATTGTCACTTTTCGGCTCGGACGCGCAGAAACAGGCCTGGCTACCACTCACGACCGCCGGACAGGCGATCTCGGCCTTTGCGTTGACCGAGCCTCAGTCGGGCTCTGACGTGGCGGCGTCGACGATGACCGCCACGAAGGACGGCGAGGAGTATATCCTCAACGGAGAGAAGACGTGGATCTCGAATGGCGGGATCGCGGATATCTACACCGTCTTTGCCCGGACGGGGGAAGCGCCGGGGGCGAGGGGGCTCTCGGCCTTTCTTGTCACGCCCGACATGCCCGGGTTCGAGGTGGTGGAGCGGTTGCAGGTGATCGCGCCGCACCCGCTGGCCCGGTTGCGGTTCAATGATGTGCGTGTGCCGGCGGCGAACATGATCGGCGCGCCGGGGCAGGGGTTCAAAGTAGCGATGTCGGTGCTGGACGTGTTCCGCACGACCGTGGCCGCCGCCGCGCTGGGTTTTGCCCGGCGGGCGCTCGACGAGGCGGTGGCGCGGGTGACCGAACGGCATATCCAGGGCGCGCCGCTTTCCGATTTGCAGATGGTGCAGGGGCATATCGCCGACATGGCGCTCGACGTGGATGCCAGCGCGCTGCTGGTCTATCGCGCGGCCTGGACCAAGGACAGCGGCGCGCCGCGGGTGAGCCGCGAGGCGGCGATGGCCAAGCTTTTCTCCACTGAACAGGCGCAGAGCGTGATCGACCGGGCCGTGCAGCTTCATGGCGGCGACGGCGTGCGGTCGGGCGAGGCGGTGGAGGCGCTCTACCGCGATATCCGGGCGCTGCGGATTTACGAGGGCGCCTCGGACGTGCAGCGCGTCATCATCGCGCGCGCCACACTCGATCAACTGAAAGGGAAATGACGATGCTAGGGCCTTCTGCACATGTCGATACTTTCACGCGTGACAATCTGCCGCCCGAGGAAATGCAGCCGGATTTCTTGCTGGACGGGTTCGATTACCCCGAGCGGTTGAATGTGGGTGTGGAGCTGACCGACCGCATGGTCGAGCGCGGCTTTGGCGACCGCACCGCGCTGATCGGCAACGGGCGGCGGCGGACCTACAAGGAGCTCTCCGACTGGACGAACCGGCTGGCGCATGTGCTGGTCGAAGATCTGAAGCTGAAGCCCGGTAACCGGGTGCTGATCCGCTCGGCCAACAACCCGGCGATGGTGGCGGCGTGGCTGGCGGCGACCAAGGCAGGGGCGGTGGTGGTGAACACCATGCCGATGCTGCGGGCGGGGGAGCTGTCGAAGATCGTCGACAAGGCCGAGATCACCCATGCGCTCTGCGATACGCGGCTGATGGAAGAGATGGTGACCTGCGCCAAGGGGTCGAAGTTCCTCAAATCGGTGGTGGGGTTCGACGGGACGTCGAACCACGATGCCGAGCTGGACCGGCTGGCACTCGAGAAACCTGTGACGTTCGAGGCCGTGGACACGGGCCGTGATGACGTGGCGCTTTTGGGGTTCACCTCCGGCACCACGGGGAACCCGAAGGCGACGATGCATTTTCATCGTGACCTGCTGATCATCGCGGATGGCTATGCGAAAGAGGTGCTGAACGTGGTGCCCGACGACATCTTCATCGGCTCGCCGCCGCTGGCCTTCACCTTCGGGCTTGGGGGGCTTGCGGTCTTCCCGCTGCGTTTTGGCGCCACTGCGACATTGCTGGAAACCGCCTCGCCGCCCAACATGATCGAGATCATCGAGAAATACCGCGCCACGGTCTGTTTCACCGCCCCTACCGCCTATCGCGCCATGCTGCGGGCGATGGACGAAGGCGCCGACCTCAGCAGCCTGCGCGCCGCCGTGTCGGCGGGGGAAACACTGCCGGGGCCTGTCTACGACGAGTGGATGAAGAAGACCGGCAAGCCCATGCTCGACGGGATCGGGGCGACGGAGATGCTGCATATCTTCATCACCAACCGGTTCGACGATCACAAGCCCGCCTGTACGGGCAAGCCCGTTACCGGCTACGAGGTGAAGGTGCTCGACAATGACGGGAACGAGCAGCCGGCGGGCGAGCCCGGGCGGCTGGCCGTGCGGGGCCCGACGGGGTGCCGCTATCTCGCAGACGACAGGCAGGCGGATTACGTCGAGAACGGGTGGAACATCACCGGCGACACCTTCGTGGTGGATGACGAGGGCTACCTGCACTTCGCCGCGCGCAACGACGACATGATCGTCTCGTCCGGCTACAACATCGCCGGACCGGAAGTCGAGGCGGCGCTGCTGGCGCATGAGGCCGTGGTGGAATGCGCCGTCGTCGGCGCCCCGGATGAAGAGCGTGGTGCCATCGTCGAGGCGCATGTGGTGCTGGCCGAGGGGTTCAAGGATGACGCGCTGATGGTCAAGACCTTGCAGGATCACGTGAAATCGACGATTGCGCCTTACAAGTACCCGCGCTCTGTCGTCTTCTGCGAGAGCCTGCCCAAGACCCAGACCGGGAAGATCCAGCGTTTCCGCCTTCGAAAGGATACTGCATGAGCGCCCCCGTCTGTGCCTTTACCCGAGAGAGCAAGGTGCTGTTCAAGCACTGCGACCCGGCCGAGCTGGTCTTTTTCCCGCGCTTCTTCGAGATGATGAATGACCTGGTCGAGGAGTTCTTCGACGCCATCGGCTACCCGTTCGAGGAGTTTCACCATCAGGGTGCGATCCCCACGGTGCAGATCGAGGCAGGTTTTCCGAAGCCCAGCCGCCATGGCGACCGGCTTTGCTTCTCGCTCTGGGTGGAACGGATCGGCGGCACCAGCGCCACCCTCCGGATTCTCACGCAAAGCGGCGGCGAGACGCGGATGACCTATCGCGCCACGATCGTACTGGTGGGCGAGGACGGGCGGCCGAAGGCCTGGCCCGACGCCCTGAGACAGGCAATGATGCCCTACATGGAAAGCGAGGACGCATGACACACCAGGTGATCTCTCCCGAAGGCTGGGCGCCCGCCAAGGGTTATGCCAACGGTATCCTGACCAAGGACGGCACGCTCTATGTCGGTGGCCAGATCGGCTGGACCGCGGAGCAGGTGTTCGAAAGCCATGACTTCATCGGCCAGATGGAGCAGGCTTTGCGGAATATCCTCGCCATTCTGGAGGCGGCGGGCGGGACGGCGGACGACCTGACGCGCCTGACATGGTATGTCACCGACAAGCAGGAATACCTTGCCCGGCAGCGCGAGGTCGGCCAGGCCTATCGCCGGGTGCTGGGGCGGCATTTTCCGGCGATGACCATGGTCGTGGTTTCGGCGCTGATCGAGGACGAGGCGTTGGTGGAAATCGAGGCAACGGCGGTGATCGGCCGCTGACAGCATAAGGGGATGGGCGCATGAAGGTTCTGATCGCAGGCGGGGGCATTGGCGGGCTCACACTGGCGCTGATGCTGCATGAGAGGGGCATCCAGGCGAAGGTGTTCGAACAATCGAGCCAGGTGCGCGAGCTGGGCGTGGGGATCAACACGCTACCGCACGCGATTGCGGAGCTGGAGAAGCTTGGGCTGTTGCCGGCGCTGGATGCGGCGGCGATCCGGACGCGGCGGCTGATTTACAAGACGGGTCAGGGCCTTGATATCGTGGCGCAGCCGCGTGGGCTTTGGGCGGGGCTCGATGCGCCGCAGTTTTCCATTCACCGGGGGCGGCTGCAGAAGCTCATTCACGACGCGGTGCTTGAGCGGCTGGGTGACGGCGGTGTGCAATGCGACCGGCGGCTGGTGTCGTTCGAGGATACCGGCGCGGGTGTCGAGGCGGTCTTCGAGGCGCGGGACGGCACGCGTTACGAAGAGAGCGGCGATATCCTGATCGGGGCCGATGGCATCCATTCCACCGTGCGCAGCCATTACTATCCCGACCAGGGGGCGCCGTCGTGGAACGGCGTGCTGATGTGGCGGGGCGCGGCGTGGTGGCCGCAATTCCTGGATGGCGCGTCGATGATTGTGGCGGGCGGGTTCAAGCACAAGCTGGTGCTGTACCCAATTGCCCATGACCCCGACCGGCCCGGCGAGGCGCTGACCAACTGGGTGGTCTGCACCAAGGTGGGCGATGCGGATACCCCCATTCCGGGGCGCGATGACTGGTCGCGCAAGGCCTCGACCGAGGAGGCGCTGGAGATGGCCGAGGGCCACCTTCAGGTGCCCGAGATGGATGTCATGGAGTTGATCCGCGCCACCGAGGAGATTTTCGTCTACCCGATGTGCGACCGTGACGGGCTGCCGCGCTGGACGCATGGGCGGGTGACCCTGCTGGGGGATGCGGCGCATCCGATGTACCCGGTGGGCTCGAACGGGGCGAGCCAGGCCATTCTCGACGCCCGCGACCTGGCCGATCGGCTGGCCGAGGGCGGTGACGTCGTGGCGGCGCTGGAGGCCTATGATGACGCGCGCCGGCCGGCGACGGCGGCGATCGTTGCGGCGAACCGCAAGGGGGGGCCGGAAGGGGTGATCGACTTCGTCGAGGAGCGCGCGCCTGAGGGCTATGAGGATGTGCATGACGTGGCCACGGCGGAGGAGTTGCGGGCCATCGTGGGCGATTACGAGAAGCTGCAGGTGGCCGGACGGTAGAGGCTGGGCGCGCCCGGAATTTGCGCAAATTCCGGGTAAGAAAATGCGCATTTTCTTACCCGTTTTCCGGTCGGAAAACGGATGCCGGGCCGCCGGTGTCCAACCGGTACTTGCGGAAGGCAGCGCCCTCGTAATCGACCTCTCCGACGAAGCTTGCTCCCAGCCGCCTCAGCGCGCCGAGGTTTCGGCGCGACGGCGGTAGCAGGAAGGTGACATACGGAATGCGGCTGTCGGCGCGGGCAAAGGCCAGCGCCTGTTGGGTGATCCGAAGGCCCAGCCCGAACCTTTCCGGCGTCAGGACGAGGCCGAAATCCCACGCGTCGCCTTCCTTTTGGAACCCTCCCCAGCCGGCATAGGTGCCATCGGCCAGAAACGCCCAGTGGCCCAGCCCGTCGAGTTTCCAGCAGGCCTCCTTGTCGGCCACGAAGGCGGCCACGGTGTCGATCGTCCAGTCGCCGGAGAGGAGCGGCATGTGCCGCGCCATCACGGGATGCGACATGTGTGCGAGGATCGCCTCGGGCGCGATCTCGGGCAGGCGGGTGAACGTGATCGTGGGGGAGGGGTGGCCGGTCATGTGGCCCATAGGCACGCGATCGGCCGAAACAGGCAAATCACCATGGTGTGTGGCCAGCGGGCAAGGGACCGGAGGATCGGCCCCGAAGCCTCCGGGGCCGATCGTTTTTCAGAGAGCCGAGCCGCTTATTCCGGCGGCGGCAGGAAGTCGACCTCGTGCTCGGCCGAGATGCGCACCAGCTCCTCGGGGTCGGTCACGTTGTCGAGCTTGCCGAAAAGCTCAAACAGTTTCCGCGACGGTGCCACGCCGAAGATGCAGGTCGCCGTCTCGCCCGAGCGGTTGTAGATGCCGTGCGCCAGCCCCATCGGCATGCGGATCGTGTCGCCGGCATGGGCCACGTGTTTCTCGGGCCCGAATTCGACCTCGAGCGTGCCTTCCAGCATGCAGATCCATTCATCCTGCGTGGGGTGGATATGCGGCGGCACGAAGGTGCCGTCGGGGATGTTGGCATGCCAGATGAAGGCGTTCTCGGAATGCAGTTTCGGCGTGTAGGTGTGGCCGACGACATTCCAGGCGAGGCCGTCGAGCCCGTCTTTCTCGGGGGTAATTCCGGGGGTCAGTGTCATCTTTCGGGTCTCCCTCTTGGTTCCGGATCAAAGATGCAGGTGGCGTTCGAGCGTGGCGGTGATGGCCTGGCCTTCCTCGGCCGCGGTGACGGTGGTGATGATCTCACCTTTCTCGATCACGTAGTGGCGGTCGGCAAGCCCTGCCAGCGCGCCCACGTTCTTGTCGATCAGAAGGATGGCTTCGCCTTCCGCCTTCAAAGTGGCGAGGCGGGTCCAGATTTCCTCGCGGATGAGGGGGGCGAGGCCTTCTGTCGCCTCGTCGAGGATCAAGAGGCGCGGGTTGGTCATCAGGGCGCGGGCGATGGCGACCATCTGTTGCTCACCGCCGGAAAGTTGCGCGCCCAGGTGGGTGCGGCGTTCCTTGAGGCGGGGGAAGAAATCGTAGACCGAGGTCAGATCCCACCGGTTGCGGCCCTCGGGCATCTTGGCGGCGGCGAGGAGGTTTTCCTCGACCGTGAGCGTGGGGAAGACCTGCCGGCCTTCCGGTACGAGGCCAACGCCCGCCCTGCCGATGGCATATGGCGGCTGGCCGGCGTAATTCTTGCCGTCGACCTGTACCTCGCCCGACCATGGCTTGATGAGCCCCATGATGGCACGCACGGTGGTGGTCTTGCCCATGCCGTTGCGGCCGAGCAGGGTGACGACCTCGCCCTCGCCAATCTCGAGGTCGATGCCGAAGAGCACCTGGGCCGAGCCATAGCCGGCGGTGATGTTGGTCAGGGACAGGAGGTTCATGCTGCGCCCTCCGTGTGGTCTTCGCCGAGATAGGCGGCGCGGGCTTTCGGGTCGGCGCGCACCTCGTCGGGCGTGCCGGTGGCGACGATGGCGCCCGCGACCAGCACCGAAACCCGGTCGGCGAGGCGGAAGACGGCCTCCATGTCATGCTCGATCAGCAGCATGGGGTAATGCGCCTTCAGCTCGAGCAGGGTGTCGGTGAGGCCCTCGCTTTCGGCCCGTCCCATGCCCGCCATCGGCTCGTCGAGGAGCAGGGCGTGCGGCTGGCCGGCGATGGCGATGGCCAGCTCCAGCATCCGCTTTTCGCCGTAGGAGAGTTCGCCCGCCATGGTGGCGGCGCGAGGCCCGAGGCCGATGCGGGCAAGGGCGGTCATCGCGGCCTCGTTCAAAGCCGCCTCGCGGTCGGCGCGGCGGAAGAACCGCATGCTGGAGCCCGCCCGCATCTGGGCGGCGAGGGCCACGTTCTCCAGCACGGTGAACTCCGGCAGGATCGAGGTGATCTGGAAGGATCGACCGAGCCCCGCCACGGCGCGCTCGTGCTGTTTCTGGCCGGTGACGTCGCGCCCCTCGAAGGCGATCTTGCCGGCGTCGGGTTGGAGGAGGCCGGAAATCTGGTGTATCAGCGTCGACTTGCCCGCGCCGTTCGGCCCGATCAGGGCATGGCATTCGCCGCGATGCAGGTCGAGATCGACCTTGTCGGTGACGACCAGCGCGCCGAAGGCCTTTTGCAGGCCCTTGAGTTGAAGGACGACTTCGCTCATTGCGGCCCCCTGACGCGGTCGAGCAGGCCGACGAGGCCGCCGCGGGCATAGAGCGCGATCAGCACCAGCAGCGGGCCGAAGATGAGCCGCCAGTCATGGGTGATCGACGAGAGTGTCTCTTCGATCAGGATGAAGAAGAGCGCGCCGATGAGCGCCCCGTTGCGGGTGGCCATGCCGCCGAGGACGACCATCACGATCAGGTCGCCCGAGCGCTGCCAAGCCCCCAGCGAGGGCGAGATGAAGGCGGCGTGGGTGGCCCAGAGCACGCCGGCGATGGCGGCGATCACGCCGGCGATGACGTAAGCCGTCAGGCGATAGCGGAAGACCGAGTAGCCCATCGAGGCGACGCGGGTGGGGTTCTGTCGCGCGGCCCGCAGCACGCGGCCGAAGCGCGATCCGGTGATCCGGTGGACCAGCGCCCACGTGCCCAGCAGCACGGCGAAGACCGAGATGTAGACCCCCATGTCGGACGACAACCAACGGGTGCCGAGGAAATCCGGGCCCGACCATAGCGTCAGCCCGTCATCGGCGCCGTATTGTGCGAGCGAGCCCAGAGCGAAAAAGATCATTTGCCCGAAGGCCAGCGTGATCATGATGAAGGAGACGCCGGAGGTGCGCAGGCAGATGGCCCCGCTTATCAGCGCGAAAAGTCCCGCGGCGCCCATCGCGACGGGCAGGATGAGGGCCATCTCGTAGACGTCCTCGGTGATCATGATCCCGCAGGCATAGGCGCCGATGGCGACGAAGGCGGAGTGGCCGAAGCTGACCATGCCGCCATGCCCCATCAGCAGGTCGAGCGAGATGGCGACGATGGCGAGGATCATGGCGCGGACGGCGAGCGAGGTCAGCCATGCGCCGCCCCAGAATTCGGCCAATACCGGGATCAGCGCCAGAGCGGCGAAGATCACGCCGGCCACGATGAAGGGCGCCCGGGGCGTGGCGGCCGCGGGGGCCTGGATGTCGGCCTGATCGGTCATCGCGTCACCTTTGGGGAGAAAAGGCCCTCGGGCCGCCAGAAGAGCACCAGTGCCATCAGCACGTAGATCAGCATCGAGGCGATGGCCGGGCCGATCTGGTTGGCCGAGGACGGGTCCATGATGAGGCGCAGGCCGTCGGTGACCAGCGTTCGGCCGAGCGTATCGACGAGCCCCACCAATAGGGCGGCCACGAAGGCGCCGCGGATCGAGCCGGCGCCGCCGATGATGATCACCACGAAGGCCACGATCAGGAGGTTGTCGCCCATGCCCGGCTCGACCGAGTAGAGGGGGGCGGCCATGACGCCGGCGAACCCGGCAAGCATGGCGCCGAAGCCGAAGACGATGAGGAATAGCTGCCGCACGTTCACGCCCAAGGCCGAGACCATCTCGGGGTTGGTGGCGCCCGCACGGATCAGCATGCCGACGCGCGTGCGGGTGATGACGAGCCAGAGGGCAAGCGCCACCAGCAGGCCGGCGACGATGAGCGCCACGCGGTAGGCCGGATAAAGGAGGCCGTCGACCAGTACGAAGGAGAAGTCGAGGAAGGCCGGCGGCGGCACCGAGAGCGAGGCGGGCCCGAAGAGCACTTTCATCAGCTGGTTGAGAAACAGGATCACGCCGAAGGTGGCGAGCACCTGGCTGAGGTGATCGCGGTCATAGAGATGTCGGAAGACGAGGAACTCCAGCACCAGCCCCAGCAGAAGCGCCAGGGGCAGGGCCAGCACGAGGGCGGCCAGGAAGCTGCCCGTCAGGCCGTAGAGATAGACGGCAAGGTAGGCGCCCAGCATGTACTGCACCCCGTGGGCGAGGTTGATGAACCCCATCACCCCGAAGACGAGCGTCAGGCCGGCCGCGATCAGGAACAGGATAACACCCAGCTGCAGCCCGTTCAGGAGCTGGATCAGGATCAGCGTTGTGGACATGGGAGGCCTTTATCGCCGGAGCCGCGAATGGCGGGGCCGAAGGCCGGCCCCGCCGCATCGGCTTACATGCTGCATTCGCCGGCGAAGTTGTCGCCGTAATTCTCGAAGACCAGCTCGCCCGTCGCGGTGGCCCACTGGCCGTCTTCCCGCTCTTCCACCGAAAGCTGGTAGAAGTTCTGAGTCGGGTAGTGGTTCGAGTTGAAGGCGAAATCGCCGCGCAGCGAGGTGAAATCGGCCGCTTCCATCGCGGCGCGCACGGCATCCTTGTCGGAGAGGTCGCCGCCGACCGAGGCCACCGCGCTGTCGATCAGCATGGCGGCGTCATAGGCCTGCATGGCATAGCCGCCGGGGACGTAGCCGTATTTTTCCTCGAAGGCGGCCACGAATTTCTGGCTGGCCTCGTTGTCGGCATCCGGGGCCCAGTTGCCCGCGGCGATGAAGCCTTCGGCGGCTTCCTTCTGGGCGGGCAGGGTGGTTTCATCGGTGGTGAAGACCGACATGAACTGGATGCGGTCGGCGAGCCCGGCATCGCGGAACTGGCGCACGAAGCGCACACCCATGCCGCCCGGGGTGAAGGCGAAGACGGCGTCGGCGTCGGAGGTGGCGATGCGCGCGATCTCGGCCGAGTAGTCCTGATGCCCGAGCGGCACGTAGACCTCGTCGACGATCTCGCCCTCGTAGTGCATCTGGAAGCCTTCCATGTTGTCGCGGCCGGCCTGGTAGTTCGGCGCGATCATGAAGACCTTTTCATAGCCCGCCGCCTGGGCGTGGGCGCCCATCACCTCGGCATTCTGGTTGTTCTGGTAGGAGGTGACGAAGAAGTAGGGGTTGCAGTTGCGCCCGGCGAAGGTCGACGGCCCGGCGTTGGGGCTGATCAGGAAGGTTTCCGACTCGATCACCGGCTTGAAGATCGCCTGCAGCATGTTCGAGAAGATCGTGCCGACGACGAAATCGACCTCTTCCTGCACCATGCCGTTGGCTTTCGAGAGCGCCACCTCGGGTTTCAGCTCGTCATCCTCGACGATGAGCGTCGCCTCTTCGCCGCCAAGCTTGCCGCCGAGATCGTCGAGCGCCAGCTGGAAGCCGTCAACGGCCTGCTGGCCAAGCGCCGCGGGCGGGCCCGAGAGGGTCACGATCATGCCGACCTCGACCTCGGCCGAGGCGGTGGTGCCGAGGCCCAGAAGACCGGCGGCCAGTGTTGTGCCTAGTTTTTTCATCCATCTTCTCCCTGTTCGCGCGTTTGGCGCGATTATTATCGAATTCCGCATGGCCCGGCCGGTCTGCGTGTGCGTTACCGGCGGCGTGTCATGCGGTTGGCTGGTCACCAACTCAGAGCAGGACGCTCCGCCGCCGTCAACGCCTACATGGCTCTTCCGGCAGGGACATGAGGGAAGGATAGGCCGGAACGGATCAATATTTCAAGCTTGAAGTTTCAAGTGTGAAGTAACGCTTGGCCAAGGCACGGCCCGGCCATATTGCGCGGTCGATGGCAGTGGGCAGTTGTTTCGCCCCCGGGGACGTGGAAGAACGTGACCGTCGGGGAAAGGGTGCCGCATGTGGAAAGCTCATGACAACAGGTCGGGTGTCGGGGCCAGGGTCGGCGCCCGGCTGTTGCGGCGCGCGGGCTACATGCCGGCGCGGATCTACGGCAACCTTGCGCGGATCGCCACGGGGCTGGGGCTGCCATACCTGGGCGACAACGTGCGCTATCTTCAGATGGGTCTTCTGGCGCAGGAGCTGGAGCGCCGGGGCGTCGAGGGGGCGATCGCCGAGCTGGGCGTCTTCCGGGGCGATTTCACGCGGCTGATCGCGCGGGCCTTCAATAACCGCAAGTACTATCTGTTCGACACGTTCGAAGGGTTCGACGCGGAGCAGATTTCGCAGGATACCGCGCGGTTCGACGCGAAAGGGCACGACTTCAGCGACACCTCGGTCGAGCGCGTGCTGGCCCGGGTCGATGCGGACGCGACCTGCGAGATGATCGTGCGGCAGGGGCTCTTTCCCGATACGGCGAAGGGGCTGGAGGACCAGTTTGCCTTCGTTTCGATCGATGTCGACCTGTACGAGCCGACGCTGGAGGGCCTGCGGTATTTCTATCCGCGCATGGCCAGGGGCGGCTACATCATGGTGCATGACCTGATGGCCGACAGGTACAGGGGCTGTCGCGAGGCGATCTACGCGTTTTGCGAGGCGGAAGGGGTGACGTTCGTGCCGCTGCCCGATGCGATCTGCAGTGCGTTGCTCGTCAAATCATGAACAAATGGTTAACGAGGTCGTGACTCCGCGCAATCTGCCCCTTCGGGCGGATTTGTCTCAGCATGTCGGGGAGTTCCGCCAAGTGGCAGCCCGTAGGTCTACATGCGTAGCGTAACACGACAGTGCGATATGAAGCGAAAAGCCTTATTTCACAGGGTGTTGCCGCATTATTCTGTTTCCTTGTGTTGCGTCATGTAACGGACAGTGCTATTCGTTTTGGCATGTAGAATGGCATAACGTAAGCAGGGGGAATCGAACTTGCCAAAGAAGGCGCAGGAGCTTGGCCCGCTCCAAGTGAAACGGCTGACGCATCCTGGCGGCATAGGCAATGTGACTTTTGCAGTCGGCGGCGTTGACGGGCTACAAATTCAAATCACGCCAAACGGCGCGCGGTCTTGGGTGCTGCGCACAACCATCGCTGGCACCCGCCGTAACATAGGACTCGGCTCTTATCCGTCCGTCACGCTCGCACAAGCTCGTGAGCGGGCAAGAGAGTCGCGGGACTTGATATGGAAGGGCATTGACCCGGTGGCGCAGAGGCGAGCGGCAAGGGCCGCGCTGGCAGCGCAGAACGCACGCGATCTTACTTTCGCAGAGGCGGCGGAACGGTTGCTCTCCACGAAAGAGAAGGAGTTTCGCAGCGAGCGACATGCAAAAATCTGGCGATCCTCGCTTGACCTCTATGCGATCCCGACAATGGGCGACATGCAGGTTTCAGAGATTGAACGGCAGGATGTGCTGCGCGCTCTTGAGCCGATATGGACTACAAAAACGGACACTGCAAAACGGCTGCGGCAGCGGATAGAGGCCGTCCTGTCGTGGGCAACTGTTGCTGGGCATCGAGAAGGTGAAAACCCGGCGCGGTGGAAACATAATCTTGACGCCTTCCTGCCAGCGGCAAGCAAGGTGGCCAAAACCAAGCATTGGCCCGCGCTGGCGCTGGACGATACTTCGGATTGGTTTGCGGATCTTCGTGGCCGCGAGGGCATCGCCACGCGGGCGCTGGAGTTACTCGCTCTGACTGCGGTCAGGTCGGGCGACGTGCGCGGCGCGGTCTGGTCCGAAATCGACCTTAGCGCCAAGCTTTGGACCATCCCGGCTGATAGGATGAAGGCCGCAAAGGAACACCGCGTTCCGCTCACGGCGGAGGCAGCGGCGCTCTTGGAAGCTGTGCCAAGGATGCAGGGCGTCCCGTATGTGTTCCCGGCGGCGCGCGGTGGGATGCTGTCTGACGCGGCGTTGTCGGCGTGCATGAAGCGCATCAACGAGGCGCGGGAGGGCGGCTATCTCGACCGCGTTTCCGGGCGTCCTGCTGTTCCTCACGGACTTAGATCGACTTTTCGGGATTGGGCAGCCGAGCGCACGAACTATCCGCGAGACATGGCCGAAATGGCGCTTGCACATAACGTAGGCACAGAAGTTGAGCGGGCCTATCGGCGCGGCGATATGCTGGAAAAGCGGCGGCAGATGATGGGGGCTTGGCAGCGATTTCTGCGCGGTGAGGCAGGCGGCAAAGTTGTTCGCATTGGGGAGGCAGGTTGATGGATTTCAGCGAATTCGACACAGCCACCTTGGGGGAAGCAGAGCGCGGTAACTTTGAACGACTGATAAAGAAGCTGCGCAGCAATGATAGATTATTAAAGGGTGAAAGGGACTTTCTTGCCGACCGGCTGGAAGGAAAAAAGAAGCTCAAGAAAGGGCCGAAACCAAAGATCAACCCTATGGATATCGAGGCATATCTGGCGTTTGCATGGCTTTGTGACCGTGAGGGTTGGCCAAAGGAGGCTGCTAATTTGCGTGTTGCGGAACTGCTTGGCGAAGATGAGTCATTCGTTAGGCGGAGGCGACGCAGAGCCAAGCCTGCTATTCCGTTGTTGGAGGCACTCGCAGCGTTGGGTGCGACTTCACAGACGGTAATGCCCCCTATGTTGTTGAGGAAAGAAGCGGGTCAGGGGACCGAAAAGGGCGTTAAATAACGTCCTGCGCTTTCTTTGGACCCCTCGGCAAATATGTGAACATTGGGAAGCACCTTGTAACTAACAGGTGCTTCAATGACACAAACTTATCTGACTGACATTCAGGTTGCGCAGCGCTACGGGATCGCGCGCCCGACCGTCTGGCGCTGGCATCGCGAGAAGCCGGACTTTCCCCGCGTTGTGCGTCTTTCCGGTCGCTGCGCCCGATGGAAGCTCTCCGACATCGAGGCTTGGGAATCCCAGCAAGCGGAGGTGGCGGCATGAGGTTCAAAGACTTTCCCCCGTCCGTGCAAGCCGAGCTCAAGTCCTATGGCAAGAAGGAAATGCAGTATCTCGCAATCGACGCGAGGCGCGAGGCGGATAACGACCGCTTGGCGGAACTCACGACCGACCCCGGCGAGGCGCTGAAATCGGCGTTCGACGTGCGAAGGAAGAAGTTGAGCCTTGAGGTCGATGACCCGCTCGACTTCATCGAAGGCGCGATTGAACTGACGCGCACGACCCTCGGACATGAGATGGACGAGGACATTGTCTACCGCTCGATGTGGGACATGCTGACGGCGGCAAGCGACGTGCTTCGCGAGTATCGCAACCGCGACCGCGAGGTGCAGGAGTGCCTACGGGCCGCGTGGCTAGGTGTGCGCGATGCGGAGGATGGCGCATGAGCTGGACTAGCGGCCTGAGTACCTCCGACCTGCTGGAACTGAAACCGAAAGGTCACTATCGCATCTGCGAAACCGAAGACGGTTTCCTTGTCACCATCAACATACCGGGAGAGCCGCCTGACAGGTTCATCTGCGCTTCTCGCGGCGCGGCAAACCAGCTTGCTATCCGTCTCTCTGACATGGGCCTCACCGGGCTTTGGGAGGCGTGATGATGGCTCAGGAAAAGCAAACCCCCGCTGCGGCTGTCACCGCGAGCGAGGGCCAATTCGACGCCACCCAACGTCAAGGCGACGATACCATTTCGGTGAAGACCAAGCAACAGCGATGGAGAGCGCGCAACCCGCGCGCCTACCTCGCTCACCTCACTGTGCAGAACGCGCTGAGGCTTGGCCTGATTGTGCGCCAACCTTGTGAGGAATGCGGCTCGGACAAGAGCGAGGCGCACCACGACGACTATTCTAATCCGCTCGCTGTGACGTGGCTCTGCCGCCGTCATCACCGCGCCCGGCATCGGAACCCCTGACAGAACCTCGCCCCTGCACCTTGGGCGAGGTGTGGGGGCGTTCATTCATCGGAGCAGACCGGACGCCGAGCCGGGCATATCCCTTCATCCGTCCTAGCCTTTGACCATTGAGCGAATTCAATGGGCTTAAGACGATCCGGGGGCATCACCCACCCCGAGCGGTACCGACTCCTACTGGGCCGCTCAGAGACGCGACATCTATAACCCACCGGCAGGGGCACATGCCCTGTTCATGGCGACATGTTCCGACCGGGGACCGCACCGACGCATAGCTGCAAAGGGCGGGGCAGGAGCAAAGCCTGCGGGGAAGCGGCTGGCCCACGATACGGGTATCGCGTGGAAACGGATCGAGGAAGCGTAGGGCCTTCCCCTGCATGCGGGGGGAAGGAGCGGGTGGGGGTAGTGTGTTTAAACGAATGGTGGTAATATAATACCCCAGCGCAATCAGGTGGACTTGCCTATGTTTTCATCGAATGCCTATTTATTGTGCATTCTGGTCCCAATGGTCCGGCTTTCCTCGGGGGGGCCTTTCGCGGGGCGGGGTGTTCCTTTCTCTCTCCTGAAAAAATCCGGGGAGGGCTGCTGATGGCGAGGGCATCGAAAGAGGCATCGGCGGCGCTGCGGTTCCTGCCCAAGCTGGTCGTCCCCGAGGGCCGCATGGCTGGACGGCGGTTGAAGCTGGCGAGCTATCAAAAGGACTTCGTTCGCGGCGCATTCTCGAAGGGCACGGCGGTCGGATTGCTTAGTGTGGGGCGCGGCTCAGCCAAGACGGCTATCTCGGCGGGCATCGCGTTGGGGCACCTGATGGGCGAGATCGCGCCCCAGCCCAAGCGCGAGATCATCTTCGCGGCCCGGAACCGGGACCAAGCCAAGATCGCGTTCGGCTTCTTGGTAGGCTTCATCGAAGGTTTGCCGGAGGAAGATCAGGAGCAATTCACGATCCGGCGCGGCTCCAAGCTGGAAGTCGAGACGGCGGAGAACGGCGGCGGTCTGGCGCGGGTGATCGCAGCGGACGGAAAGTCCATCCTCGGCGGTGCGCCCACACTGGCGATCCTCGATGAGCGGGCAGCATGGGAACGCGAGAAGGGCGACAACCTCGAAAACGCTATCTTGTCCGGTCTGGGCAAGCGTGACGGCCGGGCGCTGATTATCAGCACGTCGGCACCTGACGACGCGAACACCTTTTCCCGGTGGCTCGATGAGCCGCCGCCGGGGACGTATGTGCAGGAGCATCGCCCCGAACCGGGCTTGCCGCCGGATGATCTAGAAAGCCTGCTGATCGCCAACCCCGGCGCGCGCGAGGGCATCGGCTCCACGCCGGAATGGCTGGTAGCGCAGGCGCGGCGGGCGATTGCACGGGGCGGCTCTGCCCTGTCCAGCTTCCGTAACTTGAATAGGAATGAACGTGTCGCGTCCGATGATCGGTCGGTGCTGGTCACGGTTGATGAATGGCTGGCGGCCGAGGTGTCGCCCGACGACCTGCCCGAACGCGAAGGGCCAGTGATCCTTGGCGTTGACCTGGGCGGTTCGCGGTCCATGAGCGCGGCGGCGCTGTTCTGGCCCGAGACAGGACGGCTCGAATGTGTGGGTGCCTTTCCGACGAAACCCGGCCTTGCGGATCGTGGCGCGGCTGACGGTGTATCGAGCCGCTACGTCGAGATGAACGAGCGCGGCGAACTGGTGACGATGGGTGAGACCACAGTGCCGGTGGATCGCTTCCTTGCCGATGTGGCGGAACGTCTCGACGGGCAAACCCCGGCGGCAATCGTGGGCGACCGCTTCCGTCATGCGGAGTTTATCGAAGCGCTGCGCGGTGCCGCGCTGGATCGCGTTCCCTGTGTCTGGCGCGGGATGGGATGGAAAGACGGCAGCGAGGATGTGGAGAGGTTCCGGCGGGCGCTCTTTGAACAGCGGGTGCAAACGGTGCCGTCTCTGCTGCTGCGCTCTGCCTTCGCGGACGCGATCACGCTGGTGGATCCGGCAGGCAATCACAAGCTTGCGAAATCACGTTCGACCGGGCGGATCGACCCGGCGGCGGCAACTGTCATCGCGGTTGCCCAAGGCATCCGCATGACAAGCGCACCGAAGAACAAAGGGGGACGGTTCGCATGGGGATGACTGAGACGGCATCGCGGCTGATCGCGAAATGGGGGCAGGCTGGCACGTTCGTGCGTCCCGGAGAAGCGGACGAAACCACCTATCCGCCCACGCCGGGCACGCCCACCAATCACGCCGCGACCGTGTGCGTGGTGGACTACACGTCCGAGGATCGCGATGGGAGCAACATTCAGGCGAACGACCTGCGGGCATTTGTGGCGGTCGAGGACTTGGACATCACCCCGGACAATGGGGATAGCCTGACGGTCGCGGGCAAGACCTTTTCCGTGGTGCGCGTGGTGCCGATGGCCCCCGATGGCGTGGCCCGGTTCTATGACGTGCAGGTGCGTGGCGCATGAACAGGCGGCGCGAATATCAGCGGCATTCGGCCCGCGTGATCCGGTCCCGGCGCTGGAAGGCCCTGCGGATGCAGGCGCTCGACCGCGACGACTGGCAATGCGTCCAGTGCGGTGAGCGGCGGCGGTTGGAGGTGGATCATATCGAACCCGTCCGGGACCGCCCGGACTTGGCGTTCAGGCTGTCCAATCTCCAATGCCTCTGCGGTCGGTGTCACAGCCGCAAAACCCGAATTGAGGTTGGCATGGGTCAGCCCAATCCCGCCCGCGAGGCGTGGAAGTCCTTGCTGCGGGACATGCAGCGAAACCAATCGAGCAACATAGGAGAATAGAATGCTTGATTCTGTGAAAATCCAGCGCCGTCAATCGGAAATCCGCCAGTCGCTGGCCGAACTGGTCGGGAAGGAAGCCCCGTCCGAGGACGAAACCCGGTCCATGGAAGACATGGACAAAGAATACCGCGCCAATGAAGTGCGGTATCGCGCCGCGCTGGTGGCGGAAGACGAGGAACGGCGCGAGGCGAAAGACGATCTTGAGACCCGCTCGGATCGCGAGTGGTCCGAACTGATGGGCCAATTCGAGATGCGGCAAGTCGCGCTGGCATTGGACGAGGGCCGCGCGCTCGATGGCCAGACGGCGGAGATCGTGACCGAACTGCGCGAGCGGGGCGGCTATCGCGGTGTCCCGGTGCCGTGGGAAGCTCTGGAACAACGGGCGGGTGAGACTATTGCCAGTGGCACGCCGGACCCGATGCAGACGCGCCCGATCATTGACCGGCTGTTTCCGCAATCGGTCGCGGCGCGCATGGGCGGGCAGATGATCAATATCCCGCAAGGCGAGGTGGAATATCCGGTTGTCACGTCCAGCGTCACGGCATCCTGGCAAGCGACCGAAACGGGCAATGTCGCGGACCCGTCCGCCTATGCGACGACTGACAAGCCGCTCGCCCCGGACCATACGCTGGGCATCCAGATGAAGCTGACCCGGAAAACCCTGAAACAGTCCGGGCAGGCGCTGGAACAGGCGGTGCGCCGGGACATGAACGGGGCCATGTCGCAGGAGATGGACCGGGTTGCCTTCCTTGGCAGCGGTTCCTCGGGTGAGCCGGATGGCGTGATTGCCGGCGCATCGGGCTATGGCATCACCGAAACGGCGGTGGATGCGGCGGCAAGCTGGTCCGCATTCCGCGCCGCGGTGACGCGGTTCATGCTGGCGAACGCGGCAGGCTCGCCGTCTGCCGTCCGGCTTCTGATTCGGCCCGAGGTCTGGGACGCGATGGACGACGCCTATATCGACACTGGCACCGGCCTGACCGAATGGGACCGGCTGGTGAAGAACATCCCGGCGGGCAACATCGCCATGAGTCCGAACGCGCTGGCGGCGCCGACCGGCGATCCGGCGGAATCCAGTGCGCTGCTGACTACGAATGTGGGCGGTGTCCCCCCGTTCTTCGTGGCGACCTGGGGCGCGGTCGATCTGATCCGCGATCCGTACTCGGACGCGCAATCCGGCGGGCTGCGACTGACTGCGTTGGCGACGATGGATGTGACCGTTGCGCGCGGGGTGCAACTCGAAGTCCTGACCGGGGTGCAGTGATGCTCTACGGCGGTCACGAAGGCGCATTAGAACTGCGCAAGCGGGCGTCGGGCGCGTTGCAGCTCGCTGGCCGCTTTCCATACAACAAGGCTGCCGTCCTTTCGGACGGTGGCCGCACCGGCAGGCCACGCAAAGAGGTCATGGCCAGCCGCGCGTTCGCCTACCGGGTGGAGCGTCCCGAGGAGGATATTCACCTGCTGATCGGCCACAGCTATGACCGGCCCCTTGCATCGCGCGGGGCCGGGACGCTGGAACTGGCGGACAGTGACGACGCCTTGTCCTTCGCGGCCACGATCACCGATGAAATGCAGGAGGTCAGCTATGTGCGCGACTTCCTTGCGGCGATGCGCGCGGGGCTGATCATCGGTATCAGTCCCGGTTTCAGGATTCCACCGGAACGGGCCGAACCTAACGCGGAGAAGGTCGAGGAAGAAGATCCGGCGGAGGGCACAGCGCTAATCCGCACGATCTTCGCGGCCTTGCTCTATGAACTGAGCGTCGTAACCCGCCCGGCCTATGACGAAACTCAAATCGAGGAACGGAACTGGAAGCCCCAGCCGCAAGCGCGGGTGTTCCTGACGAACAAGACGCGGGGGGCGCTGCAATGGCGGTGACATTGAAAGAGATCGAGGAAATCCCGGCCAGCTATCCCGTGCCCCCCAGCCTTTCGATGGCCGCGATGGCGCTGAATCCAGATGCGATCTGGCAACGGCTGGAAGCCTACTGCCGAGTGCGCTGGACCGCGCGGGAAGTGGTCTGGACGGTCGAGGGGGAAGGCGCTTGGGAAGCCCCCGTGTCGCCTGCCACGCTGAACACTGTCGAGGTCTGGGAAAGCGGCACATGGGTTGAATGCACCCCGGCGGCGTCCCCATGGGGCGGCTATGAATTTCCCGGCGACGGCCCGTATCGGATCACGGCAGAGGTGGGTGGCGGCGACGTGCCTTCGGCTGTCATGGAAGCGTTCCGGCGGCTGGCCGAATACTTGGCGGACGAACCCGACCGCGCGGGCGTGTCCAGCTACAGCGTGAACATGGGCGGCGCGATCCAAGAAAGCTATGACCGCAACCCGGCATGGATGGGGCGGGCAATGGAACTGAGCGGGGCGGCGGACCTACTGCGCCCCTACAAGCGGAGGGCCTGAGCATGTGGCCATTTTCCAACTGGAACTTTAAGAAGGGCGTCCACCCTAAAGACGAGACCCGCGCCGCCGGTAGCGGCTTCACGGCGGAGATCATGTCGGCGCGCGAAAGCTACATCGCTGGGCGGCGGGGCATTGCCGAACTGTCGTCAACCGCGCAGTCGTGTATCAGCTTGTGGGAAGGCGGTCTCGGGCTGGCGGACGTGGAGGGTGCCGACCTTCTGGATAAGCGGTCCCTGACGCTCGCCGCGCGGTCCCTCGCATTGCGGGGCGAGGCGCTATTCCTGATCCGCGAGACGGGCCTTGTCCCGTGTTCCGATTGGGACTTGCGCACCCGAGACGGGAAGCCCACGGCCTACCGCGTGTCCGTTTCCGAGGCCGGTGGCGGGCGCACCGAGACTGCGCTGGCGGCGGAGGTGCTGCATTTTCGTATCGGCTGCGATCCTGTCGCGCCGTGGTATGGATCGGCCCCGCTCAAGCGGTCGCAACTAACGGCGGGGCTGTTGAACGCGGTCGAGACGGCGCTTGCGGAAGTCTATGAGATAGCCCCTTTGGGCAGTCAGGTACTTCCGTTTCCCGAGTCGCCGCAAACGGACATGGAACAAATTGCGCGCGGCTTCCGGGGCGCTCACGGCAAGGTGCTGGTCAGGGAAAGCGTCAATGTGGCGGCGGCGGGCGGTCCTGCACCTGTCCAAGACTGGAAACCGCACGACCTTTCCCCGGACCTGTCCAAGAGCATGACGCGCGAGACGCTGGCGGCGGCACGGGACGGCATCAACATGGCATTCGGCATCCTGCCGGGGCTGACGGCACCGGCCACGACCGGGCCTATGGTTCGCGAGGCGCAACGTCACCTTGCCCAATGGGTGTTACAACCGATTGCAGCCATGATCGCGGAGGAAGCCTCAGACAAATTACAGCAAGCCGTAAATCTGGATTGCATGAGGCCGCTACAGGCGTTCGATGCTGGCGGACGGGCGCGGGCGGCGGCGCAGATTGTGCAGACGTTGGCCTTGGCGAAAGAAGCGGGCGTCGATCCGGCGCAGGCGCTCAAGCTTGTGGATTGGGGGGATGAGCGTGGCGGGGCGGCGTAATGCTGAAGATGAGTCCCGCCGCGATGAAGGCGAAGCGCAAGGCCGATCGCCGTGAGCGCGATCGGCTGCGTGGGCGTCTCAGACAGCAACGGTTTGAGGCGCTAGCCGATGAACTGGCCCGCGTCATCAAGCTCGCCTTCGCTGCGGGTGACACCGGCTCGCTCTTTGGAATGGAAGGGCCATTGCGGGCGGGCATCCGTTCGGACCTTTGCCTTGCGGGATGGCAATGGGAGACCGCCGACCTTTTGGCCCGTGACTTGCTGACCGAGGCGTTCAAGCGGGCGCGGGCAGTGCGCCCGACCTGGTATGAGGGCCAACCGGACTGGGTGATACACGAGGGCCTGCTGATCGAAAGGGAGCGATGCGTCAAATGCGGAAAACAACTTCCAGATGGGCACAAGAAGTATTGCAGCAATCTCTGCGCAGACGCGCATCATCACCAGATAGCGGAGCTTCGGAAGGGCAGCGAGGATGTAGTGGTAAAGATCGCGACCAAGAACATGACATGAGGGCGCTCTGCGTCGTCTGCGGCGCGGACATGTGGCCCTGCCGGCCGAATAAAATGTTCTGTAGTGCCGCCTGCATCGAGACCGACCGGCGGCAAACCGAAACAACTGCGCGAATCGAGGAACTGGCAAAGCGTAAATGCCTGCGTTGCGGCGCACCTATTCCGCTGACGGCAACCCGGCGGCGTAGGTATTGCTCAACAGCTTGCGAGCCGCCGCCCTATTACGCGGGCAGCCGGGAATGCGCATGGTGCGGGCAAGAATTTCGGGCGGTGGGCAAAGATCAGCGGTGTTGTTCGATTAGCTGCGGTGCGAAGTCGAGGCGGCGCGCCGAATCGCGCCCGTGCAAAGTCTGCGGGATCGAGATCGAGACCCCCTTGCCGGAACAGATATATTGTTCGCCGCGATGCAACCAACGGGCCTACCGCGAAAGGAAGCGCCGCGCGCGTGCGGGCCTATCTGGGGAATTCCCCAGATAGCGGCGAGGCGGTCATCGTGGTCGGGTGCCTTCGCAAGTTGGGAGAGCACATTCTGCCCCGCGCACCGCCAACTTGGCGGAGGGGGGGGTGAGGTGCATTTTCGAGATGGCATGTCGGATGGCACAAAGGCCCGAGCGCCCTTGAAATTATCCAGTAAAAACATGCGTTTGATGGATAAAGTGGCAGCCCGTAGGGGAATCGAACCCCTCTTTCCAGGTTGAAAACCTGGCGTCCTAACCGATAGACGAACGGGCCATGCCTTGGCGTGAGGCGTTTCCTATGAAAAAGCCGGACCCTGCGCAAGAGGCAAAATGCAAAATTTTCGCTCGGCGGCGACTTGTTTCAATCCCGGCTCGGGGAACGTGGGGTCAGGTTTTGCCGGCCCGGCGTTAAAGCCTGGTGAATCGCGCGTTCGCGGTGGGTTGGCGGCACGGGCATGGTGCTCTGGCGCGACGAATCGCGGCGCGGTCAGCCGGTGCGGGCGGCGTCTTCGAGGCGAAGCTGCACGGTCTGCCGGCCGCCCCAGGTGTTGAGGTCGAGCCGCCCGGCGAGATGGAAGCGCGCGCCGCCATGCGCTTCCAGCGTGGCGCCGATCTCGGTGTCGTAGGCGCCGAAGGCGATGGCGTCGAGCTTGGGGCCCATGCCGTCGCCGAAGCGCAGCTTGAGGTGGTTGGCGCCCACCCGCTTGGCAAAGCCGATCTGCATGTCGGGAAAGGCATAGCGCGGGCCGGGGGCGCCCGCGCCGAAGGGGCCGGCGGTTTCGATCTGGTTGACCAGTTCGGGCGTGGCGGCCCCCGGCATCAGGATTCCGTCGAGAGCGAGGTCGCGGGGGCCGGCGGTGCCGGCGCCCTGACGTTCGAGCAGCTCGGAGAGGCGTTCCATCGCTGCTTCCAGCTTATCGCGGGCCACGGTGAGCCCTGCGGCCATTCGGTGGCCGCCGCCCTTGATGAGGAGGCCTTCCGCCGCCAGACGGTGGATTGCCGCGCCGAGGTCGACGCCCGAGACGGAGCGGCCGGAGCCCTTGCCCTCGTCGCCTTCGAAACCGATGACGATGGCGGGGCGGTTGGTGGCTTCCTTGAGGCGGGAGGCGACGATGCCGACGACGCCCGGGTGCCAGCCGTCTTTCGCGGCCCAGACCAGCGGCGCGTCGAGCCCGCGCGCCTCGGCCTGTTCGAGGGCGGCGTCGCGCACGGCGGTCTCGATCTCGCGCCGCTCGGTGTTGAGCTGGTCGAGGCGGTCGGCCATGGCCTGCGCCTCGTGCGGGTTGTCGCAGGCCAGAAGGCGCGCGCCTAGGTCGGCCTTGCCGATCCGGCCACCGGCGTTGACGCGGGGGCCCAGCACGAAGCCCAGGTGATAGGAGGTGGGCGCGCTGTCGAGGCGGGAGACGTCGGAGAGCGCCACGAGGCCGGGGCGGTGGCGGCCAGCCATGACCTTGAGGCCCTGCTGCACGAAGGCGCGGTTCACGCCCTTGAGGGGGGCCACGTCGGCCACGGTGGCCAGCGCCACGAGGTCGAGCATGGCCATCAGGTCGGGGCCTTTCTGGCCGGCCTCGCGCAGTTGGCGGCCTGCCTCGACCAACATCAGGAAGACGACGGCGGCGGCGCAGAGATGGCCGAGGTCGCCCGGTTCGTCCTGCCGGTTGGGGTTCACCACGGCGGTTGCGTCGGGGAGGGTTTCGCCGCCCAGGTGGTGGTCGAGGATGATGACGTCGGCGCCCTTGGCCGCGGCGACGGCATCGTGGCTGAGCGTGCCGCAGTCGACGCAGACGATGAGGTCGTGATTGGCGGCAAGCTCGGCCATGGCGGGCTCGTTGGGGCCATAGCCCTCGTCGATGCGGTCGGGGATGTAGAGGGTGGCCTGCAGGCCCATCTGGCGCAGCCAGTCGATCAGCAGCGCGGCGGAGGCGCCGCCGTCGACGTCATAGTCGGCGAAGATGGCGATCTTGCCCTTGCGCCGGACCTCGTCGAGGAAACGGGCCGCGGCGGTCTCCATGTCCTTGAGGCGGCGCGGGTCGGGGAGGAGGTCGCGGAGCTTCGGTTCGAGATAGCCTGCGGCCTCTTCCGGGGCGACGCCCAGCCGGGCGAGGGTCTGGCAGATCGGGCGGGGCAGGGCGGCAGACTGCATCAGCGCCTCGGCCAGCCGGTCGGTCTCGGACGAGGGGCCGACCCAGCGGCGGCCGGTTAGGGAGCTTTCGACGCCGAGGAAGCTCATGCGTGGCCTTGCAGGATGTCGCAAGCGGCGCGCCACGCGGTGAGCAGCGCGCCGGCGGTGTCTTCGGCGGCGGGGGCGGTGCGCTCGCCCCACGCCGCGTTGTCGAACCCCGTCTGGATATCGATCAGGATCAGTGCCGCCGGCATGGCCCGGTCAAAGCGGGTGGCGGCAGGTCATCCGGCGGCGTTCCCCGGTCCTGGACCTGAGCAGCAGGGTTTCGGTCTCGATGCTGTCGCCGCGCGGCTTGAGGCCAGCGACGAGCGAGCCGGTGGTCACGCCGGTGGCGGCGAAGATCACGTCGGCGGTGACCATTTCATCGCGGGAATAGACGCGGTCGAGATCGGTGATCCCGGCCTTTGCGGCGCGGCCCTTTTCATCGTCGTTGCGGAAGAGGAGCCGGCCCCAGATCTGGCCGCCGAGGCATTTGAGGGCGCCCGCCGCCAGCACGCCCTCGGGCGCGCCGCCCGAACCCATGTACATGTCGATGCCGGTGGTTTCCGGATCGGTGCAGTGCATCACGCCCGCCACGTCGCCATCGCCGATCAGGTAGACCGAGGCGCCGACTTCGCGGAGCTCGGCGATGGCATCCTGGTGGCGGGGGCGTTCGAGCACGCAGACGGTGATGTCTCCGGGGGCGCAGCCCTTGGCCTTTGCCAGCGCCTCGACCCGTTCCCGAGGGCTCATGTCGAGCGAGACGACGTCCTTGGGGTAGCCGGGGCCGACGGCGAGCTTGTCCATGTAGACATCCGGTGCGTGCAGCATGGTGCCGCGCGGGGCCATCGAGATGACGGTCAGCGCGTTGGGCATGGCCTTGGCGGTGATGGTGGTGCCTTCGAGCGGGTCGAGCGCGATGTCGACGCCGGGGCCGTTGCCGGTGCCCACTTCCTCGCCGATATAGAGCATCGGCGCCTCGTCGCGTTCGCCTTCGCCGATCACCACGACGCCGGCGATGTCGAGCTTGCCCAGCTCCTCGCGCATGGCGTTGACGGCGGCCTGGTCGGCGGCTTTCTCGTCACCGCGGCCGATGAGCGGGCGGCAGGCCAGCGCGGCCTGTTCCGAAACCCGGGCGAGGGCGAGCGACAGGATGGTGTCGTCGAATTGCGCAGCGTCGGACATGAAAACTCCTTGAGAAAATTGGCCGGACGGGTCGGCCAACAGCATTAGCGACGGGGTGACGCCGGCACAAGAGCCGGAGCGCCGCCCCTAGACGGATTCGATGCGCAGGGCGACGGGCTGATGCGCGATGACGTCGAGCCGGCTCATGGCGTCGAGCGCCTCGTCGAGGGCGCTGCGGGTGGTGCGGTGGGTGACGATCAGCACGGGGGCGGTGTTGTCCTTGTGCTTGGTCTGGCGCATCCGGTCGATCGAGATGCCGGCATTGCCGAGCGCGGTCGCCACCTTGGCGAGCGCGCCGGGTTTGTCGTCGAGCGCCATGCGCAGATAATAGGGCGCGGGCGTCGCCGTCTTGGCCGGGGTGGCCTCGGTCAGCATCGCGGCGGGCACGCCGAAGGTGGTGCAGCGGAAGCCGCGGGCGATGTCGATGACGTCGCCCATCACCGCGCTGGCGGTGGGGCCCTCGCCCGCGCCGGGGCCGCGCAGGACGATCTGCTGCACCTGGTCGCCTTCGAGCACCACCATGTTGGTGCCGCCCTCGAGCTGGCCCAGCGGGCTGCGCTTGGGCACGAGACAGGGCGACATGCGCTGTTCCAGCCCGCGGCCGGTCATCTGGGCGACGCCCAGAAGCTTGATGCGGTAGCCGAGGTCGTCGGCATGGCGGATATCGGTGATGGTGACACGTTCGATGCCTTCCAGCTCGACCGCGTCGAAATTGACCTGCGCGCCGAAGGCGATGGCCGACAGCAGCGCCAGCTTGTGACCGGCGTCGATCCCGCCCACGTCGAGCGTCGGATCGGCCTCGAGAAAGCCCAGCTTGTCGGCCTCTTCGAAGACCTCGTCATAGGGCAGCCCGCCAGATTGCATCCGGGTCAGGATGTAGTTGCAGGTGCCGTTCATCACGCCCATGACGCGGGTGATCTCGTTGCCGGCCAGTCCCTCGGTCAGCGACTTCACGACGGGGATGCCACCCGCGACGGCCGCTTCGAAGCGCAGCACGGCGCCGTTCGCCTCGGCCATTTCCGCCAGCGCCTGCCCGTGATGGGCGAGCATGGCCTTGTTGGCGGTGACCACGTCCTTGCCCGCGGACAGCGCGGCTTCGGTGGCGGCCTTGGCCGGGCCGTCGCTGCCGCCCATCAGTTCGACGAAAAGGTCGACATCGTCGCGGGAGGCCAGCGCCACGGGGTCGTCTTCCCAGGCGTAATCGGAGAGGTTCACGCCCCGGTCCTTGTCGCGGGTGCGGGCCGAGACGGCGGAGATGGTCACCGGGCGGCCTGCGCGGGCCTCGATCAGCTTGGCCTTCTGGCGGACGATCTTGACGACACCGGTGCCGACGGTGCCAAGCCCGGCGATGCCAAGGCGCAGGGGAGTGGTCATGGGGCGCTCCGAAATAACTTCGCGGAAGGGTCTTTCAGAGGCGTGTAAACGCTCGGGGCGGGGCTTGCAACGCGGGTTTTGTACGGGAGGGGCGGGCCGCCGGGGGCGTCGAAGGTGACTCGAATCGAAGAACGGTCTACCCTCGGTGACCATTCCGACGGTCATGCGGTGTCCGTCGCCGGATGCCGCGAGATCCTCTTTTTCTCAGGGGAGACGCGTTTTGAGTTCACATGACTCCGACAAGGTCGCGAAGCTGCATCGCGAGTTGCACAGCCACCTGCCGCCGGAACCGGCGCTTCGCCTGAAGGCGCTGGAAACCGTTCTCGTCGAAAAGGGCTTTCTGGCCGAGGATGCCGTCGACAAATGGCTCGACGACTATTCGGAAAACGTGGGGCCGATGAACGGCGCCAGGGTGATCGCCAGGGCCTGGAGCGACGCGGGCTTTGCCGACCGCCTTGCCGCCGACACGCCCGCGGCCTTCTCGGAGGTCATACCCGGCATCGCCGATGGCTACCCGATCGTGGCGGTGTTCAACACGCCCGCAACCCACAACCTGATCGTTTGCACGCTCTGCTCCTGCTATCCGCTGGGCATTCTGGGCATGTCGCCGTCGTGGTACAAATCGACCGAGTACAGGGCCCGCGCCGTCAGGGACCCGCGCGGCGTTCTGGCCGAGTTCGGAACCGTCCTGCCGGAGGGCGTGGAGCTCAAGGTCTGGGATTCCACCTCGGACCGGCGCTACATGGTCGTGCCCGAGCGCCCCGCTGGCACCGAAGGCTGGTCGGAAGAGGAATTGGCCGGTCTGGTCACGCGGAACTCCATGATCGGGACGGTGCGCGATCTTTCTCCGGCACGGGGGGCGGCGTGATGGATACGGTTCACGACCTTGGCGGCACGCAGGGCTTCGGGCCCTTGCCGAACGTTTCGGAAGATGACGCGGCCTTGTTCGCGGAGGAATGGAAGGCCCGGGTCTGGGCGCTGGCGATGATGTCGATGGACAAGCTGAGCGAGGATCAGACGGGCTGGACGCTGGACTGGTATCGGCACGTGCTCGAGCGGTTGCCGCCCGACCTCTACCTGCGGATGGATTATTTCGAGAAGTGGATCCTCGGGATGATGACAACGGCGGTCGACGAGGGGATCGCCGAGGTTTCCGAGTTCACGGCGGGCCGGGCGGATGCGCGGGATTTCAGCTATGGCAATGCGGCGCCGGTCGAGACGGTTGCCGGTGAAAAGCCGCGGTTCGGGCCCGGCGATGCTGTAGTTTGCCGCCGGGACGTGGGCAGCATGCACACCCGCATGGTCGGATATGTCCGGGGCCGGGCCGGGGTGATCGACAGCGTGATCGGCGCGCAGGCCCTGCCGGACGAGTCCGCGAAAGGCCTTTTGCGCAAGGAGCAGACCTATGTCGTGCGGTTTCCGATGGCCGGGCTCTGGCCCGAGGCGGCGGGCAGCGACGACAGCCTGTTGATCGACATGTGGGACAGCTACCTTGAGCCGGCCTGACATGAGCCCTGCCGCGCGGCGTGAACGCGCGGGCCAACCTGCCTTTGCGGAGCAGTGGCATGCGCAGGTGACGGCCGTCGTGGAGGTGCTTGTCGCCGACGGGAAGCTTGATGCGGCAGAGTGGTCGCGGGCGTTGGGTGCGGAGCTTGACCGCCGGTCCGCCGAGGGGGCGCCGGATACGGACGAGACGTATTATGCCGCGTTTCTGGGCGTGTTGGAGCGGATGCTCGATGAGGCGCGGATGGCCGGGACGGAGGATGTGACCCGGCGCGAGAGCGACTGGAGGCAGGCCTACCTGAGCACGCCCCACGGCCAGCCGGTTGCCCTGAAAGGCTAGCCGGGCTCAGCCCTCGTCGTCCTCGATCTCGACTTTCTGGTTCAACCGGTCCTTGTCGGCCTCGCCGATCACCTCGCCCCTGAGGCCGGCGGCGCGGGCCTTGAGCCTTGCGGCGCGGGCATCGATCTCGGGTGCGGGGGAGGCGGCGTCGAGCGGCATGGCGGCGCCCGAGGGTGCGCGGGCCGCGGCGCGGGCGCGCAGGGTTTCGGCCGGGACAAGGGCGGGATAGTCCGACGCCCAGGCCTCGTCGCTGACCACGGCGTCGAGCTGCGGAAAGGTGCTGCAGCCTGCCACCAGCGCGGCGGCGCAGAACGCAAGGGTGGAGCGCAGGGGCATCGGCGCGGTCTCCGGATGTGGCACTGTAGCCTACTTGCCACTTTTGCAGTGGGGAGGGCAAGTCGGGCGTTGATCTGAACACTCGTTCAATTATGCTGGCCGCATGGCAAGAACCCAAGGCTCTCATTCCGGGATCACCGGCCCCAAGGTGCGCGAAGCGGCGCTGAAACTCTTTGCGCGGCACGGATTTGCGGCCGTTTCCATGCGCCAGATCGCGGGCGAGGTGGGGGTGCAGGCGGGGGCGCTGTACAATTACACGCCGGACAAGCAGACGCTGCTGTTCGACCTGATGCAGACCCATCTTGAGGAGCTTCTGGCGGCGCAGGAAGAGGCGCAGGCGGGGCAACCCGAGCCCTTTGCGGCGCTGCGGGATTTCACCCGGTTTCACATCAACTTCCACACCGAGCGGCCGGAGGAAGTATTCATTGCCTACATGGAGTTGCGCAATCTCAGCGACGAGAATTTCGAGGTGATCGAGAAGCTGCGCCGGGCTTACGAGGGGCGGCTGGTGGACATCCTGAAACGCGGGGTCGACGAGGGGGTGTTCACCATCGCCGACACGCGGGTTGCGGCAATGGCGCTGATTGCCATGCTGAACGGGGTGAACACCTGGTTCCGCGAGGGCGGGCGGCTGTCGCTGGCGGAGGTGCAGGACATCTACTGGGACATGGTGCGCAAGGCGGTGAGTTCCTGAGCGGGATTGACACCGATCAATGACGCCAGGTCAGCCCGGCGCGATAGTGCCCCTGCCAACTGTCTTGCAGGGAGCCTGATCCATGAAACCACTCGCAACACTCGCCCTGGGCCTTGTTTTGCTGGCCCCCGCCGCCATGGCGCAGGAGGCGGACATCCTCGAAGGCCGGAAGATCGCCGAGGAATATTGCGCCCGCTGTCACGACATCGAACCAGGGGGCAAGTTCAAATCCTACCCGCCGAGTTTCCGGGCGATTGCGGTCTACATGGACCCCGAGATCATCCGGATGAAGATCATGCAGCCGGACCACAATACGATCATGCCGAAATACGCCATGTTCATCAACCAGACGCGGTTGTGGAACGTGGTGGAATACATCCTGTCGCTGGAGACGCTGGAAGAGTGAGCGGCGGCCGGGGAGGGGAGGTTCGAGTGTCGCCTTCACGGAGAGGCCGGGTGTCTGAAAGTGTTAACGAGGGGGCCCAGAGCCGGGGGGCGAATCGGGGTTAATGCCCTGAAAAAGCGGGGAAACCCCGTGTCGGTATCGCGTCGGTATAACGTCGGTATTTCGTCGGTGCGATTTTCGGTGCCGGGGCGGGTTAATGTGGCGCGCGGTGCGGCGGGGCCCGAGATGTTGAGGGCCGCGCAACAGGGGCGTCGGCGGTGCGCGCGCCGGTCCGGTGTCGCAGCGGTGCGGGATGAGCCGCCGCGCGTGACCGAGAAACGCATCCTCGACTCGGCGGCCTGAAGATGGGAGGCTGGTCGAGACGCCGGCACTGACAGGGGGCATGGTGGCCTGATGAGCGAGTTTCGACTTTCCGATGCCGTGAGGATGAGCGAAGTAGACCTCTATGCGGAATTCGGCTTCCGCAAGATGCTCCTGTGCTCGGCGGTCGCGGTCGTCCTGACGGTGGCGGTCTTCAGCGCCGTGGTGTTCGGCCTGTACTTTGCCTTCGGGATCTGGGAGGGGCCGCCCGTCGGGGTGTATACCCTCTTCTGGGTGATCCTGTCCGGTCTCCTGATCGGGAAGTGGGGACGGATTTACCGGGTACACCGGGAAAGCGGCCTGATCTGGGCCGGGGCGAGCGTGGGCCTCGTGGGGTTCTTTTTCGGCGTGATGGTGCTGATACGAGCCACTGCCGGATAGCTGGACAGTCCAGCCCTTTGCATGTCGTGGTGCAAATTGGGCCAAGGGCTCGGAGCGCCATGTCCACTCCGAGCCCAGGGTGACGAATGCCACGCGCTGCGCCAATGTGTGCATGCGCGCGACGGCGCTATGTCCAGGTAACTTTGTGAGCTTCCCAAATCTGCGGCGGTTCCAGCTTCTTTGACAGGTGATCTATCGCGGCGTCGGGTACAGCATCCGGCCGGCTCCGATTCTGCCGAAGCAGTCGATCTGGGCTGACTTCGACGTAGATGAGCTCGATCCGGGCACCGTAGTCCCGCAGAAGCCGCAATATCTTTGATCGGTTCTGCCGCGTCACATTCGTTGCATTCCAAACAAAGTCCCGTCCGGCTCGCATGTGCTCTCTGGCCCTTTCATGTGCTGCTTGGATCACTTGGCCTTGGTTGTCAGTTGCCGAGACACCAAGTTCGTCTCGGATCAGATCGAGGCTGACGACCGGATGCTCAGGGCGGTGCTTGGTGATCCAGGTGTCCTTCCCGGCACCAGGCAGGCCAGACATCACCGTGACGGTGCATGGGAACGCCTCATGAGCCGCATAATGCGGATCACGGTCTTCCAGTTCGAAGTAGGCGACACGGCTTTCATCGTTGGCGAAAGCGAACCTACGCGCCCAACAATCGGCCTCCTGGAACGTCAATGCGGCGAGGCTGATGTTCTCCAGAATGGCCTGCTGGTCCTCGCATGTACGACCCAATGCGTCGGCCTTGGCATGCAGGTACAGATGATCCGTCCGACAACGCCACGATGTTTCGATGTCCATGCGTATGGGGTCGGGCCGTTCGATGAGCCAAAACGGTAGTTGGTGGTGGGCAATGATCCCACAAAGGTCTTCCCGCCATGCAAATGGGGATCCTGCATGCCAAAGCAACTCCCGCGCGATGGAGGCCCCGATCCGTGAATGACCACGGGAAGATACCCGCCCATCATCTTGATGCTTCGTCACAGCAGGTTTACCCACATCATGCAGCACGGCGGCCCAGAAGAGATTGGCCCGATCCACAATGGGCAGCCCTTGCCAGTCTGGATCAGCCACCAGCGCCTCGACAACCATCCGCGTGTGCTTACCGACGTCACCTTCGGCGTGGTGGATCGGATCCTGCGGACAGGTGTCGAGTATGGCAAGTTCCGGCCAGAGCGACCAAATCTCGGCCCAGTCCACCTTCCAGGCCGGGTCGGCAGGAACCAAAGCCAGCAGGTGGTCATGTGTGACGGTGGGTTTCATGGACTTACGCATCATAGGCTCCATCCAAGCCCAATGTGGGTGCAAAAATGTCAACACCGTCGGCGAGCCCGTTCGGGAGGATCGGACGGTCATGCCAATGCCCATCAGCTGCTTCAATCGCCTGTAAGAAATCTGCTCGGACGAACTTGAAACGGTCTTCAACGTGATCCGCACTCTCCTGTTTCAGGTAAAGCCCTTCTGCAAGGTCGCTGTCCTCGGTTTGCTGGTCAACCTTGTCAGAACGGCTGCCCGACCGCTCTGCTGCCACGATCAAGGCATCACGCCACTCAGAGGATTTGTAAGGGGATGGCCGGGTCAGGCCGACAAGCTGGTCGACAGACCTGATTTCTCCTGTATGGACGACCGGTACGGGCATGATCGGCAATCCGGTCAACAATTCCTGACGGGCCGCCGTGCTGAGGAACACACCGTTGGTTCGGTCCAGCACGTCAAACTCCATGAAGTAGTGGGGAAGCCTGTCATAGAAAACAGTATGTTTGGCATACATCCACTCGCCATACATGACGAAGCGATGACCCAACACAGGGTGCAGGACGTGCGCATGGGCGGCCGCCCAAGTCTTTAGCAGGGCAAAGTGCCGTTCCCGACCTCCACCGGTCAGGTAGTGCCCCCGGCTTTGAATCAGCAAGGTGCCATTGGCGTCGAACGACACAGCAGAGTTGGCGCCGTCGAGCTTCTCTTCAACGACAAGGACTTGGCCCGAAAGCTCCTTTATTGGTTTGTCGTCCGCCATATCGCCCACTTGAAGGCGCGAACCCTCAATGTGCCGCGTACGCGGGTATTTTATAATTTTCATGATTGTCTCACGATGTTTCGTATAAACGCACAAAACCACCCGGCAGGATTTACCAGGGTGTTGGTTCAAACATGTGCGCAGCGATTACATCGTATATCCGTGGGGTTCGGGGTTGAGACGGCTTCGCTAGTTACCGCCGGGGTTGAGAAAACTCAACAGCGGACCTTCAACGGGAATGCTTTAATGTCCGCTTCGTCCGCCAAGCCGACCGTTGGCGCGGAGACGTCCCGGAGATTTCTTCGGGACGCCTTGTCGGACATAGCGTCAGGCCCGCAAGGCGCTTGACCACGAGTTGCACCACGACATGCAAAGGGCGGGAGGGGCAGTGCTTCTTTTTATTGTCTTGAGCGCCGGTACCTGCGGGCGCCGTTTTCCGCGCGGAAAACGGGATAGAAAATGCGCATTTTCTATCCTGGAATTTTCGAAAATTCCGGGTGCGCTCATGGTGCCGGGTGGGTATTTCGGACCGGGCAGGGGGCGCGGAAAGGGAGGTGCGGCATGGTCTTCGGGCACTGGACCCAGACGGGGGTGGATATCTGGCTGACGCTGATCGGGATGGCGGTGGTCGGGCTGGTGCTGCTTTACGTGGTGCGGCGGAAGACGTGAGGGGGCGGCCCGTGGAAGGGCCGGCCCCTTTCGTGAGCAGGGTCAGGCCGCGTCCGCGTCGGGGCGGCTGAAATTCACCTCGCGGGTCACCTGCCAGCGGCCGTCCTCGAAGACGAAGTCGATGCTGAGGTCGATCATCATCTTCGGCCCGCCGACAGGGATCTTGCGGGAGATCAGCACGTGGCCGCGATTGCCGGTGACGGTGAGGCGGTGGAGGTTGAACCAGAGGTGATCCTCGGGTGTCCTGTCGCGGAAGGTCTTTTGCAGCAGCGCCATGAAGTCCCGTTTTTGCAGGGTCACCAGGCGGCCGTCGATGCCGAGGTCCATCACCTCGATATCGTCATGGTAGATGGTGTCGAGCGTGGCCATGTCGGCGCGCACGCCGGCCTGCATGAGCTCGTCGAGCCGGGCGCGGAGGGTGGTTTCAGTGGGCTGGGTCATGGCATGTCCTTTCAGGCGTGGGTACCGTTGATGGGGGTGTTGGAAAAGGCGCCGCGGCGGAAGCCGATGCCCTTGGCGATCCATGCGAGGTCGGGGCGGGCGAAGGGGACGTTGGAGATGTCGGTGATCTGGAGGAGGCCTGAATCGTCGATGACGAAGAGGCCGGGTTCGGCGAATGGGGCTTCCACGTCGCGGCCGTTCTCGAGGCCCGAGATGTACAGGCCGAGTTGCTGCATCTGCGGGATGGTGAGCCCGTAGGCCACGTCGAATTGCGGCGCGACCTCCTCCATGTGGGCCGCCGCGCGGGCCGCGGTATCGGCCGAGACGGCGAGCACGTCGGTGCCCTGGGCCGTGAAGTCGGGCAGGCGGTCGTTCAGCTCCTTCAGGTAGGTGGTGCAGAGCGGGCAGTGCTTGCCGCGGTAGACGATGGTGAGCTGCCAGTCGAAGCCGTCGCGGGGTTTGGCGAGGCTGCGCGTGCCGCCGGAGAGCACGGGAAGGTCGATCGCCGGAAACACAGATCCGGCGGCGAGTTTCGGGGTGGTCATGGGGAGCCTTTCGCTTTATATATCGAACGGTACAAATATGTCGGGCGCCACCGGGCGGGTCAAGGATTATATATTGAACGATACAAAAAAATTAGGGCGGCCGCGCAGCTTCGACTATGACGCGGCGCTGAGGCAGGCGATGCATGTCTTCTGGACGATGGGCTATGACGGGGCGTCGCTGCGCGACCTGAAGGGGGCGATGGGGATCACCGGCCCGAGCCTTTACGCGGCCTTCGGCGACAAGCGTGAGCTGTATCTCAAGACCATCGACCATTACCGCGAGGCCGAGGGCTGTGCGCCCCTGGTGGCCTTCGAGGCGGAGGAGGATATCGCGGCGGCGATCCGCGCGTTCCTGGTCGAAATCATCGATTCCGCCACCGGGCACGAGAGCGGGGCGAAGGGGTGTTTCCTGGCCTCGAGCGTTGCGACGACCGCGGGGCAGGTCGACGGCGTGTCGGAGCGGTTGCAGGCGGCGATTGCCGAGGCGCAGGCCCGGCTGACGGCGCGGTTCGAGCGGGAGGTGGAGACGGGGACGCTGCCGGAGGGGTTCCCGTCAGAAGAGCGGGCGGCGCTGCTGTTCGATATAAGGCAGGGCTACATGTTCCGGGGCCGCGCCGGGGTGGCGCGGGAGGAGCTGATGCGGGATCTCGACGCGCGGGTGGCGTTGTTGCTGGCGTGAGCCGGGCCGCGGCGATGCGCGGCCCGGGGTATTGCGTCAGTGGGCGGGCTTGATGAAGGTGCCGTTGCGCAATTCGCTCATGGCGGTCATCAGCTCGTCGCGGGTGTTCATCACGATCGGCCCGTGCCAGGCCACCGGCTCCTGGATCGGCGCGCCGGAGACCAGCAGGAAGCGCACACCCTCGTCGCCCGCCTGCACGGTGATCTCGTCGCCGGTGCCGAAGCGGATGAGCGTCCGGTTGCCCGACATGTCGCGGATGTTCACCTCCTGCCCGCCGACTTCCTTTTCAAGGAGCACGCCCGAGGGGGCCGAGGCGTCGGCGAAGGCCGCGGAGCCTTCGAAGACATAGGCGAAGCTGCGGCGGTAGGTGTCGACCTTGAAGGTCTTCTTCACGCCCGCCGGCACCGAGATGTCGAGATACTGCGGATCGGCGGCGATGCCGTCGACCGGGCCGGTCTTGCCCCAGAAGCTGCCCACCACGACGCGCACGGTGGTGCCGTCATCGTCGGTCACTTCGGGGATCTCGCCGCCTTTCACGTCCTGATACCGCGGCGCGGTCATCTTGAGCGAGGAGGGCAGGTTGGCCCAGAGCTGGAAGCCGTGCATCTGGCCCTGCGGGTTCCCCTTGGGCATCTCCTGGTGCATGATGCCCGATCCGGCGGTCATCCATTGCACGTCGCCCGCGCCCAGCGTGCCGGTGTTGCCCAGCGAGTCGCCGTGCTCGACCGTGCCCGACAGGACATAGGTGATGGTTTCGATGCCCCGGTGGGGGTGCCACGGGAAGCCCTGGGCGTAATGCTCGGGCCGCTCGTTGCGGAAATCGTCGAAGAGCAGGAACGGGTCGAGCTCGGACGGGTCCTGGAACCCGAAGGCGCGGTGCAGGTGGACGCCGGCGCCTTCCATGGTGGGTTGCGCGGGGCGTTGTTCGAGGATCGGTCTGATGGACATGGGATGGTCCTCCTTTCCGTGTAGATGTAGAGAGTTTGGCAGCCCGCGCCAGAGGGCGGCATGGCCGGTTCGGGAAGGGCATTTGTGCGTGGATGCGCAAAACCCTCTCGCGCGGCGGCCGCGAACCGGGTAGAGGCGGGCAGGGCAACGGGGCAGGGCGAAGGAGGCCGCGGATGGGCGATGACGACACGGTTCTGGCGACGGTCAGCGCCTCGGCCATGCGCCGGGGGCTGGGGATCACCATGCTGGGCCTCCTGGGGCTTCTGCTGATCTACACCGGCATCCTGCGGCCGCCCGCGCATATGGGCTGGCAGGCCTTCCTGGTGGTGATGGGGATCCTGTCGCTGTGGGGCGCGGAGCGGATGCGCCGGGCCACGCGGGTGGCGGTGGAGCTGACCGAGGCGGGCCTGCGCACGAGCGACGGCGAGGTGATCGCGGCGGTGGAGGATATCGCCTCGGTCGACCGGGGGGCGTTCGCCTTCAAGCCGTCGAACGGGTTCATCCTGCGGCTGAAGGGCCGGGCGCCGGGCCGCTGGCAGCCGGGGCTGTGGTGGCGGTTCGGGCCGCGGGTGGGCATCGGGGGCGTGACCCCGGGGTCACAGGGCAAGGTGATGGCCGACATCATCGCCGCCAAGCTGGCCGAGCGCGACCCGCGCTGAGCCGGCTCAGGACGAGCAGCGTTCGAAGCAGAGCTGCGGGGCGAAGCGGAGGCTGGTGAAGACGCGCGTGTCGATGTTGATCTTCTCGCTGAAGACCAGCCCGAAGAGCGAGTCGTATTCCGAGACGCTTTCCACGACGATCACCTCTTCGCCGTCGTTCATGACGGGCAGGCGGTCGTGCTGCGAGGCGGTGTCGGCGCTGCGCAGCTCGCGCATCCGGCCGGTGCCGCGCACCTTCGACCAGGCGACGTCATACTGGTCGTCGTCGGCGTCGTAGCGGACGATGGTCACCCGCACCTGGTTGTTGCCGGCGTCGTTCGAGATCTCGTCGAAGAGGATCTTGACGTTGTCCATGTAGGTTTCGTTGACGACCGACTGTTCGCGCGAGAGCAGGTCGGCGACGGTGTAGGTGGCCTTGATCCGCACGCTCTTGTAGCGGTGGACCTCGAAGAACTCGTAGGTGGCGCAGAGGGTCCAGAACAGAAGCGGGAAGGCGATCACGGATTCGACCATGAACGAGCCGCGTTCGTCGTCGCGGAAGGTTTTCAGCAGGTGCTTGAGATACAGCCAGGACATCAGAGCGGCTCCTGCACGAAGGCGGTCATGGACACGATCGAGGCTTGCCCGTTGGCATCCTTGCTCAGCGCGCTGCCGAGCGCGTCGTCGGGAAAGAGCGGGTCGAAGCGCAGGCAGGCGCGCAGCAGCATGAGACGGTTTTCCTCGAGCCGGCCTTGCGGGCCCGCACGGAACTGCCTGACCGGCTTGGTGGGCTCGGCCGCATCGGTGCAGTCGGCGGTGCGGTCGAGCGAGTTGAAGGAGCGCATGTCGGCCGAGCGCATTTCGAGGCGCAGGGTGTTGTCGCAGTCGCGGATCATCAGGGCGTTCTCGCAGATGATCTGCTTGATCTCGTTGTGCTGGGGGGCGGTCCCCGTGCCGAGGCGCACCTCGCGCACGGCAATGTCGAGGCCGCGTTCGAGCAGGGTGTAGCGCAGGGTGACGAAGCCCAGCTCGATCGACATCAGCATGAGGGCGAGATAGGCCGGGAAGACCAGCACGAACTCGACCGAGGCGTTGCCGCCCTCGTCGCGGAGGAAGCGGCGCAGCTCGTATCCGAAGGGGCCGATCATTGGGTCAGCCTCAGGTTCTGCACGTTCGAGGCGATGGAGCTGAACGCGGCGGAGATGTTGGAGCCGTTGGTCGGGTAGTAGTGGTTGCCCGAGGAGGCACAGGCCTGGAGCTGGCGCTCGGCGTTGCCGCCCGACGAGATGCCGTAGCCGATGGTGTAGACCACGACGCCCTGGGTCTTGGTGGCGTTGCAGATGTTCTGCATCATGGTGTCCTTGGTGCCGCCGCCTTCCCGTTCGGAATAGCGGTAGTCGTTCCACGGGCCCCAGTTGCCGGTCTTGCTGCCGTACCAGTCGGGCGACATCAGGCCCCAGGCCTCTTCCCAGTCGAGGCGTTCGGCCCTGACGAAATCCTCGCGTTCCTGAAGGTCGCCGAACTCGTAATAGTTGAGCCAGTCGTTCTCGTCGATGTCGAGGTAGTCGTTGCCGTCGCGCAGGTAGTAGAGCGAGTATTCCTGGCCTTCTTCCGAGTACTCGCACTTGAACCAGCTGGAGTAGTATTCGCAATACTGCTCGTAATAGCTGTCATAGTAGCGGCGCGAGACGTTGTAGACCGAATAGGCGTAGAGGAATTCCTGTTCCTGGAAGGTCAGCCGGTAGAGGTCGGAGTTGGCCCCGCGATAGGGGCTGTTCTCGTCGAAATAGTAGGAGTCGGTGTTCTGGCCATCGGCCATGAGCACGATGATCTTGAGCGTGTCGCCCTCGGTATAGGAGGAGGGGATGTTCGCGAGCGAGGCATCGACGACGCCCACATCCGAGCTTTGCAGCGTGGTGAAGACGCTGGAGAACTTGGGATCGAGCAGGGCCGCGCCCCATTTCATGCCGATATGGGCCGAGGTGTTGCCGTCGGCGTCGAGCGAGTTGATGCGGGAGTGCAGGTCGGACTTGCTCATCGAGTAGGGCAGGATCTGGGCGCGCACCTCGGGGAAGCACGAGCGCCATTCGGCGTTGAGATCGTCGAAGCCGCCGTAGAGCGAGGTATAGATCTGCTGATCGTAGGCGACCGAGGGGTCGATGCCGGCCGTGGTGTAATCGGACGAGGAGAATCGCAGGCACGAGGAATAGTCGTGCGTGTCGTTCACGGTCAGGGCGTTGTAGATATCGGCGCCGGGCGCCACGTTCCACGAGAACGGGACCAGCGAGATCACGGTATTGCCCGGCTCGGAGCCGTCGATGATCGTGGTCACGAAGTTTCGCGCGGCCGACTTGAGGTTCGTCATCTTGGTGCCTTCCATCGAGCCCGACACGTCGAGCACGAGGGAGACTTCCAGCTTGGGCGTGCGCACCTCGGCCTCGGCGGCGCCGAAGGCTTCGAGCGTGTCGACGCCGGACAGCTTCATCAGGTAGGTGTCGATGTTCATGCTGGCCTCGGCATAGGCCCGCGTCGCGTTGAGCGAGGTCTCGATGTCGTCGGTGCCGGTGCCGTCGGTGTCGATATCGTGCAGGTAGCTGGACATGTCGTTCTTGGCGAAATAGTCCTCGATGATCGCCTTCACGTCATCGACTTCCGAGCCGATCGGCGCCCCCGCGCCGGCCAGCACCGCGCTGTCGAGCGTGGCCTGCAGGTGGGTGCGCTCCATCTCGTAGCGCATCATGTCGATGCCGAGGCCGGCCATCACCAGCATGAACAGGAACATGAACAGCGTGAGGATGATGGCGTTTCCGTCTTCCTCGTCACGGAAGCGTTCGATTTCTTGCGAAAGCCCATGACAGCCGCGCGCCGCCCGGCCATGGGCGAGCGCACGTGTCCTGGCGATCTGCCAGGTCGTCCTGCTCCCGGAAAACTTGAACATCACACTACCCTCATCACGTCAAACATCGTGCCTGTACGAATCCGCACATGGATTTTGGCCAGCAATATATGGCCCGGGAGCTTGTCTGAATTAAGGCGAAACTACGAATAGTTGCCGGTAATCATGTGGTTACCCGGAAACTATGCCGCGGTGCGGCGGGCATTGTTGCCCCTTGGTGGCGGATGGCCACCGGGGCCGGTTGTAAAATCGGCGGGTGGACAATCAACGGGCATGCGGTAACGATACCGTCAAAAATGATCCGTAGAAGCCGAACAACGGACGTGAAACGCAACAGGGAGAGACGACTTATGACAAGCCCCCGGAAGGAGCCGAGTTTCCGCGAAAGCGTGGACTTGATGTTTAACCACGCGGTCGCGCTGATGGACCTGCCGCCGGGGCTCGAGGAGAAGATCCGCGTCTGCAACGCCACCTATACCGTGCGCTTCGGCGTGCGGCTGCGCGGCCAGATCCAGACGTTCACCGGCTATCGCAGCGTGCATTCCGAGCACATGGAGCCGGTGAAGGGCGGGATCCGCTACTCGATGGGCGTGAACCAGGACGAGGTCGAGGCGCTGGCCGCGCTGATGACCTACAAATGCGCCATCGTCGAGGCGCCGTTCGGCGGCTCGAAGGGCGGTTTGCGGATCGACCCCCGGGAATGGGACGAGCACGAGCTGGAGCTGATCACCCGGCGCTTCGCCTATGAGCTGGCCAAGCGCGACCTGATCAACCCCAGCCAGAACGTGCCCGCGCCCGACATGGGCACCGGCGAGCGCGAGATGGCGTGGATCGCCGACCAGTACCGGCGGATGAACACCACCGACATCAACTCCCGCGCCTGCGTCACCGGCAAGCCGGTGAATGCCGGCGGCATCCAGGGCCGGACGGAGGCCACGGGCCGGGGCGTGCAATACGCGCTGCAGGAGTTCTTCCGCCACCCCGAGGACGTCAAGGCGGCCGGCATGTCGGGCACGCTCGATGGCAAGCGGGTGATCGTGCAGGGCCTCGGCAACGTGGGCTATCACGCCGCCAAGTTCCTGTCGGAAGAGGATGGCTGCAAGGTCGTCGGCATCATCGAGCGCGACGGCGGGCTGTGGGACGATGACGGGCTGAACGTCGAGGAGATCCGCAACTGGATCGCCAAGCATGGCGGGGTGGATGGCTATTCCTCGGGGAAATACGTCAAGGACGGCGCCAAGTTCCTCGAGGAAGAGTGCGACATCCTCGTGCCGGCGGCGATGGAAGGGGTGATCAACCTCGAAAACGCCGAGCGGGTGAAGGCGCCGCTGATCATCGAGGCCGCGAACGGCCCGGTGACCGCCGGGGCCGACGAGATCCTGCGCAAGAAGGGCACGGTGATCATCCCCGACATGTATGCCAACGCGGGCGGTGTGACGGTGTCGTATTTCGAATGGGTGAAGAACCTCAGCCATATCCGCTTTGGCCGCATGGGCCGGCGGCAGGAGGAGGCGCGGCACCAGCTGATCGTGTCGGAACTCGAGCGGCTGGACAGTCACCTGGGCGATGCCTGGGTGATGTCGCCGGACTTCAAGAAGAAGTACCTGCGCGGGGCGGGCGAGTTGGAGCTCGTGCGCTCGGGGCTCGACGACACGATGCGCACGGCCTACCAGCAGATCCGCGAGGTCTGGCATTCGCGGGACGACGTGCAGGACCTGCGCACCGCGGCCTATCTCGTGGCGATCGAGAAGGTTGCGGCGAGCTACCGGGCGCTGGGGCTCTGAGGCTGCAGTGGCCGGGCGCGACGTCGACATAGCGTGCCGTTGCGGGAACGTGACGGGGCGGGTGTCGGGCGTCTCGCCCGCCACGGGCTGCCGGGTGACGTGCCATTGCAAGGATTGCCGGGCCTTTGCCACCCATGTGGGGGCGGCGGATATCCTTGACGGCAACGGCGGGTTCGAGCTGTTCCAGACCTTGCCGGCACGGTTGGCGTTTACCTCGGGGGTCGAGCATCTGCGCTGTCTGCGGCTGTCGCCCAAGGGCATGATGCGGTGGTACGCGGGGTGTTGCGGCACGCCCATCGGGAACACGCTGGCGGGCTCGGGGTGGTATTTCCTGAGCCTTGCCGTGGTTCTGGTGCCCGAGGACCAGGCGGCGGCGCTGGGGCCGAACCGGGGGAGCTTCTTTGCCAAGGACGCGCCGGAGGGGGCCAATCCGCCGGCGGATCACGGGAAGTGGACGTTGATGTCGGGGGCGTTCGGGCGGCATTTCGCGGCGCTCTGCGGGCTGGCGCCGAAGGGGTCGCCTTTCTTCGAGGGGGGCAGGCCGGTGGTGGAGCCGGAGATCCTGACGAAAGAGCAGCGATTGAAGGCCGAGGCCGTGTAGCGCAACGGTGCCGCCCGCCGCGCATCGACGGACCGCGGGGCGGCGAACCGACGGGAGTGGCCTGGCGCTTTATGGTGGCCAAGTCAGGAAGACCTTGTTCCGTGTTGTTCCAATAGCAAAATCGCCGGACCGTCGGGGCGGCCCGTCGATGCGCGGCGGGCTTCGCCCTTGATTCCGCGCAGGTTCTTCGCCTTGATGATCGCTTTCCATGCGCGCCTTGTCGCCCCTAGGCCGGAATTCGTCGATCCGGGGTGCGCGGGGCTTTTGGCGTGTTGCTATCCGGGACGGGACTTGCTTCACTCCGCGCAATCACAGGGGAGTCTCCACATGCGCTTTTCCGGCTTGCGCGTTCTCAAGGAAGGCCTGACGGGCAACAAGGGCTGGCAGGCCCATTGGCGCGATGCCGAACCGAAATCCGAGTATGACGTGGTCATCATCGGCGGCGGCGGGCACGGGCTGTCGACGGCCTATTACCTGGCGAAGAACCACGGCATCCGGAATGTCGCGGTGCTGGAGAAGGGGTATCTTGGCGGCGGGAACGTGGGGCGGAATACCACGATTGTCAGGGCCAACTACTTCCTGCCGGGGAATTCGGAATTCTACAGCCACTCGCTCAAACTGTGGGAGGGGCTGGAGCAGGACCTGAACTACAACACCATGCTGTCGCAGCGGGGGCAGATTTCGCTTTTCCATTCCGACGGGCAGCGGGACGCGGCGATCCGGCGGGGGAATTCCATCGTCAACCAGGGCGACGAGGCGGAGCTTCTGTCGCTGGCGCAGTTGAAGAAGATGGTGCCGTTCCTCGATTACGAGCAGCAGCGGTTTCCCATTCACGGCGCCCTCATTTCGCGGCGCTCGGGCACGGCGCGGCATGACGCGGTGGCCTGGGGCTATGCGCGCGGCGCGAGCGCGCGGGGTGTGGACCTGATCCAGAACTGCGAGGTGACGGGGATCGACATCGAGGGCGGGAAAGTGACCGGGGTGCAGACCTCGCGTGGCGCGATCAAGGCGAAGAAGGTGGCGATGATCGTGGCGGGCCGGTCGAGCCAGGTGGCGGCGATGGCGGGCATGCGCCTGCCGATCGAGAGCCACGTGCTTCAGGCCTTCGTGACCGAGGGGCTGAAGCCCTGCATCGACCATGTTATCAGCTTCGGCATGGGGCATTTCTATATCAGCCAGTCCGACAAGGGCGGGCTGGTGTTCGGGGGCGACCTGGATTTCTACGCCTCCTATGCCCAGCGGGGAAACCTGCCGATGGTGGAGCACGTGATGGAGGCGGGGATGACCCTGATGCCGGCGATCGGCAAGGCAAGGGTGCTGCGCAGCTGGGGCGGGATCATGGACATGTCGCCCGACGGCTCGCCCATCATCGACCGGACGCATATCGACGGGCTCTACCTCAATTGCGGCTGGTGCTATGGCGGGTTCAAGGCGGTGCCGGGCTCGGGCTATTCGATGGCGCATCTCGTGGCGACCGACGAGCCGCACGCGCCGGCGGCCCGGTTCCGGCTGGACCGGTTCCGGACGGGCTATGGGCTGATGGACGAGGAAGGCACGGGGATGCAGCATAACCTGCATTGATGGTCTGCATGGCGAGGTCGGGATTTTGAGTATTTTTGGCAAGATGAAGCCGGGCGCGCGGGAAGGTTTTCAACGGCGGGGCGCGCGGTGAGGGGCGGAATTTGAGTATTTTTGGAACAATGAAAGGGCTGGGGGGCGTCTTGACTCTGGCCGTGGTGCTGGGCGGGGCGGCTTTCGCGCAGGAGGCGGCATTGCCGGCAGGGAGCTATGCGCTTGATCCGTATCATTCGACCTTGCGGTTCTCGGTGAGCCACCTGGGGTTTTCCGACTACGTGATGAGTTTCGACCGGTTCGAGGCGGACCTGGAGCTGGACCCGGCGGCGCCGGGCGGGGCGGCGCTTTCGGTGACGGTGGACCCAAGCTCGCTCGACGTGCCGGCGCCGCCCGAGGGGTTCATGGGTGAGCTGATGGGCGAGAGCTGGCTGAATGTCGCGGCGCATCCGGAGATCACCTTCGTGTCGACGGCGGTCGAGATGACGGGCGATAAGACCGCCACGGTGACGGGCGATCTGACCCTGCTGGGGGTGACGAAGCCGGTGGTGCTGGAGGTGACGTTCAACGGGGGCTATGCCGGGCACCCGTTTGACCCCAATGCGCGGGTGGGCTTTTCGGGCACGGGCAGCTTCAGCCGGTCCGACTTCGGCATGGGGTTCGGCGTGCCTGCGCCGGGCACGACGATGGGCGTGGGCGATATGGTGTCGGTGGAAATCGAGGCCGAGTTCACCGGGCCGGCTTTGGAAGAAACACAGGACCAGGACTGAGCGGATGCGGATCAATTGCCCCAATTGCGGAGAGCGCGACCGGCGCGAGTTCTATTATGTCGGCGATGCCGTGGCGATGGACCGCCCGGCGCCGGAGGCGGGCGAGGCCGCGTGGGACGATTACGTGCATAACCGGGACAACCCGGCCGGCGTGACGCGCGACCTGTGGTATCACGAAAGCGGGTGTTCGGCGTGGCTGGTGGTGACGCGGGATACGCGGACGCATGCGATCGAGAAGGTGGAATTGGCGCAGGCCATCAAGGAGGCGGGCGCATGAGGGTTGCGGGCGAGGGGCTGATCAACCGCAGGCGGCGGGTGGAGTTTTCCTTTGACGGGCGCAGCTACCAGGGGGTCGAGGGGGATACGCTGGCCTCGGCACTGCTGGCCAACGATATCCGGCTGATCGGGCGATCGTTCAAGTATCACCGGCCGAGGGGGCTGCTGACCGCCGGAAGCGAGGAGCCAAACGGCCTTGTGACCACGGGCCGCGGTGCGGGGCAGGAGCCCAACATGCGCGCCACGATGGTGGAGCTGTTCGACGGGTTGCAGGCGCGGAGCCAGAACAACTGGCCGTCGCTGGATTTCGACCTGATGTCGGTGAACGATCTGGCGGCGCCCTTCCTGGGGGCGGGGTTCTATTACAAGACCTTCATGTGGCCGCCGAAATTCTGGGAGAAGGTCTATGAGCCGGTCATTCGGCGGGCGGCGGGCCTCGGCGCGCTGTCGATGGAGGCCAATGCCGACAAGTACGAGAAGGCCTGGGCGCATTGCGATCTGCTGGTGATCGGGGCGGGGCCGGCCGGTTTGATGGCGGCGTTGACGGCGGCGCGGGCCGGGGTCGACGTGGTGCTGGCCGAGGAGGATGTGCGCACGGGCGGGCGGCTCAATGCCGAGACGTTCGAGGTGGATGGTGTGCCCGGGCGCGTGTGGGCCGAGGAGGTGACGCGGGAGCTGGCGGCGATGGAGAATGTGCGCCTGCTGACGCGGACCACGGTGACCGGGGCCTATGATCATGGCACCTACGGCGCGCTGGAGCGGCTGTCGCCGGCGGAGGCGGCGAAGAAGGGCGCGCCGAGGGAGTGTTTCTGGCGGATCGTGGCGAAGCGGGCGGTGCTGGCCGCCGGCGCGCTGGAGCGGCCGATCGCGTTTCAGAACAATGACCGGCCGGGGATCATGAACGCCAGTGCCGTGCGGGCCTATGTGAACCGCTGGTGCGTGAGCCCGGGGCAGAGCGTGGCGGTCTTTGGCAACAACGACGATGCGCACCGGACGGCGGCGGATCTGCTGGAGGCGGGGGTGCATGTGAGCGCGCTGGTGGATGCGCGGCATGATGCGGTGAGCGATCTGGACGTGCCGTTCTACGCGGGGGCACAGGTGTGCAACAGCGAGGGGCGGCGCGGGCTGGAGGCGATCTCGATTGCCCGCGCCTCGGGGATCGAGAAGGTGAAGGCCGAGGGGCTGGCGGTGTCGGGCGGGTGGAACCCGACGGTGCACCTGACCTGTCACATGAACGGGCGGCCGGTGTGGAATTCGGAGATTGCGGCGTTTGTACCTCAGGCCGGGGCCGTGCCGGGGCTGGTGACGGCGGGGGCCTGCGAGGGGGTGTTCTCGACGCGCGGCTGCCTTGAGGCGGGCGTTCGGGTGGCCTCGGCGGTGCTGGAGGATCTGGGGGTGAAGGTGCCCAAGGTCGATGTGCCGGGGGCCGAGGATAGCGCTTACGACATCAGCCCGCTCTGGGCCGTGCCGGGGAAGGGCCGGGCGTGGCTGGATTTCCAGAACGACGTGACCGTGAAGGACGTGAAGCAGGCCGCGACGGAGAATTTCCGCTCGGTCGAGCATATGAAGCGCTACACCACGCAGGGCATGGCGACGGACCAGGGGAAGAATTCGAACGTCGCGGCGCTGGCGGTGCTGGCGGATGTGACGGGTCGGGGGATTCCCGAGACTGGGACGACGACGTTCCGGCCGCCTTACGTGCCCGTCTCCATCGCCGCGCTGGGCGCGGGCGGGCAGGGCAAGGGGTTCGCGCCGCAGCGCTTCACCACCTCCCATGCCGCGAGCGTGGAACGCGGGGCGCCGATGATCGAGGCGGGGCTGTGGTATCGGCCGAGCTATTTCCCGCAAAAGGGCGAGCGCACGTGGCGGCAATCCTGCGACCGGGAGGTCGGGATGGTGCGCGAGCATGTGGGGGTGTCGGATGTCTCGACCCTTGGCAAGATCGACATCCAGGGGCCGGATGCCGGGGCGTTTCTGGATTTCGTCTATACCAACCTGTTCTCGACCCTGAAGGTGGGGCGGGTGCGGTACGGGCTGATGCTGCGCGAAGACGGGCACGTGATGGATGACGGCACGACCGCGCGGCTGGGGGAAAACCATTACCTGATGACCACCACCACCGCCGCGGCGGGGGAAGTGATGCGGCACCTGGAATTCGTGCAGCAATGTCTGCGCCCGGAGATGGACGTGCGGTTCGTGTCGGTGACGGAGCAATGGGCGCAGTTTGCCGTGGCCGGGCCGAAATCGCGGGAGCTGCTGAACGGGCTGCTGGACGCGGCGATTGATGACGAGGCGTGGCCGTTCATGTCCTGCGGGGAGGTTTCCGTCGGGGGCGTGAAAGGGCGGCTGTTCCGGATCTCCTTCTCGGGCGAGCATGCCTACGAGGTGGCAGTGCCGGCGCGGTATGGCGCGTCGCTGTTCAGTGAGTTGGTGACCCGGGCCGAGGCGCTGGAGGGCGGGCCTTACGGGATGGAGGCGCTGAACGTTCTCCGGATCGAGAAGGGGTTCATCACCCATGCCGAGATTCATGGGCGCACCACGGCGTTCGATATCGGGATGGCAAGGATGGTGAGCCAGAAGAAGGATTGCATCGGGAAGACGATGGCGGCGCGGGATGGTTTGATGGACGAGACCCGCGAGCAGCTTGTCGGGCTGAAACCGGTGGGTGCCGTGAAGCAGCTGGTGGCCGGCGCGCATCTCTTCAACGAGGGGGACGAGGCCGTGCGCACCAAGGATCAGGGCTATATCACCTCGGTGGCGTTTTCGCCGACCTTCGGGCATGTCATGGCGCTGGGGTTCCTCAAGAACGGCCGGGCGCGGGTGGGCGACCGCATCCGTATGGTCGAGCATCTGAAGGGGGTGCAGACGGTCTGTGAGGTGATCGACCCGGTGCAGTTCGACCCAGAGGGAGGGCGTGTGCGTGGTTGAGTTGACGGCAATGACCCCGCTTGACGGGATGGCGCCGGTGGCGATCGGCAAGGTGACGTTGAGCGAGGTGGATCTCGGGCGCCTGACGACGGTGGCGCCGGACAAGGGCCGCGATGGCAAGCTGGGCGAGGCGCTGAAGGCGGCGCACGGGATGGCGTGGCCGGGGCCGAACCGGGCGACGGGGAAACAGGGCGCGCGGGCCATCTGGTTCGGGCAGCGGATGGCGCTGCTGGCGGGGCCGGAAGCGGACACGACGCTGGCCGAGCATGCCGCGATGACCGATCAGTCGGATGCCTGGGTGGCGGTGACGCTGGAGGGTGAACAGGCGGCCGAGGTTCTGGCTCGGGTCACGCCCATCGACCTGCGGCCGCAGGTCTTCAAGCGGGGGCATACGGCGCGGACCGAGCTGCAGCACATGATGGCGTCGATCACGAAGACGGCTGACGACACGTTCCTGATCCTCGTCTTCCGGTCCTTCGCCGACACGCTGCTGCATGATCTCAGGGCCGCCATGGAAGGGGTTGCGGCGCGGGGCCGGCCCTGACACTCTGGACCGCGTTTGTTGATTGCGGATGAGGCGGCTGCCCATGCCCCGGTTTCTGATGGCCCTTTTGCTGTGCTGCGCGCTGCCCGTGGCGGCGCCCGCGCAGGGCTTGGGCAAGGAGAATTGCAGCGCGACGAAACAGATCCTGTCGGTCGCCATCAAGGGCCGCAAGGCCGGGCTGACGGCGCGCTCGCTCAAGTCGCAGCTGACCACGGGGCGCGCGGCGGTGGCCGAGAGATACCGCCCCACGGTGGCGACGCTGGTCGATCTTGTCTTCACGCTCGACCAGGCCAGCCTGACCGAGAAGACCGCGACGGATTACGAAACCGAATGTCTCAACTATAAGCCGTGAGCGCCCTTGGCCCCGCCGCCGGATTGCCCCATATTCAGGGGATGAGCCTGCCCCCCGGATTCCTTGACGAGCTGAGAACGCGCACCTCGCTGTCGCAGGTGGTGGGCCGCAAGGTCATGTGGGACAATCGCAAGTCGAACCAGGGCAAGGGCGACATGTGGGCGCCGTGCCCGTTCCACCACGAGAAGACGGCCAGTTTCCACGTCGATGACCGGAAGGGATATTACTACTGCTTCGGCTGCCACGCGAAGGGCGACGCCATCAGTTTCGTGCGCGAAACCGAGAATGTCGATTTCATGGAGGCGGTGAAGATCCTGGCGCAGGAGGCCGGGATGACCGTGCCCGAGCGCGACCCGCAAGCCCAGCAGAAGGCCGACCGGCGGACCGAACTGATCGAGGTGATGGAGATGGCGGTGCGCCATTTCCGGATGTCGCTCAGCACCGGGGCCGGGGCGACGGCGCGGGAGTATCTTGTCGGGCGGGGCCTGAAGGAGGACGCGCTCGAGCGCTTCGAGATCGGCTTTGCGCCCGATGGCTGGCAGGGGTTGTGGGATCACCTGACCGGCAAGGGGGTGGAGCCGCAGAAGATCCTCGATTGCGGGCTGGCGAAGGCGTCGCAGCGGGGCGGCAAACCCTATGACACGTTCCGCAACCGCATCATGTTTCCCATTCGCGACGTGCGGGGGCGGTGTATCGCCTTTGGCGGGCGGGCGATGGACCCCGACGACAACGCGAAATACCTGAACTCGCCCGAGACCGAGCTCTTCGACAAGTCGCATACGCTCTATAACCACGCGCCTGCGCGCGAGGCGGCGGGCAAGGGCCAGCCGCTGATCGTGGCGGAAGGGTATATGGACGTGATTGCGCTGTCCGAGGCGGGGTTCGAGGCGGCGGTGGCGCCGCTCGGCACGGCGGTGACCGAGCATCAGCTGCAACTCCTGTGGCGGATTGCCGACGAGCCGATCGTGGCGCTGGATGGCGACACGGCGGGCCTGCGGGCGGCCTACCGGGTGATCGACCTGGCGCTGCCGCTGCTGGAGGCGGGCAAGTCGTTGCGGTTCGCCCTGATGCCCGAGGGGCAGGACCCCGACGACCTGTTGCGCCGCGAGGGGGCCGGGGCCGTGCAGGGCGTGCTCGATGCCGCGATGCCGATGGTCACGTTGCTGTGGCAGCGCGAAACCGAGGGTCGGCAGTATGACAGTCCCGAGCGGCGGGCCGCGCTCGACAAGGCGCTGCGCGAGAAGATCCAGTTGATCAAGGACCCCTCGATTCGCCACCATTACGGGCAGGCGGTGAAGGACCTGCGCTGGCAGCTGTTCAACCCGCGCAACACTCAGCCGGGCGGGCAGGGCCAGAGGCGCGGCGGCGGCAAGGGCAAGTGGACGCCCATCGCGCCGGTGCGGGCCGAGACCAAGAGCTCGCTTCTGGTGACCTCGGACGAGAAAGCCTATGGCGCGCTGCGCGAGGCGGTGATCCTGGCCGTGCTGATCCTGACGCCCGAGGTGATGGAGGAGTTCGAGAGCCGGATCGAGGATCTGCCCTGTACCGGGCCGGACCATGCTCGCCTGCGTGACCTGCTGCTGCGCCATGGCGACACCGGGGCCGAGAGCCTGAGGGAATATATTGCCGCGGAAATGGGGCCCGAGGCCGTTGAAAACCTGTGCCGCCGACCCCATGTCGCGCTCATCCCCGCGGTGCGTCGGCCCGGTGACCAGGACCTGGCCCGGCAGACCGTGAAGGAGGAGCTTGAGAAACTCGATGCCGCCCGCGGACTGGAACAGGAAATCAGCGAGGCGACCGAGGATATCGGCGGGATGGCCGGAGAGTTCATGACCCACCGGCTCAAGGCGGCCGCGCAGGCGCGCGAAAGCGCGACGCGCAGCGTGCAGGAGGATCAGACCGAGTATGAAATAGGGGCCAACGGCGCCCCGATCAGCCGGTCGGAAAAAGAGGCGTTTGACGCATTATTGGAGACCATGGGGTTTCCGAAGAATCACGATGAGTGACTTTTGGGCACGAATCAGTAAAGAAATCAGGGTAAAGGGTTTGCGAATCAGCAGATCGCGCTATTGATTCGGGTTATCCGCGAATCACCCGCCCACTGTTCAGGAGACGTTCATGGCCGCCAAGGACAACGACGACCAGAAGCCCGAAGATCAGGAGGCCGAAATCTCGCTCGACATGAGCCAGGCCGCGGTCAAGAAGATGATCGCCGAGGCGCGCGAGAAAGGTTTCATCACCTACGATCAGCTCAACAAGGTCCTGCCGCCCGACCAGGTCGGCAGCGAGCAGATCGAGGATGTCATGTCGATGCTCTCCGAGATGGGCATCAACATCATCGAGGATGAAGAGGCCGAGGAAGAAGAGCAGAAATCGACCGCCGTCGCCGAGATCGGCCGCAAGGGCGAGCTGACGCTGGGCTCGGGCAAGGAAGAGAAGCTCGACCGCACCGACGACCCGGTGCGCATGTACCTGCGCGAGATGGGCTCTGTCGAACTGCTGAGCCGCGAGGGCGAGATCGCCATCGCCAAGCGGATCGAGGCGGGCCGGAACACGATGATCGCGGGGCTTTGCGAAAGCCCGCTGACCTTCCAGGCCATCACCATCTGGCGCGACGAGCTTCTGGGCGAAGACATTCTTCTGCGCGACGTGATCGACCTCGAGACCACCTTCTCGGGCCAGATGGGCGACGAGGAAAGCGAGTCGATGGTCGAGGCCGCGAACCTCGCCTCGGCGCCCACGGGCGGCGAGAAGAAGAAGGAGGAAAGCTCGGAGCCCGAGCTTGATGCCGACGGCAACCCGATTTCGCGCGAGGATGACGGGGACGACGAAGAGGACGATCAGGCCAACATGAGCCTTGCGGCGATGGAAGCCGCGCTCAAGCCGCGTGTCCTCGAGACGCTGGACCGGATCGCCAACGATTACGAGAAACTGTCCGAGATGCAGGACAGCCGGATTTCGGCGACCCTGAACGAGGACGGCTCGTTCAGCCAGGCGCAGGAGGACACCTACCAGACGCTGCGCTCGGAAATCGTCCAGCTGGTGAACTCGCTGCACCTGCACAACAACCGTATCGAGGCGCTGATCGACCAGCTGTACGGCATCAACCGCCGGATCATGCAGATCGACAGTGCCATGGTGAAGCTGGCCGACCAGGCCCGCATCAACCGCAAGGAATTCGTCGACGAGTATCGCGGCCGCGAGCTTGACCCGAACTGGCTCGAGGACATGGCGGCCAAGTCGGGCCGTGGCTGGCAGGCCTTCATGGAACGCTCGCCCGGCAAGGTGGCAGAGCTGCGCGCCGACATGGCGCAGGTGGGCCAGTATGTGGGCCTCGACATCAGCGAATTCCGCCGGATCGTCCAGCAGGTGCAGAAGGGTGAGAAGGAAGCCCGCAACGCCAAGAAGGAAATGGTCGAGGCGAACCTGCGGCTGGTGATCTCGATCGCCAAGAAATACACCAACCGCGGGCTGCAGTTCCTCGACCTCATCCAGGAGGGGAACATCGGCCTGATGAAGGCGGTCGACAAGTTCGAATACCGCCGCGGCTACAAGTTCTCGACCTATGCAACGTGGTGGATCCGGCAGGCGATCACCCGCTCGATCGCCGACCAGGCGCGCACCATCCGTATCCCGGTGCACATGATCGAGACGATCAACAAGCTGGTCCGCACCGGCCGCCAGATGCTGCACGAAATCGGCCGGGAGCCCACGCCGGAAGAGCTGGCCGAGAAGCTGCAGATGCCGCTCGAGAAGGTCCGCAAGGTGATGAAGATCGCCAAGGAGCCGATTTCCCTCGAAACGCCCATCGGCGACGAGGAAGACAGCCAGCTCGGCGATTTCATCGAGGACAAGAACGTCATCCTGCCGCTGGATTCGGCCATTCAGGACAACCTGAAGGAAACCACGACACGGGTGCTGTCCTCGCTCACCCCGCGCGAGGAACGGGTCCTGCGGATGCGCTTCGGTATCGGCATGAACACCGACCACACGCTCGAGGAGGTGGGCCAGCAGTTCAGCGTGACCCGCGAGCGGATCCGCCAGATCGAGGCCAAGGCGCTGCGCAAGCTGAAGCACCCGAGCCGGTCACGAAAGCTGCGGTCGTTCCTGGATCAGTGAGCGGGCGACACAGCCGGATATGGATAGAGCGGGCCGTCGGCAGACGGCCCGTTTTGCGTTCAGGGCCGGCGGCTTCTGGGAACGGGGAGGGACGAGAGTTTGTTTGAGATGGACCACGGCGGGGCGCCGCGATGATCGAATATCGGTTCTACATCCATGATTTCGACGGTGATGCGAAGGAGGTTGCAGAGTTCCTGGGCTTCCCCGATGCACGCCACGCGAACCGAGGCGAGCGCAATTCGGAGAAGGTCATACCCCGACGGAACAGCGTGATCTTCTCGGTCGATGACCCGACGGGACAGGACGCAAGCCGCCTGACAGCCTTTGCGAAGGGCGTGACGAACAGGCGCGAAAAACTGAGAGGCTTGGGAGGCGGGACGACATACAAGCTCGCGCTGATCCTCACCGGGTACGGGGCCGAGTATGACGTGCACGTCACCATTCCAACCGAGATTACCAAGATAGCCTGCGAGCTTGGCTGTGAGATCGACGTCTTTGTCTCGAGCGTGGATTGATCCGGCGGACCGGTTTTGAAGGCTTTCCGGTAAGACCCGGAAACCGTCACGACGGAACGGCCGCAAATTCGCCCCCGACCTTGACACCACCCGCCCCCGCGCCCACCCTTTGACAGGTCCGGCGCCTGTCCGGGCCTGTGCTGCAACGAATGGAAAGGCTGCCCATGTCGCTCTTGTCACGTCTCTTCGGGTCCGGCTCCGGGTCGGAGAAGGGCTCTGCGCCTCAGCACGAGCCGGTCACGTACGAGGGCTTCACCATCCATCCCGAGCCGATCAAGGAAGGCGGCACCTATCGCGTGGCCGCGCGGATCGAGAAGGAAGTGGAGGGCGAGATGCGCTCGCACCAACTGATCCGGGCCGACATGGTGAGCGACCCAGATCAGGCGGCGACGGAATCGACGCGCAAGGCGCAGCGGCTGATCGACGAGCGGGGCGACAAACTGTTCGACCGGCCCCGGTGACGTAGGGTGGGTGCCAACCCACCGCGCCTGACATAACGCCCCATTGCGCCCGCGCCGCGCCCGGCGTCTACTGCGCGGGACATGGCCAGAGACCTCTCAGACCTTCCCCAGGACCTGCGCGACCGGATCGCGGGGCAGGATCTTGTCGTCTTCGACGGGGAATGCGTGCTCTGCTCGGGGTTCTTCCGCTTCATGCTGGCCCATGACCGGGCCGGGCGGTTCCGGTTCGCCACGGCCCAGTCGCCGCTTGGCACCGAGCTTTACACCGCGCTGGGGCTGTCGACGGAGGAGTACGAGACCAACCTCGTGATCGTGGGCGGCCGGATTTACGAGAAGCTCGATGCCTTTGCCGCGGCGATGCGGGCGATCGGCTGGCCATGGCGGGGGCTGTCGGCGGTGCGCGTGTTGCCGGCGTGGCTCAAGACGCCCGCCTATACCGCCATCGCGCGCAACCGGTATCGCCTTTTCGGGCGGTACGAGACCTGCATGATGCCCGATGCCGCGGTCAGGGCGCGGTTCCTGCAAGGGGGCTGGGGATGAGCGGTGATCCGTTCGACGCGGCGATCGCGGCCAGGGGGCTGGCGGTGGCCCCGGCGGTGCGGGCGTTCCACGCGGGCGAGGGGGTCTATGAAGGCCGGGCCGAGATCACCCGGGGGCGGCACGTGTTGGTGCGGCTGGGGCTGTGGCTGGCGGGGATGCCGCCCGAGGGGCGGGATGTGCCGGTGCGCGTGCGCGTGACGGGAGACCGAGACGGCTCGGTCTGGCGGCGTGATTTCGGCGGGCACGTGACGGTGTCGCGCCTGCGCCATGACCGGTCGAGCGGGCATGTCGAGGAACGGTTCGGCCCGGTGCGCCTGGCGCTGTCGGTGACGGTCGAGGGCGGGGCGCTTGTCGTGGGCGTGGCCGGCATGTCGGTGCTGGGCGTGCCGGTGCCCAAGGGGCTGCGGCCGGTGAGCGAGACGCGGGAGTTCGAGGACGAGGACGGGCGGTTCCGCTTCGATGTGGGCGCCCGCATCCCGTGGCTCGGGCCGGTGATCCGCTACGAGGGGTGGCTTGAGCCCGCGCCTCAGGCGCGGGTCAGCGGTTCGCCAGCCATTCCGCCACGGTCATCCAGATCGGCAGGGTCGCCGCGCTGAGGATGGTGGTCTGGGCGATGAGCGTGGCCGCGAGCTTGCGGTCGGCGCCGAAGCCCGCCGCCAGCACATGCGCGGCCGAGGCCGTGGGCAGGGCCGCGAAGACCACCAGCACCGGCACGATGGGGGCGGAGGAGCCGAGCGCCAGCGCGATCAGCGTGACGGTCAGGGGCAGGATCACGAGTTTCGTCGTCACCAGCACCCCGGTGAACCGGTCGAGCCGCCCCAGCGCCCGCCAGTTGAGTGTGGCCCCGATGGAGATGAGGGCGACCGGGATGGCAGCCTCGGCCAGAAGCGTCACCGGGGCCAGCACCGGCTGGGGGATCTTCAGCCCGGTGAGCCCCACCGCCACGCCCGCAAGGCTGGCCAGCAGGAACGGGTTGAGCGCCACCCGGCGCAGCATCGCCCCCGCCGTCAGCCCGGTGCCGCGCGACAGTGCCGAGACGGCGAAGATGTTGGCCAGCGGGATGCCGAGGCCGATGGTGACCGAGTACATGCCGATATCGGCCGAGGGCAGGGCCTGCACCAGCACGAAGCCCAATGCCGTGTTGAACCGCCATGCCGCCTGCCAGCAGCCGGCGAAGTCGAGGAATTTTTCCGGACCAAACGGTCGGGCGAGCCAGCCGAGCGCCAGCCCCAGAGCCAGCACCGACCAGACCAGCGGACCCACCAGCAACAGGCTAGCCGGCTCGATGGGCCGGGAGGCCGCGGCGGTGAAGATCAGCGCCGGGAAGAGGATCTCGAAATTCAGCCGGTCGAGACCGGCCCAGGCGTTCTCGCTCAGCCGGTTGCGCACCAGCCCGCCCAGCAGGACAAGCAGGATGACGGGCAGAAGGCCGGTGACGAGGATGGGCAGCATGGGGCGACGGGTCCGGGCGCGGGGGTTCGGCCCCGTCATGCCCTCTGGCGGCGGCCGGGTAAAGCCCTGCCGGCCGCCCGTGTCATGAGCGTTGCCGGGTGCGGCGCCGATGGCGTATGTCTTGACGTGTCAGTCATTTCATCGCCGGAGCCTCCGATGCGTCTTGTTTCCCTTGTTGTCTGCCTTGCCCTTTCGCCCCTTGCCGCCACGGCCCAGGCGGCCTGCAACGGCGTGCCGCTCTTCCATTGCCAGGCCGGCAGCAAGAGCATCGACCTGTGCCTGGTGGGCGACGTGGCGGTCTATCGCTTCGGGCCCTCGGGCCGGGCCGCCGAGCTGGTGCTGGAGCGGCATGTCACCGACGTGGCCCTGCAGCCGTGGAACGGCGTCGGCCGCTACCTGTGGGAGGAGGTGACGCTGTTCAACAGCGGCTATTCCTATGCGCTGAGCTACAGCGTCGACCGGCTGGCGCAGGGCGAGCCGCAGGTGACCGGCGGGGTGATCGTGGCGCAGGGCAACCGCACGCTGGCCGAGGTGCAATGCACCCCCGGCACGGTGCGCGCGCATGATTTCTACCCGATCTTCGAGCGGAAGGAGGCCAACGGCCAGTGCTGGAACCTCGAAACCTTCGAATGGCAGCGCTGCTGACCGCGATGCAGACCAGTTTCGGGATAGAGACGCGCGGGCAGGGGCTTTACGAGTTCACGGGGCAGGTGGATGCCTGGTTGCGGGACAGGAAGGCCGGCGACGGTCTTCTGACGCTCTTCATCCGCCATACCTCGGCCAGCCTGCTGATCCAGGAGAATGCCGACCCGGATGTGCAGCGCGACCTGCAGGCCTATTTCAGTCGGCTGGTGCCGCCGTCGGACGACCCCTCGATGCGCTACCTGCGGCACACGATGGAAGGGCCCGACGACATGCCCGCCCATATCAAGGCGGCGATGATGCCGGTGAGCCTGACCATTCCGGTCAGCGGCGGGCGGATGGTTCTGGGCACGTGGCAGGGGCTCTACGTCTTCGAGCACCGCGACCGGCCGCATCTGCGGAAGGTGGCGGCGCACCTGGCTGTGTCGGCCTAGCCCGGCGGCGCCGGATTTCGCATCGCCGCATCAAAATTCGTTGCGGGATTCCAGAAAAGGAATAAAAGCGAATCAGGGCAACATCGCCCGTATCGGCCGTGGCGCGACCCGCGCCCGGTAACAGTCGAAAGGACTATAAAATATGGCTGAAGCCAAAACCAAAGCCCCGCTCACCGAAGAGCAGAAACAGCGCCGCTGGGCAGGTCGCAAACTGGCGATCCTGCATTTCAACCAGCAGTTCAGCGCCGCGAACCCCGAGGCCAGCAAGGAAGAGCGCAAGGCCGCGTGGAAAGACGCGAAAAAAGCACAGACCAAGATGGCCATGCGCACGCTCACCCAGATGGAGCGTGCCGGTTTCGGGATCACCGTGCCGGCCAAGGCGACGGAAGCCGCTGAATAAGCGCATGTTCTGACGAGTGTCCGGCCCGGCCGAGTGCCACGACGGCGCCTCTGGGCCGGGCGCAACACAAAGCTCCCCTTTATATAGCGCCGCAAATTCTTCTCTACCCAAAACTTTGCGGCTGCCCTATAGTGGCTGTGGATAAATGGGCTTAAGACCCATAACCAACGAGGCAGAGAAGAGAAGGGGCTGGGGCGATGCGGTGCCCGTTTTGCGGAAACATTGATACACAGGTGAAGGACTCGCGTCCGGCGGAGGATCACGTGTCGATCCGGCGGCGGCGGTTCTGTCCGGCCTGCGGCGGCAGGTTCACGACCTACGAGCGCGTGCAGCTGCGCGATCTCGTGGTGGTCAAATCGAACGGGCGGCGCGAGGATTTCGATCGCGACAAGCTCGAACGCTCGATCCGGATCGCGCTGCAGAAGCGCCCGGTGGAACCCGAACGGGTGGAACAGATGATCTCGGGCATCGTCCGGCGGCTGGAGTCGCTGGGGGAAACCGACATCCCCTCGAAGACCGTGGGCGAGATCGTCATGGAAAGCCTGGCCCGGATCGACACCGTGGCCTACGTGCGGTTCGCGAGCGTTTACAAGAACTTCCAGGCGGCGGATGACTTCGACAAGTTCGTGAGCGAGCTGCGCCCCGGCGCCGCGGAAGACGCCCCCGCGGACGAGTGAGCGACACCGATACAAGGTACATGCGTCTCGCGCTGGCGCTTGGCCGGCGCGGGCAGGGTCAATGCTGGCCCAACCCGGCCGTGGGCTGCGTGATCGTGCGTGACGGCCGGGTCGTCGGGCGCGGCTGGACCCAGCCGGGCGGGCGGCCCCATGCGGAACGGGTGGCCTTGGACCAGGCCGGCGCGGCGGCGCGGGGGGCCGTGGCCTATGTCAGCCTCGAGCCTTGCGCCCATCATGGAAAGACGCCGCCCTGTGCCGAGGCGTTGATTGCGGCGGGCGTGGCCCGGGTCGTGGCGCCGCTGGAAGACAGCGACGCGCGGGTCTCGGGCAGGGGCTTTGCCATGCTGCGGGAGGCGGGCATCGAAGTCGTCACCGGGGTTCTGGCGGCCGAGGCCGAGGCCGACCTTTCGGGGTTCTTCCGCAAGGCCACCGCCGGTCGGCCCTCCATCACGTTGAAGCTTGCCAGTTCCTTCGACGGGCGCATCGCCACGGCGAGCGGGCACAGCCAGTGGATCACCGGGCCTGAGGCGCGGCGCCTCGTGCATGGGCTGCGGGCCAGGCATGACGCGGTTATGGTGGGCGCGGGCACGGCGCGGGCGGATGACCCGATGCTTACCGTGCGCGGCTTCGGCGTGGCGCGGCAACCGGTGCGGGTGGTCGTCTCGCGCAGGCTGGATTTGCCGCAGGACGGGAAGCTCGCGCAGACGGCGGGCGAGGTGCCGGTGTGGCTGTGCCACGGGCCGGATGCGGATGAAGACCGGATGGCGGCGTGGAAGGGGTTCGGGGCGACGCTGCTGCCCTGCGCCCTGACCGGCCGGCAGATCGACCCGGTGTCGGTCTGCGAGGCGCTGGCGGCTCAGGGCCTGACGCGGGTGTTCTGCGAAGGCGGCGGCGCGCTGGCAGCCTCGCTCCTGTCGGCCGGGCTGGTCGACGAGTTGGTGGGGTTTACGGCCGGGTTCGCCGTGGGGGCCGAGGGGCTGCCATCGGTTGGGGCGATGGGGATCTCCTCGCTCGACGAGGCGGAGCGGTTTGCGCTGGCCGAGGTGCGGCAGGTTGGCGGGGACGTGATGCACCGGTGGGTGCGCACCTGAGGCGTCGGTGCCTCGTCGGGCTGACGGACCTGGGTATTTGAGCCAAGAAAATGCGGCAGGTCGGGTGCGCCCCCGGGGCGTGGCGCCCGGCTCAGAAGGGCAGGTCGCGGCCATCCCAGGTGCGGAAGCTGCCGGTGCTGTCGAGGCTCAGGCGGTCGAACTCGGTGACCAGACCGTCGGCGGACTCGTCGACGCTGACATCACCCTTTTCGCCGCCCATGTCGGTGCGGACCCAGCCCGGGTGGTAGATGCCCACGGCGATGTCGAGTTCCTTGAGATCGACGGCGAGGTTGCGGCCGAGGTTGAGCGCGGCGGCTTTCGAGGCGCGGTAGCAATAGCTGCCGCCGGCGGCGAGCTCGTCGCTGCCCAGACGGCTGGAGATGATGGCGATCTTCGCATTCTTCGCCTGTTGCAGGCCGGTCAGCAGGGTCTGCACGGTGAGGAAGACGCCGGTCACGTTGGTGGCCATGGCGTCGGCCCAGGTTTCGGCGTCGAAACCGCTGGCGAGGGACTGCCCCTTGTCGGGGTAGATGCCCGCGTTGCAGATCAGCAGGTCGACGGGTTTGGTGCCCACCGCCTCGGCCAGCGCGGGGAACTGGTCGGGTTGCGTCACGTCGAGCGGCACGGCGCCCTCGGCGGCGCGGGCGGTGCCGGTGACCTCGTGGCCCGCGGCACGGTAGCGCTCGGCAAGGGCGTGGCCGATGCCCCGGCTGACCCCGGTGATCACGACATGCATGGCCGTCTCCTCAGTTGGATTTGCGGTTGGGAAGGAAGGGCAGGGGCGTGACCGGCACGCCATCCTCGATCAGCTTGCGGGCCTCTTCGGGCTTGGCCTCGCCGTAGATCGAGCGTTCGGGGGCGCTGCCCTCGTGCATCTGGCGGGCCTCGCGGACGAAATTGACGCCGACATATTCGGAGCTCTTCTCGATCTGGCGCTTGAGCTCGGCCATCGCCTGTTCGGCGGGGCTGGCAGGGGCCGACAGCGGGCGCTCGCGCGGCTGGGCCTTCTCGGGCGCGGCGGGCGCCTCTTTCGCCTTGCGGCGGCTGTCGCGCACGCTTGGCGCCATCAGGGCCTTTTCCACGTGGGTCGAGCCGCAGACGGCGCAGGCGACCATCCCCGCCGCATGCAGCTTGTCGAAGGCCGAGGCCGACTGGAACCAGCTGTCGAAGCGGTGGTCCTGATCGCATTTGAGGGTGAACTGAATCACACCGGGTACTCCACTACACAACTGCGGAATAGTTATACCGTCAGGGGCGGTTTTCAAGCGCGCATCACGCGGGTCAGAGCCGCATGAGCTTGGGGTCGAAGGCGCGGATGATCTGGGCGAGCTCGGCCTCCTCGACCCGGGCCGCGGCCTTTTTGCGACGCATCCATTTGCGCTTGCGCTGGCCCAGCTCGGGGTAGTCGTCGGCCAGCGCCTTGACCCGCACGGGGTAGACCATCGCCACGCAGGGCAGGCCGCCATGCTGGGGCAGCACCTTGTGGTAGGAGAAAAGCCCCAGGCTCGGCCCGGTGACGCGGCCCATGACGCCGGCCTCTTCCCAGGCTTCCTGCAGGGCTGATTCGGCGGGGGTGCAGCCGTCGAGCGGCCAGCCCTTGGGGATGATCCAACGCTTGGTGCCGCGCGAGGTGACCATGAGGAATTCGGGCTTATCGTTGCGAATGCGGTAGCAGAGCGCGGCAAACTGGGTGCGCACGTCGGATTTCCGCCGCGTGCGGAGCGCGATGGGGACCTGCTTGAGGTAGTGCTGGGTCATCGGGTTATCCTCCCCCCTGGCCCCGGGCTGCTCTGCCGAAGTGTATATACAGCTTGCCAGACACGGCCTTTCATTGCGAGTCCTGATTGCGGCGGGCTCATATTTTCCAAGGGGCCCGATGCCGCGGCGAAACGTTTGCGCGCGCGGAAGGGGGAGGGGGGGCGGGGCGCAAGGCGTCGCCGGATAAACCTAGGGAAATAATCAGGATTGACAAAGCTGAGTGAAAAGCTCAGAAATGAGGTCAGCCAACCGACAGCGGTCAGCCATCAGCCAGGACAGACGGATAGGAGCGACAGGATGATTGCTGAACGGTTGACCCGCGCCAAGCGCCCGGGGCAGGGGGCGTTGCCCACGCGCGAGCAGGCGGCGGACATGGCGATGGCGGGGCTTCTCTCGCCCGACGTGGTGCTCGAGCACCTGCTCGACCGGATCGAAGGGCGCCTGGCATGATGACGCTGCGCAGATCCCCCGCCGGAGACGAGGCCACCGCGCAACCCCAGTACGACGCCCGCGAACTGATCGGCGATGGCCAGACCGCCACCATCACGCTCGACGGACAGATCTACACGCTGCGCATCACCCGCATGGGCAAGCTCATCCTGACGAAGTGACCCCCGATGAAACAGCATAGCGAGATGCGGGGCGGCTTTCCCGTCGCCGCGTTCGACACCCTGCCCGAGGCCGAGCGCGTGCTGGTCCGGGCGCTGCGCCACTGGTCCGACGGGCCGGACGGGCAGGAGCGGATCGCCCGCCTGCTGCTGGCCTCGATGGGCGAGGCCGAGGCGCAGACCTGCCAGCGCGCCCTCAACGACGTGATGGGCGTGATCGCCCGGCACGGCCGGCGCAAGCTGGTCCGACACAAGGAGACATGCTCCTGCGTGGGCGCCGACGAGGCGGTGTTTGCGCATTTCGTCATGCTAGCCGCCACCGGCGAGCGCGAAGACGCGATGCTGATCGGCTCGCTGATCGTGGAAGGCCCGCTGCTGATGGCGATGACCGAAGCCGCGCGGCAGGCCGGGCTCTACCTGCACCGGGCGACGATCTCGAAGCTGAACGCCACTGTCCGCCAGCGCGCCGGCGCCACGCTTCACTGAGCGAGAGGGAACCGTGCGGCATTCCCGCACGTTTCCGTTATCCGACAGAAAACCTCTGGTATTCGTCACGGTTTTGTGCAGATATCAGATTACGATGGATCACCGCGATCCGACCAAGAGGCCCAAATGATCATCTGCCACTGCCAGTCGATCACAGACCGCGACATCCGCGCCGCCGTAGACTGGATGCGGGCGGCGGACGAGGACACGCTCATCACCCCCGGCAAGGTATACCGCGCGCTTGGCAAGAAAGCCGATTGCGGGGGATGCCTGCCTCTCTTCCTTGACACCATGCACCAGTGTGACACCTTTGTCATACCCATGCAGCGGCGCGTAGAGCGCCGCGAGAAATCAAAGGAAGTGAGCGATGAAGGGCGACGAAAAGGTTATCGAGTACCTTAACAAGGCACTGCGAAGCGAATTGACGGCAGTGAGCCAGTACTGGCTGCATTACCGGCTGCAGGAAGACTGGGGCTATGGCAAGAACGCCGCCAAGTCACGCGAGGAAAGCATCGAGGAGATGCACCACGCCGACAAGCTGATCACGCGCATCATCTTCCTCGGCGGCCACCCCAACCTGCAGAAGCTCGACACGCTGCGCATCGGCGAGACCCTGCGCGAGACGCTGGATGCCGACCTTGCGGCCGAGCATGACGCCCGGACCCTCTATATCGAGGCGCGTGACCATTGCGAGAAGGTGGGTGACTACGTCTCGAAGAACCTGTTTGAGGAACTGATCGCCGACGAGGAAGGCCATATCGACTTCCTCGAGACGCAGATCGACCTTTACGACAGCCTTGGCGCCGAGAAGTACGGGCTTCTCAATGCGAGTTCGGCAGACGAAGCCGAGTGATTGCTGGCCGGGTAGGGGGCTCTGCCCCCAACGTTGAAATCCTGAGGGATTTCAACGTCTCCCCCGGGATATTTTTACCAAGAAGAAGCAGGGGCGGCGCCGTGTCGGGGCCGCCCTTTTTCTATTCCGCGAAGTGGCAGGCGGCTTCGGTGCCGTTGGCGAGTTTGCGCAGTTCGGGGCGGTCCTGGCGGCAGATGGCCTCGGCCATGGGGCAGCGCGGCGCGAAGGGGCAGCCGGGGGGCGGGTTGACCGGGTCGGGCAGTTCGCCGGGCTTGCGCGGGTTGTCGAAGGAGCCGCCTTCGAGCTTGGGGATCGCGTCGAGCAGGAGGCGCGTGTAGGGGTGCTTGGGCGCCTTGAAGAGCTCCTCGGCGGTGGCAAGCTCCATCACGCGGCCGAGATACATCACCGCGACGCGGGTGCCGAAATGCTCGACCACCGACAGGTCGTGGGTGATGAAGAGGTAGGTCAGCCCGCGTTCGGCCTGCAGGTCGGTCAGCAGGTTGAGGATCTGCGCCTGGATCGAGACGTCGAGCGCCGAGATGGGCTCGTCGGCGACGATGAAGGCGGGGTTGGTGACAAGCGCGCGGGCGATGGCGATGCGCTGGCGCTGGCCGCCCGAGAACTCGTGCGGCAGGCGGCGCTGCCAGCTCTGGTCGCAGCCGGTGGCGTCGAGCACTTCCTCGACCCGCTGGCGCACCTGCTGGGTATTCATCTCCGGCATCAGGTGCTGCACCGGTTCTGCCAGCGTGTCGAACACGTTGCGGCGCGGGTTGAGCGAGGCATAGGGGTTCTGGAACACCATCTGCATGTCGCGGCGCACCGGTTTGCGGGCGGCCTCGTCCATGTTGTCGATGCGCTGGCCCTGGAAATAGATCTCGCCGGCGGACGGCGGCTGCAGCCCGATGATGGCGCGGCCGAGCGTTGTCTTGCCGCAGCCCGACTCGCCCACGACGCAGAAGCTTTCGCCGGGCTGGATGGCGATATCGACGGTGTTGAGCGCGTGCAGCACCGGCTTTTCGCGCGACAGGAAGTGCGTCGGCAGCGCGAAGCGCACTTCGACGCCCTTGGTTTCGACGATGGGCTGGCTCATGAGGCGGCCTCCGCCGGGGTGAGGGGGTGGAAGCAGGCGGCGTGGCCGCCCGCGCGTTCGGGAATCTCCTGCCGGCAGCGCTCGGTCGCGCGGTTGCAGCGCGGGTGATAGGCGCAGCCCTTGGGCAGGGCGGTGATCGGCGGCATTGAGCCGGGGATCTGGTAGAGCCGCTCGCCACGCTCGGCATTCTGCGGCAGCGCCTGCAGCAGGCCGTAGGTATAGGGGTGCTGCGGGCCCTTGATGATCTCCTGCGTGGGGCCTTCCTCGACGCATTTGCCCGCATACATGATCATGATCCGCTCGGTCACCTCGGCCACGACGCCAAGGTCGTGGGTGATGAGGATCAGCGCCACGTCATTCTCGCGGCAGAGCTTGAGGATGAGGGCCATGATCTCGGCCTGAATCGTCACGTCGAGCGCGGTGGTGGGCTCGTCGGCGATGATCAGTTCCGGGTCGGTCAGAAGGGCAATGGCGATGACGACACGCTGGCGCAGGCCGCCCGACAGCTCATGCGGGTAGGAGGTCATCCGGTTCTCGGCCGAGGGGATGGCCACCATGCGCAGCTTTTCCACGCAGAGCTTGTGCGCCTCGGATTTCGAGATGCGGCGGTGCGCCTGCAGCGTCTCGATCATCTGGGCGCCGATCGTCATCACCGGGTTCAGCGTGACCATCGGGTCCTGGAAGATCATCGAGATGCGGTTGCCGCGAAGCTTGCGGATCTTCCGCTCGGACAGCTCCAGCAGGTTTTCCCCGTGGAAATTGATCGTGCCGCCCGACACCCGGCCGGGCTCGGCGATGAGGTTCAGGATGGCGAAGGCCAGCATCGACTTGCCGGCGCCGGATTCGCCGACAACGCCCAGCCGCTCGCCCTTTTCCAGCGTCAGGTCGACCCCGCGCAGGGCCTCGACCTCGTCGCGCTTGCCGCGCGGAAAGGCCACGTGCAGGTCACGCACTTCGAGCATTGCCATCAGTCCTCTCCCCGCCGCAGTTTCGGATTGAGCACGTCGCGCATCCAGTCGCCCAGGAGGTTCAGCGCCAGGATCAGCACCACCAGCACGATGGCGGGGTAGAGGGTGATCCACCACGAGCCCGAGAAGATGAACTCGAAACCCGAGCGGATGAGCGAGCCCAGCGACGGGCGGTCGGTCGGCATGCCCAGCCCGAGGAACGAGAGCGCGGCCTCGGTCATGATCGCCTCGGCCACCTGGATGGTCGAGATGACCAGCACTGGCGTCAGCGTGTTGGGCAGGATATGCCCCCACATCACCTTGCGCGCCGGCAGGCCGATGACGCGGGCGGCGTCAACATATTCCTTTGACTTCTCACCCAGGACCGAGCTGCGCACGGTGCGGGCGAACTTGGGCCATTCGGCGATGCCGATGATCATGATCAGCATGAAGATCGCGTAATCGGCATAGGTGTTGGCGTCGAAGGCGGCGTTGAAGATGGCCAGCACGATGATCGCGATCATCAGGGTGGAAAGCGACATCTGGATATCCGCCAGCCGCATCAGGAAGGCGTCGATCCAGCCACCCTTGTAGCCGGCAATGAGGCCCAGCGTGATGCCGAGAATGGCCTGCACCACCACCGCGCCGATCCCGATCAGGAGGGAAATGCCGGTGCCGTACATGATGGTCGACAGCACGCCGCGCCCCTGCGCGTCGGTGCCCAGCAGGAAGCGCTCGTCGCCGCCATCCTGCCATGCGGGGGGCATCTCGCTGTCCATGATCGACAGCTGCATCAGGTCATAGGGGTTCTGCGGCGCGATGAAGGGCGCCAGCGCCGCCATCAGCACCAGCAGCAGGAGCACGAGGCCCGCGGCCATCGCCACCGGGTCGCCAATGAAGCGTTTGAAGACAAAGCGCCAGGTGATCATGATTTGGCCCCCGGCAGTTTCACGGTCGGGTTGATCAGCGTGTAGATGAAATCGACGATGGTGTTGACCACCACGAAGATCAGGCCGACCACGATGATGTAGGCGATGATGAGCGGCGTATCGACCCGGTTCACCGCCTCGAGAAAGAGAAAGCCCATGCCCGGCCACTGGAAGACCGTCTCGGTCAGGATGGTATAGGCGATGAGCGTGCCGATCATCAGGCCGCCCACCGTGACCACGGGCAGAAGCGTGTTGCGGAAGGCGTGCACGTAACGCACCCGGCGGGTCGAGAGGCCCTTGGCGCGGGCAAAGCGCACGTAATCGGTGGCCATCGTCTCCATCATCTCGGCCCGGATCAGGCGGATGAAGAGCGGCAGCATGATCGAGGACAGCGCGATCGAGGGCAGGATCAGGTGCGCCCAGCCGTCAACCGTCAGCAGGCCGGTCTCCCATCCCCAGGGCAGCTCGACCGTGTCGCCGCGCCCGAAGGCGGGCAGCCAGTTCAGCTCGACCCCGAAGATCCAGACCAGCATGATCGCGGTCAGGAAGACGGGGATCGAGATGCCGACGATCGAGCCGGTCATGATCACGCGGGCGAAGAAACTGTCGCGGTTGATGGCACAGTATATCCCCGCCGGGATCGACACCGACAGGAAGATGAAGACCGCGCCCAGCACCAGCTCGAACGTGGCGGGGAACTTGTCCATGATCACGTCGAGGGCAGGGCGCTTGAAGAAATAGGAGGTGCCGAGATCGCCCTGCACGGCGTTGCCGAGAAAGCGGACATATTGCACCATGAAGGGGTCGTTGAGGCCCAGCTCTTCGCGCAGGGCGTCGCGCTCTTCCTCGGAGACCGACTGGCCCACGAGTTCGCGCAGCGGATCGCCGAGGTTGTCCTGGATCGAAAAGCCGATGAGCGAGATGACGAACATCACGATCACGGCCTGCAGGGCCCGGCGGATGAGGAAAGCGAGAATGTGCATGGCTTCGGTTCGGTCCCGTGGCGCGCGCCTTTTCAGCGACTCAGCTATTGCGTGGCGCGCGACAAATCACGGATGGCGCGCGGAGTGCAAGGCGCGAAATGCCGGCGGGCCGGGTAAACCGGCCCGCCGGACGCAGCGTTAGCTTACTCTTCGATGACCAGGTCGCCCAGGTAGGGGAAGTTCATCACGTTGAGCACGGGCTCGATATCGACGCCCGTACGCGCGGCCCAGGCCAGGTCCTGCCAGTGCAGCGGCACGAAGGCTGCCTCGTCATAGAGGATCTGCTCGACCGTCTGCAGCATGTCGGCGCGCTTCTGCTCGTCCGTTTCGGTCAGCGACGCCATGGTCAGGCGGTCGACTTCCTCGTTCGAGTAGTTGCCCGAGTTGTACTGCCCACGGCCGGTGTCGGGGTTCGGCGTCATGGTCAGGAACTCGTTGAAGTTGGCGCTGTCCTCGGTGTCCGAATGCCAGCCGATCATCATGATGTCGGCGGCGCGTTCATCGAACTTGGGCCAGTATTGCGCCTTCGGCATGGTGGTCAGGTCGATCTCGATGCCGATCTTCGCCAGCATGGCGGCCGCCGCTTCGCAGATCTTGTAGTCGTTCACGTAGCGGTTGTTGGGGCACATCATCGTGGCCGAGAACCCGTCGGCGTAACCGGCCTCTTCCATCAGCGCCTTGGCTTTCTCGACGTCGAAGCGCGGCTCGAGGTTGGGGTTGTGCCCCACGTAGCCCTCGGGCGACTGTTGCGCCGCGACGGTGCCGAAGCCCTTCATGATCTTCTGCACGATGCCTTCGTTGTTGATGGCATGCACGATCGCCTGGCGGACCTTGACGTCGGCCAGCGCCTCGTTGCGCTCCTGGTTCATCTGCAGGGTGATGATCCGGGTGCCGGTCATGGTGACGAGCTTGGTGTCCTCGTTGTTCTCGATCCGCTCGAGATCGGTCGGCGGCACCGGTGCGATGAAGTCGACGTCACCCGACAGCAGGGCGGCGACGCGGGTCGGCGCTTCCTTGATCGGCGTCAGGATCGCGGTCTGCACGTTGCCCGGGCTGTCGGTGTCCCAATAGTCGGGGTTGCGCTCGAAGGTGACCTTCACGCCCTGTTCGCGCTCGGCGATGGTGAACGGGCCGGTGCCCGAGACGTTCTGGCTGGCAAAGCTGTCACCGTGCTTGGCGATCTCGTCGCCGCCCTCGGTGTAGAAGTCCTTGTCCAGCGGGAACACGTAGGTCGCCGTGTGCAGGATCAGCGGGCTCGGGCCATCGGTCTTAACCTCGACGGTGTAGTCGTCAACCGCGGTGGCCGAGGACCAGCCGGCGAAGATGCCCTTGAAGTCGGGCGAGGATTTCAGGCGCTCGATCGTGTAGACCACGTCTTCCGCCGTCAGGTCGTTGCCGGAATGGAATTTCACGCCTTCCCGGATGTGGAACAGCATGGTGGTGTCGTCGATCCGCTCCCACTCGGTGGCGATGCGCGGGTCGAAGCCCAGATCCTTGTTCCAGCGCACGAGCGGGTCAAAGACCATGTGGCTCAGCTGGAGCGTACCGCCCGACAGCTGCTCATGCGGGTCAAGCGACACCGGGTCGGCGTCATAGGCAAAGTTCAGCGTCTGCGCCGAACCCATGCCTGCGGCCGCCACGAGAATCGCGGATGCCGTTGCAAGATTGCGTAGAACTTTCATGTATATCTCCCTGGATAAGCCGGATTTGCGGGGCCATTGACAGGCAACCCCCCGGACATAGCCGCAAGGTTGTCGCGATTCTGAACAGGTGTAAAGGCCGCGTGCCGCTACGTTACGGCGTTGGGTGGCGTCAAAAAACCAGCCAAACCAGTGGGCTAGGCGGAAATTTTATCAAAAGGTCAAAGGCTTGGCCGGGCCCGCCGCGCTGCAACCGACAGGCGAGGCATGTACGGTGGAGCGCCATTTTCCAATCCTGACCGTTATTCATGGTTTTGTTGACACCCGCTCGGACGGCCAATACCAATTATTTCTATCAGGAAATGAGGAGATGCGCTGATGACCGATACCCCCGAAAAACCCCGCCGCCTTGTCACCGCCCGCCGCAGCGTTGCCCTTGGCACGCTGGCCGCCGTGGTCGCCGGTGGCAGCGCCGCCCACGCCGCTGTGGCCACGCCCGACATGACCGACACGCCGGAATGGGTTCAGCTGGCCTCCGACGACGGTGAAGGCGAGGGCGAAGCCGAGGGAGAAGGTGAAGCCGAGGGTGAAGGCCAGGCCGCAGCCGAAGCAGAAGGCGAGGGCGAAGCCGAAGGCAGCGAGGAATACTCCGAGGAAGGCGAAGGCGAGTCTGAAGGAGAGGGTGAAGGCGAGGGCGAAGGCGAGGGCGAAGGTGAAGGTGAAGGAGAGGGTGAAGGCGAGGGCGAAGGCTCCTGACGTAGCCCCACGCCGACCATCCCGTACCTTCCGGCGCCGCATGTCCCCAAACATGCGGCGCCCTTGATTTCAGAGCTTCCCGAAAGGACCGCGCGATGAGCGACACCCCCGAGAAACCCCGCCGCCTTGTCACCGCCCGGCGCACGCTCACCATCGGCACGCTGGCCGCTGGCCTTGCCACTGCCGCCCATGCCACCATCGTCACCCCCGCCGAGGCGGACCTGCCCGACAGCTACTGGCTGGCCGCCGGCGAAGGCGAGGGGGAAGGCGAAGGTGAAGGCGAGGGCGAGGGCGAAGCCGCAGAGCAGGACAGCAGCGCCCGGATGGACGACGCCGCCTTCCTCGTGGCCCTCGGCCAGCTCGAAGGCCGGCTTTTCGCCGCCACCGCGCTTGCCGAAGACGGCCAGGCCGACGCGGCCGCGGCGCTGCTTGACGGCCCGGCCGGCGATGTTCACGCGGCGCTCGACGCCCGCGGGATAGACGGTGTGGCCGATGCCCTTGCCGCCCTCGACACCGCCATCGCCGAAGGCGCCGACACCGTCGCAGACGACTACGACACCGCCCGCGACCTCTTCGAATCCGCCCGCCGCGAAACCACCGCGCGGGCCCAGTTCCGCTCGCTCATCGCGCTGACCCGCGCCGCCGCCGAAACCTATGCCGGTGCCGTCGACGGCGATCAGATCACCGACCTCGCCGCCTACCAGGCCGCCTGGGGCATGATCGAGCTGGCCAAGGTCGAAGCCGGCGAGATGGCTAAGGCCAACCACGACCGCATTTCGCAGGCCGGGCAGGGCCTTGTCGACGCGCTCGGGTTCGCCGACCCCGCCTTCACCGACCTGCAAGCCGCCGGTCTGCACCCCGATGCCAGCCTGCTGCACGGCGCCGCAGGGCGGATGGATCTGGCCCTGTCGAAGGTGTACTGAGCGATGTTCATGGTCATCGGAGACGTGCTCGATAAGCAGGAGGTGGCCGACCTGCGCGCCGCCGCCGACGCCATCGAGTTCCAGGACGGCCGCGCCACCGCCGGCCGCTATGCCCGCGGTGTGAAGAGCAATCTTCAGGCGAAACCCTCGGCCGATCTCGACGAGATCCTGGCCTCGGTGCGCAAAAAGCTCTTCAAGAACGAGCTGTTCCGCTCGGTCGCCCGGCCCAGAAAGATCGCCCGCTCGCTGCTCTCCCGCTATGGCCCCGGCATGGAATACGGCTTCCATGTCGACGACCCGATCATGAAGGGCAGCCGCACCGACCTCTCCTTCACCCTCTACCTGTCGGAACCCGAGGAATACGAGGGCGGCGGCCTCGTCATCGACGACGTGCTCGAGGAACGGGTCATCCGGCTTCAGGCCGGCGACATGGTGCTTTACCCCACCTCGGCCCTGCACCGGGTCGAGCCCGTCACCACCGGCGAACGGGTCGCCGTGGTGGGCTGGGTTACGAGCTGGGTGCGCGATGCGGCGAAACGCGAGGTGCTGCACGATCTCGACGTCGCCACCCGCTCGATCTTTGACGAGCATGGCAAGACCCCGGCCTTCGACCGGCTCTTCAAGGCGAAAAGCAACCTTTACCGCATGTGGGCGGACGGGTAGGGAGATGTGCCGCGGCCCGCAAGAGCCGCCCGAGACCGAGCGGACCTGAGAATGCTGAGTGAAAAAGTCCTGCACCGACTGGCCTGGGTCGTCGTCGCGTTCTGCGTCGCGCCGATCCTTGCGGCGGCGCTGGCGGCGTTCACCGGCAACCTCGAGGTGTGGCGCGACGTGTTGGCCTCCGTCCTGCCGCGCTATGTGCGCACCACGCTGATCCTGGTGGCGATCGTGGGGGTGGCGACCGCCGTTATCGGGTCGGTCACGGCATGGCTGGTGACGGTCTACCGCTTCCCCGGCTCCCGCTGGCTCGAGATCGCGCTGGCCCTGCCGCTGGCCTTCCCGGCCTACGTGATGGCCTATGCCTATACCTACATGCTCGACCATCCAGGGCCGGTGCAGACGGTGCTGCGCGACATCACCGGCTGGGGCCCGCGCGACTACTGGTTCCCCGAGGTCCGCTCGCTGGGGGGCGCGGCGCTGATGCTGACCATCGTGCTCTACCCGTATGTCTACCTGCTGGCGCGCGCCTCCTTCCGCCAGCAATCGGCCAATGCCTTCCTCGTTGCCCGCACGCTGGGCCGCTCGCCCTTGAAAGCCTTCTACCGCGTCGCCCTGCCGATGGCGCGGCCCGCCATTGCCGGCGGCGCGCTGCTGGCGATCATGGAGACCATCGCCGATTACGGCACCGTCGCCTTCTTCAACGTCCAGACCTTCGCCACCGGCATCTACCAGGCGTGGTTTTCCCTGGGCGACCGGGCGGCGGCGGCGCAGCTCTCGCTCTGCCTGCTGAGCTTCGCCCTTCTGCTGGCCGGCCTCGAACGCGCCCAGCGGGGCCGCGCCCGCACCGCCGGGCGGGGTAGCCGGTTCGAGACGATGGAGCGCCCCCGCCTGACCGGCGCCTCGGGCTGGGTTGCCTTCGCCCTCTGCCTCGGGCCGGTGCTTCTGGGGTTCGTCATCCCGGCGATCATGCTGGGCGTGATGGCGGTGGGCTCGGGCCAGTCGCTCCTCTCCTCGCGCTACGTCGCGCTGATGCAGAACTCGGTCACCGTGGCCGGCGTCGCCGCCGTGCTGACGGTCATCGGCGCCATCCTCATCGGCTTCCGCGCCCGCACGCGCCCCTCGCGCAGCTCGAAGCTGATCGTGATCGGCGCGGGCGTGGGCTATGCGGTGCCCGGCGGCGTGATCGCCGTCGGCCTCATGGTGCCCATGGCCGCCCTCGACAACATCATCGACGGCATCATGGAAAGCCGCTTCGGTATCGACACCGGGCTGCTGATCACAGGCTCCATCTGGCTGATGGTGCTGGCCTACATGGCCCGCTTCATGGCGGCCGCCCTCAACGCCTATGACAGCGGCATGGCCACCATCCCGCACCACCTCGACGCCATCGGCCGCTCGCTGGGGCAGCCGGGGCAACGCCTCTTGTGGCGCATCCACCTGCCGGTGGCGCGCAACTCGGTGCTGACGGCGCTGCTGATCGTCTTCGTCGACGTGATGAAGGAACTGCCCGCGACGCTCATCCTCCACCCGTTCAACTTCCAGACGCTGGCGGTGCAGGCCCACCGGCTGGCCGCCGACGAACGGCTGGCCGAGGCGGCGGTGCCCTCGCTGGTGCTGGTGGCGTTCGGCCTGATCCCCGTCGCTGTTCTCTGCCGGGCCTTGGGCCGCGAGGGGCGGGGGCAAAAGGCGGCGCGTCTCGGCACGGCGGTCAGCGCAGGGTAGGGCAAAGCGGCGCGCAGAAAATGCGCGGGGCGAGGCGAATTTCCTAGCAAGCCTCGCTTTTTGGGGTAACCTGACCCCCGGGAGCAGCCGGACGCATTGGCCCGGCTCGGGTGGAGGGAAATTTCATGAAATACGCATTGGCCGCTTTTCTGGCCGCTTTCATTGGCGTTTCGGCCCATGCCGCGCCCTGCAAGGCGCCGTCATCGATCGAGAATGTCTACCTGGTCAAGGAATCGTATTCCTACACGAGCGCCTTCGCCGCGCAGCTGACCAAGCCCAAGCTGAACCTCGATTTCATCGAAGAGATACGGATTTATTCCGGCGATTACGTCGTGAAACTGCAATGGTACGAAAACCTGTTCGAACCCCAGTACGGAAGCCGGAAGATCACCGAGGGGTTCCGGGTGATATCCGGCATGCTCGGAGACGAGTACCAGGCCAGGATGAGAGCCAGCGAGACCACGTTCCAGTTCATCATCAACGACAACGTCATCGACGTTCCCGTTCCCCCGTCCTCGGAGAGGGAGAATCTCGGCTACACCGACAACAAGCGGCATTACGGGCTGAGCTCGGACACCGTCCAGATGCAGGACGGACGGACCCTGTCGGAATTCCTCGAGCAAAGCCTTGCCGGCAGCAGCAACTACACTTTTGCTATCGGGCTGGGCCGGGAAAAGTCGCGCCTTGGCGGGGTCAGCCATGAACAGGTGGTGACGGTCGACATTCCCTATGCCGACCTGCAAAGGCTGAGCGGCGAGTTGGACGCCCATGTCGCGAAAACCAAGGGCGAATCCTGCATGCGGTAGGCCCGCCCAGGCCGCCCAGGCCGTAACCGGCCTTCCTTCGCGGTATCCTCGGCCTGCGTGGAACCTTTCCCGGGACTTTTCATTCCTGCATGGAAAGGAGGCCGCGCCATGACCTATTTCCACAGCCTGTCCGCCGCTGGTTTCGCGGCGACCGCGATCAGCTATGGCCCCGGACGGGTCGGGTTCGGCCTCTTCGTGCCCGCCTTCAGCGGGGCGTTCTCGCTTGACGGCACGACCATCGGCCTGATTTCCAGCCTCGGCTTCGGCGGATTCTTCCTGGCGCTGCTGACGGCGCAGTATCTGCTGAACCGGCAGGGGCCGGAAGTGCCGGTGCTGGCGGGGCTTGCCTCGGCGACCGTGGGCATGGCGCTGGTGGCCGCGGCGCCCTCGCTGCCCGTGCTGGCGGCGGGTGTCTTCCTCGCCTCGGCCAGCGCCGGCTTCGCCTGGACGCCCTTCAACGACGCCGTGCACCGCAAGATCCGCGATATTGACCGGGCCACCGCCCTGTCGGAGATCAGCACCGGCACCAGTATCGGCATCGCGCTGGCGGGCGCGGCGGCGCTGGCGATGGTTTTCACCGGCCTGTCCTGGCGGCTGTGCTGGGCGCTTTTCGCGGGGGCAAGCGCTCTGGCGCTTGTGGCCAACTGGGCCTCGCTGCGCCATGTCGAAAAAGACCCCGAAGCGGTGGCCCGCCGTTCGTGGCGGGCGCTGATGGAGCCCTCCATCGTGCCGATGCTGACCGTGGGCTTTGCCTTCGGCTTCACCTCGTCGATCTACATCTCCTTCGCCGCGCGCCACATCGCCGATGCGGGCGGTGTGCCGGGCGTGCCGGGTGCGGCGACGCCGGCGGTGGTGTTCCTCTGCTTCGGCCTTGCGGGGCTGGCCGGCCTGATGACCAGCCGGTTCCGGTCCGCGCTGGGGCTGACCCCGCTTCTGCGCCTGACGATGGCGGCCGGGGCAGGGTCTCTGGCACTGGCCGCGCTGCTGCCGGGGAACTGGCTGGGCCTTGCCGGCTCGGCGGGGCTGCAGGGGGTGCACGTCATGGTGATCAGCGCGGTGCTGGCCTTCTGGTCCGAGCGGCTCTTCCCGGCCATGCCGACGCTCAGCTTCACCGCGGCCCTGCTGGCCACGGCGGCGGGCAACATCCTTGGCCCGGCCGTGGCGGGCACCGTCTCTGACACGCTGGGCATGACGGCGATGTTCATGGCGGCGGCGGTGGTGCCGGCCTCGGTCGCGCTGTCCCTGCGCGGGCGCTACGTGCGCGAGTATCCGGCAGCACTGGGGGCGGCTGCGTGAGGGGGGCGGGGCTCCCCAATCAAAAAAATCCCGGCCACGGCGGGCCGGGAACTCAGGGACGTGACCTGAAGTGTCGGCCCTGGCCGCTCGGGGAGAGTGTGCGGCCGGGACCCGGTGTATGGTGCGATCAGGCGCCCGTCTGCAGGTACGACTCGAGGCTGTCGTCGAGCGCGTCCTTCCACGGCGTGTGGTGCGCCGGGGCCTTCTTGCCCGTCAGCGGCGACACGTAGCCGTTGTTGCGGAAGGTCATGATGTCCTGCTTCTTGTGCTTCTTCCACTTGTAGAACTGCTCGCAGGCCATATCGAGGTCGAAGCTCGGGTAATCGGTCTCTGCGATCAGCTCGGCGACGTAATCGCCCTGGTACTTGATGCAGGCGTAATCGTCTTCCAGCGCGTCCTCGTCGGCCTGCCGCTTCTTCCAGTCGGCGTCCATCGTGGCGCGATCGGGCAGGTCGATCTTGCCCATGATCGCGTCGCGCACCCACCAGGCCTGCGCGTCGAACATGTTGAAGGTGAACCACTGGTCCTGCATCCCGAGATAGAAAAGCTTGGGATTATGCACCCACACCACGCCCTTGTAGAGGTCGGTCGTCGCCAGCCGGTTCGCCGTCTTCAGGCGCAGGTCGTCGGGCAGGAAGTTGAAATGGTGCTTGTAGCCGGTGCACAGGATGATGGCATCGACGTCGCGGCTTGTGCCGTCCGTGAAATACGCCGTGCGCCCCTCGACCCGGTCGAGCGCCGGCACCTCGTCCCAGTTGTCGGGCCAGTCATACCCCATCGGCGCCGAGCGATAGCAGGAGGTGATCGACTTGGCGCCGTATTTCCAGCACTGGCTGCCGATATCCTCGGCCGAGTAGCTGGACCCCATGATCAGGATGTCCTTGCCCTCGAATTCCCGCGCGTCGCGGAAGTCGTGGGCGTGCAGGATACGGCCGTTGAACCCGTCGAAGCCCGGGTATTCCGGCACGTTCGGCACCGAGAAATGGCCGGAGGCAACGATCACGTGATCGTACTCCTCGACCGTCTCCTGGTCTTTCTCGCTGTCCCGCGCGGTGACGGTGAACTTGCCCGACGCGTCGTCATAGCTCACGTCGCGCACCACGTTGTTGAAGCGGATCCAGTCGCGCACGCCGGCCTTCTTCACCCGGCCTTCGATATAGTCGAACAGAACCGCGCGCGGCGGGTAGCTGGCGATCTCCTGCCCGAAATGTTCGTCGAAGGAATAATCGGCGAATTCCAGGCCTTCCTTCGGCCCGTTCGACCAAAGGTAGCGGTACATCGAGCCGTGGCAGGGCTCGCCATCCTTGTCGACACCGGTGCGCCACGTGTAGTTCCACAGCCCCCCCCAGTTCGACTGTTTCTCGTAGCAGACGATTTCGGGAATATCCTCGCCGTTCGCTTTCGCCGACTGGAACGCCCGCAGCTGCGCCAGCCCCGACGGCCCCGCCCCGATGATCGCCACTCTTTTCTTGGCCATTAGCTATTTCTCCCTGTGGATTGAACCAATATTATAATTTGGTACTTTTGGTTCATTTCAGGAAACCAAAGCGTGAACCAATTTGTCAACAACAATCCTGTTCACGCCGGCAGATTCCGCCTAGACTTGCTCGAACCGCTGTCAGAAGGGACGCGACGGGATGGACGCATCGAGCTTTGCACAGCGCCTGGCGATTTCCGGTGCCATGCCAAGGCTTTCGGTCGGCATGGCCAGCACGGTCAATATCGGCTTCCTGGCGCCGCTCTCGGGGCAGGCCGAAAGCTGGGGCCTGCCGGGGCTGCATGGCTGCCGCATCTGGGAGGGCTGGCTGAACCGCGCGGGCGGGCTGCTGATCGGCGGGCGCCGCTATCCGATTCGCATCCACGCCCATGATTGCGGCAGCGGGCCGGACGAGGCCCATGAAGGCGCGGTCGAGCTGGTGCAGGGCCACGACGTCAAGCTGATGATGATGCTGGGCGGCGACGATTACGCCGCCGCGGGCGACTACCTGACCGAAAAGCGCATCCTGACCTCGACCCTGCTGCCGTCGGACCTCTCGCCCGACACGCCCTACCTGATCGCGCCGTCCGAGGTGCACCCGGTCTACGTGGTCACCGGGGTCGACTGGCTGACCCGCACGCAGCCGGGCCTGAAAACCGTCGCCCTCTGCGCCCAGAAAGACGGGATGGGCCTGCCCTCGCTTGCCACCTACCGCGCGGCCTTCAAGGCGTCGGGGGTCGAGATCGTGAGCGAAATCCAGTACCCGGCCTCTGGCGGCGACCCGGCGGAGATCGTGGGGCCCATGCTCGAGGCCAACCCGGACATCCTCTGCTGGTGCACGAGCTATACGCCCATGGTCCACGCCATGACCGAATACGCCCATGCCCGGGGCTTCACGGGCCGCATCCTCTCCTGCACCTTCGACCATTACGACCGGCTGGTGGGCAAGCTGGGCGCGGAGTTCATGGAAGGGGTCACCTTCCAGTTCCCCGATTTCGACGACCCGGCGTTGCGGGAAAAGGCGTTCTTCTTCAACCAGCCCAACGTCTTCTACGAGGAGTTCAACAACCGCTACCCCGGAAGCTGGTCGGCGGTGAGCTGGGAATATGCCGCCATCCTCGACATCTGGCACGCGGCGGTGGAAAAGGCCGGCACGGTGAACCCGGTCTCGGTGCTGGCGGCGATGAAACAGCTCGGCCACGTGACCCACGCCTTCGGCTCGGCCGAATGGTGGGGAAACGAGCTTTTCGGCATCGACAACGCCTTGGTGGGCGATTGGCCGGTGGTGTCGATCCGGGGCGGCAAGGCGCGGATCGAGGAATTCGGCTCGGTCCCCGACTGGCTGCACGCCCATGGCGGGGCGCTCAGGCGCGAGATGGTCGATTTGGGCCAGATGTGGGACCAGCGCCTGACCGGCCCGGCCCGCGAAACCAAGCTGGGCGCGCGGACGGTGGCGGAGTAGGGTCGGCGCCCGGCACCGACGTGATACCGACAAGATACCGACGTTATACCGACGTTGAAATCCGGCTCACCACGGCCCGAAAATCGACCCGTAGGGTGGGTGCAAACCCACCTTAACCCGCACCCCGTTAAAAATCCTGCAACAACAGCTTCTGCTCTTCCACCAGATGCAGCTTGATGAACTCCACGGCACTCGCCACATCCCGCGAGGCAATCGCGTTGAACAGCGTATTATACCGCTTCTGGTAATCCTGCATCCGCTTCGGCGTCAGGTTCCGGCGGCGCAGCTTGGTGCGGAAGCTTTGCCGGTAGGTCTCGATCGTCAGCCGGTAGCACGACGCCAGCAACGGGTTGCCGGTACCCTCCGCGATCTGGGTGTAGAGCTTCTCTTCCAGCTCGATGAACGCATCCACATCCGTCTGGATCTGCTCGATCTTCGACAGCGTCTCCGACAGGTCGTTGATCTCGCGCGGGGTCATGTTCACCACCGCCAGCCGCACCATTTCCGGCTCGAGAATACCCCGCACCACGAGGTGGTGCAGCGGGCTCGTCTCGTCGGCGACAGACGCCGTCGCCGCATCCCCCGGCGCGGCCGAGCGATAGGTCACGAAACTGCCCGAACCCGGCCGCCGGCGGATGGCCTTCTGGCTTTCCAGCACGTCGAGCGCCTCACGCACGGTGTTCCTGGCCACCCCAAGCTCCGCCGCCAGGGTCCGTTCCGACGGCAGGCGCGTGTCGGTCGGGTATTCCTCCGACTTGATGCGCGCGAAAAGCGTGTCGACGACGATCTGCACCGTCGCCCCCACCGGCTGGCCGGTGACGATCCCGCGGTCGCTGTCGTCGAGGTCTTTCTGCATGCCGGTCGCTCCCTGGCTGGGCTGGGACGGGCGAACCAGACCAATCCGGCCCGGGCCCGCGTGAATTGGTACTATGGCGGGGGAGACGCCCGATTTCCAGCCTCCTCTTTGCCGACACCGCTTCGCAAGGGCGAAACCGGCCGCCCGGCGGCTTGCACTCCGGCGCGGCTTCGCCCTATCTTGCCGCGACCCTGGAACAAGCGCGCGTGCCCATGACCGAAAACGGACTGTTCGTATCCTCCTTTCTCGAGGTCGAGAAAGGCTGGATCGACTACAACAATCACCTGAACATGGGCTATTACACGGTGGTCTTCGACCGCGCCTCGGACGAGCTGTGGGATTGGATCGGCTTTGGCGAGCGCTACGTGGCCGAGACCAACCACACCACCTTTGCCGCCGAATTCCACGTGCGCTACCTGCGCGAGGTGAAGCTGGGCGACAGGCTCTACTCCCGGATCCGCATCATCGATCACGACGAAAAGCGCTTTCACACCTTCCAGGAGCTTTATCACGAGGATGGCTGGCTGTCGGCGACGGGCGAGGGGCTGACCCTGCATGTCGATCTCGGCGGTCCGAAGGTCGCGCCGATGCCGGAAAACATCCAGTCCCGCATCCGGGCGATGGCCGAGGCGAACGCGAAGCTGCCCCCGCCCGAAGGGCTGGGGCGCAGTGTCGGGCTCAGGCGGAAGGTGACAAGCGGCTGAGGCGGCTCACTCGCCGGGCTGGGCCAGCGGGGCAGGGATCGGGTCGAGCGGCGTCTCGGTCGGCATGACCGCCTGCCGCACGCGCACCGCCGCAGCCTCGTAGCAGAAATACAGCCACGTCGCGGCGCCGAGGAACTTGAACCCTTCCTCGACCATCTGGTTCACGCTGTAGGGGATGCCGATCACCTCCTGCACCGCGTCGACCGCCACCGACATCGCCAGCATCGAGCCGGCCGCGATGAAGGCGAACCCGTCGATGCGGAAGATGGTCTGCCGGTGCTTCGACAGAAGCCGCCACAGGAAGATGGCGTAGATCGGCACGACGATCCCCTCGGCGATATAGCGGTCATGGATCAGGAAGAAGTCATCGGCCGCCAGCACCAGGGAAAAGCCGCCCACAAGGATCAGAAGCCGGCGGATCGCATCGTCGCCGTCGGGCTCGAACGAGAACGCCCGCGCCAGGCTGATCGCCGCCGCCGACACCCAGAACCAGACGCCGATATTCGAGAGGAACCCGAGGAAGCTCGACTGCCCCGTGGTCTGCGGTGTGTCGCGCAGGATCTCGATCACGGTAAAGCCGGATTGTGTGAGAACTGTCAGCGAAATGACATAGAAAAGCAGTACGGGAATGCCACAAACGCGCAGATATCGGTGCATCTTGTCCATCGGGAAGCAATTTAGGATGGGCGTGTATACGGACGGTTAAGCCCCTCTGTCTATACAGAAGGGGTCCGGTTGTTATGTTTTTGTTACTTTGTTGTTACAGGCGTGTCTGATCGGGTCTAGCAGGGCCGGCCTTGTCCGGCGACCCGGCAGGGCGCGCCCGAATGAAAACGCCCTGCGGGGGAAATCCGCAGGGCGCTTAACATTTCGTTAACCTTGGCGAACGGCGCCTTGCCTCAGAGCCCCAGCTTCTGCTGCACGATCTCGTTCACGGCCTTGGGGTTGGCCTTGCCGCCCGTGGCCTTCATCACCTGGCCAACGAACCAGCCCGCAAGCTTGGGGTTCGACTGTGCCTTCTCCACCTGCGCCGGGTTGTCGGCGATGATCTGGTCGACCGCCGTCTCGATGGCGCCGGTGTCGGTGACCTGTTTCATGCCGCGCTCTTCGACGATCTTCGCCGGGTCGCCGCCCTCGGTATAGACGATCTCGAACAGGTCCTTGGCGATCTTGCCCGAGATGGCATCGGACGAGATCAGGTCGACGATCCCGCCCAGCTGCGCGGGCGAGACGGGGCTTTCGGTGATGTCGTGGCCTTCCTTCTTCAGCCGGCCGAAGAGCTCGTTGATGACCCAGTTCGCCACCAGCTTGCCGTCGCGGCCCTCGGCTGCCGCCTCGAAGAAGGCCGCGTTCTCATGCTCGGCGGTCAGGACGTTGGCGTCATACTCGGACAGCCCGAAATTGTTGACGAAGCGCGATTTCTTCTCGTCCGGCAACTCGGGCAGAGACTCGGCGATGCCATCCACCCAGTCCTGCTCGATCTCTAGCGGCAGCAGGTCGGGGTCGGGGAAGTAGCGGTAATCATGCGCCTCTTCCTTCGACCGCATCGAGCGCGTCTCGTTCTTGTCGGGGTCGTAGAGGCGGGTTTCCTGCACGATCTCGCCGCCGCCCTCGACAATCGCGATCTGGCGGCGCGCCTCGTAGTCGATGGCCATCTGGATGAAGCGCATCGAGTTCATGTTCTTGATCTCGCAGCGGGTGCCGAGGTGCGAGAAATCCTGCGTTTCCATGTATTTCTCATAGGCGCCCGGGCGGCAGACCGAGACGTTCACGTCGGCCCGCAGGTTGCCGTTCTGCATGTTCCCGTCGCAGGTGCCCAGATAGCGCAGGATCTGGCGCAGCTTCAGCACATAGGCCGCCGCTTCCTCCGGCCCGCGAATGTCGGGGCGGCTAACGATTTCCATGAGGCAGACGCCCGTGCGGTTGAGATCGACGAAGGACATGTGCGGATCCATGTCATGGATCGACTTGCCGGCATCCTGCTCCATGTGGATGCGCTCGATGCGCACCTTGCGGGCGATGCCGGGTTCCATGTCGACGATGATCTCGCCCTCGCCCACGATCGGGTGGTAGAGCTGCGAGATCTGGTAGCCCTGCGGCAGGTCGGGGTAGAAATAGTTCTTGCGGTCGAAGGCCGATTTCAGGTTAATCTGCGCCTTCAGGCCAAGGCCCGTGCGCACCGCCTGCTCGACGCAGAACTCGTTGATGACGGGCAGCATGCCGGGCATGGCCGCATCCACGAAGGAGACGTTCGAGTTGGGCTCGGCGCCGAATTGCGTCGAGGCACCGGAAAACAGCTTGGCATTCGAGGCGACCTGGGCATGCACCTCCATGCCGATCACCAGTTCCCAGTCGTGCTTGGCCCCGGCGATCACCTTGGGTTTCGGGGGCTCAAAGGTCAGGTCAAGCATGTGCCGTGCTCCGTTTGCGTATCGTCCGGGGTTCTAGACCGGGCGGACGCAACGGGCAAGGGGCGCCAGCGCGCCGTCGAAGTCTTCAAAAGACTTCGATCCGCATTCTTTTCAAGAATGCGCCGCCCCGGGCACTCAGAGCGCGGGCAGCCGGTACATGCCCTGCGGCGAGAAGGCGATCGAGCTGCCGTCGGCAATCTCGGAGGCAAAGCGCGCGGCGATGATCCGCAGCGCGGTCTGCCGCCCCTTCACCACCAGCGCCCGGCGCGAGGGCAACATCGGGATCTGCCCCGGCGCCAGCAGCGTCTGCGACCAGATCAGCGGGTGCAGTTCCTGCAGGTAATCCGACAGGATCCAGTCAAGGCAGTCATGCAGCTGTTGCCGGGTCGCTTCGCCGCGCGAGGACAGCGTTTTCTCCTGGCTCGCCGGCGCCATCGAGATGGCGCAGAAGGCGGCGAACTGGTTGATCACGTGCTGGTCGAGCTTGCGGTCGATGATGTTCTCCATCCCCTCGATGAAGAAATCGGCATCGAGCAGCTCGATCGCCGCCGGATCGGCGGTCAGCGCGTCGAGATAGACCCAGGTATAGCCGCCGGCCTGCCACTCGTCGCTGGTCTGCGAGGCGATGCGGCGGGCCTCGATCTCGAGCACGTTGGGCGATTTGCGCAGGAACTGCACCATGTGCCGGCCCATGGCGCGCATGTGGCGGTGCCCCTCGGGGTCGAGCTCGATCAGCTTGGCGTAATCCTCAGCCAGGTGACGGCCGCGCTTTTCATTGGTGGCGTTCAGCGCGCATTGCGCCGCCAGCAGCGAGGGCGCGTCGAGCGCCACGCCGTCATAGGGGGCTAGGATCTCCTCGGCGCGTTCCAGATGCTCATGCGCCCGGTTCAGGCTTTTCTCGGGGGCGGTTTCGAAGGTGATGCTGTGCCAGGCCCAGGCGATGTCGAGATGCGCGAGCGCCACGACCAGCGCGCAGGCATATTCGCCCGGCTCGTCCTCCAGCACCTCTTCCAGCGCTTCCATCCCGTCGGGGTTGGGCTCGGCATTGTCATGCAGCGCGTCCTCGGCGGCCGACACCACGTCGCTGCGGGCGCCATAGGCCAGCAGCAGCGAGGCGGTCTCGCCCCCGGGCGTGGTCAGGCGCGATTCGTCGGCATAGCGGATGCGGCGCGCCAGTTCGCTCCAGCGGTCCTGACGGGCAAGCTTCTGTCCTTTGTCCTGGTGGGTGGCGCGGGCCATCTCCTCGTCCGAGACGGGCAGGGAGGGCAGGATGATGCGCTTGGTCAGGGCGTCGATGTCCTTTTCGGTCATCTTGCGCACCTTCTTCGCCCCGCCGGAGCCCTTGCCCGATCCGGTCAGCATCCCGCGCAGCTTCGAGAGTGTTCCGGAAGTGGACTTTGACTGATTGCTCGATTTCAACATACTTGGCCCGTTCAGATGGAATTCGCTTTCGCTTGTGACAGCGTATTCAGCCCAAAATTGGGCAAGTCGAGGGAGATGGCAGGGAAAACATGCGGCCAGCGCATGTGGGCCAGAGGACGACGAAGGAAGGGAAGTCGGGGGGATGAACAGACTAATACTTTGTCTTTCCATATTATTTTATCCATCTACCCTGCTGTCGCAGGAAAAGGACGACCCGTCTGGCAGTGTATTTCCACCTGCGCGCACTGCCCAGATTCCCCATGTCCGATGGGCGCACCGGGCCGAATCCGACCTCTGGACGCGCTCCGCCCTGTCGGCGCTCAAGCAGCACGGCGCGGGGCTGGTCGACATGGTGCCGCGCGATATCGGCGACTGGTGCCCGGCCTATCCGACGGCTTCGGCGGAAAAGCGCCGCGCCTTCTGGGTGGGGTTCCTGTCGGCGCTGGCCAAGTACGAAAGCACCCATCGGCCGCATGCCGTGGGCGGCGGCGGGCGCTGGTTCGGGCTGTTGCAGATCCTGCCGGCGACGGCGCGGGGCTATGGCTGTCGGGCACGCTCGGGCCGGGCGCTTCTCGATGGGCCGGCGAACCTGTCCTGCGCGATCCGGATCATGACCCGCACGGTGCGGCGCGACGGCGTGGTCTCGCGCGGGATGCGCGGGGTGGCGGCGGATTGGGGCCCGCTGGTGAGCCGGTCGAAACGGCACGAGATGATGGCCTGGACCAAGGCGCAGAAATACTGCACGCCGCTGTCGAGCGTCCGGCCCCGGGCGCGGCCGGTGGCCTGGGTCGGCACGGGGGGCGTGGCACAGGTTCGGCCGAAGGTGCGGCCGCCCGGCGATTTCGAGATCGAGATCGTGACGCAGAAGGCGCCCGAGGTCGATATCGTGCGGTCTGAAGGCAGCGAGGTTGAGGTGCCCGTGGAACCGCAGATCGAGATCGTCATGCCCGCGGAGGGCGAGACGGCCTCGCCGGAAGAGCTCGAAATGGAGATCGTGACGCCGGAAGAGGGAGATAGCGCTTCGTCGAAAGAGCTCGAGTTGGAGATCGTCACGCCGGTGGAAGGCGAGCGGGCCGCGTCGGAGGAGCTTGAGATCGAGATCGTGACAAGACAGGACGGCCAGGCCGCCTCTCCTGATGATCTCGATATCGAGATCGTCGAGCCCAAGGCGCGTGAAGAGGCGCTTGAACTGGACATCATCCGGCCCGGGCAACTGGAGATCGTCTCGCCCTGACCGAAGGTCGCGCCTAGGCGTGCTCCCTCGGCAGGTGGCGCAGCTTCTCGGGGTTTCGCACGATCCAGAGCGCGGCGATGCGGCCGTCGCGGATGCTGACGGCCGTGGTCTGCAGCACACCGGCCGCATCGACCGAGAGGAAGCCCGGCGCGCCGTTTATGCGACGAAGCGGCGGGCAAGGGGCCACAGGCAGAAGGTTCTTGCGGGCAAGCCCGGCAAAGAGCCCCGCCGCGCGCCGCCGCCCCGAAAGCACGTTGATCGCCGCCGGTACCTTGCCGCCGCCATCGGTATGCACCTCGATATCCTCGGCGAAGAGATCCAGCAGCCGCTGCATGTCGCCCTGGCGGCTGGCTTCCCAGAAGGCCGCGATGATCGGGCGGGCGGCGTCGAGCGAGGGCGCCGCCGGCGGCTCGGCCCCGGCCAGCCGCTTGCGGGCACGCGACACCAGTTGCCGACAGGTCGCGGGGGTGCGCCCCACCACCTGCGCGATCTCCTCGAACCCGTAGTCGAACGCATCGCGCAGCAGGAAGGCCGCGCGCATCTCGGGCGATAATGTCTCCAGCAGCAGGATCAGCGCGATGCTCACATCCTCGGTCACCATCCATTGCTGCTCGGGCGTCGGATCCGGGCTTTCCAGCAGCGGCTCGGGCAGCCACGCGCCCACGTAGCTCTCGCGCTGGCGGCGGGCCGATTTCAGGTGGTCGAGACAGAGGCGGCTGACGACCGTGGTCAGCCAGCGCGCGGGGCTGTCCAGCGTGTCGAAATCCTGCGCGGCAAGGCGCAGCCAGGCCTGTTGCAGGATGTCCTCGGTTTCGGCGACCGATCCGGTCATGCGATAGGCGAGCCCCGCCAGACGGCGGCGCTCGCCCTCGAAGACGGTCAGCGGCCGGTCAGGCGGCATCGCGGTCCTCTCGTGCCGGGTGGACCGAGCGGAACCCCACGGCGAACCGGTTCCACGCGTTGATCACGTTGATGACAAGGGTCAGGTCGGCCTGTTCGGTTTCGCTGAACTCGGCGGCCAGCGCGGCGTAATCACGCTCCGGCGCGGCGGTCGCCTCGAGCCGGGTCAGCGCCTCGGCCCAGGCCAGCGCGGCCCGTTCGCGTCGCGAGAAGGCCGGGCTTTCGCGCCATGCCGCCAGCACGTCGAGCTGTTGCTGGGTGATCCCGGCCTTGCGGGCGTCGGGCGCGTGCATGTCGAGACAATAGGCGCAGCCGTTGATCTGCGACACGCGCATCTTGACCAGCTCGCGCAGCGCCAGCGGGATCGACAGGCTGCGGCTTGCCTCCTCCAGCGCCAGCATCGCCTTGGCGGCCTCGGGCGAGGCGGTATGGAAATTCAGTCGGGGTGTCATGGGGCAACTCCTTTCAAGGTTGGGTCTGCCTGCATGACGATCTGCCGCCCCGGTTTGTGACAGGGGCGGCATGATTTTTCGCTCACGCCCCGCGGATGCGGCTGACCATCTCCGTGGTGTCGCGGCTGAGCCCCTCGACCGCGAGGATGCGGTCCAGTTCGGCGGCGATCTTCGCCTGCCGGTCGGCATCGTAGCGCCTCCACGTCTCGAAGGCCGAGCACATGCGCGCCGTGGTCTGCGGGTTGAGCGGGTCGAGCTTGATCAGCCAGTCCGCCAGCACCCGGTAGCCTTTCCCCGACGCATGGTGGAAGCCCACCGCGTTCATCGCCAGCGCGCCAAGCGTGGCGCGGAAACGGTTCGGGTTCTTCATGCTGAAATCGGGGTGCCCGGTCAGCCGTTCGGCCACGTCCGCCGCGTCTTCGGGGGCGGCGTTGACGACCTGGAGGGAGAACCACTTGTCGATGACCAGCCGGTCATGCCGCCACTGGTCATAGAAGGCCTGCGTCGCCGCGTCGCCCTTGCCCGCCTGCAACAGGCAGGAGAAGGCGGCGAGCTGCTGGGTCATGTTGTCGGCGGCGTCATACTGGGCCTGCGCCTGTGCGCCGCCATCGAGCCGGGTGATGAGCCCGAGCGCCCCGTTGGCCAGCGCCCGCGCGCCCGATTGTTCGGCATTGGGCTGGTAGGGCTCGGTCACCTGGTATTGCGCGTAAAGCTTCGGCGCGAGGTCCTGCATCGCCTCGGCGCGGGCGTGCTTGAGGGTTTCCAGCGCCTCCCAGATCGCCTGCGGGTCGGGGGTGGTGCCGCCATCGTAAAGCGCCTGGGCCAGGTCGTCCTGCGAGGGCAGCCCAAGCGCCAGCCAGCGGAAGGCCGGGTCGAGGCTGTCATCGCGCAGCATGGCCTGCACCGCGTCGAGATAGAGGTCGTCGGGCTGGGCCCCGTCGCGTAGCATCGCCAGCAACCCATCGCGCGCCAGGTCGCGGCCCGCTTCCCACTTGTTGAACGGGTCGGTGTCATGGGCCAGCAGGAAGGCGCGCTCGGCATTGTCGGTCTCGCGCTCGACGATCACCGGGGCCGAGAAGCCGCGCAGGACCGATGGCACCGGCTTGGCGCCGAGCCCCTCGAAGCTGAAGCTCTGCTTGGTCTCCGTCATTTCCAGCACCTGCGTTTCAAGTACCTCGTCGCCATTGGGGCCCAGCAGCCCCACGGCGATGGGAATGACCCGCGGCGGCTTGTCGGTCTGGCCCGGCGTGGGCGGCGTCGACTGCTCGAAATGTAGCGTATAGGTGCCGTCTGCATAGTCGTCGGTGACTTTCAGGCGCGGCGTGCCCGCATCGGTGTACCAGCGCATGAACTGCGTGAGATCGCGCCCCGTCGCCTCCTCGAAGACGGCAAGCCAGTCCTCGATCGTGGCGGCATCGCCGTCATGGCGCTCGAAATAGAGGTCGAGCGCCTTGGCATACCCCTCGTCCCCCACCAGCGTCTTGAGCATCCCGATCAGCTCGGCGCCCTTTTCATAGACCGTGGCGGTGTAGAAGTTGTTGATCTCGACAAAGCTTTCGGGCCGCACCGGGTGCGCCAGCGGGCCGTTATCCTCGCGGAACTGCCGGGCGCGCAGGGCGATCACGTCGGAAATCCGCTTGACCGCGGCCGAGCGCATGTCGGCGGTGAACTCGCTGTCGCGGAAGACGGTCAGGCCCTCCTTCAGGCACAGCTGGAACCAGTCGCGGCAGGTGATGCGGTTGCCCGTCCAGTTGTGGAAATACTCATGCGCGATGATCGCCTCGATCCGTTCGAAATTCATGTCGGTCGAGGTGGCCGGGTTGGCCAGAACGGCGGCCGAGTTGAAGATGTTCAGCCCCTTGTTCTCCATCGCGCCCATGTTGAAATCGTCGACCGCAACGATGTTGAAGATGTCGAGGTCGTATTCCCGGCCATAGACCTCCTCGTCCCACTTCATCGACTTGATCAGGCTCTCCATGGCGAAGGCGCATTTGTTCTCGTCGCCGGGGCGGACCCAGACGTTGAGCTCGACGGGCTTGCCCGACCGCGTGGTGAAGTGGCCCGGATGGTTCACCAGGTCACCGGCCACCAAGGCAAAGAGATAGGCGGGCTTGGGCCACGGGTCGTGCCATTCGGCAAAGCCGTCGCCCTGCGCGCCGGGGTTGCCGTTCGACAGCAGCACCTTTTCCTCCCCCTCGATCCGCACGTCGAAGGGGGCCAGCACGTCGGGGCGGTCGGGATAATAGGTGATCTTGCGGAAGCCCTCGGCCTCGCATTGGGTGCAGTACATGCCGTTCGACATGTAAAGCCCCTCGAGCGCGGTGTTGGCCTGGGGGTCGATCTCGACCTCGGCCTCCCAGACGAAGGGGGTGTCGGGCACCTCGCAGGTCAGGCCCTCGTCGGTCACGTCGGGGGCGACGGGCTGGCCGTCGATACTGGCCGAGATCAGCTTGAGCTTCTCGCCATGCAGGAAAAAGCGGCGGTCTTGCGCCTCCGGATTGGGCCGGAAGGCAATGCGCGAGATCACCCGCGTGGCAGACGGATCAAGCCGGAAGGTCAGCGCGACCTCGTCGATGCGAAAGCCGAAGGGCGTATAGTCCTTCAGGTAGATCGTCTGGGGGGATGCGTCCTTCATCGTGGCCTCCGCTGGCGGAACATTTGGGGTTGGGCGCACGTTATTTCCCCAAGCAGGGGGCTGCAATGGCACTGCCCCGCGATTTTCGCATTCAGCATTGAGAGGAAGGACACCGTGTCTGCACCCGAACCCGATCTCGAAACAGCGAAACGCCGTCACAAGGGCCCGCTTGTCGGCATCGCCATCGCCGTTGGCTTTGCCATCGTGTTGTTGGGCGCGCTCGCCCTTTGGGTCTCCTACCAGGGCAATGAACCGGGCAACGGCGCCTCGCAGATCGACGGGCGGACCGGCGCCGAGGAACAGAGCGACGGGGCCTGAGGCGCGGCGGCGGGACCTGCCTCTTTCGTGGTCATCCCGCGCGATTCTGCATAAGCGCGCGTCCGGTTGTGCGGGAATAGCTGTTTCCATATCATCTGTTGGATTATATCCAGAGTCACAGGCTCGAACGGACAGAGGATCAGCATGACCCGCCCGATCATCGGCATCATCGGCAACAGTTATCTTATCGACGGCAGCTACCCGGTTCATGCCGGCGGCCAGATGAACTCGGACGCGGTCGCGCAGGTGGCCGACTGCATCCCGATGATCGTGCCCACCGATCCGCGCTTCATGTCGGTCGACGAACTGCTCGAGGCCTGCGATGGCTTCCTGCTGACCGGCGGGCGGCCCAACGTCCACCCAGAGGAATACGGCCACGAGCCGACCGAGGCACATGGCACCTTCGACCGGTCGCGCGACGCGATCTCGCTGCCGCTGGTGCGGGCCTGTGTCGAACGCGGGCAGCCGATCTTCGGCGTCTGCCGCGGCTTCCAGGAGGTGAACGTGGCGCTGGGCGGCACGTTGCACCCCGAGATCCGTGACCTTCCGGGGCGCGAGAACCACCGCATGCCCCCCGACGGCACCATCGAAGAGAAATTCGCCCTGCGCCATTCGGTGAAGTTCACCGAGGGCGGGGTCTTCCACCGCCTGCTGGGCGAGGCCGAGGTGATGACCAACACCCTTCACGGGCAGGGCATCATCGACCCGGGCCGCGGCGTGGTGATCGACGGCTACGCCCCCGACGGCACGCCCGAGGCGATCTATGTCGAGGGCGCGCGGGGCTTCACCCTGTCGGTGCAGTGGCACCCCGAGTACAACGCCGCCGCAGACCCGGTCAGCCGCGCGCTCTTCGGCGCGTTCGGGCAGGCCGCGCGCGACTGGGCGGCAGGGCGGTCGGCGCCGGTGCGGCGCTCGGCCTGATTTTTCCCGACCGGTGACGTTGGACTTGCGGGCGAGGCCCCCGCACGGCTAGGCTGTTCTCAGGCGCGGCCCGCGCCTCCTCCCTCCGATCCGGGGCAGCATTGCACATGCAGGGCCATTTTCCGCATCCAACCCGCACTTGCCGGGGCCGCGCATGAGGAGGGGTTGCGTGTCTGGCCCGGTTGCGGAGGTATCGGAATGAGGCTGTCAGCCCCCATCTACAAACTGAAACGTCAGGCGAAACGTCTGGCGCGCGACGAGGGCATCGCCCTTCACGCCGCGCTCGACCGGATTGCCACGGAGCAGGGCTTCAAGTCCTGGAGCCACTTGGCCTCGGCAGCACAGCCCGGCCCGGCGGACAGCGTGCTGCGCCAGCTGGAACCGGGCGACATGCTGCTCGTCGCGGCCCGGCCGGGGCAGGGGAAGACCCTGCTGGGCCTCGAACTGGCGCTTGGCGCCGGGTCTTTGGGCCGCAAGGGCGTGTTCTTCACACTCGACTACACCCGTCGCGACGTCGACGAGCACCTGGCCCGCCTGCCGGGGCAGGGCGAGATCGTCGTCGACACCTCCGACGAGATCTGCGCGGCCTACATCACCGACCGGCTGACGCGGCTCGACACGCCGGCGCTGGCGGTGATCGACTACCTCCAGATCCTCGACCAGCGGCGCGAGACCCCGCCGCTCGCCGATCAACTGGCGGCGCTGAAGGCCCATGCCAGGGCGGCGGGCGCCATCCTCGCCATGATCTCGCAGGTCGACCGGGCCTTCGACCCGGCCAGGGGCCAACTGCCCGGGATCATGGATATCCGCATGCCCAACCCGTTCGATCCGGGGCTCTTCGACAAGGCCTGTTTCCTGCATGACGGGCAGGTGCGGATGGGCCGGGTGGGCTGAGGCCGCGGCGCGGTAAATTTGCCCGCCGCCCTTGATCGCCGGACAGAATCGTTGAAAACTCAAAGGATTACATGCACGGGGCCGGCGGCATCTGCCCGCCGGTCTCATGTGCCGAAAGTCATTTTTTCAAAGAAAGGTAATTGGTATGAAACCGTATTTCACGAAACCCCTCTGCGCCGCCATTCTGGCGCTGGCCCCCAACCTCTCGGCCGCCGAGAACTGCTATTTCAGTTTGCAGGCCGAGCTTTACGATCGCGCCCAGAGATACTCGCGGGATTTCCTGAAACCCATTATCGGTCAGGACGTTCGATCCGAAAACCTGCCCGCGGGAACCCTGCATATCACCACGGACTGCGACAAGATCGTAGATGGGCTGACCGTGTATCGCCGACACCTCAGGCCGACCCTCGAGGACCTCCGGGACGAAATCTACGATAGTATCCTCACGGACCGGGAGGAGGGGTACCTGAACTGCGCGCGGCGAGGCAGCAAGAATTACGATGTCGTCGTTCATCAGATGGACAACATGCTGGAGATCGCCGCGGCGGCCTTTCGACATCACAGGGACCACTGCGATGGGGATCCCCAATTCGAATGGGAAGATCTGTCCTGAAGCAGACGATCAGTCGAGCACGATCCCCAGCTCGGCCCGCGCCTTCTTGGTAAGGTTGCGGGCCACCATCTCATACGACGCCACGATATGTTCGCGCAGGCTGTCATCCGACATCCCCTTCGCCGCGTGGACCTGCAGCCATTTCAGCCCGCGCGAGGCAAGGTAGGGGGCAGGGCGGATGCCCGGCTGGTCCTGCAACACCTCGTAGGCCAGCTCCGACGCCTTGAAGGTGAAAGCGTCGCGCCCCTCGTTCCAGCCGCAGATGGCAAACACCTTCGTGCCCACCTTCCAGACATCCGCATCGCCCCACTGCACCACGTGATGCGTGCCGGTGAGCGTGGCGCAGAAGGCGTTGAACTCCTCCCGCGTCATGGCCTCAGCACTGGCCGCCCATGATCTCGATGGTCTGACCGTTGATGCTTTGCGACCCCGGCCCGCACAGCCATGTGACCGCGGCCGAAACCTCCTCGGGTTCGATCAGGCGGCGGTGGCGGTTCACATGCACCATCATGTTGAGCGCATCCTCCTGGCTGATCCCCGCGCGGTCGCTGATGCTGCTGACGTTGCGGCTGATGATGTCGGTATCGGTGTAACCGGGGCAGAGCGCGTTGAAGGTGATCGGCTTGCCGAGGTAATCCTCGCTGAGGCTGCGGATCAGGCCGATCAGCCCGTGTTTCGACGCGGTATAGGCCGATGCGCCCTTCAGCCCGCGGATGCCGGCGATGGAGGAGACGGCGATGACCCGGCCCCAGTCGGCATTGCGCATCGACGACAGCGATTCCCGGATCGTCCAGAACGCGCCGTCGAGGTTGGTGGCCATGACCCAGCGCCAGAACTCGGTGTCGGTCTTGTGCAGCGCGCGACCTTCGGCGACGCCGGCATTGGGCACGCAGATCTGGATGGGCCCGCGCGCCTCGACCGCCTGTGCGATGCCGTCGCAAACCGAGGCTTCGTCGGTCACATCCATCACCAGCGGGTGCAGCGTGTCGCCCGCGGCCTCTTCCAGCACCTCGCGGCGGCGGCCGGTGATCGTCACCTCCGCGCCCTGATCGGCCAGCGACCGGGCGATGGCCAGCCCGATGCCCGTGCCGCCCCCGGTGACGATTGCGTGTTTCCCTTCCAGCATCCTGGTCTCCTTTTCCTGTTGCGGCGCACCCTATAGGACATATCGGGGGGAACAAGCCGCTTGCGCCGACTATGCCGCATGGACAGTCTGGCGCGCGGCTTCATAGTTTGGAATCGCAATGCAGAAATGGATCGACATACCGCCCGTCTGGCTGGCCGCCTTCGCCGCGATTGCCTGGTGGCAGAGCGCCTATCACCCCATGGGGCTTGGCTTCGGCGGCGCCTGGGCCGATTTCGCGGGCGGCCTGCTGGTTGGCGGCGGGCTGGTGCTGGTCGCGCTGGCCTTTGCCGAGTTCCGCCGCCACAAGACCACGGTCATCCCGCACCAGGAAGCCGACCGCCTGATCCAGACCGGCATCTTCCGCCGCAGCCGCAACCCGATCTACCTGGCCGACGTCCTGATCCTCGCAGGGCTGATCCTGCGATGGGACGCGGTCCTGTCGCTTCCGCTCGTTCCGATCCTGCTCTGGGTGCTTGAAAACCGCTTCGTGATTCCGGAAGAAGACCGCCTCCGCCGCAAGTTTCGGGCCGAATTCGCCCGCTATTGCCAAAAAACGCGGCGTTGGGTCTGAAAATTGGGCCATTCAGGGAGTCGCATCCTTCCCGGTATTGTGAAATAACGACCGTTGGACGAATAAAACCGTCACGCGCGCGGGAGGAACTGGCGCGCATCAGCGAACAGGGAGATGAGCCATGGCCGACAACAAGAAAACCGGCAAGCAGACCCAATCCACGATGGATCCGTTCGGATTTTCCGAGATGTTCCAGGAGTCGTTCAAGATGTTCGACCCCGAGCGCGTGGCCCAGATGTTCGACCCGCAGAAGGTCTTCGCGCAGATGCCGGCGATGCAGTCTGCCGACATGGACATGAATTCCATCATCAAGAAGAACCAGGCCTCGTTCGAGGCGATGGTCGAGGCCAACAAGGCCGCCGCCGCCACCTACCAGGACATGCTGGAAAAGCAGATGGATATCTTCAACCGCATGACCTCTGCGGCGCAGGACGTGGCGAAGAAGACCGAAAGCCCGGTCAGCCCCGATGCGGCCGCGAAGAATTCCAAGGTCTATGCCGAGGCGGCCGAGACCGCCTTCAACCTGATGCGCGAAATGGCCGAAGCCGCGCAGTCCGCCAACCAGGAGGCGTTCGACCGCCTGAGCGGGCAGGTGGCGCAGGCCATGGACAACATGAAAAACAAGTAATGCCGCAATTCACAGCGTGCCTTTGACAGCAAGGGGAATGAGACATTGAAGATCGGAACGCCAAAGGAAGTTCTGAAGGGCGAGAACCGGGTCGCGATGACGCCGGACTCGGCGTTGCAGCTACAGAAGCTGGGCTATGACTGCGCCATAGAAACCGGGGCAGGCGACAATGCCGGCTTCAAGGATGCCGATTACGAGGCCGCGGGCGTCGAGATCATCAAGACGCCCGCCGCGCTGTGGAAGGCGGCGGATATCGTGGCCAAGGTCCGCGTGCCCACCGAGACCGAGCTGAAGCGGCTGCGGAAAGACCAGACGCTGATCACCTTCTTCAACCCCGGCGGCAACGAAGAGGGGCTGGAGCTCGCCAAGTCGAAAGGCGCCACCGTCATCGCGATGGAGATGGTGCCGCGGATCAGCCGTGCCCAGAAGATGGACGCGCTCAGCTCGATGGCCAATATCGCGGGCTACCGCGCGGTGATCGAGGCGGCCAACAACTTCCCCCGGCTGATGACCGGCCAGGTGACGGCAGCGGGCAAGGTCGCCCCCGCCCGCGTTCTGGTCGTCGGCGCCGGTGTGGCGGGTCTGGCCGCCATCGGCACCTCCACCTCGCTCGGCGCCATCACCTACGCCTTCGACGTGCGCCCCGAAGTGGCCGAGCAGATCGAGTCGATGGGGGCCGAGTTCGTCTATCTCGACTTCGAGGAAGAGCAGAAGGACGGCTCCTCCACCGGCGGCTATGCTGCCCCTTCGAGCCCCGAGTTCCAGGAAAAGCAGCTCGAGAAGTTCCGCGAGCTGGCGCCCGAGGTCGATATCGTCATCACCACGGCGCTCATCCCCAACCGGCCCGCGCCGGTTCTCTGGACCAAGGACATGGTCGAGGCGATGAAGCCCGGCTCCGTCATCGTCGACCTTGCCGCCGAGCGTGGCGGCAACTGCGAGCTGACCAAGCCGGACGAGAAGATCGTCACCGACAACGGCGTGACCATCGTGGGCTATACCGACTTCCCCAGCCGGATGGCGACGCAAAGCTCGACGCTCTACGCCACCAACATCCGCCACATGATGACCGACCTGACGCCCGAGAAGGACGGCAAGCCGGTCCATGACATGGAGGATGACGTCATCCGCGGCTCGACTGTCACCCACAAGGGCGAGATCACCTGGCCACCGCCACCGCCCAAGGTGCAGGCCATCGCGGCCCAGAAGCCCAAGGAAAAAGCGAAAGAGCTGACCCCGGAAGAGCGCAAGGCGCAGGAAGTCGCGGCCTTCAAGCAGCAGACCAAGAACCAGGTCACGCTGCTCGCCATCGGCGGCGCGCTGGTCCTGCTGGCGGGGCTCTATGCGCCGGCCAGCTTCATGCAGCACTTCATCGTCTTCGTCCTGTCGGTCTTCGTGGGCTTCCAGGTCATCTGGAACGTCTCGCACTCCCTGCACACGCCCCTGATGGCGGTCACGAATGCCATTTCGTCGATCATCATCCTCGGCGCGCTGATGCAGATCGGCTCGGGCTCGTTCATCGTCATATTGCTCGCCGCGCTTTCGGTCTTCATGGCCGGGATCAACATCTTCGGCGGCTTCCTCGTCACCCGGCGCATGCTCGCCATGTTCCAGAAGTCCTGAAGGAGGCCTGAGTAATGGAATTCGGATTTACCATTGCGGCCTATGTCGTGGCCGCCGTTCTCTTCATCCTCTCGCTGGGGGGGCTCTCGGGTCAGGAAAGCGCCAAGCGCGCCGTCTGGTACGGCATCGTCGGCATGGGCCTCGCGGTTCTGGCCACGCTCATCGGGCCGGGCTCCGGCCTCTGGCTGCTGTCGCTGATCCTCGTCGCCGCGGGTGGCGTGATCGGGGTCTATGTCGCCAAGCGCGTCCAGATGACCGAGATGCCGCAGCTTGTCGCCGCCATGCACTCGCTGGTGGGTCTCGCCGCGGTCTTCGTGGGCTTCAACGCCGATATCGAGATCGGCCGCGTCATGGCGATGGAGGCGGACACCTATTCCAGCCTGCAGGGCTTCGCCGCGCTCATTGCCAAGAAGACCCAGGTCGAGATCAACATCCTGCGGGTCGAGCTGTTCCTCGGCGTCTTCATCGGGGCGGTCACCTTCACCGGCTCGGTCATCGCCTTCGGCAAGCTGGCGGGCAAGGTCAGCTCCAAGGCAGAGAAGCTGCCGGGCGGGCATGTGCTGAACGCCGGGGCGGCGATCATCTCGGTCGTCTGCCTGATCTGGTACCTGAGCTCGGGCGGGTTCATTCCGCTGGCGCTGATGACCGTGATGGCGCTCTTCATCGGCTATCACCTGATCATGGGCATCGGCGGCGCCGACATGCCGGTCGTTGTGTCGATGCTGAACAGCTACTCAGGCTGGGCAGCCGCTGCTATCGGCTTCTCGCTGGGCAATGACCTTCTCATCGTGGTGGGCGCCCTCGTGGGCTCCTCCGGTGCGATCCTCAGCTACATCATGTGCAAGGCGATGAACCGCTCGTTCATCAGCGTGATCCTCGGCGGCTTCGGCAACGATGGCGGCCCGGCGGCGGAAATCGAGGGCGAACAGGTCGCCATCGAGGCCGACGGCGTGGCACAGGCCCTCAACGAGGCCGACAGCGTGATCATCGTGCCGGGCTACGGCATGGCGGTGGCGCAGGCGCAGCAGGCGGTCAGCGAGCTGACCAACAAGCTGCGCGCCAAGGGCAAGAACGTGCGCTTCGGCATCCACCCCGTGGCGGGCCGTCTTCCCGGCCACATGAACGTGCTGCTGGCCGAGGCGAAGGTGCCCTACGACATCGTGCTCGAGATGGAAGAGATCAACGACGACTTCCCGGAAACGGACGTCGTGATCGTCATCGGCTCGAACGACATCGTGAACCCCGCCGCCCAGGAAGACCCCAACAGCCCCATCGCCGGCATGCCGGTGCTGGAGGTCTGGAAGGCCAAGAACGTCTTCGTCTCGAAGCGCGGTCAGGGCACGGGCTATTCCGGCATCGAGAACCCGCTCTTCTACAAGGACAACACGCGGATGTTCTACGGCGACGCGAAAGAGAGCGTGACCAAGCTGATCGGCCTGATCGACTGATCACGGTCACACCCGTCATGACAGGCACGGGAGCGGCAACGCCCCCGTGCCTTTTTCTTTTCCGGACGCCCGGTTTTTCGGCGGAAGGGGTGGATTTCCGTATATACGTAGTATAGCAAACGCATATGCGCCGCGAGACGGATACCAGCGGCGCGAAACGAGGAAAGGAAAACACATGGCGAAGAAATCCAAGATCAAGGCCCTCAAACAGGAAGTGGCCTCGCGCAAGAAGAAAGTCGCGCGCCAGGAAGACAAGCTGAAGAAAGCCAAGAAGGCGCTGAAGAAAGCGGCCTGAGCCGGTTTCATGAGCGATCTGCACGGGGCGCCGGGGCTTTGCCGGCGCCCCGTTCGTTTGCGGGGGAGGCGAAATCCGGGCTGCATACAGTTGTATTCATCTAAGCTATTGAAGGTGAAAAGAAATTTGTTCCCTTGAAGGGGGTAACATCGTAGTTTGGGGGCGAATCCAACGAACGGGCCCAGATGCCACCCATCATCGATCATCCCCTGCGCTATCGCCTCGCGAACGAGCTGCACGCGCGCCCCTTTCCCTCGCTCACCGTGCCCGCCACGGCGGTCTACCTCGCCATCAAGCAGGAGCATGGCGCCGCGGGGCGCGACCGCGCGGCCGACATGGCGCATCTCGTGGCGCTGCTCGACCGGCACGGCGCGGCCCATCCCCAGCCCGGCGCCACGCATTTCTCGGGCAAGATCGGGCGGCACACGCTCAAGTGGGAAAGTCATACCGAGTTCGTCACCTACACGGCCTTCCGCGAGGGGCAGGGCAAACGCCCCTTCGACCCCACCGATTTCGAGGTCTTCCCCGAGGATTGGCTGGCCGAGGCGCCGGGGCTGCGCGTCACCTCGGCGCTGATCCGGATCGACCCCCTGAAGGGCGACGACGAGCTGGCCGCCGATATCGCCGACTGGTTCGTGCCCGACAGCGTCGCCGTGGCCAAGGTGCTGGACGACGCCGCCGTCGTCGCCGGCGATTTCCGGATCGACCCGGCCGGCCACCAGCGCCTGCTGATCAGCGTCTCGCCCGACACCGGCCCGCGCCGCGTGGGCCGGATCATGCAGCGCCTCTGCGAGATCGAGACCTACAAGTCGATGTCGATGCTGGGCTTCTCCCGCGTGCGCGAGCTCAACCCCCGCATGGGCGAGCTGGAAGACCGGATGCGCGCCATGATCGGCGACATGACCGGGGGCGAAAAGAAGGCGGAAGAGACCCTGCCGGACCTTCTCGACATCTCCGCCGAGCTTGAGGCGATGGTGGCGCAAAGCTCCTTCCGCTTCGGCGCGACCGAGGCCTACGAGACCATCGTCAGCCAGCGGATTTCCGTGCTGCGCGAAGAACGCTTCCAGGGCCGCCAGACCTTCGGCGAATTCATGATGCGCCGCTACGACCCGGCAATGCGCACCGTGCGGTCCAGCAAGGACCGGCTCGACGCCATGGCCGACCGCGCCCGCCGCGCCGGAGAGCTGCTCCGAACCCGCGTCGATGTCGAACGCAGCGCCCAGAACCAGGCGCTTCTGGAAAGCATGGACAAGCGCGCCGACATGCAGCTGCGCCTGCAAAAGACGGTCGAGGGGCTGTCGGTGGTGGCGATCAGCTATTACGCGGTCTCGCTGGCGGGCTACCTGCTTTACCCGCTCACGGATGTCTTCGGCGTCAGCAAGGGCATGATCACCGCCATCGCGACGCTGCCGGTCGTGGCCGCCGTCTGGTTCATGGTCCGCAAGATCCGCAAGAAGATCGACTGACCCCGATCCACTGACCCATGGCGGGCCCGCACACCCACGCCTTTCATCTTTCCCGAAATACTCCCGCCGGAGGCGTCCGACGCCACCACAGGCGCAGGCGCCTCACTGCTGGCGCTGCCTGACCCACTTGGCCCAGCTCTGCCGCGAGCCGGCAAAGGCGTTGAGGTCGACATCGCCGTTGATCCCCGACACGATCCCGGTGCCGCTATACTGCCAGAAGCTCCAGCGCTGCTTCGGGTAGACATGGTCGAGCGTCTTTGCGACCGAGCGCAGCCAGAACTCCTCGTGCTTCATGTGGTGCAACCCCGCGTCGCGGTAGAATTGCGGGGTGGTGTACACCACCGGGCGCTGCCCGTAATGCCGTTCCAGCCGGTCAAGGAAGATCTTCATCTCGCTGCGCACGACGCTGCCCGCGGGCCGTTTCTGACAGGTGGGCGACATGTGGTTCCACTCCATGTCGAGAACCGGGGGCAGGGCGCCCTTGTGGCGCGGCACGTTGCGGATGAACCACTTGGCCTGTGTCGCCGCATCGGTGCAGAAATAGTAGAAGTGATAGGCCCCGCGCAGCACGCCCGCGCGCCCCGCCTGGTGCCAGTTCTGCGCGAAATGACTGTCCAGCATATCGCCGCCCTCGGTCGCCTTGATGAAGGCGAAATTCACACCGGCCCGCGCCGCCCTCGACCAGTCGATCGTGCCCTGGTAGCGGGCCACGTCGATGCCGTGCACCGGGTAGCGATGCGGCGCGTGGCGGCCGAAATCCACCGGGTCGCGATCGTCGAACGCGGCCGACCGGGTCGAAATCACCGCCTCCTGGGCGCGGGACATCTCGGGCAGCGCGGCTGCGGCCAGAAGGGCAAGCGCGAGAATCGGCATGGCAAGGCGGCGCATCTGTCAGGTCTCCGTTACGCGTTCGGATACGAAGGCGAGGTTGTTGGCGGGCATTTCGACCACTTCGACCAGGGTCAGACCCGCCGCGTGAAGCCAGTCTACAATGTCGAAGTCATCCTTGTAGCCGACGTCCGGATCGGCGGCGCGCAGACTGGCATGAAACCGCGCATCGCCGTCCGAGGTGGTCTCTCCGTTCCGCAGGAAGGGTCCGTACAGCACGAAGCGCCCGCCGGGGGCCAGCGCCTTGCCGGTCTCGGCAATGATGCCCTGCGCCTCGGGCGTGCTGATCAGGTGCAGTAGGTTCACCAGCACGATCAGATCCTGCCCGCCAAGGTCCGCGGCCCAGCCGGGCTTGGCGGCGTCAAGCGCGCGGGCAGGGCGGATATTCGGCAGCGTTTCGGTGGCCGCCCAGGCATCGATACTGGCGCGGCGCTCGGGCGCGATCTCGGTCGGCTGCCACGTGATCCCGGGGAAGGCCCGGGCAAAGGCGAGAACATGCTGCCCGGTCCCGCTGGCAATCTCCAGCGCCCGGCCTTCCGCCGGCACATGGTCGCGCAACAGGTCGGTGAGCGGCCCCGCATTGCGCTCGGCCGAAGGCGCCGACAGCCGCGCGTCTCCATCCGGTTCGGCGACCGAGGCGAGTTCGGCAGGCAGGTCTCGTTTCGTCATGGGCGCTCCCCGATTGGCCGACCACGATACCTGTGACAGGGACATTTTCAAGCGGTGGGAGAGTAAAAAGGGCCGGCCGACCCGGTAGCCCTTTGGGTTGAATCTTATGCGGACCCGGTATGACTGTCCGCGTCGAGCCCATTCCACCGAATGCTGCGCGTTGCATCAATGACCGCTTTCAGGCATCCCAGCTTCGAAATTCTTGAATTCGATCAAGAGCCCCAAGCGCTTCCTGAGACTTTTCGTTGGCGTACTGATTGGCCGCATCCTCAGTGGCCTTTCTGTTCGCAGCGCTGAAGTGTCGATAGTACCAATCGACATGATGACCGACTTCGTGGAACAAAAGGTTGATATAGAATAGCCGAAGCTGTTTCTCTGTGGCGGAAACGGACCAAACGCCTTTCGACTTGGCAACAACAAAATCCAACCGTCGCATCTCGTTCAAAAGCGATTGATCCGAGACTTGTGAGAAGGTTCGCGTTCGGTCGCGCGACCATGGATAAAGAACGATCGCTCGAACCCCGGAGCCACAGACAAACTGGGCAAGGGGCTGAGAGCACGAGTCATATTCTTTTTTTCTAAGGCGACGGCACCAGATATGCGTGATGCCCGATACGTCATAGTCTGGAAGCTCTCTCAAGGCGGATTGGGCTTCCACGGCAGATATTGGAAAGTAGAAGTCTCTTGATGGGTTGTCTTGCAAGAGAATGGGGAGATCACGGTCGCCCTCCGGAGCATCCAGATCGTGGCATCTGTTGAAAATGTTGTCAGCAATTTTGGGCCGCGTTCGACCACCGTAGACATCACCAAATTTTCTACTTTTTTTCCATGGTGTATGTTTGCGTTGCATGATCGATGCTCCTGTCCAAGCCAATGCATATCTTTACACGGCGCAGGTCAACCAACTGATAAACGCGTAAGCGACTGTTGGTTACTCCATGCTAAAGCCGGCACTGTCCCTGCGGATTCAACGGATCGCCGAAACGCAAAAGGCCCCGCCAAACCGGCGGGGCCTTCACCTGTCTCGAAAACGTCCAGCCTTACTGCGGGATCTCGCCCTGCAGCCCCTCGACGAAGAAGTTCATGCCCAGAAGCGTGCCGTCATCCGCCGTCTCGCCCTCGGCCAGCCAGTCCGAGCCGTCCTGCTTCTTCAGAGGGCCGGTGAAGGGGTGGTACTCGCCATTGGCCATGGCCTCCTTCATCGCCAGCGCCTCTTCCTTCACGTCGGCCGGCACAGCATCGGTGATCTCGCCGATCTCGACCATGCCCGGGCCGATCCCGTCCCAGGTCTGCTTGGTCTCCCACGTCCCGTCCATCACGGCTTGCGTGCGCTCGATGTAATAGGGCTTCCAGTTGTCGATGATCGAGCTCACCCGCGGCGTGGGCTTGTACTCGGCCATGTCCGAGGCTTGCCCGAAGGTGATGACGTTGCCGGCCTTTTCGGCGGCGGCCTGCGGCGCGGTCGAATCGGTATGCTGCAGGATCACGTCGGCGCCCTGTTCGATCAGCGCGGTCGCGGCGTCGGCCTCCTTCGCCGGGTCGAACCACGTGTAGGCCCAGATGATCTTGAACTCCACATCCGGGTTGACCTTCTTGGCGTGGATATAGGCCGAGTTGATGCCGCGGATCACCTCCGGAATGGGGAAGGAGGCGATGTAGCCGATGATGTTCGATTCCGTCATCTTGCCGGCGATATGCCCCTGCACGGCGCGGCCTTCATAGAAGCGGGCCGAGTAGGTGCTGACATTGTCGGCGGTCTTGTAGCCTGTGGCGTGCTCGAACTTCACGTCCGGAAACTTCTTGGCCACGTTCACCGTCGGGTCCATGTAGCCGAACGACGTGGTAAAGATCAGGTCGGCGCCCTGCAGGGCCATCTGCGTGATCGCCCGTTCGGCATCGGCGCCCTCGGGCACGCTTTCCTGGTAGACCGTCTCGACCTTGTCGCCGAAATGCTCTTCGATGGCCAGCCGGCCCTGGTTGTGCTCGTAGGTCCAGCCGCCGTCGCCAATCGGGCCCACGTAGATGAAGCCGACCTTGGTCTTGTCCTGCGCCACCGCGGTGGTGGCCAGACCAAGCGCGAGCGCGGCGCCGGTGAGAAGTCTGGTGAGGGTCATTGAGGTCTCCCGTGTTGTTGGTGTTGTGCGTGTTCGTGTTGCCGTCTGCCTCAGGACGAGGCGTGAAAGACGCGGCCCAAGGATGCGGGCGCGCGGGATTTGTCCGCCGACATGATGACCAGCACGACGATGGTGATCAAGTAGGGCGACATCGAAAGATACTCCACCGGAATGGCGACGCCCGCCGCCTGCAGGTTGAGCTGCAGCACCGTGACCCCGCCGAAGAGCCATGCGCCCAGCAGCACGCGGCCCGCCTTCCAGCTTGCGAAGACCACCAGCGCCAGGGCGATCCAGCCGGCGCCTGCCGTCATGCCTTCCGTCCACTGCGGCACGCGCACGAGGCTGATATAGGCCCCGCCCAGCCCCGCGCAGGCGCCGCCGAACAGGATCGCCATCAGCCGCACGCGCACCACCTTGTAGCCAAGCGCATGCGCGGCATCGTGGTTTTCCCCCACCGCCCGCAGGACCAGCCCGACACGCGTGTATTTCAGCGTGGCCCAGACGGCGGCGACCAGCGCCAGCCCGAAATACACCATCAGGTCATGGGAAAAGACGACGCGGCCGATGAAGGGCAGATCGCTCAGCACCGGGATATCCAGCTTCGGCGTCGGCGGCGGCTTGATCCCCACGTAACCTTGGCCCATCAGCGAGCTCAGGCCCAGCCCGAACAGCGTCAACGCCAGCCCGCTCGCCACCTGGTTGGCCAGCGCAAATTGCGTGAGCAACGCGAAAAGCAGCGCCAGAACCGCGCCCCCAAACGCCGCCAGCACGAACCCAAGCAGCGGCGAGCCGGTCTCGACCGCCACGGCAAAGCCACAGATCGCCCCGGTAATCATCATCCCCTCGACCCCGAGGTTCAGCACGCCCGAGCGCTCCACCACCAGCTCGCCGATGGCCGCCAGCAGAATGGGCGTCGCCGCGACAAGCAAGGAGGCCAGCAGAAGGGCAGGGTTGATCGAAGAAAGGTCCATCACGCGGCCTCCGCTGTCTTGATCCGGATACGGAAATTGGTGAGCAGGTCGACGGCCAGCAGGAAGAACAGAAGCATCCCCTGGAACATCTGGATGGCGGCGGCGGGCAGCCCAAGGTTCGACTGCGCGATCTCGCCCCCGATATAGGTCAAAGCCATCAGCAGCCCCGCAAACAGGATCCCCACCGGGTGCAGCCGCCCGAGGAAGGCCACGATGATCGCGGTAAAGCCATAGCCCACGTTGAAGTCGATGCTGACCTGCCCCGACGGCCCCGACACCTCGAACATCCCCGCCATCCCCGCCAGCGCGCCGGCGGTACCGAGACAAAACAGGATCAGCCGCGCCGGGTTGACGCCCGCGAACCGCGCCGCCCTCGGCGCCTCGCCCGTCAGCCGGATGTGATAGCCCAGGATATGCCGGTTCAGCAGCACATAGGCCAGGATCACCGCCAGGAACGCCGCCAGAACCCCCCAATGCATCCCTGTCCCCGCAATCACTTCGGCGTTATGGGCGGACGGATACTGCTGCAGGTTCCGCGAGCCCGGAAAGCCGTGGCCTTCCGGGTTCCGCAACAGCCCCAGCGACATCTTCGCCAGCAATTGCTCGGCCACGTAGACCAGCATCAGCGACACGAGGATCTCGTTCGTCCCGAACCGCACCTTCAAAAGCGCCGGGATCATCGCCCAGGCCCAGCCGCCCAGCGCCCCCGCGATCACCATCAGCGGAAAGATGAACCACGCCTCCATCGGGTAGAAGGCCAGCCCCACACCGGCCCCGCAGAGCGCGCCGATGATATACTGCCCCTCGGCCCCGATATTCCAGATCCCCGCCCGGAACCCGAGGCTCAACCCGATCGCGATCAGAATGAGCGGCGCCCCCTTCACCAGCAGCTGCGGCCGGTAGTAGAAGGCGAACTCGCCGAAGAGCGGCTCCCAGAAGATCGTCCCGATCGCCTCCACCGGGTTCTTGCCCAAGAGCGCGAACAGCGCCCCGCCCGCGATCATGGTGATCACCACCGCTAGCACCGGCGTCAGATAGGTCCAGAGCCGCGACGGCTGCGGCCGTTTCTCAAGCTTCAGCACGCCGCACCTCCTTCACCGCTGCCCTGGGGGCCAGCCCCCAGACCCCCGGGATATTTGACCCAAGAAGAAACAGGCTCTGTGCCCCGATGCTTCTTCTTGGCCAAAATATCCCCGCCGGAGGCATGAAATCTCTCTTCCCCACGCTCAGGCATGCGACACCTCCATCCCGTGGGCACCCCCCATCATCAGCCCGATCTCCTCGACGGTCAGGCCCTTGGCGGGCCGGATATCCGACAGCCGCCCCTCGTTCAGCGCCCCGAACCGGTCGGAAATTTCCATCAGCTCGTCCAAATCCTGGCTGATGCAGACGATCGCCGCCCCCTCGGCGGCAAGGTCCAGCAGCGCCTGCCGGATGGCAGCGGCCGCCGCGGCATCGACGCCCCAGGTGGGCTGGTTGACCACCAGCACCTTCGGCCGTTGCAGCACCTCCCGGCCGATGACGAATTTCTGCAGGTTCCCGCCCGACAGCGAGCGCGCCGCGTTGTCCGGCCCGGGCGTGCGCACGTCGAAAGCCTCAATCACCTTCTCGGCAAAGCTCCGCGCCGCGCCCCATTTCAGGAAGCCGCGGTTCAGCAGGTTCTCCCGCTGCGCCGCCGTCAGCACGCCATTCTCGATCAGGCTCATGTCGGGCGCCGCCGCATGGCCCAGCCGCTCCTCGGGTGCCGCCAGCAAGCCCAGCTCGCGCCGCGCCGTCGGCCCCAGCCGGCCCACCGGCTGACCCAGCAGGCGGATCGCGTCCGCGTCGGTCTTCAACTCCCCCGACAGCACCGCCAGCAATTCGTCCTGCCCGTTACCCGCAACCCCGCCGATCCCGAGGATCTCGCCCTGCTGCACCGTCAGGTGAATATTCTTCAAAGATGTGCCAAAGGCCGAGGGCGACTTGACCGACAGCCCCGAGATATCCAGCGCCACGTCACCCAGATCCCGCCCCGCGCGTTCGGGCGACTCGAACGCCGAGCCCACCATCATCTCCGCCATCTCCCGCGCCGAGGTTTCCGCCGGCACGCAGGTGCCCACGTTCTTGCCCAGCCGCAAGATCGTCGCCGCATCGCACAGCGCGCGGATTTCCTCCAGCTTGTGCGAGATATAGAGGATCGCCACGCCTTCCCCGGTCAGCTTGCGCAGCGTCTCGAACAGGATCTCCACCTCCTGCGGCGTCAGCACCGAGGTCGGCTCGTCCATGATCAGAAGCTTCGGCTCCTGCAGCAGGCAGCGGATGATCTCCACCCTCTGCCGTTCCCCCGCCGACAGGTCACCCACCGTGCGGAAAGGGTCGAGCGGCAACCCGTAGGTCTCCGACACCTCGCGGATCCGCGCCGCAAGGTCGCGCATCGGCGGCGGGTTCTCCATGCCGAGCGCGATATTCTCCGCCACGTTCAGCGCATCGAAGAGCGAAAAGTGCTGGAACACCATCGCCACCCCCGCCGCCCGTGCCGCGCGCGGCTCCGCCGGGGTGAACGGCTTCCCGCGCAGCGTCATCGTGCCGCTGTCGGGTTTCACCAGCCCGTAGATCATCTTCACCAGCGTCGATTTGCCGGCGCCGTTTTCGCCAAGCAGGGCATGCACTTCGCCCTCCTTGATCTCGAACGAGACGTTGTCGTTTGCAACGACGCCCGGATAGGCCTTGGTCAGGCCCTCGATTGTCAGAAGTGTCCCAGTCACGCGGTTTTTCCTTGTTGGAGGCGGGTTTGCGCCCCGGGTCTCAGTATCTCCGCCGCCACGCCGACCGCAATGGCCTGCGGGTGTTTGCCAAGGGCGGGGTCGCCGATCGGGCAGCGGATGCTGTCAATTTGATCTTCACCATGGCCAAGCGCGGCAAGGCGTTTGCGGAACCGCGCCCACTTGGTCTTCGACCCGATCAGCCCCGCGCTGGCAAAGCCGTGGCTCAGGAGTTGATGGCACAGCTCGAGGTCGAGCGCATGGGAATAGGTCAGGACCAGGTGATGCGCGTCGCTTGGCGCGTGCGGCACCAGCCGCGCGGGCTCGGCCGCGGGCAGGGGGGCGACGCCCTCGGGAATGGCGTCGGGAAAGCGATCCGGCCCGGTATCGACCCACGTGATCCGCACCGCCGGCAAAGGCGTCAACACCGCAACCAGCGCCCGCCCCACATGACCCGCGCCCCAGATCCAGATCTCCCGCGTGGGCCGTGCCACCGGCTCGATCATCCAGCCATCGAGCAGCTGCGCCTCCGGCGGCCGCCCCTGGTTGCGCGCCGTGGCCAGCAGGCGTTTCACCGACAGCGGCATCGCCGCGGACCCGGCAACGGGCCGGGCGAAGACCATCTCCGCCTCGGGCAAGGCGGCGGCGTCGAAAACCTCGCTCACCACCTCGACCGCCCCGCCACAGCACTGGCCCATCTCCGGCCCCAGCGCGTGGCGGGAGTGGCGGCAGGCCACCGCCTGCTCTCGCGCCGCCCGCGCCAGCTCGTACTCCAAAGCGCCACCGCCGATCGTCCCGGACTGCCCGTTCTCCCAGACCAGCATCGCCGCCCCGGTCTCCCGCGGGCAGGAGCCATGCGTCGCCGCGATCACCACGCGCACCACGCGCCCATGCGCGGCCACGGCGCGGGCAAGCATATCAAGATCAAACCCCATGACGCACCCGTTCGACCGTCATGAACACCCGTTCCGCCGTCGCAGGGGCATCCAAAGCCGGATAAGCCGCCCCGCAACTGGCCACCGCATCCGACAGCGCAAGAAACGCCGAGATCCCCAGCATGAAGGGCGGCTCGCCCACCGCCTTCGACCGGTAAATCGTCTCCTCCCGGTTCTCGTCATCCCAGAGCGCCACGTTGAACACGTCCGGCCGGTCGCCACAGGCGGGGATCTTGTAGGTCGAGGGCGCGTGCGTGGTCAGCCGGCCCTTGTCGTTCCACACCAGCTCTTCCGTCGTCAGCCACCCCGCGCCCTGCACGTAACCGCCCTCGATCTGCCCGATATCGAGCGCCGGGTTCAGGCTGGCCCCCGCATCGTGCAGGATATCCGTCCGCAGGATCCGGTTCTCGCCGGTCAGGGTGTCGATCACCACCTCGGTGACAGCCGCGCCATAGGCGAAGTAGAAGAACGGCCGGCCCTCGCCGCGAATGCGATCCCACGCCAGCTTGGGCGTCTTGTAGAACCCGGTCGATGACAGGCTCACCCGGTGCTCATAGGCCAGCTTCGCGGCCTCGGCGAAACTCCGTTCGTGCTCGCCCACAAACACCTTGCCATCCTCGAACCGCACGGTCGCAGGCTCCGCCTGATGATACTCGGCCAGAAACGCCGCCATACGCTCGCGAATGGTGTCACAGGCCGCCTTCACCGCCATCCCGTTCAGGTCACTCCCCGAACTCGCCGCGGTGGCCGAGGTATTGGGCACCTTGCCCGTATCGGTCGCCGTGATCTTCACCATCTCCAGCGGCACCCCGAACCGCGCGGCCGCCACCTGCGCCACCTTCTGGAAGAGGCCCTGTCCCATCTCCGTGCCGCCATGGTTGAGGTGGATCGAGCCATCGTTATAGACATGCACCAGCGCGCCGGCCTGGTTGAGATGGGTCAGCGTGAAGGAAATCCCGAACTTCACCGGCGTCAGTGCAATGCCCTTCTTCAGCACGGCGTTCCTGGCATTCCACTCCGCCACCGCCTTGCGCCGGGCGTGATAGTCGGCCTTTTCGACCAGCATATCGGTCATCTCGTGCAGGATGAAATCCTCGACCGGCTGGCCATAGGGCGTGGTCTGCACACCCGCAGGCGGCTTCGGCACCGCGTCCGGCGGCATCTCCGACTGCGCCCCGCGCGAGGCCGGGTCGATATCGTCAGGGATCGGCCGCGCTTTGCTGGCCCCCGGCGAATAGGCCCCGCCATAGCGATGCCCCGTGCCCGGCCCGGTCTTCTCCGGCGCGGCATAGTAATTCACCCGCCGCACCTGCAGCGGATCGCGACCCAGCTCATGGGCGATATGGTCCATCACCCGCTCGATCCCGATCATCCCCTGCGGCCCGCCGAACCCCCGGAACGCGGTGGCCGACTGCGTGTTGGTCTTCAGCCGGTGCGACAATATCCGCGCATGTTCCAGGTGATACGCATTGTCCGCATGCAGCATCGCCCGGTCCGCCACCGGCAGCGACAGATCCTGGCTCCACCCGCACCGGGCATACTGGGTGAACTCCACCCCCAGCACCCGGCCCCGCTCATCGAACCCCGCGCGATAGGCGATCCGGAAATCATGCCGCTTGCCGGTGATGATCATGTCATCGTCCCGGTCATAGCGCATCTTGCAGGGCCTGCCGGTCAGCTGCGCCCCCAGCGCACAGGCAATCGCCAGCGCATTGCCCTGGCTCTCCTTGCCGCCGAACCCGCCGCCCATCCGCCGGCATTCCACCCGCACACCGTGCATCGGGATGCCCAAGGCATGCGCCACCTTGTGCTGTATCTCGCTGGGATGCTGGGTCGAGGACATGACCACCATGTCGCCGCCTTCCTGCGGCAGGGCCATGGCAGCCTGGCCTTCGAGGTAGAAATGCTCCTGCCCACCCATCTCCAGCGTGCCGTCTATGGCATGGGGGGCATTGGCGATGGCGGCGTCCGCATCGCCCTTCTCGTAAAGCCGCGGCCCGTCCTCGAAATGGCTGTCGGCGGCGATGGCGTCGTCGATGCTCAGGATCGGGGTGCGCTCGGCAATCTCCACCGTCGCCTTCCTTGCTGCCTTGCGGGCGTTCAGATGACTGTCCGCGATGACAAGAAACAGAGCCTGCCCGGCATAATGTACCTCGCCCGTGGCCAGCAACGGCTCGTCATGAATGGACGGCGAGGTATCCGCATCCCGCTCAAGATCATCGGCGGTCAGCACCGCGACCACGCCCGCACTGGCCCGAACCTCCGAAACGTCCAGCGCCGTGATCGTCCCCGCCGCCACCTCGCTGACCCCAAAGGCCAGGTGCAGCGTCTCCGCCGGCGTCGGGATATCATCCACGTATCTTGCCTGCCCGGTCACATGCAGCGGCGCGGCGTCGTGGGGCAGGGGCTTCGTCACGCTCATGCTGACACCTCCAACACGCTCGTCGCCTGACCCTGATCCTCGTGGAAGTACCGCCCCAGCAGGTTCCGCGCACTCTCCAGCCGGTACCGGGCCGAGGCGCGCATGTCGGAAAGCGGGGTGAAATCCGTCTCCCACGCCTCCGCCGCGGCCTCCACCGTTTCCAGCGTCCAGGGCTGACCGACAATCGCCGCCTCCACATGCGCCGCGCGCTTCGGAACCCCCGCCATGCCACCAAACGCAATCCGCGCCCCGCTCACAACGCCATCCTCGACGGTGATGTTGAAACACCCGCACACGGCGGAAATATCCTGATCGAACCGTTTCGACAGCTTGTAACAGCGCAACCGGTCGGCCTGCGCCGGAATGGTCACCGCCTCGACGAACTCGCCCTTGGCCCGATCCTGCTTGCCATAGTCGAGGAAGAAATCCTCAAGCGGCAGCTCCCGCCGCACATCGCCCTTCCGCAGATGCAACACCGCCCCCAGCGCAATCAACGCTGGCGGCCCGTCGCCAATGGGCGACCCATTGGCAATATTCCCGCCAATCGTCGCCGCCCCCCGCACCTGAACAGAGCCATACCGCCGGATCAGCCCGGCAAAGTACGGATGCCGCCCGCGCATTTCCCGCATCAGCCGGTCAAGCGTCACCCCCGCGCCCACACGCAGGCCCGCCTCCGTCTCCTCAACCTCCTGCAAATCCCGGCAGCGGTGCAGGAACGCCACCGGCGCCAGCTCCCGCAACTGCTTGGTCACCCATAGCCCCACATCCGTGGCGCCCGCCACCAGCACCGTCTCCGGCGCCCGCTCCAGCAACGCCGCCAGCTCGTCCGACGTCTCGGGCAAAGCCGGGGCAGAGGCCACCGCCGCCAAATCCTCTCGCAGCCACTCCGGCACCGGCTCTTTCGCCGCCGCCTCCGCCGCCCGGATGATCGGCGCGTACCCCGTGCACCGGCACAGGTTCCCCGCCAGCGCCGTGTCGAAATCGCTCTCGCCGTTCAAATGCGCCACCGCCATCGACACGATGAACCCCGGCGTGCAGAACCCGCATTGCGACCCGTGATGTTCGATCATCGCCCGCTGCACCGGGTGCAGCGTGCCATCCGGCCCGCTGATCCCCTCGACCGTGCGAACGGCTTTCCCATGCAGCTGCGGCAGGAACAGGATGCAGGCGTTCAGCGCCTTCGCCCCCTGTGCATCGCTCACCATCACCGTGCAGGCGCCGCAATCGCCCTCGTTGCAGCCCTCCTTGGTGCCGGTCAGCCGCCGACGCTCGCGAAGCCAGTCAAGCAGGGTCTCGGTGGGCGACACCCCGGCAAGTTCGATGGCCTCCCCGTTCAACCGAAAGGAAATGTCCATAAGCACATATGCCTGCCGCGTTACCTCCGCCCTTTTCTGGTGCGCTCCCCCGATGCGGCGTAGAGGGGCGCGGGCTTACCTGACGAACAGGCTATGCGGGCAATTCGCGGCTTGGCAAGGATTGAGTGGGCCCGCGAAACGGGCAAACGGGCACGACGTAACGTCTCGCAGACGGCGCGTGACGCAAGGGAAATCAAGGGCTTGAGCCGGGCGCGCCCCGATTGCCTTGGAATCGGAGGAAGTGTTTCAGACCGGGGCGGGCAATGCATTTGCCCAAACTCAGGGCGAATGGGCCGCCGGGCGCCATGGGGCAGGGTGCCGCCGGGGAAGGGAACGATCCCCTATTTCCACCGCCCCCGCGCCTGCCGTAAGCTGAGCCCATGAGCAGCACCCCCCGATTCATCCACCTCCGCGTCCATACCGAATACTCCCTCCTCGAAGGCGCCGTGCGGCTGAAAAAGCTGCCGGGCCTGTGCGAGGCGGCCGACATGCCGGCCGTGGCCGTCACCGACACCAACAACATGTTCGCGGCGCTCGAATTCTCGGTCACGGCCCAGGGGGCGGGCATCCAGCCGATCATGGGCTGCCAGGTCGATGTGCAATACGTCACCCCCGCGCCGGGCGAACGCCCGAAAGCCCCGGCGCCCGTCGTGCTGCTCGCGCAGTCCGAGCGCGGCTACGAAAACCTGATGAAGCTCAACTCCTGCCTCTACCTGCGCGGCGACGGGCAGCTGCCCCATGTCACGGTGGAAGAGCTGGAGCGCCATTCCGAGGCCGTCATCTGCCTCTCCGGCGGCCCTGATGGCCCGGTGGGCCGCCTCCTGCAGGCGGGCCAGCGCCCCGCCGCCGAAACGCTCATGCGCGACCTGCACAAGGCCTTCGGCGACCGGCTTTACGTGGAACTCCAGCGCCACCCCGGCGAGGCCGGCGCGCCCGAGAACGAACGCCTGACGGAACGCGGCTTCGTCGAGATGGCCTACGCGATGAACATCCCGCTCGTCGCCACCAACGACGTCTATTTCCCGCAGGAAAAGATGTACGAGGCCCACGACGCCATGATCTGCGTCGCCGAGGGCGCCTATGTCGACCAGTCCCAGCCCCGCCGCCGCCTGACCGCCCAGCACTATTTCAAGTCGCCGCAGGAGATGGCCACGCTCTTCGCCGACCTGCCCGAGGCCATCGAGAACACCGTCAAGATCGCCAAGCGCTGCGCCTTCGGCGCCTACCGGCGCGACCCGATCCTGCCGCGCTTCGCCGATGACGAGGTCGACGAGCTGCGCCGTCAGGCCAAGGAAGGGCTGGAAGCCCGCCTCGCCGTCATCCCCCACGCCGCACCGGTGGAAGAGTACGAGAAGCGCCTCGAATTCGAGCTGGGCATCATCGAAGGCATGGGCTTCCCCGGTTACTTCCTGATCGTGGCCGACTTCATCAAGTGGGGGAAGGAACACGACATTCCCGTGGGCCCCGGCCGGGGCTCGGGCGCGGGCTCCCTCGTGGCCTATGCGCTCACCATCACCGACCTCGACCCGCTGCGCTACTCGCTGCTCTTCGAACGGTTCCTCAACCCCGAGCGGGTCTCCATGCCCGACTTCGACATCGACTTCTGCATGGACCGCCGCGAGGAGGTGATCCAGTACGTCCAGCGCAAATACGGCCGCGACAAGGTGGGCCAGATCATCACCTTCGGCGCACTGCTCTCCAAGGCCGCCGTCCGCGACATCGGCCGCGTCCTGCAAATGCCCTATGGTCAGGTCGACCGCCTCTCCAAGATGATCCCCGTCGAGGGCGTCAAACCCGTCTCGATCGAAAAGGCCCTGCAACAGGAAGACCGCCTCCGCGAAGAGGCCCGCTCCGAAGAAGTGGTCGACCGCCTCCTGAAATACGGCATGCAGGTCGAGGGCCTCCTGCGCAACGCCTCCACCCACGCCGCCGGCGTGGTGATCGGCGACCGCCCCCTTGATGAGCTGGTGCCCCTCTACCAGGACCCCCGCTCCGACATGCCCGCGACCCAGTTCAACATGAAATGGGTCGAGCAGGCGGGCCTCGTGAAGTTCGACTTCCTCGGACTCAAGACCCTCACCGTCATTCAAAACGCCATCGAACAGATCCACGCCTCGGGCCGCGACCTGCACACCGCCGCCGATGGCAGCACCATCTACGAACCCTTCGACGGGGCCGAGAACGATATCGGCCAGATCCCCCTCGACGACCCCAAGACCTATGAGCTTTACGCCCGCGCCAAGACAGTCGCCGTGTTCCAGGTGGAAAGCTCGGGCATGATGGACGCGCTCAAGCGCATGAAACCCACCTGCATCGAGGATATCGTCGCGCTCGTGGCCCTCTACCGCCCCGGCCCGATGGAGAACATCCCGAAATACTGCGAGGTCAAGAACGGCCTTTCGAAACGCGACTACCTGCACCCCTCGGTCGACCATATCCTCGACGAGACGCAGGGCATCATCGTCTACCAGGAACAGGTGATGCAGATCGCGCAGGAGATGGCCGGCTATTCCCTCGGCGGCGCCGACCTTCTCCGCCGCGCGATGGGCAAGAAGATCCAGGAAGCGATGGATGCCGAGCGGCCCAAGTTCATCGCCGGGGCCAAGGAAAACGGCGTCGACGACGACAAGGCGCTGGAAGTCTGGAACCTGCTCGACAAATTCGCCAACTACGGCTTCAACAAGTCCCACGCCGCCGCCTACGCCGTCGTCAGCTACCAGACGGCCTGGCTCAAGGCCAACCACCCGGTCGAGTTCATGGCCGGCGTCATGAACTGCGATATCCACCTCACCGACAAGCTCGCCACCTATTTCGAAGAGGTGAAGCACGCGCTCGAGCTGCCTTACGTGCCGCCCTGCGTGAACCGCACCGATGCGACCTTCAAGGTCAGGGACGGCGCGCTGCACTACGCGCTGGGCGCGCTCAAGAACGTGGGCGTCGAGGCCATGCGCCTCATCACCGAGGGCAGGGGAGAGAAACCCTTCGTCACCCTTTTCGACTTCGCCCGCCGCGCCGACCTCAAGCGCATCGGCAAGCGCCCGCTGGAGATGCTGGCCCGGGCCGGTGCCTTCGACGAGCTCGACCGCAACCGCCGCCGCGTCTTCGATAATGTCGAACGGCTGATGAACTACTCCGCCGCGATCCACGAGCAGAAGAACTCCAACCAGGTCTCGCTCTTCGGCGAGGCGGGCGACGACCTGCCCGAGCCGCGGCTTTCCCCGGTCGAAGACTGGCTCCCCGCCGAACGCCTCACCGAGGAGTTCAAGGCGGTGGGCTTCTACCTCTCCGGCCACCCGCTCGACGACTACGCCGCGCCCTTGAAGCGCAAGGATGTGAAAACCCTGGCCGAGGTCACCGAGCATGCCCGTCGCGGCGCGGCGGTGGTCAAGATGGCGGGCGTCGTCGCCGGCCGGCAGGAACGCCGCTCGGCCCGCGGCAACCGCTTCGCCTTCGTCCAGCTCTCCGACACCACCGGCAGTTTCGAGGTCACGGTCTTCTCCGACACGCTCGAAGCCTCCCGCGACCACCTGGAAACCGGCTCCATGGTCGTCCTGACCGTCGAGGCCACGATGGAGGAAGACCAGCTCAAGCTCCTCGCCCGCGTCATCCAGCCCGCCGACACCGTGGTGGCCGACGCCGGCGCCTCGGGCCTGCGCATCTTCGTCGAGGATGCGGGCGCGGTTCCTTCAGTCGCCACGGTTCTCGAAAAATCCGCCGACGCCAAGGGCGGGCGCGGCCCGATCTATTTCTGCCTCCTCGATCAGGCGCTGCCCGGCGAGGTGGAAATCGCGGCCGGGCGCGACTACCCGGTCTCGCCCCAGATCAAGGGCGCCCTGCGCTCCCTGCCGGGCGTCGCCATGGTCGAGGAAATCTGACCGCCCGCGGGCAAATGCCCGAAATGGCAGGCGTTTGCCCACGGGCTGGACGGGGCCGTATGGCGCGGATAAGCTCCGCGCCATCGAACCACCGGAGGGGGATTTCCTTGGCAATGCGCATTGCGTCGGCCTGTCTGTCACTGATGCTCGTGGCCTCCTGCGGGGCCGAGATGGCCGAGGTACCGCGGCTGGCCGATGAGTCCATCGCGGAAGACGCGCCGAAAATGTCGGTCGCCGCGCAGCGCAGCCCGCAGCCCTCCACCGGCGGCTTCCTCTCGGCCCTCTTCGGCGGCACCCGGCAGGCGCCCCAGCCCGAAGCCGCGGCCCCGGGCAGCACCGAGGCCGACGTCACCGAGGCCTCCGTCCCGGCCGCCGACGCCGTGAAAAGCGACATCGCCTTCGGCACCCGGCTGCCCTATGGCAGGGTCGCGAAAATCTGCGGCGTCGCCGACCGCCAGCTTGGCGAGAAAATCGCCCAATACCCCGAGCGCCGCCCGAAACACCGGCTCTACGACAGCGCCCCGGGAAGCACCCGGCCGCACACCTTCTACATCACCGGCTTCGACGACGGCTGCGCGCGGCAGTTCACCGCCGCGATGGCCGTTTTCGGCTCGGTCGAAATGCATGAACAGCTGCGCTATGGCCTGCCGGCCGAGGTGCAGCCCTATTCCGACACCGACAAGGCCTATGAGAAACTCAAGCGCCGGGTCTGCAACAAGCCGCGCCGCAAGCCCTGCGGAAGCCGCATCGGCCAGATGGCCAAGGATACCGTCTTCCTCAGCGTCTATGAACGCTTCGGCGGCAATTCCCAATGGATGAACATCCTGCTCCACGGCGGCGACATCGTCGCCCAGGACCGCAAGTCAGGTCTCTGAGGCCGGGCCGCCTCAGTAATGCGGCGGCCGCTCGTCGCCAAAGGCCGCGGCGCCGGAACTGTCGCTCTCCCGCTCCGCCTCCCGCTGCAACAGCAGCGCCACCCGCCGCTTCAATTGGCCGATTTCGGTTTCCTGCCGGGCCACGACGTCGGACAGGTCGTCGACGACGCGGGCCAGGTTGGCGATGTGTTCTTCAAGCTCCTGCATGGGGGCATGTAAGAGCGATCGGCGGAACGGGTCAAGCACGGGCGGTGGGAAGCCGCTTTGCGCTGCGGCCCGGGGCCTCCTGCCGCTTGCCCCTTCACGCCCCTTCGGCTAGACCGCGCGGCGAATGGCACCGGCAAGGACCCGCAAGATGGCCAAGACCAAGAAACAGCCCCGCCCCAAGGCCGAAACCCCCAAGGGGTTCCGCGACTATTTCGGCGCGGAAGTCAGCGAACGCGCAGAGATGCTGCAGAAGATCGCGGCGGTCTACCATCGCTACGGGTTCGACGCGCTGGAATCGAGCGCGGTCGAGACGGTCGAGGCGCTTGGCAAGTTCCTCCCCGATGTCGACCGCCCCAACGAGGGCGTCTTCGCCTGGCAGGAAGCCGATGAGGACGGCAAGGGCGACTGGCTCGCCCTCCGCTATGACCTGACCGCGCCCTTGGCCCGCGTCTACGCCCAGCACCGCAACGACCTGCCGACCCCCTACCGCCGCTTCGCAATGGGGCCGGTCTGGCGCAACGAAAAGCCGGGTCCGGGCCGCTACCGCCAGTTCTACCAATGCGACGCCGACACCGTCGGCACCGCCAGTATGGCCGCCGATTCCGAGATCTGCGCCATGCTCGCCGACACGCTGGAAGAGGTCGGCATCCCGCGCGGCGATTACCTGATCCGGGTGAACAACCGGAAGGTTCTGAACGGCGTGCTGGAAAGCATGGGGCTTGCGGACGACGAAGAGCGCAGCGCCGCCGTCATGCGCACCATCGACAAGTTCGACAAGGTGGGCGAAGCCGGCGTGCGCGAGCTGCTCGGCAAGGGCCGGCTCGACGCGTCGGGCGCCTATATCGACGGGGTAGGGCTCACCGACGATCAGGCCGACCCCGTGCTGACCTTCCTGACCTCCAAGGCCGACGACATGGCCGAAACCTTCGCCAACCTCCGCAAAGCGGTCGGCGACAGCACGATGGGGCAGGAAGGCGTCGCCGAACTCGAACAGATCGCCGACCTCCTCGCCGCCCAGGGCTACGGCCCCGACCGCATCGTCATCGACCCCTCCGTCGTGCGCGGCCTCGGCTACTACACCGGCCCCGTCTTCGAGGCCGAGCTCACCTTCGAGATCTTCGACGAAAAAGGCCGAAAGCGCCAGTTCGGCTCCGTCGCCGGCGGCGGCCGGTACGACGACCTCGTCAAGCGCTTCACCGGCCAGGCCGTTCCCGCTACCGGCATCTCCATCGGCGTCGACCGCCTGCTCGCCGCGCTGCGCGAAAAGGGCCGCATCGGCGGCACCGCCACCGGCCCCGTCGTCGTCACCGTGATGGACCGCGACCGCATGGCCGATTACCAGGCGATGGTCGGCGAACTCCGCCAGGCCGGCATCCGCGCCGAGGTCTATCTCGGCAATCCGAAGAACTTCGGCAACCAGCTCAAATACGCCGACAAGCGCAACTCCCCCGTCGCCATCATCGAGGGCGGCGACGAAAAGGAGAAGGGCATCGTCCAGATCAAGGACCTGGTCCTTGGCGCAAAAATCGCCGAGAACGCCACGCTCGAGGAGTGGAAGGAACGCCCCAGCCAGTTCGAGGTCCCGCGCGGCGACATGGTCGCCAAGGTCCGCGAAATCCTGGACGGGCAGGGCGGATGACCAACCGTGCCGCGATCCGGGCCGAGGCGATGCGCCTGCGCGGCCTGTTCGAGGCGGCGGGGGCGGAGCCGGTGGAAACCGGTATCCTGCAACCCGCCGACCTCCTCCTCGATCTCTATGGCGAGGATATCCGCGCCCGCGCCTATGTCACCTCCGACGCGCTTCGGGGCGAGCAGATGCTGCGCCCCGACTTCACCGTGCCGGTCGTGCAGATGCACATGGCCCACGGCGCCGAACCCGCCTGCTACACCTACGCGGGCGAGGTCTTCCGCCGCCAGGAAGATGACCCCGACCGCGCCAACGAATACACCCAGGCCGGCTTCGAGGTCTTCGACCGCACCAACCCCGAGGCCGCCGACGCCCGCGTCTTCGCGCTCTTCCACCAGGTGCTCGCACCCCTGAAGCTGCGCGCCGCCACCGGCGATATCGGCATCCTCATGGCCGCCGTCGAGGGCCTGCGCACCTCCGAACGCCGCAAGGCGGCCCTGCGCCGCCACATCTGGCGCCCCAAACGCTTCCGCGCACTCATCGACCGCTACGCCGCCCGTGCCCGCGTGCCCGAAAGCCGCGCCGCCCTTTTGGCCGCCACCGACCCGATGGCCCATGCCGCACCGATGATCGGCCTGCGCAGCGAGACCGAGATCCGCCAGCGGATCGACATCCTCCGCGAAGACGCCGCCGCCGCCCCCCTTTCGGAAAACGAGGTCGCGCTCCTCGACGCCATCCTCGCCGTGCGCGAAACCTCCGACAACGCCCTCGAACAGCTCCGCGACATCGCCGTCGACATGCCCGCCATCGCCCCGGCGATCGACCGGCTGGCCCGCCGCCTCGACGCCCTCGGCGACGCGGGCATCGACGTCACAGCGCTCGATTTCGAGGCCAGCTACGGCCGCACCCAGATGGAATATTACGACGGCTTCGTCTTCGGCTTCTACGCCGAACGCCGCCCCGATCTGCCGCCCGTCGCCACAGGCGGCCGCTACGATGCGCTGACCCGGCAACTGGGCCGCGGCCGCGAAATCCCCGCCGTCGGCGGCGTCATCCGTCCCGGCCTCGTCATCGACCTCGGAGGTGCGGCATGAGCGTGAAGCTTGGCGTCCCCTCCAAGGGCCGGCTGATGGAGAAGACCTTCGAATGGTTCGGCGCCCGCGGCATCGGCCTCGGCCGGGCCGGGTCCGACCGTGAATACGCGGGCTTCGTCGACGGCATCGACAATGTCGAGCTGGTGCTGCTCTCCGCTGGCGAAATCCCTCGCGAACTGGCGGCGGGCCGCATCCACCTCGGCGTCACCGGCACCGACCTCGTGCGCGAGAAGCTGGGCCAGTGGGAACACCGGGTCGAGGAACTGGCCGAGCTGGGCTTCGGCCATGCCGACCTCGTCCTCGCCGTCCCCCGCGCCTGGGTCGACGTGGGCACGCTCGACGACCTCGACGCCGTCGCCGCCGCCTTCCGGGCGAAACACGGCTTCCGCCTGCGCATCGCCACCAAGTACCACCGCCTCGTCCGGGAATTCCTGCGCGAGAACGGCGTCGCCGACTACCAGCTCGTCGACAGCCAGGGCGCCACCGAAGGCACCGTCAAGAACGAAACCGCCGAGGCCATCGCCGATATCACCTCGTCGGGCGACACCCTGCGCGCCAACCACCTCAAGACGCTCGACGACGGGCTGATCCTGCGCAGCCAGGCCACGCTCTTCCGCGCCCGCGGCGTCGACATGGAGCCGGAAGACCGCACGACCCTGAAACAACTGATCGCCAAGCTGGGCGTCGACTGAGCACGGGGCAGGGCGCCCTCTTCAGGGCACCTGCAAATCCATTGATAAGGGAGTGGCCGCAAATCGGGCCGGTCAATCACGTCCTTTGCACCGGAGCCTTTGGGCAAAGCTCGACCAAGGCCGGCTGCGAGCGCGATCCTGACCTATCCACGGAGCGCCTGCGCGGAATCGAGGGCGAAGCCCGCCGCGCATCGACCGTTGGCCGGCAGGCGATTGCCAGCAATTGCCGAGAGGTGGGCCGTCCCGACGGCACGGCGATTTTGCAGGTCGAGTGCCACGCTCTTGGGTCGGATGTGCTTGGCAGGAATAAAGTGGCAGCTACCAACGTTGGTTCGCCGTACCACGGCCCGTCAATGCGCGGCTTTTCACCGTCGGGACGCAATGACCGAAAAGTCAAAAAAAGGACCAATACCAGTCGCCAACACCTCCAACGAAAAAGGCCCGGATGCGTGAACATCCGGGCCTCTGGAAACTGGTCTGGTTCAGATCAGAACTTGAAAACCGTCCGCACGGCGACCGAGGTCGCTTCCGCGCTCACCGGGGTGCCGGTGAAGCTGTCGAAGTCGTGATACAGGACTTCGCCGCCCACGGTCAGGTGATCGCCCACCATGTAGTCATAGCCGCCGCCGACGAAGTAACCGTCGACATCGCCCACGATGTTGGTGTCCATGTTGGCATAGCCGGTGGTGGCGTAGGCCAGGCCACGGCCCATTTTCAGACCGCCGCGAACCTTGACGCGCATGACGTTTTCCATCTGCACGCCCGGTGCGATGTTCAGGCTGGTCCAGTCATAGTCGACAGCCGTGCCGAGCACGAAGTTGCCGAAGTCGTAGTCGTAGCCAGCGGTGAAACCGGAGATCCAGTCGTCGCCGTCGATGGCGGGGAAGTTGGTGTCGACGTTGTAATAGCCGATTTCCGAACCCAGGTAGAAGCCGGTCCAGTTCGGGATCTGCGGAGCGGGGTCGGCGGGTACGATGACCGGTTGCTCGACGACGGGGTCTTGCAGGCTGCCTGCCAGCGCAGGGCCTGCGGTGGTCAGGGTGGCGGCCACGAACAGGGAAAGCGCACGTTTCATTTTTTGTCCTCACGTTCCGGCCCGCTCGTTCCGAGGCGAGCCTGTTGTGCTTGGTTGAGTGGTGTGTCCGAGCAGGTGCCCGGCGCTTGGTCATTCTAAGTTAGGGTCGTGCCTTTTTCACTCAACGTCTGCAACAAAAGAAAAAGTTATCATTCTTTGAGTGTTGCGCCTATGTGACCCAAGGGCACGCAAACACGATTTTTGGCGGTCTTTTGGCGGAAAATCGCCGAAAAACTTTGCACGAAAATCACATTTTACGCGGTTCGGGCCTGGCCGGCCCGAACCGCTTTTCGATCAGAAGCGGAAGGTACCGCGCACCTGAACCGTCGTCGCTTCGACGTCGGTGGTGGTCGAGTTGAAATTGTCGAACTCGTGGTACAGAACCTCGCCGCCAACCGACAGGTTTTCGCCGACAAGGTGCTCATAGCCCGCGCCGACGAAATAGCCGTCGTCGTCGCCTGCGCCGCTGACATCGGCATTGGCATAACCGCCGGTGCCGTAGATCAGGCCGTCGCCGACCTTGTAGCCGCTGCGCAGTTTCACGCGATACACGTTCTCGAGCGTGTTCGCGGGCGACAGCGAGATGTCGGCAAAGTCATAGTCCATGCCGGCACCCACGACCCAGTTGCCGAGGTCGTAGTCGTACCCGAAGGTCAGACCGCCGATGGCGCCGTCGCCATCAAGGCCGGGGGCGCTGGTCTCGACGTTGCCATAGCCCAGCTGACCACCGGCGTAGAAGCCGGTCCAGTCGGGGCCATAGTTCACGGGCTGCGGAACCGGCGCCGTGACCGGCTGTTCCTGCGGGGCGGGCTCGAGGCTGCCTGCCAGCGCGGGGCCGGCGACGAGCGCGGAGGTTGCCGCAAGTACGGTAAGCGTTCTCTTCATGTCTGGTCTCCTTTGTCCTGACGACCATGGTCTTTTCTGCTCCGTCCGGTCCGCTGTGCGGCGCCGGGCACCCCTTCGGCATTTCTCGCGTCCGAAGAGTGTTGGGGGCACATAACCGCCTGCGGCGAGGTGACAAGGGGGTGAGGGCACAGGTTCAGGAATTCGTGATCATCCGCGATGCCGCCGGGCGTGAACTGGCTGGATTTAGCCGTTGATTCAGGCGTTTAGGCTGGTTCCTGCGCATGACTTCGCGTCAGGTCCGATGTGTGGCAATCACGCATCGCCCATGCTTTCTGGGGGCAAGGCGCGCGGTCGTTCGTCGCCGCAGACCGGCGATTTGGCGCAACGCCCGCGCACGCTGGATTAACCCGGTGATCCACCGTCCTGCGCACCGACAAAATACCGACGTAATACCGACGTGATACCGACATGGCGAATTGCCGTAAAAACAGGGCGTTAACCCCGATTCGCACCCCGTTTCCGGAAAACCTCGGCGACCGTCACAAAACCCCGATATCGGCCAGCGCCGCCGACAGCCCGGCGGGCAGGGCGTCCTCGTCCTGCCGCGACGCCGGCAGATCGCCCGGCGCATCGCCCGGCTGCAGGTACCGCCACCCCTGGAACGGCCGCTTCTGCGCGGTGGTCGTCCGGACGATCTCCGGGTCCAGCACGATGGCACAGCGCCTGATCCCGTCCTGCCCGATCACCTCGTCGAACCGCAGGATCCGCTGACGGCACTGCACCAGCCCCTGGATCACCCAGTAAAGCGAGCCGCCATCCAGCACCTCGTCCGCCCGCCGCGGCCACATCCGGGTGATGTGACGGGGCAGCCCGTCCTCGGTCTGCGCCCGGCGGGTCGCCTGCCAGTCCGACATGCTTTCCACGTTCTTCGAACCGACGCTGAGTTTGATGAGATGCAGTTTGGCCATAAGATTCTCCTACCAGAGAGAGTATATGGGTATCATCCGACTTCAATAGCTGGTATCTTGAGCGTTCTTTCACGAAAGCCCGGGATATCCCTGACATGAGCCGTTTCGCCGCCCCCATCGCCGAATCCATCTGGGACATGAAATACCGCCTGAAGGATGGCGACGGCACCGTGCATGACCGCACGGTCGAGGACACGTGGCGCCGCGTGGCCCGCGCGCTGGCGCAGAACGAGGCCGATCCCGGGACGTGGGAAGAGAAATTCTTCACGGCACTCGAGGACTTCCGCTTCCTCCCCGCCGGCCGCATCACCGCCGGCGCCGGCACCGCGCGCCAGGTGACGCTCTTCAATTGCTTCGTCATGGGCACCATCCCCGATAATCTCGACGGCATCTTCAACGCCCTCCGCGAGGCCGCGCTCACCATGCAGCAGGGCGGGGGGATCGGCTATGACTTCTCCACCATCCGACCCCGCGGCGCCGAGGTGAAAGGCGTCTCCGCCGACGCCAGCGGGCCTTTGTCCTTCATGGATGTCTGGGATGCCATGTGCCGCACCATCATGTCCGCCGGCTCCCGCCGCGGCGCCATGATGGCCACCATGCGCTGCGACCACCCCGATGTCGAGGATTTCGTCGCCGCCAAGGCCGACGCCTCCCGCCTGCGCATGTTCAACCTTTCGGTCCTGGTCACCGATGCCTTCATGGAGGCCGTGAAGGCCGACGGCCCGTGGGAGCTGAGTTTCGGCGGCAAGGTCTATCACACCATCCAGGCCCGCGACCTGTGGAACCGGATCATGCAGGCGACCTATGATTTCGCCGAGCCCGGCGTGATCTTCATCGACCGCATCAACGAGGCCAACAATCTCGCCTATTGCGAGACGATCTCGGCCACCAACCCCTGTGGCGAGCAGCCCCTGCCGCCCTATGGCGCCTGCCTGCTGGGTTCGATCAACCTGGCCCGGCTCGTGCGCGAGCCGTTCGAGGCCACGGCCCATGTGGACGAGGCCGAGCTCGATGAACTGGTCGGCACCGCCATCCGCATGATGGACGACGTGGTCGACGTCTCGAACTTCCCGCTCGAACAGCAGCGGCAGGAAGCCCAGGCCAAGCGCCGCATCGGCCTTGGCGTCACCGGCCTCGCCGATGCCCTTCTGATGAAGGGCATGCGCTACGGCACGGAAGAGGCCGCCGAACAGACCGAGCGCTGGATGCACCGCATCGCCCGCGCGGCCTATCTCGCCTCGGTCGAACTGGCCAAGGAAAAGGGCGCCTTCCCCCTCTTCGACGCCGACGCCTTCCTCGCCAGCGGCACCATGCAGGCGATGGACGAAGACGTGCGCGCCGCCGTGGCCGAACACGGCATCCGCAACGCGCTTCTCACCTCCGTCGCGCCCACCGGCACGATCAGCCTCTACGCCGGCAACGTCTCCTCCGGCATCGAGCCGGTCTTCGCCTATTCCTACACCCGCAAGGTGCTGCAGAAAGACGGCTCCCGCACCGAGGAAGAGGTCGAGGATTACGCCGTCCAGATGTGGCGCGACAAGTTCGGTGATGCCGAGCTGCCCGACTATTTCGTCAACGCCCAGATGCTCGAACCCGAGGATCACGTCCGCATGCAGGCCGCGGCCCAGAAATGGGTCGATTCCTCGATTTCCAAGACCATCAACGTGCCCGAGGATATCAGCTTCGAGGCGTTCAAGAACGTCTACATGCAGGCCTACGAAACCGGCTGCAAGGGCTGCACCACCTACCGCCCCAACGACGTGACCGGCTCGGTCCTGAGCGTGAGCGAGAAGGCTGACAAGGTCCCCGGCGAGACACCCGTCAACGATGGCGGCCTGCCGGAAGAGGGGGGCGACGTGGTCTACATGTCCGAACCGCTTGACCGCCCGGCGGAGCTCGACGGCGCGACCTACAAGCTGAAATGGCCCGACAGCAACCACGCGATCTATGTCACCGTCAACGACATCGTTCTCAACGGCCACCGCCGCCCGTTCGAGGTGTTCATCAACTCCAAGAACATGGAGCATTTCGCCTGGACCGTGGCGCTGACCCGGATGATCTCGGCCGTTTTCCGCCGCGGCGGCGACGTCTCCTTCGTGGTGGAAGAGCTGAAAGCCGTCTTCGACCCGCGCGGCGGGGCCTGGATGAACGGCAAGTACATCCCCTCCATACTCGCCGCCATCGGTGGCGTGCTGGAACGGCACATGATCCAGATCGGCTTCCTGGAAGGCGAGGGGCTGGGCCTCAAGAGCGACCCGACCGCCGAGGTCGTCAACCTGCCCGGCAAACGCGGCCCGGCCTGCCCGGCCTGCGGGCAATTCGACATGCGGATGGTCGAGGGCTGCATGACCTGCGTCAATTGCGGCCACTCAAAGTGCGGCTAGAAAAGGCATTGTTAACCTGTTTCGGCTGAAATTTGCTGGCGCGTTGCCTAAAAGCGCGGAATGGTCCACCCTAGGGAAACCTGATCGGCGGGTTTTTTGACGAGTCTGACACGAGGTTGGCCGTGAATACCGAGAAGATCGCATTGGCAGGCGAACTTGCACTCGGCCTTCTCGAGGAAGGCGAGGGTGAGCGCGCGCGCCACGATCTGGACGACGATCCTGAGATGCGAGAGGCCTATCGTTACTGGAGCGAGCGTTTCACCGCCCATTACGATATCGGCGCCGGGGCCGAGGTGGCACCGCCGCCCCGTGTGCTCAGTAACATTGAGTTAACCCTTTTCGGCGAGCAGAGCAGGTCGGTCAGGGGAGGCCTGATCGACGCTGTCCGCGCACCGGAAAACCGGGCGCTGGTGGTCACGCTCGCCGTGGCCAAGGCTGCCCTGCTGGCGTGGATCATCTACCTGTTCGTCTGAGCGCTCAGCCTGCCGCCGGAACCGAGCTGCCATCCATGATGCGACCGATGTAAGGCACGATCAGAAGCGTCGCGGCCACGGTCGCCACCAGCCCGACGGACAGAATGCCGACATGCTCGCCGAACCCGTTCGCCAGGGCATAGGCCGCGATCGCGACAATCGGGATGTGCAGGAGGGCTGCGCAGACAATCTGGACACGACGCTTCTGGCGGGTTGCGGTCATCTTGGTCCTCCCTGATCTGCCTGCTGCATGCGCATGTCGGAACATCTCACGTCGCGGAGACGTGCGCAAGGCTCGGGCCGGGAAATGCTGCGCGGCCGACAACCAGACCGGGCATGGAAACGGGGCAGGGCAGAAAAACTTTCGGGGCGGGTACCGTGCTTTGTCCGCACGGCATCCGCCCCGAAACACGCGCAGCCAGATAGGCTGCCTTGTCGAAAGAAGTCATGCATCGGTTCAGGCTGCAGCCTACCTCCGTCGCAACGCGACGGTTTGGCATGCAATGATGCGGTCTTTTCTTACGAGCGAAGCCCGCGCGCGGGTACCCTCCAAACAAAAATACTCGTCATGGCCAAGACTGAATATGATCAGAAATCTGAGCAGGAATAGGGCAAGGCCAAGGTCATTGCATGGTAGGTTTTGCCGGTTTTTGCCCAAAATTATCGCCATGCGTGTGCGGCCTCATGGCGGCTGTCGGAATGCTGGTGTAAATCCCCCTTTGGGCGTGTTGACCGTGCCCGGCGACCGTCACCATTGACTGCCATGCCGACCGCAAAATCGTTACAAGAGCATGCGAGACACCCCGTCTGATCTGAAGGACCTGAGAATGAGCAAGGACGACATCCGCCGGGACGGCATGCGGATCGGTGGCGAGACTGTCTACACCGAAGCCGTCGTCGAGGTGCGCTACCCCTATACCGACGAGGTCATCGGCACGGTCCCCGCCGGCACCGCCGACCACGCCCGCCGCGCTTTCGAGATTGCGGCCGGCTACACGCCGAAGCTCACCCGCTTCGACCGCAGCCAGATCCTGCAAAAGGCCGGGGCGTTGATCGGCGAACGCCGCGAGGACCTCGCCAGGTGGCTGGTGCTGGAGCTTGGCATCTGCCACCAGCACGCCATCTACGAGACGAAGCGTGCGCAGGATGTCTTTCAATTTGCCGCGGCCGAGGCGCTGAAGGACGATGGCGAGGTCTTTTCCTGCGACCTCACCCATAACGGCAAGGCCCGGAAGATCTTCACCAAGCGCGAGCCTGTTCGGGCGATCTCCGCCATCACGCCGTTCAACCACCCGCTCAACATGGTCAGCCACAAGATCGCGCCGTCGATCGCCACCAACAACTGCATGGTCTGCAAGCCGACCGAGCTGACGCCCCTGACCGCGCTGGCGCTGGCGGATATTCTTTACGAGGCCGGCCTGCCGCCCGAGATGTTCCAGGTAGTGACCGGCTGGCCGGCAGATATCGGCGACGAGATGATCACCAACGACAATATCGACATCATCACCTTCACCGGCGGGGTGCCCGTGGGCAAGATGATCGCGTCGAAAGCCGGCTACAGGCGCACGGCGCTCGAGCTTGGCGGGAACGACCCGTTGATCGTGTGCAACGACCTGTCGCAGGCCGATCTCGAGAAGGCCGCCACCATCGCCGTCGCCGGTGCGACGGGCAATTCCGGTCAGCGCTGCACCGCGATCAAGCGCATTCTCGTGCAGGACAGCGTGGCCGACGCCTTCGTGCCTCTGGTGCTGGAACAGGCGAAGGCCATTCGGTTCGGCGATCCGCAGGACCCCGAAACGCAACTCGGCTGCGTGATCCACGCGCAGGCCGCCGAGCTGTTCGAAGCGCGGGTCCACGACGCCGAGAAAGCCGGCGCCACCATTCTCTACCATCCCGGCCGTGACGGGGCCCTGCTGCCGCCGATCGTGGTCGACCGGGTGCCGCATGAGTGTGACCTGGTGATGGAAGAAACCTTCGGCCCGATCATTCCCATCGTGCGCGTGCCGGACGATGATACCGAGGTCATGCGGATATCGAACGGCACGCCATTCGGCCTGTCCTCCGGCGTCTGCACCAACGACCTCAACCGGGCCATCGCGTATATTAATGGGCTGAACGTGGGCACCTGCAACATCTGGGAGCAGCCGGGCTACCGGATCGAGATGTCGCCCTTCGGCGGCATCAAGGACTCGGGCAATGGCGTCAAGGAAGGCGTGATCGAGGCGATGAAGTTCTTCACCAACGTGAAGACCTATTCGCTGCCCTGGCCGGGGTAAGCCTGCCGCCGGTCAACGCCGGAAGCGTTCAACTGTCTTCGGGCCATCAGGCGTTATGGTCGTCAGCGCCAGCGTCTGATCGGCTTGCCGCATCCTGTGGCGTAGCATCTTCCGGGTCAGGCGGGCCAGGTCGGCGGAATGGGCCGGGTCATCCGCGACATTCGCGAATTCGCCCTCCGCGGCCTTGTCGAACAGGATGGGGGGCAGGTCGGCGGCAAACTCGACCAGGGTGAACCGCTCCTCTCGCAGGATCGCAACGCCGCCCTCTGCCTTGCCAAGGCCGAGCTGGTTCTCGAACGCCGTGGGCGTAAGCGGGTCCGACAGGTCGATCTCGGAATAGCTATGGTCCCGCCAGCCTGAAGGGGCCTCGCCCGCCAGCAAGGGCAGCAAGGATGGTCCGTCCATCGCGTTGGGCGGCTGAAGGCCGGCCCAGTCGAGGATCGTGGGCGTGATGTCGATCGACTCGGTGATCGCGTCGACCTGCCGCCCCGCCTGCGCCGCGTTGCCCGGCACCCGGATGATCAGCGGTGTGCGGTACGCGGCGTCGAAGACGCTCAGCTTGCCCCACATGTGCCGGTCGCCCAGCATTTCACCATGATCGGCGGTCAGCACGATCAGGGTTTGGTCATATTGATCGGTGGCTTTCAAAAACTCCAGCACCCGGCCGATGTGATGGTCGACCTCTGCCGCCAGCCCGAGATACGTGGCGCGAAGCTGCTGCACGGCCTCGTCGGTGGGCCGCAGCTCGCCGAACCCGTCCACCATCGCCGAAATCGGGGCGTGGGCCTGTGCAGGGGCCATGAACGGATGCAGCGCCTGCTCGTCCTCTGCCGTTCCCATCCGGGCGGGCAGGGGAAGAGCGGCCGGGTTCACCAACGCATGATAGGGCGCCGGTGCCACAAGCGGCGGATGCGGGCGGATATAGGTCAGGTGCGCGCACCACGGGCGCGCCGCCAGGCCTTTCATGTGATCGAGAAACCGATCGGTCAGGAACGCGGTGTCGCTGTCCCCGGCGGCATAGAGAGCGGGGTCGCCAAGCCGGAGCGCCCGGCCTTCGGGGGCCTTGGGAATGTAGACCTTCGCATAATCCTCTGCCGGATACCCCCTTGCCAGCAGATGCGCGCGCCAGGGGAGGGATTCCTCCAGCCGCATCTCGACGATTTCCCGGAACCCCGCCATCGGATACTCGTAGGTTGTCAGCGCCGGGTGCCCCTCGGGCCATGCGCGGGGATCCTGCGAGGTGTCGGTATAGCCGAAAAGCAGCGGGTCGTAGCCCGCGCCGCGCAGCTCGGTGGCAAGGTTGGGCGTGTCATGAGCCAGGGGCGTGCCGTTCCGGATGGACCGGTGGTTCATCGCATACTGGCCCGTCAGGATCGATGCGCGCGACGGCCCGCACGGGTTGGTGACCGAAAAATGCCGGTCGAATCGTACCGCGTCTGCCGCCAGCCCGCGGATGTTGGGCAGGCCCACATGCGCCCCCAGCGCCCCGAACACGCAATCGGTGCGCAGTTGGTCGATGATAATGAAAAGGATGTTTCCCTGTCGCGGCATCGCCCGCCGTTTCCCACCTCGTGCCGACGCCGGCCGGCCAGCAGACGCAAGGCCTGCGAGCGAAGAACGCCCTCGGCGCGATCAGTCCAGTTCGTCCGTTTCTGCCTATATTTTGTACCGCAAGACGGAAGAACTTGCGGAGAATCGGTACATCTGGACTTATCTATTCTGCGAACTGTCACTTCGCGATATGGGAATTGGGGGCGACACTCCGCAACATAAAACCGTTACAAGAATTACCGAGGTTCATCGGGTCTAAAGTCCTGAAGGGAGAATTCACATGACAACCAAATCCAACCTCACCCGCCGGTCGGTTCTGCGGGGGGCCACCACGATGGGTGCCGCCGCACTGGCCGCACCGCTTTATTCGAAAAGCGCGCTGGCCTCGTCGGGCGAGATCAACATCCTGATGTGGTCGGATTACCTGCCCGAGAAATTCATCGCCGATTTCGAGGGCGAGACCGGGATCAAGATCAACTACACCGGCATCGGCTCGAACGAGGAAATCATCAACAAGATGAAGGCCACCAAGGGCCAGGGCTTCGACATCGTCAGCCCCACCAACAACCGCTCGCTCCAGTGGGAGCCGCTGGAACTGCTTCAGCCCTTCGACATGAGCAAGGTCAACATCGACGCGGTGAACCCGGCGATGGCCAAGATCGGCACCGACGCGTGGAACTTCGGCGGTGAAGGCGTGCATTGGCTGCCGCATATCTGGGGCACCGAGGGCATCGCCTATCGCACCGACCTGTGGCTGCCGAGCGGCGACGCGCCGAGCTATGGCGATGTCTGGTCGGAAGAGAACGCCGGCAAGACCATGGGTCGCGCGCACTCGATGATGCTGGGCGCCGGCCTCTACATGGAAGCCTCGGGCCAGATGGAGCCGGGCTCGGTGTGGTCGGCCTATAGCGACGAGGAAACCATGCGGAAGGTCTGGACCCAGATCGCCGACTGGACCATCGAGCGCAAGAACCGCATCAAGCTGATCTGGAACGATGCCGACACGCAGAAGAACGGCCTTCTGAATGAAGGTGTGATCGTCGGCCAGACCTGGGATGGCCCGCCGCTGGCGCTGAAATCCGCGGGCGAGCCGGTGCACTACCAGGCGCCGGTCGAGGGCGCAATGGCCTGGGTCGACGGCATGTCGGTGCCGATCGGGGCCCAGAACATGGAGCAGATCTACGCCTTCATCGATTTCGCCTACCAGCAGGAGCCTGCGGGCGTCGCGATCGACAGCCACGGCTACAACTCGCCGGTTCTGGGCGCAGACCAGTATTCGGGCGACACCTACAAGAAGAACTTCGCCGAGGCCTATCCGGGCGACAGCCTGGCCAACCTGAACCCGTGGCCGGCCGAAGCACCCTGGTACGCCGAAGTGCGCACCGAGTTCGTCAACAAGTTCAAGAGCGCCTGAACCGCGCCTTGCCAATACCCCCGGCCCCCTTGCGGGGCCGGGGTTTTTTCCATGACAGACCAGCGCGCGGCGGCCCGGGACAGGCCGGAATAGCGCGCGGCAGACGGGGGATAGCGGATGAGTGCGGGGGTCGGTGTCGATCTTGAGAACCTGTGGATCAGGTTCGGCGATTTCGTCGCGGTGCGCGATGCGAACGTGGCCATCAAAGGGGGGAACTTCTTCTCGTTCCTCGGGCCGTCAGGCTGTGGCAAGACCACGATCCTGCGCGCGGTTTCGGGGTTCCTGGAACCCTCCGAGGGCCGGGTGCTGATCGGCGGCAACGACATGAAGGGGATCGGCCCCAACAAACGCCCGACCGCGCTGATCTTCCAGAACCTCGCGCTGTTCCCGCTGATGAAGGTGTGGGAGAACATCACCTTCTCGCTCGAGATCAAGGGCGCCAGCACGGCCGAACGCCGCAAGCGCGCCGACGAGCTGCTCGAGATGATCGCGCTCAAGGGGCAGGGGGACAAGCTGCCCTCCGAACTCTCCGGTGGCCAGAGGCAGCGGGTGGCGATTGCCCGCGCGCTCTGTGCCGAGCCTGATGTGCTTCTCCTCGACGAACCGCTTTCGGCGCTCGACCTCAAGCTGCGCCAGCACATGCGTACCGAGCTGCGCGAAATCCAGCAGCGTGTCGGCATCACCTTCATCTACATCACCCACGACCAGGGCGAAGCGCTGACCATGTCCGACCAGATCGCGGTGATGAAGGCCGGCGTGATCGACCAGATCGACACGGGCCGCACCATCTACAACGATCCGGCGACCGCGTTTGCGGCCTCCTTCGTGGGCGAGAACAACGTCTTCCGCGGCACCATCAAGGAGGTGAAGGGCGACGAGGCCGTGATCGCGACCAACCGTTCTGGCGACTTGCTGGCGACGATCTCCACCGCCAACCGGGGCAAGATGAAAGCCGGCGACAAGGCGATGGTGTTCATTCGTCCCGAGGCCTTCTCCATCGCCACGACCGGCGCCAAGGGCGATCACTTCGTCACCGCCAAGGTCACCAACGAGGAATTCGAGGGCAACGCCTACAACATCTTCATGGAGGGTGAGGGCGGCAAGGAGCTGAAGGTGGCCCTGCCCAATGTCGGCCAGTCCTTCCAAAGCCATCTCGGGGCGCCGATGACGCTGGAATATGACGTGAGGAACGCGATCATCGTGCCTCACGGCGAGCTGGCGACGGAATAGGGGGGACGACGTGATGCCCCGCTTCCTGAAAGAATTCTTCAACCGCAACGGCACCGGCATGGGCCTGATCATGCTGGGTCTCGTCCTGTTCTGGACGATCGGCCTGATCATCCTGCCGCAATTGTCGATGCTCGACTTCTCGTTCCGGCCGAACCTGCCGCCGCCGGAATATGGCGGGCCCAAGGACGTCTACACGCTGGAGAACTACCAATACCTGATCTTCGGGCCCGAGGGCGGCAGCCAGAGCTACAACTCGGTCGACCTGCGGGTCTTCTACCGCACGATCATCGCCGCGATATTCGTGACGCTCTTCAACCTGATCCTGTGCTACCCGATCGCCTATTACCTCGGGCAGTCGAAGGGCAACCACATCCGCATTTTCGCGCTGATGCTGATCATCCCCTACTGGATCAACGAGATCCTGCGCGCCTTCGCGCTGCGGATCATCTTCGGCGAAAGCGGGGTGATCAACTCGGTACTCATGGGGCTCGGCATCTTCGACGCGCCCTTCGACTTCATCCGCAACGACATCGCGCTCTATGCGGGCCTCGGCTATGCCTACATCCTGCTGATGATCTTCCCGATCTACAACGTGATCGAAAGCCTCGACCGCAACCAGATCGAAGCGGCCCGCGACATGGGCGCGAGCTGGACCAAGATTCACCGGCGGGTGGTCATCCCCTATGCCAAGCCCGGCATCAGCTCGGGCTGCACCATGGTCTTCATGCTGAGCGCCGGCGCGCTGGCCGCGCCGCAGATCCTCGGCGGGCCGTCGAGCCTTTGGTTTACCCAGCTGATCTACCAGCAGTTCAACGACAACAATGACTGGCCGCAGGGCGCGGCCTACGCGATCGTTCTGCTGGTGACCTGTATCCTCTTCGTTCTGGCGATCATGCGCCTGTTCAAGGTGAACATGGGGGATATCGGGAAATGAACCTGTCCGCCATCCGCGTCAGCGTCTGGATCTACCTCGCGATCTTCTTCGCCTACCTGCTGGGGCCGCTGGTGATCATGTCGGTCACGGCGTTCAACTCGTCGGCCTTTCCGCGGGCGACCCCGTGGGAATGCCTGACATTCGACTGGTTCGGAGAGCTCTTCCGGGACGAGCGCATCCTGAACGGGATCAAGAACTCCTTCATCATCGGCGCGGGCACTGTGGTGCTGTCGGTGGCGATGGGTCTGGCGGCGGCGCTGATGCTGACCCAGATCTGGCCCAAGCTGCGCGCCACCTATTACACGGTGATCATCGCGCCGATTCTCATTCCAGGCGTGGTGCTGGGCATCTCGACGCTGGTCTTCTGGGACCGGATCAACCGGTTCCTGGGGCTTGGCCCCGACAGCTTCCTGTCGAACGGCATCTTCCTGACGGTCATCGGCCAGTCGACCTTCATCGCCAGCTACTGCATGCTGGTACTGGTCGCCCGGCTGCAGCGCTACGACATCGGACAAACCGAAGCGGCGCTCGACCTCGGCGCCACCCATGCCCAGGCGTTCCGCAAGGTGCTGCTGCCGTTCATGCGGCCCGCCATCGCCTCGGCCGCGGTGCTGGCCTTCCTTGCCAGCTTCGAGAACTACAACACCACCACCTTCACCTTCGGCCAGTACCCGACACTGACGATCGAACTGGCCCAGAAGGTGCGCTATGGCATCAACCCGTCGATCTCGGCCCTGGCCTTCATCATCGTCGTGCTGACCGTGTTCTTCGCCCTGCTGAACGAGTCGATCATCCGGCGGCGCGAACTGGCTTTCGCGGCCCGGCAAAACAAGTCCGTGGGCGAGGTCACAGGCGGTGTGAAGCTGCCGCGTTTCCTGTCTGGCAACCCTGCCGCCATCGTGCTGGTGATCTTCTGCATCGGTGCGATCACGGTCGTGGGCACCGCCTCGGCCTACAGCCCCGACGCCTGTATTCAGCGCGTGACGGAAGAGAAGCGCCTCGAAGCCGAGCAGCGCATCCAGGAACTGCGCGAACAGCGCGAGGAGGAACGGCGCCAGCGGGAAGAGGAGCGGCAGCGCAAGTTCGAAGGCGTGTTCGACCCTGACGAGCTGACCCCGGGTACCGAGGCGCCGGAAGACGCCGCGCCGAACACAGGCGACAATTCCGGCTTCGGCAATGTCTTCGATCCCGGCAACCTGCAGGGAGAGGAAGAAGAGAGCACGGCACCGGGAGAAGAGACCGACAGCTCCGGCTTCGGGAACGTCTTCGACCCGGGCAACCTGCAAAGCGAGGAAGACAACAGCGCGGCACCGGACGAAGAGAGTGATACCTCGGGCTTCGGCAACGTGTTCGACCCCACCAACCTGCAGGGTGGATCTGAGGACGAAAGCACGGCGCCGGAGGCCGACAGTAACAACTCAGGCTTCGGCAACGTGTTCAATCCCGACAACCTGCAAAGCGAGTAGGCGGGAGCGTTCCGCCGGAGGCTGATACCGCCGCACAAGCTGGGGCTCTCGCCGCCGTGACAACACCCGCAACGAAAAAGGGGCGCCCCGCAAGGCGCAAGCCCCTTACCGTATGTGTGGAAGATTGCGCGCTGCCAATGGCAGCGCGCTTTTTATTCATTCTCCGAAGAGATCCCGCTCGTAGACTTTGCCCTTAGCGAGGCCGAGTTTCATCGCCGGGGTTCGTTTTGTGTCCCGTGATCCCATCCAGTTGTGGTGAAAGCGGTAGATCTCGATGATCTTGACCAGCATCTCCGGCTTGTAGAGGAAGTGCCGATCCCAGGTTCGGCCATTCGCGCTTGGCGTCGAGACTGGCCGGGATGCTGGCCGCACATTGCTGCGAATCTTGTGGAAATAGCTGTCCACGCTCCGCAGCGTGGCGAGACGCATCAATCTCGCGCATCGCTCTGTTGAGAGCTCGGGTCGGTCCGTCTTGAGATCAACGGCCCGGGAAGGTTCGGACTTCGTGTGATACGGCCAATCGAAGGGAGAGCCGATAGGCCTGCCGGCGAGACGCTTGACGATCTCCCTGTCGATTTCCTCGTTCAGCACGAACTCCGGCAGGCTGTTGAGCTGATGTGCGGTCAGGTTGAGATCATTCCGCAAGTCTCGGCGCCCTTGGGCATAGAGAGCCTCGCGTGCGTCGTTGAACTCGTATTTGGCGAAGGACACTGTTGCCACATCCACCCGACCCACCGCGACCTCCGGCGCGAAGGCTGCGAGAAAAGCCTTGCTGAGGCCGGCGTCGCCGTCCTGAACGAAAAAGAAGCGGCTTTCGGATCTCGACACCATTCGGCGGAGCATCAGCGCGTGAGCAAACTGCTGGATGTCTTGGCGCACGAGGCCGCCTACATGCGGCAGTTGTAAACCCAGATCGACATCTGCGAGGATCTCGGGGTCGATCTCGGCGCCTGCGGTGATGTCGTCGAGATATTTCTTGAACTCGGAGGCCGTCCAGAGACGTCCGTGGTGCCGCCAGCAGCGGTCCTTTGCCAGATCTCCATTGGCCGACATGTCGGCCTCGATCTGTCTCATATCGCCCGTAGGGTCGAACTGGAGATGCCCGAGGACGATGAAGCCCGAGTTCGCGTGCGCGGTGCAGAGGTGCTGCACGGACACGGAAGCACGCTTCTTGCGGTTGGGCCAGTTGAGGGTCAGCGTCTGGCTGTCCGTCGCAAAGCGGCGGCCATATCTCACCCAGTCGACATCGCGGAGATCGCCTTCCCGCCGATCGGTGAACTCTCGAACCCGATCGTAGATGAAGTCGATCTTCCGATAGACATCACGCGGCGCGACATCGGCGATCTCCGTGATCTTCGACAGGGAGGTTCCGTGAACGAGCAGTTTCAGGATCTGCCCGTTCTTGGATTGGCGTCGATGATTGCGGGCCGGATGGCCAATGGTGAATGTCGATCGACATTTCTTACAGGCGTATCGCTGATGCCCAGCTTTGGTCCGCCCCGTCCTCCAGTAGAGATCAGGTCTTTTATCCACCGTTTTCCCGTGTGAAAGGCAATCAGCATTTGGGCACGACTTGCCCATACCGTGGAAGCATTGCAATCGCCGCAGGCGTGTGTATTCTTCTACGATAGCTCGGTTGTTTTTGACGACAGACTCCTGGCCGCAATATCCGCATTCGAAGTATTTGTCGTCGCCGGTGCCTCCGACTTTCCCGCGAGGAAAGTTGGCATTCACAGCCGAGAGCCTGAGGCCCCGGCCATCACGGGGATCGGGGCGAACACCGAAATGGGCGCATTGCGCATTCCGGCAAAAGTTCACATCCACTCCGAAAAACGGGAGAGGAAGGCGCCGTTTCGGGCCTGTCGCAGATTTTTGCGAGACGGACTTCACCTGATATCTCCATTCGTGGATTCGTTCAGGTCAAGTTTCTAAGGATAAGGTTGGCCACTTTGTGGCCAACCGAAGCATTTTCTTCAACACATCTGGTAAGGGGCTTGCGCAAGGCGCCCCTTCTTTGTACTCGAACCTTCAGCGCCTGGGCGCTTACTCTTTGATCAGTTCGGGGTTCTCGGCCAGCACCCGGGCTTCGCGCACCTTCAGGGTCGGGCGCACCGGCTCGGAATAGGCCGTGACATCCTCGCGCAGTTCCGGGAAGAGCTGCAGGATTTCCTCGCGGGCATCCTCGGCAAAGGCGCCCATGCCCACGTGACCGGGGTGGAAGCTTTCCGACGGGATGCCCTCGGCATAGACCAGCTCGTGACGGTCGAACATCATGTGGAAGTAATCCACCGTGCCGCCTTCCAGCGGGAAGACCGTCTCGTCGTTGATCAGTGCCTTCGCGGGCACCAGGGCCTCGGGCTTGCCGAACATCAGCTCCACGTGCCAGCCACGCACCAGCATCCGGTGCTGCGGCGAGACGCGCAGGTCACGCTCGTTGCCCATGGCGCCCTTGCGGATCACCACCGGGGCAAGGCTGCCCTCCGCCGGGACGGTCGTCGAGCCGATCCAGCGGATCTTCTGGAAGCCGTGGTCCATGGTGATCACTTCGTCGCCTGCCTTGAGTTCCTCGATCGGAACAGAGCCGCGGCGCGTGGCGATCAGGGTGCCGGAGACGAAGCAGGGCACGTTGGTGTTGTCGTAGGTCAGAGCCGACCCGGTGACAGCCCCGCCGGCACCGTCCTGCAGCGTGAGATCGACACCGCCGATCTGACCCGAGTAGTCGGTTCCGTCGATGTTACCGTCGAGACGACCATCCTCGGCATCCGCGCGCATCATTTCGAGCGGGGTGTCGAAGTCGCCGCCGGCTGCGTTCACATCGGCCACCGTGGTGTCGTTGTAGAAGCTGCTGAGGTCGACGAAGTCGTTGTTGGTCTGGTCGCCATCGGTGATCGAGCCGGTGTCGCCGACGCCGAAGTCGGTGATCGTGTCGGCACCCTCGGCCGACAGCTCGAGGAACGTGTCGTTGCCGTCGCCGCCGGTCATTTCGTCATTGCCGATATTGCCGTCGAGGAAGTCGTCGCCCTGACCGCCGATCAGCGTGTCGTCACCTTCGCCGGCGTCGATCGTATCCTGGTCGATGCCGCCGTCGATATAGTCGTTATCGTCGCCGCCGAAGATCAGGTCATTGTCGTCTTCGCCATAGATCACGTCCTCGCCCGCGCCGCCATAGATCGTGTCCATGCCGTTGTCGGTCACCAGGTCGGGGCTGGGGAAGCCGGTGTCTTCGTCGGTGATGTTCAGTTCATCGGGGAAGCTCGGGCCAAGGCCGCCATAGACGGTGTCGTTGCCGTCGCCCGCTTCGACGTAATCCGAGCCTTCGCCGGTGGTGATCAGGTCGTCGCCGTCACCGGCATAGACCTCGTCATCGTCGATGCCCGAGTTGATCGTGTCGTTGCCGCCGCCCGACACGATGGTGTCGGCGTCGTCGCCGGTGCGGATGCTGTCGTTGCCGTCGCCGGTCGTGACCATGTCGCGATCGTCGTTCGGGTCGCTGTCGGCCGGGAACAGGCCCGGATAGCCGCGATCGGGCAGGGCCGCCTGGCCGAGGTCGGACGACGTGTCGATGGTGTTGTCGCCATCCATGTCTTCCACGACGTCGTTGCCGTCGCCACCTGTGATGGTGTCGTTGTCGTCACCGCCCGAGAGCGTGTCGTCGCCGTCACCGCCGTCGATCGTATCCTCGCCGCCACCGCCATCGATGACATCGTCGCCGTCGCCGCCGCTCAGGTCGTCATTGCCCGGCGTTCCGACATCTCCACCCGAGACGTTGAAGGCGATATCCGTGACGTTGACGCCGCTGTTGCCGCCGCCGTCCTGGCTGTGGACCACTTCGAAATAGGCGACCGGACCCGGGATGCTGACCTTGAAGGAATGCTCGGGGTCGTTGTCATCGGTGTAGTTCTGGTCGTTGCTGTCGGCGAAGTTGTCGCCGGGCAGGCCGTTGGTGCTCGAGGTGTCGATACCGGTTCCGGCGTCCTCGATGTAAACGGGAACCTCGTTGCCGTTCTCATCGTAGGCGCGCACTTCGACAAGGCCGTCGCCGTCAAGGTCGTTCACACGGAACTCGACATCCTCGATCGTGCCTTCGTCAGAGGTCCAGCGGTAGGTGGTGCTGTTGCCGTTGACGTTGGTCACGGATTCGAAAGACGCGTCCTCGGCCACCTCATCGTCGAGGCCCGCGGTCAGCTGATCCTCGGTCTGGTACTGGCTCTGCGTCCCTGCATCCTCGTTCTCGATGGAGAAGGTGATCGACGCTTCGCCGGTGTCCTGGGTGAAACCGCTGGCATAGGCGAGATCGGCGAAGCCGGGGGCGTCGGCCCACTGGAAGATTTCACGCGCGCTGCCACCGGACGTACCGTCGGGCCCGTCGCCGAAAATCACGTCATTGCCGCCGGCACCATCGATGGTGTCGTCACCGCCATTGCCGTAGATCGTGTCGTCGCCATTGGTGATCTGGTCTCCGCCCTGATCGGTCGGAGCGTTCGAGTCATCGTAACCGAGACCCATGTTCTCGCCGGTATCTTCACCGTCGACAATGCCGGGATTATTGGTCGGGGCCATAATCGTGTTCCTCTTTACTGGATCGCCGGACGCCGGATGACGCACCGGTACTTGCATTGAGGAAAGTGTTAATCCGGCCGACCCGTCATGGCAAACGAGTCATTCCGTATATTGAAATCACTCGCGTATTGTGGACAGATTTGGAAACATTCCGGGAAGTAGCCGCCCAATTGCCTCCGCAGTTTCGACACAATCTCGCTGTCTGACGCGCCCCGACCCACCGGAAATAAGGCGAATCGCTACGGCCTGATCCGAATCGTCCTTAACCCGAACGCAAAGCGCGCCTTGCTGCGCATTCCAGATATAGCCCTGGTACTGTGCCTGCCTGTAACGATCGAGGAAATCATGCTCCACGGTGGCATCGCCGCCGGAGGCCCGCAGGGCGCGGGCGGTCATGCGGGTCACCGCAACCGGGTCGAACCGTGACAGCAGGACAGAGACCAGATCGCTTTCGAGGAAGTCGAGTTCGGCCTCCTGGTCCGGCATGGTGGTTTCGACGAGGCGCGCTTCGCCGTCCGGGCTTAAGACCGCGATTTCACACTGCATTCTGCGGTGCTTGAGCGCCTCGTCCACGGCTTTCGAGACAGGATCGATGCCGGGCGGGCTGAAAAACGCGCCGCGAAAACTGTCGCGCAGACCGGACGTGACGATTACGTGCATCTTGCCCAGTTGATAGCGCACGAAGCCCTGGTCGATCAGCGCATGGATGGCGCGATGCACGGCCGTGCGGCTGAGCCCGCTCAGGTCCGTCAGGTGTTGCGGGGACACCGGTCCATGATCCAGCACCAGACCCAGAACCAGGAGGGCCCGGCCAGCCGAGCCGGTCACGGGGGCATTCATGGCCTCGATGTCGGGGCTGTCGCTCATGCGCATCCGACTTTCGCCACATTTCCGCCCCAATGACGATGGCAGGTCATCATTTCCGGGGCAGAGACAACGGCTGCGTCAGGGGATATGCGGCGCGTCGTCCTCATTGCGCCTGCACCGGCCCGACCGGCTTGGGCGAGAAACCCAGAGGACTGAGCCCGTCATAGGTGCGGTCGGCGAGTGTCTTGGCGGCGATCTGCGCCTTCAGGGCCGAAAGGAACTTCCCCTCGGCCCGGCTGAGCCGGCTTGCGGGGTTGGTAACGACGTAAATGTCGACAGCCGGCGGGTTTTCGTAGGGCGGCAAGCGCCACAGCGTGCCGTTCTCCAGATCCTGCCGCACCACGTGGATGGGGAGCGGGCCGATGCCCAGGCCGCAGGAAATCAGCCGCCGCACCTCTTCCAGGTGGGTCGACCGGCCAACGATGTTGTGATCGAGGTCGTTATCGCGGCGGAAGATGGCCACCGGCCGCAGGGCATCGTCCATGCTGTCGGTTTCGAAGGACACTCCGGCACAGCCGCGCAGATCGCTGATATCGAGGTTCCGCCGTCCGTAAAGCGGGTGAGGGGGGCCGCAGAAGAAACCGAAATGCTCGCGATAGATTCGTTCGTATTCCAGTTTTGCCAACCGGCGATTGAGCAGACAGATCCCGAAAGGTGCCGTTTTTTCCAGCACACCGCGCAAAACATTGCGGCTGGTCTCGATACGGATTTCGAAACTGACCTCTGGATAGGCGCGGTGGAAGTCGACGAGGGTCTGGTCGAGGATCGGGGTGACAACGTGGCTGGCCAGCAGGATTTCGACATGCCCCGTCAGCTCCTTGGTGGCCGATTGGGTCAGGTCCGCCAGCCGGGAGATCGAGCCGTAGATTTCGGTGCATTCGCGGTAAAGTTCCCGCCCTGCAGAGGTCAGCCGGAACGCGCCGCCCCCACGTTCTATAAGGCGGCTGCCGATTTGCGCCTCGAGGCGGCCGAGGGCAACGCTGACCGTTGGCTGGCGTCGCAGGAGGCGGGTTGCGGCCGCCGTGATCCCGCCTTCCTCGACGATCACCACGAAGGTGCGCAGCAGGTTCCAGTCGAGGTTGGTTACGAACTTGTCGGCGTGGTTCAGCGCCTCGTCCTTTCACTTTCGGGGCCAGATCCGCGGCCCCATAAATCTCGTCTATGCTCTGAATAGGTATTATCAATTTGAGGCATTTTGACGGTGCCTGCAATAGTTTGGCCTACGAGGCTCTGGAAAAAGAGCCGGGAACCAACGGGAGACATTCAATGACGACTTTCAGATTGCTGACCGCCACCGCGGTCGGCGCCCTTGTGACGGCCGGCGCCGCCATGGCCGCCGATTGCCCCATCAAGATCGGCGGTATCGCCCCGCTTTCGGCCCCCGGCACCGTGGTCGGCGGTGAGGCGATGCGCGAGGCGATGCTGATCGCCGAGGAAGACATCAACGCGGCCGGCGGCGTGCTGGGCTGCGACATCGAGGTGGTGATCGGCGATTCCGAGGGCCTGCCCGAGAAGGGTGCCGCCCTGATGGAGAAATTCATTTCGCAGGATGGCGTTGTCGCCGTGGGTGGCGGCTATCACAGTTCGGTCGGCGTGGCGTCGAAGGACGTGGCGCAACGCCTTGGCGTGCCGACGGTCTTCGCCGAGACGTGGAATGACACCATCACCGGCGACAAGCAGAAATACATCTTCCGCATCGCGCCGCTCAGCTCGTGGGCCTCGGCAACCATCTGGCAATTTGCGCTGACCGTGCCGGGCGTCGAAAAGGTGGCGATCCTGACCGAGAACACCGACTACGGCATTCCCGCCTCGCAGGAAACCGCGAAGGGCCTGGAAAGCGGCGGCGTGGAAAGCACCACCTTCTCGGTGGATATCGGCACGCAGGACTATGCCGGCATCGTGCAGCGGATCAAGGCCGAGAACCCGGACATGATCATTACCCTGGTGACGGGCGAGGCCGCCTACAACTTCACCCAGCAGGCTGCGGATGCCGGCATCGGGCCGCTCGATCTGCCCTTCGTGACCGGGCAGGACGCGCTGGAATCGGGCGCCTACTGGCAGAACGTGCCGGACGGGCAGAACGCCTTCGTGCAGCGGATCGGCGTGCCCGAGACCCAGTTCACCGAAAAGGGCAAGGCCTTCGCCGCCACCTACAAGGAGCGGATGGGCAAGTCTGACGTCGAGAGCTACGCGATGGAGGCCTACGATTCGATCGCCATCATTGCCCAGGCGATCGAAGAGGCCGGTTCGACTGACGCCGACGCGATCGTCACGGCACTGGAAGGGATCGAGCATGACGGTACGCTCGGCAAGATCTACTTCCCCTATGGCACGCAGAAAGACCCGTCTGAAGATGGCAAGGGCGACGAATGGTGGCACCAGTGGCCCGATCCGGCGCTGACCATGATCCAGTACCAGGAAGAAGGGCAGGACTCGACCAGTGCGGCGATCGTCTACCCGGATGCCTACAAGACGGCTGAACCCGTTTTCGTGAACGAGTGATCCGCTGATCCGCCCGGGCGCTCTGATGGCGCCCGGGCCCGCCACAATCCGAAAACAGCCGGGACAAACCCGGCGTGACACGGGGGACATCGTGGAATTTCCGTTGCTGTTCTGGGGCGTGCTGGCCTGGATGATCTTCTGGGCTGTCGCCGGAAGCATTCTCATCAAGCGCCGCTATCTCGCCCGCGATCTCGACACGTCGAACGCGGCCTTCATCGGCACCATGGCCGGCGCCTCGCTTGGCCCGGTTGGGCTGGCTGCGGTCTGGGCGGCGACGCCGCGCGCGTCGGTTTACCTGACCACGTCGCTGGCGCTGCTGACCGTGCTGATCGTCGCGGTGACGTTCAGTTTCGCCGACCCCGACAATATCTGCGTCGTCTCCGGTGGTTTCGTGGCCAGCCAGTTCGTGAACGGGCTGATCATAGGCATCATCTACGGGTTCATGGCGCTTGGCCTGTCGCTGATCTTTTCGATCCTCGGTGTGGTCAGCTTCGCCCATGGGGAATTCTACATGATCGGCGGGATGCTGGTTTATTTCATCACCGAGGTCTGGTTTCCCGGGATCAACCCGCTGATGGGGGTGTTGGGCGCCTGCCTCGTGGCCTTCCTGCTGGGCGCGGCGTTCGAGCGGCTGATGCTGACGCCGATGTATCACGGCAAGATCGACCGGCCGATCGAATACGGGATCCTCGTGACCTTCGGCCTGGCCTTCACGCTGCAGTATTTCGTGCAGGCTCTGGTGGGCGCCAACCCGGTGAAAGCGCAGCGCTTCCTCGAATTCCCGCGCTGGCGTTTCCCCGCCGAGGCCGACCCGATCTGGATCAAGACCAGCCGGGGCAGCATGACGCTCTTCGAGCAGGTCACCATTTCCAGCCCGCGTTTCACCGCGGCCATCACCTGCATCCTCGTTCTGGCGGCGCTTCTCTTCCTGATGCATCGCACGTGGACAGGAAAAGCCCTGCGCGCCGTTAGCCAGGACCGCGAGGCCGCCGCCATCACCGGCATCAACCCCAACACGATGAACATGCTGGCCTTCGCCCTAGGGGGCATGATCGCCGCGCTGGCCGGCGCGCTGCTGGTGCAGGCCTTTTCATGGTTGCCGCAGGTGGGCGCCATCCCCGCGATGCGCTCCTTCGTGATCGTCGTGCTGGGCGGGCTCGGCTCTTTGCCCGGGGCCTTCATCGGCGGCATCATGGTCGGCCTTGTCGAGGCCGCGGGGACCGGCTGTGTTCCCGACGCTCAGAAAGCCGCCAGCTATATCCCGGCCTACGGCATGATCGTGCTCACGCTCACGCTGCTGCTGCGGCCCACGGGCATGTTCGGCCGCCGCTTCGCCAGCGGCATGCACGGACAGGGCTAGGGGGTAGAGGCCATGAGAAAGCAGATACCCAACATTGCCGGCGGCATCTTCCTGATCATCCTGCTGATCTTTCCGCTGACCTATGGGGCGGCGGATTACGACTACATCATGCACATCCTGATCACCGGCTTCTTCTACGCGATCCTCGCGGCAAGCTGGTCGATGCTGTCGGGCTATGCGGGGCAGTTTTCGTTCGGGCACATGGGCTTCATGGCGATCGGCGCCTATACGACGGGCCTGTTCTGTCACTACATCTACCTCTCGCCCGAGCCGACGGAACTTTGCGCGGAAACGCCCTTCTTCGGCCAGTGGCTGGTGGTGGTGAACCCGATCGGGGTAACCTCGACCACCCTGACACAGGATTGCCTGCGGCAGGCGCTCGAAGCATGGGGCGGCACGGTCGACGTGCAACCGATGCCGGTTTTGCTCGGGATTATTCTGGGCACGCTGATGGGCGCGCTTGCGGGTTTCCTTGTCGGCATGTTGGTGCTGCGCCTCCGGGCAGCGTATCTCGCGCTGTTCACGCTGGGCTTCTCCGAGATCCTCAAGGCCACCATCTCGGCCGAGATCGACATCACGCGGGGGCAGGCGGGGCTGGAATTGCCGCCGCTCTATCCCAACGGCGTCAACCTTTTCGGCACCTATTTCGAACCCACCGACAAACTGCCGCCGTACTACACGATGCTGGCGCTGCTATTGGCATGCCTCGCCGTCCTCGGCTGGCTGGCGCGATCGAAATTCGGCCTTTTCGTACGCGCCCTGCGCGAGGATCAGGATGCGGCTGCAGCACTTGGCGTGAACACCACCCGCTACAAGGTGCTGGTCTTCACCATCACCTGTGCCATGGCCGCCGCAGCGGGCGCCGTGCAGGGGCATTACGTACAGATCATCACGCCCAACATGCTGTTTCTCCTTCAGATGAGCCTTGTCGTGGCGATGGCCGTGATCGGCGGTATCGAGAACTTCGTGGCGGCCGCCATCGGCGCGATCATCCTTCAGGTGGTGCTCGAACTCCTGCGCAACAGCTTCGTCATCGGCGGCATCGAAGTCGACATGACGATCTGGCGGCTCGTTTTCTTCGGCCTGCTGCTGATGATCACGCTCCGGTTCTTCCGCAACGGCCTGATCGCCCCCATCATCGCCTATTTCCGCCGCGAAGGCGTGGCCGAGGAAACCGTCGCCAAGCGCGCCTCGACCGTCACCGGCCCGGGCGGCGGCCCGCATAGAACGGAGGCACCGGATTGATACATCTCAAGGTCACCAACCTGCAGAAGCGCTTTGGCGGGAACCACGTCCTGAAAGGCGTGAATTTCGAGATCAACGGCCCCGAGCTGATCGGTCTGATCGGCCCGAACGGGGCAGGCAAGACGACGATGACCAACATCCTCGACGGGGCGATCAAACCCACCAGCGGCACGGTCTATCTCGGCGAGAAACGCATCGACCAGTTGCAGCCTTTCGAAGTGGCACGCGCCGGGCTTGGCCGAACCTTCCAGGTGACGCGCTCGTTCCGGCGGATGACGGTGCTCGAAAACCTCTACGTGCCGGCGCTCGCCATGGGCAACACGCATGGGCAGGCAGAGCTTCGCGACAAGGCGATGGGGGTGCTGGAGTTTCTGACCATCGACCACCTGCGCAATGAATACGCACAGGCCCTGTCCGGCGGGCAGCAGAAGCTTCTGGAACTGGGCCGCCTGCTGATGCTCAACCCCGATGTCATCATTCTCGACGAACCCTTCGCCGGCGTGCACCCGCGCCTGATGGAGGTGATCTACGCCTACATCCAGCGCGTCAACGACGAAGGCAAGGCGATCATCATCATCAGCCACCAGATGGATTCGATCTTCTCTCTCTCCCAGCGGCTTCTGGTGCTGAACTTCGGAGACCTCATCGCCGACGGTCCCCCGGAGGACGTCAAGAACGACCCGGCCGTGATCGAGGCCTATCTCGGCGCCGAGGAAGGCGAGGAGGCCCCGGCATGACCGAACCGGCAACCGTTCTCGAGATGAAGAACCTCTCGGTGGGTTACTACCGCGATCTCAACATCCTCTCCGATCTCGACATCAAGGCACGGCAGGGCCAGATCACCACGATCCTGGGCGCCAATGGCGTGGGCAAGTCGACGGCACTCAAGGCCGCCTTCGGGTTTCTTTCGCCCAATCAGGGCGACATCCTGCTCGGTGGCGAGTCGATCCTGGGCATTCCGCCGCACGAGAAGATCCTCAAGGGGCTGGCCTACATCCCCCAGCAGCCCGGGGTATTCAAGGACATGACCGTCGAGGAAAACCTCGAACTGGGCGGCTGGACCTTCCGGCGCGACCGCAAGCAGGTGCGCCAGAAAGTCGAGGCGAACTATGAACGTTTCCCGGCGCTCCGTGACAAGCGCAAGCAGGTAACGGGCGAGCTGTCGGGCGGGCAGCAGCGCATGGTAGAGATCGGCCGCACGCTGATGTCGGAACCCAAGATGCTGTTGGTCGACGAGCCAACGGCGGGCCTTTCGAAAATGCTGGCCGAGGAGGTCTACGAGATGCTCACCGACCTCGCGAAGGTCGACAAGCTGACCATCCTGCTCGTCGACCAGGAAATCCGCCATGCTCTCAAGATCGCCGACTATGTCTACGTGCTTGAACTGGGCCGGAACAAGTTCGAAGGCCCGGCCGATGAGTTCGACGATCTCGAAAAGGCTTTCTGGATAGCGTGAGAGACGATATGGACGGGCAGGGCAAAAGCCATCTTTTCTATCAGACCCGGCAGCGCCGCCCACGGCTCAGGCAGGCCGAGGGCGTGTATATCTGGGACGTGGACGGCAAGCGTTATCTCGACGGCTCGTCCGGGGCGATGGTGTGCAATATCGGTCATTCCAACCCCAACGTGCTCGAGGCCATGCGCAGGCAGATGGAGATCGCCACCTTCGGCTATCGCCTGCATTTCGAGACGGAACCGAGCGAGGCGCTGGCGGCCAAGGTCGCGGGGCTGGCCCCCGACGGGATGGAGCGCGTGTTCTTCGTTTCCGGCGGCTCGGAAGCGGTGGAAAGCGCCATCAAGCTCGCCCGGCAATACAAGCTGGCGGTGGGCGAGCCGCAGCGCTGGAAAGTGATCTCGCGCTACCCAGCCTATCACGGCTGCACGATCGGCGCGCTGGCACTGACCGGTTACGCGCCAATGACGGCACCCTTCGACCCGATGATGCGGCAGATGCCGAAGATCCCCGCGCCGCGCGCTTATCTCGACGGGCTCGACCCGGCCGACGCGGAAACCGGCCGCCACTACGCCGACATGCTGGAAGAGCGCATCCTGCAGGAAGGGCCGGAAACCGTGCTGGCCTTCATCGTCGAACCGATCGGCGGAGCCTCGACCGGCTGCCTCATGCCGCCAGAAGGTTACATGAAACGCATCCGTGAGATATGTGACCGCTACGATGTGCTGCTTATCCATGACGAGGTGATCTCGGGCGGCGGACGCACCGGCACATTTTTCGCGGCCGACAACTGGGACACCGTGCCGGATATCGCGGCGCTCTCGAAAGGGTTCGGCGCGGGCTACATGCCGCTCGGCGCGGTGATCGCACAGGAGGAGATCGTCGAGGCGGTGCTGGGCCATGGCGGCTTCATCCACGGCTTCACCTATGCCGGCAACCCGCTCGCCTGTGCCGCGGGGCTCGCCGTGATCGAGGAAATCGAGCGGCAGGACATGATGCACAACGCGCTGGAGGTGGGCACCCAGCTCGGCCACCGCCTGCGCGCTTTGATGAACCGCTACCCGATCATCGGCGACGTGCGCGGCATGGGGATGCTGCAGGCCTTCGAACTGGTGTCCGACCGCGCCACAATGACACCGCTGCCGAAGGAATTGAACGCCTTTGACCGGCTGGTCGAGGCGGCCTATGACGAAGGGCTCATCATCTACTCCCGCCGTACGCGCGGAGGCTATTCCGGCGACCATTTCATCGTTGCGCCACCGATGATCAGCACCACCGTACATGTCGACGAGATTATTGAAAAGCTCACCCGCGCGCTCGACCGGTTCTGCGAAGAGGCGGGACTTTGACCCTGCGCTCCGCACGAAACGAGTGCGTTTCGCGGCGCCGTCGGATGCCTCCGGCGGGGATATTTCGGGTCAGAAGAAGCATGAAGCGCGCGCACCTGCTTCTTCTGGCTGAAAGTATCCCGGGGGTTTGGGGGCTGGCCCCCAATCGAACGGGTTAGGCGCCATGTCGAAGATCATCATCACCTGCGCCGTGACCGGCTCGATCCATACGCCCAGCCTGTCGCCGCATCTGCCCTTCACCGCGAAGGATATCGAAGATCAGGCCGTGGAAGCTGCCGAGGCGGGCGCGGCGATCCTGCATCTGCACGCCCGTGACCCGGACGATGGCCGGCCCTCGTCGAAATCCGAGCACTTCATGAACTTCCTGCCCGGGATCCGCGACCGGTGCGACGCGGTGATCAACATAACCACCGGCGGCAGCGCCATCATGTCGCTGGAAGATCGGCTCGCGGGTGCGATGGCGGCCGAGCCCGAGATGTGTTCGCTCAACATGGGCTCGATGAATTTCGCCCTCTACCCACTTGCCGCGCGGGACCGTGAGTGGCGGTTCGACTGGGAAAAACCCTTTCTCGAGTCGACCGACGACCTGATCTTCAAGAACACCCCGCGCGACATCGCCCATGTTCTGCACGAAATGGGCGAAAGGCGGGGCGCGCGGTTCGAGTTCGAGTGTTATGACATGAGCCACCTTGTCATGTTGCGCCATTTCGTCGAGCGCGGCCTCGTGAAAGCGCCGATCTTCATCCAGTTCGTCTTTGGCGTGCTGGGCGGCATGGCCCCGGCGCCCGAGACGCTTTCGCACATGGTGCGGCTGGCCGATGACTATTTCGGCGATGACTACCGTTTCTCGGTGCTGGCGGCGGGCCGGGCGCAGATGACGATGGCGGCGACGGCTGCCGGGATGGGCGGCCATGTCCGCGTCGGGCTGGAAGACAGCCTTTACATCGAGAAGGGAAAACTGGCGGTCTCGAATGCCGAGCAGGTGCAAAAGGCCCGCCGCATCGTCGAGGGGCTGGGCCGGCAGGTTGCCACACCGGACGAGGCCCGCGCGATGCTCGGGCTGAAAGGGGCGGCGCATGTCGCCTTCTGACCCGTGGCGGATCACGCCGGTGGGTCCGGGGGATATCGTCGATCTCTCCCATGCCCTCGAGGCGCTATCGGCCCATATGGGCGACAGCCACCATGCGACCGAGGATGCCCTGTCGCTGGCCTGCCTCGGCGTTCCGCCGGCCTGCCACGGACTGTTGGCGCGCGGTGGTGAGACGGTCATCGGCGCGGCCCTGGTCTCGCCGGTCTTTTCCACCACCTTCGGCGCGGCGGGCGCCTATGTGTCCGACCTCTGGGTGGGCGATGTGGCGCGGGGGCAAGGGCTGGGCCGGGCGCTCCTGCGCGCCTCGGCGGAGTTCGCGAGAGAAGAATGGCGGGCGTGTTTCCTGAAACTGACCGTCTATGCCGAGAATACCGCTGCCCGGGCGTTTTACGACCGGCTCGGCTTTGATATGGCCGAGCGTGACCTGACCTGCCTTCTGGCAGCAAAGGCTTTCGACGACTTGATGGGAGATCCTTGATGAAAGCCATCCTCGACGACCGCCAGCGCGCGCATGACCCGAAGAACTTCATGGCGAACGGCACACGCAAACCAAACCCCGAAGTACCCAGGCGTGTCGATATCCTGAAGGCGGGGGCCGAAGCGGCGGGCTGTGTCTTCGAGACCCCGGCCGATGCGGGGCTCGGGCCGATCGCCGCGGTCCATACGGCCGAGTACCTGACCTTCCTGCGGAACATCCACACCCGCTGGCAGCGCATCGAGGGGGCATCGGACGAGGTGATCCCCAATGTCCACCCGATGAACCGCACCGACAGCTACCCGAAATCGGCGGTGGGGCAGGCGGGATATCACCAGGCCGATACGGCCTGCCCGATCGCGGAATATACCTGGAAGGCCGCTTACTGGTCGGCCCAGACCGCCGTGAGCGGGGCGGATGCGGTCGCGGCCGGGGCGCGGGCTGTCTACGCGCTCTCCCGCCCGCCGGGGCATCACGCCTTTGCAGACCTTGCCGGGGGGTTTTGTTTCTTCAACAATTCCGGCATCGCCGCGCAAAGGCTGCTATACAAGGGCCTGCGCCCCGCGATCCTCGATGTCGACGTGCACCACGGCAACGGCACGCAGGGCATGTTCTATGCCCGAGGCGATGTGCTGACGGTCTCGATCCACGCGGATCCGGCGCGCTTCTATCCGTTTTTCTGGGGCCATGCCCATGAACGGGGAGAAGGCGCGGGGCTGGGGGCCAACCTCAACCTGCCGCTGGAGCGGGGCACGGACGACGAAACCTACCTGAATACGCTGGATCGGGCGCTCGCACAGATCACCGATTTCGGCGCCGACGTCATTGTCGTGGCGCTCGGGCTCGACGCGCATATCGACGACCCGTTCCAGGGCTTCGCCGTCACGACCGAAGGCTTCACCCGGATCGCCGCGGCCATTGCGGCCACCGGCCTGCCGTTGGTTTGCGTTCAGGAAGGCGGCTACGTCTCCGACGCCCTGGGCGGAAACCTGACGGCGTTTCTCAATGGTATTGAAGGAAACTGACATGGCCGAGATCACGTTCCGAAAGGTCTATCTCAAGAAACGATTTCCGCTGGCGATCAGCCGGGGCGTGATCGAAGGGGCTGAGAACCTTTTCATCTCGATTGCCGAGAACGGGCATATCGGCTGGGGAGAGGTCGCGCCGGGTGCCACCGAGGGCGCGGCGACGACGGAAGAGGCCGAAGCCATGCTGCGTGGGGTGACGGGCAGCGAGTTCGACACCGGCGCTATCCATGACGTCTGGGACAGGGCATATGAGGCGGGCGTCGCGCCTTGCGCGTTGGCGGGGCTCGACATGGCGCTGTGGGATCTGAAGGCCAGACAGGCCGGAATGCCGCTCTACAGCCTTCTGGGGCTGGCGCGGCGTGGTGTGCCGACCTCGCTGACCGTGGGGATCAACTCGCCGGACGTGGTGCGCGAGCGCGTGCCGCTCTTGCTGGAGAAGGGGGCGAAAGCGCTCAAGATCAAGCTGGGCTCGCCCGAGGGGATCGAGGCCGACAAGGCGATGTACGCGGCCGTGGTCGAGAGCGTGGGCGATGCCGATGTCGTTCTGCGGGTCGATGCCAATGGCGGCTGGTCGCTCGACGATGCGCGCCACATGATGGGCTGGCTGGCCGAGCGGCGGGCGGAATATATCGAACAGCCGCTGGTGCGCGGCGCCGAGGATCAGCTTGTCGACCTGTTCAAGGACCGTGCCCTGCCGATCTTCGTCGATGAAAGCTGCCGGATGTCGGGTGATATTCCCGGCTTTGCCGACCGGGTCGACGGGGTGAACCTCAAGCTGATGAAATGCGGCGGCATCACCGAGGCGCTGCGCATTGTCGCCACTGCCCGGGCGTTCGGCCTCAAGACCATGATCGGCTGCATGGGTGAGAGCGCGGTCTCGATCGCGGCGGGGGCCTCGATCGGGGCGCTGTTCGACTATATCGACCTCGACAGCCACTTGAATCTCGACCCCGATCCCGCCGATGGCGCGCCGCTGGTCGATGGGGTGACCCTGCCCGCCGACCGGCCCGGACACGGAGGAGACCTGCCCGATGCTTGAGCCGACCCAGAAGATCGCCATCTATGCCGAGGCCAATATGGGTCTCATCAACGCCAAGATGGCCGAGGGGATCATCCGATACGGCCGCAACCCCGTGACCTGCGTGATCGACAGCCAGGCGGTGGGAAAGAGTCTGAAAGAACTGTGCAAGATCGATCGTGACATTCCCATCGTCGCCACGCTGGACGATGCGATCGGGCTGGGTGCCGAGGTTCTGGTGCTTGGCACCACGCCGTCTGGCGGACGGGTGCCGCCCGAGTGGATGACGATGCTGGAACAGGCGATCGGTTCGGGCCTGTCGGTCGTCAACGGGCTGCATGACCGGTTGAACGATGTGCTTGGCGACAAGCTGAAACCGGGCCAGTGGATCTGGGATATCCGCACGCCCACCGACGCCATGCCGCCCATCGCGATGGCGCGCGCCGCGAAACTTTCCAATATTCGCGCGCTCATGGTCGGCACCGACATGGCCGTGGGAAAGAAGACCTCCGGACTCGAAATCTGGTCGGCCCTCTGTGACGCGGGCCACGACGCGGCCTTTCTTGCCACCGGTCAAAGCGGCGTTGCGATCACTGGCAAGGGTATCCCGCTCGACGCCTTCCGGGTGGATCATGCGGCGGGGGCCGTGGAGAGGATGGTGTTGGAGAACGCAGAGCACGACGTGCTGATCATCGAGGGTCAGGGCTCGCTTCTGCATCCGGGCAGCACGGCCACCCTGCCACTGATGCGGGGAAGTTGCGCAAACGCGCTGATCCTGTGCCACCGGGCCGGGATGGACGTGCTCGACACCGCAGGCGACGCGGTGCCTGTGCCGCCCTTGAAGGACGTCATCGCGCTCAACGAGATGGTTGCGCGGGCGGGCGGGGCGCTGACGCCGGCCAGGGTCGTCGGCATCGCGCTCAACACCCGCGATCTCGACGAAACAGCCGCCCGCGACGCAATCGAGAGCACGGCCCGCGAAACCGGCCTGCCGGTGACAGATCCGGTGCGTTTCGGCGCGGCACCGCTGGCCGACGCGGTGCTGTCCGTCAAGGGCTGAACGACGAGGGCGCTCAGCGGGCATCTGGTCAATCCGGGCGCAGGCTTGCTAGAACAGCGCAATGACGAAGATGCTGCGCACCAGATTGCTCGTGGTCGTCCTGTTTCTCGGGGCGGTCGGCGCCTGCGCGGCTGGCATCTGGCGGTATGCCCATGTCGAGGCGCTGGCCCAGATCGAGAAACAGGGGCGCGCCGACCTCGCACTGGCCTCCGACCGGTTCACCGGCGAACTGCGCCGCTTCCGCGAACTGGCGGTGCTGATGGCCGAACACCCGGTTTTCGATGACCTCACCGCCGAGGATGGTGTCGCACGCGCCGACTGGGTGTTGCAGGACGCCGCCGACAAGAGCGGGGCGCTGGCGCTTTTTTACACCGACACCGCCGGCACCGTGCTGGCCCGCGCCGGCAACGTCACGCTCCGCCCCGCCGGAAGCCGCTATTTCCGCCGCGCCATGCGCGGGGCGCTCGGCACGTTCTACGGCCGGCTTGGGCCGGATGGTGTGCGCGTTTATGCCTTTGCCGCGCCGGCCTTCGGCCCGGACGGGGTCAAGGGGAGTGTCATCGCGTTGGTCGACATGGCCGAGGTTGAATGGGACTGGATCGGCGGTCAGCCCCCCGTGTTCTTCACCGATGCCGACGGGCGCATCTTTTTGTCCAACCGCTCGGAAATTCTTGGCTGGCAGCCGCGAGAAAACGGTGAAGCCCCGGCCCCGCCGATCGAACCCGCGCCGGATTTCAGTGCTGTCTGGCGCAGCGGATACGAGATCTGGCGCCTCGACTGGGGCGACTACCTGCCTCGCGCCGCCCTGCATCTTGCCAAGGCCGAGCCGGTGATCGGCATGACCGGCCACGCCCTTGTCGACACGGCCCCGGCCCGCCGCATCGCGTGGCTTCAGACCTCGGTCTTCACCGTGATCTGCCTGTCTTTCGGCGTGGTCCTCCTGCTTCTCGGCGAGCGCCGCCGCACTCTGGCCCGGGCGAATGCCCAGTTGGAAACCCGCGTGTCGGAACGCACGGCAGAACTGTCAGAGGCCAACATTGCCCTGCGCCGCGAGGTGCAGGAACGCCAGGAGGCCGAAGCCGCCCTCAAGCGCGCACAGGACGAGTTGGTCCAGGCGGGCAAGCTGTCTGCGCTGGGGCAGATGAGCGCCGGCATCAGTCACGAGTTGAACCAGCCGCTGATGGCGATCCAGCAATTTGCCGACAATGGCGGCTCGTTCCTTGCCAAGGGCCGCACCGACGCGGCGGGCGAGAACCTGAACCGCATCTCGCAACTGGCGGCCCGCGCCGCGCGCATCATCAAGAACCTGCGCGCCTTCGCGCGTAACGAGAGCGAGCCGATGGGCAAGGTCGACCTCGTGCAGGTGATGGAGACGGCGGTGGAACTGACCGACGCGCGCCTGCGCAAGGACGAGGTAACGCTTGACTGGCAGGCCCCGGCGCAGCCCGTCTATGCACTCGGTGGCGAGGTGCGGCTTGTCCAGGTCTTCGTCAACCTCATCAACAACGCGGCCGATGCCATGTCGGGCCAGGTCGAAAGGCGGATCAGTATCGCGATCGACGCCGGCCCGCCACTTGCCGTCACCGTGCGCGATATCGGCCCCGGCATCAGTGCACCCGACAAGATGTTCGAGCCCTTCTACACCACCAAGGCTGTCGGCAGCGATGACGGAATGGGCCTCGGGCTGTCGATCTCCTACGGTCTGGTCCAGAGCTTCGGGGGCAATATCCGCGGTACCAACGCCCCGGATGGTGGCGCCGTGATGACGGTGGAACTGGAACGCTGGCAGGAAGAGGCAGCGGCATGAGCGTGGATGTCCTGGTTGTCGACGATGATGCCGCCGTGCGCGACGCGCTGGTCCAGTCGCTGGAACTGGCCGACCTAACAGCAAGGCCCGCTGGCTCATTCATCGAGGCGAAGGATCACATCGCTCCGGATTTTCCAGGCGTGATCCTTTCCGATATCCGAATGCCCGGCCGTGACGGGTTCTACCTTCTGAAATACGCTAACGGTGTCGACGCGGAACTACCGGTCGTGCTGCTTACGGGCGAGGGCGACATTCCCATGGCTGTCGAGGCCATGGGGCAGGGGGCGTTCGACTTTCTCGAGAAACCCTGTGCGCCTGATGACCTGATACCGGTGTTGCAAAGGGCCCTGTCGACCCGGCGTCTGGTTCTGGAAAACCGCCGTCTGAAGGCGCAGTTGCAAACGGGCGACCCGGCGGCACGGATGCTGTTCGGCACCTCGGCGCTGGCCGACGATCTGCGCGCGCGGGTTCGCACGGTTGCGCCCATGGGCGTCGAGGTGCTGGTCACCGGTCCGCCGGGCGCAGGGGTGTCGAAGGTGGCCGAGGTCATTCACCTGATGTCGCCCGCAGCGCGCGGCCCCTTCGTGAAACGCTCTTCCGCCGGGATGGACGGGGTGTCGCTCGACCAGGCGTTCAGCGCGGCCACGGGCGGAACGCTGTTTCTCGACGATGTGTCGGCTCTGCCGGGCGCCACGCAATACGCGCTCGCCGAAAAGCTGGAACACGCGGAAAGCGTTCGGCTCATCGCCGGCACCACGGCCGACCTGTCGGCAGAGGTCGAGGCCGGACGGATGAACGCCGAGCTTTACTATCGGCTCGACGTGACGCCGGTCCGCATCCCTGCGCTGTCCGAGCGTCCCGAAGATATTCCGGTGCTGTTTTCGCACTACGTTGCCCTGGCGGCGGAACAGGCCGGCATACCGGTCCCCGAAGTCACGACCGATCACATGGCCCGCCTGATGGCGCAGGACTGGCCGGGAAATGCCCGGTCGCTCATGTCGGCCGCCATGCGCTTCGTGCTGGGCATGCCGGAAGAGGCGGCGGCCGCCGCCGAACTGGGTCTGGCGGAACAGATGGCACGGGTCGAACGCTCGTTGCTCATTGCCGCGCTTGGGCGCCAGAACGGCCGCGCGTCGGAGGCCGCCAAGGCGCTAAAACTGCCGCGCAAGACCTTTTACGACAAGCTCGCCCGCTACGGCATCCGTCCCGACGATTACCGCCGCAGCTGACGCGCCAGTGCGGCGGGACACGCCCGGCGCTATCCAAAGGTCGCTACGGCAAGCCGCAACGGAATCCGGGACGGGCCGATTGCGGGAAGTGTGCGGAATCTCGCACAGGCACGTTGTTGCAGTGTGCGGGAATCCGCACAATCAGAAGGCGTCAGATCGTCCGATAATCACCGTTTCAGACATAATCCTTTGAAATATAATTATTTTTTCGACATGAAAAACGGGCTGAAACTAAACCTTGAGTGGCGCTGACTTCCCGACAAAGACTTATGGCACCGCCCCGACAAGGGGCAGTCTTGTAATGTTACATCCTGGGAGGAGACCAGACCATGAAGTTCCTGACCGCTGCCGCGAGCGCGCTGGCGCTGTCCGTTTCGGCCACGGCCGTAAGCGCCGCCTGTGATGACGGCGAGATCGTCGTCAAGTTCAGCCACGTCACCAACACCGACAAACACCCCAAGGGCATCGCCGCCTCGCTGCTGGAAAAGCGCGTGAACGAAGAGATGGACGGCACGATGTGCATGGAGGTTTTCCCGAACTCCACGCTTTACGACGACAACAAGGTGCTGGAAGCAATGCTGCAGGGTGACGTGCAGCTGGCCGCCCCCTCGCTTTCGAAGTTCGAGAAATTCACCAAGCAATTCCGCATCTTCGACCTGCCCTTCATGTTCAAGGACATCAACGCCGTCGAACAGTTCCAGGCCTCCGAAGCCGGTCAGGACCTTCTCGACAGCATGCAGCGCCGCGGTCTGCAGGGGCTGGCCTACTGGCATAACGGCATGAAGCAGATGTCGGCCAGCGTGCCGCTGCTCGAGCCGTCCGACGCCGAGGGCCTGAAGTTCCGCGTGCAGTCCTCCGACGTGCTTGTCGCCCAGATGGAAGCGCTTGGCGCGAGCCCGCAGAAGATGGCCTTCTCCGAGGTCTACGGCGCATTGCAACAGGGCGTGGTCGACGGACAGGAAAACACCTGGTCGAACATCTACGGCAAGAAGTTCTTCGAGGTTCAGGACGGCGTGACCGAAACCGATCACGGCATCATCGACTACCTCGTGGTGACCAGCGTCGACTGGCTCGACAGCCTCGAGCCGGAGGTGCGTGACCAGTTCCTGACCATCGTGTCCGAGGTCACCGAGACCCGGAACAAGGAATCCACCAAGGTGAACCAGGACGCCAAGCAGGCCGTCATCGATGCCGGCGGTACCGTTCGCACCCTCGACGCCGACCAGCGCGCCAAGTGGGTCGAAGCGATGAAACCGGTCTGGGAACAGTTCACCGACGACGTGGGCCAGGAAAACATCGACGCGGCGCAGGAAATCAACGCCAGCATGTAAGCCTGACAGGTGCGTGACATCACGCACCTCGCGGGGCGGGCCCGAACTGACCGGGCCCGCCCTTTTCGCAAGATACTTGCGGGAGGAGGGGACAAATGAGTCGCGAACACAGCTTCGTGGACACCATCGAGGAAACGGTGATCGCCACGCTTCTCGGTGCAATGACGGTGGTCACGTTCTCCAACGTGATCGCGCGCTACGTATTCAACTCGAACATTCTGTGGGCGCTGGAACTGACGGTTTTCATGTTCGGCTGGCTGGTGCTTCTGGGCGCGTCCTACGCGGTGAAGAAGCAAAGCCACCTTGGCGTGGACGCGATCGTCAACATCGTCTCGCCGCCGGTGCGCAAGGCGATGGCGCTTTTTTCGATCGCCTGCTGCCTTGTGTTCTCCCTCCTGCTCCTGAAGGGCGCCTGGGATTACTGGTCGGTCTACGCAGAACTGCCGCCCACGACAGGGCGCTGGTTCCCGACCGGGTTCGACACCGATTTCCGCGGCCAGGGGTGGTACGAAGTGCAGGATATTCCGATGCCCGCCATCCTGCGGTTCCTCGAGGACTGGATCAATTTCGGCGAGGAATACGAGAAGATGCCGAAGGCCATTCCCTACGTGGTTCTGCCCGTGTCTTTGGCGCTGCTGACCTTCCGCTTCGCCCAGGTTGCCGTGCAGATCTGGCGTGGCGAGGTCGACCGGATCGTCGCCAGCCACGAGGTGGAAGACGAGCTTGAACAGGTCCGCGCCCAGCAAGGGGGGCATGACTGATGGAAGTCGTTCTTCTTTTCGTGATGGTCATCGGCCTGCTGCTCGTGGGCGTGCCCATTGCCGTGTCGCTCGGCCTCAGCTCCATCCTCTTCCTGCTGTGGTTCTCGGAAAGCTCGTTGGCGTCGGTGGCTCAAACGCTCTTCAGCGCTTTTGAAGGCCACTACACGCTGCTTGCCATTCCCTTCTTCATCCTCGCTTCCTCGTTCATGACGACAGGCGGGGTGGCCCAGCGGATCATCCGCTTTTCCATCGCCTGCGTCGGTCACCTGCATGGTGGGCTGGCCATCGCGGGCGTCTTCGCCTGCATGCTCTTCGCCGCGCTGTCGGGCTCGTCGCCCGCCACCGTTGTGGCCATCGGCACGATCGTCATCGCCGGCATGCGGCAGGTGGGCTATACCCGCGACTTTGCGGCCGGCGTCATCTGTAACGCGGGCACGCTTGGCATCCTGATCCCGCCGTCGATCGTGATGGTGGTCTATGCCGCGGCGGTCGAGGTGTCGGTCGGCCGGATGTTCCTGGCCGGGGTCATTCCAGGTCTTCTGGCGGGTTTCATGCTGATGACGGCCATCTACATCGTGGCCCGCGTGCGCAACATGCCCAAGGGCGACTGGCAGGGCTGGGGCGAGATCTTTGCCTCCGGGCGCGATGCGGCCTGGGGCCTTTTCCTGATCGTCATCATCCTTGGCGGCATCTATGGCGGCATCTTCACCCCGACCGAGGCCGCGGCGGTGGCGGCGGTCTACTCGTTCTTCATCGCCTGTTTCGTCTACAAGGACATGGGGCCGCTCGCGGTCGGCAAGGAGCAGGGCGGCAATCTGAGCCTCCTGCGCAAGCCGTACGCAATCGTCACGGCCTTCTTCCACCCCGACACCAAGCACACGCTCTTCGAGGCGGGCAAGCTGACCGTGACGCTGCTTTTCGTCATCGCCAACGCGCTGATCCTCAAGCACGTGCTGACCGATGAGCAGATCCCGCAGCAGATCGCCGGCGCCATGCTCAACGCGGGTTTCGGGCCTGTCATGTTCCTGATCGTCGTCAACGTGATCCTGCTGATCGGCGGCCAGTTCATGGAGCCTTCGGGCCTTCTCGTGATTGTTGCGCCGCTGGTGTTCCCGATCGCCATGGAGCTTGGGATCGACCCCATTCACCTCGGCATCATCATGGTGGTGAACATGGAGATCGGGATGATTACCCCGCCTGTCGGTCTCAACCTCTTCGTGACCTCGGGCGTGGCGGGCATGCCGATGATGAGCGTCGTGCGCGCGGCGCTGCCGTTCCTCGCGGTGCTCTTCGTCTTCCTGATCATGATCACCTACATTCCGTGGCTCTCGACGGTGTTGCCGAACACCTTCATGGGCCCCGAGATCGTCACGCAGTAGGAAGCTGAAACGGTTCGGGCGCGTAGGATTTATGCGCGCCCGACCACCGGGCCGTCTGGCCCGCATTTGCCCTCCGGTTTGTCGCAGATGTGTCATGGACAAGCCGCCTGACCCGGCAGATAGTCGGCCCGGTCAACGAGGGAACACCCATGCAGTGGAATGACGAATCCGAACCCGGCACTCCGTATTGGTGGAGCGTTCTGAAGAACGACCCGGCTGACGATCCGTTGCCGCAGGATTGCGACGTGCTGGTGATCGGCGCGGGCTTCGCCGGTCTGTCGGCGGCGATCGCCTCCCATGATTGCGGCGCCAGCGTTGTGGTTGTCGACAAGGACGAACCGGGGCAGGGCGCCTCCACCCGCAACGGCGGCATGTTCGGTGCCCATCCCCGGCTGGGATGGAAGGCGCTTTCCGACAAGTTCGGCCCAAAGGTGGCCGATGCGCTCTTTGCCGAGGCGAAGCCGGCGCTTGAATGGGCGAAGGGGCTGATCGACCGCGAAGGCATCGATTGCGACCTGCAACAAACGGGTCGCATCCAGCTTGCCTGGACAAGGCAGCATTTCGAAAACCAGAAAACGCTCGCCCGCCATGTCTCGGAGAAGAGCGACGTCGACGTCTCGATCGTCGAGCGTGACGGGCTGGGGCAGGAAATAGAGACGCCCCGCTATTTCGGCGGGCTGGTCTTCCCCGAACATTGCGGACTTCACCCGGCCAAGTACCACCAGGGGCTGCGCGAGGCTGTCACCCGCCGCGGCATCACGCTCACCGGCAACGCCGAAGTGACGTCGCTCGAGCGCGCCGGCAACCGGTTCTCCGTCACCACGCCAAAGGGCACCGTTCGGGCGGAAAAGGTCATCCTCTGCACCAACGGCTACACCACGCCGCTTTTCCGCTGGCACGTGGCGCGGGTTTTCCCGCTGCCCTCCTACCTGATCGCAACCGAGGAATTGCCGGCCAACCTGCTGGGGCATCTCGCCCCGGGGCGGCGGATGATGGTCGAAACCCGCGCCCGGCACAGCTATTTCCGCCTGTCACCTGATGGCAAGCGCGTGCTCTGGGGCGGGCGGGCCTCCATGCGTGACGTCCCGGTCAACGAGGCCGCCAAACGCCTGCGCGAGACGATGCTCAGCGTCTGGCCGGACCTCGCCGATGCCAGGATCAGCCACGCCTGGTGGGGCAATACGGGCTTCAGCTTCAACCACATGCCCCATGTGGGCGAGGATCGTGGGCTGCATTACGCAATGGGCTTCTCGGGATCGGGCACCGTCATGGCGCCCTATCTGGGCGCCAAGGCAGCTTATCGCGCCCTGGGCGATCCGCGCGGGGCCACGGCCTATGCCGATACCGTCTTGCGCCGGGATGCCCTTCATCCCTTCGCCAAGCCGCATTTCCTAAAGGCCGCGGATATCTGGTATCGGCAGGTGGTCGACCGGGTGGAGAACGCGAAAGCGCGCTGAACGTCAGACGCCGTTCCGGAATTCCCGCGAGTCGAGCACCGGCGATGCGTCGAGATTGGCGGCATTGAGCATCGTCGCGACCCGCTCGAGCGAGGCCACGATCATCGACTGCTCCCAGTCCTCGAGCGCCTCGAACCGGGCGACGAACTGCTGCTGAAGCGCATCGGGCGCGTTGTCGACTGTCGCCCGCCCGTGCTCTGTCAGGATGATGTTGGTCTGCCGCCGGTCGGTGTCAGACTTCTCACGTACCACCAGCCCCTTTTTCACAAGCTTGTCCACCAGCGCCGTCACCGTCGCCTGGGACACGATCATCCGGTGCGATATCTCGGTGGCGGTGCATCGCCCCCGTTCGGCGATGAGCTGCAGCACTCGGAATTGCACCGCTGTCAGACCGGCCGACTGGGCCAGGTCACGGGCATAGGTGTCGGTTGCGCGAAGGATTCTGCGCAGGGCGATTAGGCAGGTATCGATCCGTTCCATGGCCATCTCCGCAAGGATTTTGTTTCATAGTCACATAATAATAATATTTCGGCAATCCACGAAAATGCTTCGGTCGATGAAGGAAACTTTAGGTTTTTAAGGCATAAAACCGCTATTTTGCACTAAAAATGCGACATATTGCTTTGGTATGCTTTGCATCTTGAAGTTTGTGGTGCGGCAAACTACTTTAGTATGCAAAGGAAAACTGAGGAGACAGCAGACCGATGCGACACACGCTGGAACTGATCGACAAAGCGACGCCCTCGTTGCGAAAACCCGTGGCCGAGGACGGCGCGGAAATCTGGAAGCTGATCAAGGCATGCAAACCGCTCGACGAGAACTCGATGTATTGCAACCTTATCCAGTGCGACCATTTCCGCGACACTTGTGTTCTGGCTGAACTGGGTGGCAAGCCGGCGGGCTGGGTTTCGGCCTACGTCATGCCGAACGATCCCTCCACGCTGTTCGTATGGCAGGTCGCTGTTTCTTCCGAAGCGCGCGGTATGGGCCTTGGCACGCTGATGCTCAAGGGCCTTCTCCAGCGCGACGTATGCAAAGATGTCGAGCGTATCCAAACGACCATCACGCGCTCGAACGCCGCCTCGTGGAAGCTGTTTCGCAAATTCGCGAAACAGCAGGACGCGCGGCTCTCCTCGCAGGCCTATTTCGGTGAGGCCCTGCACTTCCAAGGAAAACACAACACCGAATACATGGTCACCATCGACCTCGCGGAAGAAATGGACAAGGCAGCCTGAACGGGCTGCCCGCCTTCCGCTTCAAATCCATCAAACCAAAGGACACGCCATGCCGACTGACACGTCAGCCGACAAGAACATATTTGAACGCCGCGAATCTGAAGCGCGCAGCTATTGCCGCAACTTCGATACGGTATTCACAAAGGCCTTGGGGTCCGAACTTACCGACGCCCACGGCAAAACCTACATCGACTTCCTGGCCGGGTGCTCGTCGCTCAACTACGGGCACAACGATCCCGACATGAAAGCCGCCCTGATCGAGCATATCTCGGGCGACGGGATCGCGCACGGCCTCGACATGTACACGACCGAAAAGGCGCGCTTCCTCGAAGCGTACGAGGAGATCATCCTCAAGCCGCGTGGCATGGACCACAAGATCATGATGACCGGCCCGACCGGCACAAACGCGGTCGAGGCAGCAATGAAGCTGGCCCGCAAGGTTACCGGCCGCCGCAACATCGTGGCCTTCTCCAACGGCTTCCATGGCATGACCATGGGCGCACTGTCGCTGACCGGTAACGCCGGCAAGCGTGGTGGCGCCGGTGGCGGTGCCCTGACCGATGTCACGCACTTCCCCTTCGAAGGCGCGCTCGGCGACGACGTCGATACGCTGGCGCAGGCCGAAATGATGCTCGACAACTCCTCGTCCGGCATCGATGCACCTGCCGCGTTCATCTTCGAGCCGATCCAGGGCGAGGGCGGTCTTACAGCCGCGTCGAAGGAATGGATGCAGGGTGTCGAGCGCCTTGCGCGTAAGTATGGCGCCATGCTGATCGTTGACGACATCCAGTCGGGCTGCGGCCGCACGGGCAGCTACTTCGCCTTCGAGGAGGCGGGTATCGACCCTGACATGATCACGCAGGCGAAATCGCTGTCGGGCTTCGGCCTGCCGTTCGCCGCGCTGCTGATCAAGCCGGAACACGATATCTGGAAGCCCGCCGAGCATAACGGCACCTTCCGTGGCAACACCCATGCTTTCGTGACCGGCCGGGTTGCGCTCGAAAAGTTCTGGAAGACCGATGACTTCGCCAAGGAAGTCCAGGAGAAGAGCAAGATCCTGACCGAAGGTCTCCAGTCCATCGTCGACATCATCCCCGGCGCGCGCCTCAAGGGCCGTGGGCTGATGCAAGGCGTCGACGTGGGCTCCGGCGACAATGCCGGCGAGATCTGCGCACGCGCCTTCGAGAAGGGCCTCGTGATCGAGACGTCGGGTGCCGACGACGAAGTCGTCAAGGTGCTCGCGCCCCTCACAACGCCGGAAGACACCTTCCGCAAGGGCCTCGACATCCTGATCGAGTCGGCACGCGAAGTTTCGACCTCCACCAAGATGGCAGCGGAGTAACACAATGATTGTCAGAGATTTCAACGATATCGTCGAAAACCAGAAAGACCGCGTCATCAGTGACGCAGAATGGTCGTCGGTCAGGATGCTCCTTGCCGATGACAAGATGGGGTTTTCGTTCCACATTACGTTCCTGAACGCGGGCTCGGAACACACGTTCGAGTACAAGAACCACTTCGAGAGCGTGTACTGCATGTCCGGCAAGGGGTCGATCACCGACATCGCCACCGGGGAAACACACGAGATTAAGCCTGGCGTGATGTACGCGCTGAACGAGCACGACCGCCACATCCTGCGGGCCGAGGAAGAGCTTGTCATGGCCTGTGTGTTCAACCCGCCGGTGACGGGCACCGAGGTACACCGCGAAGACGGCTCCTATGCCCCGGCTGAAGAATTGGCGGACTGACCGCCGAAAGGAATGATGTCATGAGTTTTCCCAAGCATACCGTCGAAAAGATCGGCGGCACCTCGATGAGTCGCGTGAACGAGTTGCTCGACACGCTTCTGATCGGGGAGCGCGAAGGATCCGATCTCTACCACCGCATCTTCGTCGTCTCGGCCTTTGGCGGCATCACCGACCTTCTGCTCGAGCACAAGAAATCGGGCCGCCCGGGCGTCTATGGCCTCTTTGCCAATGACGACAATGATCATGGATGGCTCGACGCGCTCTCCTCGGTTGGCGACGCCATGTGCGAGGCGCACCGGAAGGTGCTTACCCACCCGGGTGACCAGAACATGGCCGACGAGTTCGTTCGCGAACGGATCGAGGGCGCGCGTTCGTGCCTCTTCGACCTGCAGCGCCTGTGCTCCTTCGGGCATTTCCGCCTGTCGAGCCACATGCTGGTCATCCGCGAGCTTCTGTCGGGCCTGGGCGAGGCGCATTCGGCCTTTGTCACCGCGCTGCTGCTGCAGCGCAATGGCGTCGATGCCCGCTTCGTTGACCTCAGCGGTTGGCGCGACGAGTCCGAGCACACGCTGAAAGAGCGTATCGCAGCCGGTCTCGACGATATCGACCTGACGCGCGAACTGCCCATCGTCACCGGCTACGCCCAGTGCACCGAAGGGCTGATGCGCGAATACGACCGTGGCTATTCCGAGGTGACCTTCTCGAACATCGCCGCCCACACGGGCGCGCACGAGGCGATCATCCACAAGGAATTCCACCTGTCCTCGGCCGATCCGGGCCTTGTGGGCGTGGAAAACGCACGCAAGCTGGGTCACACCAACTACGACGTGGCCGACCAGTTGGCGAATATGGGGATGGAGGCGATCCACCCGAACGCAGCCAAGATCCTGCGCCGGGCCGGCATCACGCTGCGCGTGACCAACGCGTTCGAGCCGGGCGACCCGGGCACGCTGATCGACGAGGAGAAGGCCGAGCATCCCGGCGTGGAGATCGTCACCGGTCTCGATGTCGTGGCCCTCGAGCTCTTCGAACAGGACATGGTCGGCGTCAAAGGTTACGACGCCACCGCGCTTGAGGCGCTCAAGCGTCACAACGTGTGGATCGTGTCGAAAACCTCGAACGCCAACAACATCACGCACTATATCCAGGCCTCGCTCAAGACGGCCAAGCGCGTGATCCGCGAGATCGAGGAGGTCTATCCGCAGGCAGAAGTCACGGCACGGGCCGTATCGCTTGTGGCGGTCATCGGCCGCGACCTGACGGGCGAGCGGGTGCTTGGCCACGGGCTTCAGGCGCTGCACGAGGCGGGTATCGACGTTGTCGCCGCCCAGCAGACGCCGCGCAATGTCGACGCCCAGTTCGTCGTGCCGCGCGATTCCGCTGACGATGCGGTGAAGTGCCTGCACGACGCGTTCGTCTCGGGAAAGAGCGGGGCGGGGCTGGCGCGGGTGGCGTGACCGCTGCCGCATCTGCTCCGCTCTAAGAAGGCGCCCCGCTGGATGATGGCCAGCGGGGCGTCTCATTTTTCAGCTATGACGCGGCCTTACTTGTGGCTGCGATATTTGCCCGACTCGACCTTTTGGCCGACGATCAGCGCCAGGATGGCCATGACGATCGCGATGAACGAAAAGATCGCCGGGGCCGAGGTTCCAAGCCCCATGAAGATCGCGCCGGAGACGCCATCCCATGTCGGTGTGTCAAAGGGAAATCCCATTCTTAAGTCCTCCTGTTACTTGGATGCCGGGGGCGATGCCATGATGCCCTCGGGATAGGCCTGTGCCGGCACCTTGACGGTGTCGAGACCGGCGATTTCAGCAGCTTCCGGCACGCGCAGCATGCCAACCATCTTCAGGATGAGCGAACATCCGTACCCGGTGATGAACCCGATCGCGACGAACACGACCGTGCCCACAAGCTGACCGATGAAGCTGACCGTCGGTACGCCTTCGCCCAGAAGGGCAGGGTAGCCGCTGGCGAAGATGCCAAGAACCAGCATGCCGAAGACACCCATTACGCCGTGAACCGTGACAGCGCCCACCGCGTCGTCGATGCCGAAGCTCTCGATGAAGGCCGCCGCCGGTTTCAGCATCAGCCCCGCCGCCATGGCGATGATGAAGGTGAGCGAGGGGAAGTAGATGTCGACCCCCGAGGCCACCGATATCAGACCGGCCAGCGCGCCCGACATCATCCAGAACGGATCGCGTGTCAGTGTCCAGGCGCCGATGATGCCGCCCGCGACACCCATCAGGATGTTGAAGCTGAGCGCGCCGAGGTTGGTGGGCGTGCCATAGATGGTGGTGAAGTTGCCGCCCCACGACCAGCTTTCGCCGCCGACCACGAGACATCCCATCAGGAAGCCCCAGAAACCCACGACGATCAGCATCAGGCCCGTCGCCGTGAAGGGCATGTTGTGCCCGGCGAGGTTGTTGGCCGTGCCGTCCTCGTTGAACTTGCCGATCCGCGGGCCGAGATTGATCAGCACGCCAAGGGCAAAGAACGCCGCGACCGCGTGCACAAGGCCCGCCGCGCCGAAGTCATGAACGCCCCATTGCTGGATCAGCCAACCGTCCGAATGCCAACCCCATGCGGCCGCCAGCGTCCAGCTGAACCCGCCCAGCACGATCGCCAGGATCACGAAGCCCACCGTCTGGATGCGCTCGATGACCGCGCCCGAGAAGATCGAGGCCGTCGTTGCCGCAAACAGCGTGAAGGCGCCCCAGAAGACGCCGTCGATCTGGTCTTCCGTGTTCGGGCCCATATAGGCCGCCGCGTCGCCCCAGGCGAGCGCGAAGCCGTTGGCGTATTCCGCGCCGGAGATCCCGTTTGGCCCGGCCGAAAGAGAGAACCCCGTGGGGAAGGCCCAGTAGACCCACCAGCCGAAGAAGTAGAAAGCCGGGATCACGAAGGCGAAGGCCAGAATGTTCTTCACGCCCGAAGAAAGGGCGTTCTTGGCGCGCGAGGCGCCCATTTCATAGGCCAGGAACCCTGCATGAATGATGATCATCAGTGGAATGGTTAAGTAATAGTAGGTTTCTGCGAACATCGTGTTCGTCAGATTCCCCTTCGCTTCCAGGGCGGCCACTTGGGCCGCAAGCTCCGCGAGCTGTTCTTCCATGTCGTTCGTACCTCCATACCGTTGGTGGGCTTGCTTACCGGCCCTTTTGGTTCACAATTGGTTCTTTATCAGTGTGAACGCTACACCAATGCTAAGCCAACACAGAATTTCAATGTTGCTGAAATAGAGGGCAAACAGGCTGAAAATACGTGCGTTACCCGTGGTAAACGCTTTGTTCGACGCGGATTATCCCGGCAATGCGGGCAGTTGCCGGGTGAGGGGACCGATTGAACCAAAAACGCCGGCCCAGGGGGCCGGCGCTTGCTTTTTGGGCGATAACTCGAGGTGCGCCTATTCTCGCGCCTCCTCGTCAAATACTCGTTCGAGGCGCTCCTTGCTGCGCGCCGCGGCCTCGTCGACCTCGAACTCCTTCTTCTCGATCCGGGCCTGAAGGATGTGGAACAGCAGCCAGAAGGCGACACCGACAACAAACAGCGTCACCTCCCATCCGACGCCCGGATAGACAGGGCCAAGTTGCGACAGGTCCGCGCCGGACCAGGTTTCGACGATCGTGGTAGACATGATTGCGTCCTCCTCAGGCCAGCAGTCCGAGGCGCTTGGCCTCTTCGATATCGGCTTCCGACACGGCGATCGCGTCGGCCTCCTCTGACAGTTCCTCGCTCATGTCGAGGCCCACCAGCTCCACCGCGGGCGGCACGCGCAGCATGCCCATGCCCTGCAGGATCTTCGAGACGATCCAGGCCGGGATAAAGCCCAGCACGATGAACATGATGCAGGCACCGGCAAGCTGGCCCCATGGCGTGATCACGGCCACCTCTTCATGGTAGCCCGCCGTGGCCGGGTGGCCCCACAGAACGAAGCCGGCAATGATCAGGCCGATGAAACCCGCATAGCCGTGCACCGCAACCGCGCCGACCGGATCGTCGATCTTGAACGTCCGCTCGACCCAGAAATGCAGCTTGTAGGCACAGTAGGCGCCAACCCCGCCGATCAGCATCGCCTCGATCGGGTGGTAGAGGTCATTGCCGGCCGACGCCGTGATGACCCCTGCAAGGCCTGCCGAGTAGGTCCAGAACGCCTCGCCGCGCGAGACGACATAGCCCATCAGCAAGCCGCCCGACAGCGACATCAGGAAGTTGAAGACGATGGCCGACAGGGTGGTGGGCGTCAGGTAGATCGTCGTTGCGGTGAACGTGCCTTCCGCGGCCCCGATGGCGCCCGAGCCGATGATCGGCACGTTGCAGGCCACGTAGAAGCCCCAGAAGCCGCAGTAGATCAGGAAAAGCCCAATCGTCACCAGCCACTTGTTGTGCGGGTTGATGTTGCGCGGGGTGCCGTCGGGGGCGAACTTGCCGATCCTTGGCCCCAGCACGCAGATCACGCCAAGCGCGAAACCGCCCGCGATCGCATGGATCACGCCCGACGCATAGGCGTCGTGATAGCCCAGCTGCGTGACCATCCAGCCATCCGGATGCCAGCCCCAGGCCGCGTCGATGATCCAGGTGAACGAGCCGATGACGACCGCGAGGATCCAGAAGGCCGAGGGCCGGATCCGTTCGATCGTGGCACCCGAGACGATCGAGGCCGCGGTCCAGCTGAACAGCAGGAATGCAGCCCAGAACACGCCGTTCAGGCGCGCCCAGTAGTTGTTGCCGAGATCGACGCCATAGCCCTTGGCCTGCGGGTCGTTGATGCCCGGCCCGCCAAGGTGCGTACCCATCAGCTCGCCCCACGGCACGGCGTTGTCCGATTGGGTAAGGCCGCCGGTGATGCCCGGGCCGTTCGGGAAGGCGAAGTAGATCCACCAGCCGAAGAAGAAGAAGGTCACGGTCACCAGCGGGATCAGCATGGTGTTCTTCATCAGGGTGTGGATGTGGTTCTTGTGACGTGTTGCGCCGACCTCGTACATGCAGAACCCGACGTGGATCAGGAACATGAGCGGTACGGTGACCCAGTAGTAAAATTCGGTGAATATCACCGTCAAAGCACCGATATCGGTATCCATTGACGTGTCCTCCCGTTCAGACATTGTTTCGCGTTTACGGGGGTCTGATCGTCCGGCCCCCAATTCATTCGGACCAGTTTTGGTTTGCTTTTTGTGCTGTTGGTCGCACCAATTATGGCCCAAAAGTGTTTCAACTCTGCATGAGTGTTGGGCATGTTGCCAGATAATTCACCTATCGAATAGAAAAAATTTCACGAAGAGAAAAAAATATTCTTACAAGGGTTGCTCTTGGCGCCGCGACAGGGCTCTTCGCCGCGACGGATCCATGTAGCTCTGTGCGTTTTTCCGCCCATGAAACCTGCAAAGCCGAGGGGGCGTGGCGAATCTGCCCTCAATTTCAGCTTTGCTGTAGCCCCGAGCGAGAACCCTCGGTCCTTTATGTCACCGGAGCGCCGCCGCACCCCGCCGACGCCTGTCACGCGGCGGTCATCCGCGGCGGGTCGGCCAGCCCGGCGCCACGCCAGTAAACCAAGGTCAGGATTGGCGCATCCGTGGTGGTCATGGCGTGGGGCTGGTTCACCCCGTGCAGCCGGGTCGCACCGGGTCCGAGCATGCAGTCGTCCTCGCCGTCGGCATGAAAAAGGCCCGCACCCGAAACGATGGTGTACAGCTCTTCCGGTTCATGCTGGTGGCGCGGGTAGAACAGGTTCGCCCCCCAGAACCCCACCGTGATCCGTGCGCTGTTCGTCACGAAATGCCCCTCCGGCCCGGCCAGCTCGAACCAGCCGAAGCGCTGAAGGAAATCGGCGCCGACCTCGTCCTCGGAATAAGTCAGCCGCCACTCGACGAAAGGCGCGATGGCAAGGATCGCATCGCGTAGCGCCTGCGAGGCTTCCGACGCGGCCCCGGGATCGTTCACCAGGTGCGCAAGGCCCGGCACCTGCACCGGCTCGCGCGAGACATAGGTCAGGTCTTCGGGCCACGGCGCGAACTCCCGCTGCACCGGCGATGCGCCATGCCAGTCGCGCGCCGCCGCAAGCGCGGCGTCGAACAGCGCCCGGACATCACCGGCATCGAGAAGCGGGGAGGGGGCATCGATCTGCATGGGCGGAGCTCCGGCACACGGGAACGCGATGCGCTTCCATGCCAGAGCCCGCTGGCCCCGTCTCACCTGTTTTCGTCAGCAAGACGCCGCGAACAGACCAGCCGGTGCCTTCGGCCTCAGGCCAGCGCGTCGGTTTCGGTCCAGACCGGCTTCTTCTGGATGTCGCCCTTCCATATGACATAGGCGACCAAAGGCGCCGCGTGGGTCGTCAGCGCGTGCGGCGCGTTAACCGGGTGATGCACGATCGCCCCCGGGCCAAGCACGCGCGATCCGCTGCCCTGAAGGTGGAACTCTCCCGACCCCGCCAGCACGAGATAGATCTCCTCCGCCGGGTGGTGATGCATCGGGTAATGAAACCCCGGCGCCTGGTAGACGAAAAAGCTGCGCATCCCCTCGGCGCTCAGAACCGTATCACGGCCAACCACCTCGAAACTGCCGAAATGGGCGTGCAGCGTTTCGCCGAAGGGCGTGTCGCGATAGGTGTCGCGCCAATGCGCACTGCGCGCGGCGGTCAGGGCGCTGTCGTGAAAGGCCTGCAGCGCAGGCAGGGTGGTCAGCCCCGTCTGACCCAGCATCGCGTCGCACAAGGGGTCATGTTTGGCGGCGTAAGCCTGGGGCGTCACCGTGTCGGGGAAATCGCAGAAAGCGGCCAGTTCCGGTACATCCCGGTGCAGTGCCCGCGTTGCATCGAGAAGTGCCTGCCAATGCGTATCGATCATGTTGTCACCAGGGTCATGTGTCATGGGTCTTGTCAAATGACGGCGTCAGCCAGCAGATACTCGTTCATCGCCTCCCGTCCCGCAAGCGCCGTTGCACGCTTACTGTCCGGTCCAATCTCCAGGAGCCCGGCCAGAGCTGGCCACCGGACTTTCCGGTTGCGCTCGCCCCGGTCAGGCGGTTTACCAAAGGGCGACAGGATTGTGTCGCCGGCCCGGCCCGGCGAACGGGAGGGAAGCAGATGAAGGACTATTGGCAGAACTATATCGACGGTGCCTGGGTCGATGGCGGTGCGGGCCGGGTCGATATCATCAACCCCGGCACGGGCGAAACGCTGGCGCAGCAGGCGCTCGCCGACGAAGCCGATATCGACCGCGCGGTTCAGGCTGCCCGCCGCGTCCACCTCTCCGGTGTGCTGACCGACATGCGCCCGGTCGAACGGGGCCGGATGGTGCAGGCGATGGGCCGCTACCTGCTCGACAATCGCGACGCCGTCGCCGAACTGCTGACGCTGGAACAGGGCAAACCGCTCTGGGAGGCGCAGAAGGAAATCGACGGCGCGGCACGCTATTTCGAGTATTACGGCAACCAGGCCGAAACGCTCGAAGGCCGGTCCATCCCCCTCGGCGCGGGTTACTTCGACTTTACCCACTATGAACCCTACGGCGTCTCGGCCCAGATCATCCCGTGGAACTTTCCGCTCGAGATGACCTCGCGCTCGCTCTCCGCCGGGCTTGCCACCGGCAATGCCTGCGTAATCAAGACGCCGGAACTGACGCCGCTCTCGCAGTACATCTTCTGTGAAGCGGCCGAGGCCGTGGGCTTCCCCGCGGGCGCCGTCAACATCATGTGCGGCTGGGGCCATCAGGCCGGCGCCGCACTCTCCGGCCATCCCGACATAAACCAGGTCGTCTTCACCGGCTCGGTCAAGACCGGCATCGCCATCGCCACGGCGGCCGCCCAGAACGTGGTTCCTTGCGTGCTGGAGCTCGGCGGCAAGTCCGCGGCCATCGTTCATGACGACGCCGATCTCGACGCCTTCGAGCGCGATATCCGTTTCGGGATATTCACGAATGCCGGACAGGTCTGCTCGGCCATGAGCCGCGTGCTGGTCCATGAAAGCCGCCATGACGAGGTGATCGACCGCGCCGTGAAGATCGCCAGGTCCGTCTCGGTCGGCCCCGGCATCGAACGCACCGAAGCCGGCCCCACGATGGGCCCGATGGTCAGCGAAGCGCAGCGCGACCGCGCCGCCGGCATGGTGGCGGACGCCGAAGGGCAGGGGGCCACCGTCGCCACCGGCGGGCGCAAGATGAACATTCCCGGCGCCTTCCTCGAACCCACAGTGCTGTCGAACGTCACCCCCGACATGACCATCGCCCAGGAAGAGGTGTTCGGCCCCGTCCTGTCGGTCATGCCCTTCCGCGACGAGGCGCAGGCGATCGAGATCGCCAACGGCACGCAATACGGGCTGGTCGGCGGCGTCTTTACCCGCGACCTCGACCGCGCCACCCGCGCGGCCCGGGCACTCCGCGCCGGGCAGATCTTCGTCAACGAATGGTTCGCCGGCGGCGTGGAAACCCCCTTCGGCGGCTATGGCCGCTCGGGCTATGGCCGCGAAAAGGGGCGCGAGGCGTTGCTCAACTACGTCCAGACCAAGAATGTCGCGATCAGAACGAGGGCGTGAACTGCTTTCTTGAAAAGAAAGCGTCTGGAAATCTTTTAAAGATTTCGCGCTCTTTGTCGGAAACCACGGGGAAAGTGAGAAGATGGCAGATTACACGCTCTATTACTGGCCGCTGCCCTTCCGGGGGCAGTTCATCCGTACGGTGCTGGCCCATGCCGGCGCGACCTGGGAGGAGGCCGACGTCGAAGCGGTCACCGACGTCATGAGCCAGAAGGTCACCGACCAACCCGTCCCTTTCATGGCGCCGCCGATGCTGATCGACCATGATGCCGGCGTCAGCCTCGCCCAGATGCCAGCCATCCTGTCCTTTCTCGGCATGAAGCTCGGCCTGATGCCCGGAGACGCCAAGCGTGCGGCGCTCACCCACAAGATCATCGCCGACGCCAACGACGTCCTCGACGAGGTCACGCGCTACGGCGGCCGTTCCATGTGGACCCGGGAAGAATGGGAGGGTTTCTCCGAAGACCGCCTGCCTCGCTGGGCGCAGATATTCGAGGCCACGGGCCGGGCCCACGGCCTGAAAGCCGACAGCGGCTACATGCTCGGCACGCCCGAGCCGGGGCTCGCCGATCTCGTCACCGCCACGCTCTGGTACACGATGACCGCGAAACTGCTCGATCTGACCACCCTGGTCGAGACCAACGCCCCCCATGTCGCGGCCCTGGGTGAGCGTATCATGTCCACCGATGCGCTGGCCGCCATGCGCGACGATACCGACACCCGCTTCGGCCACGCCTGGTGCGGCGGGCTGATCGAGGCCTCGATCCGCGAGATGCTCAATGAGCAGTGAGGCCCGCCGGCCCGCCTCCGTGCGAGAGGTCGTCGAGCACGGACTCTGCATCGGCTGCGGCCTGTGCGAGGCATTGGGTCCCTACCGCTGGAAGATGACCATGACCGGCGAAGGGCGCCTGCGCCCGGCACCGCTCGGCGAAGAAACCCCGCAAGCCGATGCCGATATCCTCGCCGCCTGTCCCGGCGTGGTGACCGAGGCCACGGCCAACGGCCCGGAATACGACGAGGTTTGGGGCCGCTACGCCCATATGGGCGAGGCCTGGGCCGGCGACCCCGAGATCCGCTTCCGCGCCGCCACCGGCGGGGTGCTCACCGCCCTCGGCGTGCACCTGATCAAGAGCGGCAAGGCGAAGTTCATCCTGCACTGCACGGCCGATCCGGCCCATCCTGTCCGCTCCAAATGGGTGATGAGCGAAACGCCTGAAGACGTTGCGCGACGCTCCGGGTCGCGGTATGGCCCGTCAAATACGCTTGCGGGGCTTGAGGTGGCGCTCGACCGTGGCGAGCCTTTCGCCATCATCGCCAAGCCTTGCGACGCCGGCGCCGTGCGTGCCCGCGCCAAGGCCGACCCCCGGCTCGACGCGCTGCTTGTCGCCGTGCTGGTCATGGTCTGCGGCGGTGCTTCCGATCTCGGCAAGTCGTGGATGCTGCTCGACGAGCTTGGCGTGCCAGAGGAAGACGTGACCGTCTTCCGCTACAGAGGATACGGCAACCCCGGCCGGGCCCGTGTGGAAACAAAAGACGGCCGCGCCTTCGAGCGGACCTATGAAGAGCTCTGGGGCGACGAGGCCGGCTGGCGCATCCAGACCCGATGCAAGCTCTGCCCCGACGCCATCGGCGAGGCCGCCGACGTGGCCGCCGCCGATATCTGGCCCGGCGCGCAGCCCGAGGGCGAGGATGCGGGCTTCAACGGGATCATAACCCGCACGGACACCGGTCAGCATCTCATGCAATCGGCGGTGAAGTCCGGCGACCTGATCCTTGGAAAGGATCACACGCCCCGCGACTACGACCATTTCCAACCCCACCAGGTAAACAAGAAACGCGCCATGGCCGCCCGCCTGCGCGGCCTGTCCCGCGCGGGCTGGCCGGTCTATGCCCACGCGGGCCTGCGTCTCGACACGCTCGACACCGGGGACGAGAGGGAAGAGCAGGGCGCCCATGACCGCGCTCTCAACGGGCGGTTCGCCGAGAAGCTGCCGCGCCCATGACGCAGACTGCCAAGCCCTTCACGCAGGACGAGGCCCGCGGCATGCTGATCGGGCTCGCGGTGGGCGACGCGCTCGGCACCACGCTGGAATTCCGCGAACGCGGCACCTTCGACCCGGTCACCACCATCACTGGCGGCGGCCCGTTCAACCTGAAGCCCGGCCAGTGGACAGACGACACCTCGATGGCCATGTGCCTTGCACAGATGCTGCGCTCTGCCAATGGCTGGGATCCCGAAGACGCCATGAAGCGTTTCGTCAACTGGCGCCGCCACGGCTATCTCTCCTCGACCGGTGCGTGCTTCGACATCGGCACCCAGACCGCCGAGGCGCTCGACCTCTTCGAGAAGACCCGCACCCCCTATTGCGGCCCGACCGACGAGGCGAAATCCGGCAATGGCGGCATCATGCGGCTGGCTCCCGTGGTTCTGGCCTATGGCTCGCAGGTCGACAGCGCCATGGCCGTGGCCTAGATGCAAAGCCGCCTGACCCATGCCAGCCCCACCTGCATGAAGGCCGCGGCCAGCATGGCGCGTTTCATGGTGACCGGCGATACCGGCTTCCTGCCGTGCCCCGACGGCCCGCCGGACGTGGCCAGCGGCTATGTCGTGCACACGCTTCATGCGGCATTCTGGGCGCTGACGCAGGGAGACAATTTTCGCGACGTTCTGCTCGCCGCAGTCAATCTCGGCGGCGACGCAGACACCGTGGGCGCGGTCGCGGGCCAACTCGCCGGCCGCCTTTACGGCTACGAGGGCATTCCGGCAGAATGGCGCCGCGTGCTTTACGACCATGACAAGATACTGACAGCCGCGGACGACCTCTATGTCCTGCGGCCCATAGATGTTTGAAAAGGGAGGTGACATGAGCACATTCGACGAAGACCTGTTCCTGAAGGGGCTCGAACAGCGCAAGGCGACATTGGGCGCCGAATATGTAGAGAAGAACCTCGAAGCCGCCGACGATTTCACCCGCCCGTTCCAGGAGGCGATGACAGCCTGGTGCTGGGGGTTCGGCTGGGGCGACGACGTGATCGACCCCAAGACCCGCTCGATGATGAACCTCGCCATGATCGGCGCCCTGGGCAAGATGACAGAGTGGGAAATCCACTGCAGGGGCGCCCTCACCAACGGCGTCACCAAGGACGAGATCCGCGCCATCATCCACGTGGTCGGCATCTACTGCGGCGTGCCGCAATCGCTGGAATGTTTCCGCGTCGCCAAGAAGGTGCTCGAGGAAAAGGGCCTGTAACGGCAACGGCCCGCCCGCGCGGGCTGTCCCGCCTCGCTTGCGGGGCAAAGGCTTAGGCCGTAAATCATATGCAAACTCGAGGGGAGACCACCATGACCAACCCGTGCATCATCTGTGTCGCGATCACCGGCTCGGTGCCGCAGCAATCCGACAACCCGGCCGTGCCGATCACCATCGAGGAACAGGTCGAGTCGACCCAGGAAGCCTTCGAGGCGGGCGCCTCCATCGCCCATTGCCACGTCCGGATGGAGGACGGCACGCCAACCTCCGACCCCGAACGCTTCGCCCGCCTGAAAGAGGGGCTCGAGAAACACTGCCCTGGCATGATCGTGCAGCTTTCCACCGGTGGCCGCTCCGGCGCAGGCCAGGCGCGGGGCGGCATGCTGCCGCTGCGCCCTGACATGGCCTCGCTCTCGGTGGGCTCCAACAACTTCCCCACGCGCGTCTACGAGAATCCGCCGGATCTCGTCGACTGGCTGGCAGGCGAGATGCGCACCTACGAGGTCGTGCCCGAAATCGAGGCCTTCGATCTCAGCCATATCCTGCAGGCCATCCGCCTGCACGAGCAGGGCAAGCTTTACGGGCCGCTCTACGTGCAATTCGTGATGGGCGTGAAGAACGCCATGCCCGCCGACAAGGAAGTTTTTGATTTCTATGTCAAAACCGTAAAAGAGCGCGCGCCGGAAGCGCAATGGTGCGCCGCCGGGATCGGGCCCAACCAGGTCGTCGTGAACGAATGGGCCATTGCCGCGGGCGGCCACACCCGCACCGGCCTCGAAGACAATATCCGCCTCGACCGCGAAACGCTGGCGCCGTCCAATGCCGCGCTGGTCCGTCGCGCCGTCGAGCTCTGCGGCAAGTACGACCGTCCTGTCGCCACGGCGTCCGAGGCCCGTTCCATCCTTGGCCTGAGGGCCGCGTGACCGGGGCCGAACCCGGCGGTTGGCTCGAGGCCGTCGCGGGCGACGCCCCGACAGCCTCGCGCCTTGCCGAAGCCAGTCGGCTGAAGGACATGCTGCGCGTGGAGGCCGCCTATTCCCGCGCTCTCGGCGCCGTGGGGCAGGTGACGCCCGAGGCCGCAGAGGCCGCCGCCGCCGCCATCGAGACGGCAGAGATCGACACCGCAAAGCTGGCACGGGAAGCCGCCGAGGATGGCATGCCCGTCCCGTCGCTCTCGCGACAGCTGCGCGCGGCCGTACCGGAAGACCTGCAGCGTGCCGTTCACAAGGGCCTTACTTCGCAGGACGTGATGGATACGGCGCTCGTGCTCGCCCTGCGTGATATCCTCGATGATTTCGAAACCCGTCTCGACCGGGTCGACGCAGCTCTCGCTAAGCTCGACGACGCATTCGGCGCGGGTCCCCTCATGGCACGCACGCGGATGCAGGCGGCCCTACCGGTGACCGTGTCCGACCGCATTGCGCTCTGGCGCCGCCCCTTGCCGGGCCACCGCGAGCGGCTGGCCCAGCTCCGCCCCCGGCTCCTGCGCCTGCAACTGGGCGGGCCGGTCGGCACCCGCGGCACCTTCCACGGGCAAGGCGACGCCATCGCCCGGCACATGGCCGGGGCGCTGGACCTCGGCAGCCCCGAAACCGCCTGGCACACCGACCGCAGCCCGCTTGCCGAACTCGGCAGCTGGCTTTCGATGGTGACGGGCAGCCTTGGCAAGATGGGTCACGACATCGCGCTGATGAGCCAGCAGGGCGTCGATGCGGCGCAGCTCAAGGGGGGCGGTTCTTCCTCGGCGATGGCACACAAGGTAAACCCCGTCGGGGCCGAACTGCTCGTCACGCTGGCCCGGTTCACCGCGGTGCAACTTCCGGGTCTGCATCTCGCGCTCGATCACGAGCAGGAACGCTCGGGCATCTCCTGGACTCTCGAATGGCTCGTTCTGCCCCCGATGCTGATCGCGACCGGCGCCGCGCTTGCCCGCGCCGAAGCCCTTCCGGCCGCCATCGAGCGGCTGGGCGACGACGGGGGCGAAAAGGGAACACGCGACGCGTGAAACCGATTCCAAATGCGCTCGACTCGGTCCCGGAAATGCCCCGGTCGGGCGCGCGATTCCTCCTCTCGGGGCGGCGTTCGCAAGGCGGGGCCAAAGCGGCCCGACAGGGCGAAAATCGGGATATTATAAGGAAAAAAGGGCCTTTCGGTTCCGGGCCTGTCGGAAGTGTGTGATTATTACGTCACAACGCGGGCAACAACCGCGGCAAGGGGGGGGCTCGCGTTGACACCTGAGGGGTATTTGGCCCATTCCATCATCAAGCCGTTTCCAAGTACTGGTGCGGTGGAACATGAAACTTTCCTGCTTACTAGGAGGGACAACCTTGAAAAAGCAACTTCTCTGCACCAGCGCGATCGCTCTCGGCATCGCAGCTGCGCCGGCAGCAGCCCAGGAGTGGAACCTGGACTGGGGCGGCTACATGAACCAGCACGTTGCGTTCGGTGACATCTCGGACAACCTGACCGCTCTGACCGGTCTGGCCAGCCCGGACTGGGAAGGCGACGGCCTTGACCTGCACCAAACCACCGAGATCATCTTCACGCCGAGCGTCACGCTCGACAACGGGATGACCTTCGGTATCAACGTTCAGCTCGAAGGCGAGCGTACCGCAGCAAACATCGACGAAACCTACATGTCGATCAGCAGCGATACCTTCGGCCGCCTCGACCTGGGTGCTGAAAACTCGGCTGGTTACAAATCGATGGTTGGCGCACCTGGCGTTACCTCGATGTACATCAACTCGCCCTCGACCTCGGCGTTCATCCCGTACACCGGTGTTGACGCGTTCCTGTCGGCCGCAGCTGGTACCCCGATCACTCTGGTTACCCTGCCGTTCCGTCAAGCAGGTCTGTCGTCCTACACTGAGGTTGGCGGCAACAACGACGTTCAGCGTATCACCTACTACACGCCGGACTTCAACGGCCTGACCGTCGGTGTTTCGTACGCTCCGCAAGGCGTCGTGAACGCTGCATCGAGCTTCAGCATCAACAAAAACGCGGTTCTGTCGGACATCTTCGACATCGGTGTTAACTACTCGAACACCTTTGGCTCGACCGACATCACGCTGGCCGCTCGCTGGGGTACCGGTGACTCGCCGAGCACCGCACCGACCGCTTCGGACTTCGAAACCTGGGGTGTTGGCTTCCAAGTTGGCTTCAACAACATCACCGTTGGTGGTAGCTGGACCGAAAACGACAACGACGAAACCCTCGTTCCGTCGGTTATCGGCATCGGCGACTCGGAAGGCTGGAGCTTTGGTGTCACCTACGACGCCGCTGGTCCGTGGGCCTTCGAAGCTCTGACCTACCAGTCGGAAACCGACCTGGTTGTTGGTGGTGTTGCCCTGGGCAAAACCGATCGTGAAGCCTACCGCATCGGCGCAAGCCGTACGCTTGGACCGGGCGTCGATTGGGATATCTACGTGGTTCACGAAACCCGTGACGCCAACATCCTCGGCGCCCTCCCGGGCGACGAAGTTGAAGGCACCCTGCTGGGTACCGCGATCAACCTGAGCTTCTAAGAAGCTGAAAGGTTCGTCCTAGCGGGCGGGGGGATGCAAATCCCCCCGCCTTGCGTCGTTTTACGCAACAGAAATACCCCTCAGACGCTTACCCGATCGGACCAGAGTGGCATGAAGAACAGTATCGTCTGGCTGGCCTCTTTTCCCAAGTCGGGCAATACGTGGACGCGGATCTTTCTCGCGAACTACTTCGCCAACCGCGACGCGCCCCTCTCGATCAACGAGGCAGACCGCTTCGGTTTTGGCGACTCCGTCCTCAGCATGTACCAGCGCGTCGCCGGCCCCGGCCTCGACGTGAACAACAAGCCCCAGGTCGTGAGTGTCAGGAACCATGTGCTTCAGGCCATCGTCGCGAACAATGCCGACCTGAATTTCGTCAAGACTCACAATGCCTTCACCAATGCCTACGGGGTCGACCTCTTCCCACGGCAGGTGTCGCGCTGCGGCATTTACATCGTCCGCAACCCGCAGGACGTGGTGCTGTCCTATGCCCGCCACTTCGGGATCAGCCACGAAGACGTCGTGATGCGCATGTCACGCAGCGATCACCTGACGCTGCCTTACGAAAACCAGGTCACGCAATTCCTCGGTTCCTGGTCGGATCACGTCTCCGGCTGGGCGTCGACCGGGGTGTTTCCGGTGCTGACCGTCCGCTACGAAGACATGCTCGACCGGCCCGTCGACAGTTTCCGCGCGATCCTGCAACATATCGGCGCTCCCGTGGATGAAGCCCGCCTTGAAAAGGCCGTGCGCTTCTCCAGCTTTGACGAAGTCTCGAAACAGGAACGCGAGCAGGGCTTCAAGGAAGCCTCGCATTACGCCGACCGGTTCTTCACGAAAGGCGAGGCGGGCCAATGGCGAGAGGGGCTCGCCCCCGAGCTATCACGAAAAATCCGCAAGCAGCACCGCAAGGTCATGAAAAAACACGGGTATCTGGAATGACCCCGCAGAAGAATATAGTCTGGCTGGCGTCCTACCCGAAATCGGGCAACACCTGGGTGCGCATCTTCCTGGCCAACTACTTCGCCAACGAGGACAAGCCGCTCTCGATCAATGATGCCGGCCGGTTCGGCTTTGGCGACAGCGCGGCGTCGATGTACCGCAAGGTGGCGGGCGGCCCCATCGACCCGAACAACAAGCGGCAGATCCTCGCCCTGCGCCCGCACCTGCTCAAGGCGATCGCCTCGAACGGGGCCAGCGTCAATTTCATCAAGACCCACAATGTCGACTCGCAGGTCTTCGGCGTCGACCTGATCCCCCCGCAACCCACCCGGACAGCCATTTACATCGTCCGGAACCCGCTCGACGTCACGCTGTCCTTCGCGCGGCATTTCGCCATGAGCCACGACGCAGCGGTCGAAACCATCGGTCGCAGCAACTATGTGACCGAGTCGAATGCGAAACAGGTCACCGAATACCGCGCCTCGTGGTCCGACCACGTCACCAGCTGGACGCAGGAAAAGCGGTTCCCGGTGGTTCTGCTGCGCTACGAGGACATGCTGCAAGACCCGGTCAAGGCCTTCGAGGGCATGTTGACCCGCGCCGCTCTGCCGGTCGACAGGGCCCGGATCGAGAAGGCCGTGCGCTTTTCCAGCTTCGAAGAGGTGTCGAAACAGGAAAAGGAAGGTGGCTTCAAGGAAACCTCCGAGGTCGCCGACCAGTTTTTTACCTTCGGCACCAGCGGGCAATGGCAAACCGCGCTTGCACCCGAACTGGTCGAGAAGGTACGTAAACAGCACCGCAAGATGATGAAAAAACACGGGTATCTCGAATGAGCGCGCCAAAGAGCATTATCTGGCTGGCCTCCTATCCCAAGTCGGGCAACACCTGGACGCGGATATTCCTGGCCAACTACCTCATGAACTCCGACAAGCCTGTTCCGATCAACCAGGTGCATCGCTTCGGCATGGGAGACTCCATTCCGCGCATGTACCAGATGGTCGCCGGCCGCCAGATCGACGTGCGCGATTACCAGGAAACGCTGAAACTGCGCGACAAGGTGCTTGCCGGCATCGTCGCCAACAAGGCCGACGTCAATTTCGTCAAGACCCACAACGTCCGGGCCGAGGCGTTCGGCGTCACCCTGATCCCCGACCGGTTCACCAAATCGGCGATCTACATCATCCGCAACCCCTTGGATATGCTGGTTTCCTTCGCCCGCCACTATGGCCTCAGCCACCAGGATACGGCCACCGCCATCGCCCGCTCGGATCACGCCAACTCGGCCGATGGCACAACCGTGACCCAATTCCTCGGAAGCTGGTCCGAGCACGTCGCCAGTTGGACGGAAAACATGCCATACCCGGTTTGCGTGCTGCGCTACGAAGACATGCTCGCGAAGCCCGAGGAAAGTTTCGGCAAGGTGCTCTCGCATATCGGTATCCCGAACGACCCAGCCCGCCTCGACAAGGCGATCCGCTTTTCCAGCTTCGACGAGTTGTCCAAGCAGGAACAGGATGGCGGTTTTGTCGAAAGCTCACCCAAGAACGAGCGTTTCTTTTCCAAGGGCAAGAGCGGCCAATGGCAGTCGGAGCTGTCCCCCGAGATCGTCGAACAGGTGAAGTCGGATCACCACAAGTACATGAAAAAATACGGATATCTCGATGAGTAACCTGCGGCGGATCATCTGGCTGGCCTCCTACCCGAAATCCGGCAACACCTGGATGCGCAGCCTTCTGGCGCATTACTTCATGCCGCCGGGGCAGGCGCCCGACATCAACAACCTGCGCCGCTTCACCACGGCCGATGTCCGGCAGGATTTCTTCGACGCCGCGAATGGCGGCCCGTTTTCGACCCAAAGCGTGAACGAGTGGCTACAGGTCCGGCAAAAGGCCGTGCGCCTCATCGCCGGCTCCAAGCCGGGCACGCATTTCGTCAAGACGCACTGCCAGGCCGTCCAGTACATGGGCCAGCACCTCATCCCGCCCGAGGTCACCGCGGGCGCCATCTACATCATGCGCAACCCGTTCGATCTTGCCCCGTCCTTCGCCCGCCACCAGAGCGCCGATATCGACACCGCGATCGAGCGGATGATGAACCCGGAGACCATGATGGGCACCGATACCGGTATCCGCGACGCGATGGGCCGCTGGGACACCCATATCGAGACATGGACAAGCGCGCCGGGCCTGCCGCGCCACGTGGTCCGCTACGAGGATATGCTCGACAAGCCCGCCAAGGTCATGCGCGGCCTGCTCGATTTCCTCAGCGTGAAACCCGACAGCGCCAAGCTCGCCAAGGCGATCAAGGCAACCACCTTCGAGGCGATGAAGAAACAGGAGGAAGCCAACGGCTTCTTCGAACGCCCCGCCGGCATGCAGGCCTTCTTCGCCAAGGGGCAGGCCGGCGTCTGGCGCGAGGATCTGACCCCGGCCCAGGTCGGCCGCATTCGCGAGGCGTTCCTGCCGACGCTGGAAAAGTGGTATCCCGAACTTCTGAAGGAAACCGCCGAGGTCGCCGCTGCCGGCTGAACTCAACCCGCGCCGCGCGGGGCAGGGGGCGTCATCCTCTTGTAGGGCCCCCAGTCGGTGATCTCGGGGTAGAACCGCTTCCGCCAAGCCCGAACCTTGGGGTTGAACACCCGCCGCCACAGCGGCGGCACCATCGCGAGCGCCGTCATCGGTGGATAGCCCGTCGGCAGCATCGGCACCTGGCTCTCGTCATAGACCTGCAACAGCGGATAGCGCCGCATCGGATGCACGTGGTGGTCGGCATGGCGCTGCAGGTTGATCAGCAGCAGCCCTGACACCGTATGCGCTGAATCCCACGAATGATGCGGCCGCACCGGCTCATACTTTCCGTCGCCCAGGTGTTTTCGCGTCAGCCCGTAATGCTCGACATAGTTGGTCAGCTCCAGCTGCCAGATCGCCACGATGGCTTGGAACAGGAACAGTCCGACACCCACCATTCCGCCGATCGTATAGGCCAGCGCGAGGAAAAACGCCTGCAACGCCAGATACTTCCAGATCGGATTTGACCTGTGCCACGGCCCAAGCCCCTTGCGCGCCAACATGGCCCGTTCAGCCCGCCAGGCCGAAGCGAACCCGTCGCGCAGCACCCGAAAGAAATACCGGTGAAACCCCTCGTTATACCGCGCCGTCACGGTATCGCGCGGTGTGCCGACATACGGATGGTGCACCAGCAGGTGCTCCGTTCGGAAATGCCCGTACATCACCAGCGCCATCAGCAGATCGCCCAGCGTCCGCTCTACCCGGTTCGCCTTGTGAAACAGCTCATGCGCATAGACGATGCCAACAACGCCAGTGGTCACCCCGATGCCGAACATGATCCCCAGCGTCTCCAGCGTCGAATGCACGGCCACATGTGTCAGGTACCAAAGGCTCCCGTAAACCAGCACGAACTGCACCGGGAACCAGATCCATGTCAGCAACCGGAACCAGAACAGCGCGTCGTCGGGCGTGTCGGGATCCGGGTTTCGCAGGTTCCGGCCCAGAACCATGTCCAGAAGCGGCATCAGCACCCAGCCATAGAACGGCACCAGCAGGATGGCCCAGCCGCCCTGCGTCACCGCCAGCGCGACCAGCGGCACGAAGGTCAGCGTCATCCAGTAAGGCCAAGCCCGAAGGCGGGCCGGTTGCGCGGCGCCTGGAATGCTCGTCATCTTGCCGGACCCTCTCGTCATATAGGGGTAAGTTTCGGCAAGAATGCTGGCAACGCGCGTTACTGTCCTTGACCCGCATCAAGTGCGCGGCGGAACAGACTGTTTCCGTTGAATAAAGGCGCAAGGCGCCGCGCCGCTCTCACGGCGCGACACCAATCATCGGGCGCGGTCTACTCCGCGGCGGTCGCCACCGGCAGCCCGTCATGCCCTTTCGTGGCCAGCGTGCGATACGTGCTCCACGTCGCGCCACGGTCGGTATAGCACCCGCGCAGGTGCCGCTCGCCGCTATCGGCCGAGAACGCTTCCCGCCCGTGCACGATCCTGTGGTTGTCGAACACGATGCATTCCCCGGCATTGAGCCGGAACCGGCACACGAAACGCGGGTCCTGCATCATCCGGATGAACTTGCAGAACGCCGGGTAATAGCTGTCGAGCACCTCCTGCGGCAGGTCCATGTCCTCCTGAAGATGCTGGGAAATCGTCACGCCCGAGACATTGCCCCGCGCGTCGAGCTCGATCACCTTCTGCCAGGCCCGGTAATCCCAGCCGTCATGGCGGTAGAAAAACGGAATCTCGTGCGTCGCCAGAAGCTCGAACGCCTCGGGATCTTCCTCCCGCAGCGCCCCGGCCACCGCGGCCCCGTCCAGAAACAGGCTGAAGCCGCCCTCCACGGTGTTCGCCCGGCAATGCAGGAACTGAACGCCCGGCGCCATCTCCTCGCCGGGCAGGTCGGTATGCATCTCCAGCGGACCGGCGGTAAATGCAAGGTTCGTGGGCTCGATCTCGAGCCGCACCTCGAAGTAATGCCCTTCGCCGGTAGGCGTCACCGGCCCAAGGCAGTTGACCAGCCGCGTCAGGCTCTCATCGCTGTTCTCCATCCCGGTGACCAGCGCGACGCCTTCCTCGATCAGCGCCCGAGACAGCCGCGCACGGCCCTCGTCCGTGCCCTCGACCTCGGCCTGGGACACGCGCCGAAACTGCGCGTTGTGCCCGGCATACCAAAGCTGCCGGGGCAGGTCGGCCGGGTCGGGCTTGCGGCCATTGGCGACGAATGCCTCGAGCTTTTCCATCGGAATGCGCGTCACGTGATCTTCGTTCGCCCACTCGATCTCCAGCGCGTCGTCGGCGATCCGCGCACTCCGCGCGCTCGGGGATGCCTTGAGCGACGTGACATCAAAGACCCGTTCCCGGGTCTGCGGGTCGATCGTCGTCGGGCAGGCATCGCGCAGCCAGTGATAGTTGAAATAGGTTTCACCGCGGGTGAGCGGTGCAATCAGTCCGTTGTCCCTGAGCTGGACCTCGGCGTGCGTCATGGTCGTCTCCGTCTGTTTGTGGTGTGGAAGTTTGAAAGGGCCGGAACGCGCCTTCAGGCCGACTGACCCGTCACGTCACAGGTTTCCGTCATGCCGGTATGAGTGGCATCCAGTCTTCGCATGTCCGGTTCGTTGATACGGCCAGCAGGCCGTTGTTCGGGGAAAGGGGGGAGCCCCTTTTACACGGGCAAGTTGCCCGACCGGCGTGGCCCGGTCTGACCCAGGTTCCGCCTACCGTTCCACAGGAAGGCGGCAGCAGGCTCGATCCGGTTCAAACCGAAGGCCATTCTGGAAGTCTGATGCACGTTGGGCATACCGGCTGTCCCGTCCTGTGTTCCCCCCGTTTATTGCAGTCCCGAACCGGGTATTCAAACAATTGGTTCCGGCCAGCTGCTCCATGAGAATGCAATGCGCCGCTGCATGTTCCCGAACGTCCTTTTCTTGGGCACGAGGCGCGGGAAAGCGGCGTTTCCGGGATGGGTCTGCCGGGCCTCCACATGGTGTCCGTCCTTCTATCGCCTCCGGTTCCCGAAGATCGCGCCGATATTTTGAGAATCGCCGCCCTCACGTGTCGCCGATAGGCGTGAACGCGGAACGGATCATTTTTGCCCCGCCGTGGCGACTCCTCTCGAAAAGACCGGCAAAATGCGTCAAAACCCCACGAAGTCATCAGCCTCAATCCGAGTGGTTGGATTTGAACGAGAAACTGACACAAGACCTGCGCCGCGCCTCGCGCCTCTCCGTCGCCCCCATGATGGACTGGACCGACCGGCATTGCCGCTACCTGCACCGGCTGCTGTCGTCGCGCGCGCTGCTTTACACCGAGATGGTCACCGCCCCCGCGCTGGTGCGGGGCGGCGCGGTGCATCTGCTCGACTTCTCGCCCGAGGAACATCCCGTCGCCCTGCAACTCGGCGGCTCCGACCCGGCCGAACTGGCCGAGGCCGCGCGCATGGGCGCCGAGGCCGGCTATGACGAGATCAACCTCAATGTCGGCTGCCCCTCGGACCGCGTGCAATCCGGCACCTTCGGCGCCGTGCTGATGAAAGAGCCGGCGCTGGTCGCCGAATGCTGCGCTGCCATGATTGCCGCCACCGATGTCGAGGTCACCGTCAAATGCCGCATCGGTGTCGATGATCAGGACCCGGAACAGGTGCTCCCCGAATTCCTCGCCCGCGTCGCGGCCGCCGGTGTCGAACGCTTCACCATCCACGCCCGCAAGGCCTGGCTGCAAGGCCTGTCGCCGAAGGAAAACCGCGACGTCCCGCCGCTCGATTACGATCTCGTCCAGCGCATGAAGGGCCTCTTCCCGGCGCTGCACCTCTCCGTCAACGGCGGTATCTCAACGCTCGCCGAGGCGAAGGCTTTTCTCGATGCGGGGATGGATGGCGTCATGCTCGGCCGCGCCGCCTATCACAATCCGGCCGATATCCTCGGCCCCGCCGACCGGATCATCTTTGGCGAAGACGCCCCCGACCGCACGGCCGAAGACGCCGTTCGCGCCATGCAACCCTATATCGAGACCCACCTCGCCCGGGGCGGCAAGCTTCACCAGATCACCCGCCACATGCTGGGCCTCTTCACCGGCCGCCCCGGCGCCCGCGCCTGGCGCCGCGTCCTGTCGGAAGGGGCCACGCGCCCCGGCGCCGATTACGACCTCGTGGAAGAGGCGCTCGCCCAGGTCACCGGCGAGCCCGTGGCGGGGTAGGGGGCGCTCAGGCGTATTGCTCCCGCGGCAGCATCAAGACGGTCAGCACCGTCGCGATCACCCCGCAGAGCGCAATCGCCGCCAGCATCGGAAGCGCCGTGCCGTCAAAGAACGGCCCCGCCGCAACGATCATCAGCCCGCCCGCCAGCATCTGCAGCGTGCCGCCCATCGACGAGGCCAGCCCGGCAATGTCCCCGTGGTCATCCAGCGCCAGCACCATCGACGTTGGGATCACCACACCCAGACAGGCATTGGCACAGAAGAGCCCCGCCACCACCAGCGGCAGCGTCGTCCCCACGGTCAGTGCCACGCCCACCAGCGCCAGCGTGAACAAGGTGAACCCGGTCACGCCCCGCCGAATGAGCCGCCGCATCCCCATCTTCGCCCCCAGCCACGAGGCGAGCTGAGACGCGGTGAAGAACCCGATCGCGTTCAGGGCAAACGCCACCGAAAACCCGGTCGGCGACAGGCCGAACTGCTCGACATAGACGAACGGCGCCGAGGCCAGGAAGACGAAGAAACTCGCCATCCCGAACCCGCCGATCAGCGTCACCCCCATGAAGCCCGGATCGAACAGCAGCACCCGCCCGCCCCGCAACATCGAGCGCACCGAGATCCTCACGCGGACCTCCTTCGGCAGGGTCTCGGGCTGTGCCAGCAATGTCAGCACCGCCGACAGCACGCCCAGACCCGCCAACACGAAGAACACCGCGCGCCAGCCGGAAAGCGCCATGATCCCGCTGCCCGCCAGCGGCGCCAGCATCGGCGATATCGCGATCACCAGCATGATCATCGCCATCAGCTTCGTCGCCTCGACCCCGGTATACTGGTCGCGGATGATCGCCCGCGGCACCACCATCAGCGCAGCGCCGCCAAGGCCCTGCACGGCCCGCCACGCCACCAGGGCCTCGGCCGATCCGGCCATCGCCGAGCCAAATGCGCCCACGATGAAGATCCCCAGCCCCAGGAAGATCGGCAGCCGCCGCCCGGCCTGATCGGCCAGCGGTCCATAGACCAACTGCGCCACGCCGAAGGCGATGAAATAGCCCGTCAGCGTCATCTGCACGGCCGTCTCGGATGTGCCGAACTCCTCGGCGATCCGCGGCATCGCGGGCAGATACATATCAATCGCCGCCGGCCCGACCAGCGCCAGCAGGCCGAGCACCAACCCGGTACGTAACATGGGATGTCCTTTCAGATTGCGGCCCGTAATCCGGCCGCCTGTCGCGCGCCGAAACCCTAGGAGCCGGTGTCGCAAAAGGCAATGCCGGGTTTTCGGCTTGCCGTGAGCGCCGAATTCCGCTCAACATGGCGCCCGCGACCCGGCGCCGCAAACAAGGAAATGCCCCATGCCCGATACCATGCTGCTTCTTCAGATGCTGGTGCTTCTGCTGGTGATCGGTGGCGTCGCGGGCGTGCTCGCCGGGCTTCTGGGGGTCGGCGGCGGCATCGTGCTCGTGCCGGCTTTCTTCTATGCGTTCCAGACGCTTGGCTATGACGGCCCGCAGCTCATGCAGATCTGCCTCGCCACGTCGCTGGCCACGATCATCGTGACCTCGGTGCGCTCGGTGATGAGCCACAACAAGAAAGGCGCGGTCGACTGGCATATCCTCAAGACATGGATGCCCGGCATCGTCGTGGGCGCCATCGTCGGGGTGATGGTGGCGGCCTCCCTGCGCTCCACGGTTCTGCAGGGGGTCTTCGGCGTGCTCGGCATCGTCATCGGCCTCTATCTCGGGCTCGGCCGCTCGGAATGGCGCCTCGGGCCGACCATGCCCCGCGGTGTCACCCGCGGGCTGCTCTCGCCGATCCTGGGCTTCCTGTCGGTGCTGATGGGCATCGGCGGCGGCAGCTTCGGCGTTCCGCTGATGAGCCTTTACGGCGTACCCATTCACCGCGCCGTGGCCACGGCGGCGGGCTTCGGCGTGACAATCGCAGTCCCCTCGGTCATCGGCTTCCTGTTCCTCACCATCGCCCCGGAAAACCGCCCGCCGCTCACCTTCGGCGCGGTCAACCTCGTGGCCTTCGTGGTGGTCATCGCGATGACCCTCATCACGGCCCCCTGGGGCGTGAAGCTGGCCCACGCCATGGACCCCAAGCCGCTCAAGCGGGTCTTTGCCGTGTTCCTCACCCTCGTGGCGCTCAACATGCTGCGCAAGGCGCTCGGATGGTAGACCAGCTCCTCGACAAGGGCTGGATCAAGTTCCCCGCCGAGCCGGCGGTACGCGACTGGGCCGCCGCCGCCTGCCAGGTGGCACGCGACCGGGTGCAGGACCCGGCCCTGCAGGCCCGCTGGCTCACCTGCGAAGGCACATGGTTCGTGGGCGTCGACGCGCTGCCCAACGATACCTCGGGCGATACGGGCGCCGGCCCGCTTGCCGGAAAGGCGTATGCCGCCGCGAAAGCCCTCTACGGCATCCTGCCGCTGCACCCCGCGCAGGTCTCGGTGGTCTATCCCGGTTATCCCCGCCCGCGCGAAGGCGAAACCGAGGCCAACTTCCGCTACCGCCTCAACCGCGACGCGGCCCATGTCGACGGCTTCCACGCCACCGGTCCCGAGCGCCGCCGCATGCTCAAGGAACGCCATGCCTATATTCTCGGGCTGCCCCTGACCGAATGCAGCGCAGGTGCCGCGCCCCTGACCGTGTGGGAAGGCAGCCATCACCTGATGCGCACAGCCTTCGCCGAGGCGCTGAAAGACATCCCCGAGGCCAAATGGGCTGAAACCGACCTCACCGAAACCTACAAGGCCACCCGCCGCGAGGCCTTCGAGACCTGCCGCCGCATCACCCTGCCGGCCAGACCGGGCGAGGCCTATATCGTCCACCGCCTCGCCCTGCACGGGGTTGCGCCGTGGCAGGAAGGCGCCACTGCCCCGCCCGACGGCCGCATGATCGCCTATTTCCGCCCCGACCTGCCCGAGGGCAACCGCGACTGGCTCGAGCTGCCTTGAGGGGAGAGGGGGCGCTGCCCCCGTCGCCGCACGCGGCGACTCCCCCGGGATATTTTACCCAAGAAGAAGCACGCACCCCATGTTTCACCGTTCCCGAAATACTCCGGGGGAGGCGTTGAAAGCCGCAAGGATTTCAACGTCGGGGGCAGCGCCCCCTGCATCGGTTCAGGATTGTCTCAGCCGCGTGCCAGCCGGGCCGCGCGCCCGCCACGCCGCTTGCGCAGCATCGGGGCCCGGTCGGGCAGGGCGGCCATGATGTCGCGCCGCTCTTCGGGGGTCATCTTCGACCAACGCGCGATCTCGTCGACCGTGCGGAAACACCCCGTGCAGATCCGCGCCTCGGGATGCACGACGCACACGCGCACACAGGGGCTCTCGATTTCCTTGCGCGTCCAGATGGGAGCGTTGTCGTTCAATTGCCTGCCCTCATGTGCCTCAGCCGGTCCAGTGCTCCCTGCAGGATATATGAGGCGGCGACCGCGTCGATAACCTCTTTCCGACGCTTTCGTGTCAAATCGGCCTCGATCAGTGCCCTTTCTGCCGCAACGGTCGACAGGCGCTCGTCCCAGAAGCCGATGGGCAGATCGGTGAGTCGCTCGAGGTTGCGGGCGAAAGCGCGGGTCGATTGACAGCGCGGCCCCTCCGAGCCGTCCATGTTGCGCGGCAGCCCGAGGATGACCCCGCAGGCCTCGCGCGTGCCGGCGATCTCCAGAAGGCGCGCCGCATCCAGCCCGAATTTCTTCCGCTTGATCGTCTCGACCGCGTTGGCCGAGGACAGGATCCCATCCGAGGCCGCCACCCCGATCGTCTTCTCACCCAAGTCCAATCCCAAAAGCGGCCGCATCGGCGGCAGGGCGGCGGCGAACTCCTCGAACGTCTCGAAGATCATTCCAGCACCCCCGCCTCTTGCGCGGCCGCGCGCAGCATCTCCATCTCGGCCTCGCGCCCCTCGAAGACCTGCTGCGCCTCTTCCCAGATCGCGCGGGCCTGATCCGTCTGGCCCAGCACGCCATAGGCGCCGATCAGCCGCGCCCATTCCTGTGCCGTGCCGCCTTCATTGGCCAGCCGCTCCGACAGGCGCGACACCATCCCGCGGATCATGTCGGCGCGATCCTCGTCGCTCAACTCGCCCGCGGCCTCGACATCTTCGGCGCTGGGGCCGGGGGCGTCCTCCATCTCCGGCAACTGGTACTCGACGCCCGCGCGCCAGGCCACTTCCTCGATCCGGCTGCGGATGAGAGGCACCCACGGCGCGCCGGGCTGGCTTTCCTCGAGCAGCGTCCGCCACGTGCGAAAGGCCGCGTCGGGCCGATCGACCTGCATGTAATAGAGCCCGAGATAATACCGCGCCCGAGGCTCCCGCGGCTCGCGCTCGAGCGCCGCGCGGATGGCCGCCTCCGCCTCCTGCGAGATGTACCCCCCGGCGGCCGAAACCATCAGGTCGGCCAGCAACGCGTAATCCGGCGCGGTCGCCTGGTCGCCCTTCACGTCGATCAACTGCTGCTGTGCCTGGTAGGCCGCCGCCAGGTTGCCAAGTGCCGCCTCGTTGCGCACCAGCAGTGCCAGGCCCCGCTGGTCTTCCGGCCGCTTCTCGACCGTCTCTCGCAGCTTCTCCATCAGGACGAGGAAATCTTCCGACACATCCGGCGGCAGTTCCGCCTCGGGCATCTGCGCCTCGACCTCCGCCTGCGTCTGCCGGTTGGCGCGGGCGGCATCCGACGCGGCGATCCGGCCCTTGAGCGGCACATCCGTATAGCCCGGCGCACCCATCTCCGAATAAAGCAGTACCGCACCGCCACCGATCCCGGCAACGGCCAGCCCGGTCATCGCCCAGCCGGCCCATGTCGGCTGCCCGCCAGCCTGCCCCCCCTCGCGCAGCTTGGCATCGGCCGCCAGGATGCGCCGCGACACCTCGGCCCGCAGCCGCTCTGCGTCTTCCTCGTTGATCACACCCCGTGCCAGGTCGCGGTCGACCTCCTTCAGCTGGTCGCGATAGACCCGCAGGTCATAAGCCGCCGGCGGCTCGGCCCCGGCACGCCCCCGCAGAACCGCAACCCCCAGGATCGCGGCGCAAAACAGGGCAAGGGCAGTGATGATGATCCAGAAGAACATGGGGCCTCCCTAACTTGTCCCCATGTAGCGGGGCCGGGGCCCGAGAAAAAGAGGCAAGCGGACGCAGATGGTCGCAGGGGGCGGCGCCGCGCCCCTGACGCGGTCACCTCCCGCATCCGTGACCGGCCCATGTCGCGAATCGCATATCTTATGCCGCGCCGGATATCCTGCCGAAGCCCGAGATATCGCATTACCACCTGCATGCAGACCGGCTGCGAATCCATCTGATCTGAGAGCGCGCATGAAACGTTATTCCGCCTTCGCCATCGCCAAAGAAGCCCTGAGCTATCACATGGGGTGGGAGCGGGCCTGGCAATCGCCCGAGCCGCGCAAGCGGTACGACGCCATCATCATCGGTGCCGGCGGGCATGGCCTCGCCACCGCCTATTACCTCGGCAAGAACCACGGCATCAAGAATGTCGCCATCCTCGAAAAAGGCTGGCTCGGCGGCGGCAACACCGGCCGCAACACCACCATCATCCGCTCGAACTACCTGCAGGATTCCTCGGCCGCCATGTACGAGAAGTCCCGCAGCCTCTACGAGACCCTCAGCCAGGACCTGAACTACAACGTCATGTTCAGCCCCCGCGGCGTCATCATGCTCGCCCAGACCGAGCACGAGGTGCGGGGCTACAAGCGCACGGCCCAGGCCAACGCGCTGCAGGGCGTGCAGACCGAATTCATCACCCCCCACCGGGTGCAGCAGCTCGTGCCGATCATCAACCTCGAAGGGCCCCGCTACCCCGTTCTCGGCGGACTGTGGCAGGCGCGCGGCGGCACCGCCCGGCACGACGCCGTGGCCTGGGGCTTTGCCCGGGCCTGTTCGGCCATGGGCATGGATGTCATCCAGAAATGCGAAGTCACCGGCATCCGCTCGGAAGGCGGCAAGGTCAAAGGCGTCAGCACCAACCGCGGCGACATCGACTGCGACAAGCTCGGCATCGTGGTCGCCGGCCATTCGGGCCACCTGGCCGACATGGCGGGCTTCCGTCTGCCGATCGAGTCGGTGGCGCTTCAGGCGCTCGTCTCCGAGCCCATCAAACCCTGCATGGACGTGGTCGTCATGGCCAACACCGTGCACGGCTACATGAGCCAGTCGGACAAGGGCGAGATGGTCATCGGCGGTGGCGCCGACAATTACAACAACTACACCCAGCGCGGCAGCTTCCACCATATCGAGGAAACCGTCCGCGCGCTCTGCGAAACTTTTCCGATGATCCAGCGGCTCAAGATGCTGCGGCAATGGGGCGGCATCGTCGACATGACCGGCGACCGCTCGCCCATCCTGTCGAAAACGCCCCTGGAAAACTGCTTCATCAACTGCGGGTGGGGCACCGGCGGCTTCAAGGCAACCCCGGGCTCGGGCTGGGGCTTTGCCGAGCTGATGGCGACGGGCTATTCGCCGCTGACCGACGAGTTCTCGCTCGACCGGTTCAAGGAAGGCCGCTTCATCGACGAATCCGTTGCCGCAGGGGTCGCGCACTGATGCAAGGTACGCTTTCCAGCATTGGTTTAGCGGAAGTTTGGGTGCCGCTGTTTGCGGCGCTCTTAGGTGGGTTCCTTTCACTTCTCGGAACCTACTGGGCGCTCATGAGGTCACATGCATTGGAACTTCAGCGCGCCGAAAAACTGGAACTTAAGAAGGCTGCACAAAGAGCGTATGAAGCATTTCATAAGCTGCACAACGCATACGAGACGGCGGCAAACCTTCAACGGCAGATTACCGAAATGTTTGATACCGCAGCAGCCGACGGCGGTGCGGACATGGAACCGTGGGCAAAGGTGAAAGAACTAATTGGGTCGAACTTTCAAGAGGGGGTCATAGAGCCGTCGGAAACCTCATTTTTGATCTCAGCAAGAGAATCTGAACTTTTGAATGACGTTCACCTTAGTCAAAAGAGAATTTGGAATATCTCTGCGTCTGCGCAAAAGTACAATGAGCTTCGTTCTCAATTGGTCACTCTCCTTGAGAAGCACCACATAACGGCAGAAGTAATAGATGGGCACACTATCAGCGCCGAAATCTCCGGTCAGGAAGGCGTGATCGCAAACGTTTGGGAGAACCGCCTGCAGAACCTTCTTGGGCAAATTATTGAGTACTTGGATACGGACACACCGGAAGCGTGGGAAACTCTAGGACGCTTCAAAGAAGCTGCGGAGAAGTACTTTGGGGAAGATTTTCCCGAGTTCCGGCTGGAGAAAGCTAGATGATTATGGAATGTAAGTCTCTGCCATTGGTTCGACTATTTGGCATAGCCTTCGGTGAATTCCCTCCAATTGATCGGGGGTCAGGCAAATTTGCACAGAGAGCGGAAACAAGTTCATCTACTGTGCGCCGAAGAGGTCCTCTTCGCTATCCAGAACTAAATCTGGCGGGAACCGGCCCATGCCAGACCCCCGAAATGGCACCAATTGGCCCGTCAGAGGCGGGGATTCCTGCCGATACTCCCCAGGCATACGGGGCTCTCCTATCTCTATCTCACCAAGGAGAGGAGATCGTCCCATGCCTACTGAACTCGACTACGACCCGAACATCCAGCGCTACCAGCGCATGCCACGGTACCAGCTCGAAGACGACCGCGGCAGCGGCTGGCAACTCTGGGCTCTCGTCGTCCTCATCGCGGGCGGCGCGCTGTTCCTCACCGTCCTCACCGGCTTCGGCCCGGAAGACCAGAACGCAACCGGTGCAGAACCGGCCGTCTCGGCCCCGGCCGACGGGGAAGACGGTGCAGCCGCAACCGTTCCGCAATCCGTCATGGAATCCGACGGCCAGTAACCCACGCGACCTGTCAGGTCTTTCCGGCGGGCGCCCCGATGCGCCCGCCTTTATCGTGCGCGCAAGGGCAGGGGGGCTTCCTCCCCGCCCGGCGGAAACCGGCGCGTTTCCGCAAGGCGCAAGGCTCGATCGGAACCATCCGCAACATGGACTCGTTGGAATGGGCATATCCCGTCCGAAAGGAGTCCACACATGTCACATCAGACCGATCAGAACCCGAACCACGACCACACCTATATCGAACGCACCGAGAAACGCGGCGGCGGCGGCACCGGCATGGCGCTGCTCGTCGGCGGCCTCGTCGTCGCGGTGGGCGTACTCTTCTGGGTCGTCACCGGCGGCTTTGACTTCGGCACCGCAACCGGCGGCAGCGACGTCAACGTCAATGTCGAAGGCAGCGAAGGCGCCGTCAACGACGCGGCCGGCGCTGTCGAAGACGCAGCCGGCGCCGTCGAAAACGCCGCTGAAGACACCGCTGGCGCTGCCGAAGAAGCTGCGGACGACGCCGCAAACTGATCGCGCCCCGGCGCGCATCGCAGCATCGAAGCCGCGTCCTTCCGGGCGCGGCTTCACCCTGCGCGATACCCGTTTCCTGACAGCGGAAACCGGCCTACCGGACCCCGCCGGATACGCGGGCCTTCGCACGAATCCCGTGGGGATTTCCGCTCATTCTTCCGCCGCTTTCGAGGTCGGGGCATGGTCCCGGCTACCGAAACAGGAGGAATGCAGATGTCCTACGAATGGCAAAGATCGAGCAACATGCCCGACTTCACCCGCAGCGGCAATGACGTCGCCACGGGAGGCGGCCGCCTCACCGTTCTCGTCGTCGTCCTCGCGGCGCTCGGCGCGCTCGTGCTGGTCAGCTCGTTCAGCTATGCGCCCGTCTCGACGGGCGAAGAAACAAGCGCACCCGCTGCCGCCGATGGCGCAACCGGCACCGGCGCAACAACCGACTGACGACCTGACGACCGATTTCCCGGGCGGGTGCCGTATGGCGCCCGCCCTTTTCGTGCTCAACGCACGGCCCTTCCCCCACAACCCAAACTCAGAATGGTGGAGACGCGCATGCTGATCCTTGAATGCCCCTATTGCGGCGTCAAAGGCGAGGAGACCGAGTTCGCCGGCGGCGGCGAAGCGCACCTGAAGCGCTTCGGTCCGGGCTCGTCGGATGACGAGTTCCACGGCTACCTCTTCTCGAAAGTGAACCCCAAGGGCGTTCACTTCGAACGCTGGCGTCATGCCCATGGCTGCGGCAAGTGGTTCCACGCCGCCCGCGACACCATCACCCTCGAGGTCTACGGCACCTATCCCGCCCAGACCACCGAGCCGCCGAAAGACATCAAGGACAAGATCTCGGCCAAACGGCCGGGCTGGAGCTGGAGAGAGTTCGCATGAGCACGCGCCTTGCCACGGGCGGGCGGCTTCTGGACAAGAGCCAAACGCTGAAATTCACCTTCAACGGCAAGCACCTGCGCGGGGTCGCGGGCGACACGCTCGCCTCGGCGCTGCTGGCCAATGACCAGATGCTGGTTGGGCGGTCGTTCAAGTACCACCGCCCTCGCGGCATCGTCGCCTCCGGCGTTGAAGAGCCCAACGCGCTCTTCAACATGGGCAAGGGCGCCAGCTTCGAGCCCAACCAGCGCGCCACCACGACCGAGCTCTTCGACGGCCTCACCGTCGAAAGCCAGAACCACTGGCCGAGCCTCGAATTCGACGTGGGCGAGATCAACTCCAAGCTCTTCTCGCGCTTCCTGCCGGCGGGCTTCTACTACAAGATGTTCATGCATCCGCGCCCGCTCTGGAAACATGTCTACGAGCCCTTCATCCGCCAGTCGGCAGGTCTCGGCAAGGCGCCCCAACGCGGTGACGACGACACCTACGAGCATTTCTACGCCTTCGTCGACGTCGCCGTGATCGGCGGCGGCGTGGCGGGCCTTCAGGCGGCGAAAGCGGCGGCCGAAACCGGTGCCCGCGTCCTGCTCATGGAACAGACCGCCCATTGGGGCGGCCGCTCTCCCGTGGATGGCGGCGAGGTCGATGGCCAGCCTGTGGATAAGTTCGTGGATGAAACCCTCGCCGCGCTCGAGGGTATGGAAAACGTGACCCTGCGCACCCGCATGATGGGGGCAGGGGTCTACGACCACGGCTACGTGCTGGGCTACGAACGCGTCACCGACCACCAGCCCGACGCCAAGGGCCCCCGCCACCGCCTCTGGCGGATCCGCGCAGGTCAGGTCATCACCGCGACCGGCGCCCTCGAACGCCCGCTCAGCTTCGCCGGCAACGACATCCCCGGTGTCATGCTGGCCTCGGCCGTGCGCGACTACGCGGTCGATTACGGCATCTCGATCGGCGACCGCACGGTCGTCGTCACCTACAACGACGATGCCTACCGCACCGCGATCACCCTTAAAAACCTCGGTCTCGAGGTGCCCGTCATCCTCGACGCCCGCGCCGAAGGCGGCAGCGCGCTGGCCGAAAAGGCCCGCAAGCTCGGCATCCGTGTCGAGAACGGCAAGGCCATCGCCAAGGTCAAGGGCGGCAAGCGCGTCGAAGGCGTGGCCATCTGCGCTCAAGCCGGTGAAGGCGCCGTGCTGGAAGAGATCAAGTGCGACGCCGTCGCCATGTCTGGCGGCTGGTCGCCGGTCGTCCACCTCTGGTCCCATTGCGGCGGCAAACTGCTCTGGGATGACGCCCAGGCCTTCTTCCGCCCGGATGTGGATAAAGCCCCGACAGGTGACGCTGGGGAACCCTTCGTCATCGCCGCCGGCTCGGCCAATGGCGAGCTTTCGCTCGCCGGCGTCCTCACCGATGCCGACGCCGCGGGCAAGGCCGCGGCTAGGGCCGTCGGCCACACACCGAAAGAGACCGACGCGCCCAAGGCCGCCACAATCGGCGAAGCCCCGATCAAGCAGGTCTGGCTCATGCCGCAGGGCGCCAAGATCCAGCTGCGCATGAAATCCTGGCTCGACTACCAGAACGACGTGAAGGTCAGCGACATCCAGCTCGCCGCCCGCGAGGGCTTTGAATCCGTCGAACACGCCAAGCGCTACACCACGCTCGGCATGGCCACCGACCAGGGCAAGCTCAGCAACATCAACGGCCTCGCGATCCTGTCCGACGCGCTCGGGCAACCGATCCCGCAGACCGGCACCACCACCTTCCGCCCGCCCTATACGCCGATCTCCATGTCGGCCATCGCGGGCGAGGCGAAAGGCCCGCTGTTCCAGCCCCTGCGCAAGACGCCGATGTACGAATGGCACGCCGAGAACGACGCCGACTTCGAACCCGTCGGCCAATGGCGCCGCGCCTACAGCTACCCCAAATCCGGCGAAAGCCGGCATGGCGCGGTCAACCGCGAGATCAAACAGGTCCGCGAAAGCCTCGGCCTGCTCGACGCCTCGACGCTGGGCAAGCTGATCGTCAAGGGGCCGGACGCGGGCAAGTTCCTCGACATGCTCTACACCAACATGATGAGCACGCTGAAACCGGGCCGCTGCCGCTATGGCCTGATGTGCAACGAGAACGGCTTCCTGATGGATGACGGCGTCGTCGCCCGGCTCGATGACGACACGTTCCTCTGCCACACCACCACCGGCGGGGCCGAGTCGATCCATGGCCACATGGAAGAATGGCTCCAGACCGAATGGTGGGACTGGAAAGTCTACGTCGCCAACGTGACCGAGCAATACGCCCAGATCGGCATCGCCGGGCCTAACTCCCGCAAGGTGCTGGAAAAGCTCACCGATGACGACGTCAGCGCCGAGGCTCTGACCTTCATGGGCTGGAAGGACATAACCGTCGCGGGCGTCCCGGTGCGCTGCTACCGCATCTCGTTCGCGGGCGAACTCTCGTTCGAGCTTGCGATCCCGGCCTCCCACGGCCGCGCCATCTGGGACAAGCTGATGGACGCCGGCGCCGAGTTCGGCGTGATGCCCTACGGCACCGAGGCGATGCACGTCATGCGCGCCGAGAAGGGCTTCATCATGATCGGCGACGAGACCGACGGCACCGTGATCCCGCAGGATCTCGGCCTCGACTGGGCGATCTCGAAGAAGAAAGAGGACTACCTCGGCAAACGCGCCCAGGAACGCAAGCACATGGCCGACCCCAAGCGCTGGAAACTCGTCGGGCTCGAAACGACCGATGGCGAAGTCCTGCCCGACGGGGCCTATGCCACCGCCGAAGGCACCAACGCCAACGGCCAGCGCAAGACCCAAGGGCGCGTGACCTCGACCTACCACTCGCCCACACTTGGCCGCGGCATCGCCATGGGCCTCGTGCTCGACGGGCCCGACCGCATGGGCGAGGTGATCGAGTTCCCGAAACTCGACGGCACCGTGATGAAGGCGAAAATCGTCGATCCCATCTTCTACGACAAGGACGGGGAGAAGCAGAATGTCTGATGCAGTCAGCGCGCTGAAAGGCGCATCCTTTGATGGCACTGTCACCGTCCGCGACGCAGGGCTTCAGGGCATGATCACCCTGCGCGGCGATCTCGGCTCGGCCAAGATGACCAAGGCGGTGAAAGACGCGACCGGCGCCGCCAAGCCCGGCCAGCGTGAAATCACCGCGAAAGGCGACAGCGGCGCGGCATGGATGTCGCCCGACGAACTGCTGGTGATGGTGCCCTACGACACCGTCGCCGACGCCCTCGCCAAGATCGAGACGGCGCTCAAGGGCGAGCACTTCCTCGCCGTCAACGTCTCCGACGCCCGCGCCATGTTCGAGATCAAGGGGGCAGGGGCGCGCGAGATCATCGCCAAGCTCTGTCCGGTCGACATGGCCCCCGGTGCGTTCGAGCCGGGCTCGATCCGGCGCACCCGCATGGCCCAGGTCGCCGCGGCCGTCTGGATGACCGACGCCGAAACCATCCGCGTGGTCTGCTTCCGGTCGGTCGCGGAATACGTCTTCGGCCTGCTCTGCGACGCGGCCGAACCGGGTGGCGAGGTGGGCTACTTCGCCTGAGGCGTCGCACGGCCGGCAATGTCGCGCAGTGGGTATTTGAGACCAGAAAGAAGCCGGGGGCGGGCGCGATCGGCGGCCGCCCTTTCCCTTAGCGGCGTGAGCTGGCGTTCCGGTCCCAAGTGTTTTCCGTAATCCCTTGCTCACGCAGGGGAAATTTCTGGATCTTCCCGGTCTGAGTCTTGGGCAGCGCCTCGGCTTGTTCAAGGTAACGCGGCACCATGAAGGACGGCAGCCGCTCCTTGAGGAACGCAGCCAGTTCATCCGGCGCCCATGCCGTGCCGGGCTTCAGCACCACGACCGCCATGACCTCCTGCTCGGTATCGTCTGAGTCCACCGGGATCACCGCGCATTCCAGCACCGAGGGATGCGCCGTCACCTGCTGCTCCACTTCCATCGACGAGATATTCTCCCCCCGCCGCCGGATCGCATCCTTCACCCGGTCGACAAAGGCGAAGTTCCCCGCCTCGTCGCGCACCAGCATGTCGCCGGTATGAAGCCACTGGTTCCGCCACGCCTTCGCCGTCCAGTCCGGATGGTTCCAGTACCCCGCCGAGGTGATCCAGGGCCGCTTCGCCCGCACCAGCGCCTCGCCCGGCGTGCCGTGGGGCACCTCCTCGTCATCCTCGTCGACAAGGATCACCTCGAAACGGTCCTCCTGCACCCGGCCACAGGTCTTGTTGTCATGCAGATCGAAGCCGGAGCGGGTCGGGCAGTTCATCTCGGTCCCGCCCCAGGTGGTCGACACCAGACAGCCAAACCGATCCTTGAACGCCTCCACATCGGCAATGAGCGGCACCATCAGCATCCGCTCCAGCGGCGTGTCGGCATCCTCTTCCCGTTCCGGCTGGCGATAGAGAAAACTCGCCATCGCCCCCAGCAGGAAGCTCACTGTCGCTCCGTGGCGGCGGATATCGTCCCAATAGCTGTCGGTGTGAAACCCGCCCTGCACGATGGCGGTGCACCCGGCGATACAACTGGCATAGACCACCGCGAATTTCCCGGCGATGTGAAATAGCGGGATCGGCGCGAAATAGACATCGCTCTCGCGCAGCTCCAGCATCTCGGTCACGCCATAGGCATACTCGTAGACATGCGCATGGGTCATCATCGCGCCCTTCGACGGGCCGGTCGTCCCGGACGTATACATCACCGCCTGAACGTCATTGTAGCGCGGGCCCGCGCCGCTCCATTCGGTGTCGGCGTAAAGATCCTGCAAAGACACGATATCGAACCGCTCCCGCACCTCCGCAGGCACCTCGCCCTCGCCGGTCACCACCAGCCGCTGCAAATGCTCCAGCTTCCCCGCAATCGGCACCAGCCGGTCGAGGAACTGCGTATGGATCACCATCTCACGCGCCAGCGCGTCGTTGATCATGTAGGCCAGGATTTCGCCGAGATAGTGATTGTTGAGCGGCACCTCGATGATCCCGATCCGCGCCAGCGCGCACCACAGATCGACCACCTCGATCCCGTCGGGAAGCATGCTGAGCATCGTTTCGCCCGGCGCGGTGCCAAGCCCCGATATCCCCTTTGCCAACCGCCCCGACCGCGCGCCGATCTCGGCATAGGTATAGCTTTTCTCGGGCGTCACGATCCACGGCTTGTCCGGCCGGTCCGCGATCCGCCGCGCCAGCACGCTGGCCAGGTCACGCTCGCGCAGCGGGTCGTCCGGCGCCGCCATCGCCCTACCGGCCCTTGAACTTGGGCGGGCGCTTCTCGGCAAAGGCGCTGATCGCCTCGCCGTAATCCTCGGTATAGATCAGGTTGGTGATCGTCTGCTTTTCCAGCTCCAGCGCGGATTCGAAATCGGAATCGAGCCCGCGTTGCAGCATCCGCTTATGCGCCACGGTCGCCAGCGGCGCCCGCGACATGATCCGCCGCGCCAGCTCTTCGGCCGCCGCTTCCTCGTCGCCATCCTTCACCAGCTTGTTGACCAGCCCGATCCGGTACCCCTCTGCCGCGTCGATGAATTCCCCCGTCAGCACCAGCTCCCGCGCCCGGTTCAGCCCCACGATCAGCGGCAGAAGCTGCGAGGCGCCCCCGGTGATGGTCATCCCCGCATTCGACTCCGGAAACCCGAAAATGGCACTTTCCGCCGCGACCACGAGGTCACTGTCGATCGCCACCTCGAACCCGGCCCCCACCGCATGGCCACGCACGCAGGAAATCACCACCTTGCGCGCCTTGCGGATGATCCGCGGAATTTCCTGCAGGTTCTCGGTGATGTCCTCGACGATATCGAGAATGGGGTGGATCTCGCCGCTCTTGATCTGCGGATATTCCTCCATCGCGACCTTCAAGTCGTCGCCCGCACTGAACGCCTTGCCGACGCTGCCGATGATGATTGCCTTCACCTCCGGGTCGTCCGCGGCCTCCTGCAGAACCTCGACCAACCGGCGCACCTCGGGCGGATCGAACGCGTTCAGAACCTCCGGCCGGTTGAACCTGATCCAGCCAATCCCGTCTTTGACCTCGTAAAGAAGATGCGCCATGAAATGTCTCCCTGCCGGTGCTGCCCCGGCCGCATGTCCTGAATATTTCCTGTGATGAAAAAAGCCTAACGAGCGTTCAGCGCATGTCAAGAAACCGCCGCCACCCGGCACCTGTCGCAGGGCTTCAACCGCCGCAATGACAGGAAAAACCTCAATTTCTAAGGGTCGCCAGGGCAGGGCATCTCGGCGGATACTCTCCCGCCACACCGCGGCCGGGCCGGTTTTCGCAAGTTACGCCTTGACGTTCCCACCCCCCCGGACACATGTAATGCCACAGGTTTAACGCAATAACGAACAAGGGGTCCGATATGGCTTTTGAACTTCCCGATCTTCCGTATGCGCACGACGCGCTGGCTGACAGCGGCATGTCGAAAGAGACGCTGGAATATCACCACGACATCCACCACAAGGCCTATGTCGACAACGGCAACAAGGCGATTTCCGGTACCGAGTGGGAAGGCAAATCCGCCGAAGAGATCATCAAGGGCACCTATGATCCGAACGCCGTCGCGCAGTCGGGCATCTTCAACAACGCCTCGCAATACTGGAACCACAACCAGTTCTGGGAAATGATGGCGCCGGGCGGCACCGGCATGCCGGGCGAGCTCGAGAACGCGCTGAAAGAGTCGTTCGGCTCGGTCGACAAGTTCAAGGAAGAGTTCTCCGCCGCGGGCGCAGGCCAGTTCGGCTCGGGCTGGGCATGGCTGGTGAAAGACACCGATGGCAGCCTGAAGGTCACCAAGACCGAGAACGGCGTCAACCCGCTCTGCTTCAACCAGACCGCGCTTCTGGGCTGCGACGTGTGGGAGCATTCCTACTACATCGACTTCCGCAACAAGCGCCCGGCCTACCTGCAGAACTTCCTGGATAACCTGGTGAACTGGGAAAACGTCGCGGGCCGCATGTAAGCCGCACGATCAAGACTTTTCGGAAAGGCCCTGCCTCACGGCGGGGCCTTTTTGCGTCCGGGGTGGTGATGGCTTGCGGCCATCCGCATATGCGCGGCGCAACCGTTGTCGCAATTGCGGGGTGAAAATCGCCCGAAATCCCGCTATCAAGGCCCCAGCAAGGGCGTTCCTTCATCGCCAGAGCGGAAAGAGGCCTGAATGTCTCCGATCGTCGCGGCCGAAAGGGCAGGGCATGCAAATCTTCTCGGTCCTCAGGGGGTGCGTCGCCGCGTATATCGTCGGCGTGTTGTTCAACTGGGCGGGATATCTGATCGACATCCGGCACAGGCCCCGCCCTGCAGGGGATATCTGGACCGATCTCGTCTTCATGGCAGTCATGGGCGGCGGTCTGGCCCTGATCGCGACCATTCTGGTGCTCGCCCTCTGGTTCGTGCTGGCCCGGCGCGGCGCAACTGTCAGCTATCGCGATGCCCTGACCACGGGGGCGGCCGGCACGGTCCTCGTGTTCTGGTCGGTCGGCAATCTGCTCCCCTGGCTCCTCGTGGGCGTCCTTCTGGGCGCGGCGTTCGGGGCCGCCTTCTGGCTCACCGCCTTCGGTCGCCGACGCGAGGTCACCCTGTCCCTGACCTGACGACATCTTGCCCCGACGTCGTTTCCGGAACCGGCGCTTGCCCCACGCGTTTCATTCCTGAAGACCAAGGAAAAGGAGGCGCCAAGATGGCCGAGCGCAAGAGATCCAAAGACGGCAGCCGCGACAGCGAAGAGTATATCGACGAAACCACGGGCGAGCCGGGCGACGAAGGCCGCGCCGGTGGAACCCTTGCCCGCAAGATCGGCACCCGTGACGAAGAAAAACGCAACACCGAACGCCCCGCCGGCCGCACCCGCGTCACCGGCGCAGACGAGCGTGACCACGGATCGGACAGAGGAGACGAATGACATGGCAACACTGACCCACGGCACCTGGGTGCTGATCGCCGATGGCGAAAAGGCCCTTTTCCTGCGCAACGATCTCGACGAGATCAACCCCGACCTCAACGTCGTGCGCATCGAGGAACAGGAAAACCCGGCCGATTCCGACCAGGGCACCGACAAGCCCGGCCGCATGCAGGACACCGGCGTTCAACAGATGTCCTCCATGCAGGAAACCGACTGGCACCAGCTGGCCAAGGACAGGTTTGCCGACGAACTGGCCGAGATGCTCTACAAATACGCCCACAAGAACACCTTCGAGCGGATCGTCCTGATCGCTCCGCCGCGTGTCCTGGGCGAGCTGCGCGACAAGATGCACAAGGAAGTCAGCTCGCGCGTCGTGGCCGACATGCCCAAGGACCTGACCAACCACCCGCTCGACAAGGTCGAGAAACTGCTCAAGTCCGAGCTCGACCCCACAGCCTGACGCCGGCCCGTCACTACCGGCTTGTCTTCCGCGCCGTCCTGCGTCAGCAAGGCGGCGCGCGACAGTTCAGGTGGGGTGACGATGACAGAAGGTGGCAAGGGGATCGCGGCAATCGTGGCCGCCTGCACCATCTGGGGGCTGTCGGCGCTGTACTACAAGTTGCTCGACCACGTACCGCCGCTCGAGGTCCTGGCGCATCGCACGATCTGGTCCTTCGTCTTCTTCGCTGGTGTCCTGATCGCGCAGCGGCGTCTCACGGTTCTCCGGCAGGCCCTGTCGAACTGGAAGGACGTGGCCATCGTCGCCTTCGCGGCCCTGATGATCTCGTGCAACTGGTTCGTGTTCATCTCCTCCATCCAGACCGGCCACGCCATCGAGGCGTCGATGGGCTATTACACATTCCCGCTCGCCTCGGTCCTGATGGGCGCGATCTTCTTCCGCGAAAGACTGGGCCCGGCCCAGGCCGCTGCCGTCGCGCTGGCGGCCATCGCTGTTGTCGTGCTCGCGGCAGGTCTGGGCGTCGCCCCCTGGATTCCGATCATCGTGGCCGCCACCTTCGCCCTTTACGGCGTTGCCAAGAAATGGCTCACCGTCGGGCCCGTCGTCTCCGTCACCGCCGAGGTCATGCTGCTCTCGCCCATCGCGGCAGTCCTGCTCTGGCAGGCCCATCACGCGGGCACGGGCCATTACGGCACCGACATTCCGACATCGCTGCTCCTGATGTTCTCCGGCTTGCTGACCGGCACGCCGCTAATCCTCTTCAGCTACGCCGCCCGCCGCCTGACAATGGCCACCGTGGGGCTGCTGCAATACATCAACCCCAGCCTGCAATTCCTTTGCGCCACGCTCATCTTTCGCGAAGTCTTCAGCATCTGGCACGCCATCGCCTTCGGCCTGATCTGGACGGCGCTGGCGATCTACACCACCGCCCTCTGGCGTCAGGACAGGGTCGCCCGCAGGGTGCCGCCCAGCGTTTGAACGTCCTCGCAGACCGTCACGAATCCACGAAGCGACTCGTCGGCGAACCCTTCGGCGATCACGTGATCGATCAATCCGGCCAGCGGCGTCCAGTACCCGGCGGTATTGAGCAGGATCACCGGCTTGTCATGCAGGCCAAGCTGCCGCCATGTCAGCACCTCGAAGAACTCGTCCAGCGACCCCGCGCCGCCCGGCAGCACCACGATCGCATCGCAATTCATGAACATGACCTTCTTGCGCTCGTGCATCGTCTCGGTCACCACGAAGCGGGTCAGGTCGGTCTTGCCGACCTCCCACCGCACAAGATGCTCGGGGATCACGCCAAAGGTCTCGGCCCCCTCGGCCTGCGCCGCCCGCGCCACCGCGCCCATCAGCCCGACATCGCCCGCGCCATAGACCAGCCGCCAGCCTTCCCGCGCGATCAACTGCCCAAGCGCCGTCGCCTCGGCCTCGTATTCGGGGCGCCGCCCCGCACGTGAGCCGCAAAAGACACAGACCGACCGGACCGCCATAAAATCACCACAATTTGCAAAAGGGTTGTTTTGACCCTAGATAGCCGTGTTGCTAAGGTCCGGCAACCGTGCTGCATGCGGCCCCGGGCGGAAGGATTTGGATGACTAAACAGGCTGGACTGGCGGGCGGGCAATCCGTCGTCGTCGCGGGGGTGGCCGCCGCGGCTGTCGTGGGGGGCGGCCTCTACATGGCCGGCGTGTTCACGCCGTCGCCCGAACGCCCCGAAACCCCGCCGACCGCCATGGTCCAGTCCGAAGACCAGACGGCGCCCGAAACCGACTCCGACCCCGCCACCACCGACACCGGCGAAACCACCCGGACCGACACCGACGCTCCGACCGAGCTTGCCACGGCCACGTCCGATGACCAGCCTACCGCCGAGACCGACCCCGCCCCGCAACCCGACGCCGCCGCCGAGGCCCCCGACGCGCAGGACGACCCCGAGCCTCCGACGATCAGCATGTTCCGCCTCACCCCCGACGGCCAGATGCTCGTCGCCGGCAAGGGCAAGCCGGGCTGGGATGTCTCCATTCTCGTCGATGACGAGGTCCTCGCGACCTTCACCCCCGACGGCAACGGCGATTTCGTCGAGTTCCTCGAAATGGAAAGCAGTGTCGATCCGCGCATCCTGACACTGACCATGCAGTCGCCCGACACGGGCGAGGATATCGTCTCGCTCGACGAGATCATCATCGCCCCCACCCCCCCCGTTGCCATCGCCGAGGCGGACACCGCGACCCAGGATGCCTCGAACGCCACCCCCGACACCGAGGCCGGCGAGACCGCATCGGGCACCACGACCGAGAATGCCGGCGCCGGGGAAACGACAGCCGGCGAAACCACGTCGGAAGACACCGAAGTCGCAGATACGGCGGCCGACACTGCCGGCACCGAAGGCACGGCGTCGGACACGGGCACAACCGTCGAAATCGCCTCGATCGAGACCTCCGACAGCGAGACACCCGAAGCAGGGCAGGGAACCGACACAGCCGCGTCGGCCCCTGACAGCGCCGCATCGACCGGTGATCAGACCGGCGAACCCGGCAGTGCCGAGACCGAACCAGCCGCCGCCGATACCGCCGCGACGACCGGCACCGCCACGGCAGACAGCACCACTACCGCCGCCGACCCGGTCGAAACCGCCTCTCTCGACGTCGCCGCCACCGACCCGGCGGAACCCGAGCCCGCCCAGACCGCCTCCCTCGGCCTCGACGGGTCCGACCCGAACGACACCGAGCCCGAGAAGGACACCCCCGGCGAACCCGACATCACCGCCGAGGCCGACCCGCCCGCCGAGGCCGACACCACCGACCCCGAAGACGTGGTCGCCGCCACCGATACAGGCGATCTGCCGGAACAGGACGCCACCGCAGACGACCCGTCAGACCCCGCGGAACTCGCCAGCGCCGAGATCGGCACCGACGCTCCCGAACCGGCCCAACCCGCCGCCACCGACACCGAACCGGCCGCCGACCCTGCCACCCAGACCGGCACCTCGCAGGCCATCCTGCGTTCCGACGCCTCGGGCGTCAGCGTCATCCAGCCGCCCAGCTCGGGCGACACCGCGCCCGAGGTCATGTCGACCGTCGCGCTCGACGCCATCACCTACAACGAGGAAGGCGAGGTCGAACTGACCGGCCGCGCCAAGGGCGACGGTTTCGTCCGCGTCTATCTCGACAACGCCCCCATCACCACGTCGCGGATCACCGAAGACGGCAACTGGCGCTCGGAACTTCCCGAGGTCGATACCGGCGTCTACACGCTCCGCATCGACGAGGTCGACGCCGACGGCAACGTCATGTCCCGCGTCGAAACCCCCTTCAAGCGCGAGGATCAGGCCCTCCTCAGCACCCGCGACACGTCTCGCAAGATCCAGGCAATCACTGTCCAGCCGGGCAACACCCTCTGGGCCATCTCGCGCGAGAAATACGGCGAGGGCCTGCTCTACGTCCGCATCTTCGAGGCCAACCGCGACCGCATCCGCGACCCCGACCTTATCTATCCGGGCCAGGTCTTCACCGTCCCGAACTGAACGGTGCCCGCCCATGCGGGCACCCGGCAGGCAAAACCCACCGGAAAACCCTGAACACCCCCCTGTGCGTGCATTCGCACTGGCCTCCCTGCCGTCCGCGGCCTATCTGTGACCGACACCCCGAAGAAGACAGCGAATGCGCCGCAGACGAACCCTGACCACCACCGAGCCGCCCAAGAACGGCTGGAAGACGATCCGCGAGGTCGTGCCCTACCTGTGGCCCGACAAAGAGCGGTGGGTCAAATGGCGCGTGGTGCTGGCGCTCGCGGCACTGGTCTGTGCCAAGCTCGTCGCCGTGGGCACGCCATTCCTCTACAAGGGCGCCGTCGACTCGCTTGCCGGCGAAGGCCAGAGCGCGGCCTGGATGCTCGCCGCCGGCGCGGTCGGCCTGACAATCGCCTACGGAATGGCCCGGCTCATGAACACCGGCTTCCAGCAGCTTCGCGACGTGTTCTTCGCCCGCGTCGCCCAGCGGGCCCTGCGCAAGCTCGCCCTGCGCACCTTCCAGCACATCCACGCCATGTCGCTGCGCTACCACATCACCCGCAAGACCGGCGGCCTCTCCCGCATCATCGAGCGCGGCGTGAAAGGCGTCGAGTTCCTGCTGCGCTTCCTCGTCTTCTCCATCGGCCCGCTGGTCCTCGAGCTGCTGATGATCGGCATCGTCCTCTGGACCCTCTTCGACATCTGGTACCTCGTCGTCGTGGCGGGCGTCATCGCCTTCTACGTGCTCTTCACCTTCAAGGTCACCGAATGGCGGGTGAAGCTGCGCAAGCGCATGAACGACCAGGACACCGACGCCAACCAGAAGGCCATCGACAGCCTTCTGAACTTCGAGACCGTCAAGTATTTCGGCGCCGAGGAACGCGAGGCCGAGCGCTATGACAAGGCGATGGAGGGCTACCAGGAAGCCGCGGTAAAGACCTCCTATTCGCTGGCCTTCCTCAATGTCGGGCAATCCCTGCTGATCACCGGCGGGCTCGTCATCGTCATGGTCATGGCCGCCATGGGCGTGCAATCGGGCTCCATGACCGTGGGCGATTTCGTCATGGTCAATTCCTACATGATCCAGATCACCATGCCGCTCAACTTCCTCGGCACGGTCTACCGCGAAATCCGCCAGGCCCTCGTCGACATGGGCGAGATGTTCGGCCTGCTGGAACAGGATCCCGACGTGCGCGACAAGCCCGACGCAAAGCCGCTCCACGTCTCCGGCGGCGCCGTGACCCTTGACGACATCACCTTCGGCTACGACCCCGAACGCCCGATCCTCAAGGGCGTCAGCCTGAACGTCCCGGCCGGCCAGACCGTCGCCATCGTCGGTCCTTCCGGCTCCGGCAAATCCACCATTGGCCGGCTGCTCTTCCGCTTCTATGACGTGCAGCAAGGCTCGCTGAAGATCGACGGTCAGGACGTGCGCGACATCACCCAGAAAAGCCTGCACGACGCCATCGGCGTCGTCCCCCAGGACACCGTGCTTTTCAACGACACCGTGGGTTACAACATCGGCTACGGCCGCGACGGCGCCACCCAGGACGAGATCGAAGCCGCCGCCAGGGCCGCCCAGATCCACGATTTCATCGCCGGCCTTCCCGACGGCTACGACACCACCGTCGGCGAACGCGGCCTGAAACTCTCCGGCGGCGAGAAGCAGCGCGTCGGCATCGCCCGCACCTTCGTCAAGAACCCGCCCATCCTGCTGCTCGACGAGGCCACCAGCGCCCTCGACACCGAAACCGAGCAGGGCATCCAGGAGGCGCTGAAACGCGCAGGCCAGGGGCGCACCGTCATCACCATCGCCCACCGGCTCTCGACCGTGGCCGATGCCGACAACATCATCGTGCTCGAAGACGGCCAGATCGTGGAAGAGGGCAGCCATTCCGAACTGCTCCTGCGCGACGGCCGCTATGCAGGGCTTTGGCGCCGGCAGGCCAACGAACGCGACATGGCGGCAGAGTAAGCGCATGGCCCGCAAGGAACGCCTCGCCACCCCCGACGGCCGCTATTTCGTCACCCGCGGCCGCCTCTGGCGCTGCACCGATCCGTCGCTGGACGACAGCAAACGCCGCGCGGCGGTCAAGGCGCTGATGCAGGCCCGCCGGGCCGTCCAACTGGCCGACACGCCCGAGGCCGAAGCCGAGGCCCGCGCCAATGTCGACACCGCCAAGCACCGCCTTGGGGAGCGCGGCCCCGTCTGGTGGAAGGACGGCGCCCCAGACGAGGGCGGCCGGCACCCGAAAAACACCAGCTATGCCGACTGGTGGGCCGGTCTGGACGAAGAGACACGCGCCAAGGCCGAGGGAAAGTGAAACGGCCGGGAAGGCCGCGAGTTACGGAGCGCAACCTTCGTATCGCTGCCAAACCGAACCGAAATCACCCGGGTCATGCCATGTTTTCAACAGGTTTGCCCCATAGCGCCTGACGTGACCAATAAGAGCCGAACGGACAAGAGCAGTATGCCGAAACGGGCAATTTGGATTTGCGGCCTTTTCGCCGCCGAGATGGTGCTGATCATGCTGGCCTTCCAGGTGCTGGCCTCGGTCGAATGCCGCCTGACACCCATCGAGGCCGCCTGCAGGGGGCTGCGCGGGGCCGTCGTGCGCGCCATGTGCCTCGGTGCGCTGATCGGCGTCTACCTCTGGGCCGCACCCTCGGCCCGCCACGGCTTCGCCCGCATGGCCCGCGACCGCGACGGCGGCAAGGGGTGGGTCCTGCTGCACGCCGCCGCCTTCGCCGCGGTCTTCGTGCCGCTCTTCGTCATCGCCCCCCGCGACCTCAACGAGCTCTTCGGATACGTCTTCCCGGTCCTGACCGCCGGCGCCCTCACGGCCATGCTGGCGGGGCTCTTCTGGCTCGCCGCGCCGCGCGACTGGCAGCGCTGGCTGCAGGGCCGCACCGGCATACTGCTGGGCATCGCCATACTGGCCTTCCTGCTGCCCGACATCGCCAACGCGCTCGGGCCGCTCTGGTACTGGGACATCCTGACCGAAACCACCTTCCAGGGCGTTGTCCTGCTCATGTCGCTGGTCACCGACGACATGGTCATGGCGCCGCCCTTCCAGGTCATCGGCACGCCGGATTTCCTCGTCTCCATCGCCGACAGCTGCTCGGGCGTCGAAGGCTTCGCGCTCATCACCGCCTTCATGGGCATCTATGCCTGGCTTTTCCGCGACACGCTGCGCATGGTGCGCTTCTGGGGCGTCGTCCTGCCCGTCGCGCTGGCGCTCAGCTGGATGCTCAACATCATCCGCATCACGCTGCTGATCCTGATCGGCGACCGCATTTCGCCGACGCTGGCGCAGAACGGCTTTCACAGCTTCGCAGGCTGGCTTTTCTTCATCGCCCTGGCCTTCGGCGTGTTGGTCGCGGCCAGCCGCATCACGTGGCTCCAGAAAGACACGGGCCATGCCGCCCCGGGCGCCCCGCTGTCCGAGGATGACGCGGCGGTCAAGATCATCCCCTTCATCATCTTCATGGTGTCCGGTGTCTTCGCCCAGGCATTCTGGCCGTCCCCCGAACTGGCCTACCCGATCCAGGCGGCGCTGATGTTCGGCGCGCTCTGGTGGGGCCGGGCGGTGCTGGTGCGCTATGCCGCGTGGCCCGACACGGTCGCCGTTCTGGCAGGCGTCGGCATCGGCGTGGGCTGGCTCCTGATGGCGCCGGAACCCGAACCGGCCTCACAGGCGCTGATGGCGCTCTCGCCCCTGGTCTTCCTGCTCTGGGCCACGATCCGCATCGCCGGCACGGTGCTGTTCGTACCGGTGATCGAGGAGCTGTTCTTCCGGGGATACCTGCAATCGCGCCTCGACATCGGCGGCTGGCCGGGCCGGGCGATCTCTATCGCCGTGCCAACGGCCGCCTTCGCGGCCCTTCATGGCCGTTACCTAGAGGCGGGAATCGCCGGTGTGATCTTCGCGCTGCTCGTCCTGCGGCGCGGGCGGCTGGCCGACGCGATCGCCGCCCATGCCGTGGCCAATGCGCTCATCGCCGCCGTGGCGGCGTGGCGCGGAGACTGGGGACTGATCTGATCAGGCGCTGCGGCGGCGCTTGATTTCCCAGGCCAGCAGAAGCATCGCGGCAACCGCGGCCAGTGCCAGCGCACCGCTCGACACGTCGATCTCCGGTGCCGGTGTCGTGTTGCTGCCGCCGGTGCTGCCGCAGTAGATGCCGTAGCGGCTGCACAGGTAATCGCTCCAGCTTTGTGCCGAAACAACCGCCGCCGTCGACAGGTACATCGTGGTCGCGGCCCCCAAAGTCATGAATACGCGTTTCATGTCCCAACCCTTCCTTGCGGATTAATACTGATTAATTGGCCATATTCATGCCACATTCCTGGGGCGTCGGGCCAAGCTTTTCTCTCACTGTACGCAAGTGGAGGACAATATCCGAAGCTTTGCGCGTACTGTTCCGGGCAGGGGGCCAAAAGGGCGGCGAAATCAGGCAAAATTCTGGCGGCGAGGAAAGGCGAAGCGAATCACCCTTTGCGCGATTCGCCTATTCCGCGGCCTTCAGCGGCTTGCCGCCCCGCGCGCCCAGCACCCGCTGGAAATCGTTCAGGCTGGGGCCGTCATCGCCCGCATCCCCTTCGAACCCGCCCTCGGAATAGCGCTCGTCCTCCCAGATGATCTCGGGCGCGCGCAGCCGCCGCGCCTCGCGGTTCAGCGCCCAGTCCTGCGCCGCCCGGCTCGTCCGGCCCAGCGACAGCTTGGCCATCAGCCGTGCGATCCACTTCACATAGGTCGTGGCCCAGACCCGCAGCGCCAGCATCGACGGCGTGAAGATCAGCGTCAGAACCGTCGCGATGCCCAAGCCGAACACCACGGCCGTCGCCAGCTGCTTCCACCACAGGGCCGTCGGGCTATCCACCGAATAACCGCCCCCGATGAAGTCGAGGCTCAGCCCGAACATCATCGGCGCCAGACCCGCCATCGTCGTGATCGTCGTCAGAAGAACCGGCCTGATCCGCGCTTCCGCCGTCCGCGTGATCGCCTCGATCCGCGGCATGTAGCGGCTGAACTCCTGGTAGGTGTCGATCAGCACGATATTGTTGTTCACCACGATCCCGGCCAGCGCCACGATCCCCGTGCCCGTCATGATGATCGAGAAGGGCTGGTTCATCACCAGCATCCCGATCAGCACGCCCGTGGTCGACAGAACCACCGCCAGAAGCACCAGCACCGCGTTGTAGACGCTGTTGAACTGCGCCAGCAGGATGATGAACATCAGCCCCAGCGCCCCCATGAAGGCCTTTTGCAGGAAGGCACCGGATTCCTCCTGGTCCTCCTGGTCGCCGGTCCATTCATACTCGATCGTGGGGGGCAGAACGCCACTGTCCAGCCATTCCGTCAGCGTCGCGATCCGCTCGTTTGCGTTGATCGGCACCACCTGGCTGTCGCCGCTCTCGTCGGTCACCGTCTTGGTCAGCCCTTCCTTCACCGCCGCCTTCACGTCGAAGAACCGCGTCTGGTCGACCCGGTCGATCTGCGCCAGCCCCTCGACCGGCTTGCGGGTGATGAAGTTCGACAGCGGCACCAGCCCGTCCTCTGTCCGCACCTTCAGCGTGTCGAGCGTGCTCAGCACCCGGTCTTCCTCGGGCAGGCGCACCCTGATCTCGATCTCCTCGTCCGACGACGGCACCCGCATGGTGTCGAGCAGGATCCCCCGCGTCACCAGCTGCACCATCGCCCCCACGGTGGCCACGTCGGCGCCATAGCGGCCGGCCTTCTCGACATCCACGTTGATCTGCCAGTCGATGCGGGGCAGGGGCAGCGTATCTTCCACCAGCGTCAGCCCGCGCGTTTCGTCGAACTTCTTCCGCGCCTCTTCGGTGAACGCCTTCAGCGCCTCCCAATTGTCGCCCTTGATCCGCAAATGCACCGGCTTGGCCGAGGCCGGCCCCTGTTCCAGCGACAGGATTTCGAACTGGATGCCCGGGATCGCCCCAAGCGCCGTCGTCAACTCCTCGATGGTCCGGTCGCCGTCCGCCTCGGGCGCCACCACCGTCCGGTGCACGTCATAATCGATGAAGGGCAGGGTGAACCACGTCTCGCTCGTGGTCGGCCGGTCCTCCCACTTGACGATCTCGAACTGCACCTGTCCGATCGTATCCAGCGGCGGCTGCGCCCCACCGGTATTGTTGTTGAGCCCGCTTTCCCCCGCAAAGGCAAAGGCGCTCAGCACGTTGGGATGGCCCAGCACGATCTGCTCGGCCTCCTCGACCAGCGCATCCTTCTGCTCGATCGACAGATTCCCGCGCGCCTTGACGTAGACGATGGCGTTCTCCGGCTCGGATTCCACGAAGAACTCCGTGCCGTTGTTGTTGTTCGTGTAATAGAGCAGCACCGACCCCACGAAGACGAAGATCGCGCAAAAGGCCACCAGCGGCGCCACCGGGTTGCCCGCGATCAGGTGGATGAACCAGCCGAACACCGTCCGCCGGTACCCGGCCTTCACCTTCCCCTCGCGCCGCGGCAGCACCTTGTTGCGCATCCAGCGCAGCGCGTAACGCACCCGCCGGAAGATCGCCATCAGCCCCAGCAGGATGGCCACGACCCCGGCCACCCCCGCCGCGGCCAGAACCACGACCCCCAGAAGCAGAACGAACACCGTCGCCAGCGTCGGCACGACCGAGCCGAGGATATTCCCGCCGTTCATCTGCGCGAACTGCGCGTTCACCATCTCCAGCAGCGCGGGCGCCACCGCCCCCGCCGCCGCCACCGCCGCGGCAGCCAGGGGGAACAACAGGATGTGCCACAGCCAGAACCCGTGCGCGATCTGCCGGATGCGGCTGTCGAACCACCGCTCGATCCGCCCCGTCACCCCGCCCATCACCGGCAGGTAAATCAGCGCCACCAGCAAGGACGCCGACAGCACGAAGATCAGCGTCACCGGCAGCATCCCCATGAACTGCCCCGGCACGCCGGGCCAGAACAGCATCGGCAGGAAGGCGCACAGCGTCGTGGCCGTCGAACTCACCACCGGCCAGAACATCCGCTTTGCGGCGGCCACGTAGGCATGCATCGGCCCCTCGCCATCGGCAATCCGCTTGTCGGCATATTCCACCACCACGATGGCGCCATCCACCAGCATGCCCACGGCCAGGATCAGCCCGAACATCACGATGTTCGACACCGACACGCCCATCACCGCCAAAAGGGCAAAGCACAAAAGGAACGAGGTCGGAATGGCGAACCCCACCAGCAGGGCAGGGCGGATGCCAAGCGCGGCCAGCGTCACGATCATCACCAGCGCAATCGCCGTCAGAACCGAGCCCTCGAGCTGGCTGACCATCGACTCGATGATCCGCGACTGGTCGTTCGAAGTGCCCACCTGCACGGCGGCCCGCAGCTGATCTGGCCACGTCTCTTCCGCCTCCTCCACCGTCTCGCGGATCAGCGCGGCGGTGTCGATGATGTTGAACCCCTTCCGCTTGACCACTTGCAGCGCCACGGTGTTCTCGCCGTTGAACCGCGCCGTGCCCATCCGGTCTTCGAAGGTCAGGTTGATCGTCGCCAGATCGCCCAGCGTCACCACCCGGTCGCCATTGGTCTTGACCGGCAGGTTGTAGATATCCCGCGTCTCGTCGAAAGAGGACGGGATCTTGACCGAGAACGCCCCCTGCGACGTGTCCACCTCGCCCGCCGCGATCAACTGGTTGTTGTTCTGCACCACGTTGATCAGCTCAAGCGCGGTGACGTTGTAGGCCTCCAGCCTCAGCGGGTCGATCACCACCTCGACCATCTCGTCGCGGTTCCCGGCAATCCCGGCCTCCAGCACCGGCTCGAGCCCTTCCAGCCTGTCCTGAAGGTCCTTCGCCAGGTGCGCCATGGTCCGCTCGGGCACGTCGCCCGACAGGTTCACGATGATGATCGGGAATTCCGAGAAGTTGATCTCGCTGATCGAGTACTTGTCCGCGCCTTCCGGAAACTCGGCCTCCGCCGCGTTCATGGAATCGCGCACATCGGCCATGATCTTGGTCTTGTCCCAGCCGAACTCGAACTCCAGCGCAACGCCCGCGTAATTCTCGGCCGCGGTGCCCGTCATCGTCTTCAGCCCGTCAAGGTCGGAAAGCTCCGTCTCCATCACCTTGACCAGAAGCTTCTCGCTGTCCTCGGCGGAAATACCCGGAAACTGCACCGACACGAACAGCGCCGGGATCTCGATATCCGGCTCGCCCTCCTTCGGAAGGCCCACATAGGCCGCCGACCCGGCGATGATGGACAGCACGATGAAGGCCACCACCATCCGGGCACGGGATGCGGCCCAGTCGACGATCCCCGTCATTGGCCGACCTCGCGGAAGACCGGCGCCACCTCGACGCCGTCGGTCACGTATTCCTGCCCGATCACGATCACGTCGGCCTCCGCGGGCAGACCCGCCAGCCACGCGCCGTTGGGCGTATCCCTCAGCAGGCTCACCGGCACGAAGGAGACAAGCTTGTCCTCGCCCACCGTCCTTACGCCCAGCGTGCCCTCGTCATTCAGCGTCATCGCCGAAGTCGGCAGCAGATGTGCATTCGTCCCCTCGGCGGCAATCTCGATCTCGGCAGTCTGCCCATCCCGCAGGCTCAGCTCCGGGTTGGGCACCTGGATATCCACCCGGAACGTCCGGGTCGTCTCGTCGGCCGCGCGCGAGATGAAAACCACCTCGCCCTCGACCGTCTCGCCCGAGGCCAGCTCGGCCCGGGCCGTCGCGCCCATCTCGACCCGGCTGACCGCCGTCTCGGGCACGTAGCCCACCAGCATCATCGGATCGAGCCGGATCACCGTGGCGCACAGGCTGCCGGGCTGCAGAAGACTGCCCCGCTCGGCACTGTCGCTCTCCAGAAGCCCCGAGAAGGGCGCGCTGATCGTCAGCCGCTCGATTTCCCGCTTGGCCGAGGCAACAGCCGCCTGCGCGCTCTGCACGCCAGCCTTGGCGGCCTCCACGTTGGCGGCGACCGTATCCAGCCCCGATTCCGCGGCCCGCAGGCCCGCCCGCGCGCTGACGATCCCGGCCTCGGCCCCGCGCACGGCAGCCTCTGTCGCGGCCACCCGCGTCTGCGAGGCATAGCCATCCTCGCTCAGCCGGCTCGCCGCGTTCGCGTTGATCTCCGCCTCGGCCAGGCGTGATTCCGCCTCCGTGAGCCGCGCATCGGCCTCTTCCACCCGGGCCTCCGCCTCGGGCTTCTTGGCCTGCGCTTCCGGCACCCGGGCCTGCGCCTCGGCCAGCCGCGCCTGCGCTTCGGCCAGAACCGACTCGCGCGTGCCGGGGTCCAGCTCGCACAGAACCTCGCCCTCGTCGACGAAACTGCCCTTGCGCAGCGGCTCCGACACGACCTGGCCGGTGGTCTCGGCCCGAAGCTCCACCTGCCGGTCCGCCTCGGTCTGCCCGCGCACCACGACCGCCCGGTCGATCGGCCGCGCCTTCGAATGCACCGCCACCACGCTGACCGCAGGCTCGCCCGCCGCCGGGTCGTCACCGGCGCCCTTGTCTTCCGCGGGGGCAGGGGCCTCGTCCGCCACCGCCTCTTCCGTTGCGTCCGGTTGCGGCAGCAGGGCAAGTACCCGATCCCGCTCGAAGACGAACGCGTAGATCGCGGCGATCACCAGAATGGCAGCCAGGATTGGAAACAGTCGCATATCTCAACTTTCTGCGCAGACGGGGCCGAAACAAGCGTCACATGGGGCGCCAAGCCTGTTTTGCAACGGCTACCTACCCTGAACCAACCAGTTTAGTTTAAGGTTTTTGACGTTGCCGTTCAAGACGCACAATTCTGGGGTCTTCATGCAACACCGCGCGCCTCTTGGCAGCGCCGGATGCACACTGTAAGAGGGGGCAACCGGCCCAGACACTTAACAGGCGCGAGGCACCGTGAGCGACAGCGACAGTTTCATCGACGAGGTCACCGAAGAGGTCCGCCGCGACCGGTTTTACCGTAACGTGCGCCGCTACGGCTGGATCGCCGTACTCGCCGTGGTTCTGCTGGTCGGCGGCGCCGGCTGGTACGAGTGGCAAAAGGCCCAGGAACGCCAGCAGGCCCAGGCCTTCGGCGATGCCATCCTGTCGGCCCTCAACGCGCCCGAACGTGCGGCCCGCGCCGAGGCGCTTGACGAAATCGACGCCCCCACCGATGGCGGCCGTGCCGTGCTCGCCCTGCTCACCGCCGCCGAAGAGGGCACCGAGAACCCCGAAAGCGCCGCACAGCGCCTGCTGACCATGGCCGACAGCCAGGGCGTGCCGCAGGTCTACCGCCAGCTTGCCACCCTCAAGGCCGTCACCATCCCGGATGCCGGTCTCAGCGTCGAAGACCGCCGCATGCGCCTCGACGGGCTCACCAATGCCGGCGGGCTCACGCGGCTCCTGGCCGAAGAACAACTCGCCCTCCTCGACCTCGAAGAGGGCAACCGCGACGCCGCCCTTGAACGGCTTCAGCGGATCGTCGAAGATGCCGAGGCAACGGCAGGCTTGCGCCAGCGGGTCAGCCAAGTGATTGTGGCTCTCGGCGAGGAGCCGGCCGCATAACGCGGCACCGAATTTTATAAGCCGGGTTCAATCCGGCGATACGCACCAAAGACGGGGGCGAAAGCGTTGAAACGAATTGCGATTTCTCTTGGACTGGCCGGGGTTGCCCTGCTGGCGGCCTGTGAAAAGAAAGAGGTCATCCTCGTCGGCGAGCGGGAAAATATCCGCGCCGTCCTGTCGGAAGGCAACGCCGAAACCACGCTGGCCTCGGCCGAAGCTCCCGCCTCCGCGCCGCCGCTCAACCTGCCGGCTACCCGCGCCAACACCGACTGGACGCAAAGTATCGCCACCCCGGCGACCCGCACCGCCCACCCGGCGCTCAGCGGCTCGCCCCGCCTGATCTGGTCGGTCGACATCGGTGCCGGCGATGGCAAGCGCAACCGCATCAATGCCGACCCGGTCGTCGCCGGCGGCCGCGTCTTCACCCTCGATTCGGAGGCCCGCGTCAGCGCCGTCTCGACGTCGGGCCAACTGCTCTGGACCCGCGATCTCACCCCGGCCAACGATTCCGCCTCCGACGCCAGCGGCGGCGGGCTCGCCTACGGCGCCGGCAAGGTTTTCGTGTCGTCGGGCTTCGGCCTGCTCACCGCCCTCGACGCCGCCTCCGGTGCCGAGATCTGGCAGCAGGACCTGCGCACCACCGGCACCGGCAGCCCCACCGTCTATGACGGGCTCGTCTACCTCGTCTCGGGCGACGAGGTCGGCTGGGCGCTCGACGCCAATGACGGCCGCATCAAGTGGCAGATGACGGGCACTCCCGACAACAACAACGTGCTCGGCGCTCCGGCGCCCGCCATCTCCAGCAAATACGCCGTTTTCGCCTTCGGCTCGGGCCAGGTGCAGGGCGCCTTCCGCAAGGGCGGGCTGCGCCGCTGGGATGCCCAGGTCGCCGGCCGCCGTACCGGTTTCGGCACCGGCAGCGTCACCGACATCACCACCGACCCGGTGATCGACGGCAACACCATCTATGTCGGCAGCCATTCCGGCCGCACCATCGCGCTCGATCTCGGCAATGGCGAACGCCTCTGGACAGCGCCCGACGGACCACTCAACCCGGTCTGGCCGGCCGGCGACTCGATCTTCATGGTCTCCGACCGCAACGAGCTTCTGCGCCTATCCGCCCGCGACGGCAGCCGCCTCTGGGCGCGCGAACTGCCCTTCTTCACCAAGTCGAAGCCCCGCCGCCAGAACGAGATCTACGCCCACCATGGCCCGATCATCGCCGGCGGCCGGCTCATCATCGCGTCGAATGACGGCCTGATGCGCTTCTTCAACCCGCAGAACGGCGCGACGATCGGCTCCGTCGCGATCCCCGGCGGCGCAACGACCGAACCGGTCGTCGCAGGCAGCACGCTCTACGTCGTTTCGACCGACGGGAAATTGCTGGCTTTCCGTTGATCGCGGAATGCGGTAACAGGGCGGCTTGATCCGCTTTGGAGCATAGGAAATGACGTTCTCCCTCGCCATCGTGGGCCGCCCGAACGTGGGCAAGTCCACGCTGTTCAACCGCTTTGTCGGCAAACGCCTGGCCTTGGTCGACAACCAGCCCGGCGTCACCCGTGACCTGCGCGAGGGCGAGGGGCGGCTGGGCGACCTGCGTTTCACCGTGATCGACACCGCCGGCCTGGAAGAGGCCACCGACGCCTCGCTCGAGGGCCGTATGCGCAAGCTCACCGAGCGCGCGGTCGACATGGCCGATGTCTGCCTGTTCCTCATCGACGCCCGCACCGGCGTCACCCCCACGGATGAGCTCTTCGCCGATATCCTGCGCAAGCGCTGCGACCACGTGATCCTGGCCGCCAACAAGGCCGAGGGCTCCGCCGCCGACGCGGGCGTGATCGAGGCGTACTCGCTGGGCCTCGGCGAACCCGTCCGCCTCTCGGCCGAACACGGCGAGGGCATGAACGACATCTACACCCACCTCATGCCGCTCGCCGACGAGTTCGCCAAGCGCGCCGAGGCCGAGGCGCCCGAAACCGACGTCACCCTCGACGAGGCCGAGGCAGAGGAAGACGGCGTCCGCCGCCCCACGCAAGACCGCCCCCTTCAGGTCGCCGTCGTTGGCCGGCCCAATGCCGGAAAATCCACCCTTATCAACAAGATACTTGGCGAAGATCGCCTGCTCACCGGCCCCGAGGCCGGTATCACCCGCGACGCCATCTCGCTCAAGCTCGACTGGGATGGCCTGCCGGTCCGCATCTTCGACACCGCCGGCATGCGCAAGAAGGCCCGCGTACAGGACAAGGTCGAGAAACTCTCGGTCGCCGACGGCCTGCGCGCGGTGAAGTTCGCCGAGGTGGTCGTCGTCCTGCTCGACGCGGCCATCCCCTTCGAACAGCAAGACCTCCGCATCGCCGACCTCGCCGAGCGTGAGGGTCGCGCCGTCGTCCTTGCCGTCAACAAGTGGGACGTGGAAACGGAGAAGCAGGAGAAACTCCGCGATCTGCGCGAGGCCTTCGAACGCCTCCTGCCGCAGCTGCGCGGCGCCCCGCTCGTGACCGTCTCGGCCAAGACGGGGCAGGGGCTCGATCGCCTTCGTGCCGCCGTCGAAAAGGCCCATGACGTCTGGAACCGCCGCGTCTCCACCGCCCGCCTCAACCGCTGGCTCACCGGCATGCTCGAGGCGCACCCGCCGCCCGCGCCCGGCGGCCGCCGCATCAAGCTGCGCTACATGACCCAGGCCAAAACCCGGCCGCCCGGGTTCGTCGTCATGTGCTCGCATCCGGAAAAACTGCCCGATAGCTATTCTCGCTACCTTATCAATGGCTTGCGGGAAGACTTTGACATGCCCGGCACGCCCATCCGCCTGCACATGCGCTCACAGGCCGACAAGAACCCCTACAAGGGCAAGAAGAAATCGACGCCCTCGCGCCTGCGCAAACACCTGAAAGACAAGTGACGCCGGCGCCGGCTCAGGCCGTGCGCCACATCATCACGCCCAGCCCCGCGATCCCGGCAGCGGCCAGCCCCAGCACGGCCGGGTTCATCGGCTCGAGGTTGCCCACGGCCACGCCCACAAGTGCCCAGATCACCGCGGCGCCGTATTCCGGCGTTCCCGGCCGCATGGCCAGCACGGCAGACGCAAGAAGCAGTGCCAGAACCAGCACGAACAGCGCCGCACCCTGCGGGTAGGCAACGCCATACCCGGCCAGAAGCAGCCCCAGCCCCGTGCAGGCCGCCGCCGTCAGCCAGCCGGCAAACACCGCGATCGGCGCCTGCAGCCAAAGCCGGTCGCTGCGCCCGGTCTGCATCAGCGCCGCCAGCGCCGAGCCCAGGATCACCCAAAGCAACGCGGTTGCCGCCAGCGGCGAAACCACCGCCACCGGCAACCATGCCGTTCCAACCGCAAGGCTGATGAACAATGGCGCCCGATGCGCCGCCCATCGCGGGTCATCGGCCCGCCAGAACAGGCCGTACCCGGTGCCGGCGATCATCCAGGCGTAGATCAGGAACCAGATGGAAAACGCATAGCCCGCAGGCTGCGCCGGCGGATTTTCCTGCGGTATGGGGAACTGCCCCGGGTCGAACCCGTCGAACCCGCGCACGAAAAGCGGAGACGCCGCAAACGCCACAGCGGCCACGAAAACCAGTATCGCCAGCATTCGAGTCATCGATGTTTACATGGGGCGATAACCCGCCGCTTCAACCACCCGCCCGGTTTTCCCGTATCGCGGGACTTGAGATGTAATTAAAATGTCCCAAATAACGGTTAAGTGATCAGCGTAACGAATTGCGATCCAGTAATTTTTGACGGTTCGGGACAAAGACAATGACGGATATTCGCGAGTACACCCGCAAATACGCGATCAAAAGTGATGCCATGGGCGCACTCAGCTTCTTCGCATCCCTCGCAGCCTATGGCGCGGCGCTGACGCTGGGCGCCAGCTATGCCACGACCCTCTGGATCTCGGTCCCGATGGTGGTGATCCTCGCCTTCGCCTCGGTTCGGCTCTACGTGCTTCAGCACGATTGCGGCCACCACTCTCTGTTCGAAACGAAGTGGATGAACGATGCGGCGGGTTACGTGCTCTCCATTTTCTCGCTCACGCCCTTCCGGGTCATGCAGTACAACCACAACCTGCACCACGCCTATCTCGGCAATCTCGAACACCGCGAGACGACCGAGGTCTACACCATGACTCTCCGCGAATGGCAGGAAGCGGGCTTTTTCAACCGCCTCTGGTACCGGCTCTACCGCAACCCGCTGATCATGCTGTCGCTGGGCGGCCTCTACACCTATTTCATCGCCTACCGCTGGCCCCGCAACACGCTCAAGGTCGGGGCAGGGGGTGTCATCGCCCATAACCTGATGCTCGCCGCCTACGTGGCCCTCGTCTACCTGGCGTTCGGGATTCCGGGCCTCGTCGTCCTCGCCGCCAGCGCCATCATCGCGGGCGTCATCGGCGTCTTCCTCGTCTACCTGCAGCACAATTTCGAGGACACCTACTGGGACCGCAAACCGGATCTCGATTTCCGCAAGGCCACCCTTGTCGGTTCAAGCTCGCTCGACCTCGGCCACTGGTGGGATGTCGGCACCGGCAATATCGCCTACCACGACCTGCACCACTTCAACCCCTCGATCCCGTCCTTCATGCTCCGCAAATGCCAGAACAACCTGCCGGACGAGCTGAAGAGCCACGACGTGATCCGCTGGCCCGAGGCGATCCGTTCCTTCCGGCTCAAGCTCTGGGACGAAGACGCCGAACGCCTCGTGCCCTTCCCGAAAGAGCCCGCCCACGGCATGGCCGCGGCGGGCTGAACGCCCCGCCGTGCATCGGCCAAAAGGCGCTTAGCCTTGTGCCCTACGCCCCAAGATTTCCGTTGCGAAAAGAGGGCGTTATGGCAGATTCGCGGCGAAGGCGATGTTGCCTTCGAATCGGCGGCAGCAGCCGCCCTGGAGTAAGACCCCAAATGAAAACCCGTGTTCTGTGCCTTGCCGCCATCCTGGCGGTTGCCGCGGTTCAGACCCATGCCGAAACCATGGTGGAAGACACCGATGGCAACGGCGCCTACTCGATGGACGAGATGACCGCCGCCTATCCCGAACTGACCGAGGACGACTTCGTCGAGATCGACACCGACGCCTCCGGCGATATCAGCACCGAAGAGCTGACGCTCGCCACCGAAAGCGGCCTGCTCAGCAACTGATCCCGCCGCAAACCTTTTTCTGACTGTCCCTTCGACTGCCCCGGTGGTGCCCCAGCCACCGGGGTTTTTTGATGGGCCAGTGTCGCGGACCCCGTAGGCCGGGCTTCAGCCCGGCCCCACCGGCACCCAAAATGTTACGCCAACACCCCGTCCGCGCCCAACCGCGTCTTGCCGCGCAGGTAGGGGTGCAGCGCCTCCGGCAGCTCGACCGAGCCATCTTCCCGCTGACCGTTCTCAAGCACCGCGATCAGGCACCGCCCCACCGCCAGCCCCGAGCCGTTCAGCGTATGCAGGAACTGCGGCTTGCCGCCATCCGCCGGCTTGAACCGCGCGTTCATCCGCCGCGCCTGGAACTCGCCGCAGACCGAGCAGGAGGAAATCTCGCGATAGAGGTTCTGCCCCGGCAGCCACACCTCGATGTCATGCGTCCGCCGCGCGCCGAACCCCATGTCGCCCGTGCACAGCACGATCGTCCGGTAAGCCAGGCCCAGCCGTTCCAGAATCCCCTGCGCACAGCCCGTCATCCGGTCCAGCTCCTCGCGGGACTTCTCCGGATGCGTCACGCTCACCATCTCGACCTTCTCGAACTGGTGCTGCCTGAGCATCCCGGCCGTGTCCTTGCCGGCACTCCCGGCTTCCGAGCGGAAACACTGCGTATGCGCCACGTACCGGCGGGGCAGATAGCTTTCCTCCACCGTCAGCCCGTTGACGATATTGGTCAGCGTCACCTCCGCCGTCGGCACCAGCCACCAGCCGTTCGTCGTCCGATAGCTGTCCTCGCCGAATTTCGGCAACTGACCGGTGCCATACATCATCTCGTCGCGCACCAGCACCGGCGTCCATGTCTCCGACAGGCCGTTCTCCTCGGTGTGCACGTCCAGCATGAACTGCGCCAGCGCCCGGTGAATGCGCGCCACGCCCCCCGACAGCACCACGAAGCGCGAGCCGGAAAGCTTGGCCGCCGTCTCGAAATCCATCCCCGGCTTCACGCCCTCGAGCTCGTAATGCTCCTTCGGCTGAAAATCGAACCCCTTCGGCTCGCCCCAGCGATGGATCTCGACATTGTCGGCCTCGTCGGCGCCATCCGGCACGTCCTCCATCGGCAGGTTGGGCAGCGACATCAGCAGGTCGGTGAGCGCCCCGTCAAGCTCCTTGGCCTCGGCCTGCATCGCCGCCACCTCGGCCTTCTTCTCAGCCACAGTGGCGCGCAGCCGCTCGAACTCGGCCTCGTCGCCCTTGGCCTTGGCGGCGCCGACCTCCTTGCTCGCCCGGTTCTGCTCCGCCTGCGCCGTCTCGGCCGCCTGGATCCGTGCCCGCCGCGCTTCATCGGCCTTCAGGATCTCCGACGACGCATCCGACACCCCGCGCCGGGCCATGGCGGCATCGAAGGCTGCTGGATTTTCACGGATCGCGCGGATGTCGTGCATCGGACTGGTTCCTTGAGTTGAGTGAGTCGTGCGCGCCTTATGCCCCAGAATTTTGCCGAGGTGTAGGGCGGGCTTCAGCCCGCCATGCCATCCCGTCTTTAACCCTATCCCTCGTCCGCGTCCTTCGGCGGCTCGTAGGCACCCGGATCGGCCTGCCACTTGCGCCACTCGTAGATAAACAGACCTATCCTTTCGCCGTCCTCGGTTTCAGCAACTCCATCAAGCGCATGCTCCGGCCAGTGTTTCGGCCAAGCCACGCCTTTGGGCAGCGTGACCGAGCCATCGCCGTACATCTCCTCCAGATGTTCGGCGATCTGTGGTACGTCAGAACAATCAAAAGACCTCACGGCGGCACCTCGAAGAGTAGCAGTCGTGACGTCTGTTTGAGCGTCGAACCGCGCCTCCACGAGGAACGCCCCTTGCAAGCGCGCCTCCCTGAGGAACGCCACTTGCAAGCGCGCCTCCCAGAGGTCTGCACCCTGCAGGCGCGCCCGCCCAAGGTTTGCCCCCTGCAACCGTGCCTCCCAGAGGTTTGCCCCCTGCGACCGCACCTCCACGAGGCTCGCCCTCTGCAACCGCGCCTCCCAAAGTTGCGTTCCCTGCAGGCGCGCTTTCCAGAAGTTTGCCCCCTGTAAGCGCGCCTCTACGAGATTCGCGCCTTGCAACCGTGTCAGCACAAGGTTTGCGCCCTGCAATTGGGCTTCCCCGACGTCCGCGCCCTGCAAACGCGCATCCCAGAGGTTCGCGCCCCGCAACTGCGCTCCCCCAAGGTCCGCCCCCTGCAAAAAGCTTCCGGTGAGTTTCGCGCCGTTCAAGTTCAACCCCGACAAGTCGGCGCCGCGCAGATCGGCATTGCGCAGGTCTAGCCGGTAGCCCTCGTAGCCGTGTAAGGATTTCTCCCAATCTCCGAGGGCCTTAAGATAGGCATCGAGCGCCGAAGGGTCGTGGCCATCCTCCGGCCCGTCATACTCGGGGCACTGAAGATCGAAGATGAACGCGGCATCCTCCGCCGCGTCTCCACGCCGGGCCTCTAACAGCCGCTCTTCCGGCCGCCGTCGCCCCAGCACCGTCAGTGCCACCTGGATGTCCTCGCGCGGCTTCAGCCCGACTTGGGCCCTCCTTTGCGCCTCGCGGAAGGCCTCCAGCCGCTCCCCCCAATCTGCCTCCAGCGGCCCGTCGTCCTCGCTCTCCTTGATCTCCAACTGGGGCCAGTCGTCGGTTTGCGGTGCCGGGGCGTTCTGCCGGATATAGGCGCAGAGGATTTCCATGATCTGCACATGGTCCCGGTCACCGTCCTGCGCGATCCGCTCCAGCGCATAGATTGCCCCGATGCGCACTTCGAGGTTGGGTCTCGTGCGATCCGCAACCTTCCACTCGCCGCGTTCGACATTTTGGGCACCTTCAGGCAGTTTGAAATCTTCGTCCCGCCCCTCGAATCCTGTGCGAACCTCCCCGTCCAGTTTGTACGTTACATTACGCCAAACCCGGCTGACGACCTTCTCGGTTCCCAGCCCTTCCACTGCCTTGTTGATCCGGTCGGTGATATGCCCCTGTTCAGCCACGTCCGCCTGTTTCTGAGCGACGATAGCGCGCCAAATGACGAAAGGCGCGCCAAGCAGGGCGACGATCACCGCTCCAGTGCCAAACCCGGCGCGCGGCGCATCGAGCCCGAAATCGAAGAGAGCATGGCCCAACATCACGAAGGCGGCAGAAAGGGCCATTGCGAAAAGCAGGAACATCACGATCGAGAAGAGCGGCCCGAGCCATCGTGCCACAGTCCAGACCGGACGGCGGTTCAAACCGAACCAACCGAGAATATCGGGTTTGTCAGATCGGCTCACAAAATGCCTCGCCTAATACAATTCTGAACAACTTACCCGCGAAACTCCAAATCCCCAACCCGACACAAACACCGACAAAATACCGACGTTATACCGACGCGATACCGACACCCGTTTCCCGCCTTGCAAATACCTCCCCCCGGACTTAGGTTCCGGCAAAATTTCCGCGGCCAAGGCCGCCTTCAACCGACAAGGAAAGCGCGCATGGAAGCCCTTGGCCAGTTCGTCCCCCTCATCCTGATCTTCGCCATCATGTGGTTCCTGCTGATCCGGCCTCAGCAGAAAAAACTCAAGGAACACAAGGCGATGGTCCAGGCTCTTCGCCGTGGCGACCAGGTCGTCACGCAAGGCGGGCTGATCGGCAAGGTCTCCAAGGTCAAGGACGAGGACGAGATCGAGGTCGAGATCGCCCAGGGGGTCAAGGTACGGGTCGTCAAGTCGACCGTGGCCCAGGTTCTGTCGAAGACCGAGCCGGCCGAGTCCTGACCCTGAGGTTCGCCCTCTATCCCATTGTAAAGGCTGAATAATGCTACAGATCGACCTGTGGAAGCGCGTTGTCATCTGGGCCCTCGTGGCCCTCGGCCTCTTCATGGCGCTGCCCAACGTTTTCTACCCCCGGGTCGAGACCTACAATGACGCGACCGCCCTCATCGAGCGCGGAGCGACGCCGGCCGAACTGGAAGAAAAAGGCCTTACACAACAAGAGCTTGAGCAGCAGGCCGGCCAATGGCCCGACTGGATGCCCTCCAGCCTCGTCAATCTCGGCCTCGACCTGCGCGGCGGCGCCCATCTTCTGGCCGAGGTTCAGGTCGAGGATGTCTACGAATCCCGCATCGAGTCGATGTGGCCGGAAATCCGCGACGTGCTCCGCGAAGAGCGCGACCGCGTCGGCCCGATCCGTCTGCAACCTATTGAAAACACGGAGCTTCGTGTTCGCCTCGTCGAGAATGCCGACGAGGTGGATTATGCGGCCTCGGTCGTGCGCGGTCTGGCCCGGCCGGTCACCAGCCTGACCGGCGTCAACGCCAGCGACATCGAAGTCAGCACCGATGGCGACGAGATCGTCGTGCGCCTGAGCGAGGCCGAACGGCGCGCGACAGATGAGCGCACTGTCCGCCAGGCGCTCGAAATCGTCCGCCGCCGGATCGACGAGGTCGGCACCCGCGAACCCACCATCCAGCGGCAGGGCTCCGACCGTATCCTGATCCAGGTCCCCGGCATCGGCAGCGCTGCTGAGCTCAAGGACATCATCGGCACCACCGCCCAGCTGACCTTCCAGCCCGTCGTCGGCCGCACGTCCAACGCCGACGAAAGCCCGGGCGCCGGCAACGAGGTTCTTCCCTCGCTCGACCAGGAGGGCGTCTATTACGTCCTTGAAAGCGCGCCTGTCGTGACGGGTGAAGAGTTGGTCGATGCGCAGCCCGATTTCGACCAGAATGGCCGACCGGCCGTTTCGTTCCGCTTCAACCCCTCCGGCGCGCGCAAGTTCGGTGACTATACGGCGGCCAATATCGGCAACCCCTTCGCGATCGTGCTCGACGAGAAGGTGATCAGCGCCCCGGTTATCCAGGCCCACATCGCCGGCGGCTCAGGCATCATCACGGGCGATTTCTCGGTCGAGGAGAGTACCAATCTTGCCGTTCTCCTGAGGGCAGGGGCCCTTCCCGCAGGGCTCGACTTCCTCGAGGAGCGCACCATCGGGCCCGAGCTTGGGGCCGACAGTATCGAGGCCGGCAAGATCGCCTGTATTGCCGCCTTCGCCTTCGTGCTGATCTTCATGTTCCTGAGCTATGGCACTTTCGGGATATTCGCCAACATCGCCCTGATCATCAACGTCGGCCTGATCTTCGGCCTGCTCAGCATGATCGGCGCCACGCTGACCCTGCCGGGCATCGCCGGCATCGTGCTGACCATCGGCATGGCGGTCGACGCCAACGTGCTGGTGTTCGAGCGAATCCGAGAGGAAATGCGAACCTCGAAAGGTCCTGCACGCGCCATCCAGCTCGGTTACGAGCGTGCGCTCAGCGCCATCACCGACGCCAACATCACCACCTTCATCACCGCGCTGATCCTTTTTGCCATGGGCAGCGGTCCGGTCAGGGGCTTTGCGATCACCCTCGGCCTTGGCATTGTCACGTCGGTCTTCACGGCGATCTACGTGACGCGCCTGCTGGTCGTCATGTGGTTCGAGCGCAAACGGCCCAAGACCGTGCTGCAGGGCCGAGCGCTGCGGCTTGTGCCGAAAGAGACCAAGTGGGATTTCTTCCGCCGCTGGAAGCTGTCCCTCGGCATCTCTGCCGTTCTGATCGTGGTGGCGCTGGGGTCGTTCGCGGCCCAGGGTCTGAATTTCGGCATCGACTTCCGTGGCGGTACGACCATCCGGACGGAAAGCGCCCAGCCGATCGATATCGGGGAATACCGCGAGTCAATCCAGCAGTTGGAACTGGGTGATATCACGATCACCGAGGTGTTCGACCCGACCTTCGGCGCCGATCAGAACGTTGCCATGATCCGCATTCAGGCGCAGGACGACCAGGAAAGCGTATCGGCCGACACCATCCAGGCGGTCGAGGATGCCCTGCAGGAGGCGGTGCCGGATATCGAGTTCACCTCGGTTGAGAGCGTCGGGCCCAAGGTCTCCGGCGAGCTCATCCAGACGGCGGTGGTCGCTGTTTTGCTGGCGATCGGGGCGGTGCTGGTCTACATCTGGCTCAGGTTCGAATGGCAGTTTGCATTGGGTGCCGTTGCGGCACTGGTCCATGACGTGGTGCTGACCATCGGGATATTCTCGGAACTGCAAATCCAGTTCGACCTTGCGATCATCGCGGCACTTCTGACGATCGTCGGTTACTCGCTCAACGACACCGTGGTCGTCTTCGACCGGGTGCGCGAGAACCTGCGGAAGTACAAGAAGAAGCCGTTGAGCGAGGTGCTCAACATCTCGATCAACGAAACCCTCAGCCGGACGATGATGACCTCTGTCACCACGCTTCTGGCCCTTCTGGCGCTCTTCGTGCTGGGCGGCGACGTGATCCGCGGGTTCGTCTTCGCGATGATCTGGGGCGTGATCGTGGGGACCTATTCGTCGGTCTTCGTGGCCAGCACGATCCTTCTGTGGTTGGGTGTCAAGCGCGACTGGTCGAAGCCCGACAAGGGCGCGGGGACGCAGTTCGCCGACGTGGATGCCTGAAGCCCTGACCCAGGCCCTGGCGGCGCCGGGGCTGATCTGGCTGCTGTTCACCATCGGCCTTGCCGGTATCGTCAGGGGGTTCTCCGGTTTCGGCACGGCGTTGATCTTCGTGCCGGTCGCCAACATCTTCCTCGAGCCCAAGACCGTGGTCACGGTGATCGCGCTGACCGGCGTCGCCAGCAACGCCGTGGTGCTGCCACGGGCATGGGGACAGGCTAGCCGGGGCGAGGTGGGCCTGCTGGTCCTGGCGGCGCTGTTGACCGTTCCGGCGGGGCTGTGGCTTCTGGATGTGCTCGACAAGACCACCGTGCGGTGGGTCGTGACCTTCATCGCCGGCGGCATGCTGGCGGCGCTCGTTGCGGGCTGGCGGTTTTCAGGCGTGGTGTCGCGGCCGATGCTGCTGGTGATCGGGGCGGCGGCCGGCGTCATCGGGGGCATGACGGGGCTGACCGGGCCGGTGGTGATTCTCTTCTACCTCGCGGGGCAGGCGGTGGCCCAGTCGGTCAGGGCCAACACGATCCTGTTCCTCGCCGCGCTCGACGTGGTGATCCTGACGAACCTGTTCCTGCAGGGCGCCGTGACGCTGGAAATCGTGTACCTGGCCGTCGTTCTGTCGTTGCCCTATGCCATGACGACCATGCTGGGCCAGTCGCTGTTTGACCCCAGGCACGAGCGCCTTTACCGCTGGGCCGCCTATGGCGTGATCGCGCTGGCGGTTGTCAGCGGTCTGCCGGTTTGGAACAATGGAGGGTGACATGCAACTGAACGAGATGAGTTTCGACGGCGCCACCCCGATCGACGGCTACGGACCCGGGTTCTTCCGGATCGGCGGGCAGGCCATCGAAGGCGGCGTGCTGGTCACGGCACGGGGCGCCAGAAGCTGGGGCGGGTACGAGGATATGCGGCCGCTTCTGGATATCAAGGAAGAGGTGGACGTGCTCTTCGTGGGCACGGGCGCCGATACGGCCCACATCCCTTCGGGTCTGCGTCAGCCGCTCGAGGCGGCGGGCCTGGGCGTCGAGGTGATGAACTCGCCCGCCGCCTGCCGTACCTACAATGTCCTGCTGTCGGAAGGCCGGCGCGTGGCTGTGGCGCTGTTGCCCGTGTAAGGCGGCAGGTCCTGCGTCATTTGTCGCGGCCGGCGCAAGGCGCATGCGCCTTTCCCACCACGATCCTATGCGCTATGGGGTGGCCATGAGCCTCGAGGTGACAGATCTCTCCATTGCGCGCGGGGGCGTGCGGGTGCTGGAGGGCGTGAGTTTCACGCTTGCCCCCGGCCAGGCACTGGTGTTGCGTGGGCCGAACGGGATTGGCAAAACGACGCTCCTGCGCACCGTGGCAGGCTTGCAACCGCCCGTCGGTGGTACGGTAAGGGCCGAGCCCGAAAGCCTTGTCTACGCGGGACATGCCGACGGGATCAAGGCTACGCTGAGCGTATCCGAAAACCTGAGCTTCTGGGCGCAGGTCTTTGGAAAGTCGGATATTTCCCCGGCACTTGAGGCCTTCGACCTGACCCCGCTGGCGGATCGTGCGGCGGGGATGTTGTCGGCTGGCCAGAAACGCCGTTTGGGCCTCGCCCGCCTGCTGGTGACCGGCAGGCCGGTCTGGGTTCTCGATGAGCCCACCGTCTCGCTCGATCGGGAAGCTGTGGCAATGTTCGCTGAGGTCGTTGGCACCCATCTTGCGGGGGGCGGATCGGCGCTTTTGGCGACGCATATCGACCTTGGCATCGACGGGGCCGAGGTGCTCGACGTGGCCCCGTTCCGGGCCCGTGCCACAGAGGTCGACGATTTCGACGAGGCCTTTCTGTGATCGCACTTCTGACCCGCGACATGCGCCTTGCCATCCGGGCCGGCGGGGGCTTTGGCCTCGGGCTGGCGTTCTTCCTGATCGTGGTCACGCTGGTGCCCTTCGGCGTCGGCCCGCAAAGCGACCTTTTGGCGACAATCGCCCCGGGTATCCTCTGGCTGGGCGCGCTGCTGGCCTGCCTGCTGTCGCTCGACCGTATCTTCGCGCTCGACTGGGAAGACGGCAGCCTCGATCTGCTGGCCACCGCCCCTCTGCCGATGGAAGCCGCCGTAAGCGTCAAGGCGCTGGCGCACTGGCTGACCACGGGGCTTCCGCTGGTGCTGGCGACGCCGGTCTTCGGGTTGCTTTTAAGCCTGCCTTCAACGGGTTACGCGCCGCTCTTGCTGTCGCTCCTGCTTGGAACGCCGGCCCTGTCGGTGATCGGCACGTTCGGCGCGGCGCTGACCGTGGGGCTGAAGCGGGGCGGGTTGCTCTTGTCTCTGCTCGTGCTGCCGCTTTATGTGCCGACGCTGATCTTTGGCGCCGAAATGGCGCGGCGGGGCGTCGACGGGCTCGATTATTACACGCCGCTGCTGATGCTGGCGGGGATCACCTGCGGCACGATCGCGCTTTTGCCTTTCGCGTCGGCTGCGGTATTGAAGGTCAATCTGAGGTAGCCAGCGGGAATCGGTGATGAATCTCAACAGGCTCTGGGAATATGCGAACCCGAAGAAGTTCATCGAGACCACCGACAGGGTGCTGCCGGCGGTGTCGATCCTGGCCGTGCTGTGCCTCGTGGTGGGGCTGATCTGGGGCTTTTTCTTCACGCCCGACGATTACCGTCAGGGCTCGACGGTCAAGATTATCTATATCCACGTGCCAAGCGCGCTCATGGCCATAAACGCATGGCTGATGATGCTGGTCACGTCGCTGGTCTGGATCGTGCGGCGGCACCATGTGAGCGCGCTTGCGGCGCGGGCCGCGGCACCGGTCGGCCTCGTCATGACGGTGATCGCGCTGCTGACGGGGGCGATCTGGGGGCAGCCGATGTGGGGGACATGGTGGGCGTGGGATCCGAGGCTGACCTCGTTCCTCATCCTGTTCCTGTTCTACCTGGGCTATATCGCGTTGTGGGAGGCGATCGAGAACGATGACACGGCGGCCGATCTGACCTCGATCCTGTGCCTGGTGGGCTCTGTATTCGCCCTGCTCAGCCGTTACGCGGTGAACTTCTGGAACCAGGGCCTTCACCAGGGCGCGTCACTGAGCCTCGACAAGGAAGAGAACGTCGCCGACGTGTTCTATTACCCGCTGCTGGTGGCGATCGCGGGGTTCGTGCTGCTGTTCATTGCGCTCGTGCTGTTGCGGACCAGGACGGAAATTCGCGCCCGCCGGATGCGGGCCCTTTTGGCACGGGAGCGGATGGGATGATGCCGGATCTTGGAAAATATGCCGAAACCGTCCTGTCGGCCTATGCGGTGTCTATCGTGCTTCTGGTGGTGCTGGTCGCTTTGAGCCTGCGCCGCAGCCGCAAGGTGAAAGACCAGCTGGAAGCTGTTGAAAAGAAGGTCAGAAAACATGGCTAAAGTGTCGCCCCTGATGATCGCGCCGCCGGTGATCTTCGCCGCGCTGGCCGCGCTCTTCTATTTCGGAATGCAGCGCGAGAACCCCGATGATCTGCCCTCGACCTTTATCGGGCGCGAGGCGCCGCCGGTGCCCGAGGCCGATCTCGAGGGGCGCGAGGATTTCGACGACGCCACCCTGCGGGCCGGCGAGGTGACGGTGGTCAACTTCTGGGCCAGCTGGTGCCCGCCATGCCGGGCCGAGCATCCGACGCTGCACAAGCTGGCCGAAGAGGGCATTCAGCTTTACGGCGTCAATTTCAAGGACGAAGCCGCGCAGGCCAACAAGTACCTCGACAATGAGGGCAACCCGTTCCTCGGGATTGCCTTCGATCCCAAGGGGCGCACGGCGATCGACTGGGGCGTCACGGCGCCGCCCGAAACCTTTATCATCGGGCCCGATGGCAAGGTGCTCTACAAGTTCATCGGACCGCTGGTGGGCAGCGATTACGAGCAGCGTTTCCGGCCGGAACTCGAGAAGGCCCTGGAGGCGCCGCGGTGAACGTAGCCGTTCCCAGACTCGAGGCGAAACATCTCCTGCGGCGCTATGGCGGGCGCGTCGTGGTCAACGATGTTTCGCTGCATGTGAACCCGGGGCAGGTGACCTGTCTTCTGGGGCCGTCGGGCTGCGGGAAGTCGACCACGCTGCGGATGATCGCCGGGGTCGAGATGCAGGACTCGGGCGAGATCTATGTCGACGGGTCGCTGATCTGCGACACGGTGTTCCGCGTGCCGCCGGAGCGGCGGAATATTGGCCTTATGTTTCAAGACTTTGCGCTGTTCCCGCACCTGAAGGTGGGGGAGAACGTGGCGTTCGGTCTGTCGGGGGACAAGGCCGTGATGGCGCGGCGGGTCAGCGAGTTGCTGGAGCGGGTCGGGTTGGCGGATTACGGGAATGCCTATCCGCACGAGTTGTCGGGGGGCGAGCAGCAGCGGGTGGCGCTGGCGCGGGCCCTAGCGCCGCGGCCGTCGATCATGCTGATGGACGAGCCGTTTTCGGGTCTCGACAACCGGCTGCGCGATGGCATTCGCGACGAGACGCTGGAGATCCTGCGGGAGCAGGATACGGCCGTGCTGCTGGTCACGCATGAGCCGGAAGAGGCGATGCGGATGGCCGACAACATCGCGCTGATGCGCGATGGGCGGATCGTGCAGGAGGGCGCGCCCTACAATATCTACAACGCCCCGGCCGACCGGGATGCGGTGGCTTTCTTCAGTGATATCAACGTGATCCGGGGCAAAGTTGAAGGGTCCCTGGTGCAGACGCCATTTGGACAGTTCCTGGCGCCTGGGGTGCATGAGGGTAACGAGGTCGAGATCGTCATTCGCCCGCAGCACGTGAAGATCGACTTCGACCGGAGCGGGCGCGGGCCCGATCCGACGATCGAATATGGCACCCCGGCGCGAGGTGTCGTGAAGCGGGCGCGGTTCATGGGGTCGGAGAGCCTGGTGGAGTTCAGGATGGACCATGACGGATCGATTTTCCGGGTGACGGTGCCGAATGTCTTCCTGCCGGCGGAGGGCAAGGTGATGTGGTTGATGATCCGGCGGAACAAGTGTTTCCTGTTCCCGATCAAGCGGACCAACGCGGCCTGAGGGACACGCGTTAAGGGACGGTTTTGCCCGGAATCCAACGTCGGTATCGCGTCGGTATAACGTCGGTATTTTGTCGGTGTTTTTTCCCGAAAGCCTTGTGCGCAAGGGTGTTAACGCACCGGGCGTTGCGTGACAGGACAAGGTGAGATGGCGCGGCGGTGAAAGGCCACGGGGAGGTGGGTTTCACCCACCCTACGGTTCGGAGGTGTCGTCCTCCGGGACGAGGAGGGTGATCTCGCCCGACGCCTCGAGCGTGCGGATGGTGTTGATGACGGCGGTCATCGCCGCCTCGCCATCCTTGGCGCTGACGGTGCCCTGTTCGTCGATCTCGTCCCGCAGCGCGTCTCCCATGCGTTTCGACAGGCTGTCGAGCAGGAAGGTGGCGGCGCCGATGAGATCGTCGTCGCCCGAGGCGAGCGCGGCGGCGAGTGCCGGGGCCAGATCCTGACGGGGCATGTCGCGGGTGATGGTGGGCACGTCGCGCGGGTTGATCCGGTCGGGGATGTTGGCAAAGGTGAAGATTGCCTTGCGCACGAGGCGGGCGAAGTCGAGATCGGTTTCCTCGAGCCCGGTGAGCACGTCGTCGCGGGTGGCGGCCTGGGAGTAGTTGAGGATGGCGCCGACCCGTTCCACCGGACCGCTGTCGAAGGCGGTGGGGGGCACCTGGTGCAGCTGGGCGGCGAGCGAGAGGCCGATCCGGTCGACGGCATCGGGCGTGGCGGCCTCGGTCTGTGACACCGCGTAGGTGATGCGGCGGGCGGTGGCCCCGGGCAGTCGGCCCAGAAGCTCGGCCGCGCGGGTGACGTCGAGCTTGGACAGAAGGATCGCCGCCACCTCGGTGCTTTCGGATTGCAGGATGTTCAGGAGGTGCTGGGCGTCGGCGTTGCAGACCTGTTGCCACGGGTCGCCGAACTGGCGCACGCCGGCCTCTTTCCTGAGGCGGGCGGCGGTCTGGGCGCTGATCCGGCCGTCGAGGGCGGAGAGGGCACCGGCGACGCCGCGCGGGAAGGTCAGACCCATCGCCTCGAGCTCTTCCGAGAATTCGGAGACGACGGCGGTGAGGGTCGTGCGATCGACATAGCGCATTGAGCCCATCTGGGTGGTGAGCTCGGCCTGCAGCCCCTCTGGCAGGTCGGTGAGCGGCACGTCTGCCCCTTCATTGAGCAGGAAGCGCACGATGATGGCGGCTTTCTGCCGACGAGTGAGACGGGCCGCGGCAGAACCGGAAGAACCGGGGCCGGCCGGCAGGGCGAGGCGCGCAAGGTCGGTGGAGGACATACCGATTCCCGAACTGGTGACGAGGGGGACACTAGGGCGGGAAGGTGAAGAAAGCTCTAAACGAAAACGGGCGGCAAAGGCGCCGCCCGTTCCATGCAGATTGGAGCCGCGATCAGCTGGTCGTGGGCACGCAGGACTTCGATTCAGAGTCGTAGGTGCTGCCTTCGGCACAGTTCATCGCCTGTTGTTCATGGTAGGTGCAGCTGGCATAGGCCGAAACGGCCGATGCGACGGTGAGTGCGGCTGCGGTCAGAATGGTCTTCACTTTCATGGTGTACCTCTCCTGTTTGGATGACTGTTTTATAACATAGTTCGTCTTGCCGTTGGGTCACATTTTGGCGCGACCTCAATAATTGTAGGTGGTGCCGGTCAATATGGCCTGCCTCAGCGAGGTTTCCGGCCACGTGCCGGCCCCCCCATGCGCTGAAATTTCGAGCAGTTGGCGCCTGGCCGCCACGAGGTCGCCGGTTTCGACGAAGGCCTGCCCCATGTAGGAGCGCGCGGCGATGTTGCCGGGGTTCTTTTCGAGCGCGGCTTCGTAGAAGCTCATACCCTTGTCCATGTCGCCCAACTTGCGGTGGGTGAAGCCCCAGTAGGTGAGCACGCGGTCGTCGGACTGGTCGGACATGGCGGCAAGCGCCGCTTGCGCGTTCTCGAGCTGGCCGGCATAGGCGAATTCGCGCACCGCACCGAAAAGCGTGTCGTCATCGAGCGCACCGCTTTTCGGGGTTACGCAACGCTGGGTGCGGCTGTCCCAGACCTGGCCATTGGTGCAATCCTGCGTGGTCTGGGTGGGTTTCGGCGGGTCGTCGTCGAAGCGGTCCTTGGCGATGGCAAGGCCCGGAACCGTGAGAGCGGCGATGAGAACGGCGCGAAGCATGGTGACCCCCTGTGATCGGTTTTGCCCCCAGATACGCAGCTGCCTGTGAAACAGTTGCAAAATACCCGGGCCGATCACGGGGTTGTGAGGTCAGCCTTGTGAGGTCAGCTTTCGCCGAAGACGCGGCGGAAGATCGTGTCGACATGCTTGGTGTGGTAGTCCATGTCGAACTTTTCCTCGATCTGCTCCTTGCTCAGGGCGGCGCAGACCTCTTCGTCGGCGAGGAGCTCTTCCTTGAAATCGGTCCGGTGTTCCCAGACCTTGAGCGCGTTGCGCTGGACCATGGCGTAGGCGTCTTCGCGGCTGACGCCCGCTTGCGTCAGGGCCAGCAGGACGCGTTGGGACATGACGAGCCCGGGGAACTTGTTCATGTTCTCGAGCATGTTTTCCGGGAAGATGATCATCTTGTCGACCACGCCCGTGAGGCGGGCGAGGGCGAAGTCGAGGGTGACGGTGGCGTCGGGGCCGATCATCCGCTCGACCGAGGAGTGGGAAATGTCGCGCTCGTGCCAGAGGGCCACGTTTTCCATCGCCGGGATGACCGACATGCGCACGAGGCGGGCGAGACCGGTGAGGTTTTCGGTCAGGACGGGGTTCTTCTTGTGCGGCATGGCCGAGGAGCCCTTCTGGCCCATCGAGAAGAACTCGGCGCCTTCCAGCACCTCGGTGCGCTGCATGTGGCGGATCTCGATCGCGACGTTCTCGATCGAGGAGGCGACGACGCCGAGGGTGGCGAAGAAGGCGGCGTGGCGGTCGCGGGGGATGACCTGCGTGCTGATGGGCTCGGGTTTGAGGCCGAGCTTTTGGCAGACATGCTCCTCTACGCGAGGGTCGATATTGGCGAAGGTGCCGACGGCGCCGGAGATGGCGCCGGTGGCGACCTCGTCGCGGGCGGTGCGTAGGCGGGTGAGGTTGCGCTCCATCTCGGCGTAGAAGCGGGCGAAGGTGAGGCCCATGGTGGTCGGCTCGGCATGGATGCCGTGGGAGCGGCCGACGCGGAGGGTCATCTTGTGCTCGAAGGCGCGGCGCTTGAGGGCGGCGAGGAGGCCCTCCATGTCGGCGATCAGGATGTCGGCGGCGCGGGTGAGCTGGATGTTGAAGCAGGTGTCGAGGACGTCCGAGGAGGTCATGCCCTGGTGGACGAAGCGGGCCTCGTCGGAGCCCACGTGTTCGGCCAGGTGGGTGAGGAAGGCGATGACATCGTGCTTGGTGACCGCCTCGATCTCGTCGATGCGGGCGACGTCGAACTCGACGTTGTTGGCTTTCCAGACGGCCTCTGCATTTTTCCGCGGGATGACGCCCAGATCGGCCATCGCGTCGCAGGCGTGGGCCTCGATCTCGTACCAGATACGGAACTTGGTGGCGGGTTCCCAGATTTGGACCATGTCGGGGCGGGAGTAGCGGGGAATCATGCTGAGCGGTTTTCCGGTTTGAATGGGCTGTCGCGGGGGGTTTAGACTTATGCGCGCTGAGCGGCAAGGCAGGAGCAGGAAAGTGACACTTGGCCTGATGAATTTCGAGGGCAGCTGGCAGGTCGGGCGGCGGATCGAGAATGCCGAGGGGCCCGATGCGCGGTTCGAGGGCGTGGCGCGGTTCGAGCCGGATGGCGCGGGGCTGGTCTATGCCGAGGAGGGGGAGCTGCAGCTGGAGGGGCAGCCGCCCATCCGGGGGGAACGGCGCTACCTGTGGCGGCAGGACGCGGACGGGGCGATCGCGGTGTTCTTCGATGACGGGCGGGATTTTCACCGGTTCGATCCGGGGGCGGAGGCGCCGGGGGACCGGCACCATTGTGCGCCGGATGTCTATGACGTGACCTATGATTTCAGCGGTTGGCCGGAATGGGAGAGCCGCTGGCGGGTGACCGGGCCGCGGAAGGATTACGTGATGGTTTCGCGGTATCGGCGGTGAGCGGGCGGAGGGGGCTTTGCCTTTTAAGTGAGCACGGTCACGGTTTTGAGAATGTCGACTGTGTGTGACAGAGTTGTCAGTGAATCCCGACGGTGCGATGCCGGGCATCGACGGGCCGTGGTGCGGCCCGGCGATGCGCGGCGGGCTGAAGCCCTTGATTCCGCGCAGGCGGGCTTGGCGGGTGATGGAGCCGAATTTCCAGACGTCGGGGCACTTGTGCCATCATATCGACAAAGTGTTTCGCCACGGTGGACGCCAGCCGGATGGATTGAGAGCTCCCTAAGGCGGTTCAGAGAAGTGCCAACTTGGAGCGGTGCAGCGACCCTGTGCCGCTTCCTTTCATTTTGCGGATGCGGGCGGGTGCCAGGCTGGCTAATCATGGGCGCATGACCGAGATCCTGCAGAGCGACATTCCCCATGACGTGACCGCGCCGAAGCCCCTGCCGGGGATCGCGCCGCTGGAGATGGCCGAGTGGCTGCAGGTCGACGAGGCCTTTGCGGCGCAAATGGCCGAGCGCGAGAGGCTGCTGGCCGAGCGGCGGGGCGATGTGCTGGCGGTGACGGAGGCCGGGCAGGGGGCGGCGGCGGAGCTTCTGGAGGTGGTTCTCGATTGGCTGGCCGGGAATGCGCCGGCCTATGACGTGTCGGCGACGCAGGTTCTGCGGCCCGACGGGGTGACCGTGACGGTCGACCGGGACGATCCGATGGGCACGCTGGGGCAGCTGGTGCAGGAGGATCTGTGCATCCTGGAAAAGCAGGGGGAGGAGCATGTGCTGACCGCGGCCGTGCTGTGTTTCCCAGCAAGCTGGCGCCTGGCCGACAAGATCGGGCGGCCGCTGACGACGATCCACGTGCCGGTGCCGTCTTATGACGAGGGGATCGCGCGGCGGGTGCAGCGGCTTTTCGACGGGGTGAGGGAAGGGCGGCCGCTTTGGCGATTCAACGTGCTGAGCTATGCGGCGGCCGATCTTTACCAGCCGGTGCCGCGGCAGCATCAATCGGCCCTGGGCGGCGGGCCCGAGTTGCCGTTTCTTCGGTCGGAACGGCAAAGCATCCTGCGCCTTCCGAAGACGCAGGCCTGTGTTTTCTCAATTCATACCTACGTGGTTCGGAAGCCCGCTCAGACGGCCTGAGCGGCCATCGGGAAGACGTCGCGCAGCATGGTGTAGGCGAACATCGCCGCACCGAGGGCCGGGACGTAAAGGCAGAGCGACAGCGCCAGCGTGTGGATCGTCAGCCGCAGGGGCTTGGTGGGCTCGGCGCGGGAAAGCAGCATCTGGCCGAGATCGTTGGTGAACCCGGACGTGGCGGCTTTGCCGCCTTCCTCGACCTTCCCGGAGCCCGGGGTGTTCCACGAGGTGTTGGCCGTGCCGGTGTTCCAGCGCTCCGACACGGTCTCGAACATGTCGTCATACGCCTCGGGTTCGGGCGCGCTGCCGAAGCGGTCGTTGCGCGGTTTGTTGGTGTCGCCGTGCATGTCCTGGGTGTTCATCCGCAGCAGGTCGAAGGTGCTGTCGATCAGGGCGGCGCCGACCGGTTGACGGGCATCGCCATGCAGGACGGCGGTTGCGGGCAGGTGCTCTTGCGTGCGCTCGACGATCCGGTCCGCGAGGAAGCGATAGGAGGCCGGGTCGATCATGGTGTCCTCGCCGGCGCGGGCGGCGCCGACCGCGATGACAAGGTGCCAGGGCTGGCCTTCATACCGTGCGGGCAGCCAGCCAAGCGCGACACGCACGAAGTCGCGGTCGACGATGGCGATGTCGTCGCAATCCCAGGTCAGCGACCGCTTGCGCGAGTCGACCATCTGGAAGGCGATGTCGAATTCCTCGACGATATCGGCGAAATCCATGCTCGGCTTGTAGCTGAATTCCATCGCCACGACCGAACCGAATGATTGCGTTTCCATGGTCTCAACGCCCTTGTTGCCCTTTTAATGTAAATTTAATCATCGAAATCGGTTTGGAGTGGGGACAAATTGTGGCGCTTTCGTGGTGACGCCGCGGGGATGCCGCATGAGGCGACCCCTGCAACCCCCTGTCTTGAGGGGCTTTTCCGGGCGAACTAGCCGTCGATCCGGGCGCCCATGATGGCGATGGCCTTCTGGTAGACCTCGGCCGCGTTCCACGCTTCGATCACACGGAAATTGGGCTCGCCCGGCTGATAGCCGCGGCCCGGTTTCCAGCCCTTCTGCCGCAGGAAATTGGCGGTCGAGGCCAGCGCGTCGGCCTGGCTGTAGAAGTCGACCCGGCCGTTCCGGTCGGCATCGACACCATAGGTGAGGGCGTTGCCGGGCAGGAACTGGGTATGGCCGAGCTCGCCATGCAGGGCGCCCTTGGTCTGGGCCGTGATCGAGCCCTTGTCGACCAGTTTCAGCGCCCCGATGGCGTGGGGGACGAAGAACGCCGAGCGGCGGCAATCATAGGCGAGCGTGGCGATGGCCGAGACGACCTGGCTGTCGCCCATGAACCGGCCGAACCCGGTTTCCATGCCGTGAATGGCGATCAGCACGCCGGCGGGCACCCCGTAGGACCGTTCGAGCGCGTCGTAGAAGCGGGCGTTGCGGGTCTTGAGCGCGCGGCCCTGCGAGACGATGGTGGCCGATCCGCGAACTTGCATAAACTTTTCAAGCGAGTAGCGGAAACTCTTCTGGTTGCGGTCGGCGGCGATCGTGCGGCTGGCATAACGGGTGGCGGCCAGCGCCTGAAGCCCTTTCTGCCCGACGCCCGCCTGGCGGGCTTCGGAGGCGAAGGCGGCTTTCCACGCCCCGAACCCGGCCGAGGTGTTGCCGCAGGGGGCCGCCAGCGCCGCCGATGCCGAAAAGAGGGTCAGGCCGCCGAAAAGGGCAAGGGCCGTCGAAAGCCGGGTCATGGTTCGCCTCCGTCACGTGTTGAGGGGAAGTGTAACCCGGCCAGACGGCCCCAGGGAAGCATCTTGGTTGGCGGATATCAGCCGATTATGCTTTGCAGCGCGGTCATCGCCTGGGCGGTTGAGCCGAAAGTCTGAAGGCCGATGAACGTGCCGGTGAGGGCGGCTGTCTGGGACGCGAGGCGCAGGTTCTCGCCCTTGGCGCAGTTCAGGATCAGCAGCATGATGCCCAGCGGTAGGGCGAAGAGCGCCACGGCAAAGGACAGGAACCACGCCGACAGGCGCAGGGGCGCGGCCCGCTCGATATCTTCCTTCTCGCGGGCCAGCTTGTCGGCCGCGGCCTCGGTGGCGAGAATGTCGGGGTCGACCCAGTTCTCGGTGAACACCTTGCGCAGCCGGTCGGGCGCCGCCGCATGATCGAAGATCGCCGGATCCTGGTCGGTGATCCGCTGCTGCAGCATGTCGTTGGTTTCCTCGATATCCGGAAGCGCCTTGTTGGGCGTCACGCGGCGCGGCACCACCTTGCCGGCCGGCCGCTTCTCGTCGATGGTCAGCCCCAGCGCGCCGGCGAAATCGGAGGCCGAGAGCACGACATCCGTGTCGATCCACTTGACGTAGTCGGGGGCCAGTTCCTCGTGCAGTTTCTGCAGCGACCGGGCGAGCGCGGAGTCGCGGGAGAAGGTGGAGGTGCGCTTTTCGTCCTTGCTGGCGATGGCCACGGAAAGATACGTGGGCATCCGAAGGGCGAGGGCCGACAGCGAGACGTCCTCTTCGGCTGTCAGGTAAAGCTCGAGCTGCGCGGTGGTGATCAGCGCGCGGTGCTCGGAAATGATGTGTTGGCTGGTGACACGATGCCCCAGCGCTTCGAAGCTGCCAACCACGTGGTTGGCGATGTCTACGATGTCGAGCTCACGGAACGTGGTGAAGGCCAGCCCCGCCGTCGCCCATGTATTGCCTGTCGTCATGATCAGCCCATTCATGCATTCTTTGGTTTTCATTGTCCTCCTATCTGACCGCGAAAGACGGAGTCAGTTTGTTGCAAATGTGGAACTAATTGGGCAAATCGCCGGAGTATTGGTGAGCCGCTCTCGCGGGCGCGCGCGAAGATCGCCCTGCAAGCCTATGTGTTCAATAAAAAAAGGCGCCCGCGTGGGGCGCCTTTCCGTAATACGCTGAAATCGGGCTCAGCAGCTGTAGTACATCTGGAATTCGACCGGGTGCGGCGTGTGCTCGTACATCTCGATCTCTTCCATTTTCAGCTCGATATAGCCGTCGATCTGGTCCTTGGTGAACACGTCCCCGGCCAGCAGGAAGTCGTGATCGGCCGCCAGGGCGTCGATCGCTTCGCGCAGGCTTCCGCAGACGGTGGGGATGCCTTCCAGCTCTTCCGCCGGCAGGTCGTAGAGGTTCTTGTCCATCGCCTCGCCCGGATCGATCTTGTTCTTGATTCCGTCAAGACCGGCCATCAGCAGGGCCGAGAAGCACAGGTAGGGGTTCGATGACGGGTCGGGGAAGCGGGCCTCGACGCGCTTGGCTTTCGGGCTTTCCGTCCACGGGATACGCACGCAGCCCGAGCGGTTGCGGGCCGAGTAGGCGCGCAGAACCGGCGCTTCGAAGCCCGGGATCAGACGCTTGTAGCTGTTGGTCGACGGGTTGGTGAAAGCGTTGAGCGTCTTGGCGTGCTTCAGGATGCCGCCGATGAAATACAGGGCTTCCTGGCTCAGGTCGGCATACTTGTCGCCGGCGAAGAGCGGCTTGCCGTCTTTCCAGATCGACATGTTGACGTGCATGCCGGTGCCGTTGTCGCCCGCGATGGGCTTGGGCATGAAAGTTGCCGTCTTGCCATAGGCTTGCGCGACGTTGTGAATGACGTACTTGTACTTCTGAAGCTCGTCGCCCTGCTTGGTGAGCGTGCCGAAGATCAGGCCGAGCTCGTGCTGGCACGAGGCCACTTCGTGGTGGTGTTTGTCGACCTTCATGCCGAGGCGTTTCATGGTCGAGAGCATTTCCGAGCGGATGTCCTGGGCATCGTCGGTGGGGTTCACCGGGAAGTAGCCGCCCTTGACGCCCGGACGGTGGCCCATGTTGCCCATCTCGTACTCGGTGTCGGTGTTCCACGATGCGTCAAGCGCGTCGACCTCGTAGCCGACCTTGTTGATCGAGTTCGAGAAGCGAACGTCGTCGAACAGGAAGAATTCGGCTTCCGGGCCGAAGAAGGCGCTGTCGCCGATGCCCGAGGAAATCAGGTAGGCTTCGGCTTTTTCGGCGGTGCCGCGCGGGTCGCGCTCGTAGGCTTCGCCGGTGTCGGGTTCGACGACCGAGCAGTGCACGCAGACGGTTTTCTCGGCATAGAACGGGTCGATATAGGCGGACTCGGTGTCGGGCATGAGTTTCATGTCCGATGCTTCGATCGATTTCCAGCCGGCGATCGACGAGCCGTCGAACATGAAGCCTTCTTCGAGGAAGTCTTCATCGACCTGGTCGCTCATCACGGTGACGTGCTGAAGCTTGCCGCGCGGGTCGGTGAAGCGGATGTCGACATACTCGACGTCCTCGTCCTTGATCAGTTTGAGCAGATCGCTTGCGCTCATGGTTACAGATCCCCTTGGTTGGTTGATGTTGCTTGAGTGTGGGTTAAAGCGCGTCCGAGCCGGATTCGCCGGTGCGGATGCGGATGGCCTGTTCGACGGGCGAGACGAAGATCTTGCCGTCGCCGATCTTGTCGGTCTTGGCGGCCTCGACGATCGCCTCGATCGCGCTGTCGACCTGGTCGTCGTCGAGCACGACGTCGATTTTCACCTTGGGCAGGAAATCGACAACGTATTCCGCCCCGCGATACAGTTCGGTATGGCCCTTCTGCCGCCCGAACCCCTTGACCTCGATCACCGAAAGGCCTTGTACGCCGATCTCCTGCAGCGCCTCCTTGACCTCATCAAGCTTGAACGGCTTGATGATCGCTTCGATCTTCTTCATGCGCCCGACCTCCTTGCGACTGTGTCCCGGGATTTCGATCACTTCTCTAAGGGCCGCACAATCGTATAGGCTGGGTGCGGGGGCATGGGGCAGGGTCGAAATGGGTGTTGCTCAATATTTGGGCAAGTCGCTGTAAAACTAATCCAAATTGAATCGGGGGAGAGCGGAATTGACGGAATTGCTGACCGCCGCGCAGATGCGGGCCGTGGAACGGGCGGCCATCGAGTCGGGCGAGGTGACCGGGCTGGAGCTGATGGAACGCGCCGGGCGGGGCGTTGTCGAGGCGGTTTTCGAGGAATGGCCGGAACTGGCGCAGGCGCCGCACAAGGCGGTGGTGCTGTGCGGGCCGGGGAACAATGGCGGCGACGGGTTTGTCGTGGCGCGGCTGTTGAAGGAGTGGGGCTGGGAGGTGGAGGTTTTCCTTTACGGGGATGCGGAGAAGCTGCCGCCGGATGCGCGGGTGAATTACGAGCGGTGGGGGGAGATGGGGGAGGTTCAATCCTATCTGGACGAGGGGGACGGGGCGTTCTGGCTGGACCCGTCCGAATGGGGCCCCGAGTCGCTGATCGTGGATGCGCTGTTCGGTACGGGTCTCACGCGGCCGGTCGAGGGGTTCGATCAATTTGGTTGGGCCACGCAGATGTCGGGGTGGCAGGTAGATGGCAGGCCAGTCGGTGGTAGGAAATATCCGGACGCGCGGGTGGTGGCCGTGGATATGCCGAGCGGCGTTTGTTCGGATTCCGGGCGCTACCTTCGTTCGGACGGGCAGGGGAGACATCACGAAGATATCCGGGCGCACCTGACGGTGGGCTTTCATGCGCGCAAGCTGGGTCATGTCCTGGCCGATGGGCCCGATGCCTGCGGGAGGGTCGTGGTCAAGGATATCGGTCTGGGTCAACCCGCCGACAGGCAGATGGTGCGCAAGGTTGATTCACCGGATCGCGGGGGGCTGGGCAAGCGGGGCGGGCATAAGTTTGGTCATGGCCATGCTCTCATCCTCACCGGTGGCTCCGGGCGGACCGGCGCGGCGCGGCTGGCGGCGCGGGGGGCGCTCAGGATCGGGGCGGGGCTGGTGACGCTGGGGGTGCCGCCCTCTGCGCAGCAGGAGGTGGCCTGCCAGATTATGGCGCTGATGCTGCGGCGGGTGGCGGATGGCGAAGGTTTGGCGGAGGTGCTGGAGGACAGGCGGGTGAATGCGCTGTGTCTCGGGCCTGGCTTGGGTGTCGAGCGGGCCGGGGAGCTGGTGCCGGTGGCGTTGGGGGCGGAACCTTCTCGCGCGGTCGTGCTGGATGCGGATGCGTTGACGGCGTTTGCCGATGCGCCGGAGCGCTTGTTCGGGATGCTGCATGAGCGATGCGTTTTGACGCCGCATGGGGGGGAGTTTGCGCGGCTGTTTCCGGATATCGCCGAGAAGCTGGATGCGGCGCCCGTGAAAGGCCCGGCCTATTCCAAGGTGGATGCGACGCGGGAGGCCGCGGAGCGTGCGGGATGCGTGGTGCTGTTCAAGGGGCCGGATACGGTAATCGCGGGGCCGGACGGGCGGTGTTCGGTGAACTCGGCACAGTATGAGCGCGCCGCGCCCTGGCTGGCGACGGCCGGGGCGGGCGATGTGCTGGCGGGGTTCATCACCGGGCTGCTGGCAAGGGGGTTTGCACCGATGCAGGCGGCGGAGACGGGCGCGTGGCTTCACGTGGAATGTGCGCGGGCCTTCGGACCGGGGCTGATTGCCGAGGATCTGCCGGAGCAACTTCCGAATGTTTTCAGGGAGTTGGGCCTCTGATCGTGCAAAAACCCCGGGGAGAGCCCGGGGTTTTCACTTGGTTTGGAGGGTTTTGTTCGAGTGGTAGCTTAAAGAAAGAAACGTGTCAGGTCGTTGTGTGGTTACCCAGATGGCTCGCCACTTCCAGACCATCGACATAGAGCACGTGGGGTGTGTCGAACTCGAGCTCGTAGAGGGTCATGGTGGCGTTGTCATGCAGGGTCACGAACTCGCCATCGACGAGCCTTTCGGCGGGCACGAGGGCCTGTTCCGCACCGAACAGGGCCTTGGCGCGCCAGTCACGCACGAGAACCGGCTGGCCGGCGGGCAGGGTCGCATCACGCTCGGGGCGGTTGTGGCCAAGGGAACTTGCCTTGATCCGCACCGCGCGGCCTGTGACCCGCCGGTGCCGGACGGCCCGAAGGACCGCCATGCCGCTGTCGCGCGTGATGACGCGACTGCCCGGCCGAAGATCGGAGACACGCATTTCGCCGTCGAGCGTCATGATGAGCGCGCCGCCGAGAAGGCCCGCTTGATGCTCTGCAACGTTAAGAGAGGGTAAACGCGCGTCCTGCCGAGCCAATGCCGGTTTCATGTTCGTTTCCTGCTTTATTTCTGCCTCAGTTTTTTCCCAACAATATGGCAATATTTAGTTAATGTCGCGTCCTTTCTTTGATTGCCCGATAATCGGGCACCCCGATTTTTCGCTCGCATCGGTCTGAGCGCTTTGCTATTGGACGGCTTCGATGCGGGTGTGGCGAAATTGGTAGACGCACCAGATTTAGGTTCTGGCGCCGCAAGGCGTGGGGGTTCAAGTCCCTCCACCCGCACCATTCCTGGTTGGTCCTCCAACTTCGAGCCTTTCCGAACCGTTTCCCTGACTGCCCGACTTTTCGTCACCCGCCGGTGGGCAGAGTGGCATGGGCGGGTCAACTGGAGGGGGAGTTCGGGCCTGTCTGCGGAATGGCGTTGCTGTTGCGGTTTCGATGTGCAAGTTAGTCGGCGGGCAGTTTCGCCCCGACCTCAGTGATTACCGGGAGGGTAACTATGCGGCCAATAACACTTCTGCTGCCTGCGTCCTTTCTGGCGCTTGCTGCCTGCGGCGACCCGACGATGACCGCCAACACCACCGCTGACGGGTTCCTCGAAGAGGTACCGCCGAACGTGGCCATGCTGGCGGCGCCGGATCAGAACCTTCAGATGGTGCAGCTGCGCCCCGACGGGTGCTACTGGTACCTGTACGAAGGGCCGGTCGAGACGCTGATGGTGCCGCTGCGCGCCGAAAGCGGCGGCAAGATCTGCACCTGACCCTTTGGGTTCGGAGCAACGTAAAAAGGCCTTCCGCCGGAAAAGCGGAAGGCCTTTTTCATGTCGCCCGGGCGGGGTGGTCAGAGAACGCCGCTGGTCGGGTAGAGATAGGCCGTCGAACCGAGCGAGACGTTGGGGTAGAGCTCGTTGATATGGGCCATCACCATGCGGATGCAGCCCGAGCTTGCGCGGCCGCCGATGGTGCGGGGTTCGGGCGTGCCGTGGATGCGCAGGTAGCTGTCCTTGTTGCCGCGGTAGAGATAAAGCGCGCGGGAGCCCAGCGGGTTGGTCGGCCCCGGTTCGACGCCGCCTGCATGTTCGGCGTAGAGCTCGGGGTCGCGCTTGATCATGGCCTGGGTGGGGGTCCAGCTGGGCCATTTGGCCTTGCGCTTGATCGAGTAGATGCCGGGCACGTAGAGCTTGCCGCGGGCGATGGCGACGCCGTAGCGCATGGCCGTGCCGCCGGGCTCGATGTGGTAGAGGAAGCGGGCGACGCTGTCGACGTGGATGTCGCCGGTCTTGAGGCCCGGCTTGGTTTCGACGCGAACGGGCAGGAAGCGCGGTTCGAGATCCCAGGGGTTCGAGGTGGCGGGGTCGAAATCGACCGGGGTGACCTGGGCATCCCACATGTCCCAGTCGCCGGCCGCGGCGTTGGCCATGCCCGGCATGGCAACGGGGCCAGAGAACATGGCGGCTGTCGTGATGATGAAATGGCGCCGTGTGAGCATGGCAGGGGGCTCCTTTGGGTTACAGGCTGCGCAGCGCAGGTCTGCTGAGTTATCCGGAACGATTAACGCTTCAACTATAGAATCGGGTCCGAAGTTCAATCAATAAGTGGTGAACCGTTGCAGGCTTGCAATGCCCGGGCGCCATTGCCCTATTCCTCGGCGATATCCTCGTTCCAGAGCGCCGGTTTCTCGCGGATGAAGCGGGTCATCAGGGCGATGCAGTCGGGATCCTGCACGAGGACCACCTCGACGCCGCGCTCGCGCAGGAAGTCGATATTGCCCTCGAAGGTCTGGTTCTCGCCGATCACCACGCGGGGGATGCCGAACTGGATGATGGTGCCGGTGCACATCATGCAGGGGCTGAGCGAGGTGTAGAGGGTCATGTCGCGGTAGGAGGTCTGGCGGCCGGCCTTGCGCAGGCAGTCCATCTCGCCATGGGCGATGGGGTCGCCCTGCTGGACGCGCTGGTTGCGGCCGCGCGCGATCAGCTCGTCGCCGCGCGCGAGCGCGCTGCCGATGGGGCATCCGCCTTCTTCGTAGCCCGCGAGCGCCTCGTCATAGGCGACGCGCAGAAGTTTACGATCGGTTTCGGAGAGCACTTTACGCCTCGTCTTTCTGGAAAGGGTTAACGCACGGTGCGCAGGGTGCGGCACCGGCGCCGGGAAGGGAAGCGAAATCATACCGTCCGGGGCCCAGACTCCGCTTGCACAAGGTCTGCGCCAACCCTAGAAGGGCGCTTGATTTTGACCGCCGCGGACGCCTCTGCGGCCCTTGGATGCAATGGAAGGACGAACATGCAGGTCACGGAAACCCAGAATGAAGGCCTCAAGCGCGCCTACAAGATGGTGCTGACGGCCCAGGAGCTCGATGACAAGGTCATGGAGAAGCTCAAGGAGGCCCAGCCCGAAGTCGAAATGAAAGGCTTTCGCAAGGGCAAGGTCCCGCTGCCGCTTCTGAAGAAGCAGTTCGGCCAGCGTGTGCTGGGCGAAGCGATGCAGGAAGCCGTCGACGGTGCGATGACGCAGCACTTCGAAGACAAGGGCGAGCGCCCCGCCGGCGAGCCGGCCGTGAAGATGGTCAACGAAGAGTGGAAAGAGGGCGACGACGTCGAGGTCGAGATGTCCTACGAGGCGCTGCCGGAGGTGCCCGAGGTCGATTTCAAATCGGTGAAGATCGAGAAGATGGTCGTGAAGGCCGATGACGGGGCCGTCGACGATGCCCTTAAAAACCTGGCCGAGAACGCACAGAACTTCGAGGACCGCAAGAAGGGCACCAAGGCGAAGGATGGCGACCAGGTCGTGATCGACTTCGTGGGCCGTGTCGACGGCGAGGCGTTCGAGGGCGGCAGTGCCGAGGATTACCCGCTGGTGCTGGGCTCGAACAGCTTCATCCCCGGGTTCGAGGAGCAGCTGGTCGGCGTCAAGCAGGACGAGGAAAAGGTTGTCACGGTCAACTTCCCCGACGAGTACCAGGCCGAACACCTGGCCGGGAAGGAAGCCGAGTTCACCTGCACCGTCAAGGCCGTGAAGGCGCCGGCACCTGCCGAGATCGACGACGACCTGGCGCAGAAATACGGGTCGGACAGCCTGGATGCGCTCAAGGAGCAGATCAAGGAGCGGCTGGAGCAGGAATACGCCGGGGCGTCGCGCGCCGTCATGAAGCGCAAGCTGTTGGACGAGCTGGATAAACAGGTCGATTTCGAGCTGCCGCCGAGCATGGTGGAGGCCGAGGCCAAGCAGATCGCGCACCAGCTGTGGCATGACGAGAACCCCGACGTTCAGGGCCATGACCACCCCGAGGTGGAGCCCACCGAGGAGCACACCAAGCTGGCCGAGCGCCGGGTGCGGCTGGGCCTGCTACTGGCCGAGATCGGCCAGAAGGCCGAGGTCGAGGTGACCGATGCCGAGATGACGCAAGCCGTCATGGAGCAGGCGCGGCAATACCCCGGTCAGGAGCGTCAATTCTTTGAATTCGTTCAGCAAAACCCGCAGATGCGCCAACAGCTTCGGGCGCCGATCTTCGAGGACAAGGTGATCGATTACATCGTCGAGCTGGCCGAGGTGAACGAGACGGAAGTCACCAAGGACGAGCTGGAAAAGGCTGTCGAGGCGCTGGAAGACGAGTAAGCCGTCTTCCGCGATCGGAACAGGGAAGGGCCGCCCCGTGGGGCGGCCTTTTCTGTTGTCGGACCCCCGAAATCCGACGTCGGTATAACGTCGGTATTTTGTCGGTATTGCGTCGGTGCGGCTGTCGGTGCGGATTTCGGTGCGCATGGTGGCTTCCACCCGCGCCCGGGCGCCGGTTATGATCGGGGTTCTGGTTCCACCCGGGGCGATGTCGAGGCATGCGCAATAGGCTGATACTGTCGTTCCTTCTTGGCCTGGCCGCGACCGGTGCGCGGGGCGGGGCGGCATGTATTGGCGCGCCCTACCAGGCCGGCGGGACCGAGGCGCAGCGCGAGCTGGTGGAGATCGTGGGCGAGGTCAGGCCGGTGCTGGACCGGTTCGGCGATCTTGGCGCGGTTCTCGAGCGCGAGACGCCGGAGATCTGTTTCGCAAGCCGGATCGGCCCGGCGCTCGGGTATCTGGAGGCGGATATCGGGCGCATCGTGCTGAGCCGGGCGCAGCCGCGGCCCTTGCAGGCGGGCATCTTCCTGCACGAGCTTCGGCATCTCTGGCAGTTTTCCCGGGGCAGTTGCCCGCGGGACGCCCTGTCGATGAAGGAATATGGCCGCGCGACCTTTGCCATCGAGGCGGATGCGAGCGCGGTGAGCCTGTTGCTGGCGTGGGACATGAAGGCGCACGGCGACCCGTCTGTCTGGGAGGCGCTGGCGGCCTGGCCGTCGCATCAGGATATCGCCGCGCGTTTCGCCGAGACGATGGAGGAGACGGGAGACGGCCCTTTGGCCACGACGGCGGCGTTTTATCAGTGGTATGCCTCGCCCGAGCGGCGGGAGCGGTATTACCGGGCCGCGTGCAGCGATTACCTTGACCGGCAGGACAGGTCGCACCTGATCCCGCGCTACCAGGCGATCGGCGCGGAGTTCTTCGAAAGCCTTTGCCGGATGCCCGATGGCGGGGTCTACAGCTGTGCCGACCCGGAGGCGGGCGCCGGGGAGTGAGCGTGCCGGGGCGTCGCGCGGGCTGACGCGACGGAAATCGCCTGAAAAGCAAGCATTCCTGCGGATAAGCCGGTTTGTACCCGCTTCGTTCCTTTGGCTGCGTTGTATCCCGGGGTGGGTCGTGTATCTACTGGGCCCGCTCATAGAAATTGCTGAACGAGGTAAGAATGCTCGACGATGATACGCCGACGACACAAGTAAAAGCCATCGAGACCGCGGAGGACCTGTCTTCGATTGCCTTCAGCTTCATGGCGTCAAAGGCGCTCTTCGCCGGGCTGCATGCCGATATCTTCTCGCAACTGTCGGACGGGCCGAAATCGGCCGCGGAACTGGCCAAGGCAGTGGACATTCCGATCAACCGGATCGTGATGCTGACCACCGCGCTGGCGAGTGTCGGGGTGCTGGTGATCGGGGATGACGAAAAGATCGAGAATTCGCCTGCCGCGCAGAGCTTCCTGTCGAAACAGTCGAAATACGATTTCGGCGATTACCTGCGCTATCAGATCGACCAGCAGATGTATCCGTTCCTGTTGCAGCTCAATGCCGTGATGAAGGGCGATCTGACCGAGGATGCGATTTCGTCCTACAAGCACTGGATGGCGGACGAGGAACAGGCGTCGGTCTATTCGGAAAGCCAGCATGCGGGCTCGCTCGGGCCGGGGCGGACGCTGGCGCGGAAGGTCGATCTGAGCGCGGCGCGGACCTTGCTGGACGTGGGCGGCGGCACGGGGGCCATGACGATCAGCCTGTGCAAGGCCTACGAGAACCTGCACGCGACGATCATCGATTTCCCGAACGTGTCGGAGATCGGCTGGCGGTTCATTTCCGAGGCCGGGCTGGTGGACCGGGTGCGGTACATTCCGGGCAACGCGGTCGAGGTGCAGTGGCCGGGCAACCAGGATGCCATCCTGATGTCCTACCTGATGAGCGGCGTGCCGGGCGACGATGTGAGCGCGCTGTTGCAGAACGCCTATGACTCGCTGGCGCCGGGCGGCAAGCTTCTGGTGCATGACTTCATGGTCGAGGAAGACCGGCGGGGGCCGGCGCTGGCCGCGCTCTGGCAGTTGCAGCACATGGCGTTCACGCCGGATGCGCGCTCGCTGTCGGTGGGCTGGCTGACCGAGGCGGGGAAGAAACTGGGCTTCGAGGTGGAGCTGGCCGACAACCTCATTCCGGCGATGACCAAGCTTGTCGTCTTTTCCAAGCCTGCGTGAGGCGCTCGATGACCAGACTGAAGCTACATGGCGAGCCGTTGCAGGAAGCGTGGCTGGATGCCTACGGGCATCTGAACGAGGCCTATTACCTTGTGCCGTTCAGCAATGCCTCCTGGGCGTTGCAGGATCATTTCGAGGTGGGCACGGCCTATTTCGACGAGACGGGCTGTGCGCTTTACACGCTGGAGACGCATCTGCGCTATCTCGACGAGGTGCGGGCGCCGGCGGATCTGTCGATCGAGTCGGCGGTTCTGGGCGTTGATGGCAAGCGGCTGCATATCGGGCACTGGATGATGGTGGGCGACAAGGAATGCGCGACCTTCGAGTGCATGCTTCTGCATTTCGACACGCGGGAAGGGGGCGTGGCGGCGTTTCCGGATGCGATCCGCGAGAGGCTGGAGGCGGCGGTGCTGGAGCCCAAGCCGGATTGGGCCGGACGGGCGGTGAAGCAGTTGGGGTGACGTGGTCACCAAGGGATGACGGAAAGGGCCGTGCCGTGGGGTGCGGCCCTTTTTTCTCGACAGGTATGTGCGCGGCCAATGATTAACGGGCGTGAGCGGAGGGGGCGCTGCGCGAGAGGAAGTCTACGAGTGCGACGGAAGGGCAGGTGCCGTCAGGTTGGCGATCCAGGTATTCAACCTTTTCGAACACGACTTCTACCGTCACGTCGTTGAACGACACCGTCCAGAACCGGGGTTGGAGCGACTCCCATTTTTCTGTTCGGTCGGCGCCGGAAATTTCTGTGAATTCCCAGTGCCTTGTCGGGTATTTCGCGTCTGCCAGCCCTTTTGTGTTGGTTGGATTCTGTTCGAAGTGGATGACCGAGGAGAACCTGAGAATGGCTATGCCACCGCCTGCGACTGGCGCAATCTCGTAACTCAATAGAAGGTCGTCTCCGTCGCTGAAGAGGGCGGGATTTTGCACCGTGCCAATGGAGGGAAAGGCCTCTGTCGGGGTTTTGGCTTCCATCTTCTCCTCGCAAGGCCACCTGGCCAAAGTGCGGATCAGCGTAGAGCCAGGTGCAATTTGCGGCAAGGTCGCAGTGCCGGGCCGCGATGGCCAACGAAAAAGGCCGCGCCTGTGCAGCGCGGCCCTTGATCTTTCGGGAAGGCGGGAGGGCCTACTTGTCCTCGTCTTCGCCTTCTTCCTCTTCGGGAAGCACGTCTTCGACCGCGTCGGCGAGATCTTCATCGTCGGAGGCGGCGGAGCCGATATCGTCGAAGAGTTCCGCGATTTCGTAATCGGCGGCTTCCTCTTCCTCGGCGGCGACTTCCTGGATGGTCTTGCCGGACGCCTGCAGCTCGGCCTCTTCGGGCGAGCGGGCGACGTTGACCTTGATGATGACCTCGACCTCGGGGTGCAGGGTCACGTGGACCTCGTGCAGGCCCAGATCCTTGATCGGGCCGCCCATCGCGACCTGTTTGCGGTCGATGGAGAAGCCTTCCTCGGAGACGGCGTCGGCGGCGTCACGGGTGGTGACGGAGCCGTAGAGCGCGCCCGAGTCGGAGGCCTGGCGAATCACGACGAACTGTTTGCCGTCGAGGGTTTCGGCCAGTTTCTCGGCTTCCTTGCGGGTTTCGAGGTTGCGGGCTTCGAGCTGTGCCTTCTGGTCCTGGAACTGGGCGATGTTGGCTTCCGAAGCCGTCAGCGCCTTTTTCTGGGGCAGGAGGTAGTTGCGGGCGAAACCCGGTTTCACGTCGACGACTTCGCCCATCTGGCCAAGCTTGGCGACACGTTCGAGAAGGATGACTTGCATTGATATTCCTCCTTACTTCACGGCGTAGGGCAGAAGGGCGAGGAAGCGGGCGCGCTTGATGGCGCGGGCCAGTTCACGCTGCTTCTTCGCCGAGACGGCGGTGATGCGCGAGGGGACGATCTTGCCGCGCTCGGAAATGTAGCGCTGCAGGAGCTTGGTGTCCTTGTAGTCGATCTTGGGTGCATTCTCGCCCGAGAAGGGGCAGACCTTGCGGCGGCGGAAAAACGGTTTTGCAGCCATGGTTTAGTGTCCTTTCTTCAAGCTGGGATCAACGACGCTCGCGACGGTCGCCGCGTTCTTCTTTCTTCTGCATCTGGACCGACGGGCCATCTTCGTGGCTGTCGACCTTGATGGTCAGAACGCGCATCACGTCGTCATGCAGCCGCATCAGGCGTTCCATTTCGTGAACGGCCGGTGCCGGGGCATCGGTCTTCAGAAAGGCGTAGTGGCCCTTGCGGTTCTTGTTGATCTTGTAGGCCATCGTCTTGACGCCCCAGTACTCGCTGTCGACGACTTTGCCGCCATTGTCCGCGAGAACGGTGCCGAAATGTTCGACGAGGCCTTCGGCTTGCGCGTTGGACAGGTCCTGGCGCGAGATGAATACATGCTCATAGAGCGGCATGTTTGCTCCACTTCTATCTAGGCGCATTTCAAAGGCGGGCCTTTTCATCCTTTCGCGGCCCGTCCACGAGAGACTGCGCGGTTCATGCGTGATGCGAAAGGAATGCGGCCTATACGACGGATCGGCGGGCTTGGCAAGCGCCGAACAGGTGCCGGAGTTTTGCCCACGCGCCGCCCTATTGCTGGCGCGATTGCGGGGCAGGGTGCGGCCCTGACCAGACCAGACAGCGTGGACCGATCCGATGACTGCATTGCCCGATTTCGCCGACCAGTTTCAAGCCCATGACCGCCGTTCCGCGCTGCGTGAACCGGTGGACGCGGTCGACGGGCCGGGCGGGATGGCCGGGCGGTTCGCGATGTTCTGCGCGGCCACGGCGCTGATGATGGCGGCGGCGGGCATCTGGATGTTCCCGGCGCCGGATCACGCGGTGATGCTGGTCAAGCTGGGCGCCTCGCTGGGCATGTTCGGGGCGGGCGCGGTTCTGCTGTCGGGGCTGAATGCGACGCAGGAGATGGCCCGGGTCGAGATCGACGCCGGCCGCGACGAGATCCGGACCTATGACCGCGAGCTGCGGGGGCGCGTTTTCCTGACCGGGCGCTACCGGATGTCGGAGTTTGCCGAGATCCGGCTGTGCAACCGCACGTTTTTTGCGCGCGACACCGCCGGGCAGCTTGTCGTCTCGGTGCCGGTGCGGAGCCGGTCGCAGGAGCGGGCGATCCGCTCGGCGTTGTCGCTGGCCTGAGGGGCGGTTTTCACTTCACCTGCCGGGCGGCCGTCACGACCATTTCGCTGGCACGGGTCAGCCGCGCCGGGCGGGCGCGGCCGCGGCGCGTGACGAGCCAGAGTTCGTGCCAGCGGCGTTCCGGCAATTGCACGATGGAGAGACGATCCTTGCGGTCGAAGGCCTCGACCCCGCTGCGGGGCAGGAGAGTGTAGCCGATGCCCCGCGCCACGGGCGCCGGGATCTGGCCGATCTGGTTCACGTAGCCGCGGACATGGATGCGGTCGGCGCCGGGATAGGCGCCGGGGAAATTCCGGTAAAGCAGGTCGTCGGCCAGCGCGTAGCCGTCGGGATGGGCGATGAAGCCGCGCGCGTCGAGCTCGTCGAAGCTGGCGATCGTCTCGGGGGCGCCGGCGGGCAGGATCAGGCAAAGCTCTTCGCGCCCGAGCTGCCGGGCCTCGAGCCGGGGATGATCGGGGTCTGCTCCCAGCACGCCGAGGTCGAACCGGCCGTCGAGCAGGCCCGAGAGGATGTCGGGCTGGGGGGCGGCCTCGAGGTGGATCGAGAGGGCCGGCGCCGCGTTCATCCAGGGCATGAGGATCGGGTAGAGCAGCATGGCGAAGCTGCCGGAACAGGCGATGCGGAGCTCGCCGATATCGGGGTCATCGGTTTCTATCGTCTCGCGCAGGCGCTTTTCCTCGGTCCGGCGGGAGAGGCCGAGTTGAAAGACGGCCTCGCCCGCCGCCGTGAGGGCAAAACTCTTGCCCTGCTGGGTGACCAGCTCGTGGCCGACCTGGTCTTCGAGTTTGCGCAGGTGCTGGGAGACGCCCGGCTGGGTCATGTTCAGGCGCCGGGCGGCGCGAGTGAAGTGCCCGGTTTCGCAGAGCGTGGTGAAGGTATTGAGCCAGGTGGCATTGAGCATTGGTGCGCAAACGTTTTGTTATGATTTTTATTTGAAATGATAATTTCACACCGGAGGGTCCGGTGTCTACCTCCGCGGTATCGCTCATTGAATGGAGATGGAGATGACCCAGACGACCCCCCGTACATTTTCCCATATCGGCCTGTCCGTGCCCGACCTCGAGGCGGCGGTTAAGTTCTATTCCGAGGTGCTTGGCTTTTACGTGGTCATGGAGCCATCCGAAGCCGTGGAAGACGAGAGCGCCATCGGCGTGATGTGCACCGACGTGTTCGGCCCCGGCTGGGGTTCGTTGCGGATTGCGCATCTGTCGACGGCGGATGGTATCGGCATCGAGATCTTCGAATTCCCCGGCAATTACGCGCCGGAGGAGAAGCTCGAGCACAAGCGGCACGGCACGTTTCACTTCGCGCTGCAGGACCCGGACGTGGAAGGGCTGGCGCGGCGGATCGTGGAGGCCGGCGGGCGGCAGCGGATGCCGGTGCGGGAGTATTTCCCGGGCGAGAAGCCCTATCGGATGGTCTATGTCGAGGACCCGTTCGGAATCGTCTTCGAGCTTTACAGCCACAGCTACGAGCTGACCTATTCGGCCGGGGCCTATGCGTGATGGCCGGGGTCGGCGCGATTGCGCCGGTTTTCCGGGCAGATGCGCGGGATTTTGCGGCATGTGCGGGCAGGCCGCGCCGTCTGTGTGTTTGTCCACACATCCTGTTGATTTCCACCGGATTGAAGGCGGCTGACCGCGCGTTAGCTTCTGCACCACGACGATACTGTCGCATTTGAAACAGGAGTTACGCGATGAAAACGACACTGATGGCCGCAGCTCTGGCCTTCGCGGCCACCGGCGCCGTTGCCGCCCCCGTGCAATACGACCTCGATTCGAGCCACAGCCAGGTGGTGTTCACCTACGAGCACCTCGGCTATTCGACGACCTACGGCATGTTCTCGGGCTTCGAGGGCGAGATCATGTTCGACCAGGAAGACCCGGCGAATTCGTCGGTGGAAGTGTCGATGCCCGTGCGCTCGATGCTGACCGGCTGGGAAGAGCGTTTTCAGCACTTCATGTCGGATGACTTCTTCGGCGCGGAAGAGGGCGACATGATCACCTTCGTGTCGACCGGCATCGAGGTGACGGGCGAGGACACCGCGAACATCACCGGCGACCTGACCATCGGCGACACCACGCAGGAAGTCGTTCTGGACGCCACGCTGAACCAGGCGGGCACGCACCCGATGGCCAACAAGGAGTGGGTCGGCTTCGACGCCACGACCACGGTTCTGCGCTCGGATTTCGGGCTGGACAAGTTCGCGCCTGCGATCAGCGACGAGGTTCAGGTGATGATCTCGATCGAGGCCGGGAAGGCTGAGTAAGCTTTTCGGATTTCAGAGTTGATGGGGCCGCCGGGGACACCCGGCGGCCTTTTTGTTCGGGTGGACGGAATTTTTCAAAATTCCGTCTCGGAAAATTGGAATTTTCCGGACCGTTTTCTTCGAAGAAAACGGGGGCGTCGCTAGCCTGTCACCGGCGTGCGCACCCAGAGCAGCACCGCCAAGGCGATCAGCAGGCCCAGCCAGATCCCGCCGTTGATGAGGGAAGATCGGCGGGCCTGTTTCTTTTCGAACCAGGTGCGGGGGGTGATGCCGCGCGACAGCATCACGACCTGGGCCGCGAGGTTGACGCAGGCGACGTTGACGCAGAGGAGGAGCGCCGCGCCGAGGGCGAATTCGGGGTGCCCTGCGCCGAGGAAGAGGCCGATGGCGGCGGTGGGGGGCAGCAGCGCCACGGCGACCATCACGCCGACAAGCGCCGAGGAGAGGCCGGTGACGAGGGAAAGCGCCGCGGCGGCGCCGGAGGCCAAGGCGATGGCCATGCCGTCGAAGCCCACCTGCGTGCGGGACATGAGTTCCTTCGACGCCGCATCGACGGGCCAGACCGCGCCGATGAGCAGGCTGAGCCCGAGGGCCACGGCGATGCCGGCGGCGTTGGTGGTGATGGCGCGGCCCATGAGCTTGCCGTCGCCCAGGGCCACGCCCACCGCCAGCGCGAGGTTGGGGCCGAGAAGGGGGGCGATGACCATGGCGCCCACCACGACCGCGACGTTGTCGGCGATCATGCCGAAGGCCGCGACGACCGTGGAGAGCACCACGAAGACCAGGTAGTTGCGGTCGGTCTGGGCCTGTTTCCAGACGTTGTTGTAGATCTCCTCGCGCGACTGGCCGCCGCGGTTCTTGCGGGCGTCTTTTGTGGCGTCGTCTTCCTCTTCCTCCTTTTCTTTCTCGGGGAAGGGAATGGTGGTTTCCACGGGCAGGAGGGTGATGCGCCAGTCGTCGCGTGTGCCCATCAGGGATTGCAGGCGGTCGAGCAGGGCCTGGCGGTGGTCCTGCGTGGCGAGGATGTGGACGCAGACATGGTCGGTATTGTGGAGGTCGGCTGTTGCCGTGGTGCTCAGGGCCTCGTGCTCCTCCGCCTGCCGGAGGATATCCGGCAGGGCGTCTTTCGGGGCGGAGACGATGATCTGGCGCAGGCTCATGGCGCAAAGTGTTAGCGCATGGCTGCGCCGGGGTCACTGGCGTTTGGCGGTCAGGTCGAAGGATATGTCGACGGTGAAGCCGAGGGTGCCTTCGTCCTTTGTGCCGAGGCCGATGTTGAAGTCGCGCCGGTCGACGGTGAGGGCGCCGTTGGCGGTGGCGGTGTCGCCGTCGATGGTGAGGGTGAAGGGGAGCGTGACGGGGACAGATTGGTCCTTGATCGTCAGCGTGCCGTCGGCGACGTGGCCGTCTTCCTGCGCCATGATATCGGCGTTGAACGTTGCGGTTGGGTGGGTTTCGGCGGCGAAATAGTCGGGGCCCATGGCCTGATCGGTGACGGAGCCGAGGGTGAGGGAGGGGATGGAGACGGTGACGGTGACGTCGCCGTGCATGCCGTCGGCATCCGGGTCTTCGGAATAGGCGATCTCGGCGGTCCAGTCGGAGAAGGAGCCGGAGACGTCGGAGCCCATTTGCGAAACGGTGATGTCGAGGGAGCCGTTTTGCACCTGCCAGTCGCTTTCGACGGCTTCGAGGGCGGCGGTTTGGGTGGGTTCAGAACCGGCTTGGGGGAAGAGGCCCGCCGCGGCGCCGCCGCCGATGGCCAGTGCCCAGACCGCGAGGGCGGTGAGGACCGGCAGGGCGTGACCGGGCTGGCGTGGTGTGGGTTCGGCGCGGGTGCGGCCGGGGAGCATGCGGCGGAGGGTGGCGTCGCGGTCGATGCTGTGGTGCTTGATGGCGCCGAGGATGTGGAGGGTGATGGCGCCGATCAGCACCCATTGCAGGATGTAGTGCAGGGTGCCGGTGACCTGGGCCACGGTTTCGTCCTTGGGGACGAAGGGGAGCGACTGGCCGAAGGGCCACCAGATGGGTGCGAAGCCGGAGGTGGCGGCGTGGTGGATCCAGCCGGTGAGGGGGACGATGACGAGGGAGCCGTAGAGCAGCCAGTGGATGGTGTGGGCGAGCCAGGCCTCGGCGGGTTTGTCGCCGTTGAGGAGGCCTGTGCGGGGCTGGCCGAGGGCCCAGAGGATGCGCAGGAGGGCCGTGAAGAAGATGGTGACGCCGATGGTCTTGTGCAGCGAGAAGAGGAGCGCGGCGCGGGCGGTGTCGGCGTCGGTCGTGGCGATGTCGGGGTTCCGGACCGCATGGGCCAGGTCGCTGGCGATGAGGCCGAGCGGAATGACGGTGAGGATCAGCAGGGCGGTGAGCCAGTGGAAGGCCTTGGTGACGGCGCCGTAGCTGTCGTGGGAATTGGCGTAGGGCATGGGGTATCCGGTGAGCGAAAATATGTTGTGGGGGAGAGTAGGGGCCGCGGCGGCGGGAGCAACTGCAATCGGCGCACATTTCCGGTGCGCCGGGTGAGAGGCGTTGCCTCTGGACGGCGGGCAAGGTATCGGGGGGCACGATTTGGAGGGGATTGAGCATATGAGCCGAGCATTCGTATTTCCCGGGCAGGGCGCGCAGAGCATTGGCATGGGCCGCGACCTGGCCGAGGCCTATCCGGCGGCGAAGGCCGTGTTCGACGAGGTCGACGAGGCCCTGGGCGAGAAGCTGAGCGCGCTGATCTGGGAGGGGGAGGCCGACGAGCTGACCCTGACGCAGAACGCGCAGCCGGCGCTGATGGCGACGTCGCTGGCGGCGATGCGGGCGCTGGAGGCCGAGGGCGTGGGCGTGGAGGCCGCGGGCATGGTGGCCGGGCATTCGCTGGGCGAGTATTCGGCTTTGGCCGCGGCGGGCGCGCTGAGCGTGGCGGATACGGCGCGGTTGTTGCGGACAAGGGGCCGCGCGATGCAGGAGGCGGTGCCGGTGGGCGTGGGTGCGATGGCGGCCTTGCTGGGCATGGACCTGGAGGGTGCCAAGGCGCTGGCGGCGGATGCGGCAGGCGACCAGGTGCTGCAGGCCGCGAATGACAACGACCCCAGCCAGGTGGTGATTTCCGGGCACAAGGAGGCCGTGGAACGGGCCGTCGAGATGGCCAAGGAGCGGGGTGCCAAGCGCGCCATGCTGCTGCCGGTGAGCGCGCCGTTCCATTGCGCGCTGATGGAGCCCGCCGCGAAGGTGATGGAAGAGGCGCTGGCCGCGGTGGAGATTGCCGCACCGAAGGTGCCGCTGGTCGCCAATGTGCGGGCCGGGGCGGTGAGCGATCCGGCCGAGATCAGGGCGTTGCTGGTGGAGCAGGTCACGGGCTCGGTGCGGTGGCGCGAGTCGGTGGAGTTCATGAGCCGCGAGGGTGTGACCGAGGTCTGGGAGATTGGCGCCGGGAAAGCGTTGAGTGGCATGATCCGGCGGATCGACAAGGCGATTGCCTGCCGGGCCGTGGGCGCGCCGGCGGATGTGACCGCCGCGGCGGAGAGTTTGAAAGGTTAAGGCCGTAGGCCCCGGGGGATGCCCCCGGAGACAGGATGAACAGGGAGACCTAGATGTTTGATCTGACGGGAAAATATGCGCTGGTCACGGGTGCCTCGGGCGGCATCGGCGGCGCGATTGCCAAGGCGCTGCACGCGGCGGGCGCGACGGTGGGCCTGAGCGGCACGCGGGTCGAGCCGCTGGAGGCGCTGGCCAAGGAGCTGGGCGAGCGGGCGCATGTGCTGCCCTGCAACCTGGGCGATCCGGAGGCCGTCGATTCGCTGCCCAAGCAGGCGATCGAGGCGATGGGCGGCCTCGATATCCTTGTGAACAACGCGGGCGTGACGCGCGACCAGCTGTTCATGCGGATGTCGGACGAGGACTGGCAGACGGTTCTGGACGTGAACCTGACCGCGACGATGCGGCTGTGCCGGGCCGTGGTGCGGCCGATGATGAAGGCGCGCTGGGGCCGGATCATCAATATCAGCTCGGTCGTGGGCACCACCGGCAATGCGGGGCAGGTGAACTATGCCGCCTCGAAGGCCGGGATGGTGGGGATGACCAAGTCGATCGCCCACGAGGTGGCGAGCCGGGGCATCACCGCGAATGCCGTGGCACCCGGTTTCATCGCCACCGCGATGACCGAAAAGCTGTCGGATGCGCAGAAAGACGCGATCAATACGCAAATTCCCGCCGCGCGCATGGGCACGCCCGAGGAAATCGCCGCGGCGGTGCTTTACCTGGCCAGTCCGGAGGCCGGATATGTCACTGGCGCGACCTTGCATGTGAATGGCGGCATGGCCATGATTTAGGGCGTGACGCCTTGTAAATGCGCCGGTAAACCACAGGTTGGGAAAACATTTGCCAATCGCGCGCCATGTGCTATAGGCGGCGCAGTTTCGAACCGGGGGCGGGTGAATGTCTTGCCCGCCGACGCCCGCAGTGAACGGGCCGAATGAACCGCCCAGAGGGGCATAACCGAAGGCCGCTTCCCGGTGCGGGCAGGGGCGGAAAACGGGCCAGAGCGCCCGAGACAGAATGAGGAACAAAAACATGAGCGATATCGCAGACCGCGTGAAGAAGATCGTTGTCGAGCACCTTGGCGTGGAAGAGGACAAGGTGACGGAGAACGCTTCGTTCATCGACGATCTGGGCGCAGACAGCCTCGACACGGTCGAATTGGTCATGGCCTTTGAAGAAGAATTCGGCATCGAAATTCCCGATGACGCCGCCGAAACCATCCAGACCTTCGGCGACGCGGTCAAGTTCATCAGCGAAGCCCAGTAAGCCACGCGAGAACGACCGCAGGATTGCAGGCCCCCGCTTGAAAAGGCGGGGGCTTTTTGCATGCGCAGGTTGTGGCCGGGAAAGGCTGGACGGGGGCGGGTGGCGTTCTATTTGAGGCTGTGAGGCCGTTTACGGCGCTCATCATGCCGATTTGGAGATATACCCGAAATCGCATAGACTTCATTTTCCCCGCCGACCGCTGTGCTGGGCGGGGACAAGCCGAATCAAAAGGGCTATTTACATGATTATCTATCCCACCCTCGAACTTTATAACGGCAAGGTCGTGTCGCTGACGCGCGGACGGCTGGAGGAGCCGGTCATCTGGCATGTCGACCCGATCGAGACGGTCAAGAAATTCGCCGCCGACGGGGCGTCGTGGCTGCATGTCACCGATATCAACGCGCTGGCCGGCGACGGCGACAACAACGAGCTGCTGGAACAGATCATCCGCGCGGCGGGCATTCCGGTGCAGCTGGGCGGCGGGTTCCGGTCGCGCGACGGCGTGATGCGCTGGATCGACAAGGGCGCGGGCCGGGTCGTGATCGGCACGATGGCGGCGCATGACCCCGATGCGGTGAAGGAGCTGGCGAAATACTATCCCGACCAGATCGTTCTGGCGGTCGATATCTTCGACGGCTCGGTGATGACCGAAGGCTGGCGCACGCGCAGCGCCTTCGTGCCCGAGACCTATGTGGCCGCCTTCGAGGAAGCGCCGCTGGCGGGGATCATCGTGACCGATATCGACGCCGATATCGAGGATACCGATGGCAGCCTTGGCGTGATTTCCGGGCTGGCCAAGCAGACGCGGCATAACGTGATCGCCCGGGGCACCGTGCGCACCGCCGATGACGTGGCGCGGCTCAAATACATCCCCAATATCGAAGGGACGCTCATTGGCCGGGCGCTGCTTTCGAAGGACATCGACCTGAAGGAAGCGCTGGAAATCGCCGCCGCCGAGGGCGAGCCGATTGCGGAATTCCAGTAATCTCCGCAGGATGTGAACGAGCGGGGGCGCCGATGCGGGCGCCCCTTTTTCGTTGGGCTTGCCCCTTGGGGGCAAGGCACGGTATGAGCAGCGAACAGAGTTGAGAAAGGGCATATTATGCGTCGTGTCGTCGTCACAGGTCTGGGACTGGTTACGCCTCTGGCGGATGGGGTCGAGGAAACCTGGAAGCGCCTTCTGGAGGGAAAGTCCGGGGCGGGGCCGATCCAGAAATTCGATGCCAGCCGGGTGATCACCAAGTATGCCTGCGAAGTGCCCTATGGCGATGGCAGTGACGGGACGTTCAACCCCGACACCTACATGGAGCCGAAGGAGCAGCGGAAGGTCGATGATTTCATCCTTTACGGGATGGCCGCGGCCGACCAGGCGGTGAAGGATGCCGGCTGGACGCCCGAGGACGAGGAAAGCCTGCTGCGCACCGGCGTGATGATCGGGTCTGGCATCGGCGGCTTGCGCTCGATCGAGCAGACGACGCTTCTGATGCATGAGAAGGGCCCCAAGCGGGTGTCGCCCTTCTTCATTCCGGGCGCGCTGATCAACCTGGTCAGCGGGCAGGTGGGCATTCGGTACGGGTTCAAGGGGCCGAACCACGCGGTTGTGACGGCCTGTTCGACCGGCGCGCACGCGATCGGGGATGCGGCAAGGCTGATTCAGCATGGCGATGCCGAGGTGATGGTGGCCGGAGGCGCGGAATCGGCCATCTGCGAGATCGGGATTGCCGGGTTCAACGCCTGCAAGGCGCTGTCGACCAAGCGCGAGGACAACCCGCAGGCGGCAAGCCGCCCCTATGACGTGGACCGCGACGGGTTCGTCATGGGCGAGGGCGCGGGCGTGGTGGTGCTGGAGGAGTACGAGCACGCCGTGGCGCGGGGCGCGAAGATTTACGCGGAAATCCTTGGCTATGGCCTGTCGGGCGATGCCTATCACATCACCGCGCCGAGCGAGGATGGCGATGGCGGGTTCCGGGCCATGCAGGCGGCGCTGCGCAACGGGGGGCTCGACGCCTCTGAGGTGGATTACATCAACGCGCACGGTACCTCGACCATGGCCGACACGATCGAGCTGAAGGCGGTGGAGCGGATCCTGGGCAATGCGGCGAGCAAGGCGACGATGAGCTCGACCAAGTCGTCGACCGGGCACCTTCTGGGGGCCGCGGGGGCGATCGAGGCGATCTTCTCGATCCTGGCCATTCGCGACCAGGTGGCGCCGCCGACGATCAACCTCGACAACCCGGCGGTGGAGACGCCGCTTGATCTTGCGCCGAACGCGAAAGTCGAACGGAGTATCAGCGTGGTGATGTCGAACAGCTTCGGCTTTGGCGGCACCAACGCGTCGGTCGTCATGGGGGCGCCGCGCTGATGTGGCGGAACATTGCGTCGAATTTCCTGACGTTCCTGGTGGTCGTGGTGTTCCTGGTCGCCGGGGTGATCCTTTGGGGACAGAACGAATATAACGCGACCGGGCCGCTTGAGGGCTCGATCTGCCTGCGGGTGGAACGGGGCAGCAACATGCGGCGCGTGTCGGAGGACCTCGAGGCGCGGGGCGCGGTGAGCAGCAGCACGATCTTCCGGATCGGTGCGGATTACACCGGCAAGGACAGCCAGCTGAAAGCCGGAAGCTGGCTTATTCCCGAGGGCGCCACCATGGCGGAAGTGACCGATCTCGTCACCCGCGGCGGGGCCAGCACCTGTGGGACGGAGGTCGTCTATCGGATCGGGGTGACGCAGGTTCAGGCGCAGGTGCGCGAGCTGGACCCGGATACGGAGACCTACGAGGAGGTCGCGGAGTTCGACCTGCTGGGCGAGGAGGCCGCGCCGGCGGAGTATACCGACGTGGTGGCGCAGGCCGACACGCGGTTCCGGATCAACATTGCCGAGGGCGTGACCAGCTGGCAGATCGTCACTGCGCTGAACGCGGTGGACGTGATGGAAGGCGAGGTCGACGGCGTGCCCCCGGAAGGCAGCCTTGCGCCCACCAGCTACGAGGTGGAGCGCGGCGACGGGCGCGTGGCGCTGCTGGACCGGATGAAGGAGATCCAGAAGACGCGGCTGGCCGCGGCCTGGGAGGCGCGGGACGAGGACCTGCCGCTGGAAAGCCCGGCCGACGTGCTGATTCTGGCCTCGATCATCGAGAAGGAGACAGGCCTGCCGGACGAGCGCGGGCAGGTGGCCAGCGTGTTCGTGAACCGGCTGCGGCGGGGCATGCGGCTTCAGACCGACCCGACGGTGATCTACGGGATCACCAATGGCGAGGGCACGCTGGGGCGGGGTCTGCGGCAGAGTGAACTTCGGCAGGCAACGCCTTACAACACTTACGTGATTGCCGGTTTGCCGCCCACGCCGATTGCCAACCCGGGCGAGGCCAGCCTGATGGCTGCCGTGCAGCCCGCCGAGACGGATTACGTGTTCTTCGTGGCCGATGGCTCGGGCGGGCATGCCTTTGCCGAGACGCTGGACGAGCACAACCGGAACGTGGCCCGCTGGCGCGAGATCGAGGCGCAGCAGCAGAACCAGTAGGCCGGGGCGCGGGCGCGCCGGCCCTTGGCATGTTTAACAAAACGTAATCATTACGGGCGCTTAGCTGGCAAGGCTCGGGCGCAACAGATTGACTTTTGGTCAAGTTGCACGTATAGGTTGTGCTTGCGTGCCGGTGGGTTGGGGTGACCGGAACAGAAGCTGCCGGTCACAGGCGGTGAGCGTCGCCCGCCCCGGATGGGCGCGCCTCACGAGCGGTGACACATGATTCTCATAACACGGGACGACGGGCCTTCGGGCCTGGCGGCATCTGTCGGCCTGATCGAACGCCAGCTGGCGGAGATGCGGGCCGAGATGGAGGCCATTCACGGGCGGATCAGGAAGGGTGAGCTGGAGGGTATCAAGGATGCCGCCCGGGTCACCGCCGATATTCGCCATTGGTTCAAACTTGCGCTGGAAGCGGAGGTGCAATTTGCAAAATACACATCAGAGGAAAAGGGAATCGTGCGCGATTACGCCCTCGATTTCTCGGAAGCAAGAGAGTCTATCCGGGGCCGCCTGGCTCGTCTCGGAAGGGGCTGAGGTTCAGGCCGAGTTTCTCGACAGCCTGAGCGACGGGGAGATCCTGGCGCTGCCTTACCTGTTCGAGTTCTGGGCGATGGCGCACCAGATGCCGCCCGAGGGCGACTGGCGGGCCTGGGTGGCCATGGGCGGGCGCGGCGCGGGCAAGACACGCGCCGGGGCGGAATGGGTGCGGGCGCAGGTCGAGGGGGCCAAGCCGCTCGACAAGGGGCGGTGCCGGACGGTGGCTTTGGTGGCCGAGACGGTGGACCAGGCGCGCGACGTGATGGTGTTCGGGGAGAGCGGGATCCTGGCGTGTTCGCCGCCCGACCGGCGGCCCGAGTGGCAGGCGACGCGGCGGCGGCTGGTCTGGCCGAACGGGGCCACGGCGCAGGTTTTTTCGGCCAGTGAGCCGGAAAGTTTGCGGGGGCCGCAGTTCGATTGCGCCTGGGTGGATGAATATGGGTGCGCGGCGATTGACAAGGGGACGAACCAGCCCAACAAGTTCCTCGATCCGAAGTCGTCGGAAAGTGCGGTGCCGCATTATTCGAATGGCCAGCAGGACGAGCTGATCCAGTTCCAGTACCTTCGGGCGATGGCGGGGTATTGGGGCGATCCGGCGCACAACCCGGTGTCGGAGGAATATGGCGGGCCGATGGTGGATATGGAGCACGCCTATGCCTGGTCGTGGGATGCGCGGCCCTATCCGTTTTTCCCCAACGATTCCGAACGGTGGTCCGAGGGGGAGAATTACCTGCGCGGGCACTGGATCACCGGCCGGATGACGGCGTGGCGGCTGGCCTCGGTGGTGGAGGAAGTCTGCGGCCGGGCGGGGCTGGACGCCTGCGATACGGGCGGGCTGCACGGGCATGTGCGCGGTTACCTGGTGGAGCAGGTGGCCGAGCCGCGGGCGGCGTTGCAGCCGCTGGCGATCCGGTACGGCTTCGACGCGGTGGAGCGCGGGGGCGCGTTGGTGTTCCGTCCGCGGGACGGGCTGGCGGATCACGTGGTCGATGTCGACCGCGTTGTGCGCGATGACGAGCGCGACGGTGCGATCGAGGAGGTGCGCGGCAGCGACGTGGAACTGGCGGGCCGCGTCAGGCTGCGGTTCATCGAGGCGGGGGCGGATTACGACGTGATCTCGGAAGAGGCGGTGTTGGGCGTGGATGATGCAAGCGTCTCGACGTCGGAGATTCCGCTGGCGATGACACGGGCCGAGGGGCGGCAGACGGTGGAGCGCTGGTTGTCGGAGTCGCGGGTGGCGACCGATACGGTGCGGCTGACGTTGCCGCGGTCGCGGCTGGCGGTTGGTGCGGGGGATGTGATCGCGCTGCCGGAAGAGGGCGGGCAGGGGCATTTCCGGGTCGACCGGGTTGAGATGCTGGCCCATGCGCAGAAGCTCGAGGCGATCCGGATCGAGCCGGCAAGCTACCGGCCGGTGCTGGTGGAGCCTGAGCTGGGCCCGCTGCGTGGGTTCGACGCGCCGGCGCCGGTGACGCCCTTCTTCCTCGACCTGCCGCTGATGACCGGCGAGGAGGTGCCACAGGCGCCGCATGTGGCGGTGACGGCGCGGCCCTGGCCCGGGTCGGCGGCGGTCTACGTGGCGGAAGGGGGCGAGGATTTCAGCCTCGACCAGATACTGGAGGCGCGGACGCCGATCGGGGTTACGGAAAATGCTTTGGCGCCGGCACCGAGCGGTGTGTTCGACCGGGGGGCGGCGCTAAGGGTGCGGATGCGGCATGGCGGGTTGCAGAGTGTCGGCGCCGACCGGTTTTTGTCGGGTGCGAACCTCTGCGCCATTGGAGATGGCAGCCCGGACGGGTGGGAGCTGTTCCAGTTCCGCGATGCGGCGCTGGTGGATGTGGACACCTACGAGATCGGGTTCCGGCTGCGGGGGCAGTTGGGGACGGAGGTGGAGGCGATCTGGCCTGCGGGGTCTTATATCGTGCGGCTGGATGGGACGCCGAAGCAGATCGGATTGACGGAAGGCCAGATCGGGCAGGAGCGGCATTACCGGGTGGGCCCGGCGAGCCGGCCGGTGGATGATCCGTCTTACGTGCACACGGTGCTGGCGTTCGAGGGGGCGGGGCTGCGGCCGTTGAGCCCGGTGCATTTGTCGGTGAACGGGGCGCCTGGTTCGGATATGGCATTCGGCTGGATTCGGCGGACGCGGATCGGCGGGGACCGGTGGGAGACGCCCGAGGTTCCGCTGGGCGAGGAGGCAGAGCGGTATGTCGTGCGGGTCGTGCAGAGCGAGGCTGTGCTGCGCGAGGAGATGGTGAGCGCACCGGTCTGGACCTACACGGCGGCGGCACAGGGCGCGGACGGGCTGGCGGGGGCGTTCGAGGTCCGGGTGGCGCAGGTGTCGGCGCTGGTAGGTGCGGGGCGGTTCGCGGCGCTGGGGCTGGTGGCGTAGGGTGGGTGCGAACCCACCTTCGCGACGGTGAACGGGGTTTGGTGGGTTGGCACCCACCCTTGTCTCTTTGATCTGTGCGATATTGTGTATCGGCAGGCGAGACCCCGTCCCACCCTTGGTCCTTGAGACCGTCACGTAGCCCGGGGCTCGTCTGCCGACCGTTGTCAAACCTGAACAGTTGCCAGGGAGGGCTGTGCAACCAGCCGATCCCGCAGATCAAGGACAGGCCCCATGACTTTGCCACAAGATGTCATCGGCGTCGATATCGCCAAGGACTGGATCGACGTCTTCTTTCTGTCCGCCCGCCGGGCGGAGCGGGTGCCGATGGCGACCGCCGAGCTTCGGGCTTTCGCCGCCCGGGCCCGGGGGGCGCTGGTGGTGTTCGAGGCCTCGGGCGGGTACGAGCACCCGCTGGCCGAGGCGCTCGGCGCGGCGGATGTCACCTACGCCCGGGTCAACCCGCGGCAGGCGCGGGAGTTCGCCCGCGCCACGGGCCGGCTGGCCAAGACCGACCGGGTCGATGCCCGGGTGCTGGCGGAGATGGGTCGGGCGCTGGCTTTGCGCCCGACGCCGCCGGCCGATCCCGGGCGGGCGCGGCTGGCCGGCCTGATGGGCCGCCGGGACGATCTCGGCGCGATGCTGCGGGCCGAGATGGCGCGCCTGCGTCAGGCCCGCGATGCCTCTGTCCGCCGCGATATCGGCAGCATGATCGCGCTGCTGCGCCGCCGGATCGGCAAGCTCGAGGCCGAGATCGCCGCGGTGATCGGGGCGGATGAGGCGCTGTCGGACCGGTCGCGCCTCTTGCGGACGATGCCGGGGGTGGGGCCGCTGCTGGCGGCAAGCCTGCTGGCCCGGCTGCCCGAGCTGGGCCGTCTCGACCGCCGGGCGATCGCCAGCCTCGCCGGTCTGGCGCCGCATGCCTGCGACAGCGGCCGGTTCCGGGGGAAGCGGCGGATCTGGGGCGGCCGCGCGGAGGTGCGGCGCACGCTCTGCCTCGCGGGGTTCATCGCCAGCCGGTATGACCCGGCGCTAAGGGCCTTCCGGCGCAAGCTGCAGGAAGTCGGCAAGCCCGTGAAACTCGCCATCGTCGCCTGCGCCCGCAAGCTGATCACCGTCCTCAACGCAATGCTGCGGGATCAAAGGGAGCACCGGCCAGGGACGGGATAAGAAAGACAGTTGCTACGGGTCAGCCGCTCGCGCAGTCAACGCAGCGGGAGGCGGCCGGGTCGAGGCGGAGGCGGCCAGGGGCGATGGCGTCGCCGCAATCCTCGCAATAGCCGAACTCACCGTCGTCCATGCGGGACAGGGCCGCCTGGAGCCGGGCGCGTTCGGTCTTGCGGCGGGCGCTGGTGGCCTTGGCCATGGCCTGGTTCTGGAGGGCGTCCATCCGGCTGAGGCGGCCGACAGCCTGTTGGTCAAGTTCCACCGTCGCCTGACCGGCCTCGCCCATGTGATCCTCGGCGTCGAGCTCGGCCATGCGCGCGGCGATCAGGTCGCGGAATTCCTGAAGGCTTTCTTCATTCATTCTTGTGAAAGCTCCCATCACGCCTTTGCATTTTACGCGCCGTGCCTAAATGGTATAGTCCGGCATGCCCATGAGGAGCAATGACATGGCTGAAACCCGTACCAAACTGGCCGAGCTCGACCCGGTCTGGGCCCGGATCAAGACCGAGGCCGAAGAATCCGTCGAGCATGAACCGCTTCTGGGCGGGGTCGTGCATTCATCCATTCTGCACCACAAGACGCTGGAATCGGCCCTGGCCTACAGGGTGTCGATGAAGCTGACCTCGAACGAGATGTCGGAGCAGATCCTGCGGGAAATCTGTGACATGGCCTATAGCGACGACGACAGCCTGGGCATGGCGGCGCGGGCCGATATCGTGGCGGTCTATGACCGAGACCCGGCCTGCGACCGGTTCCTGCTGCCGATGCTGTTCTTCAAGGGCTTCCAGGCGATCCAGGCGTATCGCATCGCGCATTGGCTGTGGACGAAGGGCCGCCGCGACATGGCGCGGTTCTTCCAGATGCGCGCGTCGGAAACCTTCGGGGTGGATATTCACCCGGCGGCGAAGATCGGCAAGGGCATCATGATCGACCATGCTCATTCGATCGTCATCGGCGAGACGGCGGTGGTGGGCGACAACGTCTCGATGCTGCATTCGGTCACGCTGGGCGGGACCGGCAAGGAAGAGCAGGACCGTCACCCCAAGATCGGCGATGGTGTTCTGATCGGGGCCGGCGCCAAGGTCCTGGGCAATATCAAGGTCGGGCATTGCAGCCGTATCGCCGCAGGGTCGGTGGTGTTGCAGGAGGTGCCGCCTTGCAAGACGGTGGCCGGTGTGCCCGCGAAGATCGTGGGCGAGGCGGGCTGCGATCAGCCGTCGGTCAACATGGACCAGCTGCTGGGCGTGCGCTGAAGGAGCCTCGCGTCCCGGGCTTGATCCGGGACCTCGTGCTGGCCCTGGCTGAAATGAAAAAGCCCCGGATGATGTCCGGGGCTTTCCTGTGTCCGACGGTCTGACGCGGCTCAGTTCACCGAGTCGAGCTCTGCTTTCTTGGCTTCGCGTTGCTTGCGCGCGCGCTTGTAGGCGAAGACCTCCTGGCGCGGGGTCCAGTTGTAGCGGGTGTCCTCGCGGACGATGTCCCAGTACAGATCGCCGGCGTTGCGCCAGGGGTCGAGCACGATGCTGTCATACATCGAGTCGCCGCGACGGCCGAGGATGGTCGAACTGTGCTCCAGCCGGATGTTGTTGTAATTGGCGATGGCGCGGTGGATCTCGAGCGTCTTGAACCGCTCCATCTGAAGGCGGATGTCGAGGTCATGCGCCCAGTGCCAGCAGAGGCCGCGGGGCTTCTGGCCGAAATTGACCTTGGTGTTGTGCGCCAGCGGGCTGCTGTCTTCGATCTGGTACTCGACGACGAGCTGGTCGACATAGGTGTAGACGACGCGGGCGGCGCGGGCCGCTTCCTCGGGGTCGACGCCTGGGCCGAGATTCATGAACGCCTGGCGAAGCTTTTCGATGTCGGCGGCGTGTTTCTGCGCCGAGGCATCGCGGAACGCCTGGTCGAACAGCTTGGGCGGCGGGACAGTGCGGACCTGACGGGTGCCGTAGGCGGTTTCGACTTCCCGGATCGTGCCGTTCGTTGCGGCGCTGCCGGGGGCGAGGGCGTTGGTCGTCACATCCTCGGAGAAGCTGGCCGACGTGACGGGCGCGCGCACATCGTTGGGGGCCTCCACGCAGCCGGCGGCAAGTAGGATGAGCGGAACGGCGGCGAACCGTCTGACAGTCGATAGCATATACTCGGAATCCGATCGTCGTTGGGACTTTCGTGCAAGCTAGTCTCAGCGGCCCGGGAAGTCGATAGAACGCGATGGATTGTGCGCCCGGGGTGGCGCCGACGCATCAGTTCGCGGTCACGATTTCGTCAGCAGAGCTGATCGTAGGCTTCCATCGCCTTCACGCCGTACATGAAGCCCGGCCCGCCGTTCATCATCACGCAGACATTGATGGTTTCGGCGATCTCGTCGCGCGTGGCGCCGGCGCGGATGGCGGCCTTGACGTGGAAGCCGATGCAGTCGTTGCACTGCTTGGAAATGCCGATGGCGAGGGCGATCAGTTCCTTCTCCTTCGTGCCGAGCGCGCCGGGGGCCAGGGCTGCGTTGTGCAGGTCGCGAAAGCCCTTGGCGGCGTCGCTTTGCTCGGCGCGGAAGGGGGTGAGAAGGGAGTTGGTATGGTCGAGGGTGGCTTTCCAGTCCATCGGGTGTCTCCTGTTGCCGGTTGGTTTCGGGATAGCGCCAGATGGACCGGGGCGAATTGAGCCAGATCAAGATGTGAAAAGGCCCCCGGGGATGCCGGGGGCCTTGGGTGTCTGGAAGGGGTGGCCCGGGTCAGGCCAGCATCACCATCGGGTTCTCGAGGTTCTGGACGATCTGCTCCAGAAGCTGTGCGCCGAGCGCCCCGTCGATGACCCGGTGATCGACCGAGAGGGTGACCGACATGACGGTGGCCACGGTGAGTTCGCCATCGTCGCCTACGACCGGCTTCTTCACGCCCGAACCCACGGCAAGGATGCCGCCATGGGGCGGGTTGATGACGGCGTCGAAATTGTCGATGCCGAACATGCCGAGGTTGGAGATGGCGAAGCTGCCGCCCTGGTATTCCTGGGGCGCGAGCTTGCGGTCGCGGGCGCGGGTGGCGAGGTCTTTCATCTCGGCCGAGAGGGTCGAGAGCGATTTCATGTCGGCATCTTTCAGCACCGGTGTGAAGAGCCCGCCTTCGATCGCCACGGCGACGGCCACGTCGGAGGCCTTCATCTTCAGCACCCGGTCGCCCGCCCAGACGGCGTTGGCATCCGGCACGGCCTGAAGCGCGAGGGCGCTGGCCTTGATGATGAAGTCGTTGACCGACAGTTTGACGCCGCGGCCTTCGAGCTGCTTGTTGAGTTGGCTGCGGAATTTCAGCAGCGCATCAAGCTTGATATCCCGGCGCAGGTAGAAATGCGGGATGGTCTGCTTGGCCTCGGTCAGGCGGGCGGCGATGGTCTTGCGCATCCCGTCGAGCTTGATCTCTTCGTACTCGCGGCCCTCGTACATGGCGGCGACGGCGTCGGCCGATGGGCCGGCCGGTGCGGCGGCAGGGGCTGCTGCGGCGGGTGCGGCTTTTTCCTCGGCCTTGGTCGGGGCCGCCTCGGGCTTGGCGCCTTCCACGTCGGCCTTGACGATGCGGCCATGGGGGCCGGAGCCCTTGATCTGGCCGAGGTCGAGACCTTTCTGTGCGGCGATCCGGCGGGCGAGGGGGGAGGCGAAGATGCGCTCGCCCTTGTCGTCTTTCGGGGCGGCCGGGGCAGGGGTGTCAGGCTTGGCCTCGGGCGCGCCGCCACCGCCGCCTTCGGGCGTGGCGGCGGGTTTCTCGGCCTTTTCGTCACCGGCACTGCCGCCTCCGGCAGGTTCCGATTTCGGGGCCGAGGCGTCGCTGTCGATGTCGTCGGCGCTTTCGCCTTCTTCCAGAAGCACGGCGATGGGGGTGTTCACTTTCACCCCTTCGGTACCTTCCTCGATCAGGATCTTGCCGATCGTGCCTTCGTCGACGGCTTCGAACTCCATCGTCGCCTTGTCGGTCTCGATCTCGGCCAGAAGGTCGCCGGAATTGACCGTGTCACCTTCCTTGACCAGCCACTTGGCCAGCGTGCCCTCTTCCATGGTCGGAGACAGGGCGGGCATGAGAATTTCGGTAGGCATTCGTTGATCTCCTTACCGGTAGGTGACTTGGCGAACCGCTTCGAGCACTTCGGCGGTCGAGGTCAGGGCCAGCTTTTCGAGGTTGGCGGCATAGGGCATCGGCACGTCCTTGCCGGTGCAGTTGATGACCGGCGCGTCGAGATAGTCGAAGGCGCGTTCCATCAGCGTGGCCGAGATGTGGTTGCCGATGGAGGCGACGGGCCAGCCTTCCTCGACCGTGACGCAGCGGTTGGTCTTCATGACCGACTTGATCACGGTGTCGTAGTCGATGGGGCGCAGGGTGCGCAGGTTGATGACCTCGGCCTTGACGCCGTCCTCGGTCAGCTTCTCGGCGGCTTCGAGCGCGTATGTCATGCCGATGCCGAAGCTGACGATGGTCACGTCCTCGCCAGACCGCTCGATGCGGGCCTTGCCGAAGGGGATGGTGAAATCGTCGATGGCGGGCACCTCGAAGCTCTTGCCGTAGAGGATCTCGTTTTCGAGGAAGATCACCGGGTTGGGGTCGCGGATGGCGGTTTTCAGCAGGCCCTTGGCGTCGGAGGCCGAGTAGGGCTGGACCACCCGCAGGCCGGGCACCTGGGCGTACCAGGCGGCATAGTCCTGGCTGTGCTGGGCGGCCACGCGGGCGGCGGCGCCATTGGGGCCGCGGAACACGATGGGAGAGCCCATCTGCCCGCCGGACATATAGAGCGTCTTGGCAGCCGAGTTGATGATCTGGTCGATCGCCTGCATGGCGAAGTTGAAGGTCATGAACTCGACGATCGGCCGCAGACCGCCCCAGGAGGCGCCGACGCCGATGCCGGCGAAGCCGTGCTCGGTGATGGGCGTGTCGACCACGCGCTTGGCGCCGAACTCGTCGAGCAGGCCTTGGGTGATCTTGTAGGCGCCCTGGTACTCAGCGACTTCCTCGCCCATGATGAAGACGGTGTCGTCGTTGCGCATCTCCTCGGCGATGGCCGAGTTGATGGCCTCGCGCACAGTCATGGTCTTCATCTCGGTGCCTTCGGGCCAGTCGGGGCTGGCGTCAGGTTCCGGGGTTGCGGGGGCGGCGGCTTTGGCCGGGGCTTTCTCCTCGGACTTGTCGTCTTTCTTGTCGTCTTCTTCGGACGTGTCGTCGCCGGACGCGGCGGCCGGGGAGGTCGCGTTTTCAATGTCGGAGGCGTCTTCGCCTTCTTCCAGAAGCACCGCGATCGGCGTGTTCACTTTCACGCCCTCGGTGCCTTCCTCGATAAGGATTTTGCCGATCGTGCCTTCGTCGACCGCCTCGAATTCCATCGTGGCCTTGTCGGTTTCGATCTCGGCGAGGATATCGCCCGAGCTGACTTCATCGCCTTCCTTGACCAGCCACTTGGCCAGCGTGCCTTCTTCCATCGTCGGCGACAGGGCGGGCATGAGAATTTCGGTTGCCATCTTTCTTATCTCCTTCTCACGCGTTCTGCGGGGCGACGTCGGCGACGATGTCGGTCCAGAGCTCTTCGGTCGCGGGCTCGGGGCTGTCCTTGGCGAAATCGGCGGAGGCGTTCACGATGCCCTTGATCTCCTTGTCGATCGCCTTGAGATCTTCCTCGGTGGCGTGGTCGCCGGCCAGCAGCAGGTCGCGCACGTGTTCGATGGCGTCTTTCTCCTCGCGGATCTTCTGGACCTCCTCGCGGGTGCGGTACTTGGCCGGGTCCGACATGGAGTGGCCGCGATAGCGGTAGGTCTTGATTTCGAGGATGTAGGGGCCGTCGCCCGAGCGGCAGTGCTTGACTGCCTTTTCGCCGGCTTCCTTGACCGCCAGAACGTCCATCCCGTCGACCGCCTCGCCGGGGATGCCGAAGGCCTCGCCGCGGGTGTAGATCTCGGGGGTGGAGGTCGAGCGTTTCTGCGAGGTGCCCATGGCGTACTGGTTGTTCTCGATCACGAAGACGACCGGCAGCTTCCAGAGGGCGGCCATGTTGAAGGTCTCGTAGACTTGGCCTTGGTTGGCGGCGCCGTCACCGAAATAGGTGAAGGTGACGCGGCCGTTCTCGAGATACTTGTCGGCGAAGGCGAGGCCCGCGCCGAGGGGCACGTTGGCGCCGACGATGCCGTGGCCGCCGTAGAAGTGCTTGTCGGTCGAGAACATGTGCATGGACCCGCCCTTGCCCTTGGAATAGCCCCCATCGCGGCCGGTGAGCTCGGCCATGACGCCATCGGGGTTCATCCCGCAGGCCAGCATGTGGCCGTGGTCGCGGTAGGTGGTGACCCGCTTGTCGCCTTCCTCTGCCGCGGCCTCTAGGCCGACGACGACGGCCTCCTGGCCGATATAGAGGTGGCAGAACCCGCCGATGAGCCCCATACCGTAAAGCTGACCGGCTTTTTCCTCGAATCGCCGGATCAGAAGCATGTCACGGTAGTATTGTTTCAGCTCGTCGGCAGAAACGTTTGGTTTCTTTGTGGTTTTCCGGGCAGCCATGGGTGGCGTTCTCCTCCGCTCACAATATAGTTTAGTGTTAAACTATTCATACCATGAGAAGGCCCTTTGTGGCGAGGGCGAATTTGCCGCAGGGTTGTGTGGCAATTCCACGGGGGCGGTGTAGGCTGACGCGGCAGGGCTTCGGAGGTGCGCGCATGGCTGTGAGGATCGAGAAGAACGGGGCGGTCTGGACGATCGTCAATTCGCGGATCGAGGCGCGCAACGCGGTCGATCCCGAGACTGCACGGGACCTGTACGACGCCTTTCTCGGGTTCGAGGCGGATGACAGCGCCGCGGTGGCCGTGTTCTGGGGCGAAGGCGGGGCGTTCTGCGCCGGATGGGATTTGAAACGGGCGGCGACGCTGTCGGAACCGGACGCCATCGATGCGTATGATTTCGGTGATGGCGACCCGCCGGGCATGGCGCCGATGGGGCCGAGCCGGCTGGACCTGTCGAAGCCGGTGATCGCGGCGGTGGCCGGGCCCGCGGTGGCGGGCGGCATGGAACTTGCGATGTGGGCGGATATGCGGGTGATGGAGGAGACCGCTTTCATGGGCGTCTATTGCCGCCGCTGGGGTGTGCCGCTGATCGATGGCGGCACGGTCAGGTTGCCCCGCCTTGTGGGCGAGGGGCGGGCGATGGACCTGATCCTGACCGGTCGCAAAGTAGATGCGCAGGAGGCCATGCAGATCGGGCTGTGCGAATACGTGGTGCCCGAGGGCGGCGCGCGGGCGAAGGCCGAGGCGCTGGCGCAGGATATCGCGCGCTATCCGCAGAGCTGCGTGCGGGCGGATCGCCGTTCGGCCCGGGCGCAGGCGGGGCTGTCGGAGCGTGAGGCGATGCGGGCCGAGTGGCAGGGCAGCAAGGGCGAGGTTGCGGCAGCAGGTGTCGCCGGCGCCGGGCGATTTGCCTCGGGCAAGGGGCGGGGCGGTGATTTCGGGGATATCTGAGAGGTCAGGGAGGCGCCGATATGGTTGAAACCCCCTATTACGCGGCGCTGCGGGACAGCGTGGAGGCGGCCTATGCGGCCGCGCCTGACCGCGTGTCGCCCGGGCTTGAGGTTTGCGACTGCCCGGTCTGCATGACCGAGGAGGTTCGGCAGAAGATCATTGGCAGCCCGTGTCGCGACCTGAAGGGCTGGCTGATTGCCGAGTACAGCAACTCGGCGCATGGCGTGCCGTCGACCCTTGATGACCTGGCGGCGCTGTTGCCGCGGTACCTCGACCTGATGGCCGATGGGGAGGCGACAGATTCGCTTGGTATCGGGGTGGAGCTGTCGCGCTTTGGCGGGGCGGTGGCGGTGTCGGAGGGGGCGTTTCCGCCTGCGAAACTGCGGGCAGCGTATCACCAATGGGCCGAGCTGATGCTGCTGCATGGGGGCTGGCTTCGGGCGCGGGCGCTGCGGGGCAAGGGCGTGGGTGAAGACCGGCTGTCAGCTTTCTACCTGTTCCAGGCCATCGCGGCGGGCGGCGTGCCGGCGGGGGTGGTGACCGGGGCCCTGGACTCTCTGTTTGCCGATCCGGAGGTCGGCAAGACGGCGCAGGTTCAGTTCTTTTCCGAGCTTGGCAAGGCGTGGGATCGGAAGGCGTTCGACCTCTACGCGCTGAAACAAATCGACGAGAGCGGGCGCGCCGCTTTGGTGGAATGGCTTCAGAGGTGGCTGTCGTCCTGGGAATTGGAAGAGCTGATCACGGATCCGGGCATCCTTGGCCCGCCCTTCTGGGCCGAACAGGTGCAGGCGGCGATCACCAATCGGGATGCCCTGACGCCCAAGGGGATTGCGGAAGAGGGGTAGGGGCCGGCCCTTAGCGGATCACGATCTCGTCGGCGCGGATCATGCCGAGCACGTCGCGGGCCTGCTGGTCGAGCAGGTCGAGATCGAGGAAGTCGTCGGACAGGCGCTTGGTGAGGTTTTCCATCCGCGCGACCTGGGTCTCGAGCTGGTCGAGTTGTGCCTGCAGGGCCTTTTCCTCGGCCACGATCTCGGCACGGCGGAAGAGGCCATAGTCGCCCTGCACGGCGGCGAAGGTGAAATAGCCGCACATGGCGAAAGCGATCATGAAGTAGACTAGCGCGCCGAAGGCGGGCCGTTTGCGGGTGGACATAGGGTGTCTGCTCTGCCTTTTGTTGCCGCCTCTTTGCGGGCGGTCGCTTGCATCATGACACAGGCGAATCGCTTTGTGAATCCCCTTTCGTTCACAAGGGTTTGCGCGCTAGAAATAGGGGCGAGGAGAGTCTTTCATGCCACATCTGCCCCCCCGAGCCGACCTGTCGACGCACGAGGTCACGAACCAGCCGCCCACGCGCGGCGATATCGACCTCTGGGCGAGTGATCCGGCCTTGCAGACTCATGCCGGTGCGGCAGGTGCGGATGCGGCGCACCTGGCCAGATATGGCGCGACGATCGGGACGGCGGAGATGCAGGCGGCGGGGCGTACGGCCAACCGGCAGGCGCCGGAACTGGTTCTGTTCGATGCGGGCGGGCGGCGGCTGGACGAGGTGCGGTTTCATCCCGCTTATCACCAATTGATGAAGGCAGGCGTGGGGGCAGGGTATTCCGCCATCGCCTGGGAAGGGGCGAAAGGCGGGCATGCCACCCACGCGGCGATGGTGTACCTCACCAGCCAGATCGAGCCTGGCGTGTGCTGCCCGATGACGATGACCTATGCCGCCGTGCCGGCGTTGCGGGCCGATGAGGGCCTGTTCGGCACATGGGTGCCGAAGCTGACCTCGCGGGTCTATGACGGCTCGGCCCTGCCGCTGGGGCGCAAGCCCGGGGCGACGCTGGGCATGGCCATGACCGAAAAGCAGGGTGGCTCGGACGTGCGGGCCAATGCGACGGTGGCCACGCCGGATGGCGAGGCCTATCGGCTGCACGGGCACAAGTGGTTCTGCTCGGCGCCGATGTCGGACGGGTTCCTGACGCTGGCGCAGGCCGACGGGGGGCTGACCTGTTTTCTCGTGCCTCGGTGGCTGGAGGAGGGGCGCAATGCCATCCGCATCCAGCGGCTGAAGGACAAGCTGGGCAACCGGTCGAACGCTTCGTCGGAGATCGAGTACGAGGGGGCTTTGGCCTATCGCGTCGGAGAAGAGGGCGCGGGCGTGCGCACGATCATCGAGATGGTCCACCATACAAGGCTGGATACGGCGATGGCGCCGGCGGGCTTGATGCGGGCGGCGCTGGATCATGCGTGGTATTGGGCAAGGCATCGGACGGCGTTTCAGAAACAGCTGAGCGACCAGCCTTTGATGCGGGCCGTGCTGGCCGATCTGGCGCTCGACTGGGAGGGCGCCTTGGCGCTGGGGATGCACGTGGCTCGGAGCTTTGACAGCACGGGTGAGGGGCACCGGGCGTTTGCCCGGCTGGGTGTGGCGCTGGCCAAGTTTCTTGGCAACAAGCTGTGCCCCAACGTGGTGTACGAGGCGATGGAGTGCCTTGGCGGCATGGGCTATGTCGAGGACACGCCGATGCCGCTGCTCTATCGCGAGGCGCCGCTCAATTCGATCTGGGAAGGGTCGGGCAACGTGATTTGCCTCGATATCCTGCGCACGCTGCGCAAGGCGCCGGAGGCGGGCGAGGTGCTGGCCGCGGAACTGGGCCGGGCCACGGGGCAGGATGCCCGGTTCGATGCAGGACTGAAGGCGCATATGGAGCGGTTTCCGAAGCTGCCCGAGGAGGGGCAGGCACGGTGGTACGTGGAAAGCCTTGCGTCGCTGCTGACGGCGGCGGTGCTGATCCGGAACGCGCCGGCGCCGGTGGCCGAGGCCTATGCCGCCACGCGGCTTGGGGCGCCGCGCGGCCGGGTGGCGGGGGCGATGGAAGGCGTGGATACCGGCGCGGTGCTGGCGCGGCTGGGGGAATGACGGCTAATTGATCCCGTTCTCGCGCTGCACGGCGCGCACGTAGGCCACGATATTCTCGATATCGGAATTGGTCAGCCCCTCGACGGGCGGCATGTCACCGAATTTCCAGTGATGCGCCCGCACGCCCTGCCGGGCGGCCATCAGGAAAGCCCCGTCGCCGTGGTGGCTGGGTTCGTAGATCTTGTGGATGAGCGGCGGGCCGTTGCCCACGAGTCCGCCCGCGTTCTCGCCGTGGCAGGTGGCGCAGTTGCCCTCGAAGGCCTGTTTCCCCAAGGATTGTTGCTCTGTGAACTCGGCGGGCAGGGTGACATCGACCATCGTCACACCGTCGGATGACGGGTTTGCGGTTTCCGGGGTGTGCTGGCCGCTTTGCGTGAGTAGATAGGTGCCGCCGGCGAGCAGAACCGCCGCGAGAAGCCAGAGAAGTCGGGAAGTCATGTGTCGTTTCATCCTTGCCAGTCAGGTCGGCGCGCGCTCGGCGATTGCCGAGTGCGCGCCGTTGCCGCCTTCTATGCGGGTTCCAGCAGGAGGAAGGTCAAGCGCCGTTTTGCGCCCGTCTCACCCGGCGAGGTGGATCTTGAACCGGTCGCGGATGGCCCTGTCGGTCAGCGGGTCGAAGCGCGCCAGCGAGGGCTCCGACAGGATCGCCTCCTTCCGCCGGATCGCGCTCTGGTTCAGGTCGGGCTTGTCCTTTTCGACCCATTCCTTCGGTGACATGCGCTCGCCCGTGGAGGGGTAGACATAGTCGCGCTGCATGCGCGCCAGTGTCTGGCCCATGCCGAGGTAATGGCCGGGGCCTTGAAGGCAGACCTCGCGGATCTGTTCGACGGCAAGCGTTTCGTCATCCACCTCGATCCCGCGGACACAGCGCAGGGCGTGGCCGATCAGGTCGTCGCCAAGGATAAGGCTTTCGTGGCAGAAACCCAGGAGGGAGGCATGCATGCCCGCCGCCTCGTAGACCATGTTGAGACCCGAGAGCCCGGCCATGACATTCGAGCACATCGATTCCCAGCCGGCCTGCATGTCGGGCAGCTTGGCGTCGGTGATGCCGCCGACCGCGCCGCCGGGCAGGCCGTAGAACTTGTGCATCTGGGCGCAACCCGCCGAGAGGAGCGCCTGCTCGCCCGAGCCGCCCGTCATGGCGCCGCTGCGCAGGTCGAGGCCGAAGGGCCAGGTGCCGAAGATCGCCGGGGCGCCGGGGCGCACGGCGTTGACGTAGACCAGCCCGGCCAGGCACTCGGCGACCGACTGCACGATGGCGCCGGCGATGGTCGAAGGGGTGGTCGCGCCCGCCATGCCGGCCGACAGCAGCAGCACGGGCATGCCGCCCTCGATGCAGAGTTCCATCGTCTGGCAGGCTTCGGTCGCGAATTTCATCGGCGGGACGACGAAGCAGTTGGAGTTGCTGACGAAGGGGCGCGCGCGCCATTCGGCCTCGCCGCCCGCGATGAGGTGCAGCATCTCGAAGGCGTCGGCCACGTGCGACGGGTCGGAGAAGGAGACGCCCACGTGTTTCGTCGTGCCCGCGGTACAGGCATAGAGCGTGTTGAGGTCCATCTCGCGGCTGTCGGTGATGTCGCGGGGCACCATGGGCCGCTGCAGGAAGTGGATATTGTCGAGCCGGTCGGTGATGCGGGCGGCATCGTGCAGGTCCTGCAGGGTGCTGTCGCGGTAATTGCGGCCGTCGACATCGACCATGTTGACGGCCGCGCCGGCGGTGCCGTAATGCACGCGGTTGCCGGAAAGCTCGAGGTCGCGCTTGCCGTCGCGGCTGTAGAGCATGATCTGCCGGTTGGCATGCGCCACCGTATCCTCGACCAGCGCACGGGGGAACCGCATGCGGCCGTCGGTGCCGTGGATGGCGCCGGCCCGGGTCATGTGGTCGATCCCGCTTTGCGGCGCATCGGCGAGGCCGATCTCTTCCAGCACCTGCAAGGCGGCGTTGTGGATCTTCAGGATGTCCGTCTGTGACAGCACCTTGAGGGCGTCACATTCCATACCCGGGCGTACGGGGCGGATGGCGTCATCAAGCGGGGCGGCACGGCTCGCACGGCGAGCGGCGCGTCCACCGGTGCGGCGCGGAGGGTTGTCTTTCATGATCTTGATCCTTGTCGTGAAATTGGCCTTGGGGAAGTTCAGAACCTTCCCGGCCTTCCACGTGCGGCGAGCCCGCGCACGGCGCCGATCGTATAGATCACAAGGGCGATCTTGCAGCTTGGCGACATCGGCCAGCTCCTCCCGAAAGTGGGAGGAGATGACCATGATTCCCTGCGACAGTCTGTCCCAATTGCGACTTGTGTCGCTTTCGGACCATGCGGCAGCGTTTGGGGGTGATCAAGCGGCCAGTTCGGTGGCCAGCTCGATCAGCAGGCCGATGGCTCCGGCAAGGCGGTCGTCGTCGACGGTGAGCGCCACGCGGATGTGCCCCGCGGCCGCCTGACCGAAGCTTTCGCCCGGCATGACGCCGACGAGGTGCTCGGTCAGCAGCCGGTCTGCGAACTCTTCACCGGAGAGCCCGGTGGCACGAACGTCGAGCATGACGAACATGCCGCCGTCGGCGGGGATGGCACGCACCGCTGTCTGGCCTTCGAGCATGTCGATCACCAGATCCCGGCGGCGACGGAACGGGTCCGATACCTCGGTTTCGAAGGCCTCGCCCATGCCGAGGGCAAAGGTCGCGGCCTCCTGAACGAAGCCGGCCACGCCATAGGTGGTGTGGGTCGAGAGGTTGCCGAGATGCTCGATCGCCTCTTCGGGGCCGACGATCCAGCCGATGCGGCTGCCGGTCATGGCGTGGCTTTTCGACATCGAGCCGACGACGAGCGTGCGCTCGGCCATGCCGGGCAGGGTACGCGGGCTGATGTGTTCGCCTTGCCAGATCATCGACTCGTAGACCTCGTCGGAGATCAGCCAGAGGTCGTGATCCTGGCAGGCACCGGCGATGCCTTCCATTGTCTCGCGCGTATAGATCACGCCGCTGGGGTTGTTGGGCGTGTTGATGAGCAGGCTTTTCGCGCCCGGGGCAACGGCGGCAATCTCTGCCGGGTCGGGCTGGAAGTTCCGGTCGGGCCGGGCGAAGACGGGTTGCGCCCTGGCGCCCACGCCGCGGATCGTGCCGGGGTAGGTGGCATAGTAGGGGTCGATGTAGAGCGCGGTGTCGCCTTCGTCGCAGGCGGCGTGATGGGCGGCGAAAAGGCCGGCCTGGCCGCCGGGCACCACGAGCACGTTCTCGGGTGTCGTCGGCACGCCGGTGCGCGTGGCGACGCGGGCTGCCACGGCCTCGCGCAGGTTGAGGTTGCCGTTGAACATGGAATAGCCGACATGGCCTTCAAGCGCGGCGGCATGCATGGCGTCGATGATCTTGCGATCGGTGCCGATGTCGTGTTCGCCGATGGTCAGCTGGATCACGGGCTCGCCCGCGGCCAGCATGTCCTTGGCGCGATAATACACATCCCACCCGTCCGAGCCGCCGGCCGTCAGCCCGGTGATCCTGCGCGACAGTTGCATGGCCTGCCTCCTCCTGTTCAGTGCCCTCTGGAATTGCCGCGCCAGATGGCCCGGGGCGTATGGCCAAGTCAAGCAGGTAGCCAGGGGCCGGGTGTTCAGATGTCGTCGGAGCGATCTCCCATGACGTAGCGAGGCCCCTGGCCCCGCGTGCGGGCCTTGTCTTTCGGGTTGTAGAGCGAGCAGGTCTTCAGCGACAGGCACCCGCAGCCGATGCACCCGTCGAGCCGCGACCGCAGGGCCTGCATCTGTTCGATCCGGGCGTCGAGCACCTTTCCGAACCGGCGCGAGATGCGGGACCAGTCGGCCTTGCTGGGCGTGCGGTGCTCGGGCAGGTCGGCCAGCGCCTCGCGGATTTCCGCGATGGTGAAGCCGAGCCCCTGCGAGATCATGACGAAGGAGAGCCGCCTGATGTCGGACCGGGCATAGCGGCGGTGGCCGCTGTCGTTGCGGTCGGGCGTCACGAGCCGTTCGTCCTCGTAGTAGCGAATGGCCGAGGGCGCGAGGCCCGTCCGGCTGGCGATCTGGCCAATTGTCAGGCCGCGATTTCGCAAGGCGTTGGCAGGCATGAATATTTTCCGTCTTGGCTTAAAGTTAACTTGAAGAATTAATCTGATTTGGCAACGGAATCAACATTCGAAGGAGGACCCCATGCAGATCGAACATGTGAACATCACCGTCCCCGACCCCAAGGCGAGCGCCGCCAAGCTGTGTGAACTGTTCGGCTGGCACATCCGCTGGCAAGGCGATGCCCTTAACGGAGGGTTTACGGTGCATGTCGGCGACGAGGACAGCTATCTTGCGCTCTATGCCCCGATACCGCCGCTGGAACCGCGCGGTGTGACCTATGGGCGGGTCGGCGGGCTTAACCATGTGGGCGTGGTGGTCGACGACCTGCGCGGCACCGAGGCAAAGGTGAAGGCGGCCGGATATACGCCGCATAACCATGCAAATTATGAACCCGGCGAACGGTTCTATTTCGACGGGCCCGACGGGATCGAATTCGAGGTGGTGCATTATGGCTGAGGCCGCGACTACGGGGCGGGCCATAAGTCTGTTGCTTTACACCGGCGCGTTGCTGGGGGTGAACTTCCCCCTCGGCAAGCTCGCGGCAGAGGCCGGGATGCCGCCGCTCATGTGGGCGATGGTGGTCTCGGCCGGGGCGGTGGGGCTGATGATCCCGGCGCTGGTGGTGCAGAAGCGGTTCGTGGTGCCGAGGGGGCAGATGCTGCGCTACACGGCGGTTTCGGGGCTGGTGACCTTCGCCGCCGTCAACGGGCTGGTCTTCCTGCTGATCCCCCATGTCGGCGCGGGCTATGCCGGGCTGATGTTCGCATTGTCGCCGGTGGCGACGCTGGGGGTGACGGCCTTGGCCGGTCTCAAGACGCCGCCGCGGTTGGGCGTGATCGGCATCGGGTTCGGGCTGGCCGGGGCCGTGGTTGTGGCGTTGACGCGCAGCGGGACGGGCGGCGCCGAGGGGGTCATCTGGCCGCTTCTGGCCTTTGCCATCCCGGTGATCCTGGCGCTCGGCAATGTCTATCGCACCCTCGACTGGCCCGAGGGGGCGCATCCGGCGGCGCTGGCGGTGTGGAGCCATGTCTTCGCTTTGCTGGCTTTGGCCGGGTTTCAGGTGGCGCTGACGGGGGACCTGCCGCTCCACCACCTGCGCGACGCGCCGCTGGCCGTGATGGGCCAGGCGCTGGCGGCAGGGCTGACCTTTCCGGCATTCTTCGCTCTGCAGAAGGCGGGTGGGCCGGTGCTGCTCAGTCAGATCGGCTATGTCGCGGCAGCGGTGGGGCTGGCGACTGGCACGCTGCTTCTGGGCGAAACCTATGCCCCGCTTACATGGGCGGGGGCGGCGGTCATCGCGGTGGGCATCGGGCTCACCATCCGTGCACAGGTGGCGCCCCGTCCCGACGTCAGCCGTGCTGAGACGGCCGCAAGTCGCTGCCCCGCCTGATCCGGGGCGCCGCCACCGACACCAGGTGGCGGCGCTTTTTGGTGGTTTGACGATGAGGAGCTCCCCATGCAGATCGAGAAATTCGGCATCATACTGAACACCGAGCAGTACGCCGCGTGTGTGAGCTTCTACCGGGACGCGCTTCAGTTGGAGGTGTTGTTCGAGAAGGACACGGAGGAGGAGCGGCTGACCTGTTTCGACCTGGGCGGCGTCTATCTCATGGTGGAGCCGGGCGGGCGGGCGTCTGCTAGCGGCAAGCCTCCGGCAGACTGCCCGTCCAAGCTGCGTTTCAACGTGGCCGATGTCGAGGCGGCCGTGGCGGAGCTGGCCCGCCGGGGCGTGCGGGCCGAGCTGCGCCGGCGCCCCTGGGGCATCACGGCGGAGTTCCATGACCCCGACGGAAATCGCTGTGCGCTGCGGGAGGTGGCGGGTTTCGGGGCATGAGATGGCTTGACCGGCCGGGGGCGGCCTCATATGGTCGCCCTCATGACGACCGCACCCATCATCATTTGCTGCATTACCCGTTGACATAGTCAGGCGGGCCGGTCTTCTATTCCATCTTCCAAACCGAGTTGATAAGCCCGCCGCGGGAAACGCATGCCTGCGCAAGAGGGCCCTATGACCGAGATCACGCTCTACAACACGAAGACGCGGAAGAAGGAGCGGTTCGCGCCGCTTAATCCGGAGAATGTGCGCATGTATGTCTGCGGGCCGACGGTCTATGACCGGGCCCATCTGGGCAACGCGCGGCCCGTCGTGGTGTTCGACGTGCTTTACCGGCTTTTGCGGCATGTCTATGGGCCGGACCACGTAACCTACGTGCGCAACTTCACCGACGTGGATGACAAGATCAACGCGCGAGCGAAGGAGAACGTGGGCGAGGGCGGCGACGTCAATGCCGAGATCGCCCGGCTGACGGCGCAGACGACGCAGTGGTTCCTTGACGACATGGGGGCGCTGGGGGCGCTGGAGCCGTCGATCAAGGATGATCCGGATCATCAGAAGGCGATGCCGCGGGCGACGCAGTATATCCCGCAGATGATCGCGATGATCGAGGGATTGATCGAGAAGGGTCATGCCTACGAGGCCGAAGGGCATGTGCTTTTCGCGGTCGATAGCTGGAAAGAGCGGTACGGCAACCTGTCGGGTCGGTCGGTCGACGACATGATCGCCGGTGCCCGGGTGGAAGTGGCGCCCTACAAGCGGAATCCGATGGATTTCGTGCTGTGGAAGCCCTCGTCGGACGACCTGCCGGGGTGGGAAAGCCCCTGGGGACGCGGTCGGCCGGGCTGGCATATCGAGTGCTCGGCCATGTCCTATGAACTGCTGGGGGACAGCTTTGATATCCACGGGGGCGGCAACGACCTGATGTTCCCGCACCACGAGAACGAGATCGCCCAGTCCTGCTGTGCCCATCCGGAGGGGGAATTCGCCCGCGTCTGGATGCATAACGAGATGCTGCAGGTGGAAGGCAAGAAGATGTCCAAGTCGTTGGGCAATTTCTTTACCGTGCATGACCTGCTGGAGAAGGGCTATCCGGGGGAGGTGATCCGGTTCGTGTTCCTGAGCACGCATTACCGGAAGCCGATGGATTGGACACACGAAAAGGCCATGGAGGCAGAGGCGGAACTTCGTCGTTGGAGAGCCTTTGCGGCTGGCATCGAGCCGATGGGATCGCCGCATCAGGACGTGGTGAAGGCGCTGGCGGATGATCTTAACACCCATGGCGCTATCACGATCCTGCGGGAGCTCTACAAGTCCGGCAATGCACATGACTTCCGTCAATCGGCTGAGTTGTTGGGGTTGCTGACGCCTGAGCTTGGCAGTTGGGCAGATGGAGACATTGAGCCGGAAGTCGGCGAGCTTATCGATCACGCTCTGAAGATGCGGACTGAAGCGAAGGCAACGAAGGATTTTGCGACCGCCGATGCTCTCCGGGATGCATTGGCGGAGGCAGGCGTTCTGGTGAAAGATACCAAGGATGGCGCCTCGTGGGAGTTGGGCCCTAACTTCGACCCTGCCAAACTGGAGGCCCTGAAATGAGCCACCCGGCAACGACGCACCGTCGCTTCCCGGGCCTGACCCGGGACCTCTGCGCCACCGCGAGGCCCCGGCTCGGGGGCCGGGGCGGGGAGGTCTGTCGATGACCCGCGAGCGCCTCTACCTCTATGACACGACGCTGCGAGACGGGCAGCAGACGCAGGGGGTGCAGTTCTCCACCCCCGAGAAGCAGGCCATTGCCGAAACGCTCGACAAGCTGGGGCTCGATTATATCGAGGGGGGCTGGCCGGGCGCGAACCCGACCGATAGTGCGTTTTTCGACGCCGCGCCGGAGACGCGGGCCACGATGACCGCCTTCGGCATGACCAAGCGGGCCGGGCGGAGTGCGGAGAATGACGATATTCTCGCCGCTGTGCTGAATGCGGGTACGAAGGCGGTGTGCCTTGTCGGCAAGACCCATGATTTCCATGTCGAGACCGCGCTTGGCGTCACGCTGGAAGAGAATACCGAGAATATCGCCCGGTCGATCGAGCATATCGTCAAGCAGGGCCGCGAGGCGCTGTTCGATGCGGAGCATTTTTTCGACGGGTACAAGTCGAACCCCGACTATGCGTTGGAAACGCTGAAAGCGGCGTTGGATGCGGGGGCGCGGTGGATCGTGCTGTGCGACACCAATGGCGGCACGCTGCCCACGGAGATTTTCACCATCACCAGCGCGGTGATCGCGGCCGGTATTCCCGGCGAGCGGCTGGGCATTCACACCCATAACGACACCGAGAACGCGGTGGCGGGGAGCCTTGCCGCTGTCGATGCGGGGGCAAGGCAGATCCAAGGCACCCTGAACGGGCTGGGGGAACGGTGCGGGAATGCGAACCTGACCTCGCTCATCCCGACGCTGCTATTGAAGCAGCCCTATGCCTCGCTTTACGAGACCGGGATCACGGAAGAGGCGCTGACCACGCTGACCATGGCGAGCCGGCAGCTGGACGAGATCCTCAACCGGGTGCCGATGAAACAGGCGGCCTATGTGGGCGCCTCGGCCTTTGCCCACAAGGCGGGGCTGCATGCCTCGGCGATACTGAAGGATCCCAGCACCTACGAGCATATCGACCCGACTGCCGTGGGCAATGCCCGCGTCATCCCGATGTCGAACCAGGCCGGACAGTCGAACTTGCGCCGCAGGCTGGCCGAGGCGGGGCTGGAGGTGGAGCCGGGCGACCCGGCGCTGGCGCGTATTCTCGACGAGATCAAGGAGCGCGAGGATCGCGGCTATACCTACGACAGTGCGCAGGCGAGTTTCGAGCTGCTGGCGCGGCGGGAGCTGGGGCGGCTGCCGGATTTCTTCGAGGTCAAGCGCTACAAGGTCACGGTCGAGCGGCGGAAGAACAAGTACGACAAGATGGTGTCTCTGTCCGAGGCGGTTGTCGTGGTGAAGATCGATGGCGAGAAGAAGCTGTCGGTCTCGGAATCGATGGACGAGCTGGGCTCGGACCGGGGGCCGGTCAATGCGCTGGCCAAGGCGCTGGCCAAGGACCTGGGCAAGTACCAGTCGGCGATCGACGACATGCGGCTGGTGGATTTCAAGGTGCGGATCACGCAAGGGGGCACCGAGGCCGTGACACGGGTGATCATCGACAGCGAGGATGGCTCTGGCCGCCGCTGGTCGACCGTGGGGGTGAGCCCGAACATAGTGGATGCGTCTTTCGAGGCGCTGCTTGACGCGATCGCGTGGAAGCTCTTGCGCGATGCATGAAGACGTCATCGCCTGTGCCGATCTGGTGCGCCGGGGCGATCCTGACCGCTTTCGCGCGGTGATGGCGGCGCCTGTGCCCGCGCGCGAAAAGCTGTTTCCGGTCTATGCCTTCAACCTCGAGGTGTCGCGGGCGCCGTGGGTGACGGAAGAGCCGATGATTGCCGAGATGCGCCTGCAATGGTGGCGCGATGCGCTGGAGGAAATCCGCTCGGGCGGGCCGGTGCGGCGGCACGAGGTGGCGAGCCCGCTGAGCGAGACGGTCGATGCCGAAGGTGCGGAACTGCTGGATCAGCTGGTTGCCGCGCGGCGGTGGGATGTCTACCGGGAGCCCTTCGAGGATCTGGCGCATTTCCGGGAATACCTGGGCAAGACGTCGTCCAACCTGTTGCTGGCGGCGGCCGGGTCGCTGGCCGAGGTGCCGGAGGATACGGTGCGGGAGGCGGGCTATGCGCTGGGGCTGGCCAACTGGCTGCGGGCGGTGCCGGCGCTGGAAAAGGCGGGGCGCATTCCGCTGGTCGAAGGCACACACGCGGCGATCCGGTCGCTGGCGGAAGAGGGGCTCGACCACCTGGCCAGTGCCCGGTCGGCGCGCGGCAGTATCCCGAAACCGGCGCGGCCCGCCTTGCTGGTGATGTGGCAGGTCGGGCCGGTGCTGAAGGCGGCGCGGGACGACCCGGGGCGCGTGGGTGACGGGCTGCTCGACCCGGCGCCGTTTCGCAGCCGGCTCGAGCTTATGGCGCGGGCGGCCACGGGGATGTGGTAGCCGCGGCTCAGGCGCCCTTCTTCACGGTCCAGCCTTCTGCGCGGGTGACGAAGCGGCGGGTCTGGGCCATGGCGAAACTGTCATCGCCCTCGGCGGCCGCATAACGGGTCACGTCGATCAGCCCGTCGTCGATCTCCAGCAGGTTGAAATCGTTGTCCTGCCCGCGCAGGCGGGTCGACAGGCCGGTGCCGGCATGGACCTGCAGGACCGCGTTGCGCCCCGGTTTCTCGGCAAAGGGATCGGCGCGCCAGCTGTGCAGGTGGCCGGAGAGGACGATGTCGGTGTTGAGGCGTCCGAGTTCCTCCATCGCCTCGTCGGCGCCGCGCATCAGCTTCTTCTTCTCGCCCGGCAGGTGTTCGAGCGGGTGATGGGCCACGACGATCCGGGCGCGGCGGCCGCGGGTGTTGCAAAAGGCGTTGCGGACCCTGTCAAGGGCACGGGGCGTGAACCAGCCGCTCTGGTGTGCCATGGGGTTCACGGTATTGACCCCAAGCACGATCATCTCGCTGTCGTGGAATTCCGGCTCGAGGTCGGGCGATATCCACTTGCGGTACTGCCGCCACGGCCAGAGGAACCGCAGAAACAGGTTATGAAGCGGCACGTCATGATTGCCCGGGACGGCCAAGACCGGCGCTTCGAGCCGGTCGATGAAATCCCGTGCCGCGCGGAACTGCGAGGGGCGGGCGCGCTGGGTCAGGTCGCCGGAAATGGCCGCGAGGTCGGGCTCGAGCTCGTTGACCGCCTCGACCAGCGGGTCCAGCAGTTCCGGCCGGTCGCGCCCGAAATGCAGGTCTGACAGGTGGGCGATGCGCCTCAACGGATATCCCCTTGCCGTGACTCGGGGGCCATGACGTTCAGCTCGTTTTCAATGACCTGAAGGTCGTAAGGCGCCGCCATCCGGTCGCGCTCGCCATCGCAGGCGATGTCGTGCTTTTTCTTGTGGTCGACGATCTGGATGCGCTTGGCCGCGACGAAGTCGAATTCCTTTTCCCGCTCGGCCAGCCCCAGCGCCAGCAGCAGCGCGTTGCGCAGCATCCCCCAGCGGTTGGTATCTGGGGCGATGAAGAGGGCGAGCCGCCCCTTGGCAATCTCCTCTTCGCCCTGCAGGCCAACCTGGTTCAGCTGAAAGGCGTTGTTGACCGCGAAGATCAGGGGCGTGCGGCGCTCGAGCACTTGGTCGCCCGCCTCGATGCGCACGCGCAGCGGACGGCGCAGGGTGACCAGCGTCAGGAAGACCGACCAGTAGGCGGCGATGCGGCGGCGGCCCCAGCGGCGATAGACATCCTCGCGCGTCTTGAGGATGGCGGGGTAGGCGCCGAGGCTGGCGTTGTTGAGGAAGATGCGCTCGTTGATCCGGGCGATGCGGACGGGGCGGGCGGCGCCCTCGCAAAGCAGATCGACCGCCGCCGGTATTTCGGTGGGAATGTCGAGCGACCGGGCGAAATAGTTGAACGTGCCGAGTGGCAGGATGCCCATGGTCACGCCGGTGCCGTGCAGGACACTGGCCACGCCCGACACTGTGCCGTCGCCGCCGGCGGCGACGACCATGTCGAAGCCTTCCTCGACAGCCTTGCGCGTTGCCGGAAGCAATTCCGACCCGCTGTCGAGAATGCGCAGCTCGGCGCCCGGCGCATTGGTTTCCAAAGCCTTACGGATCTGCGCAGGAATGTCCTGCGTATCGCGGCGGCCGGATTTCCCGTTCATGATTACGCAAATGCGCCCGAGATGACTTCGGGTACCTTCAATTGGTTGCATTTTCATTCTGTCCCCGCGCGTTGCGCATACACCTGTCCTTCAACGCGACGCAGGCGGGCGAGTTCCCCGGCTTCACGAAAAGCTGATAGCGGGCGGAGGCGGTCAGTATGCGGCCAAGGCCTTGCGGAGCCAGCTTGCGGGCCGTTTGGAAAGATATGCGAAGGCATCCTCGGGCGCGATGGCTTTGCGGTGCATGAATTCGGCAAGCGCGACGGCGCGAGATGCCTGTGACATATACCCCGCCCAACCGGCCTGTTCGGCCGCTTCAAGCTGGATCACGCCAAATCCGGCGATAATGGCGTGGAGGTCGGTGGCCAGTTCATGGGCGGGTTCGCCCCCGGGCAGATCGTCGACCACCGGGGACAGACGGGCATGGATCAGCTCGTGTGCGAGCGTGTTAATGAACACGACCGGGCGGCGCATCAGCTTGGGATTGTAGGTGATCAGCGGTGTCTCGGCGTCATCCCAGTACTGGCCGGCGGTGTCGCTCATCCGGCCATATTCATGCAGCAACTCGTCGGGCAGGTCCGGCAGCGGCTCGAGCTCGATGGGTTGCGTGGTTCCGAGCAGGCGCTTTATGTCCTCGAAAACCAGCAGGGCGGTTTCGTGATTATGCCCGCCCGGGGCGTGAAAATATTCTTTCGTCGGGCGGATGAGCTCGGCCATTTGCCACCAGAACGGCCGCTCGCTTTCGACCCAGTCGAAATTTTCGGTGATCCAGTCGTGCAGATCCTCGCCGATCAGGGGCTTCTTCCCGAACAGGCGCACCTCAGGCCTCTTTCGGCCTCAGCACGAGCCAGATCAGCGCCCCGCCGGCCAGCGTCAGGCAGGGGATCATGGCGAGGTTGACCGAGGCCCAGCCGGCTTCGGGCGTGCCGCCGGAGCAGTTCATCAGCCCGCCCGAGGACAGCGAGGCCATGGTCACGCCGCCGAAGACGATCAGGTCGTTGAGCCCCTGCATCCGCCCGCGCTCATGCGGTTCATGCGAGGCGGCGAGCATGGTGGTGGCCCCGATGAAGCCGAAATTCCAGCCGAGGCCCAGCAGGATGAGGGCGAGGAAGAAGTTCTCCAGCTCGACCCCCTGCAACGCCACGGCGCCGGCGCAGGCCAGGATGAACAGCCCCAGCCCCATGATCTTTTCTGTGCCGAAACGCGCGATCAGGTGGCCGGTGAAGAAGGATGGCGCGAACATCGCCAGCACGTGGCCGGTGACCACGTCGGCGGCGTTGCTCGTCTCGAACCCGCAGCCCACCACCGCAAGCGGCGTCGAGGTCATCACGAGGTTCATCAGCGCATAGGAGACGGTGGCGCAGATCACCGCCACGGCGATGCGCGGGGTGGTCAGGAGCTCCATCCGCGAGCGCCCACGCGGCGCGTCATCCCCCGGCACCGGCGGTTTGGGAATGTCGAGGAAGAGGAACAGGAAGGCGCCCACGAGGTTCACGCCGATCACCGCGAGGTAGGTGCCGAGGAACGGGATCACCATCGCCTCGGCCGTCATCTTGACCAGCTGCGGCCCGATCACCGCGCTGATCAACCCGCCGGCCAGCACGTAGGAAATGGCCCGCGGGCGGAATTCGTCGCTGGCCGTGTCGGCCGCGGCGAAGCGGTAGAAGCCCTGTGCCGACATGTACATGCCGGTGAAAAGGCTTCCCAGCAGGTAGACCGGGAAAGAGCCCAGGTAGAGGCCGTAAGCCCCGATCGTGGCCCCGATGGCCCCGCCGGCGGTGCCGATCACGAAGCCCGCGCGCCGCCCCCAGCGCTGCATCGCCCAGCTGAGCGGCGTGGCCGACAGCATCGAACCCAGCACGATCAGCGAGATCGGCAGGGTGGCGAAACAGATATTGCTGGCCAGCGACTGCCCGGCCAGCCCGCCGACCACGAAGATCATCGGCATCTGCGAACCAAGCACCGCCTGCGCCAGCACAAGGACGGCGACGTTGCGCTTGGCGCGGGTATCGGAGTGGGGCAGAACGGCATCGGTCATGCCGCTCTGCTAGCCCCGTTCCCCGGGGGCCGCAAGTGGGTGCTAGCGCACAGTCGGACCTGCGTCGATGACATGGGCGAAGCTGCCGCTGACCCGGCCGCGGCGCAGGCCCATGTCTGGCAGGCATGTGCCCTCGGCATCGGTGGCGCGAAAGAGCGGGTCGCCGACTTCCCGCAGGGTCGTGGCATAGTGGAATTCGTGGCCGCTGAGCGGCCCGGTGAAGGGCCCGCCGAGGGGCGCGAGATGGCGATACCCGAGGTGGAGGCGCCGCGATTCGAACGAGGTCTCGACGCTCAGCAGGCCGGCCATCGCGTGGCGGGTGCCACCGGCATCGACCAGCCCGTCGCCGAGCACCATGTAGCCGCCGCATTCTCCATATATGTCGGTGGTTTGTGCCGCTCTCCTCAGGCTTTGAAGGAAGCGTTCCGACGACGCGATGCGGCCGGCATGCAGTTCCGGATATCCGCCCGGGAGAAAGACGAAGCCGGCCTCGGGGACAGGGTCGTCGGCCAGTGGTGAAAAGGGGCGAATCTCGGCCCCCCTGGCGCGCCAGTCGGCCAGCATATGCGGGTAGGAGAAGGCAAAAGCCTCGTCGCGGGCCAGGGCGATCACCTGGGCGGGCGGGTCGAGCCTTGGAGAGGGGGGCGCCTCGGGCAGTGGGCGCGCGAGAGCGCACAAGCCCGCCCGGTCGAGCGTATCCGCCAGCGCGTCGGCCGCCCGGTCGAGAAACGCCTCGAGGTCGGGGCGCTCCTCTGCCTGGACGAGACCGAGGTGCCGCGACGGCTGGGTGAGGTCTGTATCCCGCCGCAGCGCTGCCAGAATGGGCAGGCCCAGCGGTGCGAGGGCCCGGCGCAGCATCGCCTCGTGCCGGGCGCTGCCCACGCGGTTCAGGATCACGCCGGCCACCCGCACGGCCGGGTCGAACGCGGCAAAGCCTGCCACCAGCGGCGCGACCGATCCGGCCATTCGGCCCGCATCCACCACCAGCACGACCGGCAGGTTCAGTTCACGCGCCAGATCGGCCACGGCGCCGCGCCCGTCCGGCGGCGCGCCGTCGAAGAGGCCCATCGCCCCTTCGATCAGCAGCAGACCATCGCCCGCCGCCAGCGCCCGCAGGCGTTCGGGGCCCATCGCCCAGGCGTCGAGGTTCACGCAGACCTGGCCGCAGGCGGCCTCGTGAAACTTCGGATCGATGTAATCCGGCCCGGATTTCGCCCCACGCACCGGCATCCCTTCGCGCGCCAGAAGCCGCAACAGCGCCAGCGTGACGGTCGTCTTGCCCGCGCCGGAAGAGGGGGCCGCAAGGATCAGGCCCTTTCCCACGCCAGGACTTTCATCTTGCCGGAAATACTCCGGGGGAGGCGTTGAAATTCCAAGGGAATTTCAACGTCAGGGGCAGCGCCCCCCAAGTCCCGTCCACCCTTCAAGACGCCTCGGCGGGGCGCCCCCGGCCCAGCGGGTCGAGGTTGCGCGGGCGTTCGCCCGCCAGCATGCCCTGCCAGTCGAGCACCTGCCGCATCAGAACCGAGCGCCCGACGCAGAGGATGGCGGGCGGCTCGAGCGTGCTGGCGGCGATGTCTTCGGCCATGCGGCCCAGCGTGGTTTCGAGCACCTGCTGGTCGCCCGTGGTGGCGGCACAGACCACGGCGCAGGGTTCGCTGGCCGGGCGGCCAGCGTCGATCAGCGCTCCGGTGATCTGTTCGACGTGCTTCATGCCCATGTAGATGACGATGACCTGGCTGCCCTGGGCGATGGCTTTCCAGTTGAGGGACGAGGGTGTCAGCCCCGACTGGTCGTGGCCGGTGACGAAGGTCACCGACTGGTTCACGTCGCGGTGGGTGACGGGGATGCCGGCATAGGCCAGCCCGCCGATTCCGGCGCTGATGCCGGGGATGATGCGGATGGGAACGCCATGCTGCACAAGGGTTTGCGCCTCTTCCCCACCGCGGCCGAAGACGAAGGGGTCGCCGCCCTTGAGGCGCAGGACGCGCTTGCCCGCCGCCGCGAGGTCGACCAGCCGGAGGGAAATGTCGCGCTGTACCGCGGAGGGTTTGCCGCCGCGCTTGCCGGCGTAGATATGTTCGGCCAGCGGGGCCCAGTCGAGGATGCGGGGCTCGACCAGCGCGTCGTAGATCACGACGTCGGCCTGCCGCAGGGCGTTGAGCGCGTGCAGCGTCAAAAGCCCCGGGTCGCCGGGGCCGGCGCCGCAAAGCCAGACCCAGCCGGGTTCGAGCGTGGGCCAAGGGCCGTTGGGAAGATCAAGCGAGTCGGTCATGACCCTTGTATGCCCCGACTTTGCCCGTCGGGAAAGGGCGGCAGCGACGCCTGACCCTGCCTGTCGCGACATGTGAATTGCGGATTGGCCTCGATTTGCGGCATGCCTATAGTCCGCCCCTGAGATGGCCCGCAAACCCGACAGACCCCTGCGCCGCGGCTGGACCACGGGCGCCTGTGCCACCGCCGCGACGAGGGCGGCGTTGCTGGGGTTGTGGGGGGCGGAGCGGCCGGACCGGGTGACCATCACGCTGCCGAAGGGCGAGCAGCCGGAGTTCGGGATTTCCCATTGGGATCAGGGCGATGGGTGGTGCGAGGCGGGTGTGGTCAAGGATGCGGGCGACGACCCGGACGTGACGCATGGTGCGCTGGTGAAGGCGCGTGTGTCGGCGTCTGAGGGGGGCGTGGTGTTTGCCGCAGGAGAAGGGGTTGGGACCGTGACCATGCCGGGCCTGCCCATTCCGCCGGGGGAGCCGGCGATCAACCCGGTGCCGCGCCGGATGATGGAAGACGCGGTGGGCGAGGTGGCGGCCGAGTTCGGGAAGGCGCCGGATATCCGGATCGAGGTGTCGATCCCCGGGGGCGCGGCCTTGGCGCAGAAGACGTGGAACCCGAGGCTGGGGGTGAAGGGCGGTTTGTCGATCCTGGGGACGACGGGGATCGTGCGGCCGTATTCCTGTGCCGCCTGGATCGCCTCGATTCACCGGGGGATTGATGTTGCCTGTGCGCAGGGGCTGGAACATGTGGCGGGCTGTACGGGTGCAAGCAGTGAAAGGGCGGTTCAGGCACTCTACGGCCTGCCGGATCATGCGATGCTGGACATGGGGGATTTTGCCGGGGGCATGTTGAAATACCTGGCGAAACATCCGGTGCCGCGGGTGACCGTAGGCGGCGGGATCGGCAAGATGACCAAGTTGGCGCAGGGGGCGCGGGACTTGCATTCGGGGCGCAGTCAGGTGGATTTCCGAAAGCTGGCCGAGGTGCTTGGGGATGAGGATGTGGCTTACATGAATACGGCCCTTCAGGTGTTTGAAAATACGGGTGAAAAATACGCTGAATGGGTGGCGGAAACGGCCTTGGACCAAGTGCGGGCGATGCTGCCGGAGGGGGTTCGGGCCGATACGGTGGTGACCGATCGCCAAGGCGCGATACTGGCGAGGGCCGGGGTATGAAACTGTTGCTTCTGGCGGGCACGGGCGAGGCGCAGCAGGTGGCCAAGGCATTGGTGGAAAGGGATATTCCGGCGGTGGCGTCGCTGGCCGGGGCGACGCGGGCGCCGAAGCCGACGGGGTTGCCAACCCGGATCGGCGGGTTCGGGGGCGAGGAGGGGTTTGCCGCGTTCCTGGAGGCCGAGGGGATCACGGCGGTGCTGGATGCGACGCACCCCTATGCACATCGGATATCGGAACGCACGGCGCGGATTTGCAAAGAAAAATCAGTGCCTTACTGTCAAATCCTCAGACCGGAATGGATCCCGGGGCCAAAGGACCGGTGGACACAGGTTCAGCGCGAGGAGGACGTGGCAGCGCTGGTGCCGGAGGGTGCGACTGTATTCCTGGCGACCGGGCGGCAGACGCTGGACCGGTTTGCCAACATGGGCCATGCGCAGCTGATCTGTCGCCAGATCGACCCGCCGGACCGCCCATTTCCATTCGTTAACGGAAGGTTTCTTGTGGGGCGTCCGCCTTTTTCGGTGGAGGAGGAGCGAAATCTGTTTCAAGAGCTCGGTGTCGACTGGCTGGTTGTTAAGAACGCGGGCGGGGCGGCGGCGATGTCGAAGCTGGTGGCGGCGCGGGAGTTGGGCTTGGACGTGGCGATGATTGTACGGCCGCCGCAGCCCGATGCGCTTAAGGTTGCGAGCGTTGCGGAGGCGCTGGACTGGGTGGAGGGCCTGTGACCGGGCGGATCATCGAGACGTCGGCGGATGTCGAGGAGGGTGCGGATTACCTCGAGCGCGTCTGCCCGCGGCTGGCGCATGCGCGGCAGCTGACGGGGCCGCTGCCGCTCAGGCGGAAGCCGGACGGGTTTGCCCAACTTTTGAGCGCCATCGTCAGCCAGCAGGTGAGCATCGCGTCGGCCGCGGCCATCTGGGGCCGGATGAAGGCTGCCGGGCTGACCGGGCCGCGCAAGATCATGTGGGCGAGCGACGACGATCTGCGGGCCGTGGGGCTGAGCCGGCAGAAGATCCGCTATGCCAGGGCGCTGGCGGAGGCGCGGATAGATTTCAAGGGGTTGCGGGGCAAACCTGATGCGGAGGTCGTGGCGACGCTGACCGAGGTGCCGGGCATCGGCGTGTGGACAGCGGAGATCTACGCGATGTTCAGCCTTGGCCGGGCGGACGTGTTCGCGCCCGGTGACCTGGCCCTGCAGGAGGCGGCGCGGGTGCTTTACGATCTGCCGGAGCGGCCGAAGGACCGGGAGTTGAGGGCGATGGCCGAGGCGTGGAGCCCGTGGAGATCGGTTGCGGCGCGGCTTTTGTGGGCCTACTACCGGGTGGACAAACAAAGGGAAGGGATCAGATGACGCGCGTTCTGAAAGCGGGCCGGACGGAGCCGCAATCCGGTGAGACACGGTCGATCGTGGTGTTCCTGCACGGCTATGGTGCGAACGGGGCGGATCTGCTGGGGCTGGCCGACGTGCTGGGCGAGCATCTGCCCGATACGCTGTTCGTGGCGCCGGATGCGCCGGAAGTGATCCCGATGATGCCGACGGGGCTGCAATGGTTCCCGATCCCGTGGATCGACGGCTCGTCCGAGGAAGAGGCCGAGCGCGGGCTTATGGCCGCGGCGGAGGATCTGAACGCCTTTCTCGATGCGCTGATGGTGGACGAGGATGTTCTGCCGGAACAGGTTGTTTTGTTTGGGTTTTCCCAAGGGACGATGATGGCACTGCATGTTGCGCCGCGGCGCGAGGATTCGGTGGCGGGCGTGGTGGCCTTTTCGGGGCGGCTGTTGTCGCCGGACCTGTTGAAGGACGAGGTGGTGAGCCGGCCGCCGGTGCTTCTGGTGCATGGGGACCAGGATGACGTGGTGCCGCCGCAATCGCTTCCCGAGGCCGCCGAGGCGCTTCAGGCGGCGGGGTGGAAGGACGTCTATGCCCATGTGATGAAGGGCACGGCGCACGGGATCGCGCCCGATGGGCTGTCGGTGGCGCTGGCCTTCATGCGCGACAAGCTGGGGCTTTAAAACCAGGTTAATTTCCGGCCGGACAGGGCCCCAAAGGTGTTGCGCGGCCCGGATGAATTAATTTCGGTAAACGGCTGAAATGGCCGGAAATCCAACGTCGGTATAACGTCGGTATTTTGTCGGTATGCCATCGGTGCGGGGGAATGGCCGATGGGATGCGGGCGGAAGGTTAAGGCGCGGTCTGGCCTTTTCGGCGCGCGCGGTTGGTACGCGGCGAACCGTCTTGGCTGTTGACTGTTTTTCGCGGCGGGCCCACGCTCGGAGCAAGGACGCTCTGACAGGAGGATTGCCGTTTGCCGATGAAATTGCCTCGCCTCTTCTTTGTCGCCACGATGGCCGCCGCGATGACGGCCTCGGTGCCTGCCAACGCGGCGGACAGCGCGGATATCCCGGGCTGGCTGCAAAAGCATGTCGGGACAGGATATGGCCAGATTGCCCCGGTGGTGCTGGAACGGGCCCGGGCGCTTTACCAGCAGAAGGTCAAGGCGGGTGAGATCAGCAACCCCTGCTATTTCGCCAAGGATGTGACCCGGCCAAGCGGGACGAACGGTGTGGCGACGCCGCGCTTCTACGTGATCTGCGAGGAAGAGAAGTCGTTTCAGGCGGTGTCGTCGGGCTATGGCAACGGGCGGAACCTGAAGAAGGCGGATTTCTCGAACGGGCGGCAATGCGCGCAGAATTTCAGCAATGCGGAAGGGTCGAAGCTGACCATGGGCGGGCCCTATGTGACGGCGGAGACGAAGACCTCGTTCAAGGGTTATTACGAGCAGGGGGGCAAGAAGACGCCGTTCTATCGGTCGTTCCTGCAATACGACGGCGAGGGCGAGACCGAGAATGCGCGAGAGCGGGAGATCGGCGGGCACGAGGCGCGGTTCCTGAAGTGGCAATGCCGGTTCACGAAAGAGGACAGCCCCCATGCCGACGAGGAGGGCTATGTGCCCTTCGGCACGCTGGTGAACTATACCGGCGGGCGGAGCAATGGCTGCACGACATGGTCACCATCCGAGACCGAGGAGGTTCTGCCGCTGGCGGACGGGAAGCCGACGACGCTGTATGTCTATCCGGAGTCGCGGGATATCGACGCCGTGGCGAATGCGGTGACGGCGGGGACGTCGCTGTCGAAGGCGGGTGTTTACTGGAACGCGGAGTGCCTGAAGGCGATTGGCAAGCCGAAGTTCTGGCCCAAGAGCCAGTTGCAGCCGATCATCGACGATTGGCGGGAGTCCTTGCCGGAAATGGCGCCCTATGTGCTGCCGATCTGCAAGTGAGGGGTGAGGGGGCTGTGGGGCTGAGCGGCGCAGATTGACGGAGCGCCCACGCAGCGACCCAGGCCGCGGCTGGAAGCGGGGCGGGCCGCGCCCACCTGCGGTTGGGCGCGGCCCGGCTTTTACCCCAGCTTGCGGAGCCGCTTGAAGAGGCTCGAGGTGTCCCAGCGGCCGCCGCCCATCTTCTGGACGTCCTTGTAATACTGGTCGACCAGCGCCGTGACGGGCAGGGATGCGCCGTTTTCATTGGCGGTGTCGAGGCAGATGCCGAGATCCTTGCGCATCCAGTCGACCGCGAAGCCGTGGTCGAACTTGTCGTCGAGCATGGTCTCGTAGCGGTTGGCCATCTGCCAGGAGCCGGCGGCGCCCTGGCTGATCACCTCGACCACGGAGCGGCCGTCGAGGCCGGCCTTCTCGGCGAAATGGAGGGCTTCGGAGAGGCCCTGCACGAGGCCGGCGATGGCGATCTGGTTGGCCATCTTGGTCATCTGCCCGGCGCCCGAGCCGCCGATTCGGCGGCAGAGCTTGGCGTAGGTGTTCATGACCGGCTCGGCGGCGGCATAGATGTCTTCGTCGCCGCCGCACATGATCGAGAGCTGGCCGTTCTCGGCGCCCGCCTGGCCGCCGGAGATGGGGGCGTCGACATAGCCGAGACCCGCCTCTTTCGCGGCGGCGTAGAGTTCCTCGGTGACCTTGGCCGACACGGTGGTGTGGTCGACGAAGGTGGCACCCGTCTTCATGCCGGCAAAGGCGCCGTCGTCGCCCAGGCAGACGCTGCGCAGGTCGTCATCGTTGCCCACGCAGGACATGACGAAATCGGCGCCGTCGGCGGCCTCGCGAGGGGTGGGGGCGTGGGTGCCGCCGTGCTGATCCACCCATTTCTCGGCTTTCGCGGTGGTGCGGTTGTAGACACAGACCTCGTGGCCCGCCGCCTGCAGATGCCCCGCCATCGGGTAGCCCATCACGCCAAGGCCCAGGAATGCCAGTTTTGTCATCGTCTCTTCACCTCCCATTGTCTCGCCCCGAATTTCTGACTATCCCGGCCCGAGATGCAAGGAGAAACCGGGCGGCATGGCGCAGGTCTTCAAATGGCTTTTTCGGATTGCCGGGGCGATGGTGGTGCTGGCCGTGCTGGGTGTCACGGTCGTCTATTTCCTGCTGTCCCGGTCATTGCCGGAGTATGACAAGACGCTGGCGGTGAACGGGCTGTCCAGCAAGGTCGAGATCGTGCGCGACCATTCCAACGTGCCGCATGTGTTCGGGGGCACCGACCTCGATACGTTCTTCGGGCTGGGCTATGCCCATGCGCAGGACCGGCTGTGGCAGATGGTGATGCTGCGGCGCACGGTGCAGGGGCGGCTGTCGGAGGTGTTCGGCACGCAGACCGTCGAGATCGACAAGGTGCTGCGGCGGTTCGACCTGTACGGGCAGGCGCGGGATTCGGTTTCGGTGCAGGATGCGTGGACGCAGGAGGCGCTCAGGGCCTATTCGCGGGGGGTCAACGCGCGGCTGAACGAGATCAACGAGGAGGCGCGGGGGCGCGGGGCGCCGGAGATGTTCCTGTTCGATTTCCCGATTTCGCCGTGGCAGCCCGCCGATTCGATCGCCATCGTGAAGCTTCTGTCGGTGCAGCTGTCGGCGCATCTGCAGGAGGAGGTGCTTTTTGCGCGGACCTCGATGGCGCTGGGGGATGACGGTCTGATGGAGGATATCATGCCGCTGGCGCCGGGCAGCGGGATCGCGGCGCTGCCGGATTATGCCTCGCTGTTCCCGGAGCTGAAGGACCACGCGCCGCGCTATGCGAAATCGGATATCACCGCCAATCCGCTGTCGCCGTTCCATGACCGGGCCTTTGCGGGGGCGTCGAACGCCTGGGCCGCCGCGCCGTCGCGCTCGGCCGCGGGCGGCACGCTTCTGGCCAATGACCCGCATCTGGAACTGACGGCGCCGGCGATCTGGTACCTGGCGCGGATCGAGCTGTCGACCGGCGGCGTGATCGGCGGGACGATCCCCGGCGTGCCGGTGGTGATGACGGGCCGGAGCGAGAAGCTGGGCTGGGGGGTCACGTCATCCTACATGGACGATCAGGACGTCTATATCGAGCGGCTGAACCCCGACAACCCGGGCGAATACCTGACGCCCGACGGCTACAAGGATTTCCGCACCGAGAGCACGATCATCGAGATCAAGGACATGGACCCGATCACCCTGACGCTGAGGTGGACGGATAACGGCCCGGTCATGCCCGGCACCCATTACGACCTGGCCGAGGTGACCCCGCCGGGGCATGTGGCCTCGGTCGCGTGGACGGCGCTGTCGGGGGCGGACACGACGATGACCGCCGCGATGCGGCTGATGCAGTCGCAGAATGTCGACGAGGCGCTGGAGGCGGGCAGGTTCTACGTCGCGCCGTCGCAGAACCTGATGCTGGCCGATGACGAAACCATAGCCATGAAGATGATCGGGGCGATGCCGCGGCGCAATGCCGGGCACGAGACCAAGGGGCGGATGCCGTCGCGCGGCTGGGTGGAGGCGAACCGCTGGCCGGCGATGACGCCCTATTCGGCGAACCCCGAGTTCGTGGCGCCGATCGGCGGGGTGCTGGGCAACACCAACAACAAGACGGTCGACCGGCCGTTCCCGTCGCATGTGAGCTTCAAATGGGGGGACACGCAGCGGATCCACCGCTGGCAGCGGCTGATGCAGTCGCGCGAGGTGCATACGCGCGACAGTTTCATCGAGGCGCAGCTGGATACGGTGAGTTTCACCGCGCGGTCGCTGTTGCCGCTGATCGGGCGGGACCTGTGGTTCACCGGCGAGGCCGCGCCGGACGGCACGCCCGAGCGGCAGCGGCAGCGGGCGCTGGACCTGCTGTCGAACTGGAACGGCGAGATGAACGAGCATCTGCCGGAGCCGTTGATCTATGCCGCCTGGCTGCGGGCGCTGATGACCCGGCTGATCCAGGACGAGCTGGGGCCGCTGGCGACCGAGTTCACGCATCCCGACCCGGTGTTCATCGAGCGGGTGTATCGCGATATCGACGGGGCGTCGGAATGGTGCGACATCAAGCAGTCGACCCAGGAGGAGACTTGCACCGACATCGCGCGGCTGGCGCTGGACGATGCGCTGGTGTGGATCGACGACAACTACGGCACCGCGCTGGAAAGCCTGCGCTGGGGGGATGCGCACCAGGCGACCCATGACCACCAGGTCCTGGGCGATGTGCCGTTGCTGCGGTATTTCGTGAATATCCGGCAATCGACCTCGGGCGGGGACAACACCCTGTTGCGCGGGCGGACGAGCGGCGAGGGGCCGGACCCGTTCCAGAACGTGCATGGCGCGGCGTTCCGGGGGGTGTATGATTTCGCCGACCCCGACAGCAGCGTGTTCATCATTTCCACCGGCCAGTCGGGGCATTTCCTGAGCCGGCATTACGACGACCTTTCGCAGCTTTGGCGGCGGGGGGAGTATATTCCGATGTCGCTTGACCCGGCGTTGGCGAGGGCGGCGGCCGTGGGAGTGACGATGCTGGTGCCGCGGTAGGGGCGGGTGCCGGAATTTTCGAAAATTCCGGGGACGGAAAATTGGAATTTTCCGGGCCGTTTTCTTCGAAGAAAACGGGGCGTTGCGGGTGGGCCCAATGTGGCGACGGGCAGGGACATGGCGGTTGGCCGCCCGAGAGGGCGTTGTTCAGACCACCCTGTCGTCAGTATTGCGGCATCCGGGCAAGACAGTTTTTTGCGAGCATTCGAACACTTTGCCAGTCTTCCGAGTGCCGAAGCGCACCGAATGTCCAAATATGCGCGTTTGTGGTGGCGCTCATGATCCCGAACAAGTCGTCGAGTTTTCGAAGCTCGTCGAACAGGGCGGCGTGATCCGGTTTGATGGCTTCGATCGCCCTGTACATGTCATCGAATTCGAGTGCGAGTTCGCCAGGACCGACGCCGCATTGTTCGGGATCGATGTCATCGAGATAGGCGACCTGAGTATCGACCGGGCTTGCCAGGACGCGTAAGGTTTCCTTCAGCATGGAAAGCCGGTTGTCCATGACATCTCCCCGTGTCTCATCCTGGTGGAAGGCCGTCCTTCCGCAAATCTTCCAGGGCCGCCGCCGGTGCGGCCGCAATGGCAACGTACCGGGTATTTCGCTTATGGCGCCAGCCTCTATCGCTCCGTGTTTGACCTTGTGCGGAACCCCCACTAGCTTCATTTCCAACGCTTCCGAACAGGAGACCCCATGCTCGACCGCCCTGTCGGCCACCCCGTCGCCCGCATCGAGAACTTGCGGGTGGACTTCCAGACGCGTGATGGACCGGTCACCGGTGTCGAGGACGTGTCGTTCGAGGTGTTCCCCGGGGAGACGGTTTGTATTGTCGGCGAATCCGGGTCGGGCAAGTCGGTGTCGTCGCTGTCGCTGATGCGGCTGGTGGAGTTCGGGGGTGGCGAGATTGCCGGGGGCCGGCTGATCTTCGACGAGGGCGAGGGGCACGAGATCGACCTTGCCAAGACGCCGCAGAACCTGATGCGGACGATCCGGGGCAACCAGATCGGGATGATCTTCCAGGAGCCGATGACGGCGCTGAACCCGGTCTTCACCATCGGGCGGCAGCTGACCGAGGGGTTGCGGCTGCACAAGAACATGGACCGGAAGGCGGCGAGGGCGCGGGCGCTGGAGCTGTTGCGGGAGGTTCGGATACCGGAGCCGGAAAGGCGGCTGACGCAGTATCCGCACGAGCTGTCGGGCGGGATGCGGCAGCGGGTGGTGATTGCGATGGCGCTGGCCTGTCAGCCGAAGCTGCTGATCGCGGATGAGCCGACGACCGCGCTGGATGTGACCATTCAGGCCGAGATCCTAGCCCTGATGAACCGGCTGAAGCGGGAGACCGGCACGGCGGTGATGTTCATCACGCACGATATGGCCGTGGTGGCGCAGATGGCCGACCGGGTGGTGGTGATGTTCCGGGGGCGGAAGGTCGAGGACGGGCCGGTGGAGGAGATCTTCGCCAACCCGCAGCATGAGTATACGAAGGCGTTGTTGGCCGCCGTGCCGCGTTTGGGCGAGATGCGGGGGAAGGCGGCGCCGGAGCCGATGAAGCTTTTCGGGGTCGAGGATCAGGAGATCGCGCCGATCGTCGGGAGCGACGAGACGCTGTTATCCGTGAAGGGGCTGGTGACGCGGTTTGCGGTGCGCGGCGGGCTGCTGCGGCGGACGGTGGCCAATGTGCATGCGGTGGAGGATCTGTCGTTCGAGCTGGGCCGGGGCAGGACGCTGTCTCTGGTGGGAGAGTCGGGCTGCGGGAAGTCGACCGCCGGGCGGTCGATCCTGCGGCTGATCGAGCCTTTGCGGGGCGAGATCACGCTGGATGGCACGGATATCATGGCGCTGGGGGATGGCGCGTTGCGCAAGGCGCGGCAGGACATGCAGATGGTGTTCCAGGACCCGTTCGCGAGCCTCAACCCGCAGATGAAGTTGGCCGATCAAGTGGCGGAACCCATGAGAAATTTCGGGATCGGCAGCGGGTCGGAGCGGGATGACCGGGTGGCGATGCTGTTCGACCGGGTGGAGCTGCCGCGCAGTTTCCTGCGGCGCTATCCGCATGAGTTGTCGGGCGGGCAGCGGCAGCGGGTGGCGATTGCGCGGGCGCTGGCGCTGAACCCCAAGCTGATCGTGGCGGACGAGGCGGTGAGCGCGCTGGATGTCAGCGTGCAGGCGCAGGTGCTGAACCTGATGATGGAGCTGCAGGCCGAGCTGGGCGTGTCATTCCTGTTCATCAGTCATGACATGGCGGTGGTGGAGCGGGTGAGCCACGACGTGGGCGTGATGTACCTGGGCCGGATCGTGGAGCGCGGGCCGCGGGCGAAGGTGTTCGAGAACCCGCAGCACCCCTATACCAAGGCGCTGCTGAAGGCGGTGCCGGTGGCGGACCCGGCGAGGCGCCACAAGGAAGATGACTTGAAGTTCAAGCCGATCCCGTCGCCCATTCACGATGTGGGATACGAACCGGGCCCGTCTGTTTACGAAGAGGTGGAGCCGGGGCATGTCGTGCTGGTGTCCGACAGCGGCTATTGAGGAAAAAGGAGCGAAAGAGATGCCCGTGAAGAACCGGTTTGCAGAGATGCATGACGAGATCACCGCCTGGCGGCGGGATATGCACGAACACCCGGAGATCCTGTTCGAGACGCACCGGACGAGTGCGTTGGTGGCCGAGAAGCTAGAGGCGTTCGGCTGTGACGAGGTCGTCACCGGGTTGGGGCGCACGGGCGTTGTCGGGATCATCAAGGGGCAGAAGGCCGACAGCGGCAAGGTGATCGGGCTGCGGGCCGACATGGATGCGCTGCCCATTCATGAGCAGACGGGGGTCGAGTATGCCTCGAAGACGCCCGGGGCGATGCATGCCTGCGGGCATGACGGGCATACGGCGATGCTGCTTGGCGCGGCGCGCTACCTTGCGGAGACGCGGAATTTCAATGGCACGGTCGCGGTGATCTTTCAGCCCGCCGAGGAAGGCGGCGGCGGCGGCAAGGAGATGTGCGACGACGGGATGATGGAGCGGTTCGGCATCCAGGAGGTCTACGGGATGCATAACTGGCCCGGGGTGCCGATGGGGCAGTTCGCGATCCGGCCGGGCGCGTTCTTTGCCGCGACCGACAAGATCGAGATCCTGGTCGAGGGCAAGGGCGGACATGCCGCCAAGCCGCATGAGACGGTGGACCCCTCGGTGATGGCGGCGCATCTGCTGACGGCGATTCAGTCGATTGCCAGCCGGAACGCCGACCCGACCGAGCAGCTGGTGGTGTCGGTTACGTCGATGGAGACCTCGTCGCATACGTTCAACGTGATCCCCTCGTCGGTGAAGATGATCGGGACGGTGCGGACGCTGAGCGGCGAGATGCGGGATTTGGCCGAGGAACGGTTGCAGGCGCTGTGCGACAGTATCGGGCCGGCTTTCGGGGGCAAGATCACGCTCAACTACGAGCGGAACTACCCGGTGATGGTGAACCATCCCGACCAGACCGAGTTTGCGGCGCAGGTGGCGCGATCGGTCAGCGGGCAATGCGATGACGCGCCGCTGGTGATGGGGGGCGAGGATTTCGCCTTCATGCTGGAGGCGCGGCCGGGGGCGTATATCCTTGTGGGCAACGGCGACACGGCGGCGGTGCATCACCCGGAGTACAATTTCAACGACGAGGCGATCCCGGCAGGGTGCAGTTGGTGGGCCGGGGTGGCCGAGCAGCGGATGCCTTTGTGATACGGGTGTAGGAGTGGGGGCCAGCCCCCACGCCCCCGGGATATTTTTACCAAGAAGAAGCTGGGGCGGCGTGCTGACCTGCGAATGGTGCTTTGGCGTTAACGGTAGGCGTGGGGGGCGGCCTAACGGTAGGCGTGGGGGGCGGCCCCGCCGCCGTTGGGCCCGGACGAATGGTGCACGATGGCGGTCTCCGGGATGTTTTCGGCCAGAAGAAGAGGGGGTTAGCCCTCGGACCAGAGCCGGTCGTAGACGGCGGCGATGGCGGTGGCTTCCTGCTCGATGCTGTAATGGGTTTGGGCTGCGGCGCGGGCGGCGGTGGACATTGCTTCGAGGCGCGCGGGATCGGAGAGGAGGGTGGCGAGGGTTTGGGCGGCGGTCTCGGGCTCGGTGATGAGGCCGCAGGTGCCCTGGCCGGAGAAGCTGCGGTAGTAGCCTTGGTCGGTGGCGACGAAGGGGGTGCCGGAGGCCATGCCTTCCAGCGGCGCCATGCCGTAGCCTTCGTAGCGGGGGAGTTGGACGACCGCCGAGAGGGCGCGCATGAGCGGGGGCAGGTCATCGGGGGGGAGTTCGCCGGGGAAGAGGATGCGGCCCGTGAGGCCGGCGGCGGCGATGCGCTGTTCGAGGCCGGCGAGGAAGGCGGCGTCGGATTTGGCGGCGCGGCCGATGACGAGGGCAGTGAGGCCGGGGTGGTTCGGCAGCAGCTTTATCATGGCGTCGACGAAGCGGTCGGTGCCCTTTTCGGGGCGGATGCGGCCGATGGTGGCGATACCTGACGTGCCAGGGTGGCCGGTGGCGGCCCAGGCGGCGGCGCGATCTGTGGCCGGCGTGAAGCGGGCGGTGTCGACGCCGTGGGTGACGGTGGCGCGGACATGGGGGACGAAACCGGCGGCTTTTTCGGTGGTGGCGATCACCGCGTCCATGCGCGAGATGAGCCAGCGGGGGAAGGCCGAGTGGCGGCGGATGGCGGCGGAGGTGAAGACGATTTTCACCGGCAGGCGGAGCACGTCGCGGGCCCACAGGGCGGCGCGCATTTCCGGGTTTCGGCGGACGTGCCAGATGGTGAAGGGGCGGTTTTCGGGTTTGGTGCGGGAGAGGCGGAGGGCGTCGCGGCGCGTGACAGGCGTCGGGCAGCCCGGCAGGGGGTGGCCGGCGAGGACCATGTCGAACCGAGAGGCCTGCTGGCGGATGACGCCGGCGGCGGTGGCGGAGACGCCGGTGAAGTTGGGGTTGAAGTTGGTGACGATGAGCTCGGGCAAGGGAGGTGCCTTGGTTGGGGTGGCGCCTGCCTAGCGCATGGCGAGGGCCTTGCAAAGGGTGTCGGCGAAGGCGTCGAGCACGTCGTCCTGGGCGGCGGCGAAGCGGCGGGCGTTGTCACGGAGGGTGTCGAGGCGGTCGGGACTCTTGAGGAGTTTGTCGAGTTCGGTGGCAAGGGCCTTGGCGTCGTCGACTTCGATGCCCGCGCCGGCGGCGTCGAGCTCGGGGTAGGTTTTGGCGAAATTGGCGTAGAGCGGCCCGTGGAGGATGGCGGAGCCCGCATGGGCAGGCTCGAAGGGATTGTGGCCGCCCACCGGCGTGAAGGAGCCGCAGAGGCAGGTGAGGGGCGAGAGGGCGTACCAGAGGCCGGTCTCGCCCAGCGTGTCGGCGAGGTAGACCTGGGTCGTGGCGGTGAGAGGGTCGCCTTTGCTGCGCCGGGCCGGTGTGAGGCCGGCGTCGGTGATCTGTTTCGCGATGGTGTCGGCGCGCTCGGGGTGGCGGGGGACGAGGATCAGCAGGGCGTCGGGGTTGTCTTGCAGGACGGATTTGTGGGCGGCGAGCATGACCTCGTCTTCGCCGGGATGGGTGGAGCTGGCGAGCCAGAGGGGGCGGTTGGCGATCGTCTCTTGCAGCCCGGCGAGGGCGGCGGCGTCGTAGGGGGCGGGGCCGGCGAGGGATTTCAGGTTCTGGCCGGCTTCGGCCTGGGTCAGGCCGAGATCGTGGAGGTGGTCGGCCGTGCGCTGATCCTGGCAGTGGATCATTCGGAAATGGTTCATCAGGTAGCGCGCCGTTTCCGGGAAGCGCTTCCAGTTGCGGGCCGAGCCCTCGGAGATGCGGGCGTTGATGAGGGCGAGCGGGATGCCCCTGTCATGGGTGCGGGTGAGCATCTGGGGCCAGAGCTCGCTTTCGACGAAGACCGCCGCGTCGGGGTGCCAGTTGCTGAGGAACCGGCGGAGCGGGCGGGAGGCGTCGAGGGGGGCGAACTGGTGCTGGGTGCGGGGCGGCAGGCGCTTGGCCACGACCTGGGCCGAGGTGGCGGTGCCGGAGGTGAGCAGGAAGGAGGTGTCGGGGAGGGCCTGGCCGAGGTGTTCGATGAGGCGCAGGACAGAAAGGCTTTCGCCGACGGAGGCTGCGTGGAACCAGACGAGGCGGCCCTTGGGGCGCGCGGCGGTGGCGCGGCCCATCCGTTCCTTCTGGCGGGTGGGGGAGATGCCCTGGGCGTCGAGCTTGGCGGCGACGCGGCGGTAGGCCAGCGGGGCCACGATGTTGGCCGCGGCGCGGTACAGCCAGATGGGCAGGGGCGCGCCCTGCATCACCCGCCGGTGTGGCTCATGTGGCGGGACATCTGGCCGTCGACGGCCTGGCGCGAATAGTCGAAATCGTGGCCCTTGGGCTTATGCGCGATGGCGTCGCGGATGGCCTGTTCGAGGGGCGCATCGTCGGCGGGGTTGTTGCGGAGCGGCGCGCGCAGGTCGGCCATGTCTTCCTGGCCGAGGCACATGTAGAGCTCACCCGTGCAGGTGAGGCGGACGCGGTTGCAGCTTTCGCAGAAATTATGGGTGAGCGGCGTGATGAAGCCGATCTTCTGGCCGGTTTCTTCCAATTGCACGTAGCGGGCGGGGCCGCCGGTGCGTTCGGCCAGGTCGGTGAGGGTGTATTCCTGTGACAGACGGGCGCGGAGGTCGGTCAGTTTCCAGTACTGGTCGAGCCTGTCCTCGTTGCCGATATCGCCCATCGGCATGACCTCGATGAAGGTGAGGTCCATGTCGCGCTCGGCGCACCACTGGACGAGGGTGAACAGCTCGTCTTCGTTGAAGCCCTTGAGCGCCACGGTGTTGATCTTGACCAGGAGGCCGGCCTTCTGGGCAGCGTCGATGCCCTTGAGCACCTGCGGCAGGCGGCCCCAGCGGGTGACGTCGGCGAATTTTTTCTCGTCGAGCGTGTCGAGGGAGATGTTCACCCGGCGGACGCCCGCGGCGTAGAGATCGTCGGCGAAGCGGGCGAGTTGGGAGCCGTTGGTGGTGAGGGTCAGTTCGCGCAGATCGCCGCTTTCGAGGTGGCGGGTCATCGACTGGAAGAAGGTCATGATATCGCGGCGCACCAGCGGTTCGCCGCCGGTGATGCGCAGCTTTTCCACGCCGAGGCGCACGAAGGTCGAGCACATGCGGTCGAGCTCTTCCAGGGTCAGGAGTTCCTTCTTGGGCAGGAAGGTCATGTTCTCCGACATGCAGTAGACGCAGCGGAAATCGCAGCGGTCGGTGACGGAGACACGCAGGTAGGAAATGGCGCGCTGGAAGGGGTCGATGAGCGGTGCTGTCATGGGGCAGAACCTATGCCGTGGGGGAACGGGGCACAAGGGCTGTTCTTTGGATTGTCGGGGGCGGCCGGGGGCCCTAGATTGGGGGCATGAAACGGGTTTTCTTGATTTTCGGCGGCTTGATGCTGGCCGGGTGCGGCGCCTTCGAGGGAGGGCTGTTCGCGCCGAAGGACCGGGCGCCGGAGACGGCGGAGGCGCAGGCGACGACCACCGCGGCGGCACCGCCGGCGGGGGCTAATACGGCGGATACGCTGGATACCACGAGCGAGGAAGAGCGGGCGCAGGCCGTGGCCGATGCCGGGGCGGCCGGGGGCGAGACCGATCTTGGCGTGACCATCGCCTCGCTGGGGGCGGTGGCGGAGCCGGGGATCTGGCTGAAGACGCCGCTGGTGCAGGCCGAGGCGCGGGGCCGGGTGGAGTTTCCGGAGAAGGGCACCAAGGTGGCTGTCGATCTTATTCCGCTCGATGCGGAGCCCGGTGCGGGGAGCCAGATTTCGCTGGCGGCCATGCGGCTGCTGGAGGCGGACCTGACCTCGCTGCCGGAGTTGCGCGTATACCGGACGGAGTGAGGCCCCGCATCAGCCGAAGTTTTCGTCGAGATATTTCGAGGCTTCGCGGCGGGCGAAGCGTTTCATGTGGCTGGCGTTCGCCTTGAGGAAGGCGCGGACGCGTTCGGCATCGTGTTTCGACAGCTCGCGCAGCCACCATGCCACGGATTTCTGGATGAACCAGTCGGGGTCTTGCACATAGGCCTCGGCCCAGCCGAGGACGCGGGTGCGAATCTCGTCTTCATGCGGCTTGGGGTTGTTCTGGTGCGCGAAGGGCAGGGTGATGACCATCGCGGCGCGGCGAATCCAGTGGGAGTCGGACTCGGTCCAGCTCGCCACCTCCTCGATGCGGGAGGGCTCGGCGGTGAGGCGTTTCTGCCCCGCCATCATGGCGTGATCGGCGATGGCCCAGCTGTCGAGGTCGGGCAGCCAGCTTTTTATGAGCTCCCAGACCGCGTCATCCGGGCGGATGCGGGCCTGGGTCAGCAGCTTGGCGGCGGCGAGGCGGGCCTCGAAGATATCGGTGTTCCAGAGATCGCGGGCGAGGGTGACGCGCTCGTCGACCGTGAGGGTCTGGCGCCATTCCTTGGCAAGCTCGTTGATGGCCGGGTTGGCGACGCCGAGATAGCGGCGGGGCACCTTGTGATAATCGGCCATCCCCTCGGCGCGGCCGGGTTCGACATGCGTTTCGAGCTGGGCGAGCGCGTCTTCCAGGGTCATGCCGGGCCCTCGATGCCGGTGGGGGCGCCGTCGACGGTTTTGGCGTTGCGTTCCGTCCAGTAGGTGCGGATGCCGTCTTCGCCCTTGTCGTCGGTCCAGTGTTTGAGCGTGTCGCGGTCGCCCACATGCTCGAAGAAGGGCACGGCATAGCCGCAGGATTTCTGCACCATGTCGATGGACATGTCGTAGATCTGGCGCATGCCGGGCTGGGGCGGGAAATGGTCGGCCATCTCGGCCCAGTCGGTATCGTGCGGGTGGATGGTGCGGGCGGTGCCGTAGGCGCGCAGGATGATCGGCTGACGGGTGAAGGAACACCACATCAGGGTCATCCGGTTGGATTGCGCGAGGTGGCCGGCGGTTTCGTTGCCGCTGCCGGTGAAGTTGCGCCAGAGGATCCGGTTGGGGGAGAGGACGCGGAGGCTGTCCATCCCCTTGGGCGAGACGTTGACGAACCCGGTGGGCGCAGCGGTGGCGCAGAAGAAGAGGTGCTGCTTGCCGATGAGCTTTATGTGGGCGTCGGAGAGGGCGTCGTACTGGGTTCCCATGGGGTTACTCCACCGTGACGGATTTGGCGAGGTTGCGGGGCTGGTCGACATCGGTGCCCTTGGCCACCGCCGTGTGATAGGCGAGGAGTTGGGCCGGCAGGGCATAGAGGATGGGGGCGACCAGCGGGTCGCAATCGGGGACGATGAGCTGCCACCAGACGCCGTCATCGGCCTCTTCCGCGCCGCCGCGGTCGGTGACGAGGAGGACCTTGCCGCCGCGCGCCATCACCTCCTGCATGTTGGAGACGGTCTTGTCGAAGAGCGCGTCGCGGGGGGCCATGACCACGACCGGCATCTGCTGGTCGATGAGGGCGATGGGGCCGTGCTTGAGTTCACCAGATGCGTAACCTTCGGCGTGGATGTAGCTGATTTCCTTGAGTTTCAGCGCGCCTTCGAGGGCGAGGGGGTAGAGCATGCCGCGCCCGAGGAAGAGGGCGTGGTCGGCCTCGGCCAGGTGGTTGGAGGCGCGGCGGAATTCCTCGCCCCGTTCCAGTGTCAGGTTCATCAGCGCCGGCAGGGAGCGGACGGCGGAGAGCTTGTCGGCGAGCTGGTCTTCGGTCATGGCGCCGCGATCCCTGGCGGCCTTGAGGGCGAGGAGCAGCAGGACGACCAGCTGGCAGGTGAAGGCCTTGGTGGAGGCGACGCCGATTTCGGTGCCGGCATAGATCGGCAGCGCAAGGTCGCTTTCGCGGGCGATGGAGCTTTCATTGGCATTGACAATGGAGAGGAGCCGCTCGGCCCGGCCGTTGCAATAGCGCAGGGCGGCGAGCGTGTCGGCGGTTTCGCCCGACTGGCTGACGAAAAGGGCGGCGGTGCGGGGCGGCACGGGCGGTTCGCGATAACGGAATTCCGAGGCGATATCCACGTCGACGGGGAGGTTCGCCACCTGTTCGAACCAGTATTTCGCCGTCAGGCAGGCGTAATAGGCGGTGCCGCAGGCGACGAGGGTCAGCCGGTCTAGCGAGGCGAAGTCGAGCTTCGGGTCGTCGAGCGCGATGTTGCGGCCATCGTCGGAGAGGTAGTGGCGCAGGGCGTCGCCGAGGACGACGGGCTGTTCGGCGATTTCCTTGGCCATGAAGTGCTTGTGCCCGGCCTTGTCGACGCGGGCGTTTTCCATGTGGATGGTGCGCATCTCGCGGTTGGCAAGGTCGCCATGGGCGTCGGTGATGGTGACGCCGGTGCGGGTGACGACGGCGCAGTCGCCTTCCTCGAGATAGGTGATGCGGTCGGTGAGGGGGGCGAGCGCGATGGCGTCGGAGCCCACGAACATCTCGCCGTCGCCGTGGCCGATGGCGAGCGGGCTGCCCTTGCGGGCGGCAACCAGAAGGTCTGGCTCGCCGTCGAAGAGGAAGCAGAGGGCGTAGGCGCCCTCGAGCTCGTTCAGGGTCAGCTTGGCGGCCTCGACGGGGCCGTGGCCTTCCTGCATGAAGTGGCGGGTCAGGAGGGCGACGGTTTCGGTGTCTGTGTCGGTGTCGAAATCGTGGCCCTTCTCGGCGAGCCTTGCGCGGAGGTCGCGGTAATTCTCGATGATGCCGTTATGGACGACGGCGACGGGCCCGGCCTTGTGCGGGTGGGCGTTGGAGACGTTGGGCGCGCCGTGGGTGGCCCAGCGGGTGTGGCCGATGCCGGCCTTGCCCGCGAGCGGCTGGTGCACGAGCAGGTCGGAGAGGTTGACGAGCTTGCCCACCGCGCGGCGGCGGTCGAGCTGGCCTTCGTTGATGGTGGCGATGCCGGCGCTGTCATAGCCCCGGTATTCGAGCCGCTTGAGCGCCTCGACCAATGTGGGGGCGACCTCGTGGGTGCCCAATACGCCTACGATGCCGCACATGTCAGCCTGCCTCCGTTTTCGTTTTTTGCGCCTTCTTTTTTCGAAGAAGGTCGAAGAGTTTCCGGGCCATGCCGGGCTTGTTCACCTGGGTGGCGCGGGCGATGGCCAGCGCGTCGGCGGGCACGTCCTTGGTGATGACGGAGCCAGAGCCAGTGAGGGCGCCGTTGCCCACGGTGACGGGGGCGACGAGCATGGTGTTCGAGCCGATGAAGACGTTTTCGCCGATCTCGGTGTGGTGCTTGGAGACGCCGTCATAGTTGCAGGTGATGGTGCCGGCGCCGATGTTGGAGCGCTGGCCGATATGGGCGTCGCCGATATAGGACAGGTGATTGACCTTGGCGCCCTCGTCGATGGTGGCGTTTTTCACCTCGACGAAATTGCCGATACGGGTGTCTTCGGCCAGTTCCGCGCCGGGGCGCAGGCGGGCGTAGGGCCCCACGACCGCGCCGCGGGAGACGTGGCAGCCCTCGAGATGCGAGAAGGCGCGGATATGGGCGCCGGTTTCCACGGTGACGCCGGGGCCGAAGACGACGTTCTGTTCGATGATCGTGTCGCGGCCTATGGCGGTGTCGAAGGCGAAATGCACGGTTTCGGGGGCGGGCAGGGTGACGCCGTTCTCCATCGCCTCGGCCCGGGTGCGGGCCTGGAAGGCGGCCTCGGCGGCGGCGAGGTCGGTGCGGGAGTTGATGCCGAGGGTTTCGGCCTCGTCGCAGGCGATCGCGGTGGCGGAGAGGCCCTTGGCGTTCGCGATGCCGACGATGTCGGTGAGGTAGTATTCGCCGGAGGCGTTGTCGTTGCTGACCTGTTCGATGAGGTCGAAGAGGGTCGCCGCGTCAGCGCAGATCACGCCGGAATTGCAGAAGGTTATGGCGCGCTCTTCATCCGAGGCGTCCTTGAATTCGACGATCTGGTCGAGGCGGTCGCCGGACATGACGAGACGGCCGTAGCGGGCCGGGTCGGCGGCTTCGAACCCCAGCACGACAACGTCGTGGGTTTTGCGGGCCTCGGCCATGCGTTCGAGGGTTTCGGGCGAAATGAACGGCGTGTCGCCGTAAAGGACGATGGCGTCGCCCGAGAAGTCGTCGAGGGCGGGTTTGGCCATGGACACGGCGTGGCCGGTGCCGTTCTGCTCTTCCTGGAGGGCGATGAGGGCGTCGGCGTCGTAGTCTTTCGCCGCCTTTTCCACCTGATCGGCGCCGTGGCCTGCGACGACGATGGTGCGTTCGGGCGAAAGCGCCGCGCCGCCGCGCATGGCGTGGTGGAGCATCGGCACGCCGGCCACCTTGTGGAGCACCTTGGGCAGGTCGGATTTCATGCGGGTGCCCTTGCCTGCGGCAAGAATGATGAGCGCGGTGGCCATGCGGTTCCTCTTCCAATTTCGATGCGCCCGTTTTATCGGGTTGCGTGTCCCGTGCAAGGCGGGGGCCCATCAAAGTTGATTGCGGCATGTGACAGGCCTTGGCGGATTGATGCCGAGAGGGAGACAGGCGATGCGGACGGTTGTGTTCGATCTGGATGGAACGCTGGCGGATACGAGCGGCGACCTGATCGCGGCGGCGAATGCCTGTTTCCGGGGCATGGGCGAGGGCGACCTGCTGGACCCGGTGGCCGATGCCGGGACGGCGCTGCGCGGCGGGAAGGCGATGCTTACGCTGGGGATGGAAAGGCTGGGTCGGGCTGGCGATATGGCCGAGGTGGAGCGGCAGTATCCGTTGTTGCTGGAGGCCTATGCGGGGGCGATCGATACGCATACGACGCTTTATCCGGGCGCGATGGAGGCGGTGGCGCTGCTGGCGGACAGTGGCTATCGCGTGGCGATCTGTACCAACAAGCCCGAGCGGCTGGCGGCGATGCTGCTGGACCGGCTGGGGGTGAGCGGGGCGTTCGGGGCGATGATCGGGGCGGATACGCTGCCGGTGCGGAAGCCCGACCCCGAGCCGCTGCGCGAGGCGGTGCGGCGGGCCGGGGGCGTGCCGGAGCGCGCCCTGCTGGTGGGCGATACGGTGACGGATCGCGAGACGAGCCGGGCGGCCGGTGTGCCGTCGGTTCTGGTGACCTTCGGGCCGACGGGGATGAGCGTGGCCGAGCTGGAGCCGGAGGCGCTGATCGGGCATTTCGACGAGCTGCCGGGGGTGTGCGACCGGTTGCTGGGGCCCGCGTGAAGGCCGCGTGAAGGGGCGTTTCGGGTTTTCTGAAAGCGGTGGTGTCAGAGCGGGCAGGTTCTTGACCTGCGCGTAAGGCGGGCGCACAAAAGGGCCATGACGGAAGTTTTCAAAGGCAGTTTCACCCAGCAGGAGCCGATCCCCGAAGACGGGATCGCGGCGGCGCTGGACGTGCTGCGGCATGGGCGGTTGCACCGGTATAACCTTGCGCCGGGCGAGGACGGCGAGGTGGCGCTGCTGGAGCGGGAGTTCGCGGCCTATGTCGGGGCGCGCTATGCGCTGGCGGTGGCGTCGGGCGGCTATGCGCTGGCGACGGCGCTGCGGGCCGTGGGGGTGAAACCCGGCGACAAGGTGCTGACCAACGCCTTCACACTGGCGCCGGTGCCGGGGGCGATTGCGAGCGTCAATGCGGTGCCTGTCTTCGTGGGGGTGACTGAGGATCTGGTCATCGATCTCGATGACCTCGAGGCAAAGGCCGGTGAGGCCAGCGTGCTGATGCTGAGCCATATGCGCGGGCATATCTGCGACATGGATCGGCTGATGGAGGTCTGTAACCGGGCCGGGATCACCGTGATCGAGGATTGCGCCCATACGATGGGGGCGGCGTGGAAGGGCGTGCCCTCGGGCCGGCATGGGCTGGTGGGGTGTTATTCGACCCAGACCTACAAGCACATGAATTCGGGCGAGGGCGGGTTTCTTGTCACCGACGACGACGAGGTGATGGCGCGGGCGGTGATGCTGTCGGGGTCGTACATGCTTTATGGCCGGCACGGGACGGTGCCGCCGGAAGAGGTTTTCGCGCGGGTGAAATACGAGACGCCCAACGTGTCGGGGCGGATGGATAATCTGCGGGCGGCGATACTGCGGCCGCAGCTGGCGAAGCTGGACGACCAGTGCGCCGCGTGGAACGCGCGGTACGGGGCCGTCGAGGATGGGCTGCGCGGGACGCCGGGGCTGACCGTCGTCGCCCGGCCGGAGGCGGAGAGATATGTGGGCTCGTCGATCCAGTTCCTGCTGCTCGACTGGCCGGATGCTGCCGTGGCGGACGTGATCGACCGGTGCAAGGCGCGGGGGGTGGAGCTGAAGTGGTTCGGCGGGGCGGAGCCCACGGGGTTCACCAGCCGGTATGACAGCTGGCGATATGCCCCGTCGGAGCGGATGCCGAAATCGGACCGGGTGCTGAAGGGGATCGTGGACATGCGGTTGCCGCTGACCTTCAGCCTCGACGATTGCGCGCTGATCGCGCGGATCATCCGGGCCGAGGCGGGGGCCGTCTGGCAGGAGCAGGCGGCGTAAATTGAAAGGCGCGGCCCGGGAGGGAGCCGCGCCTTTCGCGTTCTGCAGATCGGTTCAGATCAGTTTCAGAACGTCAGGTGGCCGTGCTTGCCGAGGTCGGGGGTGTCCTCGGTCATGTTGGCGCGGGCCATTTCGAAGAGGGTCTTGGCGGTGCCGTCGGTTTCCCAGACTTCGGCCTTGGTGGGCTTGAACCCGACGAGGCAGACCTTGTCGTCGTGGCGGCCGTCTTCGAACCACGCGGCGGCCATGGGCGACCAGATTTCATCGAGCTTGTCGGGGTCGTTCACCAGCGAGAGCGTGCCCTCGACGGCGGCGTAAAGCTGACCGTGCGAGGAGGCCAGGGTGTAGTGCCCCTGGGCGCCGCCCTGTGCGGCTTCTTCGATGTCGGTGCCCTTGGCGGTGATGAACCACAGCATGTCGTCCTTGCGCTTGGCGACGTGGGCCATCGGGCGCGGCGGGGCGGTGGGGGTCGAGAGCATACCGGCGGTGATGTCGTCGAGCCGGTCCCAGAACGTGTCTTTCATGGTGTCGGTCATGGTAGGATCCTTTCCGATGTTGGCCTGTTTGAAGGGTCAACGCGCGCCTGCTCGGCGCGGTTCCTCGCTGATCGGGCGGGATGGCGGGGCGGCGCCGACGGTTCCGGGATTGACGCGACTCGGTTTGCGATATAGTAAATGAACAAGTGTTCAATAAATGCCGGAGGAGGCCCATGTTCAACGCCGTGATGAAATTCGATCTGGGCGAGGATGTGAACGCGCTGCGCGAGATGACGCATCGCTGGGCGCAGGACCGCGTGAAGCCCATGGCCGCCGGTATCGACGAAGAGAACGCCTTTCCCAACGAGCTTTGGAAAGAGATGGGCGAGATGGGCCTTCTGGGCATCACCGTGCCGGAGGAATATGGCGGGGTGGACATGGGCTACCTCGCGCATGTCGTGGCCGTGGAAGAGGTGGCGCGGGCGTCGGCCTCTGTCTCGCTGAGCTACGGGGCGCATTCGAACCTGTGCGTGAACCAGGTGAAGCTGAACGGCAGCCCGGAGCAGAAGGAGAAATACCTGACCCGTCTGGTGTCGGGCGAGCATGTGGGCGCGCTGGCGATGTCGGAGGCGGGCGCGGGCAGTGACGTTGTCGGCATGAAGCTGAAGGCCGAGAAGCGGAACGATCATTACAAGCTGAATGGCAACAAGTACTGGATCACCAACGGGCCGGATGCCGACACGCTGGTGGTCTATGCCAAGACCGACCCGGAGGCCGGGAGCAAGGGGATCACCGCCTTCCTGATCGAGAAGAGCATGAAGGGGTTCTCGACCAGCCCGCATTTCGACAAGCTGGGGATGCGCGGGTCGAACACTGCCGAGCTGATCTTCGAGGACGTGGAAGTGCCCTTCGAGAACGTGCTGGGCGAGGAAGGTAAGGGCGTGCGCGTTCTGATGTCTGGCCTCGATTACGAGCGGGTGGTGCTGGCCGGGATCGGGCTTGGCATCATGGCCTCGTGCCTCGACGAGATCATGCCGTACATGGTGGAGCGCAAGCAATTCGGCCAGCCGATCGGGAATTTCCAGCTGATGCAGGGGAAGATCGCCGACATGTACACGGCGATGAATTCGGCGAGGGCCTATGTGTATGAAGTTGCCAAGGCCTGTGACCGGGGGGAAGTGACCCGGCAGGATGCGGCGGCGTGCTGTCTTTATGCCAGCGAGCAGGCGATGGTGCAGGCGCACCAGGCCGTGCAGGCGATGGGTGGCGCGGGCTTCCTGAACGATGCGCCGGTGGCAAGGATTTTCCGGGATGCCAAGCTGATGGAGATCGGCGCCGGGACGAGCGAGATCCGGCGGATGCTGGTGGGTCGCGAGCTGATGGGGGCGATGTCGTGAGGATCGCGCTTCTGGCGGTGATGCTGGCGGGGCCTGTGGCGGCGCAGGAGCGGGTGTTCGATGCGTCCGTGGCCGAGGCCTGTCTCGAGAGCGTCGGGGTGTCGGGTGCGTTCGAGGACTGCGTGGGGCAGGCGGCTGAACGGTGCATGGACGAGACCGATGGCGGGCAAACGACCGCGGGCATGAGCCAGTGTTTGCAGGCCGAGGCGCAGTGGTGGGACACGGTGCTGAACGCGACCTATGGCGAGCTGCTGGCGTTTTCCAAGGAGGCGGATGCGGCGAACGGGGTCGAGGTGCCGAGCCAGGAGACGGCGCTGCGGGACATGCAGCGGGCGTGGATCGGCTATCGCGACGCGAAATGCGGGTTCGAGCGGTCGCAATGGGGCCGGGGCTCGGGCGCCGGACCGGCGGTGGCCGCGTGCCTGATGGAAGAGACGGCGCAGCAGGCGCGCGTGTTGAAATCGGCGCTGCCGGAGTAGGCGATGCTGGTTAGGGCCGGGTCATACGAGGCGCTGTACGACGGGTTCCGGTGGAACCTGCCGGAGCAGCTGAACATGGCGGCGCAGGTGTGCGATTACTGGGCCGGGACGGCGCCCGACCGGGTTGCGATCGTCGATCTGAGCGACGGGCGGCAGGAGATCACCTATGGCCGGCTGCGGGAGATGGCCGACGGGCTGGCGCAGGCGCTGGTGGCGCGCGGTATTGGCCGCGGCGACCGGGTGGGCGTGCTGCGGAGCCAGGGCGCGTGGTGTGCGGCGGCGCATGTGGCGATCTGGAAAATCGGTGCGATTTCAATCCCCTTGTTCAAGCTCTTCAAGCAGGATGCGCTGACGAGCCGGGTGTCGGATGCGGGGGCCCAGGTTGTGGTGACCGATGCCGAGGGCGTGGGGATGCTGACGGCGTTGCCGGGCGTTTCGGCCTTCGTTCCGGAGGAGGAGCGTTTGCCCGGGGGGCGGTTCGAAACGGTGGAGACGGCGGCGGACGACCCGGCGGTGCTGATCTATACTTCCGGGACGACGGGCAGCCCCAAGGGGGCGCTGCACGCGCATCGGGTGCTGACGGGGCATCTGCCGGGGGTCGAGATGAGCCATGATTTCCTGGGCGAAGAGGACGATTGCCTGTGGACGCCGGCGGATTGGGCGTGGATCGGCGGTCTGTTCGATGTGCTGATGCCCGGGCTGGCGCTGGGGGTGCCGGTGGTGGCGGCAAGGCTGGCGAAATTCACGCCGGAGGAATGCGTGAGGGTCGTGCGCGAAGCCTCTGTCAGGAATGTGTTTTTCCCGCCCACGGCGCTCAGGATGCTGAAGGCGGCGGATACCCGGATCGAGGGGTTGAGGACGGTCGCAAGCGGCGGGGAGCCGCTGGGGGGCGAGATGCTTGACTGGGGGCGGTCGGCCTTCGGGGTGACGATCAACGAGTTTTACGGGCAGACCGAGTGCAACATGGTGGCGAGTTCCTGCGGGGCCCTCTTCAGCCCGTTGCCGGGCTGCCTCGGGAAGCCGGTGCCGGGGCACGAGATCGCGGTGCTGGATGAGGCCGGCGAGCCTGCGGATGGCGAGGGCGACGTGGCGATAAGGCGTGGCTCGGCCTCGATGATGCTGGAATACTGGAAGCGGCCGGAGGCGACGGCGGAGAAGTTTCGCGGCGACTGGATGCTGACCGGGGACAGGGGCGCCTGGGAGGGCGATTACCTGCGCTTCGTGGGGCGGGAGGATGATGTGATCACCTCGGCCGGGTACCGGATCGGGCCTGCGGAGATCGAGGATTGCCTGCTGAAGCACCCGGCGGTGGCGACGGTCGGCGTGGTGGGCAAACCGGACGAGATGCGCACCGAGATCGTCAAGGCCTTCGTGGTGCTGAAGGACGGGGAAACGCCGAGCGACGAGATGGCCGAGGCGCTTCAGGTGTTCGTGAAGGAACGGCTGGCAAGCTATTCCTATCCAAGGGAAATCGCGTTTCTCGATGAGCTGCCGATGACGGTGACGGGCAAGGTCATCCGCAAGGAGCTGAAGGCGCGTGCGGCGGCGGAGGGTGGCTCATGATGCCTGAAACGCAACGGGCCGACGTTTCCGCCGGCCCGTGCCTGTCCCGCCCTTTGATGGGTTCAGAATTTCATGACGTAGGCGGCACCGATCACGATCGGGTCGATGCTGACATTGCCGATCGGCACGCCGCCGACCTTGGCCTTGGTGTCGATGTCCATCCAGCGGATGTCGGCACGCAGCGAGGCTTTCTCGCTGATCTTGAAGTCGAGGCCCGCGTGGACGGCGACGCCCCAGCTGTCGTCGAGGCTGACCGGCACGCCGGCCAGAACGCCGGTACCTTTTTCATCCCAGAAGTGGGTGTAGTTGACACCGATGCCGGCGAAGGGCGTGATGTTCGACGAGTTGGTGAAGTGGTACTGGATCGAGACCGTCGGCGGGAGGTGCTTGGTCTTGACGACGTCACCGGCGCCCAGCAGCTGGGCGTCGTGTTCGAAGGGCCAGGCGGCCAGCACTTCGAGGCCGATACGGTCGGCGACGAAGTATTCGAAGGTCAGGGTCGGGCGGACGTTGTCGTCGACGCGAACCGGACCGGCGAGCGTGGCGCTCCAGCTGTCGGTCGGCATCACCCAGTGGACACCGAGGCCGAGGAGCATGTCGCCCTTGGACTGTGCGAGGGCCGGGGCGGCCGCTACGGTGGCGAGGGCGGTGGTGAGGGCAAGTTTCGTGAGGGTTTTCATGGTGTGTCCCAGTCTTTCTGTACGGGGACTGCATGCGCCCGCCGGGGTGATTCCGGCTTTGACCTGCATCAAATGAAATCGCTTGTGCGGCACTGCAGCATAATTGCAACAACCCGGGCCATGTTCGGCCTGCGCGTGTGTGAGGAGATCCGATGAAACTGAAATCCAAGGCTTTGACATCGTCGGAGGATTTTCTGGCCAACCGCAAGGCGCATCTCGAGGCGCTGGGGCTGGTCGAGGAGGCCGTGGCCGCCGCCGCGCAGGGCGGGGGCGAGGCGGCCCGCGACCGGCAGCGCAGCCGGGGCAAGATGCCGCCGCGGGAGCGGGTGGCGAACCTGCTCGACCCGGGCAGCCCGTTCCTGGAAGTGGGCGCCACTGCGGCGCATGACATGTACGGGGGCGACGCCCCCTGTGCCGGGGTGATCGCCGGTGTGGGTCGGGTGAGCGGCACCGAATGCATGGTCGTCTGCAACGATGCGACCGTGAAGGGTGGCACCTATTACCCGATGACCGTGAAGAAGCACCTGCGCGCGCAGGAGATCGCGGCGGAATGTGGTTTGCCGTGTATCTACCTGGTGGATAGCGGCGGCGCGAACCTGCCCAACCAGGACGAGGTATTTCCCGATCGCGACCATTTCGGGCGGATCTTCTACAACCAGGCGAACATGAGCGCGAAAGGCATTCCGCAGATCGCCGTGGTGATGGGGTCTTGTACCGCGGGCGGGGCCTATGTGCCGGCGATGTCGGACGTGACGATCATCGTGAAGGAGCAGGGGACGATCTTCCTGGCCGGTCCGCCGCTGGTGAAGGCGGCGACGGGCGAAGTGGTGAGCGCCGAGGAACTGGGCGGGGGCGATGCGCATACAAGGCTGTCGGGCGTGGCGGATTACCTGGCCGAGGATGACGCGCATGCGCTGGCGCTGGCAAGGCGGGCGGTGGCCGGGCTGAACCGGCGCAAGCCGGATACGGTGATGTGGCAGGCCTCGGAAGAGCCGGCCTATGACCCGGACGAGATTTTGGGGGTGGTGCCGGCCGGGTTGCGGACGCCCTATGACATTCGCGAGGTGATTGCGCGGGTGGTCGACGGGTCGCGCTTCGACGAGTTCAAGGCGCGGTTCGGGGAGACTCTGGTCTGCGGGTTCGCCCATGTGAAGGGGTGTCCCGTGGGGATCATCGCCAACAATGGCGTGCTGTTTTCCGAGTCGGCGCAGAAGGGCGCGCATTTCGTGGAGCTGTGCAGCCAGCGGAACATTCCGCTGGTGTTCCTGCAGAACATCACGGGGTTCATGGTCGGCAAGGCTTACGAGAACGAGGGGATCGCGCGGCACGGCGCCAAGATGGTGACGGCGGTGGCGACGACGAGCGTGCCAAAGATCACCATGCTGGTCGGCGGCTCGTTCGGGGCCGGGAATTATGGCATGGCCGGAAGGGCTTATCAGCCGCGCTTCATGTGGACATGGCCCAATTCGCGGATCTGCGTGATGGGGGGCGAGCAAGCGGCGGGCGTGCTGGCCACGGTCAAGCGCGACGCGATCGAGCGCAAGGGCGGGACGTGGTCGGCCGAGGAGGAGGCCGAGTTCAAGCGGCCGACGCTGGAGCAGTTCGAGCACCAGAGCCACCCGCTCTTTGCCAGTGCGCGGATGTGGGATGACGGGATCATCGACCCGAGGAAGACGCGGGATGTGCTGGCGTTGAGCCTGAGCGCGGCGCTGAACGCCCCGATCGAGGAGACGAAGTTTGGTGTGTTCCGGATGTAGGCATGGCGCGCGGGCGTAAGGTCGTTCCGTTCCGCCGTGGGGCGCGCCGTCATCCCAAGTGGGATATGGGGGCGCCGAACCCGCGGGGGAAGACCCCGTTGCGACCGCGTCGGGGTCGGACGAACTGGCCGGTGGTGCTTATGATCGTGGGGGCATCTGTAATTTTCGGCCCTGTGGCGCTGGATGCCGCAAGCCTGACATGGAGGCAGAGCGAAGGATGCAAGGTCTGGATGGTCGTGGATGGCGACACGGTGAAGATGACCTGCCCCGCGGAGGGCTATGTCAGCGGACGAATCCTGGGGTTCGACACACCGGAAATGAAGTCGCGCTGCCCGACGGAGCTGGTGATGGCGGTATCGGCAACCTTCTACCTGCGCTGGCAACTCTGGACGGCGGGAAAGGTGGTGGCGACACCGCGCGGAAAGGACCGGTATGGAAGGGTTCTGACATTGATGACGGTCGACGACGAGCTTGTCGGGACACGCATGGTCGGGGCCGGACTGGCCCGGTGGTATGACGGCGGCAAACGTCGGAGTTGGTGCGGGGCGGATGGATGACGCTGAGCTTCGTCACTCGCGCCATGGTGCTGACCGCGGTGACGGTGGCGGGGTGGCTCTATATCGCGGAGCATGCCGGGACGTGGGGCGAGGGCGAGGTGATGGAGGGCTGCGAGGTGGCCGAGGTGATCGATACGCGGACGGTGCGGCTGATGTGTGGAGAGGCGGACCGGCTGGTCAGGCTGGAAGGGCTCGGGGTGCCGGATGTCGGCGAGCCAGGGTGCGATGCCGAGCTGGCGCATGGGGCGCTGGGGAGGGATCGGTTGCGGGTGCTGCTGGAGGATGGCCCCCTGGAATGGCGGCGGACGGGCGAGCCCATGGAGGGTGTGCCCGGTACGCCTGTTCCTGTCCGGGTGACGGTGGGAGACGAGAATTTGGCTGACCGGCTGGTGCGCGAGGGGCTCGCGGTGGAGGCCGGTGGCGAGGGGGCGAAGGTGAACTGGTGCGATCGGTTGGGCGCCCCGGTGGAAGTTGAGAAGGATTGAGCATGTTTGACACGATACTGATCGCGAACCGGGGCGAGATTGCCTGCCGGGTGATCGAGACGGCGCGGGCGATGGGCGTGCGCACGGTGGCGGTCTATTCCGATGCCGACCGCACCGCCAAGCACGTGGCGATGGCCGACCGGGCGGTGCATATCGGGGGCTCGGCGCCGTCGGAGAGTTACCTGAAGGGCGACCGGATCATCGAGGTGGCGCTGGAGACGGGGGCGCAGGGGATCCATCCGGGGTATGGCTTCCTGAGCGAGAACCCGGATTTCGTGGAGGCGGTCGAGGCGGCGGGACTGAGCTTCATCGGGCCGTCGGCGAAGGCGATCCGGGCGATGGGGCTGAAGGATGCCGCGAAGAAGCTGATGGAAGAGGCCGGGGTGCCGGTGGTGCCGGGCTATCATGGCGAGAACCAGGAGCCGGGGTTCCTGGCGGAGCAGGCCGATGAGATCGGCTATCCGGTGCTGATCAAGGCTGTTGCCGGGGGCGGCGGCAAGGGGATGCGTCTGGTCGAGAAGCCCGAGAAGTTCGCCGAGGCTCTGGAGAGTGCCAAGGGCGAGGCGAAGACGGCGTTCGGCAACGAGGCGGTGCTGATCGAGAAGTTCGTGCAGAAGCCGCGGCATATCGAGGTGCAGGTGTTTGGCGATGGTACGAAGGCCGTTCACCTGTTCGAGCGGGATTGTTCGCTGCAGCGGCGGCACCAGAAGGTGATCGAGGAGGCGCCGGCACCGGGGATGACCGAGGAGATGCGCGAGGCGATGGGCAATGCCGCCGTGCGGGCGGCCGAGGCGATCGGCTATGCTGGTGCGGGGACGATCGAGTTCATCGTCGATGGCTCGGATGGGCTGCGCACCGACGGGTTCTGGTTCATGGAGATGAACACGCGGCTGCAGGTGGAGCATCCGGTGACGGAGGCAATCACGGGTGTCGACCTTGTGGAGTGGCAGCTGCGCGTGGCCAGTGGCGAGGGGTTGCCGAAGGCGCAGGAGGAGCTGACGATCAACGGGCATGCATTCGAGGCAAGGCTCTATGCCGAGGATGTGCCGAAAGGGTTTTTGCCGGCGACGGGGCGGCTGGCGCATCTGGAATTCCCGGAGGGCGCGCGGGCCGACAGTGGCGTGCGTGCGGGGGACGAGATTTCGCCCTTCTACGACCCGATGATCGCGAAGCTGATCACCCATGGCGCGACGCGGGCCGGGGCGCTTCGGCGGATGTCGGCGGCGCTGGGGGATTGCCAGGTGGCGGGGACGGTGACGAACCTCGCCTTCCTGGGCGCGCTGACGCATCACAAGGGGTTTGCTGCGGGTGACGTGGACACGGGGCTGATCGAGCGCGATCTTGATGAGCTGGTCGTGGTGCCGGAGCCGGGGCCGCGGGAGACGGCGCTGGCGGCTTTGGCCGCGCTGGGGCTGCTGGGCATGGAAGGGTTCGAGACCGGGTTCATCCTGTGGACGCCGTTGACGCGCAGTGTGCATTTGGTCCGGGGCGGTGAGGAGATCGTCGTGAAGGTGCGGACGCTGTCGGCCGAGGCGCATGACGTGGTCGTGGGCGAGGCCACGGTCGAGGCGCGGCGCAGCGGGGGGCGCTGGCAGCTCGATGGTGAGACGGCGCCGCCGGTGGCGGTGAACGACCAGCTTGTCAGCGTCTTCTCCGATTACGGGCTGAGCTTCCTGGTGGTGGACCTTCTGGAGCGCGACAGCCTGGCCGGGGGGGATGCCGACGTGATCGAGGCGCCGATGCCGGGGTTGGTGAAGGTACTGCTCGCCAAACCCGGGCAGGAAGTCAAGGAAGGCGACCGGCTGGCCGTGCTGGAGGCGATGAAGATGGAGCACAGCTTGCTGGCGGCCCGTGACGGGGTTGTGGCCGAGGTGCTGGTCGAGGAAGGCGCGCAGGTGACGGCGGGCGCGGCGCTGGTGCGGCTGGAAGAGGGGGAGGCATGAGCGACGTTACCCTGACCGGGTATCATCTGAGCGTCTACACCTGGGCCGCACGGATGGCGCTGGCGGCGAAGGGCGTGCGCTTTGGCACCCGGGAGATCGACCCGTTCGAGCCGGAGAACCGGGAGGCGATGCGGAAACTGCACCCGTTCGGCAAGGTGCCGGTGCTGGAGCATGACGGGTTCCGGGTCTACGAGACGCAGGCGATCATGGATTATGTCGACGGGGCCTTCGACGGGCCGACCCTGACGCCGGTGACGCCCAAGCACCGGGCCAGGATGCGGCAGGTGATGGGGATCGTCGACAGCTATGTCTTCCAGCCGCTCGTGCTGGGGGTGTTCGTGCATCGTGTGTACCGGCCCCTTGTGGGCGAGAGTGTCGACGAGGCGGCGATTGCGGCCGGGCTGGAGACGGCGGGGCCGGTGCTGGATGCGCTGGAGGAAATAGCTGCGGAGGAGCAGACGCTGGTGCCGGGGCGGTTGTGCCTCGATACCTGCCTGTTGTGGCCGATGCTGGGATATTTCCGGATGGCGCCCGAGGGGGCCGAGATGATGTCGGCCCGTCCCGCGCTTGCGGCATGGGCGGCCTGGGCCGAGCGATGCGATGCCGCCAGAGAAAGCCGGCCGGAGCTGCCGGAAGGAGCTGACCGATGATCACGTTGCACCATGTGCCGCAATCCCGTTCGATGCGGGTGCTGTGGCTGCTGAACGAGCTGGACGTGCCGTTCCAGCTGGTCGAGCACCCGTTCGACAAGTCGCTGCGGCGGCCGGAATTCCTGACGCTGTCGCCCGCGGGCCGGGTGCCGGCGCTGGAGATCGAGGGCGAGCGGATGTTCGAGAGCGGCGCGATGGTCGAGTACCTGTGCGAGAAGTTTCCCGACAGGGGGCTGGGACGGCTTCCGGGCGACATGGGCAGGATGGACTGGCTGATGTGGGTGCATTTCGCCGAGACGATCAGCCAGCACGTGGCGATCCTGACGCAGCAGCATATCATGCTGTATGACGACGCGATGCGCAGCCCGGTGGTGATGAAGCTGGAGGCGGCGCGGTTGAAGAAATGTTACGCCGCGATCGAGGCGCAGCTGTCGACGCCGGTGGAGAACCGCGACTATCTGCTGACGAGTGGGTTTTCGGCCTGTGATATCTGTGTCGGCCAGGCCGTCTACATGGCGCGGCACTTCGCGAAGACCGACGAGTTTCCGGAAGTGACCGCGTGGATGGAGCGGATCACCTCCCGCGAGGCGTTCAAGGCGTCGCTGCCGGGGCCGGATGCCATGTTGCTTTATACAAAAGACTTCTACGAGGCCTGGGATGTCTGACTATGTCGAGATTTTCGAAGTGGGCCCGCGCGACGGGCTGCAGAACGAAAAGCGCCAGATCGCCACGAAGGACAAGGTCGCGCTGGTCGACTGCCTGAGCGGGGCGGGGTTCCGGCGGATCGAGGTGGCAAGCTTCGTGAGCCCGAAATGGGTGCCGCAGATGGCGGATTCGGCGGAGGTGCTGGCGGGAATCCGGCGGGCCGAGGGGGTGCGATACGCGGCGCTGACGCCCAACATGCGCGGGTTCGAGGCGGCACAGGCGGCGCGGGCCGACGAGGTGGCGATCTTCGGGTCGGCCTCGGAAGGGTTTTCGAAGGCCAATATCAACGCGACGATTGCCGAGAGCCTCGAGCGGTTCGCGCCGGTGGCGGCGGCGGCGAGTGTCGCGGGGCTGCCGGTGCGGGGCTATGTCTCCTGCGTCACCGACTGCCCCTATGACGGGACGGTCGCGCCCGCGTCGGTGGCCCGGGTGGCCGAGGCGCTGTACAGGATGGGCTGCTACGAAATCAGCCTGGGCGACACGATCGGGCAGGGCACGCCGGAAAGCATCGACGCGATGCTGGCGGCGGTGGCCGAGGTCGTGCCGGTGGAGAATCTGGCGGGGCATTACCATGACACGTCGGGCCGGGCGGTGGAGAATATCGAGGCCTCGCTGGAGCGGGGCGTGCGGGTGTTCGACGCGGCGGTCGGCGGCCTGGGAGGTTGCCCCTATGCGCCCGGGGCCAAGGGGAACGTGGCGACCGAGAAGGTGCATGCGCGGCTGAGGGGGCTGGGCTATGAGACAGGGCTCGATTCCGCGATCCTGAACGATGCCGCGGTGCTGGCGGTCGAGATGCGTGGCCGGGCGGGCGGATGAGCGGGCTCTACCGCGCCACGGAACGCCTGATGGGCATGAGCGACCGGGTATGGGCGCGGCATGCGAGCCCGTGGTCGGTCTATAGCCGCTTCACGATCCTGCCGCTTCTGGCGCTGGCCGTCTGGTCGCGGGTGTGGATCGGGGCCTGGGCCTGGGGCGCGGTGACGGCGGTGCTGCTTTGGACATGGGTGAACCCGCGGGCTTTTCCGCCGCCTGCGAGCCTGGATAGCTGGGCGTCACGGGGCGTGCTGGGGGAGCGGGTGTTCCTGAACCGGCGGGACGAGGTGCCGGGGCATCACCGGGTCTGGGGGGCGATGCTGTCGGCGGGCGCGCTGCCCGGCGCGGTGGTGATGGCGTGGGGATTGTGGGCGCTTGACGCGGCCTGGGCCGTGTTCGGCACGCTGCTGACGATGATCCCGAAGATATGGTTCGTGGACCGGATGGTGTGGGTTTACGCGGACTGGCTGAGAAAGACTGGCAAGGAGTTGGGCGATGTATGAGACGGTGAGTATCGAGACCGACAGCCGGGGGGTGGCGACGCTCTGGCTGGACCGGGAGGAAAAGCACAACGCGCTGTCGGCGCAGATGATTGCCGAGCTGCATGATGCGGCCGAAAAGCTGGGGCAGGATGACGACGTGCGCGTGGTCGTGCTGGCCGCGAAGGGCAAGAGTTTCTGCGCGGGCGGTGATCTGGGCTGGATGCGGGAGCAGTTCGAGGCGGAGCCCGGCGTGCGCTCGGCCGAGGCCACGAAGCTGGCGATGATGTTGCAGGCGCTGAACACGATGCCCAAGCCGCTGATCGGGAAGGTGCACGGGAATGCGTTCGGCGGCGGGCTGGGCGTGATGAGCATCTGCGACGTGGCGATCGGTGCGGAGGGGGTGAAGATGGGCCTCACCGAGCCGCGGCTGGGGCTGATCCCGGCAACGATCGGGCCGTATGTCTGTGCCCGGATGGGAGAGGCCAAGGCGCGGCGGGTGTTCATGTCGGCCCGGATCTTCGACGCGGAGGAGGCCGTGCGGCTGGGCTTGCTGGCACGCGTGGTGCCGGCCGGCGAACTGGATGCCGCGATCGAGGAAGAGGTCGTGCCCTATTTCAACTGTGCGCCGGGCGCGGTGGCCCGGTCGAAGGCGCTGCTCAGGGCGCTGGGGCCACGGATCGACCGGGAGATGATTGACCTCAGCATCAATGCGCTGGCCGATGCGTGGGATACCGAGGAGGCGCATGAGGGGGTTGCCGCCTTCTTCGACAAGCGCAAGCCCGGGTGGATTCCGGAAGGATAAGGTGATCCGGCCGATGCGGGGCCGTGGTTAACGGCCCATAAACCATGCTGTGTCAGACCTGTTGCCATGAAGTGCAGGAGGTCGGGCATGGCTGGTTTCATGAGGCGTTGGGTTGCGGCGGTGGTGTTCGTGCTGGGCGCGATGCCGGCGGCCGCGGAGGAGGGGATGTACAACCCCGACGGGCTTGTGCGGACGAGCCTGCGATATTCGGAAGAGATGTTCGACCGGCAGGCGCATGTGCCGAACAAGATTGCGCGGATGTTCCTGGCCCGCAGCGAAGGGCGGCTGGAGCCGGGGGCGCTTTATCTTGGCGGGCGGTTCGTGGCCACGCGGATCTGGGAGACGACCAATACGCCGGGGCGGTTTCCCATCCTGTCGCGGCTGCCGCCGACCCATACCGCCGGCACGTCGGACGGGTACGGGGTGATCAACGAGATATCGGTTCATACGACACTCGCGCTGCCGATGGTGACGGCCTTTGCGCAAGGGGAGTATACCGAGGTCGAGTATCCGGGGCAGAAACCCATCCAGTTACGGAAGTACTGGGTGGCGATCGGCGATCCGGACGTGGCGCCGGTCTATCTGGCCTTCGGGCGCAAGACGGTGAATTTCGGGAATTTCGCCACGTATGCGCCGTTCACGCATAGCCATTCCACGCATTATTTCTGGCCGCAGAGCGACGACCCGGTGATCGAGCTGGGCTATGTCACGCCGCGGACGGAGCTGGCCTTCACCCTCATCCCGGCGCATCGCGGGCTGCGTGTGCTGAGCACCCCGAAGAATGACGGGGCGTTCAGCAATTTCGCGGTGAACGGGTCGCACCGGTTCGACCTTGGCCGGGGCAGGAGCCTGCGGCTGGGGGCCGGGTTTCTGCGCGGGACGATCTATGACAGCGTCATCGCCCATCACCCGCCCGGCGTGGGCATTAACCGGCAATGGAACGGGTTGTGGGACGTGAATGCCGTCTACAATGCGCCGCGCTTCGACCTGATGGCCGAGTTCACCCGCACGCTGCATGACTGGCCGGCGACGGGGCATCACGTGCAGGCCACCACGTTGCAGGGGCGCTGGCGGGGTGAGGTCTTCGGCCGGCCGGCGGTTTGGTCTGCCTCGGTGAGCCGGGGGGTGCAGGGCGCGCGGGGCCTGCCGTGGGAGGTGATGGAGCAGGCGATACTCGGGCTCGAGGTGGACCTGGCGCCGCATGTGAAGGTTGGCGCCGAGTACATGTATAACGAAGGGTTCGTGCCGCTGATCCTGCCGCGGGTGACAAGCGTGGCGGGGGTGAAATCGCACACGGTGATCCTGGGGGCGGAACTGACCTTTTGAGCGACCCGACCGGGCGATCACCTGCGGGACAGGTCATGGCGGTCGGCTGGCCGTTGGTATTGCCGGGCGCGCCCGCGCGATGCGGTTTGTCTGGCGGTTCGGCGACGTTGCGGCAAGACGCGGACGGGGCGGGACCAGGTGCCCGTGCAGGGCAGACTCAGGGGGCGGGCGCTTTGCCGCGTTGCAGGCATGGATCATGCGGCAGCGCGGCGAAAACTTGACCGGCGGCCCCCTCGACAGCGTTGGCTGGCGGCATATGTTGTGTTGCATGACGCGCCTGAGCGCCTTGAAATCAAGCAGTTTTTGGCGAACCGGCCCGCGATCTCGCCGTGTGACGATCGGGGCCGTCCGGCCCGTGCGAAATTGTCACCGTCTGGTTGACCCCATCATGGGGCAGGGGTAAACCCGATTATGTCAAAAGAGCCAGCTTGATGCGCATGGCATTGCGCATGAAAGGAGCCACCACGTGGATGAGATGCTGAGGGAGTACCTCCCCGTCCTTTTTCTTCTGGCCATTGCCATCGGTCTTGGCCTTGTCCTGATCCTCGCCGCCGTCGTTCTGGCCGTCCGTCACCCGGACCCGGAGAAGGTGAGTGCCTATGAATGCGGCTTCAACGCTTTCGACGATGCGCGGATGAAGTTCGATGTGCGGTTCTACCTCGTGTCGATCCTGTTCATCATTTTCGATCTGGAGATCGCGATGCTGTTCCCGTGGGCCGTGGCCTTCCAGGATATCAGCATGGCCGCCTTCTGGTCGATGATGGTCTTCCTTGCCGTGCTGACCGCCGGGTTCGCCTATGAATGGAGAAAGGGAGCCATGGAATGGGAGTGAAGAGCGAGACTGCCGAAAAAGAGGGCCTTGTTACCGAGACGCAAGGCCAGGGCCTTCAGAGCGACCGCGTGAAAAGCGGCCCCTCGGCGGAAGCGCCGATCGGGGCGGAGCAACCCTCGGCTTCGGCCGAACCGGCGGTTCAGGCGCTGAACCGCGAGCTGCAGGACAAGGGTTTCCTGCTGACGTCGACCGAGGACATCATCAACTGGGCCCGGACGGGTTCTCTGCACTGGATGACCTTCGGGCTGGCCTGCTGTGCCGTCGAGATGATGCACACGTCGATGCCACGCTACGACCTCGAACGCTTCGGTACCGCGCCGCGGGCCAGCCCGCGCCAGTCGGACCTGATGATCGTGGCCGGGACGCTGACCAACAAGATGGCCCCCGCGCTGCGAAAGGTCTATGACCAGATGCCCGAGCCGCGCTACGTGATCTCGATGGGTTCCTGCGCCAATGGCGGGGGGTATTACCATTACAGCTATTCCGTGGTGCGCGGCTGTGACCGGATCATCCCGGTCGATGTCTACGTGCCCGGCTGCCCGCCGACGGCGGAGGCGCTGGTTTACGGCATCCTGCAGCTGCAACGCAAAATCCGCCGGACGGGGACGATCGTAAGATGACAGCAGCACTGAAGGAACTGGGCGCCCATATCGAGGCCAAGCGCACCGATTGCGTGATCAGCTGGGAGGTGGCGTTCGACGAGTTGAATGTCGACGTGGCGCTGGCGAATATCGTCGGGCTGGTCGACTTCCTGAAGACCGACCCGACCTGCCGTTTCTCGACGCTGGTGGACATCACGGCGGTGGATTACCCGGAACGGCCCAAGCGGTTCGACGTGGTCTATCACTTCCTGTCGATGTACCAGAACCAGCGCATTCGCCTGCGGATGGCAGTGCGCGAAGAGGACATGGTGCCGTCGATCACCGGTATCCACCCGTCGGCCAACTGGTTCGAGCGGGAGGTGTTCGACATGTTCGGCATCCTGTTCTCGGGCCATCCGGACCTGCGGCGCATCCTGACCGATTATGGCTTCCGCGGCTATCCGCTGCGCAAGGATTTCCCGACCACGGGCTACACGGAAGTGCGCTATGACGAGGTGCAGAAGCGGGTGGTCTACGAGCCGGTGAGCCTTGTGCAGGAATACCGGCAGTTCGACTTCATGAGCCCGTGGGAGGGTGCCGAGTACATCCTGCCGGGGGACGAGAAAGACACCGCATCGAAATGAACGGGTGGGGGCGCAGCGAGGGGCGACGGTATGATCTGGCTCATTCTACTCTCGGTGGCATTCGTGGTTCCGTTCTGGAAGCTGCTGCCGGAGTACGGCATTTCCAGCTACTGGCCGATCACCGCGATCTTTCCGCTCTGCACGCTCATCATGCTCTATATCATGGCCTTCGGGGCCGAACGTAAGGGAGGTCCGCGATGATGGACGGCTCCAAGGGATTTGACGACGCCCAGACGGGTGAACAGAAGATCCGCAACTTCAACCTGAACTTCGGCCCGCAACACCCTGCGGCGCACGGGGTTTTGCGGCTGGTGCTCGAGCTTGACGGCGAGATCGTCGAGCGCTGCGACCCGCATATCGGGCTGCTTCACCGCGGCACCGAGAAGCTGATGGAAAGCCGCACCTACCTGCAGAACCTGCCGTATTTCGACCGGCTGGATTACGTGGCGCCGATGAACCAGGAGCACGCCTGGTGCCTGGCGATCGAGAAGCTGTGCAAGGTCGAGGTGCCGCGGCGGGCGCAGCTGATCCGGGTTCTGTATTCCGAGATCGGGCGCATCCTGAACCACCTGCTGAACGTGACGACTCAGGCGATGGACGTGGGCGCGCTGACCCCGCCGCTTTGGGGGTTCGAGGAACGCGAGAAGCTGATGGTGTTCTACGAGCGGGCCTGTGGCGCGCGGCTGCACGCCGCGTATTTCCGGCCCGGTGGCGTGCACCAGGACATTCCCGACGAGCTGATCGACGATATCGAGACCTGGGCGAACGAGTTTCCGAAGGTGCTTGCCGATCTCGACGGGCTTCTGACCGAGAACCGGATCTTCAAGCAGCGCAACGCCGATATCGGCGTGGTGAAGGAGAAGGATATTCTCGAATGGGGCTTCTCGGGCGTGATGGTGCGCGGCTCGGGCCTTGCCTGGGATTTGCGCCGGGCGCAGCCTTATGAATGCTACGACGAGATGGAGTTCCAGATCCCCGTCGGCAAGAATGGCGATTGCTATGACCGCTATCTCTGCCGGATGGAGGAGATGCGGCAATCGCTGAAGATTATGCACCAGTGCTTTGAGAAGTTGCGGGCGCCGGAGGGGAAGGGCGACGTGCTGGCGCGCGGCAAGCTGACGCCGCCGACGCGGACCGACATGAAGACCTCGATGGAAGCATTGATCCACCACTTCAAGCTTTATACCGAGGGCTTCCACGTGCCCGAGGGCGAGGTGTATTGCGCCGTCGAGGCGCCGAAGGGGGAATTCGGGGTGTACCTGGTGGCGGACGGGTCGAACCGGCCGTACCGCGCCAAGCTTCGGGCGCCCGGCTTCCTGCACCTGCAGGCGATGGATTTTGTCGCCGGCGGCCACCAGCTGGCCGACGTGGCGGCGATCATCGGCACGATGGATGTCGTGTTCGGGGAGATCGACCGGTAATGACGCTGGCACAGGCTGCCATATGGCTTTCCGGCGGGGGCGTGCTGGTGACGGGGGTTCTGGCCCTCATGTTTCTGCGCGACCCGGTGAGCGGGATGGCGGCCACGACACACCGGGCAGAGAAGCTGCCCGAGGTGATGACCGACCGGTATATTGCCTTCCTGATCCTGGCGATCGGGGCGACGGTTTACGGTGACCTGAAGGTCATCGCGGTTCTGTTTTTCGCGTTCTCCTTCATGGGGTACGCGGATGCGTATATTTATGCGCGCGGCGGCTATCCCTACGCCAAGCATGTCGGGGCCGGGACGGCCGCGCTGTTGGTGGCGGCGGTCGCGGTGCTGGCGCTGCTGGGCAGCGGAGAGGGAGTATCCTGATGCGTTTTGCGAAATGTCTGGCCCTTGCGGGGCTGCCCTTGGGGCTTGCGGCCTGTATGACAACGCCCGAGGGCGTCAACGAGCAGATGATCGCGGATTACACGGCGGCCGTGGCGACGATCGGCTGCGAGATGAAATACGATTCCGATTACCTGCCGGTCGAGCTTCAAGCCGGGATCACCCGGCAGCAAGCGCTTGATATCACATCCTACATGCTCGCCAACGACAAGGCCGTGAACCTGCCTGACGGTGGCGTGAAACTTACTACGGGAGCCTGTGCCTGAGCATGCTGAGACGTCTTCACCACGAACAGCCAGAGAGCTTTGCGTTCACCGAGGCCAACCGGGCCTGGGCGGAAGCGCAGATCACCAAGTACCCCGAGGGCCGGCAGGCCAGCGCCGTCATCCCGCTTTTGTGGCGCGCGCAGGAGCAGGAAGGCTGGCTGACGCGGCCGGCGATCGAACATGTGGCCGATATGCTGGACATGGCCTATATCCGGGCCTTGGAAGTGGCGAGCTTCTACTTCATGTTCCAGTTGCAACCCGTTGGATCGGTTGCACATATCCAGATTTGCGGGACGACCTCCTGCATGATCTGCGGGGCGGAGGACCTTGTGGGGGTCTGCCGCGACAAAATCGCGCCGAATGCCCATGAGGTGAGCGCCGACGGCAAGTTCAGCTGGGAAGAGGTGGAATGCCTCGGTGCCTGTGCGAACGCGCCGATGGCGCAGATCGGCAAGGACTACTACGAAGACCTGACGGCCGAACGGCTGGTCGAGATCCTCGACGAGCTGGCCGCCGGAAAGGTGCCGGTGCCGGGCCCGCAGAACGGGCGCTATGCGTCGGAGCCGGCCTCGGGGCTGACCACGCTGAAGGAGTTCGACAGCGGGCAGACCAAGTATAACGCGAGCGTGCAGTTGGCGACCGATATCGGCGACACGGTCAAGCGGATCGACGGCACCGAGGTGCCGATGCTGGCGCCGTGGCGCGAGAAGGGGGCGAACCACCAGCCGGCGGACCCGGCCGTGAATGTGAAAGAGCCGCCGAAGCAGGAAGCCGCGAAGGACCAGCCGGTCGAGAAGGCGCCCAAGGCCAAGGCCGACGATACCGGCGTGAGCAAGGCGGAGGCGCAGGCCAAGGAGAAGGGCAAGCCCGAGTCGAAGCGTGCGCCTGAGGACAAGGCCGGCAAGGCGGAGAAGGCTGTGCCCAAGTCGAAGGCGAAGGCCGGCGACAAGGCCACGGCCGATGCGGGCGAGGGCACCAAGCCGGAGCTGCTTTCGGAGGCGCGCGAGGGCGGGCCGGACGACCTGAAATATATCAAGGGGGTCGGGCCGAAGCTGGAGCAGGCGCTGCACGATATGGGCGTGTTCCATTTCGACCAGATCGCCAGTTGGACCGACGAAGAGGTGGCCTGGGCCGATCAGAACCTTGTCGGGTTCAAGGGCCGGGTGAGCCGTGACGACTGGGTCAGCCAGGCGAAAATCCTGGCCGAGGGCGGCACGACGGAGTTCTCGGACCGGGCCAAGAAGGGCGACGTGTACTGACGCCCCGACGGGGCATCTGAGGAAAGGCTGCGATGTCAGAGACCGCGAAACCGGAGACCTGCCTTTGGGCATGCTGGGGCGTTGGCGCGCTCGCCGGTGTCGTGGCGCTTTGGCAGGTGATCGAGGCGTTTCCGGTGCTGGCGGCGCTGATGTTCAGCGGGGCCCTGGCGGTGCTGATCGCCATCGCGGTGTCGCGGGCGGTGTGTGTCGACAAGGGGATGAAGCGCAATCTCGGCCTGGCGATGGGGCTGGAGATCGACGACAGTTACAAGGACGAGACCGAGACGGTGTCTCTGGCCCGGGTGCCTGCCGACAAGGGGGCCGATGCGCGGCCCCCGAAGCTTGGTGCGGCGCGGGACGGCCAGCCGGACGACCTGAAGAAGATCAAGGGGATCGGGCCCGCGCTCGAGACCCTGTGCCATGAGCTTGGGATCACGCATTACGACCAGATCGCCGCGTGGGGACCAGACGAGATTGCCTGGATGGACGACAATCTCGAGGGGTTCCGCGGACGGGTGGGCCGGGACGATTGGGTGAGCCAGGCCAGGGCCCTCTGTGACGACGCGGAGACGCAGGCGTCAAAGCGTGGTAAGAGTGCAACGGACGGTGCCGCATGACGGGCCGCGTTCTGCACATAACCACAGGGGGGAAATGACATGGCGAATTCGAACTCGGGACTGAGCTGTTCGGCCGGATGCTGGCTTATGGCCGCAGGGGCGGGCGTGGTGGCGCTGATACTGATGCTGACCTTGGGCAGTGTCGGGTTCATCGGCTCGATCTTCCTGAGCGGCGTGATCTTCGTGGTGCTGGGGCTGCTGTTCGGCTTCCTGTTCTGTCGCGAGCTGCCGCAGTCGGGCGTGGCCACCGCCGGCAAGGCGGCCCCCGCGGCGAAGCCGGCCCCCGCGGCCGAGGCACCGACACCGGCGCCGGCGACCGAGCCGGCCCCGGCCAGCCCGGCCACCGCTGCGGCACCAGCGGCGGAGGCGAGCGCCGTGAAATCGGGCACGCAATTGCCGGGCGAGGAAGAGCTGGCCTCGCGCAAGGGCGAATGGAAATACGAGGGCGGTGCCGACGCGCCGAAAGCCGCGCCCAAGGCGGCGGCCAGCGATGGCGGCAGCAAGCCCGAGGGCCTGTCTGAGCCGCGCGGCGGCAAGGCGGACAACCTCAAGGAAATCAAGGGCGTCGGGCCGAAACTGGAACAATTGCTCAACTCGATGGGCTTTTACCATTTCGACCAGATCGCCAGTTGGGGCCCCGCCGAGGTGGCGTGGGTCGACGAAAATCTCGAAGGCTTCAGGGGCCGGGTCACCCGCGACAACTGGGTCGAGCAGGCGAAGACGCTTGCCGGCGGCGGGGAAACCGAGTTCTCGAAGCGGGTCGAGGATGGTGACGTGTACTGAATGAGCAAGGGGCATGAGCGACCGCGACACAGCCGCCCGCAAGGGGCGCCAGGCAGCGCTGGTCATCGCCGGAACGGCGGTGTTCTGGATCCTGGTGACCCTGATCGGAGACAAGGAAGGCTTCAGCCAAGGGCTGAGGCTTGTCTTCGATCTGCTGGCGCTGGCGGGGTTCGTCTTTGCCTTCTGGCTGATCTTTCAATACTGGCGGGCACGCCAGGACAATCAGGGGTAGCGGCATGCTAAAGGACCAGGACCGTATCTTTACCAATCTCTACGGGATGCACGACCGCACGCTGAAAGGCGCGCAAAAGCGTGGTCACTGGGATGGTACGAAGAAGATCATCGAGATGGGCCGGGCCGAGATCGTCGACCAGATGAAGGCGAGCGGCTTGCGCGGCCGGGGCGGGGCAGGCTTCCCAACCGGGCTGAAATGGTCGTTCATGCCGAAGGAGAGCGACGGGCGGCCGGCCTACCTGGTGGTCAATGCCGACGAGTCGGAGCCGGGCACCTGCAAGGACCGCGAGATCATGCGGCACGATCCGCATACGCTGGTCGAGGGATGCCTGATCGCGAGCTTCGCGATGGGGGCGCATGCCAGCTATATCTATATCCGCGGCGAGTATATCCGCGAGCGCGAGGCGCTGCAGATGGCGATCGACGAGGCCTATGACGCGGGGCTGATCGGCAAGAACGCCTGTGGCTCGGGCTGGGATTTCGACCTGTACCTGGTGCACGGGGCCGGGGCCTATATCTGTGGCGAGGAAACCGCGCTTCTGGAAAGCCTGGAAGGCAAGAAGGGGATGCCGCGGATGAAGCCGCCGTTCCCGGCGGGGGCGGGGCTTTATGGTTGCCCGACCACGGTGAACAACGTCGAGTCGATTGCCGTTGTGCCGACGATCCTGCGGCGCGGGGCCGACTGGTTCGCAAGCTTCGGGCGGGCGAACAATGCCGGGACCAAGGTGTTCGCCATTTCCGGGCACGTGAACAACCCCTGCGTGGTGGAAGACGCCATGTCGATTTCCTTCGAGGAGCTGATCGAGACCCATTGCGGCGGTATCCGCGGCGGGTGGGGCAACCTCAAGGCCGTCATCCCCGGCGGCTCGTCCGTGCCGTGTGTGCGCGGCGAGAAGATGAAGGACGCGACGATGGATTTCGACGCGCTGCGCGAGGTGGGCTCGAGCCTTGGCACCGCGGCGGTGATCGTGATGGACAATTCGACCGACATCATCAAGGCGATCTGGCGGCTGTCGAAATTCTACAAGCATGAAAGCTGTGGCCAGTGCACGCCCTGCCGGGAAGGGACCGGCTGGATGATGCGCGTGATGGACCGGCTGGTGCGCGGCGAGGCCGAGGTCGAGGAGATCGACATGCTGTTCGACGTGACCAAGCAGGTCGAGGGCCACACGATTTGTGCGTTGGGCGATGCTGCCGCGTGGCCGATCCAGGGCCTGATCCGCAACTTCCGGGACGAGATCGAGGACCGGATCAAGGCGCAGAAGACCGGCCGTGTCAGCGCCGTCGCGGCGGAGTGATCGGATCATGCGCGTTTCCCCCGCATATCCCTGCATGTCAGGGCAAGTGACCGCGCCCGCGCGGGTGAGGGGGGCGTCATGATCAAGAAGTACCGTTTCACCGGTGAAGATGTCGTCGCGGATATCCGCGAGAAATACGACTATGACGGCGATCTGGCCGAGATCTATGCCACGACGCAGGATTACGTGGTGCACAAGTGGCATCATTACATCCCGATCTATGACCGGTATTTCGGCAAGTATCGGGGCACCAAGGTACGGTTCCTCGAGATCGGCGTCGACAAGGGCGGCAGCCTGCAGATGTGGCGGCGGTTCCTGGGCGAGGATGCGGTGCTGTTCGGTGTCGATATCAAGAAGAAGTGCAAGGAGTTCGACGGCGTGTCGGGGCAGGTGCGGATCGGGTCGCAGGACGACCCGGATTTCCTGAACTCGGTGATCGACGAGATGGGCGGGGTCGACGTGGTGCTGGACGATGGCAGCCACCAGATGCCGCATATCGAGGCCTCGCTGCGCACGATCTATCCGCGGCTCGAGATCGGCGGCACCTACATGATCGAGGATCTGCACGCAGCCTATTGGAAGGGGTTCGAGGGCGGCTTTGACGCCGAGGCGAATTTCTTCAACACGGTGCGGAAGATCGTGGATGACATGCACGAGCGGTATCACCATCAGGGGTATCATGTGCCCGAGCTGGAAGGTGCCGTGAGCGGGCTGCACGTGCACGATTCCATCGTGGTGATCGACAAGGATGCGGTGCATCCGCCGACGCATTCGAAGGTGAATTGAGCATATGAGCGGGCTGCCCGGATATCACCTGGCCGAGCTGAACGTGGGCCGGCTTGTGGCGCCGACGGACGACCCGCGCGTGGCCGAGTTCATGAACGCGCTCGACCGGATCAACGGGCTGGGCAAGCGGATGCCGGGGTTTGTCTGGATGATGGAAGGCTCGGGCGAGCCGGGGACGGGGAACACCGAGAACAATATCGGGGACGACCCGCAATTCGTGGCGAACCTGACCGTGTGGGAAGACGCGGAGACGCTTGAGAATTTCGTCTTCAACACGGTGCATCGACAGTTCTACGAGCGCCGGGCCGAGTGGTTCGAGGTTCTGGGCGAGATGCATTTCGTGATGTGGTGGGTGCCCGAGGGGCACCGGCCCACGCTGGACGAAGCGCTTGAAAGACTGGCGCATTTGCGCGACCACGGAGACGGCGAGCAGGCCTTCGGATGGTCGTATCTGAAAGACACGAAACTGTGGCGAGACCACGCATGTACAGGAGTTGCGGCGGAATGAGAAAGTGGGCGGCGACGATGGCATTGGCGCTGGTGCCTGCGGTGGCAGGGGCGGAGACGCTGCAATCGGACAGTCTTCAGGCGGATCTTCAGCGGCGGCCGGTTTCGATGACGTCTAAGGATGGCGACACGATCCAGGGTCAGCAGGTCTATGTTACCCTGCGCCGCCGCGATGGTCAGCCGATCGGGGCGGATGACCTGCCGGAGTATGTCGGTTTTGCCGAGAAGGCGGCCTGCCAGGGGCGAAAGGTTCTGGTGTCGCTGATGGTGAGCGTCTCGGCCGGGGCCGGCAAGTACGAAGTTCTTTGCGCCGCGGGCGGAAACTGAAGGGATCAAGCTGAACCGATGACGGGTTTTGCGGAATACGGACACGCCCTTGTGGCGATCGTGGGACTGGCGCTGCTGCAGCTGGTGCTGAGCCCGTTGTCCGCGATCCGCAAGACACAGGCGGGGCTGGCGCCGGGCGCACAGCCGGTGGCGGATTATTCCGACAGCTGTTACCGGTGGCACCGGGCCTATGGCAACCTGACCGAGTCGATGGCGGCGTTTGTCGGGCTGACGCTGGCGGCGATCCTTGCCGGGGGCAGCCCTTTCTGGGTCAACCTCTTCGCATCGGGCTTTCTTCTGTTGCGTCTGGTTCTGGCGGTGGTGCATATCAACGGCATCGGAAAACCGGATATGGGCCTGAGGTCCTTCACCTATGTCGCGGGCTGGCTCATGTGCCTTGGCCTTGCGTATCTTGTTGTAAAGGCGGTATTTTTCAATGGCTGAACGGAAATTGCATAAGGCGGCGGTGACGCTTCTGCTGGTGGCGACTGTGGCCGTGGCGGGCTGTTCGAAGAAAAGCGAACGGGTCTATTTCAATGGCAATTACTATCCGCACAAGGCGCGGGCCGTCGACAAGTCTGACCGGAAGCGGTTCACCGTGTCGATCCGCCGGGCCGACCAGGGCATGGCCGGTGCGCGCGAGGCCGGGCGCTATGGCGGCAAGCAATACTGCCTGAAGAACTATGGCACCTCGGAGATCGAGTGGCGCGTTGGGCCGGATGCGCCCGACGCGGTGCTGGCCCAACAGCCCGGGCGGCTGACCTTCAGCGGGGAATGCATCCTTTGGTGATTTTGCCTTTCATATCAGGGGTTTCGCGCGCGTGTTATTGCATATCACGCGGCGTGCTTCCCATCTGCGCAGCAGATGGGTGTGCCGCCGTGGCGCGCCCCCGTGTGTGTGAAAGGAAATCCTCATGAAACGCATGACTGCCCTTGTCCTGAGCCTTGCCCTGTCGGCCGGTGCTGCCGGTGCCAGCGCCGGGGCCGGCCTCGAGAACGAGCGGGATATCAACGAAGGCCTGCTGGCGCTGGCCGTGGCCGACAAGATCCGCCGCGAATGCAGCAGCATCGGCGGCAAGTTCTTCAAGGCGCAGAGCTATGCCAACGGTCTGAAATCGCTGGCCTCGGCCCGGGGCTACAGCGAGGCCGAGATCGACGCGTATATCAATGACGACGTCGAAAAGGAAAAGATGCGCCAGCGGCGCAACGACTATTTCGAAGCCAGGGGGGCCAGCAATCTGGATGCCGAGAGCCTGTGTGTGCTCGGCCGGGCGGAGATCGCCCAGAAAAGCCGGATCGGCCAGTTACTGAGAGCAAAGTGAGAACGGATGTCTGACCTTCGCAAAATCATCATCGACGACAACGAGATCGAAGTCGACGGGGCGATGACCCTGATCCAGGCTTGCGAGCAGGCGGGGATCGAGATTCCCCGTTTCTGCTATCACGAGCGTCTGTCGATCGCGGGCAACTGCCGGATGTGTCTTGTCGAGGTGGTGGGCGGCCCGCCCAAGCCCGCGGCAAGCTGTGCCATGCAGGTGCGTGACCTGCGGCCCGGGCCGGAGGGCCAGCCGCCGGTGGTCAAGACCAACTCGCCCATGGTCAAGAAGGCGCGTGAGGGGGTGATGGAGTTCCTGCTCATCAACCACCCCCTCGATTGCCCGATCTGCGACCAGGGCGGGGAATGCGATTTGCAGGACCAGGCAATGGCTTACGGGGTGGATTTCAGCCGTTTCCGCGAGCCGAAGCGGGCGGTTGACGACCTCGATCTGGGGCCGCTGGTGGAAACTCACATGACGCGCTGCATTTCCTGCACGCGTTGCGTGCGCTTCACCACCGAGGTGGCCGGCATTCACCAGATGGGCCAGACGGGCCGGGGCGAGGATGCCGAGATCACCGCCTACCTGGGCGAGACGCTGGATTCGAACCTTCAGGGCAACATCATCGACCTGTGCCCGGTGGGCGCGCTGGTGTCGAAGCCCTATGCGTTCACCGCGCGGCCGTGGGAACTGACCAAGACCGAGACGATCGACGTGATGGATGCTTTGGGCAGCAACATCCGGGTGGATACGAAGGGCCGCGAGGTCATGCGGATCCTGCCGCGCAACCACGACGGCGTGAACGAGGAATGGATTTCCGACAAGACGCGGTTCGTGTGGGATGGCCTGCGTCGCCAGCGGCTGGACCGGCCGTATATCCGCGTCGACGGCAAGCTGAAGCCTGCCACGTGGCCCGAGGCATTGTCGAAAGCGGCCGAGGCCATCAAGGGCGCCAAGAAGGTGGCCGGGCTGGTCGGCGATCTGGCCCCGGTGGAAGGCGCCTATGCGCTGAAACAGCTGGTTGAAGGCGCAGGCGGTCAAGTGGAATGCCGCACCGACGGGGCGCATCTGCCAGCGGGCAACCGGTCGGCCTATGTGGGCAATGCCACGGTCGAGGAGCTGGATACGGCGAAAAAGGTCTACCTGATCGGGACCGATCCGGCCATCGAAGCGCCGGTGCTCAATGCGCGCATCCGCAAGGCGTGGCTGAAGGGGGCCGAGGTCATCCATATCGGTCAGCATACCGATCTGACCTACGAGGCGACCCAGCTGGGCGCGCGCAACAAGTTCCTGTCGCAGGCGCTGAGCCAGGCCGAGGCGACCGAGGGCGCGATTGTCGTGGTCGGCCAGGGCGGTCTTCGGGGCGAGAATGGCCCGGCAGTTCTGAGCCTGTCGATGCGGCTGGCCGAGAAGCTGGGCGGCAAGATGATGGTGCTGCATACCGCGGCGTCGCGCGTGGGCGCGATGGATGTGGGCGCGGTGGCCGAAGGTGGCGTCGAGGGCGCGCTGGACGGGGCCGATGTTGTCTACAACCTGGGCGCCGACGAGATCGAGATCGCCAGTGGTCCCTTCGTGATCTACCAGGGCAGCCACGGCGACCGGGGCGCGCATCGTGCCGACGTGATCCTTCCGGCGGCGGCCTATACGGAAGAGCAGGGGCTCTTCGTCAACACCGAGGGTCGGCCGCAGCTGGCGCTGCGCGCGGGGCACCCGCCGGGTGAGGCGAAAGAGAACTGGGCGATCCTGCGGGCGCTATCGGGCGAGATGGGTAGCGCGCTGCCCTTCGACAGCATCGCGCAGCTGCGCCGGGCCATGGTCGAGGCGGTGCCGCACTTTGCCAAGGTCGACCGGGTGCCCGAGAACGAGTGGACGCTGGTCGACGAGGTCGAGCTGGGCGCCGGGCAGCTGATGCCGGCGATCAACGACTTCTACCTGACCAACCCGATCGCACGGGCCAGCGCGCTGATGGCCGAGTTGTCGGCCGAGGCCAAGGCCCGCCGGACAGAGCAGGTGGCCGCCGAGTAATGGGGCGCGGTGCGCTCATATCTCCGCTTGTGATGTCGGTAGCGACGGCCGTGTCGGGGTGCGACGCGGCCGAGTCCGAAAGCGTGACCCAGTTCCGGCCCGATTACCGGGGAATCGAAACCCGCCTGCTGGACGGTGATCTGGTCAGTTTCCGGGTCGAAATGGCCGGTGCGCGGGACACCACGGATGTCGATCGCTACGCCGAATGTGCTGCAGCGCAGTATACTCTGATCCGTGGCTTCGGATTTGCGCGACATGTGCGCACGAAAGTGGTCGAAGAGGGTGGCATCTGGCGCGGAGATGCGGTTTACACGATCTCGCCGGCGCTGCCCGATGGGATCAGGAAAATAGACGCCGAAGTCGTCGCCGCCGATTGCGCGGAAAACGGAATACCGATGGTGTGAGGAGCTGATGGCTGAATTTCTGACAACCCCCCTCGGGATCGCGCTGCTGATCGTGGCGCAGTGCCTGGCCGTCGTCGGCTTCGTGATGATCTCGCTGCTCTTCCTCGTCTATGGCGACCGCAAGATCTGGGCCGCGGTGCAGATGCGCCGGGGGCCGAACGTGGTGGGCGTCTATGGCCTGCTGCAGACGGTGGCCGACGCGCTGAAATACGTGGTCAAGGAAGTGGTCGTGCCCGCGGGCGCCGACAAGGCGGTGTTCATGATGGCGCCGCTGACCAGCTTCGTGCTGGCGGTGCTGGCCTGGGCGGTGATCCCGATGAACGAGGGCTGGGTGCTGTCGGATATCAACGTGGCCATCCTGTTCGTCTTCGCGGTTTCCTCGCTCGAGGTGTACGGCGTGATCATGGGCGGCTGGGCGTCGAACTCGAAATACCCGTTCCTGGGCTCGCTTCGGTCGGCCGCGCAGATGATCTCCTACGAAGTGTCGATCGGGTTGATCATTGTCGGCGTCATCATCTCGACCGGCTCGATGAACTTCAGCGCCATCGTGGGCGCGCAGGACACGGCCTATGGGTTCTTCGGCTGGTACTGGCTGCCGCATTTCCCGATGGTGTTCCTGTTCTTCATCTCGGCCCTGGCCGAGACGAACCGCCCGCCCTTCGACCTGCCCGAGGCGGAATCGGAGCTGGTGGCGGGCTACCAGGTGGAATATTCGGCAACGCCCTTCCTGCTGTTCATGGCGGGCGAATACATCGCCATCTTCCTGATGTGCGCGCTGACCTCGCTGTTGTTCTTCGGCGGCTGGCTGTCGCCCATCCCGGGCCTGCCGGACGGGGTGTTCTGGATGATCGCGAAGATGGCGTTCTTCTTCTTCATCTTCGCGATGGTGAAGGCGATCACGCCGCGCTATCGCTACGACCAGCTGATGCGGATCGGCTGGAAGGTGTTCCTGCCGCTGTCGCTGGCATGGGTGGTGATCATCTCGTTCCTTGCGAAATTCGAAGTGCTCGGGGGCTTCTGGGCCCGCTGGGCGATTGGAGGCTGACAGATGACGCAGATCGATTATGGCCGGGCTGCCGGTTACTTTCTGCTGAAGGACTTCGCGAAGGGCTTCAAGCTTGGTTTGAAGTATTTCTTCGCGCCGAAAGCCACGGTGAACTATCCCCACGAGAAGGGCCCGCTTTCGCCGCGGTTCCGGGGCGAGCATGCGCTGCGCCGGTACCCGAACGGCGAGGAGCGCTGCATCGCGTGCAAGCTGTGCGAGGCGATCTGCCCGGCACAGGCGATCACGATCGATGCCGAGCCGCGCGATGACGGCAGCCGCCGGACGACGCGCTATGACATCGACATGACCAAGTGCATCTATTGCGGCTTTTGCCAGGAGGCGTGCCCGGTGGATGCCATCGTCGAGGGGCCGAATTTCGAGTTTGCCACCGAGACCCGCGAGGAGCTGTTCTACGACAAGGCCAAGCTTCTGGAGAACGGCGACCGGTGGGAAGCCGAGATCGCCCGCAACCTGGAACTGGATGCGCCTTACCGATGAGCCCGCTGGCAAGGTCATATCATGCACTTTGTGTACTGGCCTTTGGCTTGGCCGCCTCGGCGGCTTCAGCTGCGTCCGAGGACGTGCCGGGCTGGAATGCCGAGCGCGCGGAGCTGTTCTCGAAAGTGTGCATGGGCTCTGCGCCGGGTTTTTCGGGAATGGAAAAAACGGCTCGCAGCCTTGGATTTCGCACGATCAACGGTAACCTGATGCACGAGCCGGAAGTCGCGGTAAGTCTGCAGAACACCGACACCGGCTGTGCCTGCTACATGACGATGGGCGCCTATGACCCCACGGCTCTTGTTCAGGCTATCTTTCAGCGTTTGGTGAATGATTATCCGGACGCGTGGCGGCCTGAAAGCGAAAGTGGCCCTGTCAACGACACCCGTTTCGAGCGCGAGGGGGAGATGGTCCGCCTGGTTCTGACGCCCGCGAAACTGGATGGAAATGACTGGATCGCAGGCCGTGTTTATAGCTCGAACCGGTGCCCGGCATGACAGATATGAAGAACCCCTTCGAGGCCATGATGGCCCAGGCGCAGGAGATGGCGAAGGCCTTCAACCCGGCGCTTGAATCGTTCTCGCCGAAGGGGTTCGAACAGCTCTGGCCGACCATGCCGAAGGAATTCATGGAAATGTCCTTCGGCAGGGGGTTGAACAAGGATGGTCTCGATGCCAAGACGCGGCTGCTGCTGACATTGGCGGGGCTGACGATGCTGGGCGCCCAGAGCGACACGCAGATCCGGATGACGGTGCGCCATGCGCTCGAAGCCGGGGCAACGAAGGACGAAATTGCCGAGACGATCGCGCAAATGTCCATGTTCGCCGGCATCCCGTCCATGACCCGGGCGATGGAGTTCGCCCGAGAGGTGCTGGACGAGGACAAGGAAGGGGATAAAGACCGATGACCGTAGCCGCGCTTTCCTTCTATCTATTCGCCATATCGGCGCTTGTTGGCGGGCTCTTTACCGTCATCAGCCGCAGCCCCGTGCACTCGGTGCTCTGGCTGATCCTGTCGTTCATCTCGGCGGCGGGGCTGTTCGTGCTGCTGGGGGCCGAGTTCGTGGCGATGTTGCTGATCATCGTCTATGTGGGCGCCGTGGCGGTGCTGTTCCTGTTCGTGGTGATGATGCTCGACGTGGACTTTGCCGAGCTGAAGGCCGAGATGGCAAAGTACATGCCTCTTGCTCTGCTGATCGGGGTGATCCTGCTGATGCAGTTCGGGCTGGCCTTCGGCAACTGGCAGGTCGCAGAGGGGGCAGAGGCCGCGCGGGCCGCCGTGCCGACCGAGGGGGTCGAGAACACCGCCGCGCTGGGGATGATCCTTTACGACAAGTACTTCCTGCTGTTCCAGCTGGCCGGTCTGATCCTGCTGGTGGCAATGATCGGGGCCATCGTGCTGACCCTGCGGCACCGGACGCATGTCAAGCGGCAGGACGTTCTGGCGCAGATGTACCGCGACCCTGCCAAGGCCATGGAGCTGAAGGACGTGAAGCCGGGGCAGGGGCTTTAAAGACGAACGCTGGCGCCCTGACCGAAACGGTCAGGGGTTTGCGGCAAACAGATATTTCGGCGGCCAAGACCGAAGAGGGACGGACAAATGATAGGACTCGAACATTACCTGACGGTGGCTGCGGCCCTTTTCGTCATCGGCATCTTCGGGCTTTTCCTGAACAGGAAGAACGTGATCATCCTGCTGATGTCGATCGAGCTGATGCTTTTGTCGGTCAATATCAACCTCGTCGCCTTTTCCGCCCATCTGGGCGATCTGGTGGGGCAGGTCTTCACCCTTTTCGTGCTGACCGTGGCCGCCGCCGAGGCCGCCATCGGCCTGGCGATCCTGGTCTGCTTCTTCCGGAACCGCGGCACGATCGCGGTGGAAGACATCAACGTGATGAAAGGCTGAGCGGGATGAAGAGCAAGATCGTTTCGCTGCTGTTCGGGGTTGCCGTTGCGGGAAGTGCGCAAGCTTTGTCTTACGAACGCCCCGACTGTGTCGCCGATGACATCGAGTATTTCATCGAGCGGGACTATAGTGATGGGCTTCGGATCGCTTTCGGGCGCGCTGAAGAAAACCATGATGTGAGATGGTTTGTTCTCGGTAACTGTTCTGCCGGATCGCAGCTCAAGATGCTTCTCATCGAACACGGAGACGCCGGCCTCGACGCTGCTGCCATCCGGGACAGGATCGTCGAGATGATCGCCAGTTCCAAAACGTACACGTTCGAGGACGTGGCGAGTGAATTTTCAACCGACGTAGCGATCGCAGAAGTTGGCCCGATTTCTCCCGACCACTGCATTTGCAAGCATAAGGCGGTGTAGACATGGAAACGATCATTCTCTTCGCCCCGCTGGTGGGCGCCATCATCGCGGGTTTCGGCTGGAAGATCATCGGCGACGCCGCCGCGCAGTGGGTGACGACGGGGCTTTTGTTCCTCGCCTGCCTGCTGAGCTGGGTCGTGTTCCTGGGCCATGACGGGCAGAGCCATTCGATTCATATCCTCGACTGGGTGCAGTCAGGCACGCTGGATACGTCATGGGCGATCCGGCTGGATCGGCTGACGGCGATCATGCTGATCGTGGTCACGACTGTGTCGGCGCTCGTGCACCTCTATTCGATGGGCTACATGGCCCATGACGAGAACTTCAACGACGATACCGAGAGCTATCGGCCCCGGTTCTTTGCCTACCTGTCGCTGTTCACATTCGCGATGCTGATGCTGGTGACGTCGGACAACCTCGCGCAGATGTTCTTTGGCTGGGAGGGGGTTGGCCTCGCGTCCTACCTGCTGATCGGGTTCTATTTCCGCAAGCCATCGGCCAATGCCGCCGCGATCAAGGCCTTCGTGGTCAACCGGGTGGGGGACTTCGGCTTTGCGCTGGGGATTTTCGCGCTGTTCTACCTGACGGACTCGATCAAGTTCGACGATGTCTTCGCTGCGGCGCCCGAGCTGGCCGAGACGCAGCTGACCTTCCTGTGGACCGAGTGGAACGCGGCCAACCTGATCGCCTTCCTGCTGTTCGTGGGGGCGATGGGCAAGTCGGCGCAGTTCATCCTGCACACCTGGCTGCCGGACGCGATGGAAGGCCCGACGCCGGTGTCGGCGCTCATTCACGCCGCGACCATGGTGACGGCGGGGGTGTTCCTTGTCTGCAGAATGTCGCCGGTTTTCGAGTTTGCGCCCGAGGCGAAGATGATCGTGGTTGGCATCGGCGCCATCACCGCATTTTTCGCGGCGACGGTGGGCCTCGTGCAGAACGACATCAAGCGCGTGATCGCCTATTCGACCTGTTCGCAGCTGGGCTACATGTTCGTGGCGGCCGGTGTGGGCGTCTACTCGGTGGCGATGTTCCACCTGCTGACCCACGCCTTCTTCAAGGCGATGCTGTTCCTCGGGGCCGGGTCGGTCATTCACGGGATGCATCACGAGCAGGACATGCGGAATTATGGCGGCCTGCGGTCGAAGATGCCCTACACGTTCTGGGCGATGCTGATCGGGACGCTGGCGATCACCGGGGTTGGCATTCCGCTGACCCATATCGGTTTTGCCGGGTTCCTGTCGAAGGACGCGATCATCGAGAGCGCCTATGCGGGTACGGCCGGTGGTTTTGCCTTCTGGTCGCTGGTCATCGCGGCGCTGTTCACCAGCTTCTACAGCTGGCGGCTGATGTTCCTGACCTTCTTCGGCGAACCGCGTGGCGACAAGCATACGCATGAGCATGCGCATGAAAGCCCTATGGTGATGCTGGTGCCGCTTGGCGTTCTGGCGCTTGGGGCGATCTTCTCGGGGATGGTCTGGTATGGCAGCTTCTTCGGCGATCATAACAAGGTGAACAGCTTCTTCGGGATCCCGGCGCATCACGCCGAGGCGGAGGCCGGGCATGGCGAGGACGCTGCCGAAGAGGGCCACGGCGAAGAGGCCGTGGCAGAAGAGGGCGACGCCGCCGTGGCCGACGAAAGCCATGGCGAGGACGGCACCGCCGCCGAGAGTGGCGAAGAAGCGGGTCACGACGTGGCCATGGCCGGCGCGCCGCAGGGTGCAATCTACATGGGGGCCGACAACCACGTGATGGATGACGCGCACCACGTGCCCACATGGGTCAAGGTCAGTCCGTTCGTGTCGATGATCCTCGGCTTCCTCGTGGCGTTCTGGTTCTACATCGTCAACCCGGCCATGCCCAAGGCGCTGGCCGAGAGCCAGCGGCCGCTGTACCTGTTCCTGCTGAACAAGTGGTATGTCGACGAGATCTACGACTTCCTGTTCGTGAACCCCGCCAAGCGACTGGCGCGCGTGCTGTGGCGCGGTGGCGACGGGCGCATCATCGACGGGTTCCTCAACGGCGTGGCGATGGGGGTCATTCCCTTCTTCACCCGCCTCGCGGGCCGGGCGCAATCCGGCTACATCTTCACCTATGCCTTCGCCATGGTGCTGGGCATCGCGGTTCTGGTCACGTGGATGACCTTCACCGGAGGGGCTGAATAATGGATAACCTGCTTTCCATCACCACGTTCATCCCCGCCATCGCTGCGGCCATCCTGGCGATCTTCCTGCGTGGAGAAGATGCGGCTGCGCAGCGGAACGCCAAGTGGGTGGCGCTGATCGCGACGACGCTGACCTTTGTCGTGTCGATCTTCATCCTCGTGGGCTTCGACCCGAACGATACGGGCTTCCAGTTCGTGGAAGAGCGCGACTGGCTTCTGGGCCTGAAGTACAAGATGGGGGTCGACGGGATCAGCGTTCTGTTCGTCATGCTGACCACCTTCATCATGCCGCTGACCATCGCCGCGTCGTGGAACGTGACGAGCCGGGTGAAGGAATACATGATCGCCTTCCTCGTGCTGGAAACGCTGATGCTGGGCGTGTTCATGGCGCTCGACTTGGTGCTGTTCTACCTGTTCTTCGAGGCGGGCCTCATTCCGATGTTCCTGATTATCGGCATCTGGGGCGGCAAGGAGCGGATCTACGCATCGTTCAAGTTCTTCCTCTACACCTTCTTCGGCTCGGTGCTGATGCTGGTGGCGATGGTTGCGATGTTCGCCGAGGCCGGCACCACCGACATTCCGACGCTGATGACGCACGAGTTCGCGTTCGAGAGCTTCTCGCTTCTGGGCATCCAGATCGTGGGCGGCATGCAGACGCTGATGTTCATCGCCTTCTTCGCAAGCTTCGCGGTGAAGATGCCGATGTGGCCGGTGCACACCTGGCTTCCGGATGCGCACGTGCAGGCGCCGACCGCCGGGTCGGTCGTGCTGGCGGCGATCCTGCTGAAGATGGGGGGCTATGGCTTCCTGCGGTTCAGCCTGCCGATGTTCCCGGTGGGGGCGGACGTGATGACGCCGCTGGTGCTGTGGATGAGCGCCATCGCGATCGTCTATACCTCGCTGGTGGCGCTGGCGCAGGAGGATATGAAGAAGCTGATCGCCTATTCCTCGGTCGCGCACATGGGGTACGTCACCATGGGCATCTTCGCGGCGAACCAGCAGGGCGTGGATGGCGCGATCTTCCAGATGATCAGCCACGGCTTCATCTCGGGCGCGCTCTTCCTGATCGTGGGCGTGATCTATGACCGGATGCACACCCGCGACATCGACGCCTATGGCGGGCTGGTGAACCGGATGCCGGCCTATGCACTGATATTCATGCTGTTCACCATGGCCAACGTGGGCCTGCCGGGCACGAGCGGGTTCATCGGCGAATTCCTGACGCTGGTCGGCATCTTCCAGGTGAATACCTGGGTGGCGGCCGTGGCGACCTCGGGCGTGATCCTGTCGGCGGCCTATGCGCTGTGGCTCTATCGCCGGGTGGTGTTGGGCGAGCTGGTGAAGGAAAGCCTCAAGTCGATCACCGACATGACGAAACGCGAGCGGGCGATCTTTGCGCCGCTCGTGGTGATGACCCTGCTGCTGGGCGTCTACCCGAGCCTTGTGACCGATGTCACCGGCCCGGCAGTGGAGACGCTGATCGGCAATTACGAAACGGCCTTGTCGGAGGCGGGCGCCGCCAACGACGTGGCGCAGGTGGCGGAATAACGGAGACCCATGATGCAGGCTGATCTGAATGTTATCCTGCCCGAGATCGTGATCTCGGTCTACGCGCTGGCCGCACTGCTGGTGACGGCCTACACGGGCAAGGACAAGATGGCGGGCATGCTGACATGGCTGACCGCCGCGATCCTGGTGGCGATGGCGCTGTGGCTGGGCACCACCGGGCAGGGCACGCGCACCGCCTTCGGCGGCATGTTCAACGATGACGCCTTTGCCCGCTTTGCCAAGGTTGCGACGCTGCTGTCGGCGGCGGCCGTGATGGTGATGGGGCAGGAATACATGGCCCGCCGGGGGCTGTTGCGCTTCGAGTATCCGCTGCTGATCGCGCTGGCCTCGGTCGGCATGATGATGATGGTGAGCGCCGGTGACCTGATGGCGCTTTACATGGGGCTCGAGCTGCAGTCGCTGGCGCTTTACGTGGTGGCCTCGCTGCGCCGGGACAGCGTGAAGTCGACGGAGGCAGGCCTGAAGTATTTCGTGCTGGGCGCGCTGTCGTCGGGGCTGCTGCTTTATGGCGCCTCGCTGACCTACGGGTATACCGGCACCACGCTTTTTTCGGGGATCATCGCCTCGGCCGAGGGGCAGGCGCCCATTGGCCTTCTGATCGGGATCGTCTTCGTGATCTCGGGTCTGGCCTTCAAGGTGTCGGCCGTGCCCTTCCACATGTGGACGCCGGATGTCTACCAGGGCGCGCCGACGCCGATCACCGCCTTCTTCGCCACCGCGCCCAAGATGGCCGCGATGGGGCTTTTTGCCCGCGTGGTGCATGACGCCTATGGCGGCGTGGTGCAGGACTGGCAACAGGTGATTGCCGTTCTGTCGCTTCTGTCGATGTTCCTTGGCGGCATTGCGGCGATCGGGCAGCGGGATATCAAGCGGCTGATGGCCTATTCCTCGATCGCGCATATGGGCTATGCGCTGATGGGGCTGGCCTCGGGCACGGTGTTCGGCGTGCAGGCAATGCTGATCTACATGGCGATCTACATCACCATGAACGTCGGCACCTTCGCCTTCATCCTGTCGATGGAGCGGGACGGGCAGCCGGTGACCGAGATCTCGAGCCTCAACATGTATTCCAAGGCACATCCGGGCCGCGCCATGGCGATGCTGGTCCTGATGTTCAGCCTTGCCGGCGTGCCGCCGCTTCTTGGCTTCTTCGGCAAGCTCTATGTGCTGCGGGCCGCTTATGAAGGCGGGCTGGTGTGGCTGGCGGTGGCCGGCGTGCTGGCCTCGGTGATCGGCGCCTTCTACTACTTGCGGATCGTCTATTACATGTATTTCGGCGAGGAGCAGGAGCCGCTGGAGACGGGCAAGTCGCCGGTGCAGTGGGGCTTCCTGATGGCCTCGGCCGCGATCATGCTGCTGGGTATCGTCAACATGTTCGGCATCGAGGGCATGGCACAGGCCGCGGCGGCGACCCTTGTCAACTGACCTGACGCGCAAGCCTCGCCGGGGGATGCCTCCGGCGGGAGTATTTTCGGAACAATGAAAGTCGCGGGCTGGCCAGAGGGGTACGGGCGGCGCGTGTTGCCGGAGGTGGACAGCACCAATGCCGAGGCCGCGCGGGTGGCTGGCACGCTGGCCGGGCCGGAGTGGATCCTGGCGCTTAAGCAGACCGCCGCGCGCGGACGGCGGGGGCGGGCCTGGGCCAACCCGGAAGGGAATTTTGCCGCGAGCCTCGTCTTGCAACCGACCGAGCCGCCGGCGACGGTGGCGCTCCGGTCGTTCGTGGCCTCCCTGGCGCTCTACGATGCGTTCGTGGCGGCGACGGGGCGGCCCGAGGGCTTCGCGCTCAAGTGGCCGAATGACGTTCTGCTGAATGGAGGCAAGGTGGCCGGGATATTGCTCGAGCAGGCCGGGCAGAGCGGGCGCCTGTCGCCGTTGGTGATCGGGATCGGGATCAACCTTGTCCACGCGCCGAGCGCCGAGGACGTGGAGCCGGGCGCCGTGCGGCCCGTTTCGCTTCTGTCCGAGACCGGGGTGGAGATCAGCGCCGGCGATTTCCTCGACCTGCTGGCGCCGGCCTATGCCAGATGCGAGGCGCAATTCGTTCAATACGGGTTCGAGCCCATTCGCAGGGCTTGGCTGGAGCGGGCGGCGCGGCTGGGCGAGGTGATCACCGCCCGCACCGGCAAGGCCGAGATCACCGGCACCTTCGAGACGGTGGACGAGGCGGGCAATCTTGTTCTAAAGACCCGCGATACCCGGCAGGCCATCCCGGCGGCGGAGATCTTCTTCTAATGAATTTGCCTGACGATCCCTGGAACAGGTTCGTTTTGCGCGCTGTCGAAGAAGCGCCGCAAATCGAGGCTGAAAAGCCGCTCTACGCGCTCTTTTGGTATCAGTCAGAGGTCAATAACGGCGGGCATCTCCAGTACTTCCTGAATGTGACCGAGCCCGGTGAATGGCATATCGCAGTAGATGCGGCGCGAAGCATCGGGCAGGACGAGGTTGCTGCCAATCTTGCCCAGGCCGTCGCGCTTTGGGAAAGCGTGGAACACAGAGCGCCGAATACGACGGAAGAATTCGTGGACGAGGCTCTCGAGGACGAATTCGGGCACTTTGACCGAAAGTTCTACGAGCTTGAAGGCCCATTCCGGCAGGCCTTTGAAAACGCGATAGAGTGACGTAAGGAGGCGCTCATGCTACTGGCGATCGACTGCGGCAATACCAACACGGTCTTTTCCATCTGGGATGGGACGGAATTCCTGTGCACGCTCCGGACCTCGACCCACCATGCCCGCACCGCGGATGCCTATTTCACCTGGTTCTCGACGCTGGTGAAGCATTACGGGATCGAGATGGACATCACCGACGTGATCATCTCGTCGACCGTGCCGCGGGTGGTGTTCAACCTGCGCGTCTTTGCCGACCGGTTCTTCGGCTGCCGGCCTGTGGTGGTGGGCAAGCCGGACTGCGCTCTGCCGGTACAGCCGCGGGTGGACGAGGGCACGCAGGTGGGGCCGGACCGGCTGGTGAACACGGCGGGCGCCTATGACCGGCATGGCGGTGACCTGATCGTGGTGGATTTCGGGACGGCGACGACCTTCGACGTTGTGGCCCATGACGGGGCCTATGTGGGCGGGGTGATTGCGCCGGGCGTGAACCTGTCGCTGGAGGCGCTGCACGCGGCCGCGGCGGCCCTGCCGCATGTGGACGTGACGAAGCCGCAGAAGGTGATCGGCACCAACACGGTGGCCTGTATGCAATCGGGCGTGTTCTGGGGCTATGTGGGCCTTGTGAACGGCATCACCGAGCGGATCCGGGCGGAATACGAGCAGCCGATGAAGGTGATCGGCACCGGCGGGCTGGCGCCGCTATTCGCGCAGGGCGACCTGCTCTTCGACCATATCGAGGAAGATCTGACAATGCATGGGCTGACGGTGATCCATGCGCATAACGTGAAAGGCTGAGGCAGCATGAGCAAAGAGCGGCTGATCTACCTGCCCCTTGGCGGGGCGGGCGAAATCGGGATGAACGCCTATGTCTACGGTATTGGCGAGCCGGGAAAGGAGCGACTGATCCTTGTCGATCTGGGCGTGACCTTTCCGGATATGGACACGACGCCGGGCGTCGACCTGATCTTTCCCGATATCAGCTGGCTGGAGGAACGGCGCGATCGGCTGGAGGCCGTGTTCGTGACCCATGCGCACGAGGATCACGTGGGCGCGGTCTCGCATTACTATGACCGGCTGGGCGCGCCGATCTATGCGCGCGCGTTCACCGCCAACATTGCCCGGAAGAAGATGGAAGAGCGGGGCCAGCCCGAGAAGGCGGTGATCACCGCGAGCCCGTGGCCCGAGGTGATCGAGGCCGGCCCGTTCAAGGTGGGGTTCGTGCCGATCTCGCACTCGATCCCGGAAAGCGCGGGGCTGGTGATCGACACCAAGCTGGGCCGGCTGGTGCATTCGGGCGACTTCAAGATGGATACCGACCCGGTCGTGGGCGAGGCGTTCGACGAGGAGTTGTGGGCGTCGCTGTCGGAGCCGGGGGGTCTGGCGCTGATGTGCGATTCGACGAATGTGTTCAGCCCCCATGCGGGGCGGTCGGAAAGCAGCCTGGGGCCGGAGATCGAAAGCCTGATCGCGGGCGCCAAGGGCATGTTCGTGGCCACCACGTTCGCCAGCAACGTGGCGCGGGTAAAGACGCTGGCCGAGGCCGGTGAACGGGCGGGGCGGTCGATCTGCCTGATGGGCCGGGCGATGCGGCGGATGATCGAAGCGGCGGTCGAGACCGGCGTGCTGACCGGGTTTCCGCGCACGGTGAGCCCGGAGGATACGAAGAACATTCCGCGCGAGAACCTGATGCTGATCGTGACGGGCAGCCAGGGCGAGCGCCGGGCGGCCAGCGCGCAGCTGGCGCAGGGCAAGTATAACGGGATCGAGATGAAGCCGGGCGATACGTTCCTGTTCTCGTCGAAGACGATTCCGGGGAACGAGCGCGGCGTGATCCGGATCATGAACCAGTTCAGCGAGATGAGCGTGGATGTCGTCGACGACGATGGCGGGCGGTATCACGTGTCGGGCCATGCCAACCGGCCCGACCTGGAGCGGCTGCACAAGCTGATCAAGCCGTCTTACGTTGTGCCGATGCATGGCGAGCACAGGCATCTGCGCGAGCACGTAAAACTGGCGAAATCCAAGGGGTTCGGGGCCGTTCTGGCACCGAACGGCACGATGATCGAGCTGTCGGGAGAAAGCCCGTCGGTGGCCGATTACGTCGAGACCGGGCGCGTGTACCTTGACGGGAACGTGCAGGTCGGCGCGTTGGACGGCATCGTGCGTGACCGGATCCGGATGGCGCTCAACGGGCATGTGATGGTGAACGTCATCCTCGACGAGGATGACGAGCCGCTGGGCGAGCCGTGGTGCGAGCTGAAGGGGCTGGCCGAGGAGGGCAGCAGCCGGGCGCCTCTGGTCGACGTGCTGGAAGAGGACCTTAGCCAGTTTCTTGGCCGGGCGGGTGACAAGACCCTGACCGACGACGACAAGCTGGAAGACGGCGTACGCAAGGTCGTGCGGCAGGTGGCGCAGGCCGAGATCGGCAAGCGGCCCGAGGTGACGGTGATCATCAGCCGGCTGACGAACTGAGCCTCAGTCGCCCCGGCGAATCGCCAGGCCGAGCTCGGTGTGCAGTACGTTGCCACCAAAGGCCCATGAGCCGCTTTTGACCTCGTGAATGCGGGCGGAGGTGTTTTCCTTCATCCGGCCGCCCGCGGCCTCGCCAAAGGCGTCGATCACCTTCAGAAGGATGCGTTCCTTGTCCTCGTCGGTGAACACACCTTCGAGCACGTGAATGTCGATGAGGGGCATGGCTGTCTCCCGTCCGTGTTGCCCCTTCGATGATAAGGGCTAGGGACGGGAGGCCAAAGCGCCTTAGCTGGCGCGGCGCTGGTCGAAGCTGAGGGCGATGAACTGGGGCAGGTGGTCGCCCATGCCCACGGTCTTGTTGCCGTCGTCCTTCTTGCCACGCTTGGAGCCACCGCGGGAGGAGGACGACCGCGGTTTGCTGTCGTCACTCTTCTGCGGCTGGGTGTCCTCGGCGACGGTCTCGGTTGCCGGGGCTTCTTCGGCCTTCTTGGCAGGGGCGTCGTCGGACTTTTTCGAGCGGCTGCGCGAGGCGCGTTTGGGCTTTTCTTCCTCCTTCGCCTCATCGGCGGCGGGGGCGGTGTTGCCCAGCGGGTTCTCGGCCCGGGGAATTTCCTTCTGGATCAGCTTCTCGACTGCGTCGAGCGCCTTTTCGTCGCGCGATCCGCAGAGGGTGATCGCCTTGCCGTCACGGCCTGCGCGGCCGGTGCGGCCGATGCGGTGGACGTAATCCTCGGGGTGGCCGGGGACGTCGAAATTGAACACGTGGCTGACCGAGGGCACGTCGAGCCCGCGGGCGGCCACGTCGGAAGCCACCAGCAGCTTGAGCGTGCCTGAGCGGAACCCGTCGAGCGTGCGCGTGCGCTGGCTCTGGTCGAGGTCGCCGTGGATGGGGGCCGCGTCATAGCCATGGGTTTTCAGCGACTTGGCAACGATATCCACATCCGTCTTGCGGTTGCAGAAGATGATCGCGTTGGTCAGCTTCTCGCCCTCGGCGTCGATCATGGCCCGCAGAAGCGCCCGCTTCTCGCTGTCGGCCTTGTCGCGGCGGGAGGGTTTGAACATCACCACTTCCTGCTTGATAGTCTCGGAGGCGGTGGCCTGACGGGCAACCTCGATGCGCTCGGGGGCCTGCAGGAAGGTGTTGGTGATACGCTCGATTTCCGAGGCCATGGTGGCCGAGAAGAAGAGCGTCTGCCGGGTGAAGGGGGTCAGACCGAAGATACGCTCGATATCGGGGATGAACCCCATGTCGAGCATGCGGTCGGCCTCGTCCACCACCATGATCTTGACGTCGCTGAGGATCAGCTTGCCGCGCTCGAAATGGTCGAGCAGGCGGCCGGGCGTGGCGATCAGCACGTCGACGCCCTTGTCGATGATGGCTTCCTGTTCCTTGAAGCTGACGCCGCCGATCAGAAGGGCGCGGGTGAGCTTGAGATACTTGGAATAGGTGTCGAAGTTCTCGGCCACCTGCGCCGCGAGTTCGCGGGTGGGGCAGAGCACCAGGCTGCGCGGCATGCGCGCCCGGGCCCGGCCACGTGCCAGAAGCGACAGCATCGGCAGGGTGAAGCCCGCCGTCTTGCCGGTGCCCGTCTGGGCGATGCCCAGAACGTCGCGGCCTTCGAGGGCCGGGGGGATGGCGCCCGCCTGGATGGGTGTGGGGGTTTCGTAGCCGGCTTCTTCTACGGCCTTGAGGACCTTCGGATTGAGGTTCAGATCAGAAAATTTGGTCATATGTGTCCATGGTTTGCGGACACAGTCTTGGCCCGCCGTCTCGTCGAATGTGGAGGTGATGGCTTACGTATCGGTCAGCGCACCCCCATGCGTGCGCCAGCCTTTATAGAATCAAGGGGGGTATGGTCAATGCAAGCTTGCATTAACTGCCCTGTAGCGTACCGAAATAACACCAGATCGTGATATTGTTTCCCCTTGGGTGACAATCAAGTGAAATATGGAAACTGTTTCTGGCGCTTCGTGTCGAGGTCGAGCCGGACGGCGTGGAGATGGCCGTGTCTGTCGAGCCGCGCGCGCAGGTCGGGCGTGGCGGTGCAGACCTCGCGGTAGAAGGCGCGCAGGGCGGGCTCTCCGCCGTCGTCTTCGAGCATCGAGAACAGCTGGTTCATCGTCAGGGCGATTCCATCGGGCATTGGGGCGGCGCGGAGGCCGTCGCGGTAGCTGCCCTGGGCCATGCGGAAGCGGAAGGTCTCTTGCCAATGGGGCCAGCTGTGGGCGTGGAGGTGGACGAGGTGCATGGCGTCGAGGCGGGCGGGGTCGGGATCCTGCTGGCGGTCGAAAAAGGCGTTGTGGATGCGCAGGGAAACGCCGTCGAGCCCGGTGCGGACGAAGACCTTGCCGGCGACGTGGCTGAGGAAGCCCCCGTTCAGGTGTTCGCCGTAGGTGGGGTAGATTTCGTTGGTCTGGGCGCGGCGGGGGCCCTGCTGGCGGGCGTGGCCCTTGCACCAGATCTGGCCCTTGGGCGGCGGGTCGTCGGGGTCGGGGGCCAGTGCCTCGATGGGGTGGACGCGGGCGCTGCGGGTCTCGGACGGAAGGGCGGCGAGCTGGTCGGCGATGGGGGCCGCGGGCCAGAGGAACTCGTCGACGTCGATATGGGCCAGCCAGTCGACCTGTGGATTGCGATTGTAGCAATGGGTGGCGTTGGCCGTCTGGCGCGGCTGGTGGGCGCCGGGGCGGCCCTTGGCGCGGCGGCTCCAGTAGGCGTCGTCGGTGACGGTGACGCGGCATTTGGGATGGGCGGAGAGGTGGTCGCGGGCCTGCGGGTTGTCTTCGTCGAGATAGACATGCACCCGGTGGGCGCCCAGATCGAGGTGGTGGGCGGCGAAATTCAGGATGTCGGCGGCGGGGGCCTTTATAGTCGAGACCACGCCCCAGGTGGGAAGGCTGCTCATGCGGCGACAATGCGGTTTGGCGGCCGGGGGCGCAAGAGGGATACGGTGCGCGTGGGGTGAGGGAGGGACGCCTCCGGCGGGAGTATTTCGGGCAAGATGAAGGGCTTGGGCGCCACTTCTACATCGTGGTGGCGACGTAGATCGCGGGCAGCAGGAGGAGGTAGCCGAGCGCCACGGCCGCGCCGTCGCGGGTGGTGAGGCCAAGGGCGAAGAACAGCACCGGGATGCCCATCAGCGGCGGCAGAATGGGAATGGCGCCGAGGACCGTCATGGAGAGCCCCAGGAGGATCAGCAGGAGCGCGATGATACGCAGCGACACGGAGCCCTCGGCGAGGGGCGTGGCGCGGGGGCGCAGGCGGTGGCTGAGCCATTGCATTCGGGGGCGCAGAAAGCTGCAGGCGCGGCGCAGGTGGCGGGCGGGCATGCGGCGGCGGCGGATGAAGCCGGGCAGCCAGACGCCGCGGCGGCCGCGCATGATCTGGATGCCGATCACGGCCATGATCAGGCCGATGGCGCCGCCGACGCCGGGGATCATGCCGAAGGGCAGGACAAGCAGCGCGGCGAGGCCGAGGAGAAGGGGGCCGAAACCCTGGGCGCCGATGGTTTCGACCACATCGCCGAAGGGGATGGACGTGCGGTCGGTCGCCATGTCGTCGAGCGTGTCGACGATGGTGACCACGGTGTCGGGGCCGGTATCGGTGGCGTCGGAAAGGGCGGCGGTGTGAGCGTTCATGCCCGGTCAACGTTAACGCGGGCTTAAGGTTTCTTAACGTTTTGTGAAACCTGGGGTCAGCCCATCATTTCCTTGGTGGCGGACAGGGTTACATCCGGATAATCCCGTTCGATCCGGTCGATATCCCATTGCAGGCGGGTCAGGTAGACGACGTCGCCGTCATGGTCATGGGCGATATGCTGTTTGTTCGCGTCCATGAATTTCTCGACCGCCTGCTTGTCGCCCCTGACCCAGCGGGCGGAGGTGAATTGCGAGGCTTCGAACCGCACGGGCAGGCCATATTCCAGCTCGATCCGGGAGCCCAACACCTCGAATTGCAGGGCGCCGACGACGCCCACGATGAACCCTGACCCGAAGGCGGGCTTGAAAACCTTGGCCGCGCCTTCCTCGGCGAATTGCATGAGCGCCTTTTCGAGGTGCTTGGCCTTCATCGGATCGCCGGCACGGCAGGATTGCAGCAGTTCCGGTGCAAATGACGGGATACCCGTAACACGCAAAGCTTCCCCTTCGGTTAACGTGTCGCCGATGCGCAGCTGGCCGTGGTTGGGGATGCCGATGATATCGCCCGCCCAGGCCTCTTCCGCGAGTTCGCGGTCGGAGGCGAGGAAGAGGACGGGCGCCGAGACGGTGAGCGGTTTCTTCGTGCGGACATGGGTGAGTTTCATGCCGCGCTTGAAGTGGCCGGAGGCCATGCGGACGAAGGCCACGCGGTCGCGGTGCTTGGGGTCCATGTTCGCCTGAACCTTGAAGACAAAGCCGGAAACCTTTGTTTCTTCAGGGGAAATCTGGCGCGGTTCGGCCGATTGCGGCTGCGGTTCGGGGCCGTAGGCGCCGATCCCTTCCATCAGTTCCTTGACGCCGAAGGAGTTGATGGCGGAGCCGAACCAGATGGGGGTCATGTGCCCTTCGAGCACCGACTGGGGGTTCAGCGTGGGCAGGAGTTCGCGGGCCATCTCGACCTCCTCGCGGAGCTGATCGACGAGGTGGTCGGGCACATGCTCGGCCAGTTTTGGGTCATCAAGCCCTTTGATTTCAATGGTTTCCGCGACCTTGTTGCGGTCGGCGCGGTCCATCAGTTCGAGCCGGTCGTTGAGCAGGTCGTAGCAGCCGACGAAATCGCGCCCCACCCCGATGGGCCAGCTTGCCGGGGTCACGTCGATGGCCAGGTTTTCCTGGATTTCGTCAATGATTTCAAACGTGTCCCGGCTTTCCCTGTCCATCTTGTTGCAGAAGGTCAGGATTGGCAGGTCGCGCAGGCGGCAGACCTCGAAAAGCTTGCGGGTCTGGCTTTCGACGCCCTTGGCGCCGTCGATCACCATGATCGCCGCATCGACCGCGGTGAGGGTGCGATAGGTGTCTTCGGAGAAGTCGGAGTGGCCGGGCGTGTCGACAAGATTGAAGCGGAAGTGCTTGAAATCGAACGACATTGCCGAGGCGGAGACGGAGATGCCGCGATCTTTCTCCATCTGCATGTAGTCTGAGCGGGTGCGCCGCGCCTCGCCCTTGGCGCGGACCTGGCCGGCCATCTGGATGGCGCCGCCGAAGAGCAGGAACTTCTCGGTCAGAGTCGTCTTGCCGGCGTCGGGGTGCGAGATGATCGCGAAGGTCCGGCGGCGGGCAATTTCTGCGGGCAATTCGGGGCGGTTATGAGAGGCGTCGGGCATGAGCGGGCATATAGAGGGGTGGGGCAAACGGCGCAAGCTGGCACGTCGGTATAACGTCGGTATTTTGTCGGTATTACGTCGGTGCGCGTGCGGTGGGTGCGGTTGTCATATGGCCGGCAGGGCTTACGTGGAGTGAGGTAACCGAAAGGAGGACCCATGGCATCCAAAGGCCAAAACCCGAATTTCGCACGCCCCGACAAGCAGGACGATCCGGCCACCCCCGTGCCGGACAGGAAGCAGGGCGAACCCGCCAAGACGAGCAACACGGTGAAGGCGAAGGACGCCTTCGGCCAACCGCGCAACGAGACCCAGTGGACCCGGGAATCGATCAGCGCGCATAACGCCAAGCCCGCGCTGGAGCCCGATGGCAAGGCCGCCAAGGAACAGGCGCGGAAATTCAGAGGATAGGCGTCTGGCCCGAGGCTCAGCGCGTCGAGGCGCGCTTGAGCAGGCTGGCGGCGTCGGGATGCTTGAGAAGCGCCTCGCTGACCTCGTATTCGAGGTGGCGGCGGCCGGAATGGCCGGAGAGCCCCTCGTCGAGGGTGCGGGTCAGTTCGGCCGGCAGGGCATCGCGCGTGCGGGTGTCGACGAGGAAGGTTTCCGCGGCGATGCCTTCGGCGAAGATGATGTGGTGCCGGTCGAAGAGCAGCTGGAAATAGTCGACGAAGCCGCCCGACTGGCGGGTGACGGTATCGCCGTTGACGAGATGGCGGGCGCGCACGAGCACTTCGTGCCGGCCGGCGCCGAGCGCGTCGAAGCGCTGGTAGATGAAAAGCCGGTGATCGGGGCTGACCAGCAGGTCGTTCTCGTTGTGGAGGGTGCCGGCCTTGATGCGGATCGGGGCGAACTCGCCCACGGCGCGGACGGTCGACTGGCCGATCCAACGGACGGCCTGGGGGCCGTCGTCGCGGGTGAGGACGAGATCGCCGAGGGTCAGCTCCTCGATGGGTTTCTGGGCGCCGGAGGCCATGGTGATATGGGTGCCGCGGGAGAAGGAGACGCAGGCGACCTGGGCGAATTTCTGGCGGGCGGTCTCGCGGTCAATGCCGACCAGCGAATAGCCCATGCGAGGGGTGAGCTGGGCCAGGGGCAGGGCGAAGACGTTCTCGACATTGCTGTGGTCGTCGACCTCGACCAGCACGAGGACCTCGGCGGTCTGGCCGGTGGAGGACATCAGGGTCAGGCTGCTGTCGAGATAGAGCGTGGCGCCGGGGCGGCCGATGGCCGAGTCGGGCGAGATGATGAAGGTGCCCTTGTCGGACGGCGTGATCGACAGGCGGCGCAGGCGGGCGTTCTGGCGAAGCTCGTAGGTGTCGTCGAGATCGAGCTCCATCGCGAAGGAGAGCGGATCGCCGAGATTGGCGCCGTTGACGACCGTCAGGTCGGCGGACTGGTAAACCGGAATGGATTGCGCGGCGTTCTGGGCGGGTGTCTTCATCTATCTACCAATCACACTTGCAAAATCTGAGGCGCCCGGGCGGGCCAACTCAGGCAACGCATCTAGACCGCCTTTGTGGCAGCAACTGGTCGAATCCCCGGTGTTTTGCTGGCAATGCGGGCGTAAGCAGTGGTACGTCTTTCCGGAGGAAAAGGGGAGAGTTTTGATGGATCTTGGTATCAGGGGAAAACGGGCCTTGGTTTGCGCGTCGTCGAAGGGGCTGGGGCTGGGCTGTGCCCGGGCGCTGGCCGAGGCGGGCGTGGACCTGGTGATGAATGCGCGGGGCGCCGAGGCTTTGGAGGCGGCGGCGAAGGATATCCGCGAGGCGTTCGGTGTCGAGGTGGTGACCGTTGCGACGGACGTGACGACCGAGGCCGGGCAGGCGAAGGTGCTGGAGGCCGCGGGCGATGTGGATATCCTTGTCACCAATGCCGGGGGCCCGCCGCCGGGCATGTGGAGCGACTGGGACCGCGAGGATTTCATCAAGGCGCTCGATGCCAACATGCTGACGCCGATCGCGCTGATGAAGGCACTGCTGCCGGGGATGATGGAGCGCGGCTGGGGGCGGGTGGTGAACATCACCTCGCAATCGGTGAAAGCGCCGATCGCGGTGCTGGGGTTGAGCAATTCGGCGCGGGCCGGGCTGACCGGGTACGTGGCGGGCACGTCGCGCCAGGTGGCCGGAAAGGGTGTGAATATCAACAACCTGCTACCCGGCATTCATGCGACCGACCGGGCGGATTCGCTCGACAAGGCGGCGGCCCAGGCCGAGGGCCGGCCCTTCGAGGAGGTGCGGGCGGAGCGGGAGGCATCGCTGCCGGCCGGGCGCTATGGCACCAAGGAGGAGTTCGGTGCGGCCTGCGCGTTCCTGTGCAGCCAGCATGCCGGGTTCATCGTCGGGCAGAATATCCTGCTCGATGGCGGCAACGTCAACGCGACGCTGTAAGGGCTGACGGGGGTGGGCGCCTTGGAGTTTGCCGATTTCGACAAGCGGGCGGGCACGCGGATGGTCGCGGACGCGGTCTATGGCCATGCCCCGCTGGACGGGCAGGAGGTGGCGCTGCACGCGACGCTCTACCTGCCGAAACAGCGACGGCGGCGGCCGCCGCCGCTTTTGGTTTGGATCCATGGCGGCGGGTTTCGCGACGGAGCCCATGACCAGCTGCAGATTCGCCGGCTGGCGCGGCAGCTGACGATCGAGGGGTTCGCGCTGGCCACGCCGGAATACCGGCTGGGGGCCGGGGCGGCCGACCTGTCGGAGGGCAGCCGGGCGAGGCTGGACGAGCTGGAGCGGATGCCGGTGGCCGAGGGCGCGGGCTGGTTCTCGGGCGCGGCGGCGATCGCGGCGGCCGAGGACCTGTCGCGCTTCATGACATGGCTGGAGGGCGTCCGCGACGAGATCGGCTTTGCCGGGCGCCCGGTGCTGGGCGGCAGCGGGGCCGGGGCGGTCACCGCGTTCAACCTTGCGTTCCTGGCGCCATGGCTGGGGTTCGAGCGGCCGGACCCCGCGGGGATCCTCAGCTTTTCCGGGGGTTTTGCCTGGCCGGAGCTGTACGAGGCGGGAAAATACCCGGTCTTTGCCTTGCACAACCCGTTCGACGAGAAGCTGGCGATCGGCTCGATCCGGGCGCTGTCGCAGCTTGACCCGCGGCTGGAGCTGCTCGAGGCGTGGGAGCAGGAGCACGGTCTTCTCAGGGTGCATCCGAAGGAGACGAAACCGGTCACCTTCGGGCGGATCCGGGGGTTCGTGGAGCGGTGGACCGCCGCCTGAGGCGGGCGGGTCAGCGTCGTATCGTCTCAGGCCCGTGCCGGGGATTGCGGCAAAGCCTTCAAAAAACCGCGTGAGAAGCCCCATTCCCGCTTTCATCCGCCCGCGCGAAGGCTTAGATACGGTTGACGAAATTGCGAGGGTCGCGCACAAACGTGGCCCGACCATGGGAGAGAAAGCATGCTCAACAATATCGGCCTTCCGGGCCTTCTTCTGATCGCCGTCGTGGTGCTGGTTCTGTTCGGCCGCGGCAAGATCTCTTCGCTGATGGGTGAGGTGGGCAAGGGCATCACCTCGTTCAAGAAAGGCGTGTCCGAGGGCAACAAGGAACTCGAAGACGCCAGCAACGACGCCTCTGCCGAAGAGACGTCGACCGAGAACGAAAAAGACAAGGCCTGATCCCTTAAATGTTCGACCTTGGCTGGACCGAGCTTCTGCTCATCGGCATCGTGGCGCTGATCGTGGTGGGCCCGAAGGACCTGCCCGGCATGTTCCGGACGGTGGGCAACTTCGTCGGCAAGGCCAAGCGCATGGCGCGCGACTTCTCGAAGGCGATGAACGATGCCGCCGACGATGCCGGGATGAGCGACGTGAAACGCTCGCTCAACGCCGCGTCCAACCCGATGAAATCGGCGATGGACGAGGTCAGGAAGTCGACCGAGAGCTTTACCGCGAAATCGATGGCCGGCCCGCAGAAGAGCGAGCTTGACCCGGAACGGGCCGAGCAGGCCGAGAAGATCCGCGAGCGCGCCGGCAAGATGGCCGAGGAGCGCCGCGCGAAGGAGGCCGAGGAGGCCGCCGCGAAGGAGGCCGACACGGCCTCGGGCGGGGCCGTGGCCAAGGCGGAAGACAAGACCAAGGCGGCCCCGAAGTCGGGTGGCACCAAGACGGCCGCCAAGTCGTCGACCGGAACGAAGACGGCGGCGAAATCCTCCTCCTCTGCCAAGAGCACCGCGAAACCGGCGGCGAAGAAGACCCCGGCCAAATCCACGGCGAAGGCGTCGACCGCGTCGAAGAGCACGTCGAAATCGACTGGCACACGCAAGACGGCGGCGAAATCCGGGGCGGCCGGGTCTAAATCGACAACCAAAAAGCCGGCCGCGCGCAAATCCACGGCCTCCAAGACCGAGGACAAGGCATGACCCGTGCCGCCGATGACGAGATCGAAGACAGCGCCGCCCCGCTTATCGAACACCTGGCCGAGCTGCGCACGCGGCTGATCAAATGTGTCGTCGCCTTCATGGTCGGCATGATCATCTGCTTCACCGTCGCGACGCCGATCTTCAACTTCCTGACCGCGCCGTTGTGCCAGGTTCTGGCCGAGCGGGGACAGAACTGCGACCTGATCTTCATCAAGCCGCAGGAAGGCTTCTTCGTGGCGATCAAGGTGTCGCTGCTGGGTGGCTTCATGCTGTCCTTCCCGTACCTGGCGAACCAGATGTGGCGCTTCGTGGCGCCCGGGCTCTACAAGTCGGAGAAGGGGGCGTTCCTGCCGTTCCTGCTGGCGTCGCCCTTCATGTTCATCCTGGGCGCGTCCTTTGCCTTCTACGTGGTGACGCCGCTGGCCTATGACTTCTTCCTCGGGTTCCAGCAATTCGGCACCGGGGGCGAGGCCGTGCCGGCGGGTGATCCGCAGAACCGGCCGGGCCTGTCGGTGGTGTTCCAGGGCTCGGCGCAGGAATACCTGAACCTGACGATCAAGTTCATCGTGGCCTTCGGCCTGTGCTTCCAGCTGCCCGTGTTGCTGACCCTGATGGGCAAGGCCGGGCTGGTTGGGGCCGAGGGGCTCAAGACCATGCGGAAATACGCGGTGGTGGGCATCCTGGTGCTGGCCGCGCTGGTGACGCCGCCGGATGTCATCACCCAGGTGATCCTGTTCGTGGTGGTCTACGGGCTTTACGAGATCTCGATTTTCCTTGTGGGTCGTGTCGAACGGAAGCGCATCGAGCAGCTGAAGGCCGAGGGCGCGTGGTTCGAGGACGATGACGAGGATGATCCGCTGCTGGCCGAGTTCGAGGACGAGGACGGCGACCCGGAGGATCGCGAGGGCCGGTCGTGACCGAGCCGCTCGACAGGATCGCGGCGGCGCTGGAGCGGATGAGCCCGGCGCCGCTGGAGGCGCCCGATTTCGCGGCGGCCGATGCGTTCGTCTGGCACGTGGAGCCCGACCGGCTGGTGCCGGTGCCCAAGGTCAACCGGATCGACATGTCGCTGCTGGTGGGGATCAACCGCTCGCGCGATACGCTGCTTGAGAACACCCGCCAGTTTGCCAAGGGTCTGCCGGCCAACAACGCGCTGTTGTGGGGCTCGCGGGGGATGGGCAAGTCGTCTCTGGTGAAGGCGGTGCATGCGGCTGTCAGGGCCGAGGGGGCGCCGCTGAAGATCGTCGAGCTTCAGCGGGAGGACCTGACCAGCGTGGGCCGTCTGCTTGGCCTGTTGCGCGACGCCGAGGAGCGGTTCCTGCTGTTCTGCGACGACCTGAGCTTTTCGCATGACGACCAGCATTACAAATCGCTGAAGGCGGTTCTGGATGGCGGGATCGAGGGGCGGCCGGAGAACGTGGTGTTCTACGCCACCTCGAACCGCCGCCACCTGATGCCGCGTGACATGATCGAGAACGAGCGCTCTACCGCGATCAGCCCGTCGGAGGCGACGGAGGAGAAGGTCTCGCTGTCGGACCGGTTCGGGCTGTGGTTGGGCTTCCATCCCTGCGATCAGGACGAGTACCTGACGATGATCCGCGGCTATTGCAACGCCTACGGGGTCGAGATCGACGACGCCACCCTGCGGGCCGAGGCGATCGAGTGGCAGGCCACGCGCGGGGCCCGGTCGGGCCGGGTGGCATGGCAGTATTTCACGGATCTGGCCGGCCGTCGGGGTGTCCCGGTCGCGCTCTAGGCGCCACACCCCGCTTCTTCTGGCCAGAAATATCCCGGGGGAGACGTTGAAACCCCGCAGGGTTTCAACGTTGGGGGCAGAGCCCCCTTACTCCGCCGATTTACTGAAGATACGGGCCCGGATCGACCGAATCGAAGCCTTCGCGCACTTCGAAATGGACCGCCGCCGTGCCGTCGCTGCGGATCTCGGCGAGCTTCTGGCCGCGGCTGACGCTGTCGCCCTTGGACACCGCGACGCCGCCGACGTTGGAATAGACCGTCAGCAGGTTGTCGGGGTGCTTGACCACGATGATCGGGATGCCGTTGGTATCCTCGGTGATGGCCGCGACGGTGCCGGAGGCGGCGGCGTTCACCGCCGTGCCGGGGGAGGCCGCGATGTCGATGCCATCGTTCTTGCCCTTCTCGTAATCGCGGATGATGTCGCCGCGCACCGGCATTCCCATCTTCCCCTTGGGCGCCGAGGCTTCCGAGCTCATGTCCGGGGCGGCGGTGGTTTCCACCTCTTCGGCCGCGGGCAGGGTTTCCTCGTCGGGCAGGGGTTTCGAGGCGCTCGGCGGTTCGGGCGTCTGGGTGCCTTGGCCGGGCATCGAGGTCGACTCTTCGTTGAGGGCGGATTTCGGTTTGCCGGGCAGGGCCACCGGGATCAGCAGGAACTGCCCCTCGCGGACGCCGAAATCGCTGCCCAGTCCGTTCCATTCGGCAAGGCTGCGGACGGAGACGTTGTAGAGCCGGGCGATGGAATAGGCGGTTTCGCCGCGTTCGACCTTGTGGCGCACCGGTTCGACGCCCGAGGTGCCGCCGGGTTGCTTGCTGGGCGCCGTCGGCGCCGGGTCGAGCGTGCTGGTCTGGACGCCTGCCGTGCTGGTGCTGTCGGCCTCGTCGATGGCGTTGCCGGCGAGCGTGGTGATGTCGACACCGCCCGGCCGGATCGGGCCGCCCTCGGGTTCGGTGACGCGCTGGGGCAGGGCGACGATCTCGCCATCGCGCAACGGGTCGGAGGGTTGCAGGCCGTTGTAGCTGGCAATCGCCTGAACGTCGGCGCCGATACGCTGGGCGACATCGGCGACGGTGTCGCCGCGCCGGGCGACGGCCACCTGGTAGCTGGGGTAGGAGATCACGCCGCGGCTGTCGGGCCGGGGCCGGTCGGCCGTGGCCGCGCGGGCCGCGTCGGATGTGCTGGGGGCGTTGCCGAAGGCGCCGCGCATGTCGAAGTCGAGCCCCGAGTCGCCGCAGGCCGACAGGCCCGCGAGCGCGGCTGAGGCCATCAATACGGCCGGGCGAAGGGGAAAACGCATCTCGATAAGCTCCTCATCTCGTTCTTTGCCCCGTGTGGCCCGGGGTCTTCAATCAGGTTGTCCTGTCCTACCCTTATCCGCTGTCCCGCCCGAGGCCTTCGACCAGCGGAACGAAACGTACCGGGAGCATCTCGTCATACTCGAAGCCGTCTTCCGTGCGCGTCACGCGGATCAGGCTTTGCACGGCATCTGACTGCCCCACCGGCAATACCATGATACCCCCGATTTTCAACTGGGCCAAGAGCGGCCCGGGCGGGTCTTCCGCAGCGGCAGTCACGAGGATGCGATCGAACGGCGCCTGGTCGGGCAGGCCGAAGCTTCCGTCGGAGGTGACGGCGGTGATATTGGTGAGGTCGAGTTTGCGGAAGACATCCGTCGCCTCGACCACGAGCCGCTTGTGGCGGTCGACGGTGTAGACCCGGCGCGCCAGCTGGCTGAGGATGGCCGCCTGGTAGCCCGAGCCGCAGCCGACCTCGAGCACCTTGTCGCGGTTCGACACCTTGAGGGCCTGCGTCATCAGCCCCACGACGGAGGGTTGCGAAATGGTCTGGCCACAGGCGATGGGCAGCGGCATGTCTTCATAGGCGCGGGCCGCGAAGTGGCCGCGCACGAAGAGGCCGCGATCGACCTTTTCCATGGCATGCAGCACGCGCCGGTCGGTCACCCCGCGCGAGCGCAGGGCGAACAGGAACTGCATCTTGCGCTCGGCGATATCGGGGGAATCGTCGGTCATTCGATCGCTTTCAGCGCCTCCAGCGCGTCATGCGCCGTCAGGTCGGCGCGCATCGGCGTGACCGAGATATAACCCTTCAGGTTCCAGTCTGCATCGGTGCCTTCGGAGGTGGGCTGTTGCTGTGGTGCGCCGGTGACCCAGAGGAAACGGCGGCCCGAGGGCGACTGGGCGGGCTGGACGCCGAAGCCCATGTCGCGGCGGAAGCCTTGCGGGGCGGCGCGGGTGCCTTTCACCGCGTCCGAGGGCACGGGCGGGAAGTTGATGTTGTAGAAGATGCCGTAATCGTCCTTCGTCCAGACGCCCTTGTCGAGCAGCCGGCGGAGGGTGTCGAGCCCGTGGCCACGGGCGGATTCGAACTGGTCGTCGAGGTCGCGGTTCTCCGGCCCGTAATACTGGCTGAGCGCCACGGCCGGCAGGCCCTGGAGCGCCGCTTCCATGGCGCCGCCCAACGTGCCGGAATAGAGCGCGTTCTCGGCCGCGTTGTTGCCGCGGTTGACGCCGGAGAGGACGAGATCGGGGCGCTCGGGCATGATGTCGTGCACGGCGGCCAGCACGCAGTCGGCGGGCGAGCCTTGCGTGGCGAAGCGGCGCTCGGCCATCTGGCTGACCATCATCGGCTGGGTGTAGGAAATGCAGTGGCCGACGCCCGATTGCTCGAAGGCGGGCGCGACTGTCCAGACCTCACCGCCGGGCCCGGCAAGCTCGGTGGCGATCTCTTCCAGAACGGCGAGGCCGGGGGCGTTGATGCCGTCGTCATTGGTGATGAGAATGCGCACGTCGTTTGCCTCCGGGATGCCTGTCCGCCTTGTGTAGCGGCGGTAATCCGCCGGGGCAAGCGGGGTGGGGGCGGCTCGGGCTGTCAGAGCATTCCGAGCAGGCGCTGTGCCTCTTTTGCCGTGGTCGTGAGCGCCGCGCGGTCTTCGCCGGGGAAGAATCGGGCGCGGGTGGCGGTGGGCATGGGGTTGGGTTCGAGCACGTGGACATGCGGGCCGATCTTGGCGGTTTCCGCCTGCCAGCTGCGGGCGAGCGCCGTCTGGGCGGCCTTGGTGGCGCCGTAGGCCGCGAAGAACTTGTCGCCGGCATGGGGGTCGTCGAAGAAGAGCGCGGTGCCGGTTTCGCCCAGCAGCGGCGCGAGGAAGGGGATGAGCCGGCCGGTGGCGGTGACGTTGACGGCGACGGATTTGTCCCAGTCCTTGGGGTCGAGGTGGTTGGCGGGGGTCAGGGGCGCCGCGTGAATGGCGCAATGGGCCCAGAGATCGATCTTGCCCCAGCGGTCGTAGATCGAGCGGCAGAGCTGGGCCATGGCATCGGCGTTGGTGATGTCCATCGGCGCAAGCGTGGCCTGGCCGCGCTTTTCCTTGATGCGGTCGTCGAGCTCTTCCAGGGCGCCGGTGGTGCGGGCCACGGCGACGATATGGTACTCGGGTGCCAGCGCCTCGGCGATGGCGGCGCCGAGACCGCGGGAGGCGCCGGTGACCAGCGCGATTTTCGGGGATGACATGTCGCTCATGGGCTGGGGATGTCCCACTGCCGGTTGGTAAATTCAAGTGCAATTGCTTGACTTCCCCCCTGCAAAGGCGAAAAAGTCGCACAGGTTTTTAAAGCAAAGGATGCGAGGACGATCATGCGCGATACCACTCTGGCCGGGGCCGTCATTGGCCAAGACTCCCTTCTGAAACAGGCCGCCCTGGTGCTGGGCGGGACGATGTTCATCGCGCTGGCCGCGCAGGTGAGCATTCCGTTCTTCCCCGTGCCGCTGACGCTGCAGACGCTGGCGATCCTGATCGTGGGCCTGACCTTCGGTGCGCGGCTGGGGGCCGTGACGCTCGCGGCCTACCTGGCCGAGGGTGCGATGGGCCTGCCGGTTTTTGCCAACGGTGCCTCGGCGCCGGCGCTGATCGGGCCGACCGCCGGCTTCCTGTTCGGCTTCGTGCTGATGGCATGGGTTGCCGGGCTGGCCGCAGATCGCGGGCTGACCCGTGGCGTGGTGTCGACCGCCGTCGTGGCGCTGGTCGCCTCCGCCGTGCTGTACATTCCGGGCGTCGCATGGCCGATGGCCGTGGCCGAGCTGGCCGGGATCGGCGGCAAGTGGGTCGGCACCTCGGCCGGCGCGTTGTGGAGCGGCTGGGTCGCGCCCTTCCTGCTGGGTGACGTGGTCAAGTCGGTCATCGCCGCGATGGTCGTGACCGCTGGCTGGAAGGCGGCGCAGGCCCGCAAAGGCTGAGCCTCATTCCATATGACTTTCAGAGCGCCGTCCCGGTTTGGGGCGGCGTTTTGCGTTTCATTGTTCTGAAAATACTCAATCCGCGGCTTCGGCGTGCAGATCGCTCAAGGCCCTTTCGCACAGTCCCAGCTCGAGCCACTGGCAGCCCGCGCAGAGCGAGGCGAGGGCGCCCGGGGGCACGCGCTTGACGATGCGGCGCTTGGCCTCGCCCCAGGTGAGGCGGGTGCCGGTGAAGAGGCCGAGGGCGCGGGCGTGGCGGGTGTCGAGCGTGGTGATCTTGGCCTGGCTTTCGCATAGCTGGCCGCGGCGCTTGGGGCAGGGGCCGCAGATATCGTCGGCGGCGCCCACGACCTCGATCTCGATGTCATCGCCGCCCGGCGCGCGCAGGCGGCCGTCGATGATATCGCTCATGTTGGCGACGAATCCGTCGGAATAGCCCTTGCCCTGGAACCCCAGCGAGCACAGGAAATGATGCGGGCGGTAGCGGACGGGTGTGTCAGTCATGGCGCGGCAGGATGGGCCGGGGCTGGCCCGGCGTCAAGCGTCACTCGGTCTTGTCTTCCGGCCGGGCATGGGGGCGGACGCGGGCGGGTGTGCCGGGCTGGATCGGGGGCATGGTGAGCTTGCGGGCCATGCCGCCCTGGGCGAGGTGCAGCGCACCGGTTTCGATGGCGGTGACGACCGCGTAGCCGAGGTGGTCGCCGCGGGCGAGCTTGCGAATGTCGCCCGAGGCGGTCCGCACCAGCGCTGCGGAGCCGTCGCCGCGGACGAAGGTGCCCAGCAGCACGGCCTTGTCGAGGGGCAGGACGTTCAGGTCTGTCGCCTCGAAGGCGGCTTTCAGGGCGGGCGGTGTGGTGTCGGTGTCTTGTGCCATAGAATCGGGTCCGTGGATGCGAAACGGCGCGCCAGAGGCGCGCCGAGGCGGGGGGTGTAGGGGAGTTCGCGCCCCGGTAAAAGGCCCGTGGAGCGCTGTGCGCGGAAAGCTGCTTGCTGCGCCCGGGAAAGGGCGGCGGGTTACTCCGCCGCCTTGAGCTGGAAGCCCTTCTCGATCTGGTCGGAGGGTTCGACCGGGTAGTCGCCCGAGAAGCAGGCATCGCAATATTGCGGGCATTTCGCATCACGGCCCGAGGCCTCGCCGACCGCGCGGTAGAGCCCGTCGAGCGAGATGAACTTCAGGCTGTCGACCGCGAGATGTTCGCGCATCTCGTCTTCCGACATGGTGGCCGCCAGCAGCTTGTCGCGCTGGGGCGTGTCGACCCCGTAGAAGCAGGGCCAGGCCGTGGGGGGGCTGGCGATGCGGAAATGCACCTCCTTGGCGCCGGCGTCGAGGATCATTTCCTTGATCTTGCGCGAGGTGGTGCCGCGCACGACGCTGTCATCGACGAGGATGACGCGCTTGCCCTCGATCAGGGCCCGGTTGACGTTCAGCTTGAGCCGGACGCCCATGTTGCGGATCTGCTCGGTGGGCTCGATGAAGGTACGGCCCATGTACTGGTTCCGGACGATGCCCATGGCGTAGGGGATGCCGGATTCCTGGCTGAAACCGATGGCCGCGGGCGTGCCGCTGTCGGGGACCGGGCAGACGAGGTCGGCGTCGACGGGGGCCTCGCGGGCCAGTTCGATGCCGATCTGGCTGCGGGTTTCATAGACCGAACGGCCGCCGATGATGCTGTCGGGGCGCGAGAAATAGACGTGCTCGAAGATGCAGAAGCGCGACTTGGCCGGGCGGAAAGGCCGGTGGCTTTCGACGCCGTCATTGGTGATGACGACCATCTCGCCCGGCTCGATCTCGCGCACGAAACGCGCGCCGATGATGTCGAGCGCGCAGGTTTCCGACGACAGCACCCAGCCATCGCCGACCTGTCCCAGCACCAACGGGCGCACGCCCAGCGGGTCGCGGACGCCGATCAGCTTGGTGCGGGTCATGGCCACGACCGAGAACGCCCCTTCGACCCGGCGCAGCGCGTCTTCCATCCGTTCGGGGATGTTGCGCTGAAGCGAGCGGGCCATCAGGTGGATGATGCATTCGCTGTCGGAGTTGGACTGGAAGATCGAGCCACGCTCGATCAGCTCGCGGCGGAGCGCGTCGGCATTGGTGATGTTGCCGTTATGCGCGATGGCCGCGCCGCCCATGGCAAACTCGCCGAAGAAGGGCTGCACGTCGCGGATGACGGGGGCCTTACCCCCGGCGGTGGAATAGCGCACGTGGCCGATCGAGAGCGGCCCCGGCAGGGTTTCCATCAGCGATTGGCGGGTGAAGTTGTCGCGCACGTAGCCGAAGCGGCGGGCAGAGTTGAACCCCTGCTCGGCGTCATGGCTGACGATGCCGCCGGCCTCCTGCCCGCGGTGCTGCAGGGCGTGAAGGCCGAGGGCCACGAAGTTGGCGGCATCGGCAACGCCGATGACACCGAAAATACCGCATTCCTCGCGCAGTTTGTCGTCGTCGAAGGGATGGGCGGGGGGCATTTGCTTGGGCAAGGGGCAGCTCCGAATCTCACGGTATGCCAGTCACGCCCTACATAGGGCGACATCCAGCCGATGTCACGAAACTATCATGAAAGTGATCTTACGGAAGGTAAGGGTGTGGCCCCGGTGCTGTGCCGGGGCCGGGTGGCGCTTACGAGGGCTCGCACGCGCCCACCAGTTCCTCGTATTGGCGGGTGATCCAGCCGAGCGCGGCTTCGGGGTCGCGGTCTTCGACATTGTCGGTCAGGCGGGCGAAGACGCGGGCCGAGCGGCTGTCGTCGATGATCTCGATATCCTGGCTGGTGATGATCGTCTCGTAGACGAAATAGGCGATGGCCACGAGCAGCACGCCGCGGGCGACGCCGAAGAGGAAGCCGAGCGCCTGGTCGATGCCGCCCAGGGCCGAGCGCTGGACCAGCGACGAGAAGAGCGGCGTGATCAGCGAGGCGGCGATGAGCGCTATGGCGAAGATGGCGGTGAAGGCCGCGATCATCGAAAGCTCGCAGCTGTCGGCGATGAAGTCGCCCACCACCGGGATTTCCTTGACCAGCGGTTCGATCTGGGGCGCGAAGATGAAGGCGAGGATGCCGGCCGCGACCCAGCCGGCGATGGCCAGCGCCTCGCGGACGAGGCCGCGGGAATAGGCCAGCAGGGCCGACAGCACGATGACGAGCGCCACGACGCCGTCGATGATGGTGAAGCCTTCCATACGCTCTTCCTGTCCCTTTGTCGCGCTTAACCTGCGCCGAAAATGTCGCCGACGAAAGCGGTCAGATCGCCGTATTCGTCAAGGCGCATGCCACCCGCTCCGCCCGGCTTGCCGCCGGCCGGCACGATCGCGGACGTGAAACCAAGTTTTTGCGCCTCTTTCAACCTGTTTTCCGTCTGCGACACCGGGCGGAGCGCGCCGGACAGGGATATTTCCCCGAAAACCGCCGCTTCAGGCGGGAGGGCGATGTCTTCGCGGGCGCTGAGGAGGGCCGAGGCGACGGCGAGGTCGGCGGCGGGTTCGGAGATCTTTATGCCGCCGGCGACGTTGAGGTAGACGTCGAGCCCGGCGAAGGGGATGCCGCAGCGGGCCTCGAGCACGGCGAGGATCATGGCGAGGCGGGCGCTGTCCCAGCCGACGACGGCGCGGCGGGGCTGGGCCGTGGTGGTGGGGGCGACGAGGGCTTGCAGCTCGACGAGGAGGGGGCGGGTGCCCTCGATGCCGGCGAAGACGACGGAGCCCGGCGAGGGGGTGCCGCGGCCGGAGAGGAAGAGCTCGGAGGGGTTGGAAACCTCTTCGAGGCCGCGGCCGGTCATCTCGAAGACGCCGATCTCGTCGGCGGGACCGAAGCGGTTCTTGACCGAGCGGAGGATGCGGAACTGATGCCCGCGCTCGCCTTCGAAATACAGGACCGTGTCGACCATGTGCTCGACGACGCGGGGGCCGGCGATCTGGCCTTCCTTGGTGACGTGGCCCACGAGGATGACCGAGCAGCCCTTGCGCTTTGCGAAGGTGGTGAGTTCGTGGGCGGCGGCGCGGACCTGGGCGACGGAGCCGGGGGCGCTGTCGACGGTGTCGACCCACATGGTCTGGATCGAGTCGATGATGACGAGGCCGGGGGCCTCGGAGTCCAGAGTGGTGAGGATGTCGCGCAGGGAGGTGGCGGTGGCGAGCTTGACCGGTGCCTCGGTGAGGCCGAGGCGGGCGGCGCGCATGCGGATCTGGGCGGTGGCCTCTTCGCCGGAAATATAGAGCGTTTTCAGGCCCTTCTCGGCGAAGCGGGCCGCGGCCTGGAGGAGCAGGGTGGATTTGCCGATGCCCGGATCGCCGCCCACCAGCGTGGCCGAGGCGGGCACGAGACCGCCGCCGAGAACGCGGTCGAGCTCGGCGATGCCGGAGCCGGAGCGGGGCGGCGGCGTCTCCTTGGTGGCGAGGTCGGTGAGGGCGATGGCGGCGCCGCGTTTGGCGCCCAAGGCCTTCTTGCCGGGGCCGGCGGAGAGGGGGGCTTCCTCGATGATGGTGTTCCATTCGCCGCACGCGTCGCAGCGCCCGGACCACTTGGAGTGGACGGCGCCGCAGGCGGTGCAGGTGAAGGAGGCTTGTTTGGCCATGGGGGTGTTAGTGCCTGCTGTTTGGGTCGGTGGCAAGCGGCTCGTCGCGCCCTTGCAGGCGCGCCTCGCGGGCCGTGAGGATCGAGAGGGCGAGGGAGGCGAGGATGCAGGCGGTGAAGAGGTAGAGGCCCCAGGCGGTTTCGATCCGGCCGATGCCGATGCCCTTCAGGATGGTGATGTAGAGGGCGATGAGGAAGATGTCGGCCATGGCGAGTTTGCCCAGGATATGCAGGGCCGGGAGCACGGCGCGGTCGAGCAGGTGGAAGTGCACCAGCGCGAGGCCGAGGGTTTTGAGATAGGGGGCGAAGAGGGCGAAGATCGTGACGATGAGGGCCAGGATGACGTCGGATTGCCAGAGGGATTGAAGGCCCGAGATGACGGAGATTTCCGACAGCCCGAAGAGCGGCAGCATGCCGGCGCGCATCATCGGGGCGAACCACGAGACGGGGAAGAGGACGAGGAGGGCGAGGTTGGCGTAGCGGAGCATGGCGTCGGATGTGTGAAAGGTTAGGCAGAGGTAAACGGTGCGGACGGGGGCGGCAAGCGGTGTGGCGCCGCGTTTTGGGCGAATCGGGGTTAACGGCGTTGTTTTGCGGGGAAAGGGCGGGTCGGTATCGCGTCGGTATAACGTCGGTATTGCGTCGGTGTTTTTCGCGGTGGTCGGCGGGGTTAACGGGGCGTGCGGTGTGGGTAGGGTTTGGTGAGTTTTTGAGGGGGAGGGTTGCGGGATGGTTTTTTGTGTGGAGACTCGGCTTGTAACCGGGACGGGTGTGATTAGGCGAAGCTGGCGGTTTGGGGCGACGGGCGAGCGCCGGGCCGTGGGGAGGCGCTGCAACAGTTTTGGCTTAAGCTTTATGGTGCCAAATACATCTTCCCCAAGAACGTTGTGCAACATCGCCAAAGCGCCTGCCCGTCGGGACGGACCGGCGCTCGCCCGGCGCCTACGGCGCTATTCGGGCGTGTGCCATGATCATCCGTGGCCGGGTTTGAAGGAGCAGGGCGTGGTGGGTTGGCACCCACCCTACGTCACCGCACCGCTTCGATCGGGCCTTCGGGGCTGCCGGTGATGAACTGGGCGAGGTAGGGGTCGCCGGAAGTGTCCATCTCGGACACGGGTCCCGTCCACTGGATCACGCCGTCATGGAGCATGGCGACGTTGTCGGCGATGGCGCGGACGGAGGTCATGTCGTGGGTGATGGTCATGGCGGTGGCGCCCATTTCGGTGACGATCTCGCGGATGAGGTCGTTGATGACGCCGGCCATGATCGGGTCGAGCCCGGTGGTGGGCTCGTCGAAAAAGATGATCTCGGGCTCGGCGGCGATGGCGCGGGCGAGGCCGACACGTTTCTGCATGCCGCCCGAAAGCTCGGCCGGGAAGAGATCGGCCTGTTCGGGTTTGAGGCCGACGCGGCGGAGTTTCTCGATGGCGATTTCGCGGGCCTCGGCCTTGGGCCGTTTGAGCGAGCCGCGCAGGAGGCGGAAGGCGACGTTCTGCCAGACCGGGAGCGAGTCGAAGAGCGCGCCGCCCTGGAAGAGCATGCCGAAGCGGGCGAGGAAGGCGTCGCGGTCGCCCTTGGTGACGTCCTTGCCGTCGAGCGTGATGAGGCCGCTGTCGGGCCGGACCAGCCCCAGCACGCATTTCAGCGCGACCGACTTGCCGGTGCCCGAGCCGCCGATGATGACCATCGAGGTGGCGGAGGGAATCGTCAGGTTGACGCCGCGCAGGACGCGGTTGCTGCCGAAGGCTTTATGGACGTCCTTGAGCTCTATCATATCGTGAAGAAGATGCTGGTGAGGAGGAAGTTGGCGGCGAGGATCAGGACGGCGGCGGCTTCCACCGCGGATTTGGTGGCGCGGCCGACGCCTTGCGCGCCGCGGCCGGTGTTCATGCCGTAGTAGCAGCCGAGCAAAGTGGCGATGAAGCCGAAGGCGGCGCCCTTGACCAGCGAGGAGACGACATCGCGGGTTTCGATGAAGTCGAAGGTGTTCTGGAGGTAGGCGGAGGCGTTGAAGCCCAGGCTTTTGACGCCCACGACATAGCCGCCGAGGATGCCGATGATGTCGCCCACGCCCACCAGCACCGGCACCATGATGAGGCCGGCCAGCACGCGGGGCACGGTGAGGTATTTCATCGGGTGGGTCGAGAGGGTGACGAGCGCGTCGATCTGCTCGGTCACCTTCATGGTGGCGATTTCGGCGGCGATGGAGGAGGTGACGCGGGCCGCGACCATCAGGCCCACGAGGACGGGGCCCAACTCGCGGACCATGCCGATGGCGACGATCTGGGGCACCACGGCCTCGGCATTGAAGCGGGAGCCGCCGGAGTAGATTTGCAGGGCCAGCGCGCCGCCGGTGAAGATGGCGGTGAGGCCGACGACGGGGAGGCTGAAATAGCCGACGTTCAGCAGGCTTTGCAGGATTTCCTTGAGGTAGATCGGCGGGCGGACGACGTGGGAGAGCGTCTGGCCGCCATAGATCGCCAGCCGGCCGATCAGTGCGAGCCCGCCCATCACCGCGCGGCCGATGGCGGCCAGGAAGGCGGTGATCCAGCTCATCCGCCGATATACCGTCGGGAATAGCGGGGGCCGAGGGAGGTGAGGATCTCGTAGCCGATGGTGTCGGCATTGTCGGCGAGCGTGTCGATCGACTGGTGCCGGCCCATGAGCTCGAGCGTGGCCGGGTCGGAGCCGGAGGGCAGGTCGGTGATGTCGACGCCGATCAGGTCCATCGAGATGCGGCCGGCGATCGGGCAGGGCGTGTCGCCCGCGTAGAGGTGGGTTTTGGGCCCGAGGGCGCGCAGGATGCCGTCGGCGTAGCCCGCCGAGACGGTGGCGATGCGGGTTTCACGCTCGGCTGTGAAGCTGTTGGCATAGCCCACGGTTTCGCCCTTCACGAGGTTGCGGCACTGGATGACGGGGATGTCGAGCGTGACCACGGGGGCCGCGTCGATATAGGGCAGGCCGCCATAGGCGCCGATGCCGGGGCGGGTCATCTCGAAATGGTAGTCGGGGCCGAGGAGCACGCCGCCGGTATTGGCCAGCGACCGGGGCACGCCGAGCCCGTCGGTGAGCTCGGTGAAGGTCTTGAGCTGCTGCGCGTTCATCGGGTGGTCGGGCTCGTCGGCGCAGGCGAGGTGGCTCATCAGGAGGGTGGGGCGCTGTTCGAGCGCGACCTGGGCCACGGCGCCCCATTCGGCGGGCTCCATCCCCAGCCGGTTCATGCCCGAATCGAGCTGGATGCCGAACGGGTGGCCCGGCAGCGCCTCGACATGGCGGATGAGCTGGTCGATGGAGTTGATCATCGGCACGAGGCCGGTGTCGTGAATCATGTCGGCATCGCCCGGCATGTGGCCGGAAAACACGTTGATGACGGGGTCTGGCCCCAGTTCCTGGCGCAGGGCTGCGCCTTCCTCGGCCATGGCGACGAAGAAGGTGCGGGCGCCTTCCTTTTGCAGGGCGCGCGCCACCTTGCCGGCGCCGAGGCCGTAGCCGTCGGCCTTGACCACGGCAGAGGTTTCGCCCGAGTTCATCGCCGCGAGGTTGCGCCAGTTGGTGCGGATCGCACCGAGATCGATTGTCAGTTTTCCGGTACCCATGGGACGGGTTTTGACAGTCTGGGCGGAGGGGTCAAGCGGAAAGGCGGGCTCAGGGGGCGAGACGGGCGCGGATGCGGTCGCGCAGGGCGGTGGCTTCGCTATGGTCGAAGGGCATGTGATCGGGGTCGAAGACCTCGAGCGCTGCCTCGACATGCTCCAGCGCGGCGCGCAGATGGGGAACTTGGTCGGTGGTGGTGTCGTGACCGGCGAGGGCTTCTTCGGTTTGGGCCATGGTCTCGCGGGTGATGGCCCATTGCACGGGATAGGGTTCGCGTTTGCGGACCTCCAGCGCCGCGTGGCAGGCCGCGACAGCCCGGCCTAGCAGGTCGGCCCCTGCCTCGCCCTTGGTGCGGCCGCCTTGTTCCTTGAGTGTAACGGCGAGGTTATTCTGGGTCACGGCCCAGCCCATCGGGTGATCAGCACGGGTATAGACCTCAAGCACCGCACGGTAAGCGGTGGCGGCTTCGGACAGAAGCCGGGTGCCGACGGGCCCGCCTGTGAGAAGCCCCTGTTCCTTCAGCGTGATGGCGAGGTTGTTCTGAGCCCCGGCCCAGTCGACAGGATGGGCCTGCCGGGTGAAGACCTCGAGTGCCGCGCGGCAGGCCGTCGCGGCCCGGGCGAGCAGGTCCGCCCCCTCGGACGGGTCGGAGCGCTTGCCCTTGACGGCCAGCGCGATGGCGAGGTTCATCTGCGTCACGGCCCAGTGCATCGGATGGTCCTCGCGGATGCGGACCGTCAGCGCGGCGCGAGCGGCGGTGATGGCCTCGGACAGGAGCGCGGCGCCCTCCGGCCCGCCGGTCCGGCTACCATGGTCGCCCAGGACGAGCGCAAGATTATTCTGCACTTTGCCCCAGAGTACCGGGTCGGCCGAGCGCAACTCCTCCAGCCCTATGGCGCGCAGCATGTCGATGGCCCGGGCCAGTCCGGGGCCGCCATAGCGCAGCCCGTGGGTCCGCAGGGAGATCGCAAACTCGAACCGCCGCCGGGCCGGTTCCCACGGGGCCACTGCCGCGAAGCTGTCGGCGGCGGCGGAGAGGATGCGGTAGGCCTGGTCGGTGCGGCCGCGGAGGAGGGCGTTTTCGGCGCGGAGTTCGGAGGTTTTGGCGGCTTCCTCCAGTTCCACTTCCTGCACGCGCGAGAGGATCTCCTCGACCTCGTCCAGCCGCATGGCGGCGATTGCCTCGCGCGCCGCCGTCTTGAGGTTGGAGAGGCGTTTGTAGCCGTCCTCGATGGCGTCGATCTCCTGCCGGAGGGCGCGGTATTCCGTGCCTTTCTTGGTCAGGAATTCCACCAGCGCCGGCTTGCTCATGGCTTCGGTCGCGCCGAAGGCGCCGGCGATGAGTTGCAGATCGCCGGCCGACTGGGCCTCGAGGGTGGCGAGGACGGTCTCGATCCCGCCCAGGCGGCGCAGCACCTCGTCGGTCTTTTCCTCGACCCGTTCGAGGATTTCCACAGCACCGTCCGTCTGGCGGGCGGTGTCGATCAGCACTTCGCGGGTGATGCGGGTCTGAAGCTCGGGGTTGTCGTAGCAGGCGCGCATTGCCGATTGCAGGGCCAGCCGGAGCAGGCGCTTAGTGCGCGCGTCGTCGCCGTCGAAGGGGATCCGGGCGTAGAGCGCCTCGGCCAGCGCTTCGGTGCGGGCGCTGTCGGTTTCGGCCTTGGCGGCCTCGACGAGGGTGTGCGGGGTGAGCGTGGCGTGGCTGGGCCGGTCGGCCAGCAGGGCCCCGGCGCGGGTGAGGTCGGCATCGGCAAACTCAGGCGAGGCTTTCAGGGCGGCAATGGTGCGGGCGGCGGCGGTGCGGCCGGCGGTTTCGGCGCAGCCTCGCCGCAGGCTCAGCCCCAGGATGCCCAGCCCCGCGAGCCCGGCCGCGACAGTGGCGGTGCCCGATGGGTCGCCCCAGAGAAGGGCCAGGGCCCCCACGCAGATATCGCTGCTGCCCTCGGCGATCTTTTCGAATGTGCTCATGCTGCCCGTGCCCCGCCCGTCGCCCTTTTGTCAGACTGGAACATGCGGGCCGGGCTGGCAAGCCTGCGGGGGTCAGGCGGTGGCGGTGGCGATGACGAATTCGCCGGGGATTGCGTAGGCTTCGCCGGTTTTGTGGCTGGCAACGGAGGCGAGGAATTCGGTTTCGACGTCGGAGCGGGTGTCGGGGTCGAAGCGCTTGGCGGCCATGGCGACGGGGCCGCCGTCGATCACCGCGGCGAGGAGGTCGGTATCGGAGGCAAAGTGCAGGGTGGTGGAGAGGCGGGCCTCGCCATAGCCGGTAAAGCCGGCGCCTTCGGTTGCGGCGCGGAGGGCGCCGGGGGCGCCGAGGCCGAAGAACATGGGGCACACCTCGGATTGCACGCGGGCGTCGGTGATGGGGAAGATGGCGGACCAGCCGCAGTTTCGGCGCTCGCCCCAGACCGCGAGGGCCGCGCGGCCACCGGGGCGGAGGGTGCGTTTCATTTCCGCAAGGGCCGCGTCGGGGTCGGGCATGTACATCAGGCCCAGCGCGCAGAGGGCGCGGTCGAAGCTGGCATCGGGGAAGGTGAGCGCCTCGGCGTTCTGGCGCTCGAAACTGACGTTGGGGATGCCCAGCCAGGCGGCCTGGGTGGTGCCGCGGGTGACCATTTCGCCGGAGAGGTCGGTGGCGGTGACATGGCCGCCGGGGGCGATGGCGCGGGCGGCGGGGAAGGTGACGAGGCCGGTGCCGGCGGCGGTTTCCAGCACCTGCTGGCCCGGGGCGAGGTCGGCCATGGCGAGCATGTGCTGCTGGACGGCTTCGAGATTGCCGCGCCAGCTGTCTTCGTAGTGTGTGGCGGCGGCATCCCATCCGTAGCGCTGCACGCGGAGTTGCAGGCGGGCGTCCATCAGCGTGTGAGGGTGAGGTCGGTGACGACCTTTTGCGCGTCGCGCAGGGCGAGGAACCACGGGTCGCGGTTCATGGCGGTGTCGACGAGGGCGCGCAGGGCGTCTTCGGGTTCGTCGGAGGTGAGGGTGATGGCGAGGCGGGTTTCCAGGGGCGCGGCGGTGTTGGGGCCGAGGCCGAACATCGCCGCGTCGTCGAAGTCGGTTTCGATGGCGATGTCGATGGCGGCGAGGTCGAGCCCTTGGTTGATGGCGGTCATCTTGATGCCGATGCCGAGGCAGCCGGCGATGCCGGCGCGGGCGTAGAAGCCGGGGGTGGGGCCGGTATTGGTGCCGCCCATGATCTCGGGCATGTCCATGACCGCCGTTTCGTCGCCTTGCGTGAAGTCGCAGCGCAGGCCGGCGCCCACCGTGGCCTGGGCGGCCTTGCTGCTGAAGGCCGCGTCGGGGCGGCTTTCGAACACCTTGATCATGCGGGCGTGCTTGGCGCGGATGTCGGCGGCGCTGTCGGGTTCGTTGTCCTTGGCCATGATGCTGTCCCCCTGCGGTCAGGGGGAGCATAGCACGAAAACCGGTTTCTCAGAACTCCGCGTCGTTGCCCTGTTGCCAGGGTTTGACGAGGTTGCCGAAGCGGGTGAACTGGCCCTCGAAGGAGAGCTCGACCGTGCCGATGGGGCCGTGGCGCTGTTTGCCGATGACGACCTCGGCCTTGCCGTGGAGGCGTTCCATGCGTTCCTGCCAGGCGGCCATTTCCTCGAGCCGGTCCTCGGAGGGTTTCTCGCGCTCGACGTAGTATTCCTCGCGGTAGACGAACATCACGACGTCGGCGTCCTGTTCGATCGAGCCGGATTCGCGGAGGTCGGAGAGCTGCGGGCGCTTGTCGTCGCGGCTTTCGACCTGGCGCGAGAGCTGCGAGAGGGCGATGACGGGGATGTCGAGCTCCTTGGCGATGGCCTTCAGGCCCTGGGTGATCTCGGAGACCTCGTTCACCCGGCTGTCCTTGGCCGAGGAGGGGCGGACGAGCTGCAGGTAGTCGATGATCAGCACGTCGAGCCCGTGGGTGCGCTTGAGGCGGCGGGCGCGGGCGGCCAATTGCGAGATCGGCAGGGCGGGCGTGTCGTCGATATAGAGCGGGCAGGTTTCGAGCGTCTTGGCGGCCTCGACGAACTTGCGGAACTCGCCCTCGGTCATGTCGCCCTTGCGGATCTGCTCGGACGGGATTTCGGAGGCCTCGGAGAGGACACGGGCGGCGAGCTGTTCGGCGCTCATCTCGAGCGAGTAGAAGCCGACGACGCCGCCTTCGATCGCGCCTTCGGTGCCGTCGTTGCGGGTGCCGCGCTTGTAGGCCTTGGCGATGTTGAAGGCGATGTTGGTGGCGAGCGAGGTTTTCCCCATCGAGGGGCGGCCGGCGAGGATCAGGAGGTCGGACTTGTGAAGGCCGCCCAGCTTGCGGTCCATGTCGATGAGGCCGGTGGAGATGCCGGCGAGGCCGCCTTCGCGCTGGTAGGCGGCGTTGGCGACGCTGACGGCATCCTTGACGGCGCTGAGGAAGCTCTGGAAGCCGCGTTCGGCCTGGCCCTGTTCGGAGAGGGCGTAGAGCTTCTGTTCGGCCTCGACGATCTGGTCGCGGGGTTCGACCTGGACGTCGGCCTTGGCGGCGCGGCCGGCGATGTCGTGGCCGAGCTCGATGAGCTCGCGCCGGATCGCCATGTCGTAGATCATCTGGGCGTAGTCGCGGGCCGCGAAGGAGGAGATCGCGGCGCCGGCGAGGCGCACGAGATAGGCGGGGCCGCCCAGCTCGGCGAGGCCTTCATCGTCTTCGAGGAAGGTCTTGAGCGTGACCGGCGAGGCGAGGTTGCCCTTGCCGATGCGGGCGGCGGCGGTTTCGTAGATGCGGGCGTGGACGGGCTCGTGAAAATGGTGCGGGCCGATGATGCTGGCGACCCGGTCATAGACATCGTTGTTCGTCAGGATCGCGCCCAGAAGCTGCTGCTCGGCCTCGATCGAGTGCGGTAGAGACTCGGTTTCCGTGGCTTCAGCGCCGGTGGCGTTGAAGCTTGCGACATTGCTCATCATGTCCCCCATGTACCTGTAGGGTGCTGTCATACAAACGTTACCTGAGGCCGCGCAACTTGTATGTTTTTGTGGAAAAGCGTGTGGATAACGATTTCCGGGTATATCTTGAGGTCGGGCGGGTGCACCTGTCAAGATGTTGGGGTGTAAGGCGTGGCTGACAGGTCACACCGGGGCGGGAAAATGCCTATGCATCCCAACCGCTTGCGTGAGTCCCGCGAGGGGCAAGGATTTTATTTGCGGGCCTCCTGCCAGGCGCGGGGATCGTTGAGGAAACGCTCGACGCCGTCGAGGGTGGCTTTGGAAAAGGCGCCCTGTTCGCGGGCCTCGGCGAGCACGTCCCACCAGGTGCAGAGGTAGTGCAGGTTAACCCCGTGATCGCCCAAGGTTTTCACGGTTTCGGGGAAGATGCCGTAGTAGAAGATGACGCCGGTATGGGCACAGGTGGCGCCGGTTTCGCGGATGGCGTCGACGAAGGAAAGCTTCGATCCGCCGTCGGTGGTGAGGTCTTCGACGAGGAGGACGCGCTGGCCCTCGGACATGGCACCCTCGATTCGCGCGTTGCGGCCGTAGCCCTTGGGCTTCTTGCGGACATAGGTCATGGGCAGGGCCATACGTTCGGCGACGAGGGCGGCGAAGGGGATGCCCGCGGTCTCGCCGCCGGCGATGTTGTCGAAGGCCTCGAAGCCGGCGTCGCGCATCACGGTGACGGTGAGGAAATCCATCAGCGTCGCGCGGATGCGCGGGAAGGAGATGAGCTTGCGGCAGTCGATATAGGTGGGCGAAGGCAGGCCGGAGGCAAGCGTGAAGGGCTCGTCGGCGTTGAAATGCACCGCCTCGATCTCGAGCAGCATCCGCGCGGTGAGGCGGGCGATTTCGTCTTTCGGGGGGTAGCTGCTGGGGATCATGATGTGTCTCGCGTGGGGATCGGGCCGGGGGTTGAGGTGGACTACCCCCGGCGCGGGCGGAGATCAAGCGGGACGCGGGACGTGTCAGAAGAGGATGAAGTCGTTTTCGTCGATGACTCCGGTTTCGCCTTCGAGCGTGATGGTGATATCGGCGGCGTCCCAGGTGATGACGGTGTCGCCGCCCGTCTGGTCGATCGTGAGGTCTTCGAAAGCGACCGGCCGATAGCTGCTTCCGAGGCGGATCAGGTCGGTGCCGTTATCGAAATCGGTGATCGTGTCGTCGCCATAGTCAATAGTGCGGAAGGCGAAGACATCCGCGCCGGGGCCGCCGGTGTAGGTGTCGTTGCCCACGCCGCCGATGAGGGTGTCGTTGCCGAAGCCACCGTTGAGCGTGTCGAAGGCCGAGTGCGCGTCGAGCAGGTCGTTGCCATTGCCGCCGTTGAGTGTGTCGGTGCCGACGCCGCCGAGAAGGGTGTCATTGCCGGAGCCGCCGTTGAGCGTGTCGTTGCCGGCGTCGCCCCTGAGGCTGTCATTGCCGCCGCCGCCGGCGAGGAAATCGTCGCCGTTCAGGCCCACGAGCATATCGTCGTTGGGGCCGCCGATGAGGGTGTCGCTGCCGTCGTCCCCCTCGAGGTCGATTTCGAAATCGGTTGCGTCGATGGGGCCGGTCTCGCCGAGAAGGGTGATGATCTCGGCGCCGTCGTGGCTGATGATCGTGTTGCCGCCAGACTGCGAGACGGTCAACGCCTCGTAGGGGACAGAAACGCGGATCAGGTCGGTGCCGTTCTGAAAATCTGTGACCGTGATGCCGGTGACGACCAGCATGTTGTTGGAGCTATCGAGGCCGAAGGTCTGGAAGATATCCGCACCGGGGCCACCGGTCACGAGGGTGCCGCCTTCGATCGTATCGTTGCCGCTGCCGCCGTTCATGGTGTCGCCGGAACGCAGCAGGTCGTTGCCGAGCCCGCCATCAAGGGTGTCGTCGCCGGACCGGCCCCGGAGGGTGTCGTTGCCGGGGCCGCCGTCGAGGCTGTCGTCGCCTATCCCGCCGTCCAGATGGTCGTGCCCGTCGTCGCCGTAGAGGCTGTCATCGCCATAGTCACCGGAGAGCCTGTCGTGGCCGGTGCCGCCATGCAACTCGTCATCGCCGAACAGCCCGTAGAGCGTGTCGTTGCCGGCGCCGCCATAGATCAGGTCGTTCTGGCCGATGCCGGAGGGTTCGGGGTCGTCGCCCTCTTCGGGGAAGAACCAATAGGAGCTCTCGCCGTTCAGGATGTCGTCGCCATCCCCGCCATAAAGGGTGTCTGCGCCGAGGTTGCCGGAGAGGCTGTCGTGGCCGTTGCCGCCGTAGAGTTCGTCGTCCTGATAGCCGCCGCCGAGGCTGTCGTCGCTGGTGCCGCCATGCAGCGTGTCATGCCCGTTGCCGCCCTCGAGCCAATCCTCGCCATGGCCGCCGTCGAGCCAGTCGTTGGCCGGGCCGCCGTAGAGCCGGTCGTTGCCGTTGTTGCCGAAGAGGCTGTCATTGCCGTTGCTGCTGTCGAGCGTGTCGTCTCCGTTCTGGCCGAGCAGGGTGTCGTTGCCGTTGTTGCCGTAGAGCCAGTCGTCATCGGCGCCGCCCTTGAGGCTGTCATCGCCGTTCTGGCCGAGGAGGGTGTCATTGCCGGCATCGCCGAGCAGCGCGTCATCGTCTGCGCCGCCCTTGATGCTGTCATCGCCGATGCCGCCATAGACGCGGTCTTCGCCGCCTTCGCCATAGAGGGTGTCGTTGCCGCCCTCGCCGCGGATGAGGTCGTCGTTCGGGGTGCCGGTCAGGACTTCGCCGAGGGCGTTGCCGATGATGTCTGCGAAGGTGACGGGATTACTGGTCTTGGGCATGGTCTAAAATGCGTCCTTCAAAATGGCATTGCAATCTATGAGCGTACCGTAATGAGATGAAATGGCGTGCGAAAGGGGAAATCTGGGTTGGGCCGTTGAAAAACCAAAGGCGCGCCGGGGCGCGCCTTTGGCCGTGCTGTCCGGAGGGTCCGGTCAGCTGAAGGTGAAATCGTTCTCGTCGATCACGCCGGTCACGTCGGTGAGCGTCACCGAGCCGCCTTCCCAGGAGACGACGGTGTTGCCGTCGATCTCGTCTATCGAGAGGTCGGAGAACTCGGTCGAGCCGGCGATCAGGATCGTGTCGAACCCGTCTTCGAAATCGGTGATCGTGTCGTCGCCGGTGCCGACATCGGGGTTGAAGACGAAGAGGTCGGGGCCGTTGTCGCCGGTCAGCACGTCGTCGCCGAAACCGCCGATGATGGTGTCGCGGCCGGTGCCGCCCATCATCGTGTCGTTGTCGGGGCCGCCATGCATGAAGTCGTTGCCGCTGCCGCCGAGCACGGTGTCTTCGCCGGCATTGCCGTAGAGCCGGTCGCGGCCGTTGTTGCCGAGCACGCTGTCATCGCCCAGGCCGCCCGAGACGGTGTCGTAGCCGTTCTGGCCGAGGACGGTGTCGTCGCCGGAGCCGCCATCGATCGTGTCCCAGTTGAAGCCGCCCTTGATCGAGTCGTTGCCAGCGTCGCCATTCATGGTGTCTTCGCCGTTGTTGCCGATCATGGTGTCGTTGTCGGCGCCGCCGTTGATCACGTCGCTGCCGTTCTGGCCGTAGATGTAATCGTCGCCTGCGCCGCCGTCGATCGTGTCGGCGCCGCCGCCGCCCTTGACAAAGTCGTCGCCTTCGCCGCCCTCGATCGTGTCTTCGCCGCCGCCGCCGAAGAGCTCGTCGTCGCCGGCGAGCCCGACAAGCCGGTTGGCCATGGCGTCGCCGATCAGCAGGTCGTTGAAGTCGGAGCCCCGTGCGCTTTCGATGTTGCGCAGGGTGTCGGTGCTGCCGAAGCCGTCGATCGCGAAGCCGTCGGCGAGGTCGACCGTGACGCCCGCGGTGCCGCCGTAGTCGGCATCCTTGTCGTAGCGCACGACGTCGTGGCCGTCGTGACCGTCGATGAAGTCGTCGCCGTCGAGGCCGCGGAAATGGTTTTCGCCCTCGTCGCCGGTCAGGCTGTCGGCGAAGAGAGAGCCGCGGACCGCCTCGTTGAAGAGCAGGATGTCGGACCCGCCATACCCGTCGGTGGCGCTGCGGGTGGAGAGGTCGACGGTCACGCCGGCGGGGTCATTCTCGTAGTGGACCTCGTCGAAATCGGGGCCGCCATTCAGGATGTCGTCGCTCGGGCCGCCGGTGAGCTCGTCTTCGCCGTCGCGGCCCCAGAGCGTGTCGTTGCCGCCATTGCCGAAGATGGTGTCGTCGCCGGCGCCGCCGTCGATCAGGTTGCCGTTATTGCCGTCGATGATGAGGTCGTCGAGCGTGGTCTGCGCCGAGGGCAGGCTGGCCCAGACGATGGTGTCGCCGGGGGCATAGGGCGAGGGCGCGATCTGGATGTTGGTGATGCTGTTGCTCAGCGCGTTGAAATCGGCCGGGGTGTCGATCGTCGGCAGCGGGTCGCCGGCGAGGCGGAAGACGAAGCTGATGTCGGTCTCGGTATCCGGGATCGCGTAGTTGATTTCGAGCACGACGGTCTGGTTGCCGTTGCCCCATGTCACCAGACCGAGCGAGACGTCGACATCGTCGGGGATCCGCTGGCCGTCGATGTAGAAGGCATAGGCGTCGTCAGTGACCGAGATGAGCGGCAGGCTGTCGGGCGAGAAGTCGTCGACGGAATAGGTGAAGCTGGTGCCGTCGGGGCCGACGACCGTCAGTTCGACATTGGAGTCGACCGAAACGATGCTGTCGGTGTCGCTGTCATAGGTGTTCGAAAAGCCGGTGATCGTGGTGGTGGACATGGTATTTGGGTACTTCCGTAATAACTGAACAGGAATGCTCGAAAAGGCTTCAAATCAATGTCTTGGCTCAAATCCCCACGAGCCCGGGTACATTACCCAGAACGCCGCTCAAGGAAAGCGCGCTCGCGGCTAACGTAACGTAAACTTTGGTTGAATCAGTCGCTGACGTGCCAAAAAACATCAAAGCCCGGGTCGAAGACCGTGACGGGCCCATCGCCCGTATCGATCCTGGCGGGAAAAGCCGTGGGCGTTTCGCCTTTGGAGAGTGTGATCGTTCCGTCATTGACCGGCAGCCCGTAGAAGGCGGGGCCATGGCGGGAGGCGAATCCTTCCAGCCGGTCGAGCGCGCCGTCTTCCTCGAAGACATGGGCGAGCAGGGGCAGGGTGTTGGTGGCCGTGAAGCAGCCCGCGCAGCCGCAGCCGGTTTCCTTGGCCGCGTCCACATGCGGGGCGCTGTCGGTGCCGAGAAAGAAGCGCGGATCGCCCGAGGTGGCGGCGGAGCGCAGCGCGAGGCGGTGTTCCTCGCGCTTGGCCACCGGCAGGCAGTAGTAATGCGGCCGGATCCCGCCCACGAGGAGGTGGTTGCGGTTGATGATCAGGTGATGCGTGGTGATCGTGGCGCCGAGGTTCTCGGCGTTCGACAGCACGTAGTCGACGCCGTTGCCGGTGGTGATGTGTTCCATCACCACCTTGAGCCCCGGCGTGGCGCGGCGGACCGGGTCGAGCACGCGGTCGATGAAGACGGCCTCGCGGTCGAAGATGTCGATCTCGGGATCGGTCACCTCGCCATGCACGCAAAGGGGGATGCCGGCCTCGGCCATGGCGTCGAACACGGGGCGGACGCGGTCGAAATCGCGCACGCCCGAGGCGGAGTTGGTGGTGGCGCCCGCCGGGTAGAGCTTGACCGCCGTGACGATGCCGTCGGCATGGGCCTGCACCACGTCTGACGGGTCGGTGTCCTCGGTGAGGTAGAGCGTCATCAGGGGGGTGAAGGTGCTGCCCTCGGGGCGCGCGGCGAGGATGCGCTCGCGGTAGGCCGAGGCCTCGGCGCCGGTGACGACGGGGGGCACGAGGTTGGGCATGATGATGGCGCGCGCGAAATGGCGGGCGCTTTCGGGGCAGACGGCGGCCAGCATCGCGCCGTCGCGCAGGTGCAGGTGCCAGTCATCGGGGCGGGCGAGGGTGAGCGTGTCGGTCATGGCCGAGGCTTTACACTGTCGCGCGGGGCAGGGCCAGAGGGCGCGGCTCAGCCTTCGTTGGCGGCCTTGGGCGGGTTCTCGCGGATGCCGAGCTGATCCTCGGCATGGGTCAGCGCCTTGCGGAAGGGACGGCCGTTGCGCCGGCGCAGCACGTCGTTGCAGAGGTGGATCACGAGGCGGTGCCGTTCCTGTGCCTGGAGGTGGCGGAGCAGGGTGAACTGGTAGGGCGCGTCCTTCTGGCGGGCGCGCAGAAGCTTGGCGATGTTGACCGGCGTCAGCTTGTCGGCGCTGAGCTGGGCCAGCATCCGGTAGAGCACCTGCATCCGCAGGAACGCCGCCTCGAGGTTCGTGTCGAGGAAGCGGACGCGGATCTTGGTGACGTTGGGCCGGGTGAAGAGCGACGCGTGCATGGCGTCGAGCTCGTTTTCCTGGTCGTAGACGATGAAGGCCTTGTCGGCGGCCTCCAGCATGTCGGGCGCATAGCCGAAGCGCGCGGTGAAATCGGTGCGGCGCATGGGGCGGAAGCGGTCATCCCATTCGGTGATGCGGGGGTCGAGCGTGGCCTGCGGTTGCAGGGCTAGTACCCGGGCGCCGGGGGCCGAGAGGGAAAAGGCCGTCGCGGCATAGCCGCCGGGGCCGGCACCGTAGAAGATGACCTGTTCGAAATCCTCGAAGAAGCCGTCGTCGATCAGCCGGTCGAAGAAGCCAAAGACGTGCCGGTCGCGGAACCAGGTGTCGCCCTCGCTGACGAGGCAGAGCTGGGACCAGCCCAGCGCCTTCATCATTTCCCAGCCGACCGGGTGCGCGGCCTCGGAGCGCTCGCGGATCGCGTCGAAGCTTTCGAAACTGACCAGCAGCACGGGTTTCTTCTCGATGAAGACGGCCGCGTGGCGCTCGCCCAGGCGTTCGGCGAACCCGTCATCGCCGGCCACGTCCTGCATGCGCTGGCACCAGCTGTCCCAGCCCAGACCGCTGAGGTCGGTTCGTGTCGGGCTCGTCGTGTCGTCCATCCTGCTCGGTCCTTCGCAACATCCTGCATGCGGCCGCTTTTTTGCGCGGCTTGTCGGGCGTCGGTCTAGGCTCGAACTTGGGCGAAAATTTGGAAAATCCAAGAGGGTTCTGGGCGGGCGCGCGGCCTTCCTGCGGCGATGGCGTCTCTTGACGGAAGAGGGGTGGCGATGCAGGTAATTGAGCCAGCGGGGAGAGTTACATGAGCGACATTTCATCCATCGACGAGGTGCAGGCCATGCTGGCGGGCCAGGGCTATGTCTGCGGGCGGGCGCTTGGCACGGTGGTTTTCCTGTCGCTGACGCTGGGGCGGCCCTTGTTCCTGGAGGGCGAGGCCGGGGTCGGCAAGACCGAGATCGCCAAGGCGATTGCGGCGGGGCTGGGGCGGCGGCTCATTCGGTTGCAGTGCTACGAGGGGCTGGATGCGTCTTCGGCCGTCTATGAATGGAACTTCGCCGAGCAGATGATCGCCATCCGCGCCGCCGAGGCCGCGGGCGGGGTGGATCGCGAGCGGCTGACCGATGAGTTGTTCACCGAGGAGTTCCTGATCGAACGGCCCTTGCTGCAGGCGATGCGCCCGCAGGCGGGGGGCGCGCCGGTGCTGCTGATCGACGAAGTGGACCGCACGGATGAGCCGTTCGAGGCCTTCCTGCTGGAGGCGCTGAGCGATTTCCAGGTGACCATTCCGGAGCTCGGCACGATCCACGCGCCCGAGCCGCCGATCGTGATCCTGACCTCGAACCGGACGCGGGAGGTGCATGATGCGTTGAAGCGCCGGTGCCTGTATCACTGGGTCGATTATCCCAGTTTCGAGCGTGAGATCGAGATATTGCAGGCCCGCGCCCCGGAGGCGGCGGAGAAGCTTTCCCGCGAGGTGGTGGCTTTCGTCCAGCGGTTGCGGACCGAGGACCTGTTCAAGAAGCCGGGCGTGGCCGAGACGATCGACTGGGCGAAATGCCTGCTGGCGCTGGATGTGGTCGATCTCAGCCCTGAGGTGATCGCCGATACGGTGGGGGCGATATTGAAGTACCAGGACGATATCCAGAAGCTGCAGGGGTCGGAGGCGAAACGCATCCTCGACGAGGCGAAGGCGGGGCTGGAGCCGGCATGATGCTTCTTCTTGGCCGAAATATCCCGGGGGTGTGGGGGCAGCGCCCCCACGTGCGCCATGCCTGAGATCGCGCCGCTCGACCTGCCGGAGACCCCGCGCCTCAGTCACAACATCACGCATTTCGCGCGGGCGCTGCGCAAGGCGGGCCTGCCCGCCGGGCCGGGGCGGGTGATCGATGCGATACGGGCGGTGGAGGCGGCGGGGTTCACCTCGCGCGACGATTTCTTCTACACGCTGCGCGCCTGTTTCACGTCGCGGCCCGAGCATCGGGCGGTTTATGCGCAGATCTTCCGGCTCTACTGGCGCGATCCGCGCTACATGGAGCACATGATGGCGATGATGCTGCCCGCCATTCGCGGTGTGCAGGAGGAGCAGCTGGCGGAGGCCGCGCAGAAGCGGGCGGCGGAGGCGCTGCTCGACGGGGTGGAGCGCGAGGCGCCCACGCCGGAGGACGACGAGCAGGACGGCGAGACCGAGATCGAGGTGGATGCGTCGCTGACCATGTCCACCGAGGAGCGGCTCAGGACGCTCGATTTCGAGCAGATGAGCACCGAGGAGATCGCGCAGGCCAAGCGGATGCTTTCGAAGCTGACCCTGCCGGTGAAGCCCTTCGCCTCGCGCCGGGGGATGGCGAGCCATACCGGCCACCGGATCGACCATCGCAAGACGTTGCGTGCCGCGATGCGGCGCGGGGGCGAGATGCGGCGGATCCATCTGAAGAAGCCGCGGCCGAAATGGCCGAACCTCGTGGTTCTGTGCGATATCTCCGGCTCGATGAGCCAGTACAGCCGGATGGTGCTGCATTTCCTGCATGCGGTGGCCAATCACAAGGGGGCGGGCTGGGCGAAGGTGCATGCCTTCACCTTCGGCACGCAGCTCACGAATATCACCCGGCACCTGGCCACGCGCGACGTCGATGCCGCGCTGGCGGCGGCGGGCAAGCAGGCGCAGGACTGGGAGGGCGGCACGCGGATCGGGAGCTCTCTGCACGCGTTCAACCGCGACTGGTCGCGGCGGGTGATGGGGCAGGGGGCGGTGGTGCTTCTGATCACCGACGGGCTTGACCGGGACGACCCGGAGGCGCTCACGCGCGAGATCGAGCGGCTGCACCTGTCAGCGCGGCGGCTGATCTGGCTCAACCCGTTGTTACGGTGGGATGAATTCGCGCCAAAGGCCCGGGGTATCGCGGCCATGCTGCCGCATGTCGACAGCTTTCGAGCGGGGCATTCGGTGGCCACGCTGGAAGAGCTCGCCCAGGTGATCTCGCGCCCCGACGATGCCGGCGAGAAAGCGCGCCTGATGGCGGAAATCCGCTAGGCTCCGAAACCTTTTTCTACATCCCGCGTTGTCTCCGCATACATGAACGTCCCCCGGCGGGCGCGCTTGACGCGCGTGCGCTGTAACAGTGACTGGAGGAACAGAATGAAACGCAACTGGTTCAAATCGACCACAGCCATCGTACTGGTCATCGGGCTTGCAGCCCCGCATGGAGCGATCGCGCAAAGCGCGGAGAACGACACCACCGGGCTTACCCTTGAGGGTACTGCCGACAGCGTTGGCAAGCAGGTCGACAACCTCGGCAACGCGCTGGGGCTTGGCAACCAGAACAACCAGCAGGATGATTCCGGTCAGGCGCAGCAGAACCAGGCCCAGGGCAATGCCCAGACCGAGGCCAATACCGAGACGCAGGCGCAGGGCAATGCGAACGCACAAGCCGAGGGCAACGCCAACGCCCAGGCCGACGGCAACGCGAACGCCCAGGCCGAGGGCAATGTCAATGCGCAGGCGCAGGGCAATGCCGAGCAGGGTGGCCAGAACAACCAGGCCGAAAACCTGCGTCAGAAGCTCGAAGAGCAGCAGCAGAAGGTGCAGGAGCGCGTTCAGAAGCAGCAGGAAAAGGTTCAGGAGCGCGTCGAGAAGCGCCAGGAACGGGCGGAAGAGCGCAACGAGCAGGCGCAGCAGACCGCCGACCAGCTTGAGAACGCGCTGCAGAACAACAACCAGGACGATGGCACGACCAATGCCGACGCTGACGCGGTTGCGACCCAGAATGCCGATGCGAACCAGAACGCCGATGCAAATGCCAATGCAAACGCACAGGCCAATGTCGACGAGGACCTGGCGGAAGAGGCGCGGCAGAAGGCGCAGCAGGACAATGTCGAACAGCTGAGCGCGAAGGAGCAGGCCGAGCAGGCCGCGCAGACCGCCGCCGACACCGGCGCGGCGGCCCTGAGCGGCGTGGGCGAGCTTGTGGACCGGGCCCAGGAAACGGTGACCGAACAGCAGGCGCGCTCGTCGAACGAGGAGTTCCAGACCGATGCCGCCGGCGAGCGGCGTGCGAATGCCCGCGCCAACGCCCGGGCCGCCGCGCAGGCCGATGACGACGACAACCTCGCCGAGGTTCTGGGCGCGGCCGCCGTGGGCGCGCTTGGCGCCTACATGGTCGGCCAGTCCTTCGAGGGCGGCGGGCAGGTCGTCTCCAACACCGGCGACCGGGTGGTTGTCGAGCAGGACGGCCAGTACCGGGTGATCCGCGACGACAACGCGCTTCTGCGCCGTCCGGGCAGCCAGGTCGAGACCGAGACCTACAATGACGGCTCGACCCGCACCATCATCGACCACGAGGACGGCAGCCGCGTCGTCACCGTGCGCTCGGGTAATGGCGCGATCCTGCGCCGCACGCTGATCCGGCCCGACGGGCAGGAGATCGTGCTGATCGACGACACGCGCCAGTATAGCGACGTCGACGTCACCCGGCTGGAACAGCAGCAGGCGCAGCAGGTGGATTACAACGCGTCGGAGACCGACCAGCTGCGCGCCGCGCTGGCTGCGAACAGTGGCAGCATGGACCGCGCCTATTCGCTGAACCAGGTGCGCAACATCGCCGTGGTGCGCAACCAGGTGCCGGTGATCTCGCTCGACTCGATCAATTTCGAGACCAACTCGGCCGTGATCCAGCCGGAAGAGGCCGAGGAGCTGCAGGCGCTTGGCGATGCGATGCGGCAGGCGATCGAGGAGAACCCGCAGCAGCTGTTCCTCGTCGAGGGCCACACCGACACGGTGGGCCGCGCCGCCTATAACCTTGCGCTGTCGGACCGCCGGGCGGAATCGGTGGCGCTGGCGCTGACCGAGTATTTCAACGTGCCCGCGTCGAACCTGATCGTTCAGGGTTACGGGGAATCCGACCTGAAGGTGCGCGAGACCGGTGACATTCGCGAGAACCGTCGCGCCGCCGTGCGCAACATCACGCCGCTTCTGAACGGCGGGTAAAAGCCGGCATCCGGGGTCACGCCCCCCGGAGAGCCTGGAGTCGCGGTCGGGACACCGGCCGCGGCTTTTTTTGTGCCGAGCCTCATGCGGCAAATTGACGTGGATCAATGTAATGGGATAGGCAGTCGTTATATTCACGAACATGAATATAATTGAATCGGACATGAGGTCACGACCATGCCACTCAACTGGAAAACCGGCGGGCTGCTTCTGGGGCTCGTCTTTTTTGCGGCGGTGCTGCTTGTCAAACCCATCGGGGTGTCGACGCAGTTCGTCATTTTCGACGCGATGATCGGGGATGTCGCCAACCCCGACCTGATCACGCAGGCGGACGAGGGCTATACCTCGACCAATGCCTACCTGGCGAAGTCGGGCGGGAAATATGCCAAGAACGCGGCCAACCCGCTGAATTACAGCTTCGTCTTCGTGCTGGCGATGATGGCCGGGGCGGCGGGCTCGGCGCTGCTGCGCGGCGGGATCGGGCGCGAGGAGCGCCGGTTGCCGGCGATCTGGAAGGCCAATTTCGGGGATACGCCGTGGAAGCGCTATGCCGTGGCCTTCGCCGGCGGGTTCATCGTGCTTTACGGCGCGCGGCTGGCCGGGGGGTGCACCTCGGGGCACATGATGTCGGGGATGATGCAGACGTCATTGTCCGGCTACATCTTCGCTGCCGCCGCCTTTCTCGCCGCGATCCCCGTTTCCATGATGATGTACAGCAAGGAGGGCTGAGCCATGAGTACCATCATTCTTGCCATCGTGATCGGTGCGGGTTTCGGCGCCGTGCTCGACCGGATCGGGGCCACGAACCCAAACTGGATCGGGAAGATGCTGTCGCTGAAGCATCTGCACCTGATGAAGACCATCCTGCTGGCCATCGGCACGGGCTCTGTCCTGATGTTCGCAGGCCAGATGGCCGGGCTGGTCGATGTGGGCCACATGGATGTGAAGACCGCCTATACCGGCGTCTTCATCGGCGGGCTGATGCTGGGCGCGGGCTGGGCCGCGGCGGGCTATTGCCCGGGCACCGGCGTTGCGGCGGCGGCCACGGGGCGGCGCGACGCGCTGTTCTTCGTGGCAGGCGGTCTGCTGGGGGCTGCGGCCTACATGGTGACCTACCCGGCGTGGGAGGCCTGGGGCCTGCTGGACGGCGCCAAGCTGACGCTGGGGACGGTGCCGGATGCCGGGTATGACGGACTGATCGCGTTGCGCGGCGATGTCTTGGGCATCCTCCTGGGGCTTGGGTTCATCGCTGTCGCCTTTGCCCTCCCTGAGCGTCCCCTGGGAAGGGCGGCGAGTGTCGCGGCCGAGTGAGGGCTGCGGCGATTGCCAAGGGCGGCCGTCCCGAAAGGGGCGGCCGTTCCGGGGGCAAATTCCTTAACGGATAAGGTGCCGTGCGACTGGCACAAGCCGGGGCATGCTGTCGGCAATCACTCTTGCGGACGCAGCGCGCTCACCCAGGTATGGCGGCTTTCCGTATGAACTTCCTGGGTGGGTCCGGGGAAATGCGGATCTCCGAACGAGCCGGCCCCGACAGCCACCATATCGGGTTTGCGAGACGGCTCCCAGAACACCGTAGACCCGCAATCGCCACAGAAGTGAAACGCCAGTCCGAAACCGGTATCCGACTGTCGGTGAAAAGTTTTGTAAGGCCCGAGAACCTGGACGTTTGTCTTTTGGAAGAACGCGGCGATCCCATATGCGGAACCCGTTCGTTTCTGGCAGGCAAGGCAGTGACACAGGGAGACCAATTCCGGCTCACCATGACACAGGACTTTCAGATTGCCGCAGGAACAGGTTGCCTCGCGTCTCAATTCGACCCCCTCTGACTGGCCCAAGTATGTTGGAAACCGGGCTTCAGGCAACAGTTAGAAGATGGGGGCCGTTCTGGGTGGGAACCGGGCCGGGGCGGCACAGGGGTGGAGGGCGGCTTCGTGGGTCTGACCGCTCTTTCCCACCCGACGGTGAGGAGCCGCGCATCGGCGGGCCGTGGTGCGGCGAACCGACGTTGGTGAAGGGCAGTTTATGTCTGCCAAGTACATCCACCCTTCGCGCGTGGCACTCCAGTTGCCAAATCGCCGTGCCGTCGGGGCGGCCCGTCGATGCGCGGCGGGCTGAAGCCCTTGATTCCGCGCAGGCGCTTCACGGATACGTCAGCAATGGGCTCGAACCGACCATCGCGGCGATGCGGCCGATGGCTGTGCTGCGGGGCCTCCGGCAAGGGGCCGGTCCCGCAAGGGTCGGCCGTTTTTCATTGTACCCCGCTGGCAGCGTCTCCATATTGGCCCCGCCGGAAGGAGGCTCTCATGGACCGCTTCGACACCATTCCCGAAACCGCGCTGGCCTGGCACAGAGAGGGCAAGCGCGCTGCGCTGGCGACCGTCGTGCAGACATGGGGCAGCGCCCCGCGCCGGGTGGGCAGCCAGCTGGCGATATCCGGGACGGGCGAGATCGAGGGCTCGGTCTCGGGCGGCTGTGTCGAGGGGGCGGTGGTGGCCGAGGCGATCGACGCCATCGAGGAGGGCAAGCCGGTTCTGCTGGAATATGGCGTGAGCGATGGCGATGCGTTTGCCGTGGGTCTGGCCTGTGGCGGGACGATCAAGGTGCTGGTGGAGCCCATCGGCAGCGTGATGCCCGAGCAGTTGCTGGAAGACCTGACCATTGCCCGCGACGGGCGGGTCGCGGTGGCCTATGTCACCGGGCTGAACGTGGAGCGGAAGATCGTGCGGACCGGCTATGAAGACCGGTTCCGGATGGACCGGTCGGGCTTCGAGGAGGATGGCGAGACCTTCGTGGCCATTCACAACCCGCCGCTCAGGCTGATCATCGTCGGCGCGGTGCATATCGCGCAGGCGCTGGTGCCGATGGCGCGGATTGCCGGGTATGACCCGCTGCTGATCGACCCGCGGGAGAGTTTCGCGAGCGAGGAGCGGTTTCCCGGCGAGACGGTGCTGCATGACTGGCCGGACGAGGGCGTGCGGGCGTTCGGCCTCGATCAGCGGACGGCGCTGGTGTTGCTCACGCATGACCCGAAGCTGGATGACCCGGCGCTGGAGGAGGCTTTGAATTCGGACGTCTTCTATATCGGCGCGCTGGGGTCGACGCGGACCCATGCCAAGCGGGTGGAGCGGATGAAGGCGCTTGGGCTGACGGATGCGCAGATTGCGCGGATTCACGGGCCCATCGGCCTCGATATCGGGGCGGCGGGGCCGGCGGAGATTGCCGTGGCGATCCTTGCGCAGATGACCCAGGTGCTGAGGCAGGGCGGATGAAGTTCGGCGCTGTGCCCGTGACGGAGGCGGCGGGCGCGATGCTTGCCCATTCGCTGAAGCTGCCGGGCGGGCGGCTGAAGAAGGGGCATGTGCTGACGTCCGAGGATCTGGGCAAGCTGGACGAGGCCGGGATTGCCGAGGTGACGGTGGCGCGGCCCGATCCGGGGGATCTGTCGGAGAATGACGCGGCGGAGATGCTGGCGGGCGCGATCCATGACGGGGCGCCGGGGCTGCATCTGAGTACGCCGTTTACCGGACGGGTGAACCTTGTGGCCGATGGGCCGGGCGTGGTGCTGCTCGATGCGGACCGGATCAATGCGGCCAATGCGGTGGACCCGATGATCACGGTGGCGACGGTGCCGCCCTTTCGGCAGATCCATGACGGCGGGCTGGTGGCGACCGTGAAGATCATCTCTTACGCCGTGGCGGAAGGGGCCGTGCAGGAGGCGGCGGAGGCGGCAAGGGGAGCGATCCGGCTGGCGGTGCCGGCCTTCGAGGATGCGACGCTGATCTTGACGGATATTCCGGGCGGGCCGGGGGAGAAGGGCGTCGAGGCGATCGAGACGCGGCTGGCGGGGCTGGGGATGACGCTGTGCGAGACGGTGAGCGTGGCGCATGACGAAGATGCGCTAGCGGAGGCTTTGACGGCGGCGAAAGGCGGGATCGTGCTGGTGCTGACCGGGTCGGCCACGTCGGACCCGGAGGATACGGCGCCGGCCGCGTTGCGCCTTGCCGGGGGCCGGGTGGAGCGGTTCGGGATGCCGGTCGATCCGGGGAACCTGTTGTTTTTGGGCGACTTGCGGGGCAAGCCGGTGATCGGGTTGCCGAACAGCGCACGCTCGCCTGTGCTGCACGGGGCGGACTGGGTGCTGTCGCGGGTGGCCTGCGGGATCGAGGTGACCAGCGCGGATATCGCGGCGATGGGGGTGGGCGGTTTGCTGAAGGAAATTCCGACCCGTCCGCAGCCGCGCCAGCGCAAGCCGGCCGGGTAGGCCGGACTGGTCAGGCGAACCGGGCGGCGGGCCGCCCGGTGCCGGGATCAGGCGACGGTCGCCAGTTTCTCGAGAATGGACGTCCAGCCCTTGCGGTGGCCGTCGCGCTGGTCTTCGCCGAGGAAGCGAACCTGCGTGAGGGTGACGAGCGTGCCGCCGGGGGCCGGCGTGAAGGTCAGGGTGACTTCGCTGTCGTCGCGCGAGGCGTGGCTTTCCCAGGTGAAGACGAGGCGGTTGGGCCGGTCGATGAGTTTGTAGGTGCCGGTGTGGGGGAGGTCCTTGCCGTCGACGCGCATCATGACTTCGAACCGGCCGCCCTCGTGGGCATCGGAGAAGGCGGAGGGCACGGTGGTGTCGCCCGGGCAGATGAAGCGTTTCATCATCTCGGGGTCGAGCCAGGCGTCGAAGAGTGTTTCGGGCGAGGCGTCGATGACGCGTTCGACGGTGAGGGTGAGGTCTTTTTCGGTGGCAGTCATGGGTCGTCCTTTCCGGTGAGCAGATGGTCGAGCGCCTCCAGCCGGAGAGCCCAGATCGAACGGAGATCGCGGAACCAGCGGTCGACGAGGGCGAGGTCTTCGACCCGCAGCTCGATCAGGTGTTCGCGCCATTCTGTGCGGCGCGTGGCGAGCCCGGCCGATTCGAGCACCTTGATGTGCTTGGAGACGGAATTGAGGCTCATGTCGAAATGCCCGGCGATGTCGGTCACCCGGAGGGGGCCTTCCTGGGCCAGCAGCGTCAGGATGGCCCGGCGGGTGGGGTCGCCGGCGGCCTTGAAAATCTCGGTCAGTCGCTGGTCTGATTCTTGTTCAACCATATGGGTGAATAACCCGTGGCGCCTGATCGGTCAACCATTTGGGTGAATGAAAGGACCGGCAAGCGGCTGCCGGTCACTTGGGCATCTCGTCGCGGGTGCTGAAAAAACGGACTTCTCTTGTGGCAGGGCGCGTGTTTAACTCGGCCCATCGATTACAAAAACATATTTGGGAGGAGCCAGATGTCTCAGGTCAGCATGACCGTGAACGGCAAGCCAGCGTCCGGAGAAATCGAAGGCCGGACCTTGCTCGTCGAGTTTCTGAGAGAGAACCTGCACCTGACCGGCACGCATGTGGGCTGTGATACCAGCCAGTGCGGCGCCTGCGTGGTGCATGTGGACGGCAAGGACGTGAAGGCCTGCACCATCTTCGCCGCGGAATGCGAGGGGGCGAACGTCACCACGATCGAGGGGATGGCCGCGGCGGACGGGACGCTGAACAAGGTTCAGCAGGCGTTCCAGGACCATCACGGGCTGCAATGCGGTTTCTGCACGCCTGGGATGGTGATGACGGCGGCGGCGCTGCTGGAGAAGAACCCCAGCCCGAGCGAGGAGGAGATCCGCTCGTACCTGCAGGGGAATATCTGCCGCTGCACCGGGTATCACAACATCGTCAAGGCGATCATGGCCGCAGCCGGCCAGGATACGTCGAAGATCGCCGCCGAGTGAGGCGGGGGCTCGTCGCGCCTTGCGGCGCGCCTCGCGACGGGGCCGGGACGAGCAACGGAGATTAGGGAGGACTAACCATGCCCAAAGATGGCGGCATAGGCGACGCGACCAAGCGGCGCGAGGACGTGCGGTTCCTGTCGGGGACCGGGAATTACACCGACGATATCAACGTGGCCGGCCAGGCCTATGTGCATTTCCTGCGCTCGGACGTGGCGCATGGGAAGATCACCGGTCTCGATACCGCGGCGGCCGAGGCGATGCCGGGGGTGCTGCGCATCTTCACCGGCAAGGATTTCGAGGGCGTGGGCGGTATTCCCTGCGGCTGGCAGGTGACCGACAAGCATGGCGAGCCGATGCAGGAGCCGGCGCACCCGGTTCTGGCGCAGGGCAAGGTGCGGCATGTGGGCGACCCGATTGCCGCCGTGGTGGCCGAGACGCGCGAGCAGGCGCGGGATGCGGCCGAGGCGATCGAGGTGGAGATCGAGGATCTGCCGGCGGTCATGGACATGAAGACGGCCTTGGAGGAGGGCGCGCCGAAGGTGCATGACGATCTGAGCTCGAACCTGTGTTACGACTGGGGGTTCGTCGAGGACAACAAGGCGGCGACCGATGCGGCGTTTGAAAGCGCCGCGCATGTCACCACGCTGGAGCTTGTGAACCAGCGGCTTGTCGCGAACCCGATGGAGCCGCGGGTGGCCGTGGGCGCCTATAACCGGGCGGGTGACGATTACACGCTGTATACCACCAGCCAGAACCCGCACGTGATCCGCCTTCTGATGGGGGCGTTCGTGCTGGGCATCCCCGAGCACAAGCTGACGGTGATTGCGCCGGATGTGGGCGGGGGCTTTGGCTCGAAGATCTATCATTACGCGGAAGAGGCGTTCGTTACCTTCGCCGCGAAGGCGATCAACCGGCCGGTCAAGTGGACCTCGAGCCGGTCGGAGGCGTTCATTTCCGATGCGCAGGGCCGCGATCACGTGACCAAGATCGAGCTGGCGCTGGATGCGGAGAACAACTTCACCGCGTTGCGCACCGAGACCTATGCCAATATGGGGGCGTACCTGTCGACCTTTGCTCCTTGCGTGCCGACCTATCTGCACGGCACGCTGATGGCCGGCAATTACAAGACGCCGAATATCTACGTGAACGTGAAGGCGGTCTTTACCAACACTGTGCCCGTCGATGCCTATCGCGGGGCCGGGCGGCCGGAGGCGACCTATCAGCTGGAGCGCGTCATCGACAAGGCGGCGCGGGAGCTGAAGGTGGACCCGATCGCGCTTCGGCGGCAGAACTTCATCACGGAGTTTCCCTATGCGACGCCTGTCGCGGTGGAATATGACACGGGCGATTACGTGGCGACGATGGACAAGCTGGAAGAGATCGCCGACGTGAAGGGTTTCCCGGCGCGGCGGGCCGAAAGCGAGAAGAACGGCAAGCTGCGTGGGCTGGGTGTGAACTGCTACATCGAGGCCTGCGGGATTGCGCCGTCGGCTCTGGTTGGTGCGTTGGGCGCGCGGGCGGGGCTGTATGATGCCGCGACCGTGCGGGTGAACGCCACCGGCTCGATCAGCGTGATGGTCGGCGCGCATAGCCACGGGCAGGGGCACGAGACCGCGTTCCCGCAGGTGGTGGCCGAGATGCTGGGGATCGACCCGGGCATGATCGACATCGTGCATGGCGATACGTCGAAGATCCCGTTCGGGATGGGGACGTATGGGTCTCGGTCCCTGGCGGTTTGTGGGTCGGCCATGGTGCGGGCGACCGAGAAGATCATCAACAAGGCCAAGAAGATCGCCGCGCACCTGATGGAGGCCAGCGAGGCCGATATCGAGTTCAAGGACGGTCAGTTCAGCGTGGCCGGCACCGACAAGTCGGTGGCCTGGGGTGATGTGACGCTGGCGGCTTACGTGCCGCATAACTACCCGCTGGAAGAGATCGAGCCGGGGCTGGAGGAGACGGCGTTCTATGATCCGGCGAACTTCACCTATCCCTCGGGCGCCTATGCCTGCGAGGTGGAGGTGGACCCCGAGACCGGCAAGGTCACCGTCGAGCGGTTCGCGGCGGCGGATGATTTCGGCAATATCATCAACCCGATGATCGTCGACGGGCAGGTGCATGGCGGGATCGGCCAGGGCATCGGCCAGGCGCTTCTGGAACAGTGCGTCTATGACGAGAGCGGGCAGTTGCTGACCGGCTCCTACATGGATTACGCCATGCCGCGCGCCGATGACGTGCCGTTCTACGCGGTCGACCATTCCTGCCAGACGCCGTGCACGCACAATCCGTTGGGCGTGAAGGGCTGCGGCGAGGCGGGGGCCATCGGCTCGCCGCCCTCGGTGGTCAACGCCGTGATCGACGCCCTGCAATCGGGCGGGCACAATGTCACCCATATCGATATGCCGGTCTCGCCTTCGCGGGTCTGGCAGGCGATGCAAGGGTAAGGAGGACAACACCCATGTATGCATTCGATTTCGAACGGCCCTCGACGCTGGCCGATGCGGTCAAGGCGATGGCCGACGAGGACGCGCTGGCGCTGAGCGGGGGGCAGACGCTGATCCCGTCGCTGAAGCAGCGGCTGGCGATGCCCTCGAAGCTGGTGAGCCTGACCGGCATCGACGAGATCAAGGGGATCTGTGTCGACGATGACGGGCGGGTGTGCATCGGCGCCGCGACCATCCATGCGGATGTGGCGGCGCAGGAGCATTACCCGGCGCTGGCGGCGCTGGCCTCGAACGTGGGCGACCCGGCGGTGCGCAACCGCGGAACGATCGGCGGTTCGCTGGCCAACAACGACCCGTCGGCGTGTTATCCGGCGGCGGCGTTGGGCTCTGGTGCCGTGATCCGGACCGACAAGCGCGAGATCGCGGCGGATGACTATTTCACCGGGATGTTCGAGACGGCGCTGGAGGAAGGCGAGATCATCACCGAGATCAAGTTCCCGGTGCCGGAAAAGGCCGCCTATATGAAGTTCGAGCAGCCCGCGTCGCGCTTTGCGCTGGTGGGCGTGTTCGTGGCCAAATACGCCGATGGCGTCAGGGTGGCCGTGACGGGTGCCTCGAACGGGGGCGTGTTCCGCTGGTCGGAGGCCGAGGCGGCGCTGGGGTCGGATTTCTCGGCCGGGGCCGTGGAGGGGCTGTCGCTGGATGGCTCGGACATGATCGCGGACGTGCATGGCTCGGGCGATTACCGGGCGCATATCGCGGCGGTGATGACCAAGCGGGCGGTTCAGAAGGCCGGGTGAGCCGGTCGACCTTTGGATTGTGAACGGGCCGGGGCCGGGTGCCCCGGCCCCTTTTGTTTGGATGCCGTGAAAGCGGGGCGGTCGCGCAACAGGTGGTGGCAAGCGTTTCGCCGTGAGGCGGGCTGTGGTTGTACTGCGGGATCAGTCTTGTAGCCTTGCCGGACGTATTGACGTCAGAACTTTATTTTCGAAAGCCAATGGTGCACAGCTTGGCCCTGTTTCGCCGATTGAACGTTTTTCTAAGCCTTGCGGGGGTCGTGATCTTCGCGACGGCCTTGGGTGTACTGGTGACCGCGCCGGACCGGATCGACCGGATGGTGCAGGATTTTGCCGTGAGCCAGGTGTCCGACCGGTTCCAGGAGACGATCGCCGCGCATCAGCTCGAGGATCGGGCGGGGCGGCTGAAGGGGCTTGCGGAAGGGCTGGCGGCGCGGTTCTCGGACTCCATCGAGGCACAGAAGGCGCGGCTGGAGGCGAGGATCGACAAGTTCGTCGCGGATGTGCTGACCGCGGGCTGCAAGATCGATTGCGACCGGCAGGCGGCCGTGCGCGAGGACGTCACCGCGTTTTTCGAGGGAGTGCTGCGCGCGACGGAAGACGCGCGGGCACAGATCGAGGCGTTTATCGAGAAAGAATACGACGAGGTGCTGGCCGAGCTGCGGCGCGACTTGAAGATCTTCTGCGCATCCAACCTGGTGGTGTTCCTGATGGCGCTGGCCCTGGCGGTGTTCAAGGGCCGGGCCAGCGCGCACCTGTTGCCGATCTCGCTGCTGCTTTCGTTGGCAACCGTGATTGCGACCTATTTCTACGTGTTCAACCAGAACTGGCTGTGGACGATCGTCTTCAACGATTACTGGGGGTGGAGTTACCTGGGCTTTGTCGGGGTTCTGTTCGCCTTCCTGATGGATATCGCCTTCAACCGGGGGCGGATCACCACGCGGGTGATCAATTTCTTTTGCCACTTGGTTGGTGCGGCGGTGGCCGTGTTTCCCTGTTAGGGGCGAGGGGTAGTCTTGACGCATAGGAGCCGCGCATCGGCGGGCCGTGGTGCGGCGAGCCGACATTGGTAGCCTCGTGCTTTATGGTGGCCAAGAACATCTGACTACGGCGGTGTGGCACTCCGATGGCCAAATCGCCGTGCCGTCGGGACGGCCCGCCGATGCGCGGCGGGCTTCGCCCTTTGTTCCGCGCAGATTTATTCCTCGTCGAACCACAGGCGGGGTTCGGCGATCTCTATCGAATTGCCCGCCGGGTCGCGGAAATAGATCGAGCGGGCGCCGTTGGGCCATTGGAAATCGGCCTCGATCGGGTGGCCGGCGGCTTGCAGGCGGTGGCGCCACTGGTCGAGCTCGTCGGCGGTGGCCGAGAAGCAGAGGTGGCCGGGACCGTGGGCGCCGTGGGGCGGGACGGGGAGCTTGGGATTGGAGGAGCCCTCGACCGTGGCGGCGGGGTTGAAGATCAGCAGGATGCCGGCGCCCACGCGGTAGAAGATGTGGCGGCCCTCGACGCGGATGACCTCGGGCAGGCCCATGACATTGCCGTAGAAGGCGGCGGCGGCGTCGAGATTGTCGGCGTAAAGCGCGGATTCGAGGATTGCGCCGGGGCTCGGGGCGGGGGGCAGGTCAGCGGGGTAGGTCATGGACTATATGTAGGCGCATCACAACGCTGCACAAACCCCGGGCAGGGGTGTGGATAAGTGTCACAATAGGGTTACGGAATCAGCATACTCAAAACGCAAAATGTTCCGCAATTCGTGGGGCTTGTCAGGTCCGAAACACGATATATAGTGAACATCACGACGGGGCGGTCTGCACCGCCCCGGAGCCAAAAACAAGAGGTGTACCGGGCGGGAGCGAGTGGCTGTCATGGATGGGGATTTCAGAACAGAATTTGTCAGGGAGCCGTCGGCGCTGAAACATCATCCGGCGCTGGTGCTGAACGCCGATTATCGGCCGCTCTCGTACTACCCTCTGTCGCTTTGGCCATGGCAGGACGCGGTGAAGGCGGTTTACCTCGATCGTGTTGATATCGTTGCCGAATACGAACACACGGTCCGAAGCCCGAGTACCGAGATACGCATTCCGAGCGTGATCGTCCTCAAGGACTACGTCAAACCCCAGAAGCGCGTGGCATTCACGCGCTTCAATCTTTTTCTGAGGGACGAATTCCGCTGCCAGTATTGCGGGTCGAAGGGGGAATTGACCTTTGACCACGTGGTGCCGCGGGCCAGGGGCGGAATCACCTCCTGGGAAAACGTGGTCGCGGCCTGTTCGCGGTGCAACCTGCGGAAGGGGTCGAAGAGCCTGCGGCAGGTGGGCATGGCGCTGCAGAAACCGCCCCGGGCGCCGGGGGCGGAGGAGCTGCGCAACATGGGGCGGAAGTTTCCGCCGAACCACCTGCATGACAGCTGGATCGACTTCCTCTACTGGGACGCCGAGCTGGAAGCCTGAACGCTTGCAATCGGCCGGGGCATTGCGCATCCTTGGTTTCCGCGAAAAAGGGAGCCGAACCGCGCATGGGGGCGTCGAAACTTAGCCAGGATCCGCACAAGCTTCGGGAAAGCCGGGAGAAAAATCTCGAAACGGCGATCGGCCGCGAGGTGCGGGAGTTTCGCCATGCGCGGAGCATGACCGTGGCCGACCTGGCGGAGGCGGCGGGGCTGTCGGTGGGGATGCTGTCGAAGATCGAGAACGGGGTGACCTCGCCCTCGCTGACCACGCTGCAGGCCTTGTCGGCGGCCTTGTCGGTGCCGGTGACGTCGTTCTTCCGCCGGTTCGAGGAGCGGCGGGAGGCGGTGCATGTGAAGGCGGGCGAGGCGCTGGAGATCGAGCGGGCCGGCACGCGGGCGGGGCATCAGTACAACCTTCTGGGGCATATCGGGGCCAATAACAGCGGCGTCGTGGTGGAGCCCTACCTGATCACGCTGAGCGAGGAATCGGATACGTTCGAGACGTTTCAGCATGAGGGGATCGAGCTTTTGTACATTCTCGAGGGGGAGGTGGGCTATCGCCATGGCGACCAGAGTTTTCACCTTCGGCCCGGGGACAGCCTGTTCTTCGATGCCGACGCGCCGCATGGGCCGGATGAGCTGATCCGGCTGCCGATCCGGTATCTTTCGGTGATTTCCTATCCGCAGGGTGGTGGGTGAATATTCCCCACAGGAAACTATAATTCCGGATATTGAACCTCGTCGCAAATTGCGCTAGCGTGTGGTCAACACCTGCAATGGAGACGCCAATGTGTGGAATCGTCGGACTGTTTCTGAAGGACAAGTCGCTCGAGCCGAAGCTGGGCGAGATGCTGACGGATATGCTGATCACCATGTCGGACCGGGGGCCCGACAGCGCGGGGATCGCGGTTTACGGCACGGATCGTGACGGGTTTGCCAAGCTGACTGTTCAGGCCGCCGACCCCTCGGGGTTCGCGGGGCTGGACAAGGCCCTTGGCGAGGCCATCGGGGCGGACGTGAAATGCCGCGTGATCGACACGCATGCGGTGCTGGAACTGCCCGAGGAGAAGATGGCCGAGGCGCGGGCGGCGCTGAAGGCGGATCATCCGAATATACGCGTGATGAGCGCCGGGGAAGTCATTGAAATCTACAAGGAAGTCGGGCTTCCGGGCGATGTGGCGAAACGTTTCGACATTCCGCACCTGACCGGCACGCATGGCATCGGGCACACGCGGATGGCGACGGAATCGGCGGTGACGACGCTGGGCGCGCACCCGTTTTCGACGGGCGGCGACCAGTGCCTTGTGCATAATGGCTCGCTGTCGAACCACAATTCGCTGCGGCGCAAGCTGAAGCATGAGGGGATCGAGGTGGAGACCGAGAACGACACCGAGGTCGCCGCCGCATACCTGACATGGAAGATGCGCGAGGGCGCCAGCCTTGGCGAGGCGCTGGAGGCGGGGCTCGACGATCTGGACGGGTTCTACACCTTCGTGGTGGGCACCAAGGACGGGTTCGGCGTGCTGCGCGACCCGATCGCCTGCAAGCCGGCCGTCATGGCCGAAACCGATCAATACGTGGCGTTCGGCAGCGAATACCGCGCGCTGGTGAACCTGCCGGGCATCGAGGATGCCAAGGTTTGGGAGCCGGAGCCCGCCACTGTCTATTTCTGGAGGCACTGAGACATGCAGACCTATGACCTTGCCGCCGATGGCCTGCGCGGCCTGAACGAGGCGTTGCAGGCGCAGAACGCGCAGACCAACGAGACCGCCTGGGAGGTGGTGAACCCGAGGGGCAGCCACGCGATTGCCGTGGGGCTGGATGCGCCGATCGAGGTGCAGGTGAACGGCTCGACCGGGTATTACTGCGCGGGCATGAACCAGCAGGCGACGGTGCATGTGAAGGGCTCGGTGGGGCCGGGCGTGGCCGAGAACATGATGAGCGGTACGGTGATCGTCGAGGGCGATGCCAGCCAGTATGCAGGCGCCACGGGCCATGGCGGGCTGCTGGTGATCAAGGGCAATGCCTCGTCGCGCTGCGGGATTTCCATGAAGGGGATCGACATCGTGGTGCATGGCAACGTGGGGCACATGTCGGCCTTCATGGCGCAGGCTGGGCATTTGGTGGTGTGCGGCGATGCGGGGGATGCGTTGGGCGACTCGATCTACGAGGCGAAGCTGTTCGTGCGCGGTAGCGTGAAGAGCCTCGGGGCCGACTGCATCGAGAAGGAGATGCGACCGGAGCATCTTGAGGTGCTGGCCGACCTGCTGGAACGGGCCGGATCGGATGCCAAGCCGGAAGAGTTCCGCCGCTATGGATCGGCCCGGCAGCTTTACAACTTCGATATCGACAACGCCTATTGAGGAGCGCAGGACATGGCCAAAGATAACGGACACGCCCCGCAGACCCCGCCGCGTTTTTCCGCCACCTTCACGCCGGACGTGAATGCCGAGATCCGGCGGGCGGCGGCGACGGGCATCTATGACATTCGCGGCGGCGGCGCCAAGCGCCGGGTGCCGCATTTCGACGATCTGGTATTCCTCGGGGCGTCGATGAGCCGGTACCCGCTGGAAGGGTATCGCGAGCGGTGCGATACGAGCGTGGTTCTGGGCACGCGGTTCGCGAAGAAGCCGATCGAGTTGAAGATCCCGATCACCATTGCGGGCATGTCTTTCGGCGCGCTTTCGGCGCAGGCGAAAGAGGCGCTGGGGCGCGGGGCGAGTGCCGCCGGCACCTCGACCACGACGGGCGATGGCGGCATGACGAAGGAAGAGCGGGGCGAGTCGAAAACGCTTGTTTATCAGTATCTTCCATCGCGTTACGGGATGAACCCGGATGATCTGCGCAAGGCCGATGCGATCGAGGTCGTGGTCGGTCAGGGCGCCAAGCCCGGTGGCGGCGGTATGCTGCTGGGGCAGAAGATTTCCGACCGGGTGGCCGAGATGCGGACGCTGCCCAAGGGGATCGACCAGCGCTCGGCCTGCCGGCATCCGGACTGGACGGGGCCGGATGACCTAGAGATCAAGATCCTCGAGCTGCGCGAGATCACCGGGTGGGAGAAGCCCATCTATGTGAAGGTCGGCGCGGCGCGGCCCTATTTCGACACGACGCTGGCGGTGAAGGCCGGGGCGGACGTGGTGGTGATCGACGGGATGCAGGGCGGCACGGCCGCGACGCAGGACGTGTTCATCGAGCATGTGGGCATTCCGACGCTGGCCTGTATCCGCGAGGCGGTGCACGCGCTGCAGGACCTGGGGATGCATCGCGAGGTGCAGCTGATCGTGTCGGGCGGTATCCGCTCGGGCGCGGATGCGGCAAAGGCGCTGGCTCTTGGCGCGGATGCGGTGAGCATCGGCACCGCGGCGATGATCGCGCTTGGCGACAACGATCCGAAATGGGAGGCCGAGTATCAGAAGCTGGGCAGCACCGCGGGGGCCTATGACGACTGGCACGAGGGGCGCGACCCGGCGGGGATTTCGACGCAGGATCCGGAGCTGTCGAAGCGGCTTGACCCGGTGGAGGCCGGGCGGAGATTGCGCAATTATCTCAAGGTGATGACGCTTGAAGTTCAGACGCTGGCACGGGCCTGCGGGAAGAACCACGTGCATAACCTGGAGCCGGAAGACCTGGCGGCGCTGACGATGGAAGCGGCGGCGATGGCCAAGGTGCCGCTGGCCGGGACGGCGTGGTATCCGGGGATGCCGGGCCAAGGGTTCTGATGCCGCTTTACATGGTCATCGAACGGTTCAGATCCGGCTCTTCCGCCGCCGTTTACCAGCGGTTCGCGGAGAAGGGCCGGATGCTGCCCGATGGCCTGCATTATCTCGACAGCTGGCTTTCCGGGCAGGACGACACCTGCTTTCAGCTGATGGAGACCGACGCGCCCGAAACCTTTGACAAATGGGTGGGGCATTGGGACGATCTCGTGGATTTCGAGATCGTCGAACTGAAAGAAAAACCAACCGGGAGCATTCACGTATGACCAAGAGTCTGGCCGCCTTTGCCAAGGACAAGGGCGTAAAATACTTCATGATTTCCTTCACCGACCTGTTCGGCGGGCAGCGGGCCAAGCTGGTGCCGGCACAGGCGATTTCGGACATGGAAGAAGACGGGGCCGGGTTTGCGGGCTTTGCCACCTGGCTCGACATGACGCCGGCGCATCCCGACATGCTGGCCGTGCCGGATGCGAGTTCGGTCATTCAACTGCCGTGGAAACCCGAGGTGGCGTGGGTTGCCGCCAACCCGGTGATGGAAGGCGAGGACGTGGCGCAGGCGCCGCGCAACGTGTTGCGGCGGCTGATCGACGAGGCGGCGGCAGAGGGGCTGCACGTGAAGACGGGCGTCGAGGCGGAGTATTTCCTGCTGACGCCCGATGGGAATGCCCTGTCGGACGAGTTCGATACGGCCGAGAAGCCGTGCTATGACCAGCAGGCGGTGATGCGGCGCTATGACGTGGTGCGCGAGATCTGCGATTACATGCTGGAGCTGGGCTGGGGCCCGTACCAGAACGACCACGAGGATGCGAATGGCCAGTTCGAGATGAATTGGGATTTCGACGATGCGCTGGTGACGGCGGACCGGCATTCCTTCTTCAAGTTCATGACCAAGTCGGTGGCCGAGAAGCATGGCTTCCGTGCGACCTTCATGCCGAAGCCGGTGGAAGGGCTGACAGGGAACGGGGCGCATGTGCATATTTCCGTGTGGGATGCGCCGGGCAAGAAGGCCAAGACCAACATGTTCGCCACCGACAAGGGCGAAGGTCAGACCGGCGAATTGGGTCTCTCGGAGCAGGGCGCGCATTTCCTTGGCGGGATCATGAAGCACGCCTCGGCGATGGCGGCGATCACCAACCCGACGGTGAACAGCTACAAGCGGATCAACGCGCCGCGCACGACTTCGGGGGCGACATGGGCGCCGAACACGGTGACGTGGACGGGCAACAACCGCACGCACATGGTGCGGGTGCCGGGGCCGGGGCGATTCGAGCTGCGGCTGGCGGACGGGGCGGCCAACCCCTACCTTCTGCAGGCCGTGGTGATCGCGGCGGGGCTGTCGGGCATCCGCAGCAAGGCGGACCCGGGCAAGCGGCACGATATCGACATGTATGCCGAGGGTCACAAGGTGCGCGGTGCGCCCAAGCTGCCGCTGAACATGCTGGATGCGATCCGGACCTATGACAAGGACAAGGAGCTGAAGGCGGCGCTTGGCGAGGAGTTCTCGAAGGCGTTCATCAAGCTCAAGACCAACGAGTGGAACAGCTACTGCGCGCATTTCTCGCAGTGGGAGAAGGATCACACGCTCGATATCTGAGCCGGTTGCCCGATCCGGGTTCAGCGCCTGCCGGACGCCCCGGCGGGCGCTGATTTCTTTCGGAAATTGCGCCCGCGACCCCATTGACCCCGGTGGGTGGAATGGCCTTAATGCCGCCATCTGATATGGGAGGAAATTTTCATGAAATTCCGTGCATTCACGGCGCTGGCCGTTGCCGCCGCCATGGCCGTTCCGGCCGCCGCCGAAACCCGCGTGACCTACAAGTCGGCGAAGTCGAGCTCGTCCTACTACCAGATGGCCGTGCAGATCGCCGAGGCGATGCAGGAGGCCAGCGACGGGGAGATCAGCGTGACCGTTGAGGAAAGCCAGGGCTCGGTGCAGAACGTGATGGAAGTGCGCGCCCGCGGTGGCGACTATGTCTTCACCACGCCGCCGGTGCTGGTGAGCCTGGCGCAGGGCGGCAAGGCGATGTTCGAGGGCAAGGGCGACCCGGCCTTCGACGATATCCGGGCGCTGTTCCCGATTCCGTCGCTGACCATGCATTTCGTGATGAGCGAGGAAAGCGGGGCCAAGACCTTCGATGACCTGAAGGGCAAGACGATCCTGCTGGGCAAGGGCAGCTTCGGCGCCAAGGAGGGCGAGAAGTATCTCGAGCTGTTCGGTGTGCAGGACGAGGTGAATATCGCCGACGTTGAACTGTCGAACGCCGTGCCGGCGATGCAGAACGGGCAGATCGACGGGTTCGTGACCGCCGGCTCCTGGCCCGCGCCGAACGTGGTGGAGGCCGCGGCCTCGACCGGTGTGCATGTGCTGTCGCTGACCGACGAGCAGATCGCCGAGACCAAGCGCGCCAAGCTGGTGATCCCGGCGGGCACCTATGCGGGGCAGGACGAGGATATCGTGACGACCTCGCTGCCGGTTGTGGCGTTCACGACCACCAAGATGGATGACGACACGGCCTATCAGCTGACCAAGACCTACTGGGAGCAGAAAGCCAGCATGGCCGAGGCGGCGAAATGGTGGGGTGGCGTCGACGAGGCGCTGATGGAGAACATCACCGGCCAGATCCACCCCGGCGCCGTGCGCTATTACGAGGAAGCGGGCTTTACGCTCACTGACGATCAGAAGTGAGCCTGACCTCGACCGACAGCCCCGCGCCGGCAGGTCTGGCGCGGGTGATCTGGGCCAGCTTCGCGCTGGCCTCTGTCGTTTTTCACCTTGGGCTTGTGTTCTCGGGGCTGGTGCCGAACTTGGTCAGCCGGCCGATGCATCTTGTCTTCGTGCTGCCCTGGGTGCTGATCTGGGGACGGCAGGGCGTGTCGCTGTGGTCGGGCGTGGTGCTGACGGGGCTGGGCGTGGGGGCGGCGCTGTGGATCGTGGTCAACCGCGAGATGCTGGGGGACCAGTACGGGTTTCTCGAAGGCAATTTCCAGGTGGCGCTGGCGGCGGTGCTGGTGCTGGTGGTGCTGGAGGCGGCGCGGCGGTCGATCGGCTGGCCGCTGCCGCTGGTGGCGGGCGTCGCGCTGCTATACGGGCTGTTCGGCCAGCATATTCCGGGGCGGTTCGGGCATTCGGGGACGCCGCTGGAAAGTTTCCTCGGGACGCTGACGATTTCCGAGGGGGCCCTCTGGGGCACGCTGACCGCCGTGTCGGTGAACGTGGTGGCGGTGTTCGTGATCTTCGGTGCGGTGCTGAACGCGGGCGAGGCGGGGCAGGGCTTCATGAACGTGGCCTCGGCCGCGGCCGGGCGGCTGCGGGGCGGTGCGGCGAAGGTGTCGGTGCTGTCCTCGGCGCTGTTCGGGTCGATCTCCGGCTCGGCCTCGGCCAACGTGGCCTCGACCGGCGCGATCACGCTGCCGGCGATGGACCGGCTGGGGTATCCCAAGCGGATTGCCGGCGCGGTGGAGGCGGTGGCCTCGTCGGGCGGGCAGATCATGCCGCCGCTGATGGGGGCCGGGGCCTTCGTGATGGTCGAGCTGACGGGGATGCCCTACACGGGCATCATGGCAGCGGCGACGCTGCCGGCGCTTCTGTATTTCTGGGCGGTGTGGATCGGGATCGACGGCTATGCGCGGCGGTTCGACCTGCGGGGTCTCAGGGCCGAGGACAGGCCGGCGCGGCGCGACGTGGTGGTGACCTCGGCCTTTTTCCTCGTGCCGTTCTTCATCCTGCTCTGGGGCATGTTCGGCCTTGGGGTGACGCCGCAATACGCCGCGTCGCTTTCGGTGTTCGCGGGGATTGCGCTGCTGCTGACCGGGAACGACCTGAAGCTTGATCTGAAGCGCTTTTTCGACCGGGCCGAGACGGCGGTGCTGACGGCCGGGCGGCAGGTGGCGCTGATCGGGTCGATCATCTTCTGCGCGTCGCTGGTGATCGGGGTGCTGGGGGTGACCGGCTTGGGCGTCAAGATCACCTCGCTGATCCTGTCGGCCTCGGGCGGGATGCTGTGGCCGTCGCTGCTTCTCACGGCGTTTGCCTGCCTGATCCTGGGGATGGAGGTGCCGACGACGGCGGCCTACGTCATCTGCGTGTCGGTGGCCGGGCCCGCGCTGATCGAGCTGGGGATGGACCCGCTTCAGGCGCATCTCTTCGTCTTCTGGTATGCGCTGTTGTCGACGATCACGCCGCCGGTCTGCGGGGCGGTCTTCATCGCGGCTGGGATGATCGGAGAGAACTGGCTGCGCGTGGCGCTGACGGCGATGACGCTGGGCGTGGGGCTCTACCTGATTCCGCTGGGGATGGTGGCGGCGCCGCAGGTGACCCAGATGATTGAGACGCCGGTCATGGCGATCGTGGCGGCGCTGAAGATCGGGGCCGGGCTGGCGGCGATCAGCTTTGCGCTGGTGCGGCGGAAGAGCCTGGCATTGCGCGGCGCGGCGATGGCCGCGGGTGCGGTGTTGGTGTTGTGGCCGTTGTGACGGGACGGGTGCCGGGCTGAAGCCCGACCTACGATTGGCTCCTGCGCCCTGTGCTTCTTCTGGCGAAAAATATCCCGGGGGCGTGGGGGCAGCGCCCCCACTCCGATGCCTGAATTACGCGTTGGCTTCGCGGATCTTTTCGGCGGCGTCCTTGTCGTAGGAGACGCCGGATTTCTCGAAAAGCTGGTCGAGCTCGCCCGAGAGGGTCATCTCGGTGATGATGTCGCAGCCGCCGACGAATTCGCCCTTCACGTAGAGCTGGGGAATGGTCGGCCAGTCGGAGTAATCCTTGATGCCCTGGCGGATCGTGTCATCGGAGAGCACGTTCACGTCGGTGAACTCGACACCCATGTAGTTGAGCACGCCGGCCACGCGGCTGGAAAACCCGCATTGCGGCATGGTCTTGGTGCCTTTCATGTAGAGCACCACGTCATTGGCTTTGACGGTTTCGTCGATCTGGGTCTTTGCGTCAGTCATTGCGGCGTTCCTGTTCGTTGTCTTGGTCGGGCAGGGCGCTGTCGGCGTCCTCCTCGGGTGGTGGTTCGTAGCTTGGCGCATCCTCGTTGATCGGAAAGTTGCTACGCTTGTTCTCCGATGGACCGTATAGCCACCAGCGCCGGAATTCCATCCATGCCGCCCACACGAAGATCACGATGAAGGGCGTCAGGATCAGGATGGCGGCCGGATGCACGTCGATCCCGGGCAGTTTCTCTACGTCGAGGCAATCGACGATGTCGTCTATTTCACAAGTGGCCATTGAGCGCCTCAGGTCAAGTGTGGCCCCCGGCGAAAGGTTTGTGTCAGGCCGGCGCCTTGGTGGTCAGCGCCAGCGCGTGCAGATCGCCGTCGGGGCCATCCATCTTGCCCTTGAGCGCCGCGTAGACGGCGCGTTGCTGCTGCACGCGGTTCATGTCCTTGAAGGAGGCGTCGATGACTTCGGCGGCGTAGTGGTTGCCGTCTCCCGCAAGGTCGGTGATCGTGATCTGTGCGTCCGGAAATGACTTGCGGATCAGATCTTCGATTTCCTGGGCTTGCATTGCCATTCGCGGATTCCCCCTTGCTAGCTTTGCCTCAGACTTATGACGGTTTGGGGTGGCGTTCAAGCGTCGGAAGTGGAGGGCTGCGGGCTGTCGGGGGTGACGAGGTCGACATGGGGCCTGGCGGCCAGGTTGGCGAGATCGGCCTGGTAGGCGTTGGCCATGGCGGCGTGGTCGGCCGGTTTCCACGGGTCTAGGCCGGGGGCGCCGTCTTTCTTGGGAAAGCGTTTGCGGGCGGCGAGGACGGCGTCCTTGTCGGGGGCGGTTTCACGGGCAAGCCAGTCGGCGGCTTCGGCCGAGAGGCCCGGGCGCATGATGCGCTTGACGGGGGTGACCTGTGCGGCGGCGTCGGGGCCGAGGAGGCGCGCGGCGAGTTGCGGGAAGAGGGCCGGGTAGTCCTCGTAGCGCCAGACGATCATGCGGGCTTGCGGGCTTGTCTCGTGCAGGCGGTCGGCGAGCGCGGCCCAGCTGAGGGCGAGCGGATCGATGTTCTTGATGAAGCGGCGGAAGGGTTCGTAGGGGCCGTGGTGGAGGCTTTCGCTCCAGCAGGACGGCAGGAAGGTGGCGGGGCTGCGGATGGCGAGGCCGATCTCGATATCGTGATCGGGGAAGAGGGCGAGGATGCGGCCGAGCCGGTGGTGGGCCCAGGGGTAGAGGCGGGTCTTGCGCATCAGCATCTTGCGGTCGGTGCTGCCGAGGATGTTCTCGTCCATCAGGATGACGGTGCCCGCCTCGCCTGCGTGGAGCGGCAGGAAGGCCGCGCCGGCGCCGTGGCCGATTTCGGGGGAGATGCCGTCGCGCACCAGTGCCGAGACGGGCGTGAGGTCGGCGCGGACGGTCTTGGGGGGCACGATTGCCACGCCATGGGCGGCGAGAGCCGCCTCTGCGTCGAGAAGGCTTTGCTGCAGGTGGCTCGACGCGGTTTTATGCGCGCCCACCAGGAAGACAAGCCTGCGGCGGGCGGGCGCGGCCGTCACGGGATTATCCGAACTGGGCGCCGAAGCTCGACCGGTAGATCTCGGACAGCTCGGAGAGCGGGGCGGACGAGCCGCCGTAGCTGACATCGCTGCCGGCGAAGCGGCCGACGGTCTGGATCGGGACGCCGGCCTTGCCGGCGGCGGCCATCAGCGCTTCGGCCGCGTCGAAATTGCAGGCGATCAGGTAGCGGCCCTGATCCTCGCCGAAGAGCTGGCCCATGTCGGCGCTGTCGAGGTTGACGCCGACGCCGGCGGCTTCGGCCATCTCGAAGGCCGCGAGGGCCAGGCCGCCATCGGAGAGATCGGTGCAGGCGCGGATGAGCCGGGCATTGGCGCGGATGAAGTCGCCGTTGCGCTTTTCTGCCTCGAGGTCGACGGGCGGGGCTGTGCCCTCGACCCGGTTGAAGACCTCGGCCAGGATGGCGGATTGGCCGAGATGGCCCTGGGTTTCGCCGACGACGATGGCGACGTGACCTTCGCGGGCCATGCCGGTGATGGCGTCCTCGGGGTCGTGGATCAGGCCCACGGCGCCGATGGTGGGGGTGGGCAGGATCGCGGTGCCGTCGGTTTCGTTGTAGAGCGAGACGTTGCCCGAGACGATCGGCATGTCGAGGGACGAGCAGGCCTCGCCGATGCCGCGGATGGCGCCGACGAACTGGCCCATGATCTCGGGCTTTTCGGGGTTGCCGAAATTGAGGTTGTCGGTGGAGGCAAGCGGCGTGGCGCCCACGGCGGTGAGGTTGCGGTAGGCTTCGGCCACCGCCTGTTTGCCGCCTTCGACCGGGTCGGCCTTGACGTAGCGCGGGGTCACGTCGGAGGTGAAGGCGAGAAGCTTCTCGGTGCCGTGCACGCGGATGAGGCCGGCGCCGAGGCCCGGCGTGCGGGCGCTGTCGGCCATGACCATGGTGTCGTATTGCTCGTAGACCCATTCGCGCGAGCAGTAGTTCGGCGAGGAGATGAGCGCGCGGAGGCCGTCGACGGGGTCGACGGCGGTGATGGAGCTTGTGTCGAGCGCCTCGGCCGGGACCGGTTCGTTCCACGGGCGGTCGTATTCGGGGGCGGAGCCCGAGAGGGTGGCGAGCGGCAGGTCGGCTTTCACGTCATTGCCGTGCAGGACGAGGAAGCGGTCTTCGGCGATGGTCTCGCCTACGATGGCGAAGTCGAGATCCCATTTCTCGAAGACGGCGCGGGCCTCGGCCTCTTTCTCGGGGCGCAGGACCATGAGCATACGCTCCTGGCTTTCCGAGAGCATCATCTCGTAGGCGGTCATATGCGCCTCGCGCTGGGGCACCTTGTCGAGGTTGAGCTTGATGCCGAGCCCGCCCTTGTCGCCCATTTCCACGGCCGAGCAGGTGAGGCCGGCGGCGCCCATGTCCTGAATCGAGATGACGGCGCCGGTGGCCATCAGTTCGAGGCAGGCTTCCATCAGGCGTTTCTCGGTGAAGGGGTCGCCGACCTGGACGGTGGGGCGCTTTTCCTCGATCGACTCGTCGAATTCGGCGCTGGCCATGGTGGCGCCGCCGACGCCGTCACGGCCGGTTTTCGCGCCGAGATAGACCACGGGCATGCCGACGCCGGAGGCGGCGGAGTAGAAGATCTTGTCGGTGTCGGCGAGGCCCGCGGCGAAGGCGTTGACGAGGCAGTTGCCGTTATAGGCGGGGTCGAAGCGCACTTCGCCACCGGCGCAGGGGACGCCGAAGCAGTTGCCGTAGCCGCCAATGCCCTCGACCACGCCGTGCACGAGCTGGCGGGTCTTGGGGTGTGCGGGTTCGCCGAAGGAGAGCGAGTTCATCGAGGCGATGGGGCGGGCGCCCATGGTGAAGACGTCGCGGAGGATGCCGCCGACGCCGGTGGCCGCGCCCTGGTAGGGCTCGATATAGGAGGGGTGGTTGTGGCTTTCCATCTTGAAAACCACGGCCTGGCCGTCACCGATATCGACGATGCCGGCATTCTCGCCCGGTCCGCAGATAACCTGGGGCCCGTCGGTGGGCAGGGTGCGGAGCCATTTCTTGGAGGATTTGTAGGAACAGTGCTCGTTCCACATGGCCGAGAAAATACCCAGCTCGGTAAAGCTGGGCTCGCGGCCGATGATCTGAAGGATCCGGTCGTATTCGTCGGGTTTGAGGCCGTGGGCCTCGATCAGCTCGGGCGTGATGGCCGGCTCTTCCATTGCTCGTCAATCCCCTCGGGTGGTCCGCCTTGGCGCCTCTTTAGGACATCCGTGCGCCGGGGAAAAGGGGCTGGTTCGGGGCAATGGGCGAAGGAAAACCGGGCCGCAGCCTGTGCGGCCCGGTGTAGAAGGCTGGCTTAGTTGGTCGCGGTCGCTTCGACCTGTGCCGCAATGCGGGTTTGCAGCTGTGCCAGGGTCATGCCGTAGGTCAGTTCGCCATCGGCACGATCGGTGAGATCCTGCGCTTCGACGGCGACTTGCGCGACGGGCGAGCCGATGCTGTCGGAGAGATCGATGATGGCCTGGGTGCTGCCATCCTTCTCGTCGACGCGGGTGCCGGTGACTTCGCCGATGATCTCGCCATCCGACGACATCACGGTCGCGCCGGTGCTGACCGTCTGGTTCAGCTCGCCGCTCGATTCGGTGCCGGTCGCGGCCGAGGCGCTGGCGCTGCTTGCATCGTCGCCGGTGCTTGCGCTGCTGTCAGCGGTGTCGGAGCTGTCGCTGTCCGACGACGCGCCGCTGTCGGCGGTTTCGCTGCTGTCGCTGTCGGCGCCGGCGGCCGCGTCTGCGCTTGCGTCGGCATCTGCGCCGACGGATGCGCCCGTGTCGCTGCCGGCGCTTGCGTCTGCGCTGGCGTCAGCGTCGGCCGAGGCGCCGGCATCGGCGGTATCGGTGTCTGCACCGGCATCTGCGCCTGCATCGACATCTGCACCGACGCTTGCGCCATCGGTACCCACGTCGGCCCCGACATCTGCGCCGACGCTGGCGCCGGCATCAGCGCCAACACCGCCAACGCCTGCGTCTGCGCCAACGCCCGCTTCGGCGGATCCGCCGACGCTTTGCGCGTATCCCGGAAGGGCCAGGGTTGTGGCCAGTGCAGTCGTCAGTGCGAGTGTCTTGAGTTTCATTGTGCTCACCTTTCTACTTGTGACTTCACGGGCCATGGGGGCGACCCGGAGGACGTGGCTGGAACGTGGGGAGGGATGGAAAAGTTCCAAGAAATCTGCGCGGACCCTGCTTTGGGAGAGCGGGAAACGGCCTGTTCCAGGGGATCGGGCGGCGGCCGGCCGCGCATCGGTGGCGGCTTTGAAACTCTTTCGCCGTGGCGGCGTGACTGGGTGGGCTGGGTTAGTGAAGTTCGGGCGCCAAGCCGTTGTTGGACAAAAAATGCGGCCCGGAGGCTCCGAGCCGCATTTCCGTTCGTGGGGGCCGGAAGAGTTAGCCGCCCAGAACTTCCTGAAGGTGTTCACGGAGGTGATCGTTGCCCGAGTGATATTCGAGCGCGTCACCTTCCTCGACCACTTGCAGCGTGGCGACGGGGAAGGCCAGCATCGGCGCCGGCAGGCCGGCCTCTTCGCTGACATCGACGATCACGATGGCGCCTTCCTCGGCATCGTCACGGGTGGAGGCGACGGCGCCGATGGTCTCGCCCGTCACGGAATAGACCGGCGTGCCGGCTGCGGCGGCGTTGAGGATGTTTTCCGGCTCGGTCAGGGCGGTGTCACCGGGCTCGTTCGGGGCCAGCTCGTCGTTGACGCCTTGTTCGCTGGCGTCGCGTTCGGGGCCGACGGTCACGACCTGGTCGCCATTGATCTCGTAGGAATCGGTGTCGACCTGGGCGGTTTCATCCATGCCGGTGCCGGCATCGACCTCGGCGGCGTTTTCCATCGTGTGGCCCTTTTCCTCGATCGCATCGTCGGCGGCGAAGGCGCTCAGGGCGGTGGCGCTGGTCAGGACGGTGGCGAGGGCGAGTTTGTGGAAGGTCATAGGGTTGATCTCCTGTCTGTTGCGTCGTGCAGCACACGCTGCGGTGATGAAGTGGCCGGCGCTGCCGACCTTGCCGCGGACCAACCGTGCCCAGCGCACAAGGGTTCCCCTGCTGACGCCGGGGAAGGCGCATGGGTGATGCGCCGCAGGGCGTGGAAAACAGCTATTTTTCTGGGTTTCCGGGAGTGCTCTCGGTCTCTTGACGTTTTCGTGAGCCACGTCAGCACATCGCTCTTGACCCATCGGCACGCGCGGGTTGTTGTGCAGGCAGGAGGTCGGCGATGGACATACTTGAGAACGCGTGGCGCCCGCAGGGCGGTCTGGACGAGGATGTCATGGCGGGTGTGCCGTGGCCGAGCGTGGAGGCGGGGCGCCCGGTGGAGTTGCTGGCGCGCTGCCCCGCCGCCGCGACGACGCCGCTGACCGTGCTGGACGGGTTAGGGGCGACGGTCTGGGCCAAGGACGAGCGCGGGCGCATGGGGCTGGGCAGCTTCAAGGCGCTCGGCGCGGCCTATGTGATCGGGCATGAGGCGGATGCGACCGGTGCGGAGGATATGTCGACGGCCCTCGAGGGCCGGACCTACGTGACCGCGAGCGCCGGGAACCACGGGATGTCGGTGGCCGCCGGGGCGCGGGTGTTCGGGGCGAAGGCGGTGGTCTACCTTGCCGAGACGGTGCCCGAGGGCTTTGCGCAGCGGTTGCGGGACAAGGGGGCCGAGGTTGTGCGCGAGGGGGCGGAATACGCCGCCAGCATGGCCGCCGCAGCGAATGCCGCCGAGGCGAAGGGCTGGACGCTTTTGTCGGACAGTTCCTGGCCCGGCTATGTCGATATTCCGCACCGGCTGATGGAAGGCTACCTTGCCATGGCGGCGGAGGCCGTCGAGCAATGCCCGAAGACGCCCACGCATATCTATCTTCAGGCCGGGGTTGGCGGGCTGGCCGGGGCCTGTGCCGCGTATTTTCGGGCGGTCTGGGGCGGGGCGCCGCGGATCACGGTGGTCGAGCCGGCCGCGGCGCCGGCGCTGATGGAGAGCATTCGCGCGGGCAAACCGGTGGTGACGGAGGGGCCGGTGTCGAACATGGGGCGGCTGGATTGCAAGGAACCGTCGCTGATTGCGCTGAAGGGGCTGGCGCGGGATGCCGATGCGTTCCTGACGATCACGGATGAAGAGGCCGAGGGGGTTCTGGCGGAGCTCGAGGCGCAGGATATGGCCACGACGACGTCGGGCGCTGCCGGGATTGCCGCCGTGAAAGAGATGAACCCGGGCGCGGATGCCCGCGTGCTGACCATCATCAGCGAGGACGCCGAAGGGTGAGCCGGGGCTTCCCCCAGGCGGAATACGAGGGCCGTCTGGCCCGGGCGCAGGCGCGGATGGCAGACGAGGGCCTTGGGGCGCTGTTGCTGACGACAGAGCCGGAGGTTCGGTATTTCACCGGGTACCTGACGCGCTTCTGGGAATCGCCCAGCCGGCCGTGGTTCCTGATTGTGCCTTCGAGCGGCAGGCCGATTGCCGTGATCCCTTCGATCGGGGCGGCGTTGATGGCGAGTACGTGGATCGAGGATATCCGGACATGGGCGGCACCCGACCCCGAGGACGATGGTGTGAGCCTTCTGGCGGATGCGCTGCGCGAGGTGGGCGGGCCGGTGGGCGTGCCGTCGCACCTGGAGACGCATCTGCGGATGCCGCTGGCGGATTTTGCGCGGGTTCAGCGGTTGGCGGGGCTTGAGTTCACCGATGACAGGCGGATCGTCGCGGATCTGAGGGCGATCAAGTCGGAGGCGGAGATCGCGAAGATCGCGGACAGCTGCGGGATTGCGGCGAGGGCGTTCGCCCGGATGGGTGAGATTTCCGGGCCGGGGGTGCCCTTGGCGCAGGTGTTCCGGGATTTTCAGCGGCTGTTGCTGGAGGAGGGGGCCGATTGGGTGCCCTACCTGGCGGGCGGGGCCGGGCCGGAGGGCTATGCCGACGTGATTTCGCCCGCGACGGAGGTGCCGCTGGCGGTGGGCGATATCCTGATGCTGGATACCGGGGCGGTGCGGGACGGGTATTTCTGCGATTACGACCGGAATTTCGCGATTGGTCGGGCGTCGGAAGGGCAGCAGGCGGCCCATGCGCGGCTGATCGAGGCGACGCAGGCCGGGCTGGAGGCGGCCCGGGCCGGGGTGCGGGCCGATGAGGTCTGGCAGGCGATGGCGGCCATCGTGGGCGGCGGAGAGGGCGCCGGGCGGCTGGGGCATGGGCTGGGGATGCAGTTGACCGAGGGGCTGTCGCTGACGGCGAAGGACCGGACGGTCTTGCAGCCGGGTATGGTGATCACGCTGGAGCCGGGGGTGGAAACGGCGCCGGGGCGGATCATGGTGCATGAAGAGAATATCGTGATCACCGAGGGCGCGCCGCGGGTCTTGTCGCCGCTCTCGGGGCCGGACTTGCCGGTTATCTGAGGGCGTAGCGCAGGAGGGGCAGGCGGCGGCCGGGGATGGAGCCCGAGGGCGCGCTGCCGGCCATCCTTGCGCCCATGCGCTGGTAGAAGGGCACGGCCTCGGGGTCGGCCTCGATCCGCAGTTCGGCGGCGTCAAGCTTGCGGGCCTCGGCCACGCACCAGTCGAAAAGCTGTCGGCCGACGCCGGTGCCCATGTGCGGCGGGTCGACGAAAAGTTTCCAGATCTCGGCCCCGTTCTCTTCCGGCTTGACTTGGGCCACACCGGCCAGCCCCCCGTCGCGCCAGGCGGCTGTCAGCGCCGAGGTCTCGATGTCGTGGTCGGTCAGGGTCAGTTCGTCCCGGCAGGCCGCCATGAAAACGGCGTCATACCCCCAGTACGCCTTGGAGCGCAGGCAGAGGGCTGACATCTCCGGAAGGTCGGCGGCAGAGGGCGATGACAGCGTGATGGGCATGATGCTCATATACGCGGCATTTTACGAAAAAAAAGGCCGAGCACTAAGCTCGGCCATAGTCCAACAGGGAGGTATGATGGTGAGCGCTAGGCGCTGCACCGTCACGATTGGCAATTAAGAGTTGAGGCGGCGCCGATCAAGGAAAATTATGCTGCAAGTGCATCATGGCCGGTATGTGTTGCATGCATAACTCACACATAAACCGGTGAAAAATTCAGCTATCCGCCTGTTTTTGAACTTCTTTTCTGTAGAGGATAATCTCCTCCTGCACGAAATCGCGGAAGGCCGCTATTCGTTTAGATTGTCTGAGTTCGGACGGGTAGGCGAGGAAGACCGGAACCTCGACGGAGTGGATATCGGGAAGAACACGCTCGAGCTGGGTGAAATCGCGACTCAGGTAATCGGGCAGGACGCCGATGCCGAGATTGTGCAGCACCGCCTGAAGCACGCCGTAGTAGTTGTTCACCGTCAGCAGGGCGGGAATTTCGTTGGTCATCAGCTCCTGAACCAGCGTTGCGCCGGCCCCGACCTGGGCCGAGCGGGGGTTCTGGCAGATCAGGCGGTGATTGGTCAGGTCTTCGGGGCGTTCGGGCATGCCCTTTTCGGCGAGGTAATCTTGTGAGGCGAAAAGGCACATGTGGACACTCATCAGCCGTTTGCGGATGAGATCGGCCTGGCTGGGTTCCTTCATGCGGATGGCGACATCGGCCTCGCGCATCGGCAGGTCGAGCACCTGTTCCTCGAGCATGAGGTCGATGTTGAGTTCGGGGTATTTCGCGAACAGCTTGGGCAGGCGGGGGGCCAGCCAGAGTGTGCCGAAACCGATGGTGGTGGTCACGCGCAATTCGCCGAACACCTCTTCCTCGCTGTCGCGGATGCGGGCGGTGGCGGTGTCGAGGCGGCGCATCATGGCCTTGGTGGCGTCGAACAGAAGCTCGCCCTGTTCGGTCAGAATCAGGCCGCGCGCATGGCGGTGAAACAAGGTGGCATTCAGCGAATCCTCGAGCGCGCGGATCTGCCGGGAGATGGCGGATTGCGAGAGATGAAGCTGATCACCGGCATGGGTAAGGCTGCCTGCATCGGCCACTGCATGAAAGATTCTGAGTTTGTCCCAATCCATCGTATTACTTTCGTTACCCTTCGTCCCCGGGGACGAAATAGCAGAAAACCGGGGCCAGTATAGACACCGACAGGTGATCATTTCCTAAATATTGTTTGATAGGTCACTATTTATGACCTAATATTGCCCTATATTTCAACATCAGGATCAACCCACCCGGGAGGCCCGCCATGAGCAAGCAGAAGATCAGTCTGAACGACCGTTTCGACCTAACGAAATCCCCGGTCCTGCTGAACGGCACGCAGGCGCTGGTGCGCTTGATGCTGATGCAGGCCGCGCGCGACAAGGAAGCGGGGTTGAATACCGCCGGTTACGTGATCGGGTATCGGGGGTCGCCGCTTGGAGCGGTCGACATGCAGATGACGCGGGCGGAGAAGATCCTGGCGGAATCGCAGGTGACCTTTCAGCCGGGGCTGAACGAGGACCTTGCCGCCACCGCGCTGTGGGGCACCCAGCAGGCCGAGATGCGGGGCGAGGGCAAGTATGACGGTGTCTTTGGCCTTTGGTACGGCAAGGGGCCGGGGGTTGACCGCTCGGGCGACGTGATGCGGCATGCCAACATGGCCGGCACCTCGAAGCATGGCGGCGTGCTCATGGCGATGGGGGATGACCACACCGGCGAAAGCTCGACCGTGTGCCACCAGTCGGACTGGGCGCTGGTAGACGCCTACATGCCGGTGCTGTCGCCGGCGGGGGTGCAGGAAATCCTCGATTTCGGACTGTACGGCTTTGCGATGTCGCGGTTCGCGGGCGTCTGGTGCGGGTTGAAGACGATGAAGGACACGGTCGAGGTGACGAGCGTCGTGGATGCGCGGCCCGATCGGCAGCAATTCGTTATCCCTGACATCGATCTGCCCGACGATGGGCTGAATATCCGGCTGGGCGATCATTGGATTCCGCAGGAAGCGCGGATGATCGATCACAAGAGGTTCGCCGCCGAAGCCTTTGCACATGCGAACAAAATCGACAAGCGCATGTGGGGTAAGCCGGGGGCGAAGATAGGCTTTGTCGCGGCAGGCAAGAACTGGCTCGACCTGGTGCACGCGCTCGATCTGCTGGGCATCGACGAGGCCGAGGCGGAGCGGCTGGGGATTACCACCTACAAGGTGGGCCAGACCTTTCCCATGGACATGAAGGGGTTCCACGACTGGGCCGAGGGGCTGGAGCTGATCGTGGTGGTGGAAGAAAAGCGCAAGCTGATCGAGATTCAGATCAAGGAGGCGATTTTCGACGACAGGCGGGGCCGGCGTGTCTATGGTTGGTACAAGGGCGGTGCCGGGGGCATGCATACCGAAGAGCTGTTCCCGACACGCATGGCGCTCGATCCGATCATGATTGCCGAGAAGATCGGCGACATCCTGATCGAGGAGGGGCGCGGGACCGACCGGGTGAAAGCCGGGCTGGCCGAGATTGCCGAGTCGCGCAAGGCCGACAACGCCGAGGATATCGCGGCGCGGCTGCCGTATTTCTGTGCCGGGTGCCCGCACAACACCTCGACCCGGGTGCCCGAGGGGAGCCGGGCCTATGCCGGGATCGGCTGTCACATCATGGCGCTGTGGATGGACCGGGAGACCAGCGGCTATACCCATATGGGGGCCGAGGGGGCCAACTGGATCGGGGAGGAGAAGTTCTCGAAAACCGGGCACGTGTTCCAGAACCTTGGGGACGGGACGTATAACCACTCGGGTATCCTGGCCATTCGCGCGGCGCTCGCGGCGGGGACGAACATCACCTACAAGATCCTTTACAACGATGCCGTGGCGATGACCGGTGGCCAGACCAACGAGGGCGGGCTTGGGCCGGATCGGATTGCGCGGGAATTGCAGGCGATGGGTGTCGAGCACGTGGCCGTCGTCTATGACGAGAAGGAAGAGCCGGACCGGGCGCCGTTTCCGAAAGGCTTGACCTGGCATGAGCGGGAGGAGTTGCCGCAGGTTCAGGAGAAGTTCAAGGATATCAAGGGTGTATCGGCCATCATTTACATCCAAACCTGTGCCGCCGAAAAGCGGCGGCGGCGCAAGCGGGGCAACTTCCCGGATCCGGACAAGCGGGTGTTCATCAACACCGACATCTGCGAGGGCTGCGGCGATTGCGGGGTGAAATCGAACTGCGTGGCGATCGTGCCGGAAGAGACCGAGCTTGGCCGCAAGCGGGCGATCGACCAGTCGGCCTGCAACAAGGATTTCAGCTGTCTGAAAGGGTTCTGCCCGTCCTTCGTGACGCTGGAGGGCGCGAAGATTCGCAAGGAGGCGGCGACCGAGCTGAAGCTGCCGGAGTTGCCGATGCCGACGCTGCCGCAGATCAAGCGGACGCATAACGTGGTGATCACCGGCGTGGGCGGCACGGGTGCCGTGACCATCGGTGCCGTGCTGGCGCAGGCCGCGCAGATCGACGGCAAGGGCGCGGGCATGATGGAGATGGCGGGCCTCGCCCAGAAGGGGGGCGCGGTGCATATCCACTGCCGGATTGCCGAGAAGCCGAGCGATATCAGCGCGATCCGCGTGGCGACCGGCGAGGCGGATGCGCTGATCGGCGGGGACCTTGTGGTCAGTGCCGGGGCGAAGACGCTGGGCCTGACCAAGGGCGGGCGCACCGGGGGCGTGGTCAACAGCCACGAGATCATCACCGGTGAGTTCACGCGGAATACGGAGTTCCAGATTCCGTCGGACCGGCTGGAGCTTTCGTTGAAGGCCAAGTTGAAGGACGACGTGCAACTCATTGATACGACTGAGCTTGCGCAGGCCACGATGGGCGACTCGATCTATTCGAACATGATGGTGTTCGGGGCCACGTGGCAGCGGGGGACGATCCCTGTGAGCCTTGAGGCGATCGAGGAGGCGATCCGGCTGAACGGGGCGGCGGTGGATGCCAACCTGCGGGCGTTCGAGATTGGCCGCTGGGCCGCCGCCTTCCCGGAAGAGGCCGGGAAGATGATCGAGCCGAACGTGGTGGAGATGCCGAAATCGCTGGAAGAGCGGATCGCGTATCGGGAGGATCACCTTGTTGCCTACCAAGGCAAGGGGCTGGCCAAGCGGTATCGCAAGCTGGTCGACGACATCTCGGACGCCGCGGTGAAGGAGGCCGTGGCCAAGGGCTATCACAAGCTGCTGTCCTACAAGGACGAGTACGAGGTGGCGCGCCTGCTTCTGAAGAGCCGCGACAAGGCGAAGGAAGAGTTCGACGGCGACTTCAGGATGACCTTCCACCTTGCGCCGCCGATCCTTGGCGGGAAGGGGCCGGATGGAAAGCCGAAGAAGCGCGAGTTCGGGCCGTGGCTGGAGAAGCCGCTGCGGGTGCTGCCCAAGCTGAAGGCGCTGCGCGGAACGCCGCTGGATATCTTCGGTTATTCCGCCGAGCGCCGGATGGAGCGCGGCTTGATCAAGCAGTACGAGGCCGACATGGCCGAGGTGCTGCCGAAGCTGGATGCCAAGACGCATGATGCGATTGTCGCGCTGGCCGAGCTGCCTCTGTCGATCCGCGGGTTCGGGCATGTGAAACAGGCCAACGAGACCAAGGCGGCCAAGCGGCGCGAGGAGCTTCTGGCGGTGATCCGCGCGGGTGGCGAGGAGATGTCGAAAGCGGCACAGTGATTGTCACGAAAGCTTCACCAAGACTGTTCAGAACCGTCTAAAACACAGCCTAGGCGCTCGAATCGAACAGGACTGGGACCATGCGGCACGACCGTCACATTGCCCGTGACATAAGCTATTCATATTCCGCCCAAACCCGGGGCGGCCGGGCGATGATCCGGACGATGGAGAACCTGACCGGCCGCATCCGCCTGATCAAGCGGGCGGAGGGGTATGAACGGGAAGTGGCCGAGGGGCGCGACTTCTGGCAGGTCATGGTGGAGCGCTATGGGCTGACGCTGGACGTGACTGGCGGGAGCCTTGCCAACATCCCGCGCGAGGGACCGCTGGTTCTGATCGCGAACCATCCCTACGGTATCCTCGACGGGCTGATGATGGGGCATATCCTGAGCCAGACGCGGCCGGATTTCCGTATTCTGGCGCATCACGTGTTTCGCAAGGCCGAAGACCTGAACCGGATCATCCTGCCGATCGATTTCGACGAGACGAAGGAGGCGATGGCGCTGAACCTTCAGACGCGGCGGGTGGCGCATGAATATCTGGGCCAGGGCGGCGCGATCGGGATCTTTCCGGGCGGCACGGTGTCGACGGCGGCCAAGCCGTTTGCGCAGCCGCTCGACCCGTCGTGGCGCAATTTCACCGCGCGGCTTGTGGGGCGCAGCAATGCGACCGTAGTACCGGTGTTCTTCGACGGGCATACGAGCCGCCTGTTCCAGCTTGCCAGTCACCTGCATTACACGCTGCGCATGGGCCTGCTGATCAAGGAGTTCAGCAAGCGCGTCGATACGTCGGTGCGCGTGGTGGTGGGCGAGCCGATTGGCCGTGACGCGCTTGACGCGCGGGCGAAAGATTCGAAATCCCTCATGGCGTTCCTGCGGCAGAAGACGTATGAGCTTAGCCCGAGGCCGATCAATCCCAACGATCTCGGCTTCGAGTTCGAATGAGGGACGCCCCGCGCGGGCTGCAGGCGAATGACGGTTGGTATTTTCGACAGCGGGCTGGGCGGCCTGACCGTGCTGGATGCGGTCAGCAAACGGCTGCCCGACGTGAATTTCATCTATCTTGGTGACAATGCGCATGCGCCTTATGGCGTGCGCGATGCCGATGATGTCTATCACCTGACGAAAGCGCATGTCGAAACGCTGTGGGACATGGGGTGCAACCTTGTCGTGCTGGCCTGCAACACGGCGTCGGCCGCTGCGCTGCGGCGGATGCAGGAGGATGGCGTGCCCAAGGGCAAGCGGGTGCTGGGCGTGTTCGTGCCGCTGATCGAGGCGCTGACCGAGCGGAACTGGGGCGACAATTCCCCGCCGCGGGAAGTGGCGGTGAAGCATGTGGCGCTGTTCGCGACGCCCGCCACCGTGTCGAGCCGGGCGTTCCAGCGGGAGCTGGCATTCCGGGCGATTGGCGTCGACGTCGAGACGCAGGCCTGTGGCGGCGTGGTGGATGCCATCGAGGAGGGGGACATGATCCTTGCCGAGGCGCTCGTGAAAAGCCATGTCGAGGCGCTCAAGCGGAAGATGCCGCATCCGGAGGCGGCGGTGCTGGGTTGTACGCATTACCCGCTGATGGAGGAGGTGTTCCAGGCGGCGTTGGGCGAGGACGTGACTGTTTATTCGCAGGCCGACCTGGTGGCCGCGAGCCTTGCGGATTACCTGGAGCGGCGGCCGGAGATGCGGGGCGACGACCTGCCGGCGCGGTTCCTGACCACCGGGGATCCGGGGCGCGTGTCGGACCGGGCGACGCAGTTCCTCCGACGAAGGATCAGTTTCGAGGCGGCCCCGAAACCGGCCTGAGCCCAGTCGCCGCATTGCGGGGGGCGGGCATATCTCTTACATCCTTTCAAACATTTGCATGTGAGGTCTTCCGATGACCCAGAAAATCGCAATTCTCGGCGCGTCCGGATATACCGGCGCCGAACTTGTCCGGCTGATCGCCACCCATCCGGGGATGGAGATTGCCGCGCTGGCCGCCAATTCCAAGGCGGGACAGAGCATGGCACAGGTGTTTCCTCATCTGCGCCATCTCGACCTGCCTGATCTCGTGACGATCGAGGAGATCGACTTTGCCGGGATCGATCTGTGCTTTTGCGCCTTGCCGCACAAGACCAGCCAGGAGGTGATCAGCGCGCTGCCGCGTGATTTGAAGATCGTCGACCTGTCGGCGGATTTCCGGCTGCGCGATCCGGACGCCTACGAGAAGTGGTACGGCAACCCGCATGCGGCGGTGGAAATGCAGGGAGAGGCGGTTTACGGCCTGACCGAGTTCTACCGCGATGAGATTGCCAAGGCGCGGCTGGTGGCCGGGACGGGGTGCAATGCCGCGACCGGGCAGTTCGTGTTGCGGCCGTTGATTGCGGGCAAGGTGATCGATCTCGACGAGATCATCCTCGACCTGAAATGCGGGGTGTCGGGGGCAGGGCGGAGCCCGAAGGAAAACCTGCTGCATGCCGAGTTGTCGGAAGGGTACAACGCCTATGCCGTGGGTGGGACGCACCGGCACCTGGGCGAGTTCGACCAGGAGTTTTCGGCGATTGCGGGGCGGGATGTGCGCATTCAGTTCACACCGCACCTGATGCCGGCGAACAGGGGTATCCTGGCGACGGCTTACGTCAAGGGCGAAGCCGAAGCAGTATATGCCGCGCTGGCCAATGCCTACGCGAAGGAGCCGTTCATCGAGGTGCTGCCGTTTGGCGAGACGCCCAGCACGCACCATGTGCGGGGCAGCAATTTCTGCCATATCGGCGTGGTGGCGGACCGGTTGCCGGGCCGCGCCATCGTGGTGGGTGCGCTTGACAACCTGACCAAGGGGTCGAGCGGGCAGGCCATCCAGAACGCCAACCTGATGCTGGGCTTGGAGGAGACGGAGGGGCTTATGCTGGCCCCGCTGTTTCCGTGAAGAACGGGTGATAGGGATATGAAATCGCTCAAGAAAAAGAGAAGGGTGCAGATCATTGCCGTGGCGGCGGTGGCGCTGATCGTGTCGACCGCGCTGATCGGGTATGCGATGCGCGACGGGATCAACTTCTTTCGCTCGCCCAGCCAGATCATGGCCGAACCGCCGGGGCCGACGGAAGTGTTCCGGATCGGCGGGCTTGTCGAGGAAGGCAGCCTTGTGCGGGGCGAGGGCGAGACGGTGCGCTTTAGCGTGACGGATGGCGGTGCGGTGGTGCCGGTGACCTATACCGGCGTGCTGCCTGACCTCTTTGCCGAGAACCAGGGCATGGTTGGCACGGGCACCTACAAGGATGGGGTGTTCGTGGCGACGGAGATTTTGGCCAAGCATGACGAGGATTACATGCCCAAGGAAGTCATCGACAGCCTGAAGGAACAGGGCGTGTACGAGGCACCGGACGGTAGCTGAACCCGTCGTTAATCAATCCTGACCAGCCTTTCCGCGAGCAAGTGGCGGAAGGGCTGGATATGCAGACTGTTGAAGACATTGCGAAAGAGATCGTGGCCCGCGAAGGCGGCTACGTGAACGACCCCGATGACCCGGGCGGGGCCACCAAGCATGGCGTGACGATTCACACGATGCGGCGGCTGGGGCTGGATCTTGACGGCGATGGCCGGGTCGGGGTGGGCGATGTGAAAGCGCTGACGCAAGACCAGGCCCAGGCGATCTTTATCGAGCACTACTTTCGCAGGCCCGGCATCGGGGATTTGCCCGGCGTGCTGCAGGCCTCGGTCTTCGACATGTATGTCAATGCGGGTGGGAATGCGGTCAAGATCCTGCAGCGGCTTTTGCGGCAGATGGGGCATGACGTTGCGGTCGACGGGGTGATCGGGCCGCAGACGGCTGCCGCGGCGCAGGCAGCTCATGCGGCGGCGCCGAGCCACCTTGCGGATGCCTACGGGATTGCCCGGCGCAACTATTACTTTCGGCTGGCAGATCGTCGGCCGGCTTCGCGCAAATTTGCGAGGACGCGCTCGGGCGGGAAGGGCGGTTGGATCAAGCGGGCCGAGGCGTTCATTTCGCCCCGGTATCACATGACCGAGGCGGAATTCGGCCAGCGGGTGGCGTCATGGGGCTGATCGGTCGCCTGTTCGGCATGCTCTTCGGGGATGGGCGCAACGTGGTGGCCGAAACGGCGGAGGTCTTCCGGGTCAATGCGGATGGCGCCGACCGACGTGCTGCCGACATTCAGAGCGCCGCGCTGGCGCAGCTGGCGGCGGAGTTCCAGCATCCGAAGAAGGGCCTGTTCGACAGGGTGATCGACGGGCTGAACCGCGTGCCGCGCCCGGCGATGGCGCTTGGCACGCTGGCGTTGTTCGTTTCGGCGATGACGAACCCGGTCTGGTTTTCCGAACGAATGCAGGGAATTGCGCTGGTGCCCGAGCCGATGTGGTGGCTGCTGGGGGCGATTGTCAGCTTCTATTTCGGGGCGCGGCACCAGGCGAAGGGGCAGGATTTCCAGCGCTCGCTGGCGGGGGTGATGGCACGCACGCCGCAGGTGGTGGACAACATCGCCGCGCTGCGCCGGCTTGAGGCGGACACGCCCGGGGTGGCAGGGACGGGCCCGGATGCGCGGCTGACGCTCGAGACAGTGATCGAGGGCGAGAACCCGGCTCTGGATGCGTGGCGGCGGAGTGCCGCGCCGGCCCCCGCGACAATGTGATACGGCCCGCGCCCCGATTGTGATTGGCCCAAGGGGCGCGGGATTCTATACATGGCCCATGATTACAGAACTTGGCCATTTCGCCCTGATCCTCGCCTTCTTCGTGGCGTGCTTTCAGGCCATCGTTCCTCTCGTCGGCGCGCACAAGCGCTGGCCCGGCTGGATGTCGGCGGCAGAACCAGCCGCGATTCTGCAATTCCTGCTGACGGCCGGATCGTTCCTGGCGCTGATGTGGGCCTTCGTGACGTCGGACTTTTCGTTGCAGCTTGTGGTGCAGAACAGCCATTCGCTGAAGCCCATGCTTTACAAGATCACCGGCGTTTGGGGGAACCACGAGGGCTCGATGCTGCTGTGGGTGCTGATCGTCACGCTGTTCGGCTTTTTTGCCGCCTGGTTCGGGCAGGAATTGCCGCCGACGCTCAAGGCGCGGGTGCTGGCGGTGCAGGGGATGATCGGGGCGGCGTTCTTCGCCTTCATCCTGTTCACGTCGAACCCGTTCCTGCGCATGGCGGTGCCGCCGTTTGACGGGCAGGACCTCAACCCGCTGTTGCAGGATCCGGGCCTCGCGTTCCATCCGCCGTTCCTCTACCTCGGCTATGTCGGGCTTTCGATGACCTTCTCCTTTGCCGTGGCCGCCCTGATCGAGGGGCGGGTCGATGCGGCATGGGGCCGTTGGGTGCGGCCCTATACGCTGGCGGCGTGGATGTTCCTGACCATCGGAATCGGGCTGGGCTCGTGGTGGGCCTATTACGAGCTGGGCTGGGGCGGGTTTTGGTTCTGGGACCCGGTGGAGAACGCCAGCTTCATGCCGTGGCTGATCGCGGCGGCGCTGCTGCATTCGGCCGTGGTGGTGGAAAAGCGGGAAAGCCTGAAAAGCTGGACAATCCTGCTGGCGATCATCGCCTTCGGGTTCTCGATGATCGGGGCGTTCATCACCCGATCGGGCGTGATCACCTCGGTGCATGCCTTCGCCTCTGACCCGGAGCGGGGCGTGTTCCTGCTGATGATCCTGGCCGGGTTCATGATGCTGGGGCTGACGCTGTTTGCCGCGCGAGCCAACGTGATGCAGTCGAAGGGCGTGTTCGGGCTGGTGAGCCGCGAGTCGGTGTTGGTGGTGAACAACCTTTTGCTGGGCGTTGCGGCCTTCGTGGTGTTCGTGGGCACGATCTGGCCGCTGATTGCCGAGATGTTCTTTGACCGGAAGCTGTCGGTCGGGGCGCCGTTCTTCAACATGGCCTTCACACCGTTCATGATCGTTCTTGGCCTGGTCCTGCCCGTTGGGGCGATGCTGTCGTGGAAGCGGGCCCAGATGGGCCGTGTGCTGCGCAAGCTGGCGCCGGCGTTCGTGCTGGCGCTGGCCGTCGGTGCGCTGGCGTGGGCCATGCAGACCGGGCGCAGTGCCGTCGGGCCCGTGGGGCTGTTCCTGGCGGCCTGGCTGATCGGCGGCGCGATCACGGATATCTGGTCGCGCACCGGGCGGAGCGGCGACAAGCTGGGCCGCCTGCGGCGCCTGCCGCGGGGAGACTGGGGCAAGACGGTGGCCCATGCCGGGCTTGGCGTGACCATGGCGGGTGTGGCCGCGATGACGGCGTGGCAGGTCGAGGATATCCGCGTGGTTCAGGAAGGCGAGAGCTTCGAAGTGGCGGGCTTTACCCTGACACTGGATGATGTGCGCCGGGTCGAAGGGCCGAATTATCGTTCGACGACTGGGGATTTCACGCTGGCCAAGGATGGCAGCGAGATTGCCAGCATGCATCCGGAGAAGCGCGTTTACCCCGTCGCGGGGATGCCGACGACCGAGGCTGCGCTCGATAACGGGTTCCTGCGCGATGTCTACGTTGTGATCGGCGATCCGCAGTCGGGTGGTGGCTGGGCCGTGCGGACCTATTACAAGCCGCTGGCCAACTGGATCTGGGGCGGCGCCATCCTGATGGCGCTTGGCGGGGCGTTGTCGTTGTCTGATAGGCGGTATCGCGTGGCCGCGGGCGCGCGGCGGACGAAGGCACAGGGAGTGCCGGCGGAATGAAGCGGCTGATCCTTGTTCTGTGCGTTCTGGCGGGGCCGCTCTTTGCCGTTCAGCCGGACGAAATGCTGGATGATCCGGAGCTGGAGGCGCGGGCCCGGGAAATATCCTCGGGCCTGCGCTGTCTTGTCTGCCGCAACGAGAGCATCGACGATTCGAACGCCGAACTGGCAGGGGATCTTCGCGTGCTCGTGCGGGAGCGTCTGCTGGCCGGGGACAGCAACGAGGAGGTCGTCGATTACATCGTCGACCGCTACGGGGAATACGTGCTGTTGAAGCCGCGCGCCGGCGGCTCGAACCTGGTGCTCTGGCTGGCAGGGCCGGCGATGCTGTTGCTGGGCGCGGGCATCGGGTTCGTCTTCGTGCGCCGCCGCTCGACGGCCACGCAGGAAGCCGAGGCGACGCTGACCGACGAGGAACAGGCGCGCCTGCGGGAGATCATGAAGGAATGACGCATCGTCGGGCTTGGCCCGCACCGGGTTTTCCGGCTAGACCTTTGACGTGAGACAGGAAAGGCGGGCCAGGTGAAACAGTACGAAACCATTTCTCTTGAAATCGAGGACGATATTGCCGTTCTGCGGCTTGACCGGCCCGACCGGATGAACGCGCTCAGCACGCAGATGCGGGCCGAGGTGGCCGATGGGGTGCGTTTTGCCGGGCAGGAGGCGCGGGTGGTCGTGCTGACGGGCAATGGCAAGGCCTTCTGTTCGGGGCAGGATCTTTCGGACAGTGGCAATGCCGCCGCCCTCGATCTCGAACGCGTTCTGCGGGACGAATACGTGCCCATGCTCAAGGCGATCAGCGACTGCCCGGTGCCGACCATCGCCGCCGTGAACGGGCCGGCCGCGGGCGCGGGGGCAAACCTTGCGCTGGTGGCGGACGTGGTGATTGCCACGGAAAGCGCCTATTTCCTGCAGGCCTTTACGCGGATCGGCCTGATCCCCGATGCCGGCGGTACGTTCTGGCTGCCGCGCCAGATGGGGGCGGCCAAGGCGATGGGAGCGGCGCTGTTTGCAGAGCCGATCACCGCGCGCGAGGCAGACCAGTGGGGCATGATCTGGGAGGCGGTGCCCGATGCGGAGTTCGACGCGCATTGGCGCGCCCGGGCCGAGCATCTGGCCAAGGGGCCGACAGCGGCCTATCGCAACCTGAAACAGGCGATCCGGGAAAGCTGGGGCAACGGGATCGATGCTCAGCTCGACCTCGAGGCGCGGCTTCAGGGGGAATGCGGCAATTCGCGAGACTTCAAGGAAGGCGTTGTCGCGTTCCAGGAGAAGCGGAAGGCGAATTTCGAGGGGCGGTAGGCCCCGTCAATCGTCGGATTGCGTGATCGCCACGTGATCGAGCGAGAAGCCCATGCTTTCGAGGTGAAGCACGGCCATCGGTTTTCCGTTGGCCAGCAAGGCGCTTATGGCGCGGTCTTCATCCGTTTCTATGCTCAGGTCGGGCATGGCTGCGCCGGATTCGAATTCCAGCGTCAGGATGTGTTCGCGCGGGTCGAACCCTTCGATACAGATCGGGCTTTCATCCTCGCTCCAGTAGCCGGCGCGTGCCGGGGAGGCCTTCAGAAAGGCTGGCAAGCCGCCGTGACCGGCAGGCGCTACCGCCTCTGCCTGAGGGCGGTCGGGGTCCGCAGGCCTGCGCAACAGGGGCGCTTGGGGCCATGGGGAGGTGTGTGTGGCTCGATAGGTCATTTTCTGCATTCCGCCTGTCTACCGAGGCCGTATGGCAGAATGAGGGAAAACAGATGGTAAATCCGGGCCGGTTTCATGCCGCGGATTTTACGGGACTGTCACGAAAAACCCCGGGCAGGGTGGGCCTGCCCGGGGTCGCAATGCATGGTGTCTCGCCTTGGCTCAGCGCTTTTCGATATCCACGTAGTCGCGCAGGGTGGCGCCCTGGTAGAGCTGGCGCGGGCGGCCGATCTTGAGTTGGGGATCGGCGATCATTTCCTTCCACTGCGAGATCCAGCCGACCGTGCGGCTGAGAGCAAAGATCGGCGTGAACATCGAGGTGGGGAAGCCCATCGCCTCGAGGATGATGCCCGAGTAGAAGTCGACATTCGGGAAGAGCTTCTTGTCGACGAAGTAATCGTCTTCCAGTGCGGCCTTCTCGAGCTCCTTGGCGACCTGGAGGGTCGGGTTGTCCTCGATGCCGAGCAGGTCGAGCACTTCGTCGGCCGACTGTTTCATCACCTTGGCGCGCGGATCGAAGTTCTTGTAGACCCGGTGGCCGAAGCCCATCAGGCGGAACTCGTCGTTCTTGTCCTTGGCGCGGGCGATGTATTCGGGGATCTTGTCGACCGAGCCGATCTCGCGCAGCATTTCGAGACAGGCCTGGTTGGCGCCGCCATGGGCCGGGCCCCAGAGACAGGCGATGCCCGCCGCGATACAGGCGAAGGGGTTGGCGCCCGAGGAGGAGGCCAGACGCACGGTCGAGGTCGAGGCGTTCTGTTCGTGATCGGCATGGAGGGTGAAGATCCGGTCCATCGCGCGGCTCAGGATCGGGTTCACCTCGTAATCTTCGGCCGGAACGGCAAAGCACATGCGCAGGAAGTTCGACGCGTAGTCGATATCGTTGCGCGGGTACACGAAGGGCTGGCCGATGGAATACTTGTAGGCCATCGCCGCGATCGTCGGCATCTTGGCGATCAGACGGATCGAGGCGACCTCGCGCTGCCACGGGTCGTTGATGTCGGTCGAGTCGTGGTAGAAGGCCGACAGGGCCCCGACCACGCCCACCATGATCGCCATCGGGTGCGCATCCCGGCGGTAACCGCGGAACAGGAAGTGCATCTGTTCATGCAGCATGGTGTGGTTGGTCACACGATCCTCGAAATCCTCGAGCTGGGCCGCCGAGGGCAGTTCGCCGTAAAGCAGCAGGTAGCAGACTTCGAGGAAATGAGATTTTTCCGCCAGCTGGTCGATGGGATAGCCGCGGTGAAGCAGCTCGCCCTTGCCACCGTCGATGAAGGTGATGGTGCTGTCGCAGCTTGCGGTCGAGGTGAAGCCCGGGTCGTAGGTGAACACGCCCGCCTGCCCATAGAGCTTGCGGATGTCGATTACGTCGGGGCCGGCGGTTGGCGATAGGATCGGCAGTTCGTAGTCGGTACCGTCGATCGTCAGCGTCGCGGATTTGTTACTGTCAGCCATAGGGGTACTCCCTCTTCGCGCCCGCGCGGAAATTCGCAGTCGGGCAGGTTTCTTTCATCTGGCCTTTCGAGAGGTCAACCTTTCTCGCAGGCGGCATCCCCGAGCCGGGCGAGGGATTCCTCTCGTCCCAGCACGAGCATCATATCGAACACGCTAGGTGTCGCAGCCCGGCCGGCCAGTGCGGCCCGCATCGGGCCCGCCAGCTTGCCGAATTTGGTATCAATGGACTCGGCGAACTGCATGGCGGCAGCCTCCAATTCCTCACGGGTCCAAGTAGCATTTTGCAGATGCGGCGTCAATTGGGCCAGTATACCACGGGATACATCGTCGAGGTTCTTCGCCGCCTTCTCGTCAGGCTCGATTGGCCGATCCGCCAAGATAAATTCTGCCTTTTCAAGGAGTTCCGGAAACGTCTTGGCCCGCTCCTTGAGACAATACATGCCCGCGGCGAGCAAGGCTGTCTTTGCGTCAGGCAAGGGCGGCTCGCCGGTGACCGCAAGGTAGGCCTGAAGCTCATGCAGCAGCGCAGCATCGTCGGATGCGGCGATGTGCTGGCCGCTGAGGTTGTCGAGCTTCTTGAAATCGAACCGGGCGGGCGATTTGCCGATGCCGTTGAGGTCGAACCAGTCCTGCGCCTGCGCATCGGTGAAGAACTCGTCGTCGCCGTGGCTCCAGCCCAGGCGGGCGAGGTAGTTGCGCATGCCCGCGGCCGGGTAGCCCATGCGCTGATACTCCTCGACGCCGAGCGCGCCGTGGCGTTTCGACAGCTTCTTGCCGTCGGGGCCGTGGATCAGCGGAATATGGGCGTAGACGGGCAGGGGCCAGCCCATCGCCTGGTAGATCATCATCTGCCGGGCGGCGTTGTTGAGGTGGTCATCCCCCCGGATCACGTGCGTGACACCCATGTCATGATCATCCACGGCGACGGCCAGCATGTAAACCGGTGTGCCATCGCTGCGTAACAGGACCATGTCGTCGAGCTGGTCGTTGCGGATGGTGACGTCGCCCTGAACCTCGTCGCGGATGACGGTGCTGCCGTCGCGCGGGGCCTTGATGCGGATGACATAGGGCGCATCCGGGTGGGTCGAGGGATCGGCGTCGCGCCAGGGGCTGCGGAAGAGGGTCGAGCGGCCCTCGGCGCGGGCGGCCTCGCGGAAGGCTTCGATTTCCTCCTGTGTCGAGAAACACTTGAAGGCTTCGCCCTTGTCCAGAAGTTCGCGCGCCACCTCGGCATGACGGTCGGCACCGGCGGCCTGGCTGACGGCCTCGCCATCGTGATCCAGGCCAAGCCATTCCAGACCGTCCAGGATGGCCTGCGTCGCCTCGGGGGTGGAGCGGGCACGGTCGGTGTCCTCGATCCGGAGCAGGAACTTGCCGCCACGCCCGCGTGCATAAAGCCAGTTGAACAGCGCCGTCCGGGCCCCGCCGATGTGCAGAAAGCCGGTGGGAGAAGGGGCAAATCGGGTGACGACTGTCTCGGACATGTCGGGCAGGGTCCTTTCTGGATTAACCTTTCGGTAACGGTTTTGGGGGATAGCGAACGGATCAGTTTTCCATGACTGTCTATCGGCCCGCCGGAGGGGAAACAAGTCTTGGAACTCGTCCATAGCGCCGTTTCCGCATGGCTGGCACAGCGGGGGCACCTGTTTTGCTGGACACCCGTGGCGCTGGCCGCGGGGATTGGTCTGTACTTTGCGTCGAAGGTCGAACCGACGACGAGTCATTATCTCTGGATCGGCGGTCTGGGTGTGCTGTGCATCGCCCTGGCGCTGCGGGCGGGGGCCGTGGTGTCGCCGGCTTTCTGGGCGGTGGCGCTTGTCTGCCTGGGCATCTGCATCGCCGGCGCGCGGGCGCATCTTGTCAAGGCGCCGGTGCTGACATGGCGCTATTATGGCCCGGTGGAGGGGCGCGTTACGGGGATCGACAGATCGGGGTCGGATGCGCTGCGGCTGACGCTCGATCGGGTCGTGCTGGCGCGTGTCGCGCCCGAGCGCACCCCGGCGCGGGTGCGCGTGTCATTGCACGGCGCGCAGGGCTGGCTCACGCCCGGCCCGGGGATGAGGGTGATCCTGACAGGGCACCTGTCGCCCCCGTCAGGCCCGGTCGAGCCGGCCGGGTTCGACTTTCAGCGACATGCGTGGTTCGAAGGGCTGGGCGCGGTGGGATACACGCGAACGCCGGTTCTGTTGCTTGAGCCTGCCGGGGGCGGGCAATGGCTGTTCAAGGCGCGGATGTGGTTGTCGCAGAGGGTGCAGGCGACCTTGCCGGGGGAAACCGGGGCTTTCGCCGCGGCCATCATGACGGGCGACCGGTCGGGTATCGGGCAAGACACGTTGGAGGCGCTGCGGATATCCAACCTGGCGCATCTGCTGGCCATCTCGGGGCTGCACCTGGGGTTGCTGGCCGGCGTGGTCTTCGGGGCTGTCCGGCTGGCGTTTGCGGCTGTTCCGTACCTGGGCCTGCGTCTTCCGGGCAAGAAGATCGCCGCCTGTGTCGCGGTTCTCGCGGCTGCCGGGTACTATGCGCTGTCCGGGGGTAATATCGCAACCGAGCGGGCCTTCATCATGGTCGCGGTCATGCTTTGCGCGGTGATGGCCGACCGGCGGGCCTTGTCGCTGCGAGCCGTGGCCCTGGCCGCGCTGATCGTGCTGGTCCTGCGGCCGGAAGCCATGCTGGGGCCGGGGTTCCAGATGTCGTTCGCGGCGACGACCGCCCTGGTGGCCGTCTTTGGCTGGTTCCGCGACCGGGAGATATCGCTCGGCCCGCGATGGCTGCGCCCCGCCGTGGCGGTCGCGGTCTCGTCGCTGGTGGCGGGGCTGGCCACGGCGCCCTTTGCCGCGGCACATTTCAACCAGATCGCGCATTTCGGGCTGCCCGCCAACCTGCTGAGCGTGCCGTTGATGGGGGTGCTGGTGATGCCCGCCGCGCTTGTCGCGGTGTGCATTCTGCCCTTTGGGCTGGAGGGGCTGGCGCTTTGGGTGATGGGGCAGGGGCTGGCGTGGATCCTGGGTGTTGCACATTGGATCTCGGCACTGGAAGGCGCGCGCGGCACCGTGGCGGGGCCGGGGCCGGCCGTTCTGCCGCTGATCGCCCTCGGGGCGCTCTTGTTGATCTTGTGGCAGGGGCGCCTTCGGGTTGCCGGGCTTCTACCCGTCGCGGCCGGTTTCCTGCTGTGGTGGCAGGCGGAGCGGCCGGATGTCCTGATCTCGGACAGCGGCACGCTGGTCGGGGTCATGACAGAGGAGGGGCGCGCGCTGAGCAAGCCTCGTGGTGCGGGATTCGTGGCGGATATCTGGCTTGAAAACGATGGCGACGCGGCCGTGCAGGAGGCGGCCCATGCCCGCTGGCCAGATGTGGCCGATACCGGCTGGCCCGTGTTCGCCATGTCGGGCAAGCGTGCGGCAGAGGCGTTGACCACCTGTCGGCCCGAAGACTGGGTCGTTCTGACGGCGGCCCCGGTCTCGGACCTGCCGTGCCACGTGTTCACGCCGGAAACGCTGCGCGAGACCGGCGCTGTTGCCCTGTTCCGGGAAGACGGCAAGATCCGCCAGGTCACCGCGCGCCAGGTCACCGGCGCGCGGCTCTGGAACACTCAGTAGGTGCGGATCAGGCCCACGAGCCTGCCCTGCACGCGCACCTTGTCCTCGGGGAGGACGCGGGTTTCATAGGCCGGGTTGGCGGCCTCGAGCGCGATGGCGTTGCCGTTGCGGTAGAATTTCTTGAGCGTCGCTTCCTGATCTTCGACCAGCGCCACGACGATGTCGCCGTTATCGGCGACCTCGGTCTCGCGGATCACCACGATGTCGCCATCGTTGATGCCGACGCCGATCATCGAATCGCCTTTGACTTCAAGAGCATAGTGGTTGCCCTTGCCGCTCAGCATGTCGCCGGGCACGGCGACGTTATGGCTGGCATGGGCGATGGCCTCGATCGGGACACCGGCGGCGATACGGCCCATCAGCGGAAGTTCCGCCAAGGCGGCGTGCCCGACCGGCAGGGCATTGGCAGGGGGTGTCGCCTCTGGCTTGTCGCCTTCGATCACCCGGGGCTCGAACCCGCCGGCCTTACCGCCCAGGCTTTCCGGAAGCTTCACGATTTCCAGCGCCCGCGCCCTGTGGGCGAGGCGGCGGATGAAGCCGCGTTCCTCGAGCGCGGTAATCAGCCGGTGAATACCCGATTTCGACCGCAGGTCGAGCGCATCCTTCATCTCGTCGAAACTGGGTGGCACGCCATCGCGTTGCACCCGTTTATGGATGAATTCCAGCAGATCGAGCTGTTTCTTGGTCAGCATGTTGCACGTCCTCCGTGACCATACGTTTACGTTTGTTCTACGCATGTTCCCGTTTTGTGTCAACTCTGCCAAGCAAAGTCTGTGGATAAGTCAGATCGGGATGTACTCGATCGTCTCACCCTTTGCGCGGGGCGCATCGTCGGGCGGGCGGATCATGAGGGCGTTCGCCCGGGCCAGCACCGAGAGGAGCGAACTGTCCTGCCGGTCTTCGGCGAGGATCGTGCCATCGGCGACGGTGGCGCGCATGTAATGCTCGCGCGGGCCGCCCTTGTCGATGTCCTGCGCGAGGCGGGCCGAGCGACGAGGCGCGGGGGCCTCGCCAAGGCCAAGCATCAGCCGGATCATGGGTGCAAGGAAGACGTGGCCGCAGACCATGGCCGACACCGGGTTGCCGGGAAGGCCCACCATTGCCGCCTGGCCCATCCGGCCCGCCATCAGCGGTTTGCCGGGGCGCATGCGCACCTTGTAGAAACTGCGCTCCATCCCGAGGCTGGCGGCGACATCGCCCACCATGTCATGATCGCCCACCGATGCGCCGCCGATGGTGACGACAAGATCGGCGCCCTCGGCAAGGTCGAAGGCCGTTTCGAGGGAGGCGGTGTTGTCGCGGGCGATGGGCAGAAGCCGGGCAGTGGCGCCCATCTCTTCGAGCATGGCCTTGAGGCCGAAGGTGTTGGAGGCGATGATCTGGTCCGGCCCCGGGTCTTCGCCCGGCATGACCAGTTCGTCGCCGGTCGAGATCAGCGCGACGACAGGTTTGCGGGCCACCATCACCCGCGGGATGTTCATCGCCGCCAGAAGCGCCACATCCGACGGTGTGAGGCGGCGTGGCGCTTTCATTGCGTCGCCCACGGAGAAATCGGTGCCCTTGCGGCGGATATGCGGGCCTTCGTCAAGCTGGTCGCCGAGGGTGATCGTGTTGCCTTCGCGTGCCACGTCTTCCTGGATGACGACGCGGTCGGCCCCGTCGGGGACCGGCGCGCCGGTAAAGATGCGCACGGCCTGGCCCTGGCTGAGGCCGCCCGCAAACCCGTGACCGGCCGCTGCTTCGCCGATCACGGATAACCGGGCGCCAGGCACGGCATCGGATGACTGCACGGCATACCCGTCCATCGCGGAGGCGGAAAACGGCGGCTGGTCACGCCGGGCGGTGACGGTTTCGGCAAGAACCCGGCCGCAGGCGTCCTGCAGCGGTGCGGACTCGGCCTCAAGAGGGGCAACGAGCGAGAAGAGGTGCGAGAGTGCCTCGTCGACCGAGATCATATCGCCTCGTACCGCCCTGATTTTCCACCATCTTTCAGGATCACGCGGGTGCCGCCGATCTCCATCGCGCGATCGACGGCCTTGAGCATGTCATAGACCGTCAGCGCCGCGGTGCTGACCGCTGTCAGCGCTTCCATCTCGACCCCGGTCTGGCCGGTGGTCTTGACCGTGGCTTCGATGCGAACACCGGGCAGATCGGTATCGGGCGTCAGATCGACCGTGACCTTCGTCACTGGCAGCGGATGGCAGAGCGGGATCAGCTCGGCCGTCTTCTTGGCGCCCATGATCCCGGCGAGCCGGGCCACGGCCAGAACGTCGCCCTTCTTGGCGCGGCCTTCCGTCATGATTTCAAAGGTTTCACGGGCCATCTTCACATGACCTTCGGCGACGGCGACGCGGGCGGTTACCTGCTTTTCGGAAACGTCGACCATATGCGCATGGCCATCGCCATCGAAATGGGTCAGCCCGCTCACATCATCCCCCCGGGCACGGCCTGTGCGTCGAGCATGGCCTTCGTGGCGGTCATCACGTCATCCTGCCGCATCAGGGCCTCGCCGATCAGGAAACAGCGAGCCCCGTAGCGGGCCATGTCGGCCAGGTCGTCTGAACTTGAAAGGCCGCTTTCGCAAACGACGATCCGGTCGGGCGGTACCAGCCGGGACAGGTGGCGCGACGTATCGAGCGTGGTTTCGAACGTGTTGAGATCGCGGTTGTTGATGCCGATCAGTTTCGACTGCAGGAGCGACGCGCGGTCAAGCTCCGCCTTGTTGTGCACCTCGATCAGGGCATCCATGCCCCAGCGTGTCGCGGCCGCCTCAAGCTCGGCGGCCTGCTCGTCGGTGACGGAGGCCATGATGATCAGGATACAGTCGGCGCCCCAGGCGCGCGCCTCGGCCACCTGGTAGGTGTCGTACATGAAATCCTTGCGCAATACCGGCAGGTTACAGGCCGCTCTTGCCTGCTTCAGGAACTCGGGCGAGCCCTGGAAACTGGGCGTGTCGGTCAGCACCGAAAGGCAGGCGGCCCCGCCGTCCTCGTAGGCCTTGGCCAGCGCCGGCGGGTCGAAATCGGGGCGGATCATCCCCTTCGACGGGCTGGCCTTCTTGATTTCAGCGATCAGGCCGAAGCCGACCTTGCTGGCCTGCAGCAAGGCGTCGGCAAACGGGCGGACGGGCGGCGCGGCCTCGGCCTGTGCCTCGATTTCCTGCTGGCTCGTTGCCTGCTTGGCGGCGGCGATTTCTTCGAGTTTGTAAGCCTTGATTTCCTCAAGGATCGTGGGCGTGCTCATGCGGCCTCCGATGTAACCTGGGCGAGCGTTTCGACCTTCGCCTTTGCCGCCCCGCTATCGAGGCTTTCCCGGGCAACGTCCACCCCGTCTTTCAGATTTTCCACTTTACCGGCGACAACCAGCCCGGCGGCCGCGTTGAGCAACACGGCATCGCGATAGGCGCCGGGGGCCCCGTCAAGAAGGGCGCGGAAGGCGTCTGCGTTTTCCTGCGGGGTGCCTCCGAGGATGTCCTCGAAGGGATGGACCGGCAGGCCGGCATCTTCGGGATGCACTTCCGCCTCGCGCACGCTGCCATCTTCTTCCAGGGCCGCAAGCCAGGTGATGCCGGTGATGGTCATCTCGTCGGTGCCGTCGCTGCCATGTACCAGCCAGGCCCGCTCCGACCCGAGCTTGCCCAGGGTTTCGGCCATCGGCCGGATCAGGTCGCGGGCGAAGGCGCCGGTGAGCTGGCGCTTGACCCCGGCGGGGTTGGTCAGCGGCCCGAGGATGTTGAAAATGGTGCGGGTGCCAAGCTCGGTCCGGACCGGGCCGACATGGGCCATGGCGGGGTGGTGCATGGGCGCCATCATGAAGGCGATGCCGGCTGCTTTCAAAGCCTTTTCAACGACTTTCGGGCCGACCATCACGTTGATGCCCATCTGTGTCAGCGCATCCGCCGCCCCGGATTTGGAGCTCAGGTTGCGGTTCCCGTGCTTGGCCACGGGCACGCCGGCGCCGGCCACGACAAAGGCGGTGGCCGTCGAGATGTTGAGCGTGCCCTTGCCGTCTCCACCCGTACCGACAATATCAATAGCGCCGGGCAAGCTACTGACCTTGTTGCATTTTGCCCGCATCACCGAGGCTGCGGCGGTGTATTCATCCACCGTTTCGCCCCGCGTGCGCAACGCCATCAGGAAACCGCCGGTCTGAGCCGGGGTGGCCTCGCCTTCGAAAAGACAGTTGAACGCAGCCTCGGCCTCTTCGCGGGTCAGCGCGCGGTCGGCCGCGGTCCCGATCAGGGGTCTGATATCGCTCATGCGGGTACCTTCAACATGTCGAGAAAATTCTTCAGGAGCGCATGCCCGTGCTGCGATGCAATCGACTCGGGGTGGAATTGCACACCATGGATCGGCAACTCGCGATGCTGCAGGCCCATGATGGTGCCATCTTCGAGTTCTGCCGTGATTTCAAGGCTTTCCGGGCAGGAGCTGCGCTCGACCACCAGGGAATGATAGCGCGTCGCCTCGAACGGCGATGGCAGGCCGGCGAAGAGGCCCTTGGCGGTGTGCGTGATGTGGCCCATCTTGCCATGCACGATCTCGGAATGGCGGACGACCTTGCCGCCGAACGCCTGCCCGATGGCCTGATGACCGAGGCACACGCCCAGCAAGGGCGTTTTCGTCTCGGCCGCGGCTTCGGTCAGGGCGAGGCAGATTCCGGCCTGGTCGGGGTCGCAGGGACCGGGCGACAGCAGGATCCCCGCAGGGTTCATCGCCATCGCCTCCTGCACGTTCAGGGTGTCGTTGCGCCGCACCACCACATCGGCCCCCAGTTCACCCACGTAATGCACCAGATTGTAGGTAAAACTGTCGTAATTATCGATCAGTAGCAGCATTTCGAGCATCCTGACGGGATTGGGGGGCTTTAGCCCGGGGTGTCGGTCGCGGTATACTTGTTCAGGGTTGCAAGGCACCGTCAAGGGGCGCAAAGGTAACAAGACGGCAAATAAGAGGGCAGATTTCGTGCTACGTGGGGTTTTGGGCGGTTTTCTGACGGGGACCATTCTATCGGGGCTGGCGCTCGGGACGGCGTCCGTGGTGACGTCGCTTCCGGAGCAGGCGCCGCCGGAAGCATCCGAGGTCGAGGTGCCGGCCGCCTCCGAATTCAACCAGTCGCGCGAGGATACCGAGGCAGAGATGCCCGCCGCCGACGAAACACCCAGTGCCGATGCCGCGCCCAAGGTCGAGCCGCCGGAGCCGGATGACCTGAGTTCGCTGGAAGGTGCGGATACGGCACCGGCCTCTCAGCCGCAAACGGGCAGCGCCGAAAGCACGCTGAGCTCGCCCGAGGCGCAATCCGGCAATTCCGGCGTGGACGTCGACAGTGACGAGCCGGTCTTGCCAAGCCCGCAGGCCCTGGCCCCAGAGGCGCCCGACAGCGAGGAGGGGCTCTCTATCTCGACCGAACCGGCCCAGCCGGTGCAGCCCGAGGTCGAGCAGGACAGCGGCGTGTTCCAGCCCGAAGCGGACGAGGAGCCCACGCAACCGGAGGCGCCGGAGGCAGAGGCGGCCGACGATCCGGCGGCCGATGAGACGGTGACCCAAGACGTGGGCGACCCGGCCCCCGTGGACGACGCCCCTTCAGACGGTGCGGCTGACGCCACTGAGGAGAACGCAAGCGAAGGGGAAATGGCGGCGCTGGATGAGGAGCCGGAGGAGCCCTCGGGCACGATCGGCGATCTTGCGGAGGGTGTCACCACGGACCGTCTGCCATCTGTGAGCGATGATGGCGCCGGGGCGGAGGATAATCCGCCGCCCCTGGTGAGATATGCCGCGCCATTCTCCAACCCGGAAAACAAGCCTCTCATGGCGATCGTGCTGATCGATGACGGCAGCAGCCCCATCAGTTTCGAGGCCTTGGCGGATTTCCCGTACCCGATCAGCTATGCCGTCGATGCCGACTGGCCCGGTGCGGCCGAGGCCGCCGTGAAGTACCGGGGGGCCGGTCTCGAGGTTCTGGCGATGGCCGACCTTCCGCCGGGCGCGGGGGCGACCGATGCCGAGGTGGCGATGCAATCCTATCTGGGCGCGGTGCCGGAAGCCGTGGCTGTGATGGAAGGCACGGATACCGGTTTGCAAGCGAGCCGCGCGGCGACGGAACAGCTTATCCCGATCCTGCAGGATAGCGGGCACGGGCTGGTGCTTTTTCCCAACGGGCTCGACACCGCGCAGAAGCTGATTTCGCGCGAGGGCGTGCCGGTGGTCTCGGTGTTCCGGGATTTCGACGGCGATGGCCAGGATGCGACGGTGATCCGGCGTTTCCTCGATCAGGCGGCGTTCAAGGCCGGTCAGGGAGACCAGGGCGTCATCATGGTTGGCCGACTGCGCGCCGAAACCGTCAGTGCGTTGTTGCTTTGGGGGTTGCAGGACCGGGCCGGCAGCGTGGCGCTGGCGCCGGTATCCGCTGTGCTGCGTGCGGAGCAATAGATATATAGATCAGGCGGTTACGGTGCGATCTTGTGATTGGCGTCGCGCCATTTTCCGGGTTCGAGCCCGTCAAGGCTCCAATCGCCCACATGGTATCGGACGAGGCGCAAGGTCGGGTGACCCACATGCGCCGTCATCCGCCGCACCTGGCGATTGCGCCCTTCGGAAATCGTGAGTTCGAGCCAGCAATCCGGGACGGACTTCCGATAACGGATCGGCGGATCCCGCTCCCATATGGACGGCGGAGCGATCCGTTGCACCTTGGCGGGCCGCGTCAGCCCGTCTTTCAGGTCGACACCGTCGCGCAGGGCTGCGAGAGCGGCCTCGTCAGGCTCTCCCTCGACCTGAACCAGATAGGTTTTTTCCAGCTTATGCCTGGGATCCGAAATACGGGCCTGCAGGCGGCCATTGTCGGTCAGCACGAGCAACCCCTCGCTGTCACGGTCCAGCCTGCCGGCGGGGTAGACACCGGGCAGGTCGATATAGGCGGACAGGGTCGGGCGCTTGCTGCCTTCGGTGCCCTTGTCGGTGAATTGCGACAGGACTCCGTAGGGTTTGTTGAAGAGGATCACGCGGGTCATGGCCCGGTTTACCCGGCCGGCGGGGCCAATTGAAACCATTCTTTCGGCGCAAAATCGCGCGCTTTCGGGGATACTCGAAAAAGGCGGTACCAGTTCGCCTGTTTCTTTGAGGTTGCGCCTTCATGTCGGTCGTGTTTCGCCTTCGGGTTCTGTGGGTTGCATGGTGGTACCGCGCGATCTTTGCCCGGCTGTCCGGACAGCGTGACATCATCCGTGGCAACCTGGCCCGGGTCTTTTCCGGTGAAACCGATCGCGCCCGTCGGGCGCTGGAACGGCGGATTATCGGTAACCAGGCCCGGTTCTATGGCGAGATCATGAATGCAGACCGGTTCCTGAAGGGCCTTGGCCAACCCGAGATCGACGGGCCGGGGCAGGCGCCCTTTTTCGAAGCGGTGGAGGCCGGAAAGCCGGTGATCCTGTTGACCGGCCACGTGGGCAACTACGTGGTGGGCCTTCAGATGCTGACGGCGCTCGGTATCCGGGCCGGGTTTCTTTATCGCACGCGGGGCAACGTCCTGCTCGACAGTCGCTTCGACCGGGTTCTGAGCGCGATGGGCCAGGTTGGGTTCAAGATCAGTCACCGGAAACACAGGCAGTACGAGGGAAATCTCAGGGATTTCATTGCCTTCCTGGGGGAAGGTAATCCTGTTGTCATGCTGGGGGACCATCGCGACCGGCGCGGCGCGCGCCTGCGGTTCCTGGGGCAGCGCAAGGCGCCGACGTCACTAACGCCCGCCAAGCTGGCACTGGCGCATGACGCGCCGCTCATTCCATGTTTCGTGTTGCGAAAGGGAAGGCGCAGCCGCTTTCGCGTCTACATGGCCGCGCCGATCACGCCGGGAGAGCCCAAAAAGATGATGCAGGCCTTCAACGACGTTGAAAGCGACCTGATTTTCGAGGACCCTGCGCAATGGTCATGGACGATCCGCAGATGGTGACACCCAAACTTTTGATTCACGTACCTGGCAACCTGCTCGACCGGCACGGACAAGCGGGGTTCGGTATCTACGGTCGCATCGCCCCCGACCTGCGCCGCATGGGGCTGGAGGTCGATTTCGTCGAGCGCCCGTCGACCACCGAGCTCAGCGCGTACACGAAGGAAGACTTTCACCTCGTTCATCACGGCTTCCTGCGGCGGTTCAACCTGCTCAACTGCGGGATCGCCTATGTCTGGCCGTACTGGTACCTCGATCAGCGCGGCGTGCTGTGCGACAGCTCGATGTTGAACGCCAAGCCCAGGCTTGACGGAGTGAATGGCAGGCAGGCCCGGAAGTTTCTGGATGCCCTGCAGCGCAAGACCATTGGGCGCGGCGTTTCGAAATACGATCAGCCCGAACGGACCGAACCAATCGGTCACGGCGCCATCGTGGTGTTCCTGCAAGGCCTGTCGGATCCCGTGATGCGCAGCATGCACATGATGGAAACCGAGATGCTCGACCTTGTCCTACGCCATCGGCAGGGTCGCCGGGTTCTGATCAAGCCGCATCCGAAGTTTCCCGACACGATCGCCTCGGCCCACGCGCGGATGTTGGCCGAACGCGAGCCGGAGGTGCGTGTCATCGATGCCAACATCCACGACCTTCTGGAAGGCGCTTATTGTTCAGTTTCAATATGTTCCGGGGCGTCCTTCGAAGGGCTTTTTCACCGGGTTCCGGCCATTCTCTTCGGGCGGAGCGACTTCGCTGTCTGCGCCTGGACCGTGCGCAATGCGGAGGAGGCCGAACAGGCACTGACGGAGATCGGGGAGGTGGACTTCCCGTATGAGCGCTTCCTGTTCTGGTTCCTGCGGAAGAAGATGTACAATCAGCGCGACCCGAACCTTGTGGCGCGTGTGCTGCAGCGGATCAAGCGGACCGGGTTCGACCTGATGCCGGACGGGCCTGCAGGCCCGGTGACACGGGTTCTGGGGCCTGCGGAGGATGAGCCTCCGCCTTCGCCGCTGGTGCCACTGTCAGCCAAGTCTGACGACAAAGGGCCCGGCCGGAAAGGGTGAGCCTACCCGGCCCTTAGCTGTTTCCGTCGCCGCTGAACCGGGCCGCATCGGCCGCCGCGCGGCGAATGGCGTTGGATTTGTGGACCGTCTCCATGTACTCGGCATCCGGGTCGCTGTCATAGACGACACCGCCGCCAGCCTGGATATAGAGCTTTTCGTCTTTCACCAGTGCGGTTCGCAGGGCAATACAGATGTCCATGTCGCCGCCGGCGCTGAAATAGCCCACACCACCGCCGTAGACGCCCCGTTTCTCGGGTTCGAGCTCGTCGATGATCTCCATCGCGCGGACCTTGGGGGCGCCGCTGACGGTACCGGCGGGCAGGCCGGCCAGCAAGGCCGACAGCGCGTCCTGATCGTCAGCAAGTTCGCCCACGACGTTCGAGACGATATGCATCACGTGGCTGTAGCGCTCGATGATGAATTCCTCGGTCGGGCGCACCGTGCCTATGCGGGCGACACGTCCGACGTCGTTCCGGCCAAGGTCGAGCAGCATCAGGTGCTCGGCCAATTCCTTCTGGTCCGCCAGCAGGTCTGTTTCGTGGGCGCGGTCTTCTTCCGGCGTGGCGCCGCGGGGGCGGGTGCCGGCGATCGGGCGGATCGTGACCTGCTTGTCGAAGACGCGCACGAGAATTTCGGGGCTGGCGCCCACCACCTGGAAGCCGCCGAAATTGAAGTAGAACATGAAGGGCGACGGGTTGGTGCGCCGCAGACTTCGGTAGAGCGCAAAGGGCGGCTGGCGGAAGGGTTGTGTCCAGCGCTGGCTGGGAACAACCTGGAAGATGTCGCCGGCGCGGATGTATTCCTTGGCCTTTTCGACAGCCTCGCAATAGGCCTCGCGGGTAAAGTTCGATTGCGGCGGAGCGTCCTCGTGCGCTTCGCCGAGGTTGCGGCTGGTTTGGGGCAGGGCGCGGTCGAGGTCGCGCACGGCGTCCATCACCCGCTCGGCGGCCTGGGCATAGGCCGCACGGGCCGAAAGCCCGGCGTCGGCCCATGCGGGCGCCACGACCGTGACATCGCCCTTCACACCGTCGAGCACCGCCACCACCGATGGTCGCAGCATCAGCGCGTCGGGCAGGCCAAGCGGGTCGGGGTTCACGTTCGGCAGATGCTCGACCAGGCGGATCATGTCGTAGCCCAGATAGCCATACAGCCCGGCACTGGCGGCGGGCAGGTCATCGGGGAGGTCGATCTTGCAGGCGGCGATCAGGGCGCGCAGATTTTCCAGCGGGCCGCCGTCTTCATCCTCGAAGGCGGCGCTGTCATAGCGGGCCTGCCGGTTGATGCGGCTCTTTTCGCCATGGCATTGCCAGATGAGGTCGGGCTTCATGCCGATGATCGAGTATCGTCCGCGCACTTCTCCGCCGGTCACCGATTCTAGCATGAAGGCATCCTGCGCCGCACCGGTCAACTTGAGCATCAGCGATACGGGCGTATCGAGATCTGCCGCAAGCCGGGCATAGACAACCTGGTTCTTTCCGGCTTCGTAGCCCTCGGCGAAGGTCTCGAAAGAGGGGGTCAATTCCACCTTAGGGGCCCTTTACTGGAAGTTTGAATGAACGGCGTTCATTGCGGCCTGGTCCAGCTCTATCCCGGCGCGATTGCGGATGTCGTTTGCCAGAACCTGGAACAGATCCTGCGACAGGCTGGTCGCGGCACGTTGCTGCAGAAGGTCCTGAAGCTCTTGCAGGTCGCTGTCCTCGGAATCGGGCGGCAGGATTTCGTCGAGCTTGATGACGAACACACGGCCGTCGCCTTCAATCATCGTGGCGCCGCCTTCTTCCATGCCGAACACCGTTTCGATGAATGAGGGCGGGACTTCTGCGCGGAAGCCGCGGCGCGTCAGCGTCTGCGATCCGTCGACGGAGAGGCCTGCCTCCTCGAGGCTTTCCCCGCCGGCGAGACGTTCGACCACGGGTTCGGCCTGAGCCTTGAGTTCGGACACCAGCGCCTCCTGTTCCCAGGCGGCGGTAACCGCGTCGCGCACCTCTTCAAGCGGCTGAACCTCGGGCGGAACAACCTCGTCGAGGCGCATGGCGAAGATCCCGCCCTCGTCGAGTTGCATCACCTCTGGATAATCTCCCTCGCTCACCGCGCTGGCGGCGCTTCGAAACGCGTCATAGGCGGCGATGCCCTCGCTGATGCCCTCATGCCAGTCGATCTGGCCAAGCTCGAGGTCGGTTTCGTCGGCCAGGTCCTCGATCGTGGCGCCGCCGGCCAGAAGGTCATCGACCGCGTCGATCCGGCTGTCGACGACGCGGCGGGCGCGGTCGGCGGCCAGTTCGGCGCGCAGGTCGGGTTCGGCTTCCTCGAAGGTGGTGACCTGCTCGGACAGGACGGCGTTCACCCGGAACAGGGCAGGGCCCACGGGCGAAGAGAGCGGCCCCACGACATCCCCCGTGCTGGCGGCAAACACGTCGTCACCGGCGCCTTCAAGATCGGCGCGCGACACGTCGCCCAAGTCGATATCGGCGAGGTCTAGGCCGCGCTCGGCGACCAAGTCCTCAAAGGTGGAGTCTCCGCTCTCGATCTGCTCGAGTGCGGCCTGTGCGGCTTCTTCCGAGCCGAAGGCCAGCCGTTCGACCAGCCGGCGTTCGGGCTGGTTGAATTCGCTCTCGCGCGCCTCGTAGGCGTCGCGAAGCGCCTCTTCATCCACCTCGATCGTATCGATCAGCATGTCGGGCGTCAGCAGGGCATAGGTGATGCGCTTGCGTTCGGGGACCGTGAACTGATCTTCGTTTTCAGAATGATAGGTTTGCAGGTCGCTGTCATCGGGCACCGGCATGCCGGTCTGAAGGTCGTCGCGGCCGAGGACGGACCAGGTCACCGAGCGCTGTTCGCCGAGATAGTCGAGAAGGGTCTGCATGTACCCTTCGGGCATGGTGACGCCGGCCATCACCGCCGCCTGAAGAAAGCTGCGGGCGGTTTCTGCGCGGATGTCTTCCTCGAACGCCGATTCCGACAGGCCGGCCTGATCGAGCGCGTAGCGATAGCCTTCGCGGTCGAAACTGCCGTCAACGCCCTGGAACTGCTGCATGCCGACAATCTCGTCACGCAGGTTCTCGTCGCCGATCGACAGCCCGATCTGCCCGGTTTCATGGTCGAAGGCGGCCGAGGCGATGAGACGCGCCAGAACGGAATCGGTGACACCGATGTCGCGCGCCTCGGCAAAGCTGACAGGCTCTCCCCGCTCGGCCTCGACCGCTCGGATCTCGCGCTGAAGGGCGCGGGCATACTCGTCGACGTCGATATCGGAGTCGCCGACCGAGCCGATCGAGCGGACGGTGCCCGACAGGTTGGTCACGCCAAAGCCCCCGAGCCCGAGGATCAGGAGGGCCATCAAGACCCAGACGAGCGTGTTGGTGATGCCCTTTTTCGCCATGTTTTCCCCTGTCAGACAGCGATGTTCCGAGCCTGTCTACGCGCTGTCGCCAGTGGGGGCAAGGGGCAGGCCGAGCCCGGCCAGACGGTCGAAAAACACCCCGATGGCGGCGCGGTCGACATTGGCGAAGGCCACGCGCAATTCCCGCCTGCCGCGCGGGTCACCCTCGGGGTAGAACATCGTGGCGGGCAGCAGCAGGATACCGGCTTCACGCACCAGGAGCGGCGCCAGTTCATCAGACGGAATGTCGAACGGGTGTTGGAGATAGGCGAAATACGCGCCACAGCCCAGCAGGCGCCAGCCCTGCGGCGTGATTTTCGGCATGTTGTCGTGAATGGCGGCGCGGCGGTCGAGGATTTCGGCCCGCTCTCCGGCCAGCCATTGCCCGAGGTTGCGCATCCCCCAGAGGGCCGCAATCTGACCCAGCTGATTGGGGCAGATGGTGACGGTGTCGAGGAACTTTTCGACCTCGGCCAGAAGGCCCGTGTGGGCCACCATGGCACCGACGCGATGACCGGTCAGCCGGTAGGCCTTGGAGAAGGAGTAGAGCTGAATCAGCGTGTCGGGCCAGTCCGCATGCGTGAAGAGCTCGTGGGCAGGGCCGGGGCGCGGGTCGAAATCGCGGTAGGTTTCGTCGACGATCAGCTTGAGGCCGCGCGCCTGTGCAAGGCGATAGAAGCTCTCGACGAGATCGGCCGGGTATTCGACGCCGCCCGGATTGTTGGGGGTCACCAGAACGATCGCGCGGGTCTTGTTGGTCAGCCGCGCCTCGGCCTCGTCCGGGTCAGGCAGGAGTTCGGGCCCGGTCGGCAGGGGCACGGCTGTGACGCCGGACATATCGAGCCACATTTTATGATTGAAATACCAAGGGATTGGCAGGAGAACTTCATCTCCTTCATTGCACAGCGCGGTGATCGTGGCGCAAAAGGCCTGGTTGCAGCCAGAGGTGATGGCCACCTGTGCCGCGTCGATTTCGCCGCCATAGGCGCGGCTCCATTGTCCGGCGACTTCCTCGCGCAGGGCCGGCAGGCCGAAAACCGGGCCGTAAAGATGCGCCGACGGCTGGTTCAGCGCGGCCTCGGCGATGACCTGCCTCAAGGCTTCGGGGGGTGGTTCGGCAGGGGCGGCCTGGCTCACGTTGATGAGCGGGCGGTCTGCCGGGAAATCGACGCCGTCGAGCCAGCGTTTCGCGGCCATGATCGGCGGGGCAAAGGTCGTCGCGGTGCGGGAGGTGCCGGTCATGAACGTGCCTCAGGTGCCGCGATAGGGTTCGACATATTGCAGGGCCATGTCCCACGGAAAGAAGATCCACGTGTCCTGGCTGACCTCCGTGACGAAGGTATCGACCATGTCGCGGCCCATCGGCTTGGCATAGATCGTGGCGACCTTGGCCTTGGGCATATGCTTCCGCACCACTTCCAGCGTCTTGCCCGTATCGACAAGGTCGTCGACGATCAGCACGCCGTCGCCGTCGCCGACGAGGGCCATGTCGGGCGACTTGATGACGACGGGCTCGCTTTGCGTCTGGTGATTGTAGGATTTCACGCTGATCGTATCCACCGTGCGGATATCAAGCTCGCGCGCGACGATCATGGCCGGCGCCATCCCACCCCGGGTGATGGCGACCACGGCCTTCCAGCCGTCATCCGGTGCCTCGCCCTGTAGCCGCCACGCCAGCGCGCGGGCGTCGCGGTGAAGCTGATCCCAGCTGACATGGAAGCCTTTTTCGTGGGGCAGGCGGTCTTGCATGGCGTCTCTCCGTCGTTTGCCCGCGCATAGCGCAAAGAAACAGCGAACGGAAGCCGGTCTTTGGCCCGTTCTCAGCTGCGGTCGAACACCAGTTTCAGCCCGAGCGCCGCCAGTACGCCCGCGGCGATCCGGTCGAAGAGCGGCTTGAGCCGGAGGTAACCGTCACGGGCCGCCCGGGTCGAAAGGGCGACTGCGAAGATCGTGTAGGCTGCGTATTCCACCAGCATGTGATTGCCCACGATCAGGGCCTTCTGCGCCAGCCCCATATCGCGCGGAAAGATCACGACCAGGACGGCCGAGGCGAAAAGCACCGATTTCGGGTTGGCCAGGTTCACCAGCATGCCGCTGACGAAGGGCCGCCGTCGTGCCGGGGGCGCGGTATCCAGTGGCGTGTTGGCCTCGCGCCAGATGGATACGGCAAGGTAGATCAGGTAGGCGGCGCCGACAAACTTGAGCGTCATGTAGGCCCAGGGGAAGAGCGTGAAGATCACGTCGAGCCCGAGTAGCGCGGCGCCGGTCCAGGCTGCTGCGATGGTGCCAAGGCCCAAGCCTGTCAGGATACCGGCCATGCGCCCCTCGACCAGTGTCGTGCGCAACGCCATCAGCATCGCCGGCCCCGGGCTGGCCAGGGCGGCCAGCAAAGTCAGGTTGAAGGCGATGAGATGGGCCGTTTCCATCGGGTCAGGTCTTGTCGATATCCGGTGCGTCGACCGCTTTCATGCCGACCACGTGATAGCCGGCGTCCACGTGCAGAACCTCGCCCGTGGTGCCGCTGCCGAGATCAGACAGAAGGTACAGCGCGGCCTTGCCGACATCGTCGATCGTCACGTTCCGGCGGAGAGGCGAGTTCAGTTCGTTCCATTTCAGGATATAGCGGAAGTCGCCGATGCCGCTGGCGGCGAGCGTCTTGATCGGCCCGGCAGAGATCGCGTTGACGCGAATGCCGTCCTTGCCCAGGTCTTCGGCCATGTACATCACCGATGCCTCGAGCGCCGCCTTGGCGATGCCCATGACGTTGTAATGCGGCATCACTTGCTCGGCCCCGTAATAGGTGAGGGTCAGCATCGAGCCGCCTTCGTTCATCATCTTTTCGGCGCGCTGAGCGACGGCCGTGAAGGAATAGACCGAGATGTCCATCGTGTTGAGGAAGTTGGTGCGCGAGGTATCGACGTAGCGGCCGCGCAGCTCGGTCTTGTCGGAAAACCCGATGGCGTGGACAAGGAAATCGATCTTGCCCCAGGTCTTTTCCAGTTCGGCAAAGAGCGCATCGACGCTGTCCATGTCGCTGACGTCGCAGGGCAGGACGACGTTCGAGCCCAACTGCTCGGCCAATGGCGCCACGCGTTTCTTGAGCGCGTCGCCCTGGTAGGAGAAGGCCAGTTCGGCCCCGGCCTCGGCGCAGGCGCGGGCGATGCCCCAGGCAATGGATTTATCATTCGCAAGGCCCATGATCAGCCCGCGTTTGCCTGCCATCAACGTATTTGACATTTCTTGCCCTCGGCGCACTTTGTCTTGTGCTATCCCTTTAGGCGATCGACCACTCCGCATCAAGGGCATGGCGGGCCGAAGAAATGCGCGTGGCTGATCAAGGGACTAGGCAAACGCGTCGAAAATGGGCTTGTGCGGGGCGCCGCAGCATCCTAGCAGCGGCGAAAAACACCTCATGGAGAGAACAGAGACAATGCAACGCGACGGGATTTTCGCAGGGGACAATCCGTTTCAGATTGCGCGCGACTGGCTGGCCGAGGCGGAAACGGGCGAGTTGAACGACCCCAACGCTGTGGCGTTGGCGACGGTCGACCCATCCGGCTTGCCCAACGTGAGGATGGTTCTTTTGAAAGACATCACGGACACCGGCTTCTGGTTCTACACCAATTACGAAAGCGCGAAGGGCCAGGAGATCGCGGCATCGGGCAAGGCCGCGATGGTGTTGCACTGGAAGTCGTTGCGCCGTCAGGTGCGTATCCGTGGTGACGTGGTGAAAGAGGACGGGCCGGAGGCCGACGCCTATTTCGCCTCGCGCTCGCTCAAGAGCCGGCTGGGGGCCTGGGCGTCGCACCAGTCGCAGCCGCTCGAGTCGCGCACGAAACTGATGGCGGAGGTGGCAAAGGTAACGTCGCGTAAGGGGGCGAATCCCGCGCGACCGCCGTTCTGGGGCGGTTTTCGCATCGTTCCGGTCGAGATCGAGTTCTGGGCCGACGGTGCCTTCCGCCTGCACGATCGTTTCGTCTGGCGACGGGAAACTCATGAAAACGCATGGGAAATTCAGCGGCTAAGCCCGTGACACCCGTTTCAGTCGAATTGCAACGTGCTGAATAAAAATGGAATTTCCCTTGCCATGTGTGTCCAATACACCTCTAATAAAGACACATGTCTAGGGCGGGACTTGTAGGTTGAAGGCTGTGACGAAAGACAGGGACAACACGCGGAGACTCAAGGGGCAAGTCAAGTGGTTCGATCCAGTCAAGGGCTTCGGCTTCGTCGTCGCTGACGAGGGCGGGCCGGACATCCTGCTTCATGCCAATGTGCTGCGTAATTTCGGGCAAAGTTCGGTCGCTGACCGGGCAGGGATCGAACTGGAAGTTCAGAAGACGGATCGTGGCATACAGGCGGTCGAAGTCCTGTCGATTGAACCTCCGGATCAGGATACGCTCGGCGGGCTGGCCGATCTGGAAGACATCGACCCCGACGAGATACGCGCGGCCCCGCTCGAGCCTGCCCGCGTCAAGTGGTTCGACAAGGGCAAGGGCTTCGGCTTTGCCAACACTTTCGGGCGTGACGAGGACGTGTTCATCCATATAGAAGTGTTGCGCAGGTCCGGCATGGCCGATCTGCAATCCGGAGAGGCGCTGGCCATCCGGGTGATTAATGGTAAACGCGGCCGGATGGCCACGGAGGTATGTGGATGGGAAACCGCGGTAAAGCAATCCGACTGATCGTTGCCGGGCTGGGGCTATCGCTGCTTCCGGCCCTTGCTGCGGCTGACGAGGCCTGTCGAGACGACCAGATTACCCTTCGCGGCGACTGGGGCCAGGCTCGTTTCACCATCGAGGTGGCCGACGATGCCGGCGAACGCGCGCAAGGTCTCATGCACCGCGAGAGCATGGCACGCAGTGCCGGTATGCTTTTCGTGTACGACAGCCCGCGCACGGTACGCTTCTGGATGAAGAACACGCTCATCCCGCTCGACATGATCTTCGCCGACGAGACCGGCACGGTGCGGCACATCCACCGGATGGCCGAGCCGGAAAGCGAAGACATGATCTATGGCGGCAACAACATCCAGTTCATCCTCGAAATTAATGGCGGCATGGCTGACGCCTTGAACATCGGCAAGGGCAGCGAGATGCGCCACCCGGCCATTGCGACAGACGACGCCACCTGGCCCTGTTGAGCCCTCGCGGCCGATAGCGCCGATGCGATCAGTTTTGGCTTTTCAAGCGGTCCGTTCCCGATTAGATACCCCCCACGGTCCGGGGCGTGGCGCAGTCTGGTAGCGCACCTGTTTTGGGTACAGGGGGTCGTGAGTTCGAATCTCGCCGCCCCGACCATTCCCCACTTTCATCCACTAGATGTAGCTATTGACGTGCCCGTCGTGCAACAGGTCGTGCTCGGGGGCGACTGTGGCGGTCGATTGCTCATTTTTTCCGCCTCCGCTTCCGAGCCCGATCTCGAGAGAGATGGCATCGGCTCTCGGCCGAGCTATGGGACTGTCCACACAAGCCCTGCGGCGTAAGGCATAAGCATGCTTAGACTTTCCCGGGCTCATCCACAGGTGGCCCGTGTGATGTAACAAATCTGTGAATCACCCGGGGGTCGGCGTGGAACCGAACCCCCACCGATGGTCAACTTTTTTTTGGAGAAAATTGTCAAAAAAACACGTTGACCCTCTATGGCTTCATACGCCAGTTTGTGTGGGCGGATCGCTAAGCCACAAGATATAGTGGCGGCGGGATGCGGTAGGGACGATCCAACTCGGTTACATCGGGCCACAGGCCCACAACCCGGCAATGCGGCTCGCGCACAGGCTGCATCGGTGTCCTTTACTGCCCCGTCAAACCGCAAGACAGGTCCGGGCCATCAGGCTGGTTCCGGAGCCATCACAAACGCAAATGCTGAAGTCACGGGGCAGCAATGAAAATTGAACGCAAATTTACCAAGGCAGGTCAAGACGCATACGCCGAGCTCGAATTCGTCACCACGAGCTCGGAGATTCGCAATCCCGACGGGACGACCGTTTTCCGGCTGGACAACGTCGAGGTGCCCGCACGCTGGAGCCAGGTGGCCAGCGACGTGATCGCGCAGAAATATTTTCGCAAGGCCGGCGTTCCGGTCAAGCTCAAGAAGGTCAAGGAAAAGGGCGTGCCCGAATTCCTGTGGCGTTCGGTTGCAGCCTCGGACAAGACCGAACGCACCGGCGAGAGCTCGGCCAAGCAGGTTTTCGACCGGCTGGCCGGCGCATGGGCGTATTGGGGCTGGAAGGGCGGCTACTTCTCGACCGAGGACGACGCTCGCGCCTATTACGACGAGATGCGCTTCATGCTGGCGCGCCAGATGGCCGCGCCCAACTCCCCGCAATGGTTCAACACCGGCCTGCACTGGGCCTATGGCATCGACGGCCCCAGCCAGGGCCACTACTACGTTGATTTCGAAACAGGCGACCTGACCAAATCGAGCAGCGCCTACGAGCACCCGCAACCCCATGCCTGCTTCATTCAATCCGTCGCCGATGACCTGGTGGGCGATGGCGGCATCATGGATCTGTGGGTGCGTGAAGCCCGGCTCTTCAAGTACGGCTCGGGCACCGGCACGAACTTCTCCTCCCTGCGTGCCGAGGGGGAAGCCCTTTCGGGTGGCGGCAAGTCAAGCGGCCTGATGGGCTTCCTCAAAATCGGGGACCGCGCCGCCGGCGCCATCAAGTCGGGCGGCACCACGCGCCGTGCCGCCAAGATGGTGATCTGCGACGCCGACCACCCCGATATCGAGGAGTTCATCAACTGGAAGGTGCGCGAGGAGCAGAAGGTCGCTTCCATCGTGGCCGGGTCCAAGATGCACGAAGCCAAGCTGAACGACATCTTCGCCGCCATCCGCGGCTGGGACGGCAGCGCGGAAGACGCGGTCGACCCCAAGAAGAACGATCAGCTGAAAGAGGCGATCCGGGGCGCGAAGAAAGCCTCGATCCCCGAAACCTATGTCAAGCGCGTGCTCGACTATGCGCGGCAGGGGTATGACAGCATCGAATTCCCGACCTACGACACCGACTGGGACAGTGAAGCCTACGCGTCGGTCTCCGGACAGAATTCCAACAACTCGATCCGGGTGACCGACGCGTTTCTCAAAGCCGTCGAGGACGATGCCGACTGGGCACTGATCAACCGCACCGATGGCAAGGTCGCCAAGACCATCAAGGCGCGCGACCTGTGGGAAGACGTGGGCCACGCGGCCTGGGCCTGTGCCGACCCCGGCATCCAGTTCCACGACACGATCAATTCTTGGCACACCTGCCCGGAAGACGGCGAGATCCGCGGCTCGAACCCGTGCTCGGAATACATGTTCCTCGACGACACGGCCTGCAACCTGGCCTCGATGAACCTGCTGACCTTCTTCCGTGACGGTCAGTTCGACGCCGACGCCTATGTCCATGCCACCCGGCTCTGGACGGTGACGCTGGAAATCTCGGTTTTGATGGCGCAGTTCCCGTCGAAGGAGATCGCCCAGAATTCCTACGACACCCGTACGCTGGGTCTCGGCTACGCCAATATCGGCGGCCTGCTGATGAACATGGGCTTTGGTTACGACTCGACCGAGGGCCGCGCCCTCTGTGGTGCGCTGACTGCGATCATGACCGGTGTTGCCTATGCAACCTCGGCCGAGATGGCGGGCGAGCTCGGCGCGTTTCCGGCCTATGAGCGCAACGGCGAGCACATGCTGCGCGTCATGCGCAACCACCGCAACGCCGCATACGGTGCGACCGATGGATACGAGGGGCTGGCCATTCCGCCGGTGCCGCTCGACCATGATGGCTGCCCCGACGCGCGGCTGATCGATCTCGCCAAGGCCTGCTGGGACGAAGCCCTGAAACTCGGCGAGCAGCACGGCTACCGTAACGCACAAGCCACCGTGATCGCGCCCACCGGCACGATCGGCCTTGTCATGGACTGCGACACCACCGGCATCGAGCCCGACTTCGCCCTGGTGAAGTTCAAGAAGCTGGCCGGCGGCGGTTACTTCAAGATCATCAACCGGTCGGTGCCGGCCGCGCTCGAGAAGCTTGGCTATGGCTCGGCCCAGATCGAAGAGATCGTCAGCTATGCCGTGGGCCACGGCACCATCGGCAACGCGCCGGGTATCAACCACACCTCGCTGGCCGGTCACGGCTTTGGCGCCGCGGAGCTTGAGAAGGTCGACAATGCCGTGGGCCAGGCCTTCGACATCCGCTTCGTCTTCAACCAGTGGACCCTGGGCGAGGAATTCTGCACCCGCGTGCTTGGCATCCCGGCCACCAAGCTGAACGACCCGACCTTCGACATGCTGGCGCATCTGGGCTACTCCAAAGCCGAAATCGAGGCCGCCAACGACCATGTCTGCGGGACCATGACGCTGGAAGGTGCGCCGCATCTGAAGCCCGAGCACTACTCGGTCTTCGACTGCGCCAATGCCTGCGGCAAGAAGGGCAAGCGCTTCCTGTCGGTCAACTCGCATATCGACATGATGGCGGCGGCACAGAGCTTCATCTCGGGCGCGATCTCGAAGACGATCAACATGCCCAACGACGCCACCATCGAGGATTGTCAGTCGGCCTACGAGCGGAGCTGGAAGATGGGCGTCAAGGCCAACGCGCTCTACCGTGACGGCTCGAAACTCAGCCAGCCGCTCGCTTCGGCTCTTGTCGAGGATGATGACGAGGCGCAGGAGGTGCTCGAATCCGGCAGCCCGCAGGAAAAGGCACAGGTTCTGGCCGAGAAAATCGTCGAAAAGGTGGTGGTCAAGGAGATCGTCCGCACCCATCGCGAGAAAATGCCTGATCGCCGCAAGGGCTATACCCAGAAGGCGATGGTCGGCGGCCACAAGGTCTATCTCCGCACCGGGGAATACGGCGACGGCAGCCTGGGCGAGATCTTCATCGACATGCACAAGGAAGGTGCCGGGTTCCGGGCGATGATGAACAACTTCGCCATCGCGGTGTCGGTCGGCCTGCAATACGGTGTGCCGCTCGAGGAGTTCGTCGACGCCTTCACCTTCACCAAGTTCGAACCGGCCGGCATGGTTCAGGGCAACGACTCGATCAAGAACGCGACGTCGATCCTCGACTATATCTTCCGGGAACTGGCGGTCAGCTATCTCGACCGGACGGACCTGGCCCATGTCAAACCGCAGGGCGCGTCTTTCGACGACCTTGGCCGGGGCGAAGAAGAGGGCGTCTCGAATATCTCCGAGATGAGCGAGGATGCCGCCAACAAGTCGCTGGAAGTGCTGAAGCAGATCAGCTCGACGGGTTACCTCCGCAAGCGGCTGCCGCAGGAGCTGGTGGTGTTCAACGGCGGTCAGGCGATGGGCGCCACGGCGCTTGACGGCGCCTCCGACCCGTCGGCCACGCTGAAGACGCTGGTGCCGGAAACGGCCCAGGCCACGACCACAACGACGACGGCCGTGTCGTCCGGCAATGTCGGCATGCATGCCGCCACCAAGGCGCGGATGCAGGGCTTCGAGGGCGAGGCTTGCGGCGATTGCGGCAACTACACGCTGGTGCGCAACGGCACCTGCATGAAGTGCAACACCTGCGGCTCGACGAGCGGCTGCAGCTGACGGGACCAAGATCGCGCCCTAGGGCGTGAAGGGGTGGCAGGGCCGAGCCGACCGGTCCGCACCCCGCCGAGACAAGGGGGGATGCTGCCAAGCTTTTTCCCGAACCGACATGGAGCGGGTGCGCTCGCTCTTTGACGGCACTCAGGCCGCAGGCAGAAACCGGGCGGTACCAAACATCGAGCCTGAGTGGCGAAACTTTTACCGGGGGGCTTCGGCCCCCCGTTTTTCTGTTGCATGGCCGGTTGCGGCTGGGGCACAGACACCGGCATGAGCACAGCACCCGCCATCAGCATCTGCATCCCCGCCTATGACATGGGCGGCGCGGGGGGCGAGTACCTGGGCTACTCGTTGGAACGTCTCACCCGGCAGGGCTTCACCGATTTCGAAGTGGTCGTTTCGGATCAGTCCGACGGCTCCGGCGTGGCGGAGACCTGTGCGGCCTATGCTGACCGGCTGACCATCCGCAGGGTCGCGTACACCGAAGGCAAACGGCAGGCGTCGGCCAATTCGAACAACGCGATGCGCCATGCAAATGGCCGTATTCTGAAGATCCTGTTCCAGGATGATTTCCTGTGTGATGACAGTGCCTTGCAGCAGGTTTTTGACGCCTTTCAGGAGCCCGGCTGCAAGTGGGCTCTGATGGGCTCGGCCGTCACCCGGGATTGTGAAACACTGGAACGCCCGATGGTGCCACGCTGGCACGACCGCATCCGCTGGGGCTTCAACACGATCTCAAGCCCGTCTGTCCTTGCGCTTGAAGCCCGGCATGACCTCTGGTTCGACGAGAACCTGCAATGGCTGATGGATGGCGACATGTACCAAAGCTGTCACCAGGCTTTCGGCGATCCTGTCATCCTGCCCGACACGCTGGTCGCCAACCGCATCCACGAGGGTCAGGTCAGTGCCGGCGTGAGCCGCAAGTTGCGTCGGCAGGAGGTGGTCTACACGGCAAGGAAGGGCGGTTTGACGCGGGCGAAGGGTGACCTGCGGGCGTTTCTCTACCAGTACCTGAAAGCCTTGGGCTGAGCTATCGGCGGAACAGTCCCTTCAGCAGTGGTTTGCGCTGCTTCGGAAGGGCCTTTTCCGGTTTCTTCTGCTTCACCACGTCTTCGCAGGTATATCCGAACCGCTTGAAGTCTTCCGCGTAAACCTTTGCGATCACGTCGAGAACCTCGTCTGAAAGTGGCGCTTGCCCTGCGGCATAGCTGGCGCCGCCGCGGCTCTTGTTCTCATGCGGCATCTCGCGCGGGCCATCGCTTTTCCCGGCAAGGCCGTCGAGATGCGCCACGACACCCTGAACGCCGTCTTCCAGCCTGAAGACCTTGGCTCCGTCGGGCACGAGGTCGGCCGCCGGGCGTGGGTGGTTGTCATAGCGGAACGGCATTTCGTCTCGGTGCGCCACCCAGTCCAGGAACCAGGCGTTGATGTCCATGCCCTCTGGAACGGTCTTCTCGCCCGTCAGCTGGTAATCAAAGGCGCTCCGCAGACGCGTCACCGGGTGGCGGACCACGCCGAAGCTGGATGCAATCCACCCCGGCGGAACCAGCAGGGCCAGCGCCTCGCGGTCGATGTGCTGGGGCGAGGATTTCGTCCAGCGCTGTGCCTCGGGCACGTTGTAGAATTGCGAATTGGCAAAAGCGATCTTGCCGAAGCGCTTGCGCAGATACACCTCGACAGAGGCGCCGGCGCATTTGGGCACGTGCGCAAAGTAATGAAGCTCGCGGTCGATTCGAAAGAACGGCATGGCGCATAGTTACTGGCGCTCTGCGGGGGCGTAAAGCTCAGGCCCCGGCGCGTTGCAGCATCCCGAACAGGTCGCGCGGATCGTCCGGATCGGCCAGCAGATCGAGCTCGAGATAGTAGTCGGTGCCGCCGATATGGTCGCGGATATAGCGCAGGGCGCTGAAATCCTCGATGGCGAAACCGACGCTGTCGAAGAGCGTGATCTGCTGGGCGCTGGTGCGGCCCTGCGCCTCGCCATTCATTACGCGCCACAACTCCGTCACGGGGTGGTCGGCGGCCAGCTGCTGAATCTCGCCCTCGATGCGGGTCTGCTCGGGATATTCGACGAAGATCGACGAGCGCTCCAGCACTCCCGGTGCCAGTTCCGTCTTGCCCGGGCAGTCGCCGCCGATCGCGTTGATATGCACGCCGCTGCCGACCATGTTGTCGGTCAGGATCGTGGCATACTGCTTGTCTGCCGTACATGTCGTGATGATCTGGGCGCCTTCCATGGCCTCCTCGGCGCTTTCGCAGGCGACCACGCTCAGGCCCATGCCCTGCAGGTTCCGCGCGGCCTTCTCGGTGGCCGCCGGGTCGATGTCGTAAAGCCTTACGCTTTTCAGCCCGCAGATGGCCTTCATCGCCATGCTCTGGAATTCCGATTGCGCGCCCGCGCCGATCATCGCCATCGTATCGGCGCCTTTGGGCGCAAGGTAACGGGCGACAAGCGCCGAGGTCGCCGCCGTGCGAAGGGCCGTCAGTACGGTCATTTCCGACAAGAGCACCGGGTAGCCGTTGCTGACATCCGCGAGCAGGCCGAACGCCGTCACGGTCTGCAGACCTGCCTTGGTGTTCTTCGGGTGGCCGTTCACGTATTTGAACCCGTACACCTCGCCATCAGACGTCGGCATCAGCTCGATCACGCCCTCGGCCGAGTGGCTGGCCACGCGCGGTGTCTTGTCGAACAGCTCCCACCGTTTGAAATCGTCTTCGATATAATCGGCCAAGCCCGTCAGCATCTTTTCGATGCCGATATGGTGCACCAGCTTCATCATGTTCTCGACGCTGACGAACGGCACCAGCGCCTTGTCGGAGGGGGGCAGAGTGGTCATGAGGCAGCCCTTTCATAGGCGAAGGAATGTGTAGGGCGGTCGAAGACGCGGCGGCCAAGTGCCGAGGCCGTGAGGTCTACCATCACCTGCGCGGTCCGGCCGCGGTCGTCGAGGAAGGGGTTGAGCTCCACGAGGTCGAGCGAGGTCATGAGGCCGCTGTCGCAGATCATCTCCATCACGAGATGCGCTTCGCGGATCGTGGCGCCGCCGGGCACGGTGGTACCCACGGCAGGGGCGAAGGAGGGGTCGAGGAAGTCGACATCCAGTGACACGTGCAAAGCCCCGCCCGCCTTGGCCACGTCTTCCAGGAAGGCCGCCAGCGGCCGGGCGATGCCCGCCTCGTCTATGGCGCGCATGTCGGCATAGCGGATCCGGCTGGCCTGCAGGACTTCACGTTCCGCCGCATCGACCGAGCGGAGGCCGAGGATGCAGATATTCTCCTCCGGCACCGGGGCCTTCACCTCTGGAAAGCCGTGAAACCCGTCGCGGCCGGTAACATAGCCCAACGGCGTGCCGTGAAGGTTGCCCGAGGCGGTGGATTGGGGTGTGTGGTAGTCGCTATGCGCATCCAGCCAGAGGACGAATTGCGGCCGGTCGCGGCGTGCAGCATCCATCGCAACACCGGCGACGGAACCCAGCGACAGGCTGTGGTCGCCGCCAAGAAAGATCGGCAACCCTTCCTGCATCGCTGCTTCGGCAGCGCCGGCCAGCGCCTCTGTCCAGCCGATGGTTTCCGCCGGTTCATGCACATGGTTCGGCATCTCGCCCGGGGTGACGGCCGGACGCGGCCGCAGGTTGCCGGCGTCCTGGACATGGTGCCCGAGCCCTTCCAGCGCCTCCGTCAGCCCGGCCACGCGATAGGCATCCGGCCCCATCAGGCAGCCGCGCCGCTCCTTACCGCTATCGACCGGGGCGCCGATCAGGATACAGGTCTGCTCAGTCATCGTTTGCTCATTTGTCAGAAATGTCAGGTTGCGCGCAGAGTCTGTTCAAATCGGGTTGAAATGAACCCGCCATTTTGCACTATTCGAGTGGAGTTTGGCCAAAACGGAGGCTTCCGTTTGCGAAATGGATGAGGTTGATCAACGCCTGATTTCGGCGCTCAGGCACGATGCCCGGGCTTCGCTATCCGATCTCGCGCTGACGTTGGGGGTTTCGCGCACAACCGTGCGCGGCCGGATCGAACGATTGCGCCGGTCGGGCGATATCGTCGGCTTCACGGTGGTGCTGAAGGGCGATGCGGCGCGTGACCCCGTGCGGGGCCTGATGATGATCGGCATCGAGGGGCGCGGGACCGATCGTATCCTGCGCCAGTTGAACGGCCTGTCATCGGTTCGGGCCACCCATACGACGAACGGACGCTGGGATGTGATCGTCGAGATCGGCACGCCCACGCTGGAGGAGTTCGACGAGGTGCTCGCCCGCATTCGCCGCTTCGATGGCATCGCCCATTCCGAGACGAACCTGCTCTTGTCGACCCGGAAGTCGGCCAATTGAGGGCAGGGGGTGTCAGCCCCCGGCGGCCTCGACCAGCTTCTTCTGGAAATACGCAACGCCCTGCTCGTGCCGCGGCGAGAGCGGCCCGGCACGATAGCCGCCGCTTTCGTAGTTCTTCTGGGTCTCGATGCAGACTTCGAAATCCTCACGCACCACGGCAAGATTGTCGGCGATTGTCTTTTCGCGCGCCGCTTGCCCCTCGGGCGAGGTGTCCTCGAAGTAGAAATTGTAGATCAGCTCCGTCCGACGGTGATCGATCGGGTTGATCCGCGACGTGTTCATGCCGCCCGAAAACAGTGAAAGTGTCCAGTTCGGCCACATCCACAGCCATTTGCCGCGATAGAACAGCCCTTCGCGCGGCGGCGCAGTCATCCGGACCATGCCATCATGCGCCGTGGTCTCGAAGTGATCGAACTCGATGGCGCTGTGAAAGGCCGGGTGAATGCCCGGGATATGGTAACCTTCGACGAAATTGTCGGTGTATATCTTCCAGTTGGCGTCGAAGACCATCCGCTCTTCATGCATCCAGGTGAAGCTCTCCATCGGCTCGTCCTGAAGCTCGGGGATGATCGCGCCAAGCTGGGCCTTGAGCGGTTGCGACGGCGCAATCGCCACGAAGAGCAGCCCCCGCCAGATGTCGAACTCCACCGTGTCGAGGGCCCAGTCGGACTTCTCGAAATCCGGATCGTCGCCCCACCATGGCACGTTGAGAAGCGAGCCATCCTCGCCCCAGACCCACTGGTGATAGGGGCAGCGTATGGTGGCGCAACGACCATTTCCCTCGGGCAGAAGCCGGGCGCCCCTGTGGCGGCAGACATTGCGGAAAGCCCGAAGCCCGTCGCGGGTGCGGATCACGAAGACCTTCTGCCCGGCAATCTCGGCCGCGATGTAATCGCCCCGCTGAGCCAGCCTCGAGGCCGGCCCGAGCAACTGCCACGTGGACGAGAAGATGTGGCTGACATCCCCTGCATGGATTTCGGGGGATGTGTAATGAACAGGGTCGAGGTTGCGCACGGACTGGTCCCTTTGTTGACGGTCATCCGAACGCTAAGGCCGCGCCGAGTGAAAGGTCAAGCGCGCCGCGCGGCCATGGCCCAGATCACGGCAAGTGCCAAAGAAATAAGCATGTTCCAGCTTGCCATCGACAGGCTGAACAACTCCCACGGTACTTCGTCACAGCGTACCAGAGGGGCATTCATGATCTGATCGAAAAGCTCATCCGTCGACACATCCGCGGCCGAAGACGAGGTGCAGGTCGTCGGCCCTTGCCACCAACCGCGCTCGACGCCGGTATGATAGGCGCCGATCCCGGCAGAGGTCAGCGCGGCAAGGCCGCCCAAGACCGGCAGAAGCCGGCCCGGCAGGAACAGCGCCACAAGGCCGATGGCGATGGCAATGCCATGAGGCCAGCGTTGCCAGATGCACAGTTTGCAGGGCGCCAGACCACCCAGATGCTGAAACGCCAACGCGCCGAGCAGAAGTGCGGCCGAGCCGCCGGCAGCAAGGATTACAAGGGAGTTTCGTGTCACGATTGCCTCGAACGATAGGTGTTGGGAGAAGGCGATACGGGGGGCAGGGCCAGGCATTCTCTCATCTTGCAGCGCGCTTTCCGAGCTTTCGCATCACAGGCCGATCCATGTCTTGATCAGGCTGGCGAGGGACGCGCCGGCGAAAATCAGCGTGGCGATCCACGCGGTGCCAAGCAAGGCTCCAAGCAGAACAAGAACGCCATCGCGTTGCAACAGCCCCATTGCCACCACGACCACGGCAAAGCCCGGCACGGTATTGGTGGCGGGAAGGGGCACGAGGATCGAGGCGCTGAACAGCACCAGCGCCGCACCGACAATGTGATCGAGCGGCGTGCGGGTCAGAAAGCCAAGGCGCGGTTTGCTGATCGCCTCGATCCGGCGCAGCCACGGGCCCGCGCGCAGCGACAACCCGCGCAGCCCTTCTGTCGAGACATTGCGCGCGGCCAGTTTGGCCGGCAGCCAGGGCACCCGACGACCGATCAGGATCTGGACCGAGATGAACATCAGCGGCAGGGCCACGATCTGAGGCACGCCGTAAAGGAAGGGGATGCAACAGGGCAGGGCCAGGATCAGCAGAAAAAGACCGAAGGCACGTTCATGAAGCTGATCGAGGATCCAGCCGAGCGACACCTGATCGCCCTCGGCGCGGGCCACCAGTTGGTCAAGCCGGTCCGAGATCGCAAGATCTTCCGGGGTGATCGCAGTCATGCTTTGGGGTCCCTGGTCAACGTGTCGGGAAGTGTCGACGTGTCTCCGGTAGCAAATCACTTCGACCGATGCCAGCGCCAGTTATGCTATTGTCCTTGTCTGAACAGTTGAGTAGAAGCGCAAGGCGCGTGCCCAAGTGGCGGAATGGTAGACGCAGGGGATTCAAAATCCCCCGGTAGCAATACCGTGTCGGTTCGAGTCCGACCTTGGGCACCATACCTATATCCCAACCAATCACACACAGTACCAAATCGTCGCGACTATAGGGGTTATCCCCAACTTATCGCGACTGCGTGATTGCCAGCAACACGCATAATCGCGCATGGTTCCCCTCACGAATCCCTCATGCGTGAGTGAAATGGCTTCTATCATCAAACACAAGAAGGGCTGGCGGGCGCTGATCGACCGGCGCGGGATTCGCAAATCAAAGGTTTTCCCGTCTCGGCAGGAAGCGAAAGATTGGGCCTCGCGGGAAGAATACCGGATCCTGCACGGCGACAAGGTGGCGGCGGCGATGAAGCTTACCGACTTGCTGGACCGATACGCTAGGGAGGTATCGCCAGGAAAGCGCGGCCACCGCTGGGAGGTTGTCAGGCTTGAAATGTTCCAGCGCTTCGCGGTCGCGCGGGTGAGCCTCGGTGATCTGTCGGCGAAGGACTTCGCGGCTTGGCGTGACGCTCGCTTGCGCGAGGTGTCGCCGGGCACGGTGCGACGGGAAATGGTTCTCATGTCGTCTGTGCTGACGCAGGCTCGCAAAGAGTGGGGCCTGATTCCGGCCAACCCGATGCAGGACGTGCGCAAACCTTCTTCGCCACCAGCGCGGGACAGGCTGCCAACTGGCGGCGAAATCGAGAAGATGCGCCATGTGGCAGGCGATGACCTGACGCTACAAGTTGCCCGCGCCTTCCATGCCTTTCTGTTCGCCTGTGAGACGGGCATGAGGGCGGGTGAGATTGTCGGGATGGAGTGGGGCCGCGTAGACCTTGAGAGGCGCGTTGTGCGGCTTCCTGAGACGAAGAACGGCACCGCAAGGGATGTTCCCCTATCCGGCGAGGCTGTGCGGCTCCTGCGGGCGCTGCCAGAGCATGACCCTGTGTTCGGCCTGTCCAGCCAGCAACTCGATGTGCAGTGGCGGAAGGTGCGGGACAAATCGGGGGTTGAGGGGCTGACCTTCCACGATGCTCGACACGCGGCCATCACGAAGCTTTCCAAGAAGCTGGACGTTCTGGCGCTGGCGCGGGCTGTTGGCCATCGGGATATCAGGATGTTGCAGACCTACTACAATGAAAGCGCGGAGGATATAGCGCGGCGGCTGGACTAAACCCGGATTCGCCGCGCCTTGCCTTTCCCTTTCGTCTCGACGGAGCCTTCGTCAATCCAGCGGTAGAGCGTGGACGCGGAAACGTCGAAATGATTCTCGGCCTCTTTGACCGTCAGCCATTCCTTCGGCGGGTCCAGCTTGGCCCGGAGGTCGCGGATTTCCCGAGCGAGGGGCGCGACTGCCTCAGCCACGGCTTCACGAATTGCGGCGTCTATGGTCATCTCAACTCCTCATGTCGGGGGTGTAGGGGCGGGCGGTCATTGGTGGTCCGATCCGAATAGAGGCATTGCCGCAGCCTCGCGTTCCTTTGCCTTCTTCGTACGAGGCTGGTATCCATAGCGGACTAAGTAGTCTCGTCGTGCAGCCTGCCACGCTTTGCGAGGCCAACTACAACCACCCCAATGAGGGCGCGCGGCGTCGACCACCTTCATGCGCTCTTTCAGCGGCGTATCCTCGGGCAGGTCACGGGTTGCATCCGCGATGATCTTCGCGGCTTCTTCGCGCCAGGTCATCTACTCCCCCTCCGCTATCAGTGCCTTGAGGATTCTAATTTGCCGCTCTAGTATGCGGTCAATCTGTGGGACGGGGTCGACTTCTCCGTTATAGCCTATCCACAAGTTCCTAGTCTGACTTTCGGCGTCATCTAGCAGCTCTCTCAGTGCGTCTCTATCCATTGTCGTCTCCTTGGAGGGCGGGCAGAACGTTGCATATGTCGGCGAGCATCATGGACATATTGGCCACGTCGGCGCTGTATTCTGCGACCCCCTCCGCGTCTCCGTTTTTTGCCGCTTTTTGGAGTTTCGCGAGGTGATAGTATATCTCCAGCAACGCCGTTTTGACGTCCATCGCCAGCCATCCTGGGCGATCGCCCTTACCGGAATTCGCGTGAAGTTCTGCTTCCATCATAGACACGAACGGGATCAGAACATCGTCGTACTTCCCGCCCCATCTCAGCCGGGTCTCAATCGGCTGCCATGCGTCTCTATCCATTGTCGTCTCCCAAGGCGGCTTCAGCTATAGCTTCCATGCTTTCCATCGTGTGACGAACTTCGCTATCTTCGCCCCACGTCATTTCGGATGGCTTGTCGGCAATCTGCACCAGCGCCTCTTTCAGCCTGTCCCTCTCTGCCTCCGCCTTTAGCTGTGCTTCATATGCGTCTTGGGCTTGGCCTAGGGTGGTGAGGATTTGAAGCGCCTGCTCCCGGTTCTCTGCCTGTAGGGCTTCGATGCGACTGTCCGCGTCTTTTCGCTCGGCTTCCATTGCATTAGCATAGCCACGCTGCTCGGCCTCCGCTCTCACGGCGTCAAGGGCGGCTTGGGCGTCGGTGTCGATGAGGGCGAGGATGTCTTCCCGAGCAAGGCGGACCATGCCCTTCGCGGCTTTTTGGACGCGCATAGGCTCATACGTTTTACCGTCCGGCTTCATCACGTCGTAGTTTTTGATAACGTAGGTGCAAGCCTCCGCCGCCTCGTGCAGCTTCGCGGCGACGAGGGCTTTGCATTGATCCAATGCCTCTCGGTTCCCGTGACGGGCTTCCTCGTTGGCGGCGTGTTCGTGTTCGGTTAGGGTCATCGCGTCATCCTCTCAATCTTGTCTCTCGTGGCGTCGATCCAGTCCGTATCCAGACCGTACTTCTCAGCCCATGTTTCCTTCCCCCGATGGATGGCCAGCTTGGAGTTGTCGAACGTGCCTTGGTGGTGTCCATCACACAGGGGAATGGCCGTATTGTCCGGCGCCTTGGCAAAGCTGAACCTGCCGTGAATGGGGTGATGCGCCGTGGTTGGCGACATCTGCATTTCCCCGAACGCCTCGCAGATGCAGCAACCAAGCTCCCGGACCTTCGCCAGATACGCCGGGTCTTTCTTGGCCTTGGGGGGCTTGAAGTTGGCGGTCATGCGGCCTCCTCCGGTTCTGTCCATCTGACGTTGTGGCGGTCGCCGTACTCGGCTATGAACGTGATCAGATCCGCCATCTGTGACTTGCTCAGGCGAGACGACCGAAAACCAACCGGGAATGGCTCGCCGTTCAGACCCATCTCAAAGCGCGTCTCGTGGCCCAGAGCGTGCATGAACAACGCCTTCCAGGTTTCCGGCGTATGGGTGCGCCCCTCGGGCTTCGAGCGCGACACGTCCGACAGCATGGCCCACATGCGCGCGTTCTGATCCGTGGTGCGCTTGGCCTCTCGTATGTTCAGAACCGCCTCGGCCGGCGCGCGGTCTACAAGCTCCTTGGCAAACCGGCGCTGTGCTGGGCCGTGAAGTATGAGGGTCTGGCCGGTCATTGCGCCCTCGCCACAAACTTCGTATCGAACCCCCGGCGCATAGCCGCGTGGTGAATGCATACAGGCGCTACCCCGTATTTCTCCGCCATCTCTTCAACCGTGGTGCGCGAGTACCAAAGGCGCTTGAATTCCTCGCTGTCGTATTCTGCTCGGCGTGGTGCGGGCATTATCCTGCCTCCATTCTCTTCTTCATTGCGTCCTTCATGTCGCGGATTACCTCGTCTCTCTGATACTCCACTGAGAGGGCCTCCCAGACGGCTCTAAGCCCGTTCAGGTCTGGCGCGTCAGCAAGACGCATGAGGGCGTATGAGCGGCCTTCTGGGGTCATCAAAACGCTTCTTTCTCGGACCACACATTGACGCCATCGATCTTCCTGTCCTTGAAGTTCCGACGAACGTATTCCTCGATGAAGGCGGTGATGGCGTCACGGTCGTTTGCCGCAATGTCATGCAGCGCCGCCCGGTAGTCGGTAATCTCGTATTTCATTACCGTGCGAAGGCCCTTCACGGTGTCCTTGTTCGCGGCGCTCGCGGCCTTCTTGGCGTCGACGGCCTCTTGCTTGAGGCGCGCGGCTTCGGAGGATTCCTCGTAATTCGCGGCGTCGGCCTTTGCGGCGGCTTCTTCAGCGGCACGTTCCTTGGCGCGGGCTTCCTCGTAGGCCTTGCGCTTGGCGGCCTCCTTTTCCTCGGCCAGCTTGCGCTTGAAGGGATCGACCACGGCGGCGAGGCCCTTCAGGCGGCGCTCGATATCATCCTCGGTCGGCTTCCAGCGGGCGATTTCCGCTTTCCACGCATCGTGCAGCGGCGCGGTCGCGCTCTTCTTGGCCTTGGCCAGATCCGACTTTGCCGAACGGATATGCTTGATCAGCATGTCAACGGCGTGCATCTGGTCTTCGTTCTCAACGGGCGATCCGTCCAGCCAATTTTCTGCCTCGGTGATGGCGTCACCGTATGGGGCAAGTGCCTCGTCAATGGGATCGGGCGGCTGGTTGTGGCCAAGTTCTGCGGTTGCTGATTGGGGCATAATGGTTCCTCTCAATAGGGGATTTCGTCGCCGATCATCTCGCCGACACTCTCTTGCGGTCTTTCGAGTGCCGCTTTACGCTTGTCCTTCGCCTCGATAACGGCAGGCACGTGCTGGACGGGCTTCGGAAGTTCGGACCAGATGGCACGGAGCCGGTCGAGCGTGTCGGCGTTGCTGAGGCTGGTCGTTGCCGTCTCAATGTCATCCTTGGATGGGCCGTTGTGTTCCGACTTCGGATCTTCCTTCTCAGGCTCATCTTCGGCGGCGTGAAGGTCGCCCTTGTGCCAGAGGTCGAGGGCCGCACCGAAGCGCATGGCGGCGTTGCGCAATGCATCCCCGATGACTTCCTTGATGGCGTCCCCGCCGCGCTTCCCGTCCGGGTGGCCATACCCAAGGCGGGTTTGGTTGCAGACGGTAAGCTTGATCCACATCCCGCCATTGTCGTCCATGAGCGGCGTACCGGCTTCACTGAAAGCCATAGGCTCCCAATTCCAATTCGGATCACAATCAAGCAGCCGATCGGTCAGGGCGGCATGGCCCACGTAGTCAAGGTGAACCACTTGCGGATGATGCCATTGACCGCACTCCTTGCAGCGGATACCCTTCTTGAAGTCGGCCCGAACCTCGTCGGTTTGTCGCTTCGTAGGCTTCGGCAGTTTGGAGATCTGGTTGGCCGGGAAGGGCTCGCGGAGAAGGTCAAGACCTGTCGGCGCCTCAACCTTTTTCTCAGCCTTGATCTTCGACTGTGCAGTCATCTCAACCTCCGTGAAACAGTGACAGTGTGCAGGCCATGACCATAGCCACAGGAAGGCCTATGATCGTGGCGTAGACGTACCCGTGGCGCTTGGCCTGCTTGCGGGGCATGTGCTTCCAGGTGGTGGTGCTGTGGTGGGTCATTGGGCTACCCTTTCGATGTGGTCGGAGTGCATCCAGCGGATCCAGTTCTTGTCATCGCCGCGAACGTCGGTCAGGCTTTCCCACTCAATAAGGAGTGTTCCATGCCCGTGCTCTTGAGTGAATTTCGGAACCTCTCGCACCATTCCGAAGCGAGGCTTGGACAGCTTCTCGGCCCAATGGGTGCCGTCGTACAGATGCGCTAGTTCGGGCTTATTTCTCACTCTGTCGCCAGCCATCCAGTCCATCACTGCACCTCCACCGGATCGGGATGCACGGTTGCGGCGTCCCAGACCTCTGTAAAATGCACGGCCAGCGTTCCGAACAGCAGCACCACGAAGGCGATTTGCAAGGCGGTGGCGGCGCGGTTGGACCACCGTTCCGCACGGCTCAGGCCGTCATCAATCCAGTCGTAATGCTCCGGTTCAGGTGCATCGCAGAGCGTTGGAAAGGCCATCCTGGCGCGCGAGCCGGGGCGGGGGGTTGAGGATGAAAAACCCCGGCCCGCGCTGTCCCCGTTCCGTGAGTGGTCGGGGAGGTCTGTGTAAAAGCCGCAGCCTTCGTCCGTTGGGTAGGTCATGCCGAGCCCCCTTCGGCCCAAGCGTGGGCTTTGTCATCGCCAGCCATTTCATGCATTTCCTGCTGACGATCTGCCTCTGCTCTGGTACAGTTTTCGCAGAGATATGAGCCCTGAAACTCGGTAAGGTCGTCGCTGCTGTCGCCACATTCTGAGCAGGTGTCGTCGTCAACCTCGACAAGCTTCAGGCCGAGGAGGTCAGCTATTCGTTCGAGATTTTTGCGCATATCCTTGCGAAGGTGATCAGCGCCAACATCACTGCACTCAAGCCAATATGCAGCATTGGCGTTTTGGCTCATTGAGGAGGCGTGATATGCCACGCTGCACAGTTCAATATTGCTCGGTTTCATCTCAGAATCCCTCATTCGCTCAAAACTTCAGACCACGGGTTCGTGGCGTTGCGGCTGGAAACCTCGTGCTGTGCTTGCTCGCGGATTTCCTCGACGGTGCCGGTCAAGACGATGCTGTCTTCGGTGCCGTCCGGCCATGTGAAGTGAATGCGTGCAGTCATCTCATATCCTTTCTAAAAAGCCCGGCGGGGCGAAGGGGGTCTGGGGATGGCCCCGCCGGGAAGTTGCGGCAGATACCGCAGGGAGAAATCAGTAGGCCTCCGCCAGCCACTCCGGCATTTCGTGGTATCCGGGGCGGCAGCGAATGCGGGCGGCAATGCGAAGGTTGGCGTCGTCGGTCACGTCCGACATGCTGCCGGCCATCTTCCCAACCGGGGGCTGTACGAGGAACACGACGGCGTCTTCGTACCTCTCCATGTGCTCTGAATACGCATCGCAGGCGTCGTCAAAGCTGTGCAGCGGATCGCTTGTGGCAAGGCCGCAGGGCTCGCCAAGGTCAGCGGCCACTTGGTAGTATGTCGGGGGAAGGTTCATGCCGCTTTCTCCGCCGGATAGATGCGTGTGGCGGTCAGCCGGTTCGAAAGCTTCTCGCAGTCGTGAATGTCCGGAACGTACCCGTATTCGTCCACGACCCGCTCAGCGATGGCATGGGCGCCCCACTTGCTGCGGTGCTTGATGTCGACAACGCGATCCTCGCCGATCTTCAGCGTGACGCGGTAGTACTTGCCGAACCATGTGTCTGATTGCTTCTCTTGGTGGGTCATCGTGTCCTCCGGGGTTAGGCGGCGAGGTGCGGGTTCATCGACATGAAGAGCGATTGCGCCATACCCACACCCGTGGCGTGGAGGCAGATGCGGAAGTACTCCTCGTCAGTGAAGTCGGAATACTGCGACCGGCCCCCGCCCATATCGACCAGTTTCATGCGGTCGCTGTTGTAGCGGTTGAAGACCTCGCCGCGTTCACGGTCCCACCAGATATCATTGCTTTCATCGAGGTTGTCGGCCTCGCCTGCGATGACACGATCAACGCAGTGGAAAGTGACTGTACGGAAATGGCTTATCATGCGTTCCTCCATCGTTACCCGGTTAAGACTTCGTTAACCGGCCCTGAGTAGTCAGGGTATGGGAGGATACTATCGTGTGAAACATCACACCGTCAAGGCGAAATGTGAGAAAAATCACATTTGGCGCGCGTTCACAAATGTTCTACCGTGTGGGTACGGGAGGGCTGTATGAGAGATTTAACACATTTTCAGGAAGTCGCGGGTCTATTAGCCTTTAGGCGGAGTGCCGGGGAAACAGGTTCAATGCGGACAGAAGCTTTTCTTGCTCATCTTCGCTGTATTGAGAAAGAAATTCTGCAAGATCGGCCCGAACGCGCTCCCGAGGACCGATACCCATCATCTCGCCAGGATCCCTATTGAGCGCTTTCGCCAGCTTGAACACTGTTGATAGCTTGGGGCTTTTCACGCGCCCCTCACGCATATCTGTGACGGCGCGGCGATTAACGCCCGCCGCTTTAGACAGTCCGGCATCCGTCCAGTAGTCGCTCGCATCAACTGCGGCAATCAGGTTGCGGATAAAAGTTTCGCTCTCTGTCTCTTTCATAGTGGGAAACATACCGCACCCATCAACTGGGCGCGAATGTGAAATTTCCCGTTGCATGGTGTGATAAATCACACTAATATTCCCCTATGAGCATCACCGAACACCTGAAGTCTGAGATCGAGGCGACCGCCGCAAGTCTCGACATTGCCCCCAGCACGGTAGGCGAGCGCGCCGGACAGGGTGGCCAGTTTTATAAGCGCCTCTGTGATGGCAAGCGCGTTTGGCCGGAAACTGCGGAAGCGGTTCTTGCCCGCCTCGCGGACATGAAGGCCAAGGCCGGAGACGCCGCATGACGGCGGCAGCACCCACACATGGGGACGGTATAGGGCGCTGCCACCCGGAGAGGTCTCTGCTTTCTCCATGCCAGAAACATGCGCCCGACAGAAAGGTTTCGCCATGAGTAACAACCCACTTATCCCCCATGAACTTGCGGTAACGCGGCTCCAAGACGCTCTGCGCCTTCGCGTAGGGCGCGGCAAGCGGTACAGCGTGCAAGGGCTGGCAGATGCCGCCCGCATCAAGCCCCGCACCATCGAAAGCTATCTGTCCGGTGACGCAACGCCGGGGCTGAATGGCTTTATCAGCCTCTGCGCAGTTCTCGGGCCTGCTTTCACCTCTGACGTGCTTGCCGAAGCTGGACTAGTCGCCCGGTCCGCCGATGCAGACGAGCCGGAGCACATGCGCGCCATCAGCCTCATGTCGGAAGGCACTCGCATGATAGCTGACGCGTTAGCGGATGGCTATGTGGACCATCAGGAGCGGGCGAAGATCAAACCCCACGCTGACCGCATCATTGCCATCATGGAGCCTCTGGCACGGACCGGCGAGACCACCATCCCCCACCTCGGGGAGGTGAAGGCGAGATGACCCTCCTCCGCAACTACCGCCTCCGCCGCGCCTATCGCGCCATAGAAGCCGCCGAGAGGGCCTACACCGCCGCCTGCTCCCGCCGGGACACCCGCGCCATGCACGTGGCCCGAGCCACGCTCTACGCCGCCCGCCACAACGCTCTCAGGCTGGAGGTGATGTGAATGGCTGAGACTGTCACACTCCACCTCGGCGATTGCCTCGATGTCCTCCGCGCAATGCCGGGTAACTCCGTCGAGTCCGTCGTGACCGATCCGCCCTACGGTCTCTCCTTCATGGGCAAGGCGTGGGACGGAAGCGTGCCGGGCGCCGAGATGTGGGCGGAGGTTCTGCGCGTCTTGAAGCCTGGCGGTCACCTTCTCGCCTTCGCTGGAACCAGAACGCAGCACCGCATGGCGTGCGCCATCGAGGATGCCGGTTTCGAGATCCGTGACATGATCGGCTGGGCCTATGGATCCGGCTTCCCGAAGTCGCATGACGTGGGCAAAAAGCTTGACGAGTGGCAGGGTTGGGGTACGGCTCTTAAGCCTGCATGGGAGCCGATCACGGTTGCCCGCAAGCCGCTGGAAGGGACGGTCGTAAAGAACGTGCTGGCCCACGGCACCGGTGCCCTGAACATCGACGGGTGTCGGATTGATGCGTTGGACAACACCACTAAGGCATGGCGCGGCGCTGGGGGTCGGCGCCGGGATGAGTATCGCACCGGCACCAGTGGCGCCTCCGTCCCGACCGATCTCGGCCGCTGGCCAGCGAACATCATCCATGACGGCAGCGACGAGGTTCTCGCCGCATTTCCGGACGCGAAGGGTCAGGCGGGCGCCGTTGGGCCACAACACGGCGATCGGACAAGCGTCAACTGCTATGGCGACTATGGCCCGCGTCCCCACACGCCGCCTCGGGTCGAGATAGAGAAAAGCGCCGCCCGGTTCTTCTACTGCGCTAAGGCGAGCAAGGCTGATCGAGATCATGGACTCGACCACCTAGAAGAACAGCAATTCGTCCAGTGGCAGACCGGGAACGGCGCCAGCGGTAAGCCGTCCAGCATGTCAGAGGGGCGGGATACACGCCGCAAGAACACGCACCCCACGGTCAAGCCAACAGACCTCATGCGTTATCTCTGCCGTCTCGTGACGCCGCCCGGCGGTGTGGTTCTGGACCCGTTCATGGGAAGCGGCTCAACCGGTCGCGGCGCGGTTTTGGAGGGCTTCCGGTTCATCGGCATCGAGATGGACGAGCAATACGTCGAGATCGCTCGCGCCCGTATTGAAGCCGCACGCGATGAGGCTGCAGCCGCATCTCAGCAATCCGATTTGTTCGAGGGCACCGCATGACCACACCCCTCCACAAGAAGCTCATCCCCTACCTAGAAACAATCGCCCGCACGCAATCCATCGCGGAAGCGCAGCGGGAAGCCATGAAGGCGCGGGAACTGATCTGCCGGGAAACCGGCGAGTAACCACAGGAGATACCCATGCTCGACATTATCGAACGCAGCCCGTCAGTCGGAAGCCTTCGTTGCGACCCTATGACCACAGACGAGATCGACGCACACCCTGATCGCGACCGCATCTGGGCGACCATTTCGGCAATGTCCGGCCACATCGAGAGTGAGCGTCACGAGGGATACGAGGAAGGTGCAGCGGAAGTCAAGGATGCCGTCGAGGAGGAAACGGACCGCTGCGAAGAAGAACTGGATCGCTGGATTGAGAAGTTGGCTGATGATGCGGAGGGCATGACCAAAGAATGGCTGGTCGACCAGCTCATAACGGCGAGCGCCAAGGAAATCCTGTCATGAGATTCCAGGTTGAAGCCCCACAAATCCGCGCCGCCGTCGAAGCCGCATCGATACCGCTTCGCCGGGGACATGTACCCATCCTCGATTGTCTGCACGTGATCGCTGACGGCGGGCGCCTGCGCTTCATCGGCACCAACATGGACGTAGAGGCGCAGGCGACGTGCGAAGCCTCTGTTTCTGATGAAGGTAGCTGCAACGTCAACGCTGCCGATCTGGCGCGCGTGGTTAAGTCGTCCAGCGGTGTGATCTCCGCCCATGTCGATGATATATACCTCCGACTGGAATCCGCCGGATCGAACGTCGCCCTGCCGGCCCTCGATCAGGAATTTCCCCGCCTCAAGAAGCCCGAGGATCACGAGGAGATCGAAGACGCTGAGCGCGCCTTTCGCGGACTGACACCCTTCATGCTCAAGGATGAACACAACGCCATGGGCGGCGTCTGTCTGGATGAGGGTAACGCCGTCGCCACCACCGGAAAGAGGTTGGCCCGGTTCGGCATCACGGGCGGCAAGGGTCAGGTAATCCCCGGCGCAGCTATCCCCGCCATCTGCAAGGCCATGAAGCCCGGCGCGCGTCTGTTCGTGGGCGAACGGACATGGCGCGTGGAAGCGGAGAATATGGCGCTTGCGGGTAAGCTGGTGGAGGCCAAGTTCCCGCCGTGGCGGCGTATCGTGATCGAGCGCAGCCCCATCTGCTCGTTCGATGCGGATGAAATGCTGGTGGCAATCGACCGGGCGACCATCGGGCAAGCGCGCGACTTGTTCGTTCAGGTAGCAGGCGGAACCGCCACGCTGACGGGGGAGAAGTGGCCGGCTCAGCATATCGACGCGAAGGCGACGATACGGTGCGATGATGGCGATATCGACTTCGTATGTCTGACCTCCGACCTGATCGAGTGCATCAAGCCATTTTCGGGGTCCGTGGTTGATATCTCCGCCACGCCAAATGCCTATCGGTTTTCGGCCAGTGAAAGGCCAGACGACTTTACGATGATGGGGGCGGTCACAGACCACCGCAACAGGCTTCCGCAAGCGACGGAGGCCACAGCATGACCCCCACCAGATCCCGTAGCTCTGCCGGGCAAAGCAGAGTCTCACCAACCATGAAAGGCCGTGACGCCAGCAGAGGCGGTAAAGGTCCGGTTGGAGAGTCCCTCCTCCCTACTACCCCGGCCCTCGTGGTCGGGGGCTTTTCGGCGATGGTGGCATGATCGGAATGACTGTCTGCTCTGGCATTGGCGCTCCTGAACTTTCCGCGCCGTGGATCGACTGGAAATACCAGTCGGAGACAGAGCCTTTCCCGGCAGCGGTTCTCGCCCATCGCTTTCCGGACGCCATCAACCTGGGCGACATGACAAAATTCGAGGAGTGGCCCGATGCAAATGTCGATGTTCTCTGCGGAGGAACACCGTGCCAGTCGTTCTCCGTCGCGGGACTTCGCAAGGGACTTGATGACCCGCGCGGAAACCTCATGCTCACCTATCTTGCCATCGCTCGACGCTATCAGCCCAAGTGGCTGGTTTGGGAGAACGTCCCCGGCGTCCTGTCAAGCAACGGAGGACGGGATTTTGGTGCCCTTCTCCGGGGCTTGGGGGAACTCGGGTATGGGTTCGCCTACCGAGTGCTTGACGCTCAGTACGTGCGAACATGCGGCTTCGAGCTCGCTGTCCCGCAGAGACGCCGTCGTGTGTTCGTTGTCGGATATCTTGGAGACTGGCGACGTGCCGCAGCGGTACTTTTTGACGGCGAAAGCCTGTCGGGGAATCCTCCGCCGCGCCGAGAAGAGGGGGAAAGACCTGCCCCCACAATTAGCGCGCGCACTAAAGGCGGTGGCGGACTTGGAACCGACTTCGATTGCGACGGAGGGCTGATCCCGCAGGTTTCTCCAGCAATGAAGGCACGTGACGCCAAGGGGCCTAGTAGCGATGGCGATGGCGATGGCTTGCCACTCGTTCCGGTCGCCATCCAAGAGCGCGCCGTAAGCGAGAACCCAGAGAACGGCCCGCAAGGTTCCGGTGTACGTCAGGACGGCAGCGCCTATACGCTGGAGGCGCGCAACAAGGTGCAGGCCGTAGCCTTCGACACCACCCAGATCACCAGCCCCGGCAATTACAGCCAGCCCAAGCCAGGTGATGCGTGTCACCCGCTCGCAGCCGGGGCGCATCCGCCTGCCATCGCCCGACCGTGGGCAGTGCGCCGTTTGACGCCCACAGAATGCCACCGCCTTCAGGGATTCCCCGACGACTGGTGCCGCATCCCTTGGCGCGGGAAGCCCGCAGACCAATGCCCGGACGGGCCGCAGTACAAGTGCCTCGGCAATAGCTGGGCGATCAATTGCGGGGAGTGGATTTTCGACAGGATCAAGATGGTGGAGGCCGCTGCATGAACCGCGTCGATAGGGAATCCCCGATACAGATCCAGATCGTTGAGTACCTACGGTCTGTCCTTCCCGCAGGGTGCATGGTCCATCACTGCAAGAACGAAATCAACAAGCGCGGCAAGGGTATCGCGATTGAGCTCGCCAAAGCCAAACGCAAGGGCGCCATCACCGGGTTCCCTGACTTGCTGGTGCTGAACTACGCCAACGTAGGCCCGTGTTTTTTCGAGGTCAAGGCAGAGGGCAACTACGCCACCGATACCCAGAAGGAAGTCCACGAGCAGCTTAGGGCACTCGGATATCGGGTGGCTGTCGTGCGGTCTGTCGAGGACGTGCGGGAGAGCCTGCGGAAGTGGGCCGTTGGAACGCGCGAGATAACGAGCAATTGGCGGTCTGTCGGAGAGATTGCCGCCGAAATGGTCAAGGGGCAAAAAGATGAGTGAACAGTGGCTCGACAGCAAGGAAATAAAGAAAGCCTTGGTCGAGGACGGCTGGCGCTCACCGGACACCTATGACAACTTCTACTGTACCGCGCCGTTATCGCCAGCCGTTTATTTGTTCTTGCTGCACGACGTGGAGAAAGAGTTCTACAGTAAGGCTCTTGTTGCCTACGTCGGCATGTCTGTTCAACTGGCATGCAGGTGGCATGGCCACGAGATTCTGAACGAAATCAGCGTGCCAGGATACTGGCCGATGCGATGGTTTAAGCCCACGCCCGAGCGCAAGCTTCGACAAGTCGAGCGGAAGTATATCCAGAAATTTGACCCAGCATGGAACGTCATCGGGCGCACGCGCGGGGTGGCATTGCAATGAGTATACGCGCCATGAAGTGGGCATACGGGCTTTTTGAGGTGTTAGATATCCCACCAGCGGAGCGTTCGGTGTTGCTGGCAATCTGCTGGTGGCACAAAGAGAAATCCGACGAGTGCGCGCCTGCGCAAGCCGAACTAGCTAAGATGACTGGATACCGTCGCCAGAGAGTGAATGAAGCGATTTCCAGCCTTGAAGGGTACGGCCTCATAAAGAGGGAGAAAACCAAAAGGTGCGGGCAATACACCTCATGCAGCTACCGACTTTTTGGCTCGATGAAGCGCCCAGCCATGTCCGGACGGGGGGACACGGCCATGTCCAAAAAAAAGGACACGGCGCCCATGTCCGGACGGGGGGACACTATAAGGGGGAATATAAAAGGGGACTGCGACGAAAGTTTTAACGTTTTGGAATTTCCTGGCCAAGAAATGTTGAAAGCTGGTGGCCGCAATGTTTGACCTTTTCGCCAAACCCGAGCCCCGCACCCCTCGCAAGCACCAGCGTCAGTCTATCGACCGGCTTCGTCAATCTCTGGCTAGGGGATGTTCCCGTCCTTGCCTCCAGCTTCCGACAGGCGCGGGAAAAACCTTCGTCGCCTCGATGATCGTCAACGGGGCGCTGGCAAAGGGCAACCGGGTGGTGTTCACCGTTCCCGCCTTGAGCCTCATCAACCAGACGGTCGAGGCATTCGAGGCGGAGGGCGTTACGCAGATCGGGGTAATCCAAGCTGACCATCCCCGCACCGATTGGACCGCGCCAGTTCAAGTCGCGTCGGTTCAAACTCTTGCCCGGAGGGACCGTCCGGATTGCGAGGTGGTGGTGGTCGATGAGTGCCATATCGGTAGCAAGGTCATCTCCGAGTGGATGGCGGAATGCCCGGATGTCCCGTTCATCGGCCTGTCAGCTACGCCTTGGCGTCAGGGCATGTCCTCGGAATACGACGACCTGATCATCGGCGCCACGATGCAGGAGCTGATTGATGCGGGATTTCTATCTTCGTTCCGGGTTTTTGCCCCCGCGCACCCCGACCTTTCCGGCGTCAAGACGACCGCTGGCGACTTCAACCAGGGTCAACTTGGGGAGGTCATGGGCGAGGGCCAGATGGTGGCCGATGTGGTCAGCACGTGGCTTGAGAAGGGCGAGGCGAGGCCGACGCTTTGCTTCGCCGTGGACCGGGCGCACGCCAAGAAGCTGCAAGCCGATTTCGAGCGGTCTGGAGTGCCCACGGGCTACGTTGACGCCTACACCGACGAGGTAGAGCGGGCACTAGTGGCCCGGCGTTTCGAGCGTGGGGAAATCAAGGTTGTCTGCAATGTCGGTTGCCTGACCACGGGTGTTGATTGGGATGTGCGTTGTATCATTCTGGCGCGGCCAACCAAATCCGAAATGCTTTACGTCCAGATGATTGGTCGGGGCCTTCGGACAGCAGATGGCAAGAACGACTGCTTAGCATCTGGGACGCAAATTTTAACACAACGTGGGCCAGTACCGATTGAGAAAGTTTTGCTTTCTGATAAGCTATGGGACGGACAACAATGGGTCAGTCACCAAGGTGTAATCAGCAAGGGAAAGCGACATGTCATCACGTACCAAGGGCTCACAGGGACGCCCGATCACAAAGTCTGGACGGAGAAAGGGTGGCGCACCCTTGGGGAATGTGAACGCGAGAAAATCGCCATCATCCAGACCGGACTTGGTGGGCGTGAAATTCGGCTCCGTCCGGGTGATCTCCCCGGAACTGGAGTGGAGGGGCAAGCCTGGGGCGCGCCGGATATTTGTTCAAACCCGTTGCGATGGGTGTGGAGCAGAGCGGTCAATCTCTCTAGGAAATTTGGAGCGTGGGCGCACGAAAGGCTGTCGATCCTGCAATCAGCCTGTGCGTTTCCCAAAGTGGCTCTATCGGCGGATGCAGGCTGCGGAGCAGCGTTGCTGCAATCCGAGCAACGGTCGTTTTGCGGACTATGGGGGCAGAGGCGTTACTTTCGATTTTTCTTCTCCGGCGGAAGCGGCGCTTTGGGTTCAGTCGAACCTTGGTTTGCCGGAAAGCCCGAAAGCAGTGGAGATCGACAGAATCGACAACGACAAGGGCTATGCGCCGGGGAATCTTCGTTGGTCCACAGCGCGGCACAACAAGCTCAATCAGCGATCACAGTTGACGGCAAACATGCATCGCTTTCGAAGCGAGTATCCGGAAGTCAAGTATGCGGACGCTACGTTGAAGCGGATGATTGGGTTGGGAATGACCGATCAGCAGATATTAGAGCAGTGGGCAAAGCCTTCGGCGAAACCGAAAGGGAAGTATGGGACATTCTCAACGCCGGACCCCGAAATTGTTTCACTGCTGAAGGACTCCTAGTCCACAACTGCCTCATCCTCGACCATGCCGACAACACGCTTCGGCTCGGGTTCGTAACGGATATTCACCACACCCGGTTGAAGGGCGGCAAGTGCGAGGAGAGAGCCGCACGGGAGAGGCAGGAGCCTTTGCCGAAGGAGTGCGCGGCCTGCGGGTACGTGAAGCCCGCCAAGGTTGCCAAGTGCCCATCCTGTGGGTTCAAGCCGGAACGTCAAACCGATGTGGAAATGGGTGATGGTGAGCTGATCGAGGTCAGGGGCGCCAAGCACCAGCCGACAAAGCAGGAAAAGCAAGACTTCTGGTCCGGCCTTTTGTGGATCGCCAAAGAGCGTGGCCGAAAGAAGGGTTGGGCTTCACACGCCTACAAGGAGAAATTCAAGGTTTGGCCGCGAGGCCTGGACGACAACCCGCAACGCCCGTCTCAACAGGTCAAGAATTGGGTGAAGGCGAAAGACATTCGTTTCGCCAAAAGCAAGCAACGTCAGGAGGTGCGGCGTGCGGCAACGTGATGACATTAGGGATTATGTCACGGGCAAGTGGCGCGGCATTCTGGCGAGTCTTGGCGTGCCGGATAGCGCTCTGAAAGACCAGCACGGGCCATGCCCGATGTGCGGCGGGCGTGATCGGTTCCGGTTCGACAACAAGGAAGGTCGGGGAACGTATTTCTGCAACCAGTGCGGCTCTGGAGACGGCTGGAACCTCCTGATGAATTTCCGCGGCTGGAATTTTGCCGAGGCGGCTGACGAGGTAAGGGCTGTATGCGGCAGGGTAAACCCCGAGCCCATACGCCAGGAGGCTAGCGACGAGCAGAAGCGCGAGCGACTGCGGGAATTGTGGAAAGCCAGCGTCCCCGTACAGAGGGGGGATGTTGTCGATCGGTATTTCCAATCCCGTGGGATTGATGAGCTGTCCTACCCTGAAAGCCTGCGGTTCTGCCCGAGTTGTTGGTATGCAGGGGACAAGCACTATCCCGCATTGATCGGCGTTGTGTCAGACGCTGACGGCAAGCCAGTGACGCTCCACAGGACATGGCTTGCGCCGGATGGGAGTGGGAAAGCGCCCGAGGATGAAGTGCGCCGCATCATGCCGGGCAAGATCCCGGACGGTGCCGCAATCAGGCTTGGTGAGGCGGGTTACGCTCTTGGAATAGCCGAGGGCATAGAAACCGCGCTGTCTGCCATGCAGATGTATGAATTGCCTGTGTGGGCGGTAATCAACTCAACGATGATGGAGAAGTGGGAGCCGCCTGCATCTGTCGAGGAACTGACCATCTTCGCCGACAATGACGCGAAATTCGGAGGTCAGAAGGCGGCTTATGCGCTGGCGCACAGGCTGTCCGTGAAGGGCCTATCGGTGGCGGTGAAGGTGCCCGGCGATGTTGGCACAGATTTTAACGACATGCTCAAGCTTAAAGAAAGGCTGGTGGCCTAATGCGACAGACACGAAACAGAACCCCACACGCCCAAGAGCGCGCTTCTTTGGAGGATCGGTCAAAGATCCTAGCCGCAATCGCCAAGGCAAACCACACTCTCGGCCCGACCCATATCAACGCCATCGGTCGCCGCTTGAAGATGTGCCACACCCGCGTCAGTAGGGCCATGACCCATCTGCACCATGCCGAGATGGTCTTCCATGACCCGAACCCGGAAGACAGCAACTGGCATTTGACCGAAAAGGGCTGGGCTGCCGTTGGCCAGACCCCGCCGATATGGAAGCGGGAGGTAGCGTCATGACCCCCGACCAGCGCGACCAGATGACACGTAAAAACGACAGCAAAACATAGCACCACAGGCAAAGAGAGGGCAGGATATGATGGAATACCGCATAGGCCAAATCGTCCCATTCGAGCAGAGCAGGGGCGTCACGGGCGGGAGGCTGGCAAGGCCCCGATGGCATGCGTTGACAGTTCGATCGGGGAAGGAGCGCGCTACCTGCGAGCACCTCAAGCAGAAGGGCGTTCATGCCTGCTTCCCAGAGAGGGAAAAGTCATGGGTGATCCGCGGCAAGCGCCATCAGCGGAAGTATCCCGTCATTGCAGGGATCGTCTACGCCAAATTCAAGCATGAGCCGAATTGGGATATCCTTAAAGCACGCAACCTGATCACGGGCGTTTTCAGTTATGGCGTCACGCCGATTGCTTTGCCGGATGCAATCGTTCGCGCCGTTATGGGGCTGCCCAGCCGGGAAGAGGAGTTGGCACAGGCACGGGCGGATCTTCTCAGGGTTCGTGTCGGGGATAGGGCGGAGGTTGCGTCAGGCCCGCTGGCGGGCGCCGTTGTCGATGTTCGCAAGGTGGAAAAGGGCAGGGTGTGGTTTGAAACCCTCACCGGAATAAAAGGCGAGACATCCCTGCCTAGACTGGTGCGGAAAGATGTTGATTGATCCGATGGCATGCGGTAGGGTCTTCGCAACCCGGCGGGCACATAACCGCCGAAGGGGAAGGCCCATCGCTCGAACCGAGTTGAGAGCCGATGTTGGGTCGGGCGCCCGAAAGGCCAAATTCGCGCTGAAGGCAAGAGCCAAAAAATTGCGCGAAGTCGTAGGGATTATTACGAGAAAAGCAATGCGGGAAGGTGTTCCATCACCATTCCCGCATCTATCCACCTATGAACATGTGAGGTTCAAAGATGGCTGGGAAAACTCTAGCAGGACAATGGATGTCTGAAAATGGCATCAAGTGGAAAAAACACGGGCGTTGGCCAAAAACCAGAGATCCCAACAATCCGAGCAGCAAAACAAAGCGGTGTAGGCGCGGAAAGATACTTGGCGAAAGGGTGAAGTGCCCAATTCGAGTATTTGTAGAAGAAAACAGACATGCTGCACGCGTGGAGTGTATATTCGTACCAGCCGCGCAAAGAGATGTTCCCGCCCAGATGCCTTTCTGTGGCAGGAGTATCAGTGCAGCAAGATACATGCTGCTTTTGACGAGAGGGGCGCCTAAGTCGGACGGAATGGTAACCCGCCACCTTTGCGGCAATGGGCATCTTTCGTGTGTGAACCCCAGTCACCTCGTTTGGGGCACGACCGGCGACAATATATCAGACGCCAACAAGCACCGGAAAGCCGGTGATGACGCTCAGGATCGTATTAACGCGATCGACTGACGACAGCAGGTTCAGCGGATAAGCTTGCGGGACAAGTCCGGGGCCCTCCAAGCCTTCGTGAGCAGGGTTCGATTCCCTCTATCCGCTCCACAATACCCGTTGCACCCCTCTCCCTCGCAGGACAAGCCCGTATCCTCTAGCGCTGCCATGCGCGAAAGCGTCAACACCGTTGGGGTGCAGACTTCAAGGCAAAGCGGTGAATGGCAGAGGCGGGCGCAACACATGACAAAGGCTCATCCATTCAGCACGAGAAAGGGCAGGGCGCTTCGTCAATCCATTCTCGAGCGTGACCTATTCACCTGCTGTATGTGCGGCGCCATTCTGACAGACGGAAGACACAGCCAGAAATCGGCAGTGGTCGACCATGCGGAGCCACTGGATCTTGCACCAGACAAAGCGCTGGACCCTGACAACCTCCGCACCTGTTGCAAGTCGTGTGACCACCAAGTGAACCGCACTATAGAGAACAGGGCCAGACGATCCGGCTTATGGAACGCAAGAGGAGCGCAGTGGATAGCCTCTGAGAAGCGAAGATACCGCTTCGTCGGGGTGGATGGCTCGACCATCTGACGCACCCCAGCGGCTACTGCACGGTATGCCGGGTGTGGCCAGCCGGGGGGGGTATGCAGCGATCTGGGAGCCTGTGGGACGGAAACCCGGCGCCCACCATCATTTTCACACAGATCACCCCGAAAACAGGGGTGGGGGTTATAGTATAACATGCGGAAGCCAGTTTACAGCCGGATCTACGCCAACGCCCCAGATGGAGACGCGCGGGCCAGTATGGCGGATTCCGAGTGGAAGGCGCTGATTGAGGACGTCGACGGACGCGGGCAACTCACAGAACAGCGGAAGCGGATTATCGATCGGCTGGTACGTGAGCGGGTCGAGTATGAATTCCTTTATCCGACCGTTGCGGAGCAGGGCGCGATCAAGGAAGGCCCGAACGGCGGCGATGTGTTCAACTTTCATTGGTCGGCGCTGCAGAAGATCAAGGACCAGATTACGAAGCTTGAGGAGCAGTTGAAAATTCCGGTTGAGCGCGCGGCGCCGGCGGGTGCTCCGAAGCCTGCGCAGACAAAAGCGGATAAATTCCTTGAGCGACTTGGACCCCACTAGCGAATATGCGCGTCGGGTTCTAGATGGCGAAATCGTTGCCGGCAAGTTCGTGCGCTTGGCGTGCGAGCGTCATTTCGAGGACTTGGAATCCGGCGCTCCGCGCGGTCTTTATTTCGATGCGGATAAGGCCCAGGAAGCGATAGATTTCTTCCCGGCGATGTTTACCATCACGGATGGGCCGCTGGCTGGTGAGCCATTCGAGTTGCTGGAATGGCATAAATTCGTGGTCGGGTCTTTGTTCGGCTGGCACAAGTCAGGTCGTCTAAGGTTCCGAAACCTCTGGATAGAGACAGGCAAGGGGCAGGCAAAATCGCCGCTGATGGGCGGCATCTCGCTTTACGTCGCGGGGTTCATGGGGATCAGGCGGGCGCAGTGCTATGCGATCGCGTCCAAGCTGGATCAGGCAAAGATACCGTTCAAGGATGCCGCGGCGCTGTGCCGGGCTGAGGTGCCCGGCCACGGTGAAAGCCTCGAGGATAAAGGCATCGTTTTCGTCTCCGGGAAGGGCGAGAACGCTTGGCGAATAGAATTTGTGGGCTCCGGGTCGTTCTTTGAGGCGAAAGCCACGACGGACACGCTTTCAGGCCCGCGGCCGGACGTGGTGATCGGGGACGAGATCCACGAGTTTGCGACGAACAGGCCGATTGAGCTTTGGTCAGCCGGCATCGCAAAAAAGGCCGGGTCAGCCTTCATGATCCTCGGCACAAACACCCCGGCAATTGACCAGATCGTCGGGACGGAACAGTCGGAATACTACCAGCGCATGCTGGAAAAGGTGTTCGATGACGACGAGGCTTTTGCGTTCATCGCTCGGGTCGACGAGGAAGACGATCCATTCAATGACGAGTCTTGCTGGGTAAAGTCTCTGCCGGCACTCGGCAAGACATTCGGCCATGAGAACTTGCGCGGCGAAGTAAACCGCGCCAAGAACGACGAAGGGAGGCGGCTTTCGGTTTCCCGCCTCTATTTCGGGATTCCGGTCGGCTCGTCCGGTTTCTGGGTTGACGAGGCGGCTTGGCGGGCATGTATCGGCAAGTTCGAGCCCGAGAAGGTCGAAGGCCAGAAATGCTTCCTGTCGCTCGACCTGTCGGAAAAGAACGACCTTACAGCGCTCGGTGCCGTCTGGAAGGGTGATGCGGACTACCTTACGGCGAGGTGCTGGTATTGGACGACGCCGGCGGGCCTTGAGCGCCGATCGGCCTTGGACCGCATCCCGTACAAGACATACGTTGAAAAAGGTGAGTTGAGCGTCACGCAGTCGGCGGTGATCGACTATGAATTCGTCGCGATGCAGGTGAAGTCCCTGGTTGCGGAAAACGATGTCGACAGCCTGACAATCGACCCGAGTTTCTGGGAGAAGTTTCGGGACGCATGCGAGGCGATCGGGCTGGCGGTTTGGGTTTATGAGGGGCCAGAGAAGCCGGAAGGTGATGGGTTAAAGGTTGTCCGGCACTCGCAAGGCACGAAGGTAGCGTTTGGCGAGCGCAATCTCTGCATGCCGCACAGCATCACGCGCTTCACTGACAAGGTTCTGGAAGGCGAAATCCTCATCGAAGAGAACCGGTTGACGCAATACTGCGCGGCCAACACGGTCATCAAGACGGACGCCATCGGAAACCAGATGTTTGACAAGTCGCGCCAGCGCGGCCGGATGGACGGCATGATCGCACTGGCGATGGCCGTTGGGGCGTCTGAGGGCGTCAGGGGTGAAGCGGAGCCCGAATATCAATTCATAACCATTTAGGAGGCCGACATGGATCGTGCCTACGCAACCCTTGAAATCAAGGAAATGGATGAGGATTCCGGCACGATTACCGGCATCGCATCGACACCTGCGACTGACCGCATGGACGATATCGTTCTGCCGGAGGGCGCGAAGTACCAACTGCCTATCCCATTGCTTTGGCAGCACAATCACGGTGACCCGATTGGTCAAGTGACAGAGGCCAAGGTAACGAAAAAGGGTATTGAGATTGTCGCCAACGTTTCGCGTGGGGTGACAGACGAGATCGACAGGTATTGGAAACTGATCAAGGCCGGTTTGGTTCGGGGTTTGAGTATCGGTTTCCGAGGGTTGGAGGTCGAGCAGATCGAGGGATCTTGGGGTGTTCGCTTCAAGGAATGGGAATGGCTGGAATTGTCAGCCGTCACAATTCCCGCAAATGCGGAGGCGAATATCGCCACCGTGAAGGAATACGCAGCCAAGCCAGCCGCGACAGGCACCGGCAAGGATGCGGACAGCGCCAAGGGCGCAAAATCTCCCGGCGTCACGGGAAATCAACGAAAACCAATCTCACTGACGCCCAAGGAGGGCAGAAACATGAAGACCATTGCAGAGCAGATCGCCGCTTTCGAGGCGAAACGCGCGGCATCGCAGGCCCGGATGGAAGAAATCCAGGATGCGGCCGTTGAACGTGGCGAGTCCAAGACCGCCGAGGAAAAAGAGGAATTCGACAACCTCAAGGCCGAGGTCAAGGAGATCGACGGAGAACTCGGCGATCTTCGCGACCTTGAGGCCACCAAAGCCAAGGCAGCCAAGGTTGTCACCGGCGACAAGTCGGACGATGCTTCTCAGTCTCGCGACTACCGCGCTCCTGTGCGGGTGAAGGCTGCGAAATCGGCACCCGGTGTTGAGTTCGCCCGGCTTGCTCGTGCCAAGGCAATCAGCCGCCTTGACTCGGAGCCAGCGCGCGAGGTTGCCAAGCGCCTTTATGGCGAGGACTCGCCGGTAACTGGCATCTTGACCAAAGCCACGGTCGTCGGTGGTGAATCCACGTCGAGCAACTGGGCCGCCGATCTGGTAGGTGACGAAACCTCGGTTTATGCCGATTTCGTTGAATACCTACGCCCGATGACGATCGTTGGGAAGTTCGGCGCTGATGGCGTGCCGGCACTTCGGACGGTTCCGTTCCGCACCCCGCTTATCAGCCAAACCGCTGGGGGTTCGGCATACTGGGTCGGTGAAGGTGCGCCCAAGCCGCTGACCGCGCTGGATTTCAGCCGCACCACTCTGGACGAACTGAAAGTCGCGACCATCTCGGTTGTGACCGAGGAACTTCTACGGAAGTCCAGCCCGTCTGCTGATGCTGTCCTGCGTGACAGTCTCGCAGCCGCGGTTGCCGAGAAGATCGACCAGACGTTCATTGACCCGGCGGTTTCGGCATCGGCGGGTGTTTCGCCGGCTTCGATCACCAACGGCGTCAGCGCGACCACCTCGACCGGCAACGATGCGGACGCGATCCGCGAGGACATCCGGGCGCTGTGGGCGACCTTCGTCGCGGCCAACAACCCGCCGACGACCGCGGCTTATGTCATGTCGTCTTCGACGGCACTGGCTCTGTCGCTGATGCAGAACCCGCTCGGCCAGCCTGAGTTCACCGGCATCAACATGCGCGGTGGCACTCTCCTGGGTGTTCCGGTCATCGCATCGGAATATCTGTCGGCGGTTTCCGCTGGCGGTTATGTGGCTCTGGTCAACGCCTCGGATATCTACTTCGGTGATGAAGGCGGCGTGAACGTCGATATGTCCCGCGAGGCATCGCTGCAGATGCTGGACAACCCGACGAACAACGTGGACGGCACCGCAACCTCTATGGTGTCCATGTTCCAGACCAACTCGGTTGCATTCCGCGCCGAGCGCATCCTGAACTGGTCCAAGCGCCGCTCGTCGGCTGTGGCCCTTCTGGATGAGGTCAACTGGGGCCTGCCGACCCCGTAACCTGAATGGGCGGGCCAATAAGGCCCGCCCTAACCGTTTTGGAGAGGCAGCAGCATGAAACAGAATTACATTGATCGCGCCATGCGCGCGCGCGACCCGCGTTTCGCCAAGATTGTCGATCGCCTGGGGTACAAGCGCCGCGATATGGTCGCAGAAGAACCGGCAGACCCGATTTCCGCCTTGCGGGAGGAATATGAGCGCGTGGTTGGCAAACGGCCGTTCATGGGCTGGGATGCTGACAAGCTGCGCGAGAAGATCGCCGCGGCGAAGGCCGGTTGATGAAACTTCCCCGGCTATTCAGGAGCCGTGAGAAGGCGATTTCGCCCGTCGCGCAGTCGCGCGGATCGTGGTATCCCGTCTTCGAAAGCTATTCCGGCGCATGGCAGAGCAATGTCGTCGTCTCGCTGGATAGCGTCCTATCGAATCCCTACATTTTCGCCTGTCAAACGCTTATCGCGCGGGATATCGCGAAGCTTCGCGTTAGGTTGATCGAGCGCGAAGGAAAGGTGTGGAAAGAAGTAAGCAAGCCTTCGTTCTCGCCTGTTCTGCGCAAGCCGAACGCCTTCCAGACGCGCAACCAGTTTTGGGAAAGCTGGATGCTGTCCAAGCTTTCGCGCGGCAACACATACGTTCTCAAACAGCGCGATCAACGCGGTGTCGTGGTCGGGATGTATGTTCTTGACCCTACGCGGGTTACGCCTTTGGTTGCTGACGACGGGTCGGTGTTCTACGATCTGTCGGTCGACAACATCTCGGGCATCGAGGAACAGTTGGTTGTCCCGGCGCGTGAGGTCATTCACGACCGCTGGAATACGCTCTTTCACCCGCTGGTCGGTCTGTCGCCGATTTTTGCAAATGGGGTTGCAGCCACCCAAGGGCTCCGAATTCAGGATAATTCGGCGACGTTCTTTGGCAATCAGTCCAACCCGAGCGGCATTCTTTCTGCGCCCGGAAAGATCAGCGATGAAACGGCAGGGCGCCTGAAAACAAGCTGGGAAGCGAACTATACCGGTGCGAACGCCGGAAAGGTTGCCGTTCTGGGTGATGGTCTGGCATTCCAGCAAATGGCCGTATCTGCAGAAGATTCCCAGATGGTCGAGCAGTTGAAATGGACGGCAGAAGCTATCGCCGCAACATATCATGTTCCGCTCTACAAGATCGGCGCGGGGCCGGTTCCAACCGCCGGCAACGTCCAGACCCTGAATCTCGAGTATTACAGCCAGTGCCTGCAATCGTTGATCGAGGATGCGGAGAGTCTTCTGAATGAAGGTCTCGGCCTCGACGGGCACAGCATCGGCACCGAGTTCGATACCGAAAACCTTCTGCGAATGGACAGCAAGACGCAGATGGAGACCTTGGCGCTTGGCACAGGCGCGGGGATCATCGCCCCGGACGAGGCGCGCGAGCGTGTGAACCGTGGTCCGGTTCCTGGCGGCGGTATGCCCTACCTGCAGCAGCAGAACTACAGTCTCGAGGCGTTGGCCAAGAGGGACGCGCGGGAAGACCCGTGGGCTGGTCCTGCCACGCCGGAGCCGCCAACTGATGAAGAGCCGGATCTACCCCCAGAAGAGCGCAGAAGCGCTATTTGGGCAGAACTGAGGAGAGCGGCCGTATGAAGCATTCCGAGATAAAGATGCTGGCCGAAGAAATCGGACCGGTGGTCCGTAGCCTAATAGACGACGCGACTTCCCCCCTTAAGCAGGAAATTTCCCACCTAAAAGAAATCCTGTCGCAACGGTCAGAGGGTTTTTCTGATGTTTCAAAGTCGGTTGACCGTCTGGAGCAACAGTTAAACAAGGCCAAGGAATACGTAGAGGCGGAAAAAAAGGCAGTAAGCGACCGTTTCGACGCTATAGAAGCTATGGAGCCGCCCAAGCCGCCGGAACTACCTGATATTGCCTCTATGGTAGCCGAAGAGGTTGCAAAATCGATTGCGAAATTACCGGAACCAAATCCTGGTATGGATGGGGCACCGGGAAAAGATGGTAAGACCGGCGAAAAGGGTGAGCCAGGCAAAGATGGTGTCGGCCTCGCCGGTGCCTTCATTGACCGTGCCGGCGAGTTGACGGTGACGCTAACCAACGGCGAAACGCGCTCCCTTGGCGTGATCGTGGGCAAGGACGGTGCTCCGGGCAAAGATGGCGAAGACGGGATCGGGTTTGAGGACATGGATATTGTCCACGATGGAGAGCGCGGGTTTACATTCCGGTTTCAGCGCGGCGCGAAGATCGTTGAACGGGCATTCACCCTGCCGGTGATGCTCGATCGTGGCGTTTTCTCCGAAGGCAAGGGTTATGCCGCGGGCGATGTGGTCAGTTTTGGCGGTTCTATGTGGGTGGCGCAAAAAGACACAGAAGAGCGCCCCGGCGATGGCGATGGCTGGCGGCTGTCCGTCAAGAGGGGCCGCGACGGCAAGGATGGGGTTATGAAACCCGCGCCGGAGCCCAAGACCGTAAAGGTTAAGTGATGGTCGCGCTGGTCCAGTTGGAAGAGACGAAATTGGCGCTGCGTGTCTGGCATGACGATGACGACATCGACCTGTCCGGTATCATCGAGGCGGCTTCGGAGGCGGTGATTGACTACCTCGACACGCGGGCGGAATCATATCTCACATTCGACAGCGGTGGCGACATCGCCAGCGAGTCATCTGTGCCGGAGAAAATCAAGCGGGCGACCATGATTGTCTGCCAACACCTGTACGAACCAGATGACGATGCGAAAATGGGGCCGGGCGGGTTACCGCATCGCGCCGAAATGCTTCTTTACCGCCTTGCCGACCCACCGCTTGCCTGAATGGTGGCCCTCATGGGAGGGCGAGACCCTCGTGATCGTTGCAAGTGGGCCGTCTGCGGGGGGTGTGCCGATTGAGATGGCGAGAGGCCGCGCCAAGGTTATCGCGATCAACAATTCTTGGGAATTGGCGCCTTGGGCTGACATTCTGTTCGCCTGCGATGCGAAGTGGTGGGATAGGCACCAGGGCTGCCCGGATTTCGAGGGCCTGAAACTGTGTATCGAAAAGCCGGCGTGTAAAAGATGGGGAGTTGGCCACGTTACATGCATGAAGCCGGATGACCGTTTCTTTCATGAGCCGAAGGGCACAGTGGGGTGGGGCGGGAACAGCGGCTTTCACTGCCTGAACCTTGGGGTTCAGTTCGGCGTAAAGCGAATTTTGCTGGTCGGCTATGATATGCATATCAAAAACGGGCTGCATTGGCACGGATCGCATTTGTCGGGACTGAATAACCCGACAGCCGGAAATGCCGAACGGTGGCGAAAATCGCTGGACGCTGCACACAAGGAAATTGCCAAGACAGGTGTTGAGGTTTTGAATTGCTCGCCAATTTCCGCGTTGCAGAAATATCCTAAAGCGGTCTTTGAGGACGTCATTTGACGGGTGTTCGCGGGCATCGCAATAGGGTGAGGATCATGACTGTCCTCCGCAGCGGCGGGGAATATGAAGAGTGCCACGTCGACCGGTTGAGGGAGCAATGCGAGAAACACGCTCCGGATACCGAGTTCGTCTGCCTTTCCGACATTGGCGGCACCGCGCTACTGCATGACTGGCCGGGATGGTGGGCAAAGATCGAGGTGTTCCGCTTCCAAGGGCCAATCCTTTTCGTGGATCTGGATACGACAATTCGAGGTGACTTGAGGCCAATTCTGGACGCTGCAGCCTGCCATGAATTCATCGCCTTGGAGGACTTCAACCCAAGGCTTCGGAAAATGGGGTCTGGTCTTATGGCATGGGGAGGCAGCATGTCTCACATCTACGAGACGTTTTGCGCAAACCCAGATGCGCATATGGCGAAGTGTACGACGCGCCGGCATTTTGGGGATCAGGGTTTTATCGAGCCTCTGACGGAAGGGCGGACGTACTGGCAGGATATTCTTCCGGGATCAGTCGTGAGTTGGAAGAAGCATTGCAAGTCTGGGGTTCCAGATGATGCGAAAATCGTTTGCTTTCACGGCAAGCCTAGACCTTGGGATGTTGGCCAATGAAGGGATCGGATCTTTTCGAGTCTGTCACTTTCGACCGGCCAACTTTCGATGCTCACGGGGTGCAAACAGGTTGGAGCGAAGGTGTCTATTCAAGCCGGGCGCACTTCCGATATTTGCGCGGTTCAGAGAGCGTTATGGCGGCGCGCTTAGATGGCAAACAGCCAGTTGTTGCGACGATCCGGCGAAGCGCGGTTGCGGAAACGATCAATAGCGAATGGGTGATGAGAGACGTCAGGCGCGGGACGACCTACAATATCCGTACCGTAGTGCCAAGTGACGACCGGAGGTTTCTGGAAATCACTGCGGAGAGCGGGGTGGCGACATGAGTGCTTCCGAGGAGGTTCAAAACCTAATCCAGACTACGCTTCGCGCCGATGCGGAAGTTGGTTCTATTGTTGGGGATAGGATTTATGATCAGGCACCGCCGGGGACCAGCCGAATCTACCCCGATATAACCTTTGGGCCTAGCGACTATGCCCCGGAAAACCTGCAGTGCCTAACATCTAGGGAGGAAACCTTTCAACTGGACTGTTGGACACGTGATCACGGCAGGCTGGCTTCGTGCCGCGTTTTGGTCGATGCGGTCAAGGATGCATTGCATAATGCGGACTTATCGCTTTCGACCAATGCGCTGGTTTTGATACAGGTTGAGCAAGTTCGAGTATTTCGCGACCCTGATGGTTTAACCGGTCATGGCGTTATCCAAGTCACGGCATCCGTTGAAGAGGCTGCTTGATGGTGCAGGGGCTTTCTCAGTTCAATCGCCGTTGGACGGCAATTCCGAAAGCGGTCAGACAGGCTGCGATCGACACGCTAGAGCAGAATGCCGCCGAGATCGTTGCGGATATGAACCGGAACAAACCTCTGGTAGAGATCGAAATCGGCTGGAGCTGGGGGCAGGCACCGAATGGAGCGATGAGCCTTGGAACGGTCGGCTCGACCGAGCGGGGTTTGCTGATCACGATCTGGGCGCGCGGGGATGATTTTAGCGCGGCGTGGTTCGAATTCGGCACTGCGCCGCGCCAACACAAATCCGGAAAATCCACGGGTCAGATACAGGCCAGTCCGTTTTTCTGGCCAGTCTGGCGGGCGCGGCGGCGGCGCGTGAAGTCACGCCTTACCCGCAACATCAACAAGGCAATCAAGAACGCTTAGCGCAGGGTTTCGCATAAGTCGGAAAGCCTCTGGATATAGTCGTTGACGGAGAATCTGGCGGCCATCGCTTCATCTTGAGCTATTTTGGCTGTCTCTCGTTGGTCTGTGCCATCAATCCGCGCATTGCGAAGACGCTGGGATGTTTCCCATAGCGCGGCCTTCGCTTCGTAAGCGTCCATTTGGAGTTTCACGCACGCTGCGTGATCCATCGCCACCGCAGGAGATGTGGCGAGAAGAGCGGCGAAAAAAGCAAGTCGGAACATGGGGCCTCCATGAAGATAAAGATGAATAGCGATGCTCACCATCGCATTAGCTCGGCCGTGACGCAATCGTTCAAGGCAGGGCAAACATATTCGGTGCCCAAGGCAACCGGAAATGCGCTGATCAAGCGCAAGGTGGCGGAAATGGCCACTGCCAAAGAACCGTCCAGCGAAAAGGAGAATTGAGCTATGGGCACGGGCAATCAGACCACTCGACTGGTCATCCAACTGGGCGACGGGGCATCCCCGGAAGTGTTCGCCCACACATGCGGGGCAAACGCATTCGGTATCACGCTGACCAACAATCTCGGTGAGAACACGGTTCTCGACTGCGACAGCCCTCTTGATGTGCCGGCTGCTATCGTTCGGCACCTTCAAAGCCAGGATACCAGCGCCACAATGAGCGGCATGGTGACAACGGAGGCGTGGCCGACATGGTTAGCTTGGGCCGACGATGGCGACGAGAAGAACATCAAGATTTTCCTTGATGAGAGCGCAGCGAATAATGGTGGCTATTGGACGCTTCCCGCTTATCTCCAGACGCTAGAACTCAGCAAGGAGAACAGCGGCAAGGTGACATTCACCGCCACTATCTCGGGCGCTGGCCAGCGCGTCTGGACTGACGCAACCTGATGGCTGACGTGATTTTGGAGTGGGCCGGAAAAGATCGTCTTTTCCGGCTCGACTTCGGCGGCGTTCTCGATCTGGAGGAGGCTTGCGGAAAAGACCCCATTGGCGCGATATTTCTGCGTATTTCATCCGGTAAGTTTTACGCCAGCGACATTTGGCACACGATACGGCTGGCTCTCATCGGCGGCGGTGAAAACAAGGTTGAAGCAAAGCGGCTTATGGAAAACCACTTTGATCGAACGCCATATACTGAAAACGCTTCAATTGCCGGAGAAATCCTTATCGCCCTGATGATGGGGATTGAGGATGGCGGCGCCAATGGTGAAGCCACGGAGCCGGAGCCGATCCGCTTTTCTGAGGTTTCTCAGATCTGCCGGACATTCAATATGTCGCCGCATGACCTTCGGGCGCTGACATATGCGGACTTTGTGAATCTTGTTCGCGGTTTCAACTCTTCGCAAGGCCCGAAACTTGAACCGCCGAGCGAAGAAGAATTTGAGGAAATCCTCGCGAAGTACGAGCCGGAGGCTCTTCAGAAATGAACACAGCAGTCGAGACATCTCTTGTCCTCCGCATGGAGGCCACGCTCGCCAAGTTCGAGAAGCAGATGGCTCGCGCGAAGAAGGCCGGCACTGATACATCAAAGGGGCTTGAGGCGCAGTTTGCCAACAGCAACAAGAAGATGGCTCAAAGTGCCGAAACAAGCGCCATTGCCATCGGAAAAGAGATGGATCGACTGCGGGCTAAGTATGACCCGATGTTTGCGGCATCGAAGCGTTATGAGGCGGCTCTTGAGGAGTTGAATAGGGCGCAGAAGGTAGGGGCGCTCAATACCCGGCAATACGAGGACGCGCTAGAGCGATTGAACGCTGACTATGCGCAAGCCACAAACCGGGCGCGACGGCTCGCGGGAGCGAGCGCCGATGTGGGGCGAACCACCCGAGGCATGGGTGGAGGGCTCCAGAACGTCGCCTTTCAGGTCGGCGATTTTGCGACACAGGTCGGCGCCGGAACTTCGGCTTCTGTCGCCCTCGGGCAGCAGCTTCCGCAGTTGCTTGGCGGGTTTGGCGCTTTAGGCGCCGTCATGGGGGCGGCGGTCGCGATCGGCGTCCCGCTCGCAGCCAATTTCATTGATTTGGGTGATAGCGCAGAGGGGGCGGCCGACAAGGTAGATACCTTGGAAGAAAGCGTGGATCGACTTGAGTCGTCCATTAAGGCTGCATCTTCGGCTGGTCGCGATGATCTTGTCGAAAGTTTCGGGGCCGTCACCTCGGCTGTGTTGGCATTGGTCGACGCTGAAAAGCAGCTTTCGCTTCTTGAGGCGGCAAAGAACCTGCGGGAGACTCGGGAGGCGCTTGCGGGGTTCACTGACGTTGGGTGGCTCGATTCCCTGCGGGGGTTTTCGGACACCGCCGAGGGGACGCTCCGCAAGGTTCAGCATGAATTCGGGCTCACAGAAGAGCAAGCTAAGCAACTTTTGGGTGCGTTTGAGCAGTTGGCGGCTGCTGAGGGGCCAAGGAATATTGCGGATGCATTCGCGAGGGTTCGCGGTGAGCTTCTGGATGCGGTCGGCGGATACGAAAAACTTAATATGGAGCAGATCGCCTTTCTTGAGAGCCTGAAGGATGCTGAAAGGGCGGCTCGGGAAATGGCAAAGCAGCTTGATGATGCTGAAACAAACCTTCTGGACGTTGCCGAGGCGGCCTACGCCGCAGCGCGGGGTTTCGCGGCGGCGCTTCCGAATGTTGATACCTTGCTGGGCCGTGTTCAGGATCTCGCCAAGGCGGCGTGGGATTACGCCGGTGCGATGGGCGCGGCAGAGATCCATTCCAGCGAACAGGGGCGGCGCGGTGCGAGAGACCCTCGTGAGTTCGGCGGCAGCGCCTTTGACTGGCAGGTTCGCGAAGGCACTGAGTTTCTTGATAACTACACCCCGCCCAGGTCATTGCGTTCCGGTTCTGGGCGATCGAAAAAGCGGGACGACCCTTTTGGTGCTGAGGAGGAAATTGCCGCTCTTGATCGCAAAATTCAGATGATCGGGAAAGAAACCGCCGAGATTGCGAAACTTGAAACCAAGTACGCTCTTTTGGATGAAGCCAAGCGGCGCGGAATTGACCTTGACTCGCGCCAAACGGAAACCGGCGAAACGGTTCGTGAGCAGATTGAGCGTCAGGCGGATTCAGTCGGGAAACTGACGGAGAAATATGAGCAGGCGAAGGAGCGGGCCGAGTTTTTCGATGATGCGCAACAACAACTGAAAGACGGTATTATTGACGCTATCATCGAGGGCGAAAACCTTGCTGGCGTTCTTGAGAATTTGGCAAAAGCATTCGCCAAAGCCGCTTTGGAGGCAGCGCTATTTGGCAGTGGTCCCTTCGGTGGCTCTGGTGGTGGTCTGCTAGGCGGTTTTGTCGGTGGCATTTTCAATGCGAATGGCAATGCGATTCAAGGTGGTCGGGTCGTGCCTTTTGCGTCGGGTGGTGTCGTTTCGTCACCAACGGCCTTCCCGATGGCAGGCCGAAAAGTCGGGGTTATGGGCGAATCCGGGCCGGAGGGCATCATGCCTTTGACCAGAATGGCCAACGGAAAACTTGGCGTTCAGTCGAGAGGTGGCGGAAGCGATATGAACGTCGTGATCAACAATTACGACGCTGGCAATAATGAAATGCGTCAGACGCACCGTCAGGGGCCGAATGGTGAGGAACTGGTCATCGACGTGGTGAACCGCGGAGTTGCGCGCGGGGACATGGATAAATCCTTCGGCAGCCGATACGGCGCCAAGTCGAAGAAGGTTTCGCGATGAGCGTCCCGTTTTGGCCCACCTCATTGCCGCAAAATCCACTTACCAGTTATGCAGGCGGGTTTGTGGATAACCGTGCCTCATTTCAAGCGGATGCCGGCGAGCCGATGGAGCGGCCTCTAACGACAGCGGCGCCGGAAGTGTTCAACGTCACCTTTCGAGTCTTGACGCTGGATCAGTATGCCACATTCAAAACGTGGTATGAGACCGACCTTCGGTTTGGCGTAAACCGTTTCATCTTTCGCGATCCTTTGGTTCGCAGGCCGGTCTGGTTCAAGATGCTGGGAGGTGACCCGCCATTTCAGGTCAGCGCCTCGGGTGGAAAGTACGTAAACTTGCAAGCGCGGCTAATGCGCCTTCCAGGCGTGCCGTGGTTCTCTGACTACATCCCGAGTGGTGTTTGCCGGGTGCCCTACTTCGTGGCCGACTACGCCGAGGGGGTCTACGGCATCGACGGGCAAACGGTGGCGGCTTCGGCCCTGCCGACCATTGCCGGCACCTATTGGGTGCAGCGCACGACCACGACCTCGATCACCGAGGCGCAGGAAACGCTGGTTGCGACTGATATTCCGGCAACCGCACCGGCGGGCACCACGAAAATTCTTGGGTTCGAGATATGACGGAACGCAGCGTCCCGACATCGGTGATGGCGGAACTGGAGCGCGCGGAAAGCCCCGACGCGCTGATCTGGTTCCTGACAATCACGCACCCGGACATCGGCGAGCCGATCCGCATTGTTTCGGATGTGTTCGATTACGTGCTGGGTGGCGAGACCTACACCGCCATGCCGTTCGATGGGCGCCCGCTGACCGACAACGACCAGATGCCGGCGGCGGAGCTGGTGGTTTCCAACGTTGATCGGCGGGTCGGTTTTGCCCTGGAGCGATCGACGGAGCGAGCCATCATCGACCTTGCCGTTTATTCATCGGCGGACTTCGACTTGAGCGCCGATCCACGTACAGAAATTGGTACAGCATCGCGGGTCTATGGCTTCGGGCGGTTCGAGTTGAGCGACGTGGAGGTGACGGTGACGCAGATCCGGGGCCGGGTCACGCTGCCAGACTATACGCAGGAGCCTTGGCCCTACATGCGGGCCACTCAGGACCGGTTTCCGGGGCTGTTCGTGTGACCTGGGCCGGGCGTTACATCGGCCTGCCGTTCATCGACGGCGGGCGCGGACCGGAGGCGGTTGATTGCTGGGGCTTGTGTAAGCTCGTGTACGCGCAGGAATTGGGCATCAACCTCCCCACCTACGGCGAGATCGGGGCCAGCGAGTTGCGCCGCGTAGCTCAAGCCATCGGCACTGGCCAGTCACAGGCAACGTGGACGCAGGCGGAGGCGCCGCAGGCGTTCGACGTGGCGGTCATGCGAAGCGGCGGCAAGTGGTTGCCCTGCCATGTCGGCGTGATGGTTGATGCTGGCACGGTCCTGCATGTCGAAAAGGCGTCGAGCGCCTGTCTCGAGCCGATCACAGGCCAGTTAATGAAACACCGGATCGTCGGGTTCTGGCGGCACAGGGGGCTTGCGTAGTGAAGACTGTCGCAATCCATCGCGATCTGTTCGCCATGCAGCCGCATGTCTTCCATCTGCCGGAGGGTATGTCACTGGCGGACATGGCCGAGCGGGTGAAGTCGCTTCCAGATGGCTGGCCGCGCCATGACGGGGATGCGATCTGCATCAACGGGCAACCCGTGCCCCGCGGCGTCTGGCACATGGTCAAGCCCAAGCCGCAAGCGGGCGGCGTGCCGATCGAAGTGACATTCCATGCCCCGCCGATGGGCGGCGGAGGCGACAACAAGAACATTCTCGGGCTTGTGGCGTCCATCGGGCTTGTCGTCCTGACCGGCGCCGTTGTGAGCGGTCAGCTATTCGGTGGCCTCACAGGGGCAACGTCCGCCGCCGCCACGACAGGCTCGCGTCTCTTGGGTGGCGCCATAGCCGCGCTTGGATCTGCGGCCCTGAGTGCCCTTGCACCGCCCCCTGTGCCAGAGGCTAGCGCACCGGACGCACCGGAGCAGCCCGGAACGGCAGGAGCAGAGGGCAACCCGCTGTCGCCCAACATGCCGCTTTGGCGCGTGGTCGGGACGCACAGGCTGTCTCTGCCGCTCGTGACAAAGCCGCTGGTCTACTTTGAAGGGCAGGACGAGATTGTCGAGATTGTCGGCGCGCTGGCCGGGCCGCACACTCTCACAGAGCCGCGCATGGGCGGGGCGAGCCTAGATGACGTGGATGGTGTTGAATATGAGACCGTGACGGGATGGGCGGGCTACACACCGCTCACGCTGTTCAACAGGTACGGCCGGTCGGATTCGGTGCGTAGCGAGTTGATCGGCCATACCGTCGATCAGGAAAACGGGCGCCGAATTGAAATCCCGCCGGGCGGTGAATTGGAAGACGCTCTTCCGCAGCGCAAGATGATGGCAACGGGGCAGTCCCCGGATCAGGTCTGGATCGATCTCGTGTTTCCGCAAGGCCTGTTCAACCAGGGCTCAGAGGATACCGAGTATCGGGTCGCACTTCGCGCCCGCATGAGGCTACGCGGCGAAGAGACATGGGTCGATCTGCCGGAACTGCATTACCTCAGCTCGCAGATCGGGGAAAAGCGGTTCGCACTGCATCTGGAATGGATCGACGGCGCGCTCGATGACGCCAGCGTCTCGGGTCAATACGGCTGGGTCGAGGCCCGGATCAACTCGCCTGGGCAGAACATTGCGGTGGGGCCGACCACTGCGGATTGGGACGCAAACGGCTACTTCGACGCTGGAAGCGGGGATGACTACATCGCCGCCGGCAATCGCGACACGACAGCGGTTAGGAACGTCATTCTGAGCGAGCACAAGGCGACGATCTACCTAGATGAAGGGACGTTCCCGAAGGGCGAGTACGAGATCGACATAAAGCGGAGCTATGCCTTCCGTGACAACGACTACAACCCGGCAACCTACAATGTCGGCGGCGGCAACCGGGATTTGTTCGGCTACCAGGGCGGCGGCGCGCCGGCCATCTTCCAGACCCGTCAAGGTATCAGCGACAAGCTTTACCTCGTGCGGTGCTCGAGCGTCTGGGATCAGCCCCCGGCACCGCTTGGGCATGCCGCGCTCTTGGCCATCAAGGCCCGCAACGTGAACCTCGACCCGGTGTCGGTGCTGGCGAGCGGCCTTGTGCGCGATTGGGATGGTTCGGGGTGGACAAACTGGATCACGACCAGCAACCCGGCGAGCCACATTCGGGATATCTATGGCGGAACGATGAACGCCATTCCGGTGCCCGAAGAGGTTATCGACGACCCCGGAATTGTTAATTTTCGGGCGTATTGCCCGACGAAAGGTTACGAGGTCAACGCCATAATCAAGGATGCTTCGGTGGCAGGTGCTGCGCAAATCTGCGCCGGTGTGGCCTATGCCAAGACCTACCAGTCGGACGTGTTCGGGGTCACGCGCGATTATGATCGATCGGCGGAAGACCCGGTTCAATACTTCTCGCCGCGGAACATGGCGAATTTCTCTTGGACCAAGGGCTACCCGAAGCGTCCGGACGGGCTCCGGGTCACGTTCTACGACAAGGACAGAGAATACAAGCAACGCCAGATCACGCACCCCGAGGGATCGGGCCTGACGGAACAGATCACCTATGACGGGCTTGTCACGGAGGCGGAGGTGCGCGCCAGGGCGCAGTACGATCTGGACGTCCTGAAATATCGCACGGCCTTCTATTCATGGGATGCCCCGGCGCTCGCGATCAAATGCCGCCGCGGCTCGCTTGTGGGGGTCAGCACCGATTTCCTGCTCAAGTGGGCGGGCTCGGGGCGGATCACCAAGATCGAATACGATGGCAGCGGAGACGTGACGGCGATCACGCTGGACAGCGAGCCGACATTGCTCGGTGGGGATGATTGGGACGACCTCGACACCTTCGCCGACGACTTCGATCTCGGCCGCATCGGCAAGACCAGCGGGGCTGTCCTGCATCGTGCCGGCGGCACGGTCACGACGCACGAGTTGGACGCCACGAGCGATGGGGCGCGTCTGGTGTTCGCAGCCGCGGTTACCCCTAACGGGCTGGAGGTCGGAGATCATGTCATCGTCGGTGATCTCGGCAATGAAATCAGGCGCCTCGTGATTCTCGATATGGCGCCGCGGGACCGTCTGACATGGACGATTACCGCAGTCGCGGAAGCCCCCGAAATCTGGAGTTGATCTATGGTTGATCGCACGGTCCCGACCTCGGCATCGCCGGGGACGTATGAGGATATGCTCGACAAGTACGCGGCGCTCTGGGCTCTCGCTTTGGCCGCCGCTGTGCTTCCCCTCACGAATGTCGGCGGGACGGCAAACGCCGTAACTGCTGACGTTGACCCGGAAATCCCGGCCGCTGGCTTTTCTGCCGGCATGGTGTTTTCGATCACGTGGGGCGCAACCAATACCTCTTCTGGCGTGACGATCGCGATTGGCAGCGAGAGTGCTGTCGATATCGTGGACGCGGACGGCACAACGCTTGAAGTTGGGCAGATCGAAGACGGGCGCACCGACGTCCTGATCTATGACGGGACCGATTTTCGCCTGCTCACTGGTGGCGCGGAGATCGATAATGGCTCCGCCTCTATCACGACTTACACCACCTCCGACACCTGGGTGAACAGCGCCGCTGAAAACACAATCGTCATGGTCGAGTTGTGGGGTGGCGGCGCCGACGGGACCACCACCAACGGGGGCGATGGCGGCGAATACAACCGGGCATTCTTCAAGGCTGGCGACCTGACCTCAACAGTTGCCATCGGCGTTGGTGCCGGCGGCGGAAACGACAGCACTTTTGGCTCGTACCTCACGGCCCGCGGCGGACAGGGCGAAGCCCCGGCAGGCGCATGGCTTGGCGGCGCAGGCGGAGCGAATGGAGAGGGCGGCACGGACGCGATGTGGGGCGGCGGCGGCGGCTCTGGATCTGGCGGGCCTGGCGGTGGCTCCAGTGAGTACGGCGGGGCAGGGGGCTCAGCAGGCAACGACGGGGCAGCGCCCGCAGGTGGCGGCGGAGCGAACGGCTCGGGAGCCCGCGGTGAAGCCCGGATTACGGTGTTCTGATGGAGACGATGATGCGGAAAGCAAAAATCGAGGACGGCGTCGTCGTGAATGTCGAGGCCGTCAATCCGGACAGCATTCCGGACCACGCACGGGGATGGCCGGAATGCCCGAAATGGGTCCGTAAGGGCTGCGCCTACGACGACGAGACGTTTTCGGAGCCGGAGCCGGAGCCGGTGACGGCGGACATGATCGAAGACGAGGCCGAGCGCCGGGTGAACATGGTCGCAAGCGACCGGATGCAAGGCCGCCTGTTGGCGGAGCGCCAGGCGCTGTCCGCCAAGGCCGACAAGACATTCGATGAGCAAGCGCGGGCCGACGAAATCGACGGAGCTTTCGCGGACATCGCGGCCATTTGGGCGGCGTCCGACGCGCTGATTGAGCAAGACCCAATCCCGCAGGACTTCCAAGACGACAAACACTGGCCTTGAGGTAGGAAATGGCAACATCGACGGTAAATGTCACCGGCACCATCACGGCGCCGGGCGGAAGCGCTCTGACCAGTGGCACCGTGTACTTCACGCTCACCAAGTGGGACGTGGACACGAACCAAGACGAGCTTCTTTGGAAATCGACGGTTTCCGCTGTCATCAACGCCAGTGGTGAAATCGACGTGGACCTTTGGCCTAACAGCCGGGGAGGTACAGCTTCTCGGTACTATGTCGAGATTGCTGGAGAGACTGTGGCGGGAAGTTTCCGTCTGCCGCTTGGGTACATTTCGATCCCTCAGGCCGGCGCGCCTCACAACCTTGAGGATCTTCTCCTGGCAGGAGAGCCAGCGCCATCGGCTGTTTATGTCGGGATCATCACTGAGGCGCAATATGATGATATACGCACGGCAGTTGAAGAGGCCGAGTTAGCGCGCAACGACGCGCAGGAGGCCCAAGCGTTGGCGGAGGCCGCGCGCGATGCCGCCATTCTTGGTGTTCCGGATGTTTATGAAGACACGACAGCCGGCCTTGCGGGCACGTCGGACGGGGACTATTTCACCATCCCTTCGACCGACCCCGATGGATATCTCGACCTCTATCTGAACGATGGTGGTTCCGCCGTTCTTCAGCGTTCCTACGCAACGCTGACAGGCGCAGAGATCAAGACGGCGCTGTTTGCCGAAGACAACACCAACAACTTTGACGACGACTACCGCGAAAAGCTGGACAGCGCGACCTTCAACGCCACGGTGCCGCGATTTGCGTATCTCGATGCTAAAAAGGTGGTGGTCGATGAGGATGGCTATGTCATCGAGATCGTCCGGGACTATTACATCGAAGATGCTGACGGTGCGAGGGATCGCAACCCGGTCGATGCAATCACGCTCCCAAGGTTCGGCTTCTCGGACGCCGAAGAGGTAACGCTCGGCTCCGATGGCGAGGTGTTGCGGGTGTCTCGGACGTACACTGTCGAGACGTCAGATGGTCAGAGACAGCTCGGCTATGTCTACACGATCCCGCGCGCTGTTTACGCGGATGCGGAGGCCATTGAAGTCGGGTCCGATGGCGCCATCGTGAAGATCGACAGGCCTTTTGTCTCGGAAACCGCCGAGGGTGTTCGCGACCGACGTCTCACGGTGGTAGTCCCGGCGTTGGGTTATCCTGACGCGGAGGCCGTGGAGGTAGACGCTGACGGAAACATCGTTGCGATCAACCGTGGCCGTGTGGACTGGCGCGGCGCCTCATATATCGGGCGCAATGCCTATCCCGAGATGCAGTTCGACGGCACCGGAGATATCGGCTGGTACGACCCGGACGACGTGCTGCTTGTCTTTCCTATCTGGGGGCAGTCGAAAGCCAAGGGAATTAACGGCGATGCCGATGCGCTGATTTCCACGACGGCGACCTATTCAGGGTCGGCGCTCATGCCCAGCTACGGCGTCCATGTCGAGGGGCGGCGTTTCGCGGGGGTGGCCGATCTGGTCGAGACCGCCGAATATGGTTGCCGCGAGACGCCACTGTCGGCCCTGGTCAACCACTACATTCGCGACGTGAATGCGGCGGTGAGCGTAGAGCCGCAGGTGCTTGGCTTCATCGCGGCTCAAACCGCGCAGCCGTACTCGAACATCAAGCGAGGCTCGGCGGTGGGTGTCGATCTTCTGAACGGCCTTCGCGATGCGCAGCGCTACGCAGCGAGCATCGGCAAGGTTGCCATCTGCCCGTCGCTGTTCATAAACCACGGCCAGAATGCGACTGACGGGCAGGGCGGCATTGATCGGTATATCGCGGCCATGAAGCAGGCGCAAAAATGGTTCGCGGGCGCCTGTCGCAATATTCTCGGACAGGCCGACGAGCCAACTTTCATCATGACGCAGATCGACGCGGGCAACATCCGCGACATCGGTGATGCCAATTTCTACCTGGACAGCACCAGCCGGGCGCAGCGGCTTCTGGCGCGCACTCCCGGCTTCACGCTTGCGCTGAATGAAGGGCACCTGCCGCTCGGCACCGATGGTCTGCACTGCACAAATGAGGGGTACTACCTGCAAGGAATGTCATGGGCGCGCGCTGCGTTTCGGGAGATCAATGGGATCGGCAACCAAGCGATGATCGTGACCGACGCGCAGTGGCGCTCGACCACCATCCTCGACCTTGAGGTGCACGTGCCTGACGAGGGCGATGTAGAAATAGATGCGTCGGACATTTCACCCGCCTTTGCTGCGTCGATCGATACACAATCGGGGATTATGGTTGCGGACAGCTCGGGGTCTATCGCCAAGGCAAACTTTTCCGTCTCCATTATCGATCCAAGTGCAACTGGTCCCGCAAACGGGACGGTAAACGGCCGTTGGATCCGGATAACGTTTTCCAGCGCCCCGGCCGACATAGTGCAGTGGACGACATCCATGCGCGGTGACGCAAATGGGCTCGGGCGCTCGCACATTGCGTCGGTCAACACCTTCACGCCCATTCACACTTTGCCATCAGGTTTCGATGACCGCGATTGGCTCTGCGCCGATCATGGCGTCCTTCCGGCACTCACCTAAAGGAGATCTAAGATGCCGCTTCAAACAACCACAATGACCGGCGTTCGTGGCGGGCAGACCCCTGTGCCGAACGCGCCTTCCGGCTATGTACCGCAGATCATGCAGTATGAGGCCGATCTACTAACGGCACTCGCTGCCGATGTGGATGACATCGAGCTTTGGCTGCAAGCTGGCGGCATAAAGTCTGCGGACGTAGCTGGAGCCATTACCGAAATCGACGCGGCAGGGACCGGCACGTGGACTGCGGGCAACACGTCGCTGACACGCGATGTTCAGTCCGCCGTAATGGGCGGCCGGAAGCGCTGGAAAACGACGTCGAATAGCGCGGAGGGGTTGAGGGGGTCACTGTCCAGCAACATGAGCACTTGGGCAGGCTACACGATCATTGTGCCCTGCCTTGAGCCGATTTCGACGGCGGCCAACAACTGCATTTTCTCGGTGGGCACGTCCGGCGCCGGGACCCGTATGACAGCTTTTGTCGTCGCCAGCGGCAATCTTTCGCTTAACAACGGAACCTCTGGATCAAGTGACTCGTTTGCCGCCGGTCTGGTTGCTGGCAACAGATACTCGGTCATGATGACGTATGACGATTCCGACGGATCGACAGATGCGTTCCTCAACAGTGCGACATCGCTCGGGGCCGGGGGTGCCGGTGCGATTGATCAGTCCCCGCCGGCTGAGACGGACGCCGGTATACTTGGTTCCGCAGACGATCTTGTAGAGAGCGAGGTCTACATGGATCAGATTATTGTTCTGCGGAAGGCGATCACCAGCACCTCTACCATCGAGGCAATCATGGCGGCCTGTGCGAATATCCGGACGTTCGCGTGATGTGCGTTCCGGCTGCTTTAGCCTAAAGCAGCCGGCCATCTGATCCTGAGTAACGGCAGGAGGCCGCATGCTACTTCAATACCTGCGCGACCTGTTTGGAAACATGCCCGAGCAGGTCAGCGCCCTCCTGCTGTCAGGTGCTGCCGGAGCTTACGTGCGGGCCGTGTTTGCGCCAGAGGCCAGTTGGCGTCGACGGATCTTAGAAGGCTTGGCGGGGGCCTTCAGCGCCGTCTTCCTGGGTGGGCTCGTCGGGCACGTCCTGCAGGATATCACAGGCGGCGGAACATGGGCCTATCTCGCTGCCGGGTTCATCATGGGCGAGGGCGGTATCGCCGCGGTGCGCGGATTTCGGAAGTTCCTATTCAAGGGAGATCCCAAATGAACTGGGTACTGATCGCAAGCAACATGACCTCAGTGTCGCTTTCTCTGGTCTGCTGGTGGCTGGCGCACCTTTATGGCAGGTGCAAGCCACCGGGGCGCAGCATCGCCGGCTGCTACGCACTGGTCGGCTTTACCGTGCTACTGACGATGCTGGTGCGCAACCTGGGCGTCGATCTGCGCCCGGTCGTGCCCTGGCTGATCGTGATTACAAAGACGGTTCTGACCGTGACGTTTCTGTTGGTAATCGTTCGCCGGTACAAGCTCGGCGACCGGTAGACCATTTCCCGGCGGTCGCTGCCGCCCTTTCCTACCAAGGATATCTACGATGCAAACTGTTGAAGATCTGGCCCGCGCCATCGTGGCGCGCGAGGGCGGATTCGTGAACGATCCGGATGATCCGGGCGGCGCCACGAATTTCGGCGTCACCATTCACACCATGCGCCGTCTCGGCCTTGATCTCGATCGCGACGGCGATGTCGATGTCGCGGACGTGCGGCGCCTGTCGCGGTCGCAGGCCGAGGACATCTTCGTCGACCACTACTACCGCCGGCCGCGCATCGATCAGCTGCCCGAGGCGCTGCGCGCGTCGGTGTTCGATATGTATGTCAACGCCGGCGGGAACGCGGTGAAGATCCTGCAGCGCCTCTTGCGCCGGTTGGGCCACGAGATCGCCGTCGACGGCGCTATCGGGCCGCAAACCATCGGCGCGGCAAGGGCTGCGTATGAGGTCGCTCCGGAGCACCTCGCCGATGCCTACGGGATCGCCCGGCGGAATTACTACTTCCGGCTCGCCGACGCGCGCCCGGCATCGCGGAAATACGCCCGCACCCGTGCCGGCGGCAAGGGCGGCTGGATCCGGCGGGCCGAGGAGTTCATCTCGCCCCGCTATCACATGACCGAGGCCGAGTTTCAGAGGAGGGTGGCGAAATGGGGTTGAGCGACGAAACATTCACATGCGGCTCACCTTCGCCGCGTTTCACGCCGGGACCGGATACCTGGATCCGGTGCCCGAACGGCGACCGGGTCTGCTCGTTCTGCGGTTCGTTGCATCCGGAGGATTTCGAGCGGCTGGCAAAGGAAGCGGCCGATAAGGATAGCTCCACGTTCATCGACCCGACCACCAAGCAGTACAAGTGGTACGTGCGCCGCGACGAAGTTCCGAACGCGAGCGCTGGCGGCATCAAGTTCTATTCGTGGCACGCCCCGACGGATGAGGTCAGGAATCGGATAAATGCCGTCCTGCCGGAGGCTGTCCGCGTTTCGCTGGTGAAGATCGATATCCGAGCGCAGGACGCACTTGAGGAAATGGCGCGGCGCGATGGCCGTCTGCCCGAGGGAGGGAACGATGGGACTGATTGAAAAACTTCTATCTACCGTGTTCGGCGGTGGCCGCAACGCGATCGCCGAGACGGCCGAGGTATTTCGAGTCAACGCCGACGCCTCGGATGCGCGCGACGCGGATGTGCAGAGCGCGGCACTCGCGCAGCTTGCGGCCGAGTTCGCGCGGCCGCGTAAGGGTTTGTTCGACCGCCTGATCGACGGCTTGAACCGCGTTCCGCGGCCGGCGCTGGCGCTCGGCACGCTGGCGCTGTTCATGGCGGCGATGATCGATCCCGTCTGGTTTTCGGAACGCATGCAGGGGATCTCGCTTGTGCCGGAGCCGCTTTGGTGGCTCCTGGGCGCGATCGTCAGCTTCTACTTCGGTGCCCGGCATCAGGCCAAGGGGCAGGAGTTCCAGCAGTCGCTGGCGGCAACCGTGGCCCGTGCGCCGAAGGTAATGCAGAACCTCGCCGCGCTCGATGCGTTGCGATCGGGTGCGGGCACGCCGCGCGTAGCCGATACCGGGACCGATGCAGAGGTCGAGTTGCAGGTAGCTGAGGGGGCCGGGGATCCAAACCCGGCGCTCGAGGCGATCCAGCGCCACAACGGGGCGGCTGAGCGATGACTGGGCGACTGATGGCGGCAATCGCCGCGCTGGCCCTGTGGGTGCTTCTCCGCGCCGCTGCGCCGGCTTTCGCCGGCGAGTGCACGACCTACGATATCCTGTCAAAGCGCCTCGCCGAGCGTGAAGGGCAGGTGCTCGCCTTCGGCGGTCTCATTACCGACACATCGATGTTGCAGATCTGGCGCGATGTTCGGTCGGGCCGGTGGACGGCGCTCGAGGTTCTGGTCGACGGCACGACTTGCATCGTGCGCGTCGGGGAATACTGGCAGGACTGGCATGCCGAGGCGCCCGGGGTGCCGGGATAGGAATGGCAATAGGCTTGACTAGCAATGGAGAATCGCAAGATGAATGATGAAGAGCTCGTATTAATTTGGCCGATGCGTGGAACGGAACCGGCCTTCGGGATCACTGATGACGTCGATCTATGCACCCGTCTCAACATTCCCTTTAAGCCATCCAGCGCGGGGCAGGGTGACGAGGTCGTTTGGCCTTGGGAAGATGGTCAAGGTGAAATACGATCCGATGCTTCCCAACAGCATGTGCTATTGGAATGTAAATAAGCTTGTAAAATCCGAAGGCGGCAAACTGCTGTTCTGCTGGCAAATCTTGCAATGGCCAGGACTTTACGTGGAAGCACACCATCATGCGATTTGGCAATCATCGCAGGGTAAGCTGATTGATATTACTACAAAGGACCCGAGCGATCATCGACTATTTTCGGTCGTAATTTTGGATACATCAAACGCAATTGACATCACGTGGCCGCCGAACATTGAAAACAGGTACGTAAAACTCAAAGAATGTCCGGAGGTCGACGAGTACATTGCCGCAAACCATGAGCAAATTCGGCACCGGCAAAGGATGACTGAGACTGCAAAGCGCCTTGGTTGTCAATTTGACCCCGAAAGAGGGATTTCGGGCAAGAAATCGTCGGAGAAAGCTCTTAAAGGCGAGATTGAGGAAGAGAGGCGGCTGCAAATTAGGATGGGTGACGCTATTAAAGCGTGCGCTGCGATTGATCGAAAAACCGTATAGTCAGGCTTGGTCTGAAGATCCCATTTTACCTTGGACCGAAAGAATCTCTCCAGCAGCGTGGTTGATGGTTGGCATCGGGACCGTCCTCTACTGGGTTGGTTTAGGCGGCCACGCGGAAGCCTGCCGCATTGCGGTGCCCGCCGCCGCCGTTGTCTTTGGCAATCTCAGATACGTCCATCCGATCATCCATTGAGCGCAGCGAGTACGTCACGCCGTCATAGGTTCTGACCACGCACGCGGCGAAAGGTGCTTCCGGGTTGCGGTTAAGCAGCTCGTGCGCGACTTCGGAAACAAAGTCATAGGAGCAGGCTGCAACAGGCACCCGATGTCCGGCGACATCTTCCTCGAAGGCCGTGTCGCAGATGTTGCTGACGATCATGTCGACATAGCGACGAATGGCGACGCCCTCATTTGCAAGCCGCTCGGCTGTGAACATGTCCCACAGCTCAAAGTCGCGCGGCATGGAGCGGATCGCGATGCAGATTTCCTTGGTTCCTCTAAGGTCGAACCGCCATAGGTCGCGATCCTCGACGGCAGCGAACCAGTCTGGCATTGGCTCGTTACCAAAGCAGTATTCCCAAGCGAGACGGCACCCTGATTTTTCCATGTCAAAACAGACGCCAACGCCTGACATCATGCGGTCCGCATAGCGCTTCTCAAACGGGCCGCCCGCGCATTCCAATTTCATGAAGCCCTCCAATTCGGCTTCGGCGGTCTTATGGTGATCGAGAACGATGACCCGTTTGGCCGCGTCGGCAATCTCGTTCATGACATCTTTCTTGAATGAGAAATCCACGATGAGCACGTCTTTCCCGGTCACGTCGGGAGTGTCCTGGCCATACTGGCAAGGCACGTACTCCACGGCATCACCGAACCGCTTCCACACGGCATAGGCGGCGGCAAAGCCATCGTCGCAATTGGCGTGATAAATACAAACGTCTGGTGTCATTTCGGATCGGTCCTTATCTGGCTTCCGTTTCGGGATCGTAGTAATCCACAGTGATGCGTGCACAGCGGTTATCGGCCATCGTAACTCCGCCGTAGACAATAGGATCCTGCGGGATGTCACCCGCCTCAACCGACCGAACGGCACGGAAGAGCGTTTCTTTCAGCGCTCGCATGATCTGATCCTTGTTATCTGCCATGTCTTTCGGTCCTTTCTTGGTTTCAACATTTTCAACACGAATATTGAGAATTGTCAACATATGCAAATCATAAAGTCAGCAGAAATGTTGACTATATCCAGAACGTGTGTTGAAGTGTTGAGAATTCACGGGCATACCCCGTCCTCATGCGTGTTGGATATGGCTACAAGTGCACCGATAACGATTTCGCCGCTGCCGATGTCGAGACCATCTGGATCGACCACCCTGGTAGTGAGCGGATGGAGCGTACTGTCATGCTGCAGCACGGTTTGCGCGAGGGCGATACGCTGGTTTTGCTGCGCGCCAGCGATCTGGGCGTTGGCGGTGAGCTGCCGAATATCCGCCGAGAGTTGGAGCGCAGGAACGTGAAGGTCGAAACGGTTCCTACTGACGCGAAACAGGAAAAGCCAAAGCGGCCGGTCGGAAACCCCGGCAAGTTTCATCTGTCAGACGAGGACATGCCGAAAGCGGAAAAGCTCTGGCATGGGCTACAGTGGAGCGGGCCTTATGTCCTGCGCCGCGTGCGAGAAATGAGCGGCTTCAAGGGAACGGATAGGCAGTTGCGGAACGCGCTCAACTATCGGTTCGGGCCGCGTGATAAGAACCAAGACTAGGAGGCCACATGAAGCGCATAGCAATCGCAGGATCAATGGCTGCCGCTCTGGCCCAGATGGTGACTGACCACCCGCCGGAGGTCGAGATACCTAAGCGGAAGCCGAGCGGAAAGGACCGCTCCAAAGTCAAAGCCGCGCGCAAGCAGCGACGCAAGAACAAACCCAAGTAGAGGAGGCCGACCGATGGCAAGTGTCGAGGCTATTAACAGGTCACTGCGCATCATTCTTCTTGATGATGGAAAGACTTATCCCATTACCAACTGGTTCGACATCAACGGTGATGATTGTGACCCGGACGAAGCGGAGTTCGCCGTCGCCGGGCCGGACAGCAATGGAAAGTGGTACACGATTGAACTTGGCGCATACAGCTTTTTGGGAGTGCATTGATGTCTGTCTGGCCTGAAATCACAGCGCCAGCGATGTACGATGATCCAGCGCCGGGATGGAAAGACCCCGGCTTGCCTGACTTCGCCTTGATCCACGCGGTTGCCCGCAAGCTGGGCTACGTGATCGGGCTGCACGGGTCGATGAGGCGGGACTGCGACCTTGTAGCGGTTCCTTGGACCTTTGCTGCCGGGTCAGACGAGTACCTAGTTGACGCTCTCTGCACTTGCCTGAGTGGCCGGGTGATCGGAGAACCAGAAGAAAAGCCGCACGGGCGACGTGCATGGATAATTCAGGTGGACGGGTGGGTGAAGAACATCGACCTGTCCGTAATGCCGAGAGTGTAACAGAAGGAGGCCACATGAAGCGCATAGCAATCGCAGGATCAATGGCTGCCGCTCTGGCCCAGATGGTGACTGACCACCCGCCGGAGGTCGAGATACCTAAGCGGAAGCCGAGCGGAAAGGACCGCTCCAAAGTCAAAGCCGCGCGCAAGCAGCGACGCAAGAACAAACCCAAGTAGAGGAGGGTGCCACGCGCTCATTTCCCCGCGTGGCACTTTCCCGATTTCACCAATGAAATCAGGCGTCCAAATTTGGTCTGGTAGGCCCGGAGGGACTCGCAGGGTGGTGGTTGCCCCTCGTGGATTCGAACCACGGTTTCCTGACTCAAAATCAGGCGTCCTGCCGCTAGACGAAGGGGCAATGGCAGCCTAGGCAGGGCTCGAACCTGCGACCCACAGATTAACAATCCGTCGCTCTGCCAACTGAGCTACTAGGCTATGGCATAGGCGGATGGAGTCGAACCAACATCTTCGGGTTTGGAAGCCGATGTTCTACCGTTGAACTACGCCCACACAAAGGGCGCGCGAAAGCACCCCTTGGTTAGAGGTAATTTCGCCAGTTCTGTCGGTCAGTGTACATCATGCCGCCCTTATACCCCACCTCGCAGCACATGCAAAGAACTTTCGGCCGTTCGCCCAGCTTTCAGCGCTTTTGGGCGCCCTAAAACGGACCTAAAACCTGAACAAATAGAGGAAATCGCGCGAACATCCGCCCTGACGCTGCCCTCCGAAGGCAGAGGTCTCAAGTGGGCCTGGAGGGATCGCACACCTGTTTCAAGATTCACGCTTCGTTTTCGCTTTGTCTTTGAAATGCAGGGGGTTTCCAAAATTCTGGCGAAGCCTTCAGGTCTAGTGTGGCGGGGTCTTCGCCGTTCAGCTTGCCGTCGCGTTGCTCCACGTACCACTTGTACCGTGGATATTCAAGTTTCTCGCGAACCGGCGGCAGGCGCTTCCGATTGAATTCCGGCCATTCATCGTGGATCGCTATATCCTCGGCCAATTCAGCCAAGGCCCGCGTCGGGAAAACCTCCACAGTCATCGTCAATGAATAGGCGTAGAATTCATCGCACCTCCAATGCGCCCGATCTCTTTCCATCAAATCATTCGTGATGCCGACATACAGCAATTCGTCATCCGCGCCAAAATACCTGTACAGGCAGGTGGCGCTTTCATACCTATGGTCATCTAGGTATCGCGCGTCGGCCCGCAAGTAGTCGCACAAATCGGTCGGTTTCTCAGGCTCTTCTTTCATAAATCCCTCACGTACTCTCGTAAGTATTTCACATTCCTATATTATCAGATGCCGACCTTGGGCACCAGGTTTCCTCCCAATCTCAATTGCTCCGATGCTCCTGCAACCTCGCCCGTCGTTTCGGCCGAGGGTTGGATGTCAGGCTGTCTTGGAACGTCTGACGACAGTGAAGGGTGGCCGAACCGGGCGACTGGCTCTCTCTTGACCTTGCAAGGTGTTGCCCCCGTGGCCGGGGCCGCGTCGCTTCGCGAAGGTCATCTGAAGGCCCGGGGCAATTTCGGAAACGCTGACGGCCCGCCATAACCTGCCTTGCCGGTTTAGGTGTCTGGCTGAACGTGTCCGAAATGTGGCGGAGGCTTGGGCGCGTGCATGTGCCAAGGCCGCGGTTCGGGATTATTGCGCCATGATTCGCCCCACGCCCCGCTATATTTGCCATTGAATTGGAAACAGTTTGCCCGGAATCGAGAAACTGATAACGCTCATGCGGCGTAAACGCCTGTCGTTTGACGATTTTTGGCGCCGGCCGAACTTGGGCAGGCGCGCCCGTCAATTGTATTTTTTTTCGAAACATATTCACGGCTTGACGATCTTGGCAGAGGTGGCGGCGACGCGGAAAGTTCGCAATGAAATATGGGTTTCGATCGATCCGATGTCGGCTTTTTCCGCGTTGGCCGTGCCAAGCATTGTGCCGAAATACGGAAACAATGACCTTTGGGACGCGGGGCGTTTGTGCCCGCCTTTTGCCACATTTCCGCCGGAATTACGGCACCTCTCGGACAAAAATGACTTTATTCAAATACGCCCGATCAGTAGCTTCATACTTGCCTGACTGGGGGGCGAAGATTTGGCTAGGGGCGGCCGACCTTGTGTCACGAGTGATATGCGTGACGTGTCGAGGGTCTGGTCGAACGGGTCTGTTTCTGACCATGGCTCACGCGATACGCCTTCCGGAGTGGAGGTATGTATGGCTGACCGGCACGTTCTCGCATGTGTGAGTAAGTGAAGTGCGAGTGCCGGGCAATCTGTCCGGATGTTTGAAGGTTAACGAGTAGCAAGTGCTGGTCTAAAAGGAGACAACATGCCGTCGATCGAGAACCCCGCAAGCCAGAACGCCGCCATCGCGGCCCTTGGCACCAGCGAGCAGGCAGAGTTGCCCATCGAGAACGTCGTTCCCTGCTTCACCCCCGGTACCGTCATTGCCACGCCTTCGGGCGAGAAACGGGTCGAGGATCTGCAACTCGGCGACCGGGTCCTGACACGCGACAATGGTCTGCAGGAAATCCGCTGGATCGGATCCTGCCGCCTTGGCGCCGAGGATCTTCGCAAAGCGCCCTCCCTTCGTCCGGTCCTGATCCGGTCGGGGGCGCTGGATCATGGGCTGCCCGAGGCCGACATCATGGTCAGCCCGTGGCATAATGTCCTGATCCAGAACGACAAAACGGCGCAGTTCTTCGAAGACAGTGAAGTTCTGTCCGCCGCCGGGCACCTGACGGGGCTCGACGGGGTGGATGTGGTAGACGTGGCCCAGGTCACGTATATCCACTTCATGTTCGACCAGCACCAGGTGGTGCTTTCCAACGGCTTCTGGACCGAAAGCTTCCGGCCCGACGAACGGGTCATGGCAAGCCTCGGCTCTCGCCAGCGCCGCCAGATTTTCGAGTTGTTCCCCGATCTTCGCGACACCGCGGGGCGCAAGGCCTACCAGGCCGCGCGCCGTGCGTTGACCGAAGCGGAAAGCCGTCTCCTGTTGAAGTGAGTACGAGTGTTGCAGCTGGCCGGGTTGTCCTTTGACGCCCGGCCTCATTGAAATCGGTGCGGGGGCAACGTCCGGTTTCGAAGGCGGCAATCCCGGCGCAAGCCGGGATTGTTCGTTTTCAGGGGGAGGGTTTTTTGCGCCGTTCACGCCACGCGGACCAGTCTTCCGGGGTATCGAGGTCGGTTGTGGCACGGCGACCGGGCAGGGCAATACGCGTGACCTTCTCCGAGGCCAGCACCGGCTTGGCGCCCTCGTCGCCGTGCAGTCCCGAGAGGCGCTGAAACAGGCGGGCGGGCAGGATCACGGGATGGCCCGGCTTGCCTGTCGCGTCGGTCGCCCTGAACACGGATTTCGGCTCTTTTTCAGAGGCCTGTAGCAGCTTTTTCAGGTCGTCTAGCGTGAGCTCCGGCAAATCCGCCAGCAGGATCATCAACCCCTGCGCCCCCTGCGCCGCTGCCCATGTCGCGCCGGCCCGTATCGAGGCAGAGATCCCCTCGGCCGCATCCGGCACGACTATCTGAGATAGCCCCTCAAGACCTGAAACCGCGTTGGCGCGTGCCGGGCGGTCTGCGGCCAGCGTCACGAGCACAGGATAGCGCGTTGCAAGTGCGAGCATTGCTTGACGGCGCAGCAACGGCTGGCCATCGACAACCTCCAGCAGTTTGTCACGCCCCTGCATGCGCGAGGAGCGGCCCGCCGCAGGGATCAGGATGCAATGCCCGCTCATCGCCGGGTCCGGCAGCATGTGAGACTTTGCAGAACGATGAAAATCATGGTGATCCCCTGCCTTTCACCGTTCCACAAATACTCCCGCCGGAGGCGTCCTGCCAGAGCGTATGGCGCTACATCCGAAACCTTTCGCCTTCCGGGTCAAAGAGCGGTTCGGTGATCAGCCGGGCAGGGCACATCTTGCCCAGGATCTCGATCTCGGCCTCGAGCCCATCCTTGGCAAGCGCGCGCGGGATAAGGGCCAGCGCGATCGATTTTTCCGCGTGGTGCGAATAGCCGCCCGAGGTGCAAAATCCCTGAACGGCGCCGTCGATCCAGATCGGCTCATAGGCATGCGGGTCGGCATCCTCCGCATCGACCTCGAACACAACCAACTGGCGCTCCGGCCCCTTGTTTTTCTCGTCTTCCGCCGCTGCGCGCCCAATGAAATCGGTGTTCTTCGTGAAGCTGATGAACCGGTCCATCCCTGTCTCGCCGGGGGTGTAGTCGGGTGAGAATTCCGACAGCCAAGAGCCGAAGAACCGGTCGAGCCGCAGCGACATCATCGCCCGCATCCCGAAGGGCTTCATGCCGTGCTTCTGGCCTTCTTCCCAGAGGGTTTTCCAGAGCGACCTCTGGGCCATCGGATCGCAGTAGATCTCGTAGCCCAGATCGCCCGTATAGCTGACCCGCTGGATCAGACAGTCGACCATGCCCACGGTGGCGCGGCGGAGGTCCATGAAGCGCATGTCGGCGACAGTGTCCCGGGTGCAGGCGGTCAGCACGTCGCGCGCCTTGGGGCCGGCGATCTGGAAGCCGTTGAGGCGGTCGGAGATGTTTTCAACCCGCACGCCGTCGGCCTCGTTCTGTTCGAACCAGCGCATGTGGAAGGCCTGGGCGCCATAGGAGGCGGTGAGCTGGAAGGCTTCCGGCCCAAGGCAGGAGACGGTGAAATCACCGATCAGCCGGCCCTTGGGCGACAGCATCGGGGTGAGCGAGACGCGGCCCTGTTTGGGGATGCGCCCGGCCATGATCCGGTCGAGCCAGTCGCGGGCATTGGGGCCGGTGACGAGGTACTTTCCGAAGTTGTGAACCTCGTTGATTCCAACGGCTTCGCGGACGGCCTTCACCTCGCGCTTGGTGGCCTCCCAGGCGTTGGAGCGGCGGAAAGAGGGCGTCTCGAAACGCGGCTCGTCGCCCTCGGCGAAGTAGTTCACCACCTCGAGCCCGTATTGGTGGCCCCAGACCGCGCCCATGCTGTCGAAGATGTCGTACATCGGCGTGGTGTTCAGCGGGCGGGCGGCGGGAAGTTCTTCGTTCGGATAGGAGACCGAGAATCTTTTCTGATAGTTTTCAATGACTTTCGGAAGGGTGTAGCCCTTGTTGATCCAGTCGCCGTAGCGGGCCACGTCCATGGCAGAGACGTCGCGTTCGCATTCGCCCTCGATCATCCACTGCGCGAGCATGAGGCCGACGCCGCCGCCCTGGCTGAATCCGGCCATCACGCCGCAGGCGGACCAGTAGTTGCGCAGGCCCGGCACGGGGCCGACAAGGGGGTTGCCGTCGGGGGCGAAGGTGAAGGGGCCGTGGATGACGGACTTCACCCCGGCGCGTTCGAGGGCGGGGAAGCGTTTGTAAGCGAAATCAATGGATTGTTCGATCTTGTCAAGGTTGTCGGGGAGCAGCTCGTGGCCGAAATCCCAGGACGTTCCGTCGACGGCCCAGGGCTTGCAGGGCTGTTCGTAGAAGCCGATGCAGAGGCCGCGGCCTTCTTGGCGGAGGTAGCTTTCGCCGGCGGGGTCCATGACGTGGGGGTGTTCGCCGCCGGCGTCGATGATCTCGGCGATCTCGGGGACTTCCTCGGTCACGACATACTGGTGTTCCATGGGGTGGAGCGGCAGGTAAACCCCTGACATCGCTGCAACTTCCCGGGCCCAGAGGCCGCCGGCATTGACCACGTGCTCGGCGTCGATGGTGCCTTTCTCAGTGACAATTTGCCACGTCCCGTCGGATTTCTGGTTTGTTTCCAGCACCTTGCAATGCGTCTCGATGGTGGCGCCGGCCATGCGGGCGGCCTTGGCGTAGGCGTGGGTGGTGCCGGACGGATCGAGGTGGCCGTCGAGCGGATCGTAGAGGGCGCCGAGGATGCCGTCGGTGTTGGTGACGGGGGCGATCTTGCGGATTTCCTCGGGCGAAACGATCTCGGTTTCGAGGCCCATGTAGCGGTGCTTGGCCCGCTCGGCGAGGAGCATGTCGAAGCGGTCGCGGTTGTCGGCGAGGGTGACGCCGCCCACGTGATGGAGCCCGCAGGAGAGGCCGGTGATTTCCTCCAACTCCTTGTAAAGCTTGATCGTATAGCCCTGAAGGGCGGCCATGTTGGTGTCGCCGTTGAGGGTGTGAAAGCCGCCGGCGGCATGCCAGGTGGAGCCGGAGGTGAGCTCGGACCGCTCGATCAGCATGACATCGGACCAGCCCAGCTTGGTGAGGTGGTAGAGAACGCTGCAGCCGACGACTCCGCCGCCGATAATCGCCACGCGGGTGGTGGTTTTCATGTGTGACTCCCTGCTTTTACGGTGGCCCTACACTGTCGTCTGACGCGGATCGGGCATGTCCGTTTGCGACAGATCGTGTCGGTAACCGATTCGAAGGTTAACGGCCATGATTTGCAGGGAAACCGACGTCGGTATCACGTCGGTATTACGTCGGTATTACGTCGGTATCGGGTCAGTGGAGGCCGGGTGTTAATGTGTCGCGCGATGGGGGGAGGGGCGAGATGTTGTTTCGGGCGCAACGGGGGGGTGGGGTGTGGTATTGGTTTCTCGAAGGCGACACCGTTTTGCGACGCAAGGCGTCTATCGAACTGCGAGTAACAGCGACGTTCCCTCTTAGAATAGATCTTTAATCTTTGCCGGTGCGTAGACGTCAAAATAACTTTGGGGTGGGAGCGATTTTCAATGTCATTGCCGATCGAAAATACATTTCTCAAGTTCACGAAATACAGGCATTTCAGCGCTAATGTATTTAGAGAGTTCGACTTTAAAAACGTCAGCATTGATACTGCTCTTGATGTTGCAAAAGTTCTTGATGTGCTGCACGTAATCCTTGAGGTTCTGGTCGCTAATATTCGTGACAAGCTTGTCATACGCTTCTTCAGAAAATGTTAGTCCTTCGCCTTCACAGTAGGCTTTCAATACATCCTTGTCGAAAAGGTAGTTTTCAATTTCCCACCGCGTAAGCACTCTGTGGTTTGGGGAATTGGTTCTCAGATAAATTTGTCGATCTTTTTCGTCCATGTACTTGCCCGAACCAACGTCCCGGTCTTTTAGTACCAGGATGTCCACGGTAGGGAACACTTTGCTGAGAACTGCTAGCGCAATTGCACTCCTCTGATCGGGTTCAGTATTTCCCCCGCTTGAAGTGAAAAAAGCATCAGGATGCGATTCAGCAAAAATATTGTTGAAAACCTGTGCGTCCAACCCTCGTTCTCGTCCACCTACGCCGGGTTCAGCCCGCCCTTCACAGTATATGATCGTTTTTGGACTGACCAGTAGCGCCATGTCGTCTAACGCGACTGAAAAAAGTTCCCGCCAAGTACCTGCCCCGACTTTCATTGGTGTCAGAACACAAGGTTCGGCAGCTAAGTTGTACTCGGGTCTAAAATAGATGATCTGGCACTGGCTATACATTTTCGTCTGTAGTGCGCGCAGAAAGCCAATACTGTGCGTAGTAAGCCAAATTTGGCAGTCTGGTCCTACAAGCCGGTCAATTTCTGTTAGCAAATTGCCTTGAATTGCCGTGTTGATGTGTAGTTCGGGCTCATCGATTAGGAAGATTGAGTCGTTGTAATCGTTTTTTCGCAAATACAGGTCGAGCAGCAAATCGACCACTTCTTTTTCCCCTGATGACAAGACATTAAATTCAAAGTCTTTAGGGTGATCCGGCTTACTAAAGTACAGTGTGCCTTTGTCACCTTCGACGTTTCCCAGATTGGATATCTCTAGGTCTACGCAATTCTGGATCGAGCGATTTAGTTCCCCAATTATTTTACTCTTTGCTTCACTTGGCTTGATATCATTCTCGTCGAGATAAGAATTATACAAGGCATACAAGCGTCGATAGTTATCTTCCATTTTTGCATCCAAACTGGATGCGTCGCCTGCGCCATAGGAGTTAAGACTAATCTTTTCCACGGCGCGGGTTTCTTTGATTTTGAGCGTGCTGTTGTAGCGATATGGGCTTCGGAACGAGAATATGGTGTTAGATCTGCCTGCGCTTGATCTGGCGTTATGGACCTCATTGAATGAACCCTCTGTAAAGCGAATATCTATATCCTGCCAACTAACGTTTGTTTCCTTCATTGAATGGTAGGTAGGATCGCGTTGCTGAGGTTTTCCTATCCTTTGATGGGCGTTTGCGTGATACAATAAACCGTCGAGAACGCTACTTTTGCCGCATCCATTCGGTCCCACCAAAGCTACAATTCGAGCAGGTTCTTCACCCAAATCTATTGTTAGATCGTGGAAACGTTTGTAACCGTTTCGAAAATGGATTTTTGTAATGCGCATGACGATGCATCTATTCGTTGAGTAGGCTTGTCTAACTTTCTAACACGATTGAAAAACTCGTAAAGTACGTCACTAACAAACTGCTGAGAACTCAGAAACTAAAGTGTAATCTTACCTCCTGCCGCGAACCGTGATTATTCCCGTGCCAAGCCGCGCATCGTCGGGCCGTGGTGCGGCGATCCAACCTCCGTGGGGCAGTGCTTTATGCCTGCCAAGTCCCTCCGACCTCGGAGCGTTGCGCTGGTGGTAGCCAAATCGCCGTGCCGGGGGGCGGCCCACCTCTCGGCGATTGCTTTGCAATCGCCTGCCGGCCAGCGGGCGATGCGCGGCGGCCTTCGGCCTTGATTCCGCGCGGGTGTGCGCCTCGGGCGTGGCCACACCCCACCCCTGCCGCAAACCGTAATTCCCTGACGCAAAACGAAACGACAATGGCCCCCGACCGACGAATGATGTCGGGAACCGGCATTCATGGCGCCCGCAAACGGTGTCAGGCTGGCCGCTGAAACCAGGTTCAAGGGACGATACATGAAAACCCATGCTCAGGCTGTCGTGATCGGCGGCGGCGTTATCGGATGCTCCATCCTCTATCACCTCACCAAGCTGGGGTGGACGGACGTGGTTCTGCTGGAGCGGGACGAGCTGACGAGCGGCTCGACCTGGCACGCGGCGGCGAACATCCACGGGCTGCATGACAGTGCCAATATCTCCCGGCTGCAGCATTACACGATGAACCTCTACAAGCAGCTTGAGGAGGAGACGGGGCAGAGCTGTGGCGTGTTCCAGCCCGGGAGCCTCTACCTCGCGCAGACGGAGAACAGGGAGCATCAGCTCAAGCTGCAGGCGGCGAAGGCGAAGCTTTACGGGATGAACTTCTTCGAGATCAGCCGGGAGGAGGCGGAGGAGAAGCATCCGCTGGTGAATTTCGACGGCATCCGCTGCATCATGTGGGAGCCGGACGGGGGGAACGTGGACCCGTCGGGCGTGACCAATGCCTATGCGGTGGGGGCGCGGCAGAAGGGGGCCGAGATTTACCGGTTCACGCCGGTGACGGGGACGGTTCAGAAGCCCGACGGAAGCTGGGTGGTGGAGATGCCGAAGGGGAATATCGAGACGGAGTGGGTGATCAATGCGGCCGGGCTCTGGGGCCGGGAGGTGGCGAAGCTGGCCGGCATCGAGGTGCCGCTGCAGCCGACGGAGCACCAGTATTTCGTGACCGAGACCATGCCGGAGATCGAGGAGATGGGGCGGCGGTTGCCGTCGGTCGCGGATCGGGATGGCGAGTATTACCTGCGGCAGGAAGGCAAGGGCTTGCTGATCGGGGCCTATGAGAGGGACATGCGGTTCTGGGCGGAGGATGGGACGCCGCTCGATTTCGCGCATGACCTGTTTCCCGATGACCTCGAGCGGATCATGGAGAACGTGATGCGGGCGATGGACCGGGTGCCGGCGGCGGCGGAGGCCGGGGTGAAGCGGGTGATCAACGGGCCGATGATCTGGTCGCCGGATTCGAACGTGATCCTGGGCCCGGTGCCGGAGCTGAAGAATTACTTCATGTGCGGGGGGATCATTCCCGGGTTCTCGCAATCGGCCGGGATGGGCCTGATGGTGGCGCAGTGGATCGTGGAGGGGGAGATGCAGTATGACATGTTCCCCTGGGATATCGCGCGGTTCGGCCTGTGGGCGAATGACCGGAAGTTCGTGATGGCGAAGGTGGAGGATGTGTATACGCATCGGTTTGCCATTCACTATCCGAACGAGGAGCGGGCGGCGGGGCGGCCGTTGCGGACGAGGCCGGTTTACGGGTTGCAGAAGGAGATGGGGGCGGTGTTTGGCCTCAACTACGGGTGGGAGCATCCGCAGTGGTTCGCGGGCGAGCCGGGGGCGAAGGATACGAACGGGTTCGTGCGGCAGAACTGGTGGGGGCCTGTTGGCGAGGAATGCCGGATGCTGAGGGAAAGGGCCGGGATCATCGATATCTCGAACTTCGCCAAGTACCGGGTGAAGGGGCCGGGGGCGGAGGACTGGCTGAACGCGGTGTTTGCGAACAAAATGCCGAAGTCTGTCGGGCGGTCGTGCCTGACGCCGCTGATTTCCAAGCGCGGCGGGATTGCCGGGGATGCGACGGTGACACGGGTCGAGGAGGACGAGTTCTGGGTCGTGTCATCGGGGATGGCGGAGCGCTATCAGAAACGGTTCTACGACATGGTGCCGCTGCCCGAGGGGACCACGTTCGAGAGCATGACCGAGGCGATGTGCGGGTTCAACGTGGCGGGGCCGAAGTCGCGCGAGATATTGCAGCGGATGACGAACACGTCGCTGGCGACCGAGGATTTCCCGTTCATGCGGTCGAAGATGATCGACATTGCGGGCGTGCGGTGCCTGGCGCTTCGGGTGAGCTTTACGGGCGATCTGGGCTGGGAGCTGCACTGCAAGACGGAGGACCAGGAGAAGCTTTACCGGGCGCTTCTGGACGCCGCGAAGGAGTTTGGCGGCGGGCCGGTGGGCGCGCGGGCGCTGATGTCGATGCGGATCGAGAAGGGGTATGGCTCGTGGAGCCGGGAATACTCGCCCGAATACTATCCGCACGAGGTGGGGCTGGGGCCGCTCTGCAAGATGCAGAAGGACTTCCTCAACAAGGACGCGGCCCAGAAGGTGATGGCCGAGCCCACCCGCGAGACGCTGGTGCTGGTGCATATCGACGAAGAGGCGGTGACGGCCTCGAACGCCGATGCCACCGGGGGCGAGCCGATCTTCAAGGATGGCAAGGGGATCGGGCGGGTCACGTCGGGGACCTATGGCTATACCGTGGGGATGTCACTGGCGCTTGGGTATATCAAGAGCGGCACGGCAGCGCCCGGCGACGAGGTCGAGGTGATGGTGCTGGGACAGCCGCACAAGGGGCGGATCCTTGAGGAACCGCCGTTTGACCCGAAGGGGGAGAAGCTGCGGGCTTGAGGGGTTGAGTTAGGGAAATGGATGCGGGTCGGGGGAGACCCCGGCCTGTTTGGGGTGGCTGCAGGGACAAGTCTGCCGCTGGATTGAACGGAAACAGCGGCAGACTAATTCGGTCTGTGAATCCAGATTGTTGTCTTGGACAGCACGTCCACCTGAACTAGCCCATTGATCTTGAAGTTTCGCTGGAACCAATCTCGTAGTTCCCGGCCTCCCATTATTCGGGGCGTGTTGTTGGTATTTGCAGTTCGGTTCACACGCCCCTGGACGGATTCTCTGCCGGCACCAAGCCGGATTTCGATGAGTGCACCATCCCTCGCGAAAAGGCTTTCATAGGCAACAATTACGTTGAAGAACCCTTGGTCATAGTAAGTTTTGTGGAGCGTGAACTCGAACCGATCACCACTTTGCTCGAATGCCTTCGGATTGGCAGTGTCTAGATTCATATCCGGAGGCTCCAGATCGAGGGCCGCATTCGCTGATTTCGGCTTCTCGGGCGACGCCGTGCGCGAAGCAATCTGTCTGCCGTTCCAAGGTGGCCTAAGTTTAGTGATAAGATCATCTTCAAGGCCCGCAGCCATATTGATTTTGAATTCGCCGACTTGAAGCTGACCTCGGTCAGCCAGCGCCCAGATTTCCACCAGCCCGCCGTTGCAGAGAGCCTCTCGGATGTTCGCGTTATTCTTGATGTTCGTCGACTGAGTTGGGTCGGGGTATTTGTAGTTGTACATCCGGTTCCTCAGTGCCCGACCAGTCTTGCCGATATACAAAACGTCGTCATTGGAAATGAAAGCGTAAAGAACTCGCTCGGCATTTGCCAAATTCGTCAATTCGAAGTCGATTTGGTCTTTGACCAACACCCATCGTCCGATTTTCTCAAAGCCGATGTCAGCAAGTCGCTTCATGTCACGCCACCAGATGTTTCCGATTTCCAGAGTGGTATCAAAGTCTATCAAGTTTTTTGCACCTTGGTAGCTGGCGATACCACTTTGATGGAAAAGGTTCGAAAAGTGCGACGGTTGGCAATTCATGCAGAGGCTTTTTCAGATGTTGTAGGTTTCTGGCTTGAAGGGAGCGTATGAACGTCGCCGGTGACAAGCCGCGCATCGTCGGGCCGTGGTGCGGCGAACCGACGTCTGTGAGGGGCAGTTTATGGCTGCCGGACGTCCATCCTTCGCGCGTGGCGCTCCATCTGCGAAATCGCCGTGCCGTCGGGGCGGCCCCCCGATGCGCGGCGGGCTTCGCCCTTGATTCCGCGCAGGGGGATGCAATGACCGTCGGGGATGTAGCCGGTGCCGCCAATCCACCCTGCAAAAAATTCCCCGATCCCCCCGATCTTTTGACCTGCCTGAGCGTTCTTCTACGTAAGGGACCACCTTGGAGGAGCACGAGCATGCCAACCAAACCCCGGGGCCAGGCGGCCACTCATCCGGTCGAGATACCGCGGCGCGGGTGGTGGGATATCTGCCGGAGGCTGATTGCCGGCATTCCCGCCGATCACCTGTCGGTGGTCGCGGCCGGCGTGGCGTTCTTCGGGCTGCTGGCGATCTTTCCGGCCGTGGTGGCGCTGATTTCCATCGCGGGCGTTCTGCTCGACCCGGCGGATGTGGCGAGCCAGCTGGAGGTGTATGTCACGATGCTGCCGCAGGAGGCGGCGGCGATCATCGAGGACCAGATCCTGAAGGTCACCGGCGGCGACGAGAAGGCCACGGGCTTTGCCGCGATCCTGGGTCTCCTGCTGGCGATCTATGGCGCGACGCGGGGGATGATGACGCTGATGGAGGGGATGAACATCGCCTATGGCGAGCGGGAAACGCGGGGCTTCGTCAGGCTTTATGCCACCGGCGTGGCGCTGACGGTGGTGATCATCGTGGGGCTCTTGACGGCGCTTGTCTTCATGATCGTGCTGCCGGCGGTGGTCGGGTTCCTGGGCCTGTCGGGGGCCATGGAGACGGCGATCACCTGGCTGCAATGGCCCGTGCTGGCGGTGCTGGCGATCCTGGGGCTGGCGGTGCTCTACCGGTTCGGGCCGGCGCGCACGCCGGCGCGGTGGCGGTGGATCAGCCCCGGCGCGGTGGTGGCCATGATCCTGTGGATGATCGGCACGATCGGGTTCTCGCTCTACACCCAGAATTTCGCCAGCTACAACGAGACCTATGGCACGCTGGGCGGGGTGATCATCCTGCTGACATGGCTGTGGCTGTCGTCGTTCATCGTGCTGGCCGGGGCGAAGCTGAACGCCGAGATCGAGCACCAGACGCGGCGCGACACCACCACCGGGCCGCCGAAACCCGAGGGGGAACGCGGGGCGATCAAGGCGGATACCTATCCCGAGGGGCTGGGGCCTGCGGTATTGAACGACCGGGAGCGCTGAAGGGAGGCGCGGTATCGGTCGGGGCGTCACGAGAAAGTGTAAATTTTCGTAGACAGGTGCGGGCCGGGAATTCACCATGGGCAATGGTATCCAGCGTACCGTGGGGAGCTCGTGATGTCAGACCATGACCACCTGATGGACCTGTTTCAACGCTACGAGGCGGCTTTGCAGAGCGGGGATTCGGGCGCTTGCGCCGCCTGTTATGCCGAGGATGCCGAATACGTGGCCAGCGCCATGGCGCCGGTGCGGGGGCGGGCGGCGATCCGGGATCTGCATGACGAGCTGTTTCTGGTCGGCGTGAAGAAGTGGTCGCTGCATGTGCGCAGTATCACGGTATCGGGGTGGATGGCCTATTCGCGCCAGGCGGTGCTGTCGGACGGCACCGGCTCGGACGTTATGCTGGTGGCGGTGAAGGGCACCGATGGCGTCTGGCTGATCCAGGCGGAGGCGGAGATCCCGCGGCGGTAGGTCAGGCGGCTAGTAGCTGTAGCAGGTCATCTTGCCGATGCCGCGCAGGTCGACCTCGCGGCTGGGCAGGTCGCCGATATCGGGCCGGATGCGATTGTAGGTGATTTTCGAGAGCAGCATTTCGCCGGGATCGGCCGCGGTCTGGATGCGGCTGGCGATGTTGACGGTGTTGCCCCAGTAATCATAGGCCCAGCGCCGCGAGCCGATGACGCCGCCGATGATGGAGCCGGTATGCACCCCGATGCGCAGCTCGAGGGGGATATCGAGGGCATCGCCGATCGCCTTCGTGGAGTCCTGCCAGAGCATGCCGCATTCGATGGCGCGAAAGGCCGCGTCCTTGCCCGAGGTGGAGGGAGAGACGGCCATGTAGCAGTCGCCGATGATCTTCACCTTGTCGATCTTGTGGGCGTCGGTGGCGGAATCGAAGGCGCCGAACAGCTTGTCGAGCACCTCGAGCAGGTGTTCGGGGCCCAGCTGGTTGGTCAGGCCGGTGAAGCCATGGATATCGGCGAAGATCACGGTGGCCTCGCCGATCGGTTCGGCGATGGGCGGCGTGCGGGTTTTCAGGGCGGTGACGATCCGTTCGGGGATCAGCTCGTGCAGCATGCTTTCGGTGCGGGCGCGTTCGTGGTCGAGCTTGACGTTGAACTGGTAGACCAGCCGCACGAACCATTCGCGCCAGTAGCCGAGAAACGCGCTGAGCAGGAACATCGAGGCGATGTGATAGCTGTAGGCATAGAATTCGGTGTCTTGCAGGGCACCGTCATGGGCGGCGAACCAGAGGAACACGCCGGTGACGAGGACCCCCGTCCAGAGCGCGATTTCGAAACGGACCCCGGAAATCAGGAAGAGCAGCAGGATGACGAACACGTAGTTGATGATGCCGGCGCCCGATGTCAGGCCGAGCCCGCCATCCCGGTCGAGAAGCAGCAGGGCCCAGAACAGCCCCGCCGACCCGATCAGGATGATAACGGAGAACAGCAGCTCCAGGTAGGCGCGGACGAAGCGGACGAAGGTCAGGGCGAGGGCCAGCGCGATACAGGGCAGAACGACAAAGCCCCGGACGTAGTTCGCGCGCAGGGATTCGGTGGCGTAGAGATAGCGGTCGACGGCGATATCGCTAATCAGGACAATGAAGGTCAGGCCCAGGGCGACCTGAAGCTGGGGCACGAAGCGTTCGACGTAATCCCGGGCGAATTCCTTTTCGAGGCGATCATCGGCGAACCGCAGCAGCAGGCGATTTATGAGATTACCCATTCGCATGGGCAGGGCGGACCCGCGGCGCACGGGGGCTGTCGGGTAACAACAGGGCGTGTCGGTCAACACGGGGCAAGGCGGGACCTTCCGTGACTGGCATACTGTTACGGGTTTCCGTAGCGTAAGGCCGGAAGGCGATTTCGTCGAGCCGCATTCTTCTGCTGGGTGCAGCCAAGGCGGCGCGGCAGACCAGCGGCGCGCCCCGGCGGGCCGGGGCGTGCCCCGAAAGGTCAGGAGGCTTGCGACGCCTTCAATTCCAGCCGGCGTTGGTGGAGGACCGGTTCGGTATAGCCCGAGGGTTGTTCGCGGCCCTTGAAGACGAGGTCGCAGGCGGCCTGGAAGGCGATGCCGTCGAAATCGGGGGCCATCGGCCGGTAGGCGGGGTCGTCGGCGTTCTGGCGGTCGACCACCTCGGCCATCTTCTTCATGGCGGCCATCGCCGCGTCATGGCTGATGACGCCGTGATGCAGCCAGTTGGCGATGTGTTGCGAGCTGATCCGACAGGTGGCGCGGTCTTCCATGAGGCCCACGTCGTTGATGTCGGGCACCTTGGAGCAGCCGACGCCCTGGTCGACCCAGCGGACGACATAGCCGAGGATGCCCTGGGCGTTGTTCTCGACCTCCTTGACGATCTGTTCGTCGGACCACTTGCGGTAGCTGGCGGTGGGGATGTCGAGCAGCGTGTCGACGAAGGCGCGGCGGCCGCCGGCCTTGAGCTGATCCTGTACGGCGAAGACGTCGACCATGTGGTAATGCAGGGCGTGCAGCGTGGCGGCGGTGGGCGAGGGCACCCAGGCGCAGTTGGCGCCGGATTTGGGGTGCTCGATCTTCTGTTCCATCATCGCGGCCATCTTGTCGGGCATGGCCCACATGCCCTTGCCGATCTGGGCCTTGCCGGAAAGGCCGCATTCGAGGCCGATATCGACATTCTGGTTCTCGTAGCCGCCGATCCAGGCCTTGCGCTTGATGAAATCCTTCCGGCTGAAGGGGCCGGCTTCCATGCTGGTGTGGATCTCGTCGCCGGTGCGGTCGAGGAAGCCGGTGTTGATGAAGGCGACGCGGTGCTTGGCGGCGCGGATGCATTCCTTGAGGTTGACGGAGGTGCGGCGTTCCTCGTCCATCACGCCGATCTTGACGGTGTATTGCGGCAGGCCGAGGAAGGTTTCGACACGGGTGAAGATCTCGTCGGTGAAGGCGACCTCGTCGGGGCCGTGCATCTTGGGTTTGACGATGTAGATCGAGCCGTGCACGGAGTTGCCGCTGTCGCGGGTGAGGTCGTGCATGCCGATGAGCGTGGTGATCGCGGCATCCATCAGGCCCTCGGGGATCTCGTTGCCCTGGGCGTCGAGGATGGCGGGGTTGGTCATCAGGTGGCCGACGTTGCGGATCCACATCAGCGCGCGGCCCTTGAGGGTCAGCGCGCTGCCGTCGGGGGCGGTGAAGCTTCGGTCGTCGGCGAGGCGTCGGGTGAGGGACTTGCCGCCCTTGTCGAGCTTGGCTTCCAGCGTGCCCTGCATCAGGCCCAGCCAGTTGGAATAGGCGAGCACCTTGTCCTCGGCATCGACGCAGGCGACGGAATCCTCGCAATCCATGATGGCCGAGACGGCGCTTTCGATGCGGACATCGGCCAGCAGCGCCTGATCGCGGCAGCCGATGAAATGGGCGCGGTCGAAGATCAGTTCGACATGCAGGCCGTTGTTGCGCAGCAGGATCGCGTCGGGCGCTTTGGGGTTGCCGCGGTAGCCGGCGAATTTCGAGGGGTCGGCGAGGGGGCGGTCATCGACAAGCAGGGCGCCGTCCTGCACGTGGTAACGGCGGACATCGGCGTGGCTGGTGCCGTCGAGGGGGAAGAAGCTGTCGAGGAAGACGCGGGCGCGGGCCACGACCCGGGCGCCGCGGCCGCGATCATAGCCGCCCGGGGGCGGGGGCGTGCCCATGGCGTCGGTGCCGTAGAGCGCATCGTAGAGGCTGCCCCAGCGGGCGTTCGCGGCGTTGAGCGCGTAGCGCGCGTTGGTGATCGGCACGACGAGCTGGGGGCCGGGGACGAGGGCGATCTCGGGGTCGATATTGGTGGTTTCGATCTCGAAATCGGGGCCGTCTTCGACGAGGTAACCGATCTCGGAGAGGAATTGCTTGTAGGCCTCGTGGTCGTGCGGCTGGTTGCGGTGGCGGATGTGCCACTCGTCGATCTGGCTTTGCAGCTCGTCGCGCCGGTCGAGAAAGGCCTTGTTCTTCGGCGCGAGGTCGGTGACGAGGGCGGCGAAGCCGGACCAGAAGTCATCGGCCGCGACTCCGGTGCCCGGCAGGGCTTTGTCCTCGACGAACCGGGCCAGTTCGGCGGCCACCTGCAGGCCATGCTTTTCGATACGTTCCACCACGTTGCGCTCCTCCGCTTGTCCTCCGCTCGGGCATACAATGGCATGCAAATAGGACCGGGCCCAATGGAAAAATTGTCGGGACGGGGCGATCTGGTTAGGGAAAGGGATCGCTTTATGGTGACCAAGGGGAGCCCCGCTCGGGCCGGTGCGCTTCGATGCCGAGATATCGCGCCTTCGGGCTTGGGGTCAAACGCGTGTCAGCCGTGAGGGTTTTGATGACCCGCGCCGAGCAAAAAACAATTATCGTCACATGGGGCGACGTTCCAACGGCGGCGATAAACTATGCCGATCATGCTTGGAAGATCGAATCGGCGTCCCGTCGCATCGGTGCTTGGCAGTCGATTGCTTGAAACCTTGTTTATGGATAACCTCTCATTGCCAGAGAGGTGCCCAATGACTTTCGATCAGGCAATGTTCAATATCTACAAGCGCGCGAAAGAGGAGGCAGGATACCCCGCCAATATCTTTCTTCGCATGATCACTGAAAGGGGCGGGCTGGCAACCGCAAAGACACTCATTAATTCTCCGCAGCCAAGCGACGGTTATACCGCTCTTTACGAACTTGGTCGTCTCGACTTGACCGTTGAGGCGATGGTGCTCGAAACACGAGAGTGGCAGGAGCTCTTCACGGCTGATGAGTTGAAGCGCGCTCGCCGCCGATTGAACCAATACGGCTACCAAGTACGTGAGCCGCACCCCTGAGCGTAAAAGCGCGACTTGCGTTGGTTCCGCGTGCGGCTTCGACCCACCGCCTCTACAACTTCCGGATCTTCAGCTTGGTGATGCGGTTGCCGTCCTTGGCCATGACCTCGAAGCGGAAGCCGTGGAGGTTGAAGACCTGGTTCACCTCGGGGATGATCTGGGCCTCGTGGATGACGAGGCCGGCGACGGTGTTGGCCTCGTCGTCGGGGAGGTTCCAGTCGGTGGCGCGGTTGAGGTCGCGGAGCGTCATGGCGCCGTCGACGAGGAACTGGTTGTCGTCGCTGCGGCGGATCGGGTGGTCGGCGTCGGGGTCGAACTCGTCGGCGATCTCGCCCACGATTTCCTCGAGGATGTCTTCCAGGGTGATCAGGCCCTGCAGGACGCCGTATTCGTCGACCACCAGCGCGAAATGGGTGCGCAGGCGCAGGAACTGGCGCATCTGGTCGTCGAGCGTGGTGGTTTCGGGCACGAAATAGGGCTTCATCGCCACGTCGGTGATGTCGAAATTCTTCAGCACCTCGTCCGACAGGCCGCCTTCGGTCACCAGCTTGTACATGGCGCGCAGGAGGTCCTTGGCGTGGACGACGCCGATGATGTTGTCGGGGTCGTCGCGGTAGACGGGCAGGCGGGTGTGGCTGCTTTTGAGGCACTGGTCGAGGATCGCCTGCGGCTCGAGCTCGGCGTCGATCATCTCGATGCCGGAGCGGTGGAGCATGATCTCTTCCACCGCGCGGTCGCCGAGGTCGAGCGCGCCGAGGATACGGTCGCGGTCTTCCTTTTCGACGACGCCTTCGGAATGGCCGAGATAGAGCGCGCCGGCGATTTCCTCGCGCACGGCGAGGATGTGGCTGTCGGGGTCGATCTTGACGCCGAAGAGGCTGAGGACCATGCGCACGAAGACGCGGACCGCCGAGACGACGGGGGAGAAGATGGAGATGACCAGCGTGATGATGGGCGCGGTGCGGGCGGCCGCGGCCTCGGCGTTGGTGATGGCGTAGGTCTTGGGCAGCACCTCGGCGAAGATCAGCACGAGGAGGGTCATCACGAGGGTCGCGAGTGCCACGCCGCTTTCTCCGAAGATGCGGGTGAAGAGTGCCGTGGCGAGCGAGGCCGCGAGGATGTTGACGAGGTTGTTGCCCAGCAGGACGGAGCCGATCAGGCGTTCATTGTCCTCGGTGATCTCGAGCGCCTTGGCGGCGCCCTTTTCGCCCTTGTCCGCGCGGGCGCGCAGCTTGCCGCGGGAGGCGGCCGTGAGGGCCGTTTCACTGCCCGAAAAGAAGGCCGAGAGGACGAGGAGGGCGAGGATAGACGTGCCCGTGATCCAGAAGGCGGCGTCGAGCAGCGAAGATGAGGGTTCCATTCAGGTCGTTTTCCTTAAAGCCTCTCGGGTTATGGGGTTTTGGCGGACAGCGTTCAAGGGATCATCGGGTCGCAATGTACGCCATGGTGCGGTTTAGTCGCCTGCCGGGGGCTCCCCCTTGGTGCGGGCGGCGGCGGCCTTGGCCAGCGGGTGGTGGTCTTCGACCAGTGACCGGAGGCGTTCGTCGAGCACGTGGGTGTAGATCTCGGTCGTGGCGACATCGGCGTGGCCCAGCAGCACCTGGATGGCGCGCAGGTCGGCGCCGTGGGCCAGCAGATGGGTGGCGAAGGCGTGGCGCAGCGTGTGGGGCGTGACCTTGGCCGGAGAGACGCCGCCGGCGACGGCCATTTCCTTGACCAGCAGGTAGAACCGGTTGCGGGTGAGGTGGCCGAGCTTGCCGCGCGAGGGGAAGAGGAAGGCGGAGGCGGGTTTGCCCTCGGCGCGGGCGGCATCTTCGGCGCGGTCGCGGAGGGCGAGCCAGTCGGTGAGCGCGGTGCGGGCGGGGGCGGAGAGGGGGACCATGCGTTCCTTGCCGCCCTTGCCGCGGACGAGCAGCATTTCCGGGTCGCCGCGCGCCGCCGAGACCGGCAGCGAGACCAGTTCGGTGACGCGCATGCCGGTGGCGTAGAGCAGTTCCATCAGGCAGGTGTTGCGGGCCCGGTCGGGGTCATTCCGGCCGACGCGGCGGGCGGCGTCGAGCAGGTGGTCGACATCGGATTCCGACAGGGTTTTCGGCAGGCGTTGGGAGCGGCCCGGCCCCTTGATGCGGGCGGCGGGGTTGTCCTCGCGCAGGCGTTCCTCGAAGGCGAAGACATAAAGCTGGCGGATGGCCGAGAGGCGGCGGGCGCGGGTGGCGGTGGCCAGCCCCTGGGCGTCGAGGTCGACGAGGTATGTTTCGATGTCGGTTTGCGTGGCGCTGTCGAGGCCGAGGGATTTGCGGTCGAGCCAGCCGGTGAAATCGTCGAGGTCGCGGCGGTAGGCGGCGAGCGTGTTGGCCGCTGCCCCCAGCTCCGCCGCGCGCGCTTCGAGAAAGGGCTCGATCCAGCCGCGGCCGGGGGTCATCCCGCCTCCGACAGGAGGAGGATCTGGAGGGCCGCCTGGCGGGCCACGTCTTCCAGCCCGACGATGCGGAGCGTGGCGAGCGAGGATTCCAGGTCGCGCATCTGGCCCGGCCGGGTGGATTGAAGCTGCATGGCGGCCGCGAGGATGGCCTGGCCGAGGCGGCCCTCGTTCAGGGGGCCGGCATGGTCGGGGGGCACCTCGGTGGCGGCGAAGGCGCGGGCGATGGCGGATTCGGTGCCGGCGGCGGCGCCGGCCTCGTCGGGTGCGCCCTTGGCGACCCCGGCGAGGAAGTCGAGGCGGCGGGTCCGGGGGCCCGTGGCCCGGGCGGCGCTTTCGTAGACCGGCGAGAGCAGCGCGATCTCGTGGGCGAGATCGGCGGCGGCGGGCAGGTCGAGCGCGGCGAGCCGTTCGCCGTAGAGCGTGGCGAAGACGACGGCGAGGTCGTTGGCGCGCATCAGGCGCCAGACCTCGGGCAGCTCTTCGGCTATGGCCTTGGGGTCGTTCGATTCGAGCGCCGCGTCGAATTCCTGCACCGCGCGGACCCGTTCCCAGACCCCGCCCGATGCGGCGGGCCGCCGGTCGGTATAGAGGCCGAGCAGGCGGTTGGCGGGCAGGGCGCCGGTGCGGGCGAGGCGTTCGGCCGCCTCGACCTCGGCCTTCCAGCCCATGGTGCCGCGCAGGTCGGCCACGGCATATTCCCGCGGCAGGTTGCGGGTGGGCAGGGGCATGCCGCTGGCCTCGTAGAGGCGGAACAGCAGCGGGGTCATGGTGCGGGGCGGCGGCATCTCGTTCGCCTCGGCGAACTCGGGGTCGAGGAACTGGGCCAGCAGCGCCGATTCGTGGGCGTCGAGCGCGCCGATGGCGTTGGCGGTGTCGTAGGTGAGGGCCGCGGTCGACCAGTCGCCGGCGCGGGCGATGCAGAAGATCCGCTTGGCGTAGCTGTCCGACAGGTCGGGGGTGTCGGCGAGGGCGCGGCAGGCGTCATCCTCGGTGCCCTTCAGAAGCGCGAGGTCGAGCCACGCGTCGAAGAGGAGCGGGGTGTCGGCCCCCGCGCGCTCCACCAGTGCCAGCGCCGCGTCGACCGCGCCGTATTTGCGCAGCGCGTCGAGCCGGGCGCGCAGGAAGCGGGCATTCTCGGCGGCGTCGGCGGGCGGTTCGGCTTCGGCCAGCAGCAGCGTGTAGTAGAGCGCCTGGATCGCCGGCAGGGGCGTGTCGCCCAGCCGCGACATCTGGGCCACGATCGTGTCGGTGGCGCTGGCCTGCCAGAGCGAGGCGGGCAGGCCCGTGGTGCTGGAGGGCAGCAGGCCCACCGCGTCGGGCTGCACGTCGTCGAGCGCCATGACGGTGACGTCGGGCACGGTGACGCCTTCGGTCACCGGCGGGTTCACCAGCGGTTGCAGCAGCGGCTGGGCCACGCTGACCGGGGCCGGCTGGTTGAGCCAGTCGATGGCCGAAAGCGGCTCCTCCGCCAGCGCCAGCCCCGGTGTCAGCAGGACGGCGAGGGAGAGGCTATTCGGTCTCAAGAATGATTTCCTGACGTATCTCTTCCTCGGGCGGAGAAAAATCCGCGCCGAAGAACGGCCCGATATAGGCGTAGGCCACGAGGGCCAGGAAGGCCAACACGGCCAGGTAGAAAAGCCACTTGATCAGGCGCGCCATTTTGCCTCTTGCTCGTAGGTCTGTTCGTTGTCGACTTTATAGCTGGCCTTTTGAACAAGATCACGTCATTCAGTGCAAACGATTTGGTTATTGGCAGGGGAGCGCCGAGCATTGGCCGCCGTAAGGCATTGGAAACTACACAAGACCGTGGTTCTGGTGGGTATGATGGGGGCTGGCAAGACCGCGGTCGGAAAAGCGCTTGCCGCGCGGCTGGAGGTTCCTTTCCTCGATTCGGATGCCGAGATCGAGCAGGCGGCGAACATGTCGATTGCCGAGATTTTCGCCCGTGACGGCGAATCCTTTTTCCGGGACCGCGAGACGCAGGTGATCAACCGGCTGTTGGAAAACCGGCGGGGGATCCTGTCGACCGGGGGTGGCGCGTTCCTGTCGGAGCGGAACCGGGCGCTGATTTCGGAAAAGGGCGTGTCGGTGTGGCTGGATGCCGAGTTGCCGCTGTTGTGGAACCGGGTAAAACACAAGGATACCAGGCCGTTACTGCGCACGGATAAACCTCATGCCACGCTGAAGGCGCTCTATGAGGCGCGTGTGCCTGTTTATGCGACGGCCGATCTTTCGGTGAAGGCGCGGTCGGATTATGCCATCGAGACGATGGCCGGCAAGGTGGTGGAAACGTTGCTGACGCGGCCGGATGTGCTGGAGGAGATCGAATGACCGAGATCGTGCATGTGCCCCTGGGCGAGCGGGCCTATGACGTTCACGTTGGCCCCGGTTTGCTGGCGCGGTCGGGGGCGTTGGTGGGGCCGTTGCTGGCGCGGAAGCGGGTGGCGATCGTCACGGATGAGAACGTGGGGCCGCTGCATTTGAAGGCATTGGAGGCCGGTCTGGCGGCGGAGGGGATTTCCGCCGTTTCGCTGACATTGCCGGCCGGGGAGAGCACGAAAGGCTGGCCGCAGTTCGAGCGGACGGTGGAATGGCTGCTGGAGCAGAAGGTGGAGCGGCGCGACGTGGTCGTGGCGTTGGGCGGGGGCGTGATCGGCGATCTGGTGGGCTTCGCGGCGGCCGTGCTGCGGCGGGGCGTGCGGTTCGTGCAGGTGCCGACGAGCCTGCTGGCGCAGGTCGACAGTTCGGTGGGCGGCAAGACCGGGATCAACGCGCCGCAGGGCAAGAACCTGATCGGGGCGTTTCACCAGCCATCGCTGGTTCTGGCGGATACGGACGTGTTGTCGACGCTGACGGAGCGGGATTACCTGGCAGGCTATGGCGAGGTTGTCAAATACGGGCTGTTGGGGGATTCGGAGTTCTTTCAATGGCTTGAGACGCAAGGTTCATCTGCTGCCGGCGGGGATCAGGCGGCAAGGATTCACGCGGTGCGGCGATCGGTCGAGATGAAGGCCGAGATTGTCGTGCGGGACGAGACGGAACAGGGCGACCGGGCGTTGCTCAATCTAGGCCATACCTTCTGTCATGCGCTGGAGGCGGCGACGGGGTATTCCGACCGGCTGTTGCATGGCGAAGGGGTGGCGATTGGCTGTGCCTTGGCGTTCGAGCTGTCGTCGCGCATGGGACTGTGTTCGCAGGAGGAACCGAGCCGGGTTCGTGCGCATTTGCGCGACATGAAGATGAAGGTCGATCTGTCTGATATTCCGGGGGAATTGCCGGATGCGAATGGGTTGCTCGACCTGATGGCGCAGGACAAGAAGGTGGTGGATGGCAAGCTGCGGTTCATCCTTGCGCGCGGGATCGGGGACGCCTTTGTGACCTCGGGCGTGGACCGCGACATGGTGCGCGGGCTGTTGCAGGAGGCGCTCGACGCGCGTTAGCCGCCGGTGGCTTTCGGCATGTTTACCCGTTTCGACAGGTCTTCCAGGCTTTCCACCCGTTCGGAGTAGCGGTCGGTGAGATAGCCGCTCTGACCGCGGGTCAGCAGGGTGAATTTCATCAGCTCTTCCATCACGTCGACGAGGCGGTTGTAGAACGGGCCGGGTTTCATGCGGCCGTTTTCGTCGAACTCGTCCCAGGCTTTCGCGACCGAGGACTGGTTGGGGATGGTGAGAAGGCGCATCCAGCGGCCGAGGATGCGCAACTGGTTGACCGCGTTGAAGCTTTGCGAGCCGCCGGAGACCTGCATCACCGCCAGCGTTTTACCTTGCGTGGGGCGGATGCCGCCGATGGGGGCCAGCGGGATCCAGTCCACTTGCGTTTTCATGATGCCGGTCATGGAGCCGTGGCGTTCGGGGGTGGACCAGACCATGCCCTCGGACCACATGACGAGGTCGCGTAGCTCGGCCACCTTGGGATGCGTGGTGTCGGCGTCGTCGGGCAGCGGCAGGCCAGAGGGGTTGAAGGTGCGGCACTCGGCGCCGAGGCGGGTGAGGATGCGGGCGGCTTCCTCGGCGGCGAAGCGGGAATAGGAATGTTTGCGCAGGGATCCGTAGAGGAGGAGGATGCGGGGCGCGTGGGTGGGGTGCTCGGATGGGAAAAGTTTTATCTCGTCAATGGGTTCGAAGGCGGAGCTCACGAGGTTCGGGGTGGTATTGTCAGGCAAGGCGGGTTCCTTCGGTGGTCAGGATGAGCTCTCCGTCTTCCTTGGTGTAGGGGCCCTGGGGCCAGGTTTCCAGCAGGTCGAGCACGGTTTCCGAGGGGCGGCAGAGGCGGACGCCCTTGGGGGTGCAAACGATGGGTCGGTTCACGAGCACGGGGTAGGTGAGCATGGCGTCGAGGAGGGTATCGTCACTGACCGCAGGGTCGAGGAGGCCCAGCTCCTCGGCCGGGGATTTTGTGGTGCGCAGCGCGGTGCGCGGGGTGAGGCCGGCCGCGGCGAAGAGGGCGAGGAGCTGCGGGCGGGTCCAGCCGGTCTCGAGGTAGTCGATGACGGTTGGGTCATAGCCTGCGTCGCGGATGATCTGCAGGACGTTGCGCGACGTCCCGCAGGCGGTGTTGTGGTGGATGACGACGGCCATGGCGGTCAGGCGAACTTCGCACGCGTGCGGTTGGCGAAGGCCACGAGCGAGAGCATCACGGGCACCTCGACCAGCACGCCCACCACGGTGGCCAGGGCTGCGCCGGAGTTGAGGCCGAAGAGGCTGATGGCCACGGCGACGGCCAGTTCGAAGAAGTTCGAGGTGCCGATCATCGCGCAGGGGGCGGCGATGCGGTGCGGCACGCGCAGGGCGTAGGCCGCGCCATAGGCCAGCGCGAAAATGCCGTAGCTCTGGATCAGGATCGGCACCGCGATGAGGGCGATGACGAAGGGGTTGGCGAGGATCAGCTCGCCCTGAAGCCCGAAGAGGATGACCACGGTGGCGATGAGGCCGATGATTGACCACGGTTTGATGCGGGCGGTGAAGGCGTCGATCGCCTGTTTCGAGCCGAGGATGCGGCGGGTGAGAAGGCCCGCGGCGAGCGGCAGGACCACGTAAAGGATGGTGGCGGTGACGAGCGTCTGCCACGGCACGGTGATGTCGGTGACGCCGAGGAGGAAGGCCACGATGGGGGCGAAGGCGAAGACCATGATGATGTCGTTCACCGAGACCTGGATGAGGGTGTAGGTGGCGTCGCCCCGGGTGAGCTGAGACCAGACGAAGACCATGGCGGTGCAGGGGGCGGCGCCCAGCAGGATGAGGCCGGCGGTGTATTGCGCGGCGTCTTGCGGCGAAATCCACGGCGCGAAGATGTACTCGAAGAAGAGGACGGCTAGGAAGGCCATGGTGAAGGGCTTGATCAGCCAGTTGACGATGAGCGTGACGATCAGGCCCTTGGGCTGTCTGGCGACGCCCGAGATGGTGCTGAAGTCGACGCCGACCATCATCGGGTAGATCATCGCCCAGATCAGGACGGCGACGACGAGGTTGACCGAGGCGACCTCGGCCGATGCGACGGCCTCGACGAGGCCGGGGGCGATGGCGCCGATGGCGATGCCGAGGATGATGGCGAGCGCGATCCAGACGGAGAGGTAGCGTTCGAAGACGCCAAGGCCGCTGTCCTTGGCGGAGAATTCTGTGTCGGTCATGTCGGATCCTTGGCGGTCAGGCGGGGGTTGTGTCGTTCTGGGTCTGGCCGATGCGGTCGAGCTCTTTCTGGAGGGAGAGCCGGTCGAGCTGGGCTATGGGCAGGTTGACGAAGATCGAGATGCGGTTGCGGAGCATCCGGTAAGCATCTGAAAAGGCGAAGGCAATCTCGGCCTCGGTGCCGGTGGCGGCGGCCGGGTCGGGGACGCCCCAATGGGCGCTCATCGGCTGGCCGGGCCAGATGGGGCAGGGCTCGGACGCGGCCTGATCGCAGACGGTGAAGACGAAATCCATCTGCGGGGCGTCGGGCGTTGCGAATTCTTCCCAGCTTTTGGAACGGATGGCGGAGGTGTCGTGGTTGAGGTGCTGCAGGAGGGCGATGGTGCGCGGGTGGGGCGCGTCTTTCGGCTGGGAGCCGGCGGAGAAGCCGCGGAATTTGCCGAGGCCCTCGCGTTCGATGATGGCTTCGGCCATGAGCGAGCGGGCGGAATTGCCGGTGCAGAGGAAAAGGACATTCTTGCGATCGTCGGGCATTGGAGGGGCCTCCTTTAGCAGGCGCAGGCGAGTTTGGAGATCAGGGGCTGGCAGAGGTCGGGGTTTCCGCCGCAGCAATCCTCGAGCAGGAAGCCCAAGAGGCCGCGCGTGCCGTCGAGATCGGCGAAGTAGCGGATCGAGCGGCCTTGCCGTTCATTCCGGACGAGGCCGGCCTGATGGAGGACGGAAAGGTTGGCGGACATGGTGTTCTGGCGGACGCCGAGCGCGTCGGAGATTTCGCCGGCGGCCATGCCGGTTTCGCCCGCCTTGAGGAGCAGGCGGAAGACGTCGAGCCTTGTGGGCTGGGACAGGGCCGAGAAGGCGGTGAGGGCGTGAGTCTTATCCATATATCAGGAAGTATTGATATATTGGAGGTGAGTCAACGGAGATGTTTAGGGGCGTTTTCCGCGCGGAAAACGGGGCCGGAAAATGCGTATTTTCCGGGCTCGGAATTTGTGGAAATTCCGAGTGGCGGTGGTGGGCGTGGGGGCGTTTTCTTGAAAAGAAAACGGGTCGGAATTTTTTGAAAATTCCGACACCGTCACTGGTTAGCCGGCGATCTTCACCAAGGCGTGGCGCTTCTTGCCGGCGGAAAGCTTGAGGTCTCCCGCAAACTCGTCGGGTGTCATCAGGCGCGGCTCTTTCACCACCTCGTCATTGATGCTGGCGCCGCCGCTGGCGAAGAGGCGCTTGGCTTCCTTGCCGGAGGGGCTGAGCCCGGCCTTCACGAAGAGCGCCGTGTTGGCGATGCCCTCGCCGATATCGGCAGCGGTGAGCGTCACGGTGGGCAGGTCGTCACCCACGCCGCCCTTTTCGAACACCTCGCGCGAGGTGGCCTCTGCGGCCTGTGCCGCCTCGGCCCCGTGCAGCAGGGTCGTCACCTCGTTGGCGAGGATGATCTTGGCGTCGTTGATCTCGGACCCGGCCAGCGCGCCCAGCCGCTCGCATTCCTCGATCGGCAGCTCGGTGTAGAGCTTGAGGAAGCGGCCCACGTCGGCATCCATCGTGTTCCGCCAGAACTGCCAGAACTGGTAGGGCGAGCACATCTCGGCATTGAGCCAGATCGCGCCATCGGCGCTTTTTCCCATCTTGCGGCCGTCGGCCGTGGTCAGGAGCGGCGAGGTGAGGCCGAAGACCTCGGTGTCGATCACCCGGCGGGTGAGGTCGATGCCGTTGACGATGTTGCCCCACTGATCCGAGCCGCCCATCTGGAGCAGGCAGCCGTAGCGGCGGTTCAGCTCGAGGAAGTCGTAGGCCTGCAGGATCATGTAGTTGAATTCGAGGAAGCTGAGCGACTGTTCGCGGTCGAGCCGGGATTTCACCGATTCGAAGCTGAGCATCCGGTTGACCGAGAAATACCGGCCGATATCCCGCAGGAAGGGGATGTATTTCAGGTCGCTGAGCCACTCGTCGTTGTTGAGCATCAGCGCGCCGGTGGGGCTGTCGTTGTAGTCGACATAAGCCGCGAAGACCTGCTGGATGCCGTCGATATTGGCCTGGATGGCGGCATCGTCGAGCAGCGGGCGTTCGTCGGCGCGGAAGGAGGGGTCGCCCACCTTGGTGGTGCCGCCGCCCATCAGGGTCAGCGGCTTGCCGCCGGTCTTCTGCAGCCAGCGCAGCATCATGATCTGGATGAGCGAGCCCACGTGAAGCGAGCGCGCGGTCGCGTCGAAGCCGATATAGGCCGGCACCACGCCCGCACTCAGCGCCTCGTCGAGGCCCTGGTAATCGGTGCAGTCGGCGAGGAAGCCGCGCTCGATCATGATGGTCATGAAGTCCGATTTGGGGTGGTAGGTCATATGGCTTGTTCCCGGGTTTTTCGCGCGGCATGTATAGGCATGGTTCGGGCGAAGGAAAAGAGCATGTTGAAGGCGGGGCGCATATGGGCGCTCGGGGCGATGTCGGGAACGTCGCTTGACGGGGTCGACGCGGCGATGGTCGAGACCGATGGCGAGGAGATCTTTGCCTTCGGGGCGTCGGATTACCGGGGCTATTCGGAGGGCGAGCAGGCGGTTCTGGCGGGGGCGTTGGGCAAGTGGCCGGGCGAGGATGTGGCCGAGGCCGAGGCGGTGGTGCAGATGGCCCATGCCGAGCTGTTGTCGCGGTTCGAGGGGGCGCAGCTGGTGGGGTTTCACGGGCAGACGCTGGCGCATGAGCCGCGGGAGCGGGGGACGTATCAGATCGGCGATGGCGCCGCGCTGTCGGAGGCGTTGGGCGTGCCGGTGGTGTGGGATTTTCGCAGCGCTGATGTTGAATTGGGCGGCGAGGGGGCGCCGCTGGCGCCGTTCTTTCATTTTGCCTGTGCGAAGTGGATCGGGGCGGAGCGGCCCTTGTGTTTCCTGAACCTCGGGGGCGTGGGGAACCTGACATGGGTAGACCCGCGCAAGGACAGGCCGGAGGCGGAGGGGGCTTTGCTGGCGTTTGACACCGGTCCCGCGAATGCGCCGATCAATGACGTGATGATGCGGCGGCGGGGGCTGCCCTATGACAAGGATGGCGCGCTGGCGCGGCGGGGGCATGTGGAGGACGGGGCGCTGGAGTTGTTCCTTGACGACGCGTATTTCTCAAGAATGCCGCCCAAGTCTCTGGACCGTAACGAATTTTCCGACATGATCGGATTGGTGAACGAGTTGAGCGATGCCGATGCGGTGGCGACGCTGACGGGGATGAGTGCCGCCGCGGTGCTGCGGGGTATGGAGCATTGCCCGGAGCCGCCCGAGCGCTTGCTTGTCACGGGTGGCGGGCGGCATAATCCGGTGCTAATGGAAATGTTGCGGGTGGCGCTGGATTGCCCGGTGGAGCCGGTCGAGGCGGCCGGGCTTGACGGGGACATGCTGGAGGCGCAGGCGTTTGCCTATCTCGCGGTGCGCGTGGCAAGGGGGCGGCCGACCTCGGGCCCGGGCACGACGGGGGTGCGCGCGGCGGTGTGCGGCGGCACGATCAGCCGGCCGGAGGGCACGGATTAGCCGGTCGAAGGGGACGGGATGACGTATGAACTCGATCAGGGGGCCGGGGCGGGGCTGCGGCTGGGGTTGATCCTGCTGAGCACGGACGAGACGCTGGAATACGAGGCGCGGCAGGTGCTGGCGGGGCGGGAGGTGAACCTTCTGCACACGCGCATTCCGGCAAGGGCGGATGTGACGCCCGAGGACCTGGCGACCATGGCGGGCGAGATGACGGCGACCGCGGCACTGTTGCCGCAGGGGCTGGACGGGGTGGCCTATGCCTGTACGTCGGGCGCGACGATCATCGGGTCGGAAAGGGTCGAGGCGTTGGTGCAGATGGCGCATCCGGGCGTGCCGGTGACCAATCCGCTGAGTTCGGTGGTGGCCGCGTTGGGTGAACTGGGGATGAGCCGGATCGCGATGGTGACGCCCTACGTGGAAGAGGTGACCGGGCCGATGCGCGAGGCGCTGGCGGCGCATGGTGTCGAGACGGTGAGCGACTTCAGTTTCGGCCAGAAGGAAGACCGGACGGTGGCGCGGATCACCGAGGCGAGCACGCGGCGGGCGATTGTCGAGGCGGCACGGAAGCCGGGGGTGGAGGCGGTGTTCACCAGTTGCACCAATCTGCGGACCTTCGGGATCCTCGATGCGGCCGAGGCGGAGCTGGGTATTCCGGTGATCAGCTCGAATTCCGCACTGCTGTGGCGGCTTCTGACGCTGGCGGGGCAGCCGGCGGTTGGCTGGGGGCCGGGGCGGTTGTTCGGCCGCGAAGCTGCGTGAGATTACCGAGATGAGCGATCTGGCCTACCGCAGGGAACTCGACGGCGTGCGCGCCATTGCCGTCTTGAGCGTGGTGCTGTTCCATGTCGGGTATCCGGACATGACGGGCGGCTTCGTGGGCGTCGATATCTTCTTCGTGCTGTCGGGCTACCTGATCTGCGGGCAGACCTACATGCGGCTGGAGGCGGGCACCTATTCGGTGACCGAGTTCTTTGCGCGGCGGATCCGGCGGCTGTCGACGGCCTATGCCTTGTGTTTCCTGGTGACGGCGCTTCTGGCGAACGCGTTCTTCCTGCGCTCGGAGATGGGCGTGGTGGCGGATGGGTTCCTGGGGTCGATCACCTTCACGAACAACTACAACCTTTTGAATTCGGTTGGATATTTCTCGACGCCCGCGCATGAGAACCCGTTTCTGCACACCTGGTCGCTGTCGATTGAGGAGCAGTTCTATATCGTGCTGCCGATGCTCATTTTGCTGACGCGCCGCAACCGGGTGACGTTTGCGTGGCTGCTGAGTGTGCTGTTCGTGGTGTCGCTGGCGCTGACGCTGTTTTCGGGGGATCTGATCTATGACCGGGAGGAGCGGTTTTTCGCGTCGAGCTTCCGGGTGTGGGAGCTGGCGGCGGGCGGCTTGATCTTCCTCGTGACCTATCACAGGCTCATTCCGGCGAAGCTGCCGCTCATGCCGCTGGTGGGGCTGGCGCTGGTGGTGGTGCCGGTGAAGTTTCTCGATGCGAGCTACCTGTATCCCGGGTGGGCGACGGTGTTGCCCGTGTTGGGGACGGTGGTGCTGATCGCGTTCGCGGCGCCTGGGCATAGCTGGGTGGCAAAAGCGCTGGCGGTGCGGCCGATGGCCTATATCGGGCGGATTTCCTATGGGACGTACCTGTGGCACTGGCCGGTGATCGTGGGGGCGCTGTACTATGGCGTGACGCTGACCGACGAGATCCGGGCGGTGCTGGTGCTGGTTTCGCTGGCGCTGGGGGCGGTGTCGTATCATTTCGTCGAGATGCCGGTGCGGCGGATTTCGGTGCGGGGTGAAGGGAAAAAGCGGCTCTACATGCTGTTCGCCGGGCAGGCTTTGGTGCTGCTCGGGCTGGCGGTTTACCTGATGTACCAGCCCGGCAAGGCGGGCGCGGGCGAGGATGCGCGGCTGGAGGCGTTGAAGGCCGAGGTGATGAATGTGCACCCGGGGTGGGATGCGTGCTGGGGGCAGGACAGCCCCGAGACGTTCTGCACGCTGGGGGTCGAGGGCGAAGAGCCTGCTTACGTGCTCTGGGGTGACAGCATGGCGAATTCGGCTTTCGAGGCGTTCGATGCTTATGGCGAAGAGCATGACCAAGCGGGCTACATGATCACCAAGGCGGCCTGTGCGCCGCTTTCGGGGGCCGGGACGAAGCCGGATTGCATTGCCTTCAATGACCGGATTTTCGAGTACCTGGAGAGCGCGCCGCCTATGGATGTGTTTCTCTTCGCGCGGTGGTCGTTCTATGCGGAAGGTTATGGGCATCGCGGTGACCGGTCGGGGCAGGTGGCGTTGCTGGGGCCGGATGGCAGTGCGGCGGAGGAGAATTTCCCGCTGTTCGCCGAGAGCCTGAGCGCGGCGGTCGCACGGGTGGCGGAGAAGCACCGGGTGATCGTGATCAACCATGTGCCGGAATTTCCGACATCGGTGCCGAAATCCATGCTGCGGACGATGCGGTTCGGGTCGGAGCCGCTGAACCTGACGGTGGAACAGTTCGAAAGCCGGACGGGGCGGACGGTGGAGGCCGTGCGGCAAGCCGCGGAGGAAAACGGGGCGGTGCATGTCGCGCCGGCGGAGCTTTTCTGTAACGATACGGTCTGTCACCATGAGGTGGAGGACGTGCCGCTCTTTATCGACAACGTGCACCTGGGGCCGCGGGGGAACGACCTGTTGCTGCAGGCGGTGGATGCGGCGCTTGAGACGGAGGGCCAGTGATGCGTGACGACAAACCTCTCGATCCGGCGACGATTGCCGCGCGGGCGGCCGGGGCCGTGGATGGCGAGCATGGCGGCGTGGTGCCGGGCGTGCAGCCGGCGACGACGTTCCGGCGGGATGAGAGCTATGCGCTCATGTCGGGCGGCAGCTATGGGCGGGATCACAATGCCACGGTGTTGCAGGCCGAGGAGGTGCTGCGGCAGCTGGAAGGCGCGGCGGAGACGCGGCTGTTCCCGTCGGGGATGGCGGCGGTGGCGGCACTGTTCCGGACCTTGCCGGATGGCGCGCGGGTGGTCATGCAATCGGGCATCTACTGGGGTGTGACGGCCTGGGTCAGGGAGTTCTGCGCGCGGCGGAATATCCGGCTGGAGGAGGTCGACGCGGCCGACCCGCTGGCCATCCGCAAGGCGCTGGTGGAGAAGGCGGACCTGGTGTGGATCGAGGTGCCGTCGAACCCGTGGCTTCGGGTGTCGGATATCGGGGCGATTGCCAAGCTGACCCATGACCGGGGCGGGCTGCTGGCGGTGGACGGGACGGCGGCGACGCCGGTTCTGACGCGGGTGTTGGAGCTGGGCGCCGATATCTCGATGCATTCGGGAACGAAGGCGATCAACGGGCATTCGGATGTTCTGGCGGGCGTGTTGTCGTGCCGGGATGCCGGGACGGTGACATGGCGGGCGATCTGTGCCGACCGGCAGGCGGCCGGCGCGATCCTGGGGCCGTTCGAGGCGTGGCTGCTGATGCGGGGGATGCGGACGCTGCCCCTGCGGATGGAGCGGATGTGCCGGAGCGCACAGGTGCTGGCCGAGGAATTGGCGGCGCATGAATGCGTGGAGCGGGTGCTGTACCCCGGCTTGCCGGATCATCCGTCGCACGGGCTGGCGGCGGCGCAGATGAAAGGTGGCTTCGGCTACCTGATGTCGGTGCTGGTGAAGGGCGGCGCCGAGGAGGCGCTGGCGGTGGCGGGGCGGATGCGGCTCATCCATCGGGCGACGTCGCTGGGCGGGGTGGAGAGCCTTGTCGAGCACCGGGCGACGATCGAGCCGCATACGGGCATCCCCGGCAACCTGCTGCGGCTGTCGGTGGGGATCGAGGATGCGGGCGACCTGATGGCGGATCTCGACCAGGCGCTGCGGGGGTAGGGGCCGTCCTACCCGGCTCGCATATTATCTATTTGATACATTGAAATGGGCGCTACCGGGCGGCGCACCCGCGCGTATCCTTTCAAAATGACTGAAATCAGCGGCTGTGAT